>NZ_JAHWGU010000014.1 GCF_020873875.1 Actinoplanes sp. DH11
TCCCGGCAACAAACAAATGTTGCCAAAGGAATCTCCAACCCACCTGTAAACAGATAGGCCGGGGTATTGCCATAATTGGCACTGGCTTATCAAGCACCCTGTTGAGTTCTCAAAGAACAACCGCACACCATCAAAACGATCCGCAATCCGCGGCCCGTTTCCCCGGGGCACTCGTTCAACTTTACTCTCCCGTTTTCCGCCCCGTCAAATCCGCGTTTTCGGCGAATTCGAATCAGAATCGGTATCCCGTTCGAGCCCCGCGAAACATTACACGACTCTAAGCCGTGATCATTTCTCGGGTTCCTCCAGGACGGCCGCTCCGGGCCCCTGGCGGGTCCCGTTCGCTCGCCCGTCTCCCTGGCGGCTCGGACAACATTACAACCACGTGTCCCGGACACCAAATCGGCCCGCCGCGACGTGGGTCACAACGGGCCGATCAGTGCGAAAGCTCAGGTCAGAGCGTTATTTGACGATCTCGACCCCGGCGAACGTCCGCTTGCCGCGGCGCAGCACCAGGAACCGGCCGTGCAGCAGTGCCGACTCCGGAACGACCGCCTCACCGTCGGTGATGCGCTCGTTGTTCAGGTAGGCGCCGCCCTCCCCGATCGTGCGGCGGGCCTCGTTGGCGCTCGCCACGAGACCCGACTCCTTCAGCAGCGAGCCCACGGTCGGCAGCTCCCCCCGTACCTCCAGAAGCCCGGCCTCGGCCAGTGCGGCGCGCAAGGTGTCCGCCGAGAGCTCGTCCAGAGATCCGCGCCCGAAGAGCGCCTGGCTCGCCGCGATCGCCTGGCGTGCCTCCTCCTCGCCGTGCACCAGCGCGGTGATCTCCTCGGCCAGGGCTCGCTGCGCGAGCCTGGCCTGCGGCCGCTCCGCGGTCGCCTTCTCCAGCTCCTCCAGCTCCTCCCGGCCCTTGAAGCTGAAGTAGCGCAGGTACTGGTTGACGTCGCGGTCGTCGGCGTTGACCCAGAACTGGTAGAAGGAGTACGGCGTGGTCATGCTCGGGTCCAGCCAGACGGCACCACCGGCGGTCTTACCGAACTTGGTGCCGTCGGCCTTGAGGACCAGCGGGGTGACGAAGGCGTGCACCGGGCCGGCACCGCGGCGGCGCACGAAGTCGACGCCGGCGGTGATGTTGCCCCACTGGTCGGAGCCGCCGAACTGCAACATGCAGCCGTTGCGGACGTGCAGCTCGTAGAAGTCGTTGGCCTGGAGCAACTGGTAGCTGAACTCGGTGAAGCTGATGCCGCTCTCCAGCCTGTTGCGCACCACGTCCCGGGCCAGCATCTTGTTGACCGGGAAGTGCTTGCCCACGTCGCGCAGGAAATCGATCACCGACGTGGGGCCGGTCCAGTCCAGGTTGTTGACGAGCGTCGCCGCGTTCTCCCCGTCGTAGGTGACGAACGGCGACAGCTGCTCGCGGATCCGCCGCACCCAGCCCTCCACCACCTCGAGCGGGTTCAGGCTGCGCTCGCTGGATTCCCGCGGGTCACCGATCTGGCCGGTGGCGCCGCCGACCAGCAGCAGCGGCCGGTGCCCGGCCTGCTGGAGCCGGCGTGCGGTGAGCACCTGCATGAGGTGGCCGACGTGCAGCGACGCGGCGGTGGGGTCGAAGCCCACATAGAACGTGAGCGAGCCGTCGTCGAGTGTCTTGCGCAGCTCGTCGGGGTCGGTCGAGTCCTGGATCAGTCCGCGCCACAGCAGGTCGTCTACGAGAGTCACGCACGGATTGTCCCGCACCCGCCGGTGCGGATCACAGCGGGTTTGGGGATGCTGGACGGATGGGTCACCTCGGAAGTGCCACAGCACCTGTCGACATCTCGAAGAAGAAGGCCGAGGAACGCCTGGCGGCGGCGCAGGAGCGGCTGCTGCGGCTGCGCCTGCTGCTCGGCGGCCAGATCGGCGAGAAAGAGATCGGGCCGCCGCTCTGCGTGCTCTTCGAGGGCTGGGACGCGTCCGGCAAGGGTGGCGCCATCAAGCGGCTGGTCAGCATGATTGACCCACGGCACGTCCGGGTGTCGCAGTTCGCCGCGCCCACCTACGACGAGAAGCGGCACCACTTCCTCCAGCGGTTCTGGAGCGTGCTGCCCGGCAACGGCGGGATGACCGTGCTGGACCGTTCCTGGTACGGGCGGGTGCTCGTCGAGCGGGTCGAGGGGTTCGCCACGACCGAGCAGTGGAAACGGGCGTACGACGAGATCGTCGAGTTCGAGCGCACCCTGACCGCCGAGGGCATGATCCTGGTCAAGTTCTGGATGCACGTCTCACCGGAGGAGCAGCTGCGGCGTTTCGAGAGCCGCAAGAACGACCCGCTGCGCTCGTGGAAGCTGACCGACGAGGACTGGCGGAACCGGGAGAAGCGCCCGCAGTACGAGGCGGCGATCGAGGACATGATCGAGCGGACCGACCGGCCGCGGGCCCGCTGGAAGGTGGTTCCCGGTGACAGCAAGCCGTACGCGCGGCTCGCGGTCGCCGAGCACGTCTGTCACGTGCTGGAGACGAGGCTGAAGAAGCGCGGCTACGACCTGGGTCCGGCCGATCAGCTCGGTAACCCGCACCCCTGACGTGAGCCTTTGACCTCTGCTTCGTGATCTACGGGCGTTTTGCCACAATTTCCGGCATAACACCCGATAATGTGCGCCGCATGAGCAGGTTCTCCCTACCGATCGCGCTGACCTTCGGGATCGTCGCGCTGGCCGGCGGCCCGGCGCTCGCCGCGCCGGCCGACACGGCCCCGGCCGACGCGACAGCGGTCACCGCCGCGCCGGCACCCGCCGACCACGCAAGGCCCGCCGACCAACCAAAAGCCGCCGACCAAGCGAAGCCCGCCGACCAGGCCAAGCCCGCCGACAAGCCGAAGGCCGCCGACAAGCCGAAGCCGGTCAAGAAGCCCGCCGGCCCCGCCGAGATGATCTCCGTCGTCCGGACCGGCGGTGTCGCCGGCCGCGTCTCGGCCTTCACCCTGGTCGGCGGGGACAACAAGCACGCCGTACGGGTCCTCCGGCTCGCCTCGAGCGCGGAGTTCCGTGCGCTCGCCCCCCGGTACGTCCCGAAGAAGGCCTGTTGCGACCGCTTCCGCTACAAGGTCGAGGTCGGCTACCGCAACGGCGGGAAGAAGACGGTCGTGGCGGTGCAGGGCGCGCCCGGCACGCCGAAGGTCCTGCTGGACGTCATCAACCTGATGGCGACGATGCCGGTGCCGACGCGGATCACCTTCCCGGCAGGTTTCCCGTTCAGCTGACCGCCGCCCTCTCGATCTTGTTGTTCGCCCGGTCGGCGCGACCCCAACAAGATCGAGAACCGGGCGTCAAGCGACCAGCTTGCGTGCCTCCGTGGCGTCCGGCGCCGCGACGGCAAGCTCGGCCAGCCGGCGGCAGTCGTCCGCGGTGCGGCCGGCCAGGGCCGCCCGCACCGGCGGGATGGCCCGGGGTGACATCGACAGGCTGGTGACACCGAGACCGACCAGGATCGGCGCCAGCCCCGGGTCGGACGCCGCCTCCCCGCACACACCGACCGGCTTGCCGGTGGCCCGGCCGGCCGCGCCGCAGATCCCGATCAGCTGCAGAAGCGCGGGCTGCCACGGGTCGAGCAGGTCGGCCAGGGCGCCGCACATCCGGTCGGCGGCGAACGCGTACTGGCTCAGGTCGTTGGTGCCGATGCTCAGGAAGTCGACCACCTGAAGCAGGTCCGCCGCACGCAGGGCGGCCGCCGGCACCTCGATCATCACGCCGGCCTTCGGCAGGCCGGCGTCGCGGACGGCGGCCGCGAACGTGGTCGCCTCGGCGAGCGTGGAAACCATCGGCGCCATCACCCAGACGTCGGCGCCGGTCTGCGACCGGGCCTCGGCGATCGCCGCGAGCTGGGTGGCGAGCACCTGCGGGCGCTGCCGGGCGATCCGCAGGCCGCGGATGCCGAGGGCCGGATTGGGCTCACCTTCCTGATTCAGGAACGGCAGCGGTTTGTCGGCACCGGCGTCGAGGGTACGGATCACGACCCGCCGCCCGGCCATCGCGGCGAAGACGTCCCGGTACGCCGCCACCTGCTCGTCGTGCCCCGGCTCCTGGCCGCGGTCGAGGAAGAGCAGCTCGGTGCGGAACAGGCCGATCCCCTCGGCGTTCACCTCGTCGGCGGCCGGGACGTTCTTGACCGATCCGACATTGGCGAGGAGCTTCACCTCGTACCCGTCGGAGGTCCGGCCCGGTCCGGTGAAGGCCGCGGCCGCGGCAACCACCTCGGACGCCCCCTGCCGTGCGGCCTCCGCGGCAGCCTCGTCGATGCCGGCGTCGACGCGGCCCGAAGCCCCGTCCACCAGCACCAGCGTGCCCTCGGCGACGTCGAGCACGCCCGGGCAGGCCACCACCGCGGGCAGGCCCAGCGCCCGGGCCAGAATCGCGGTGTGGCTGGTCGGGCCGCCGGCCTCGGTGACGAGCGCGAGCACGAGGGCCGGATCGAGGTCGGCGGTGTCGGCCGGCGCCAGGTCCTTCGCCGCCAGCACGTAGGGGTGCCCCGGCTGCGGCACCCCCGGCATGGGCAGCCCGAGCAGCACCGCGACCGCCCGGTTGCGCAGGTCGTCCAGGTCGGCGACGCGCTCGGCCAGGTACCCGCCGGCCGCCTCGAACACCTCCCGGTAGGCGCCGAACGCCCGATCCACCGCGTGCACCGCGTCGGCGCCGTCCTCGACGTGCTCCCGGACGCCGTCGAGAAGTGCCTCGTCGCCGGCCATCAACGCCTCGGCCCGCAGCACCTCGGCGACTGTCTCGTCACCGGCCCGGCCGGCCCGACGTTCCAGGTCGGCGACCACCTCGGCGAGTGCGGCCGTCGCCCGGGCCACCTCCGCCTCCGGGTCGGCCGCGGCGGCGGGCGGGGGCAGCGCCGGCACGTCGGCGATCCGCAGCAGCGGACCGGCGGCGATCCCGGCGCAGACCCCGATCCCGGAAAGGCTCACCACCTCGGCCATCGTCAGGCGTCCAGGTCGCTGGCGAGCAACGCGGCCAGGTCGTCGAGGGCCTGCTCGGCACCGTCGCCGTCGGCCTCGATGGTGACCTCGGTGCCCTTCTTGGCGCCGAGCGCGAGCACCGACAGCATGCTCTTGGCCGGCACCGGCTTCTTCTCACCGACCCGGATGGTGACCTTCACCGGGGCCGCGGCGGCGGCCTCGACGAACAACTTGGCCGGCCGGGCGTGCAGGCCGCTGGCGGAACCGACGGCAACGGTGCGCGTGGGCATGGCGATCTCCTTACGGCTCGATGGTGACCTTGATGGCCTCACCGCGGGCGACGATGCCGAACGCGTCGATCGCGCCCTCCAGCGGCAGGCGGTGAGTGATCAGGTCGGCGACCGGCACCGCGCCGGTGGCGACCAGGTTGAGCGCCTCGGCGTTGTGCGCCGGGCTGGAACCGTTGGCCCCGACGATCATCAGCTCCCGGTAGTGCACCAGGTTCGAGTCGCAGGTGATCGTCGGGTTGTCCTTGGGCAGGCCGCCGAAGAAGCTGATCCGGCCCTGCCGGGCCGCCATCTCGATCGCCTGTTCCTGCGCCTTGCCGGACGCCGCCGCCGTGATGATCACGTCGGCGCCGCGGCCGTCGGTCAGCTTGCGGACCTCCTCGATCGGGTCCACCTCGGCCGCGCAGATCGCGGCGTCCGGCTTGACCAGCGCGGCGGCCATGTCGAGGCGTTCCCGGTTCAGTTCGACCAGGAACACCCGGGCGGCGCCGCGAGCCCGCGCCAGCCGGACGTGCAGGCAGCCGATCGGGCCGGAGCCGATCACCACGACGTCGTCGCCCTCGCCGACCCGGGCCAGGTTCTGCGCGTTCAGCGCACAGGCGAGCGGCTCCGCCACCGAGGCCTCGGCGAACGAGACGCCCTCCGGGATGCGGTTGAGACCGTCGACCTTGAGCACCTCCTTCGGTACCACCATGTACTGCGCGAAGCCGCCCTCGAAGTGGTAGCCCATCGAGACCTGGTTCGGGCAGACCGTCATCCGGCCCCGGCGGCACTCGGCGCACTCACCGCACGGGATCGCGGCGATGACCTGGACCCGGTCGCCCGGCACCCAGCCCTCGACCCCGTCACCCACCGCGACGATCTCGCCGGCGATCTCGTGGCCCATCACCCGGGGCGGGTGGATGTGGTGGTGACCGAACTTGGAGATCTTCACATCGGTGCCGCAGGTGGAGCAGTTCCGCACGCGGATCTTCACCTCACCCGCGCCGGCCTCGGGCTCCGGCATGTCCTCGAAGCGGACGTCGCCGGGAGCGTGGAATCGTACGACCTTCATTCACTTGCCTCTTCCTGAACGGAACTCAGAAGCCCGATGACGGTGTCCACGTCGGTGGCTTCTCTCAACGAACGGGCCTGGTCCTCGTCGAGGAGGATCTCGGCGAGCGCGGCCAGCAGTTCGACATGACCGTCCCCGGCGGCGGCGATGCCGACGCAGACGGTCACCTGCTCGCCGTCCCAGTCGACGCCGGCCGGGAAGCGGAGCACCGCGAGGGCGTCCCGCTTCACCAGGGCCTTGCCGTCGAGGGTGCCGTGCGGGATAGCGACGCCCTCGCCGACGTAGGTGGAGACGGACTTCTCCCGGGCCACCATCGTGTCGACGTATCCGGCCTCGGCCGCCCCTATCTCGACCAGGGCGGCACCGCAGAGCCGGATCGCCTCCTCCTTGTCCGCAGCCGTCTCGTCCAACCGGACGGCCCGGCGGTCGAGCAGCTCAGACATTGAGGTCCGTGCCCTGCTGGATGGCCTTGACCACCTTGGTCACGGCCGGGTCGCCGAGGAAGACCTGGAACGGCACGATCGGCTTGCTCGGCGCCACCGAGCGGGCCCGGGCGGCCAGCCCGCTGTGGCAGACCACCAGGTCGGCGTCGGCCGGGATCGAGTTCACCGGGCTGTGCTCCACGGTGACGCCGCTCTTGCCGAGCTGCTTGCGCAGCGTGCTGGCGAGCATCACGCTGCTGCCCATTCCGGCGTCACAGGCGACGACCAGCTTGCGAATGTCCTTGCCGTTGATGGTTGCCATGGCGAACCTCCTGGTCTAAGCGTTTTCCTTGCGGTTGCTGTCGGTGCCGGCACGGTCCGTCCCCTCGGCGGCGCGCTCACTGCCCGCGCTGTGACCGGTGGTGTCGGCGGCGTTGCCGGCGGCAGTGTCGGCGGTGCGCTGGTGCGGGATCTCCGCCTCGTCGGCCACCTGCTCCTCGGCTGGGTCGAGCTCCTGATCGGACTTGAGCTTGCCGAAGCCGAGCAGCAGGGATGCGACACCGAAGGTGACCAGGGCGGCGATCACGACGCCGAGGATCATCCCGACGTACCCGTCCCGCGCGGTCACGGCGGCGAAGGCGAAGATGCTGCCCGGGGCGGGCGACGCCACGGTGCCGGTACCGGTGACCATGAAGGTCGCGACGCCGGCCATGCCGCCCGCGATCATCGCGAGGATCAGGCGCGGCTTCATCAGCACGTACGGGAAGTAGATCTCGTGGATGCCGCCGAGGAAGTGGATGATCATGGCGGCCGGTGCGGACGGGCGCAGCGACCTCGGGCCGAAGAACAGGTAGGCGGCGAGCAGGCCCAGACCCGGACCGGGGTTCGACTCGATCATGAACAGGATCGACTTGCCCTGCTCCTGCACCTGCTGCACCCCGAGTGGGCTGAACACGCCGTGGTTGATGGCGTTGTTCATGAACAGCACCTTGGCCGGTTCCACCAGCACCGACACCAGCGGCATCAGGCTGTGGTCCAGCAGCCAGTCGACACCGTTGCCGGCGGCCTTGGTCAGGCCCTCGACGATCGGGCCGATGGCCAGCTTGCCGAGAATCGCGAACGCACCACCGATGATGCCGGCGGAGAAATTGTCGATAAGCATCTCGAAGCCGGGACGGACCTTGCCCTCGATCGCGGTGTCGAAGAGCTTCAGCACGTAGGCGGCGAGCGGACCGATGATCATCGCGCCGAGGAACATCGGCACGTCAGCGCCGACCACGACACCGAACGTGGCGACCGCGCCGACCACCGCACCGCGCTGGCCGTGCACCATCCGGCCACCGGTGTAACCGATCAGCACCGGCAGCAAATACTTGATCATCGGGTCGACGAGCTGCGCCAGATTCTCGTTCGGAATCCAGCCGACCGGAATGAACAGGGCGGTGATCAGGCCCCAGGCGATGAGCGCGCCAATATTGGGCATGACCATTCCGGCGAGATAACCGCCGACCTTCTGGACACGGGCCTTGAAGCCCGTACCGGTGACCTGAGGTGTGTAGGTAGAAGCCATGACGATCTCCATTCGCCAGGGACGCCATTCGCGCCAGATCGAAAACCTTTCGAGTACGGGTTTTCGAGTGCACCTTTGACGGAAGAGGTGAGAGGGGTCCAGTTTCCGATGGCATTGCTGATACCGCGTTGAAACGGTTTGGTGCGGGTGCCGCGATGTCAATCGCGGCGTAACTGCCGGTTCCGGTCCGGATTCCGGTCGACGCGAATGCTCGTACAATCAAGATCTTCTGGCCGGGGCATCCGGCTGCCCGGAAGACTCACCGCGGCCGCGCCCCACGCCAGGCCCTCCACCAGGGCGGCCTCGCCGCGCGCACCACCCGCGAGGAACCCCGCCAGCAGCGCGTCACCGGCACCGACCGTGCTGCGCGGCGCGCTAACCGGCGACGTGCCCGCCAGCACACCGTCGTCGTCGACGAGCACTGCGCCCGCCGCCCCGAGACTCGCCAGCACCGTGCCCGCGCCGGCCTCCCGCAACAGCTCACAAGCCCGGACCACATCACCGAACGTGACAAGTTCGGTGCGGGCCGCCTCGGCCAGTTCCTCCCGGTTCGGCTTGACCAGCGCGGCGCCGGCCGCGACGCCCGCCAGCAACGCCGGACCGCTGCTGTCCACGGCAAGCCGGACACCCGACTTGACCAGCCGCTCACACAGGTCACTGAACGCCGCCACCGTCGGCCCCGGCGGCAGACTGCCGCAGATCACCACCCAGTCAGCACTGCTCGCCGCCGTCAGCACCGCCTCGCTGACCTGCGCGAACTCGACATCCGAAAGCGTCGGCCCCGCCTCGTTGATCTTTGTGACCGTGCCGTCCGGCTCGGCCACCGTAATGTTGGAACGCGTCCGCCCGGTGATCGGCACGGCCACCATGTCGACACCCTCACCCTTGAGAAGATCGACGAGCTGATCGCCCTCGGCACCACCCGCCGGCACCACCGCCGTCGACCGGACACCGTTGGCGAGCAGCGCGCGCGACACGTTCACCCCTTTGCCACCAGGATCGATGTGCGAGTCGGCGGCCCGCAGCACCTCACCCCGGACCAGAGCATCGACCTCCAGCGCCCGGTCCACGCTGGGATTGAGCGTGACCGTGAGAATCATCTGCCCCCGACCGGCCGTCGTGCCGGCAGTCGGCTTGCCGGTGCGGCTGTCGCTCATGCCCGGACCAGCCGGACGCCGGTGCCCTCGACCTCGGCAGCGAGTTCGCCGTCGAGGCCGCTGTCCGTGATCAGCAGATCCAGCTCGGCCAGGCCGCCGAACCGCGCCAGGTAGTCGTTGCCGATCTTGGTGTGGTCGGCCAGCAGCACCACCCGGCGGGCCGCGGCGATCATCGCCCGCTTGACCGCCGCCTCGGCCGGGTCGGGCGTGGTCATGCCCCGCTCCACGGTGCAGCCGTTGGTGCCCATGAAGGCGACGTCGACATACATGTCGGCGAGCGGCCGCAACGCCCAGTCGTCCACCGTGGCAAGCGTCTTGCCGCGGACCCGGCCACCGAGCAGCAGGACGGTGAGGTTGGGCTTGAGGCCGAGCGTCGAGGCCAGCACCGGCGAGTTGACCACCACGGTCAGTTCCCGGTCCGCCGGCAGAAGCTGCGCGAGCCGGGCCGTCGTCGTACCGGCATCCAGGATGATCGCGCCATCCTCCGGGATCTCGGCGAGCGCCGCCTTGGCGATCCGCTCCTTCTCACTGATCAGAACCGCGTCCCGGGTGGCGAGCGCCGGCTCGAACCCCAGCCGCTCCATCGGGATGGCCCCGCCGTGCACCCGGCGCAGCACACCGGCCCGCTCCAGCACGGTCAGGTCCCGGCGGATCGTCTCCGCCGTCACGCCGAAGGTGTCCGCCAGCGTGACGACGTCAACCCGGCCCTCGGCACGGGCCCGCTGGACGATCTCCTGCTGGCGTTCCTCCGCGTACATCCACTCACCGCCCGGCTCGTTTTGGCTTTGTCTTTGTTTACGCCCGATTGTGCCCGAAAGCAATATGTCAAAGAGATTTCGGTCTCCTTACCGCCGAGTTTTCCGGCGAAGCGGGCGACTAATGTGGCGGGCAGTGCTATTACGGGCACACCCGGCGTAGCGGATAGATGATCTCTAATGTGCCCGATCGTGTGGGTTTTGCGCCGGTGCGTGATTGCGGACCGCGGGCTTGATCGGCGCACAGAAGGTCGGCGGCACGAACCCGGAGACGGGCGCAAGCCGGGAGACCGCGCAAGCCGGCAGACGGGCGCAAGCCGGGAGACCGACGGGAACCGGGAGACCGACGCGAACCAGGAGACGGCGCGAACCGGAAGGCGGCGCGAGCTGGCAGACCGACGCGAACCGGAAGGCGGCGCGAACTGGAAGGCGGCGCGAACCGGGAGACCGCAGGCCACTGCGGGGCCGGCCAACCGCGAGGCCAGGCGACAGCACGGAGCGAGGACTGGGCAAGAGTTTGGCGCGGCCGTTACGGTCTTGCCAAGCAGCGAGTACCGCTTTCTTCCGATTTGTACCGAGCCGAGGTCGGGTGCAGCGCATGGCGCAAGGGATCCCACCAGCATTCCGCGAAGCGGACAAGTGCGGCGTTATGTTGTCTGCACTCGGTCACTGCGGTCCGCTGCGGTGCGTTCGCGTGGACTTGTTGATCTGCTAGCGATGCGAAATCGCGGTGATCATGGGGCTATGACAGCGATTTCGCATCGCTAGCAGATCAACATCTCGGCGGGCGGACGCCACCGACGCCCGAAAGACGCCACCAACGCCAGAAAGACGCCACCGACGCCCGAAAAGGGAGCGCAAGGCGGTGCGGGCGGCGTCGGCGGGGGCGTCGACCAGGATGCAGCGGCCCCGGTTGCCCCTATGGGTTCCGTCAAGCAGCAAAAGGCGGACGATTTGTGCTGAACATCCGGATCTGCCCCGCTACCACCAGCGCGACCTGCCGAATGTCACCGCGAACCTCGTCGCTGGCATGGCCGACCCAGGGCACGCTGGCCGACGAACGAATGCCACGGCTGACCAAAGCACGCTGGCCGAGGGGCCGGCCGGGCGAGAATCGGGCGGCCACGGCAGATCACGGGCGCGGCAGATCACGGGCGCGGCAGATCACGGGCGCGGCAGATCACGGGCGCGGCGACCGCCCTCTCCGGGCTAGGCCGCCGCCGGCTTGACGTACGGCGGAAGGCCCAGCGTGTCGCGGATGGCCTGCTGGATCTCGTCGAGGGGCGGCCGCCCGTCCACGTCGTGCACGACCTCCTTGCGCCGGAACAGTTCCAGCACCGGACGAGTCTTCTCGTGGTAGTCGCGGAGCCGGGACTCGAGCGCCTCCGGCGTGTCGTCGGCGCGGGTGACCAGGGAGTGGCCGCAGATGTCGCAGCGGCCCTCCTGTTCGGGACGGTCGGCGATCAGGTTGTAGTCCATGCCGCAGTTGGGGCAGAGCCGCCGGCTGAGGACGCGGCGGCGCACCTCGTCGTCGGGGAGTTCGAGGTGGATGACGGCGTCGATGTCGTAGCTCTCCATGAAGAACTCGGCCTGCCGCCCGTTGCGGGGGAAACCGTCGATGATGAAGCCGAAGTTCCAGTCGTGCTCGTCGAGGCGGCGGCGGACGACGGATTCGACGAGGTCGTCGTCGACGAGGTCGCCGGCCGCCATGATCCGGCGGACCTGGGCACCCAGTTTGGTGTGGTTGCGAACGTTCCAGCGGAAGATGTCGCCGACGCTGATGTGCACCAGGCCGAACTCCTCGCGCAGCAGCTTGCTCTGGGTGCCTTTGCCGCTGCCTTGGACTCCCATGATCACGTACTTACGCATGTGGCCCTCCAGAGGCGTAGGCGCCGATCCGCAGCGGTCCGGGCGCGGGCCCGGTCAGGGTGGTGGGGTCGATGCTCCAGGCTGCGGCGACCCGGAACACGTCGCGTTCGGCGACCAGCACGGTGGCCTCCTCGTCGAGTTCGCCGGGCAGGCCGGCGTCCCGTTCCGCCGGGTCGGGGTCGCCGAACCAGGAGGTGACCTCGCCGGTCTGACCGACATACCCGAACGCCCGCACCAGTTCACCTCCGGCGGCGCGCTGCCACCGGTGCAGCTCGGTCACCCGGTGTGTCGCGAAGAATTGCACCTCGGTCCCGAGCGCGGCGGAGATCGCGACCACGTCGAGCCCGGGGCGCATCAGCCCGCGGCCGGCGGCGAGCACCCAGTCGATGCCGCGGGCGCCGGGCAGTGGCGGCGTGACCGCGATCCGGTCGTCGGTGAGGTGGGCCAGGTCCAGTCCGTCACGCCAGGACACCGGCCCGAGGTCGCGCAGGCCGAGCGCGTCGAACACCGCCGCGGGCTCGCCGCCGGCGACGGCGAGCCAGGCCTGTTTTCCACCGAAGCCGGTCATGACGTCCACATTCATGCGACCAACGCTATCCGGATGACGCGGCAACTGTCCGGTTACGTCGGCCACCCCTCGATCAGGGAACCCCTCGATCAGGGCCACCCGTAGTCCCGTCGCAGGGTCGCCGCGATCCGGTCGAACCGTGGCCGGTCCAGGACCGCCCCTTCGCGGCGGATGCCGTCCTCGTCGACTTCGAGCACTCGGTCCAGGCGCACCCAGCTGGGCCGGGCGGTGCGATCCCATTCCCCGGGGCCGAGCGCCATCCAGTGCCGCTGCCCGTCGCGCTCGTTCTGGCTGGAGAGCATCAGGCCGAGCAGGGTCCGCGCGTCGCGGCCGACGACCAGCACCGGCCGGTCCTTGCCCTGGGCGGGGTCGTCCTCGTAGGGCACCCAGGTCCAGACGATCTCGCCGGGGTCGGCGTCGCCGTCCAGGTCGGGGGCGTAGGCGAGGTGCCGGCCCTGCGGCGTCGGCACCACCCGGGGCGCGCGCTGCCCGGCCGGCTTCGGCGTGGCCCCCTTGGGGGCCGCCGGCTTGGGCGTGGCCGGTGATCGCGGCGCGGGCCGGGGTTGGGCACGCGGCGCAGACTTGGGCTGCCGCGTGCGCGGCGCGGAGCGGGGCCGCGGGTGCGGCGCGGTCGACGGCTTCGGGGGTACGGGCTGAGCGCCCGGCCGCTGTCCCGGCTCGGACCCCAGCAACCGCCGCAGGAGGGACTTCAACTGTTCCAGCACCCGCGACACCTTACGGGCGGTCGATCACGCCCGCTCGGTGCCGGCCGCAGAGATCGGTGCCGGCCGCAGAGATCGGTGCCGGCCGCAGAGATCGGTGCCGGCCGCAGAGATCGGTGCCGGCCGTAGAGTATGCCGATACCGTCCGCCTCGACGCCGCCGGCCGGGAAGGATGACCCGCATGACCCGTTACGGACCGATGTTCGGGCCGGACCACACGTTCCTCGGTGTGCCGGCCTGCGACTGGCAGGAGCCGGCGACCTACGCCGACGCCGACGTGGTGATCGTGGGGGCGCCCTTCGACGGCGGGACGTCGCACCGGCCCGGTGCGCGGTTCGGCCCGCAGGTGATCCGCGGCACCGACTACCTGCCGCACGACGGCTCACGCCCGCACATGGCGATGCGGGTGGACGCGCTCTCCGGCGACCTGACCGTCATGGACGCCGGCGACCTGGAGGTGTTCAGCGGCGAGATCCAGCGGAGCTGCACGACGATCGAGGACGCGGTCGCGTTCATCTCCGGGCACGGCGCGATCCCGCTGATCCTCGGCGGCGACCACACCGTCACCTGGCCGGATGTCAGCGGCGTCGCGCGCACGCACGGCGCCGGCACGATCTCAGTGATCCACTTCGACGCGCACGCCGACACCGGGGACATCGAGTTTGGGTCGCTCTACGGTCACGGGCAGCCGATGCGCCGGCTGATCGAGTCCGGTGCGGTGCGCGGTGACCGGTTCCTGCAGCTCGGGCTCCGTGGCTACTGGCCGGGCCCGGAGATCCTGGACTGGATGGCCGATCAGCGGATGAACTCGTTCCACATGAGCGAGATCGTCGAGCGAGGCCTGGACGCGGTGCTGGACAGCGCGTTCGAGATCGCCCTGGACGGCTGCGACGGTGTCTTCCTCTCGGTCGACATCGACGTCTGCGACCCGGGGCACGCGCCCGGCACCGGCACCCCGGAGCCGGGTGGTTTCACCGCCCGCCAGCTGCTCGACAGCGTCTCCCGGATCTGCCACGAGCTGCCGGTGGTCGGCATGGACATCGTCGAGGTGTCGCCGCCGTTCGACCACGCGGAGATCACCGCGATGCTCGGTAACCGGGTGGTGCTGGAGGCTCTCGCCGGGATGGCCCGCCGGCGCAAGGACGGCGACGGGCCGCGCTGGAAGCGGTCGACGCCGCTGCTGCAGGACCGCGGCACCCGGCCGGAACCGGCCGCCGGCGACTGAGAGCACCGCCGGGCGCAAACGCGGCCGGGACACGGCCGCGCTCGGGTCGGATCGGTCCCCGCCCTCGCCGCCGCCGGGGGATGCGGCGGCGGCGAGCGGACGTCCACCGAGGTGGGGGATGAATCCCGGTGGAACTTCGCGTCGGACCCGCCACCGTCCGGGCGCGGGGATTCGCCCGCAGTGGCGCGGCCGGGGGACGACGCCCGTCCACTATGCGCCCGGGCGCCGCCTGCATCGTGCCCGCAAAGGCATCCTTAAGACTCGGCACACCGAGTTCTAAGGGACCTCGAGGTCGAACTCCCCGTCCCGGACACCGGCGAGGAACGCCGCCCATTCCGCATGAGTGAAGATCAACGTGCCGCCGCCCGGGTTCTTGGAGTCGCGGACCGCCACGACGCCCGGGAGGTTGCCGGCCACCTCGACGCAGTCACCGCCGTTGCCACCGCTGCGCGTGCTCTTGTGCCACACCGCACCAGTGAGATCGAGTTCTGCCACCGTTCTCCCTCTATCCGGCGTCACTCCGTTCGATGATCTCGCCGATGAGATCGTCGGAGTCGGATCGGCTCAGGGCGGTGGCCTCGAGTTGGGCCCAGACCGACTCGTACGCCTCCACCTCCGCGAGCTTATCGAGGTAGAGCGCGCCGGTGAGGTTCTCGCAATAGATGGTGGTCGGTTCCGGCGAGGCCGTGCCCACCGCGGGGAACTCGAGGATGGTGAACTGACCGGAACTGGCCGCCCGGTGCGGTCCGGCGGCGAACGGGATGACCCGCACGCCGATGTTCGGCCGCGTGGACACGTTCACCAGGTGAGCGAGCTGCTTCTGCATGCCGAACGTGTCCGGGATGGACCGCCGCAGCACACCCTCGTCGATGATCACGTCGAGGTGCGGCGCCTCCGGGCGGCGGCGGTTGAGCAGCGACTGCCGTTCCAGCCGGACGGCCACCGCGTTCTCCACGGCCGCCTCGTCGGCGCCGTGCCACTCGCGGAAGACGCACTCCGCGTACTCCCGGATCTGCAGCAGGCCGGGGATCACGCTCGGGGCGAACGAACGCAGCCGGCTCGCCGCCTGTTCCATTCCGACGTACAGCTCGAACCAGGCGGGGACGACGTCGCCGTACGCATGCCACCAGCCCTTCGCCTTTGATTCGGCGGCCAAGCCGATCAGCACCTCGGTCAGCGGTTCGGGCGCGGTGTAGACCGAGCACATCGCGATCACGTCGTGCTTGCGGACCGGGACCTCGCCGTTCTCGATCCGGTACATCCGCGCGCGGGAGAACTCCAGCTCCTGCGCCGCGGCCATCAGGGAGATGCCCGCCTGCTCCCGTAACTCGCGCAGCAGGCGGCCGACCTGCCGCCGCGGGACGGTCGACCCGGTCTCGGTCATCCGACTGCTCTCCCCCCACGTCCGCACCGAACGCTGCTGGACATCGAAAGCCGGCGTGTGCCGGACGCTGATGTGTATCGAACGAGACGATCCGATCGCCTCACCCGAGACAGCGAGAATCCATTTGTGGGATTCTCACCGCTGCGGCTTGAGCCAGAGACTAAGCCACGCGACGCTCCGATGTGTAGTCGCCGAATCGCATCGGGTGAGGGTTGCATGCTGGTACCGCGGACCGAGCACGTCGGTGACCGCCCGTCGTGGGACTGCCGGGTCTGTGGGCACCCGTGGCCGTGTGCCACCGCGAAGGTCGAGCTGGCCGAGCAGTACCGCAGCTTCCCGCACGGCCTCTCGGTCTTCCTCGGCTCATGCATGCTCGAGGCGATCGACGACTGGGCCGGCGGTGCCGGCGGTGCACCGGCCGACCTCTTCGAACGCTTCCTCGGATGGTGCGGCACCACCCTCCGCTGACCGCCGCCGGCGCGATGTGATGGGGTGAAACGGTGACATCGTGGTGGGAACTGCCGGCGGACGCGGTCGACGAGGCGGCCCGCCTGCTGCTCGGCTGGCGGCTGACCGCCAACGGCGTGACCGTCCGGCTCACCGAGGTGGAGGCCTACAGCGGCCTCGGCGCGGACCCGGCCAGCCACGCGCACCGCGGGGAGACCCCGCGCAACGCGGTGATGTTCGGCCCGGCCGGGCGGCTCTACGTCTACCAGATCTACGGCATGCACTTCTGTGCGAACGTCGTGTGCGGTGAGGACGGCCGGGCCGCCGCCGTGCTGCTGCGCGCCGGCGCCGTGGTGGAGGGCCTGGAGACAGCCCGGCAGCGGCGCCCGGCGGCCCGCCGCGACGCCGACCTGGCCGCCGGTCCGGCAAAGATGATGCAGGTCCTGGCACTGGATCGGGGCGCCAACGGCACCGCGCTGCTGGACGGCACCGGTCCGGCCACGCTGGCGCCGCCGGACGAGCCGGTCACCGCGATCGAGGCGGGCCCGCGGGTGGGGGTGACCTCGGCACACGACGTGCCGTGGCGGTTCTGGATCAGCGGCGACCCGACGGTCAGCGCGTACCGCCGGCATGTGCCGCGGCGCCGTACGAATCGGGTCTGATCGCGCAAGCCGCCCGCATGATCGGCGGGTTGGCGGGTAGCCCGCGAGCATGACACCGCACGCCAGCGTGACCTTCGTCGGTAACGCGACCACCCTGCTGCGGCTGGGCGCGTTCACCGTGCTGACCGACCCCGCCTTCAGCCCGGCCGGCAGCCGCACCTACCTCGGTTACGGCGCGTGGACGCGCCGGCTCAAGAGCCCCGCGATGGGGTACGCGGACCTGCCGTCCCCCGACCTGATGCTCCTGTCTCACCTGCACGGCGACCACTTCGACCGGACCGCCCGCAAGGTCATCCCGTCGGACCTGCCGATCGTCACCACCGTGCAGGCGCAGCGCCGGCTGCGCCGCAAGAGCTTCGACGCCGTTCGCGGCCTGCCCACCTGGGAGGCCGACGAGTGGCGCCGCGACGGTCAGCTGCTCCGGATCACCTCGCTGCCCGGCCGGCACGGTCCCGGTTTCGTCGACCGGCTGCTGCCCGACGTGATGGGCTCGCTCATCGAATGGGAGGTGGACGGTCAGCGGATGCTCCGGCTCTACATCACCGGGGACACGCTGTACCGCCCGCACCTCGCGGAGATCCGGGAGCGCTGCGGCGAGGTCGACGCGATGCTCATCCACCTGGGCGGGACCCGGCTGCTCGGCCTGCTGCTGACCATGGACGGGCGGCAGGGCGCCGACCTGACCGGGCTGATCCGGCCGCGGCTGACCCTGCCGATCCACTACGACGACTACAAGGTGATGAAGTCGCCGCTGAGCGACTTCCTGGTGGCGTGCCGCAACCGGTCACTGAGTGGGGTGCGCGCGCTGACCCGGGGCGAGACGTTCACCTTGACGCCTGTCCCGTCACAGTGACCGGCTCCGGCCGGAAGACGTAGAGCCGGCCCCATCATCGGCGGCAGCTCCCGTGCCTCGTCCACGATCACGTGCCCGAACACCCGGGCCGTAGCACTCGTTCGGATGCTCGGGAAACGGCCACATCGGGCCGCTCCGGACACTAGCGTTCGCAGTGATGATCTCGCGTCGGGGACTGTTGCTGCTCAGCCTGATGTCCGGGGCCGGTGTGCTCTGGTCGGCCGTGCTGATCGTTGCCCTCGCCGCCGGGGCGCGGCCCCTGGGCGCGGCCGTCGCGGTCGGTGTCGCCGCCTTCCTGACCGTGCCCGGCTTCGCCGGTGGCATCGTCAGCAACCGCCTCGGTTTCCGCACCCAGCGGCCCCTACGGCCCTGGCGCCTCGCGTCCTGGGTGCCGCCGCACGTGCCGCACTGGGCCGCGATGGCGGCCGGCGCGGTCCTCTTCGGATTCTGGCTGGCGATCGTGCTGGCCTTCGCGTCCCTCGACGGCAACCCGGCCATGCGGGACGGGCGGTACGTGCTCGAGGACCACGACCGGGTCATCGAGGTCAACCAGGCGGTCTACGACCGGCAGTCCGGGCACCAGCAGCAGATCTCGCTCGGCGTACTCGGCGCCTTCGCGGTCGGCGGGACCTTCCTCTGCGCGGCCCGCGCCACCGACCACGAGCATCACTGACCCACGAACACCACTGACGTACGCCCACCGGGCGCGTGAGGCAGAAATCCGACCGTCCGGGGGCACCCCGCCGGGCCTACCGTGAGCGGGTGGACCACGACGACGTGCTCGGCGCCACCACGCGGATCGCCGCACAGTGGCTGGACAGCCTGGACGAACGGCCGATCGCCGCGAGGGCGGGCCTGACCGAGCTGCGCGAGCGGCTCGGTGTCCCGCTGCCCGACGGCCCGGTGCCCGCCCTCGAGGTGATCGAGCAACTCGCCGAGGCGGCCGGGCCGGGCCTTCTCGCCAGCCCGTCCGGCCGGTTCTTCGGCTTCGTGATCGGCGGCGGCGTGCCCGCCGCGGTGGCCGCCGACTGGCTCACCACGGTCTGGGATCAGAACGCCGGGCTGGGCCGCTTCGGGGCGAGCGGGTCGGTTCCCAGCCGGCTTCCTGCGAGGCGCGCCGGAGCAGCGCAACGCGGGCTTGATCGCCGCCGGCCCGGCGGTAGTTGATCTGCTAGCGATGCGAAATCGCGGTGATCATGGACCTATCACCGCGATTTCGCTCCGCTAGCAGATCAACATCTCGAACCGCGCGGGCATCCGACCAGAATGAGCGTGTGGAGGCGGGGCGAACGGACAACTCTGCTGCATTCGTTGCGGGTTCCAATACCGTGGACTGGTGGAGATCCGCCTCTGGTCCGTCGTTGACGAGCAGGTCGCGCTGAGTGCGGCCGGCCCGGCGGCGAAACCCGTGGTCGCGGGAGCTGCCGAGGCGCTCGGGGCCGCCGAGGCCGCGGATTCCTGGGCCGCCGAGGCCGCGGGTTCTGGGGCAGCTGGGGCAGCTGCCGGTGCCAGTGCCGGCGCCGGGGCGGCTGGGGGCGCTGGGGACAGTGGGGCGCCCGGGGGCACCGGGTTGTCGGCGGAGCGGGCCGGGGGGACGGGCACGTGGTTCGCGGCCGGGCCGGACGCGATCGTGGTTATTGTCGGCGGCGGGGTGCGTACCCCGGAGGATCTGACCGTGCCCGGCCCGCTGCCGCGGGTGATCGAGCGCCGCCTCACCCAGGAGCCGGAGCCGGCGCTCCTGGCCTTCGCCCGGGTGCCGGAGGGCTGTCTCGCGCTGGGCACCGCTCGGGTGACCAGGATCGGTCGCCGCCGGGGCGTGGCGCAAGATCTCGGGCTCTTCCTGGACGCGCCGCTGCCCTATGACCTGCTGGATCGGGTACGCCCCACCGGACCACCCGGCCCGCAACCGGCCACCGACTGGCTCGATCTGCTCCCGGCCGATCCGCTCGCCGCCCTGCACACGTTCATCACCGGCTGGTACGCGGACGTCCCAGCGGCCGGAACGGCGGTGCCCGCGGCCGGAACGGCGGTGCCCGCGGCCGGGACGGCGGTGCCCGCAGCCGGGCAGCCGGAACCGCTGCGCGCGTTCCACCGGGCCGCCGCCGGACGTCCCGAGGTCTACGGGCGCACTCTGCGAATCTTCCCGGAACCGCTTGCCACGACTGAGTCAGGCATGATCGCTTTCGGTCAGGAGGTTGACGGGGTGTTCACACTGCTGACCGAGGCGGCCGGGGACGACCCGAAGGTCTGGTACCACGGGCTCAGCGATCAGCCGCTGCGGGAACGGGAGCGGCTCAGCGCGTACCTCCTGGTCGCGGCCCTGACCCAGGCCGCGCTCGACTCCTCGCCCGGCGGGATGGCCTTCGCCGACCGGGCACAGGTCAAACGCATCGTCGCGCCGCTGCGCCGGGTGCCGCTGCGGCCGGCGCGCTGGCCGTGCGCGCACTCGCGCCTCTATGCCGGGCCAGGGGTGGTGGCGCTGGTCGGCGCGGACGACACCGACTTCTACGAGGTCTACGTCGGGGCCCGGCACCGCTCGCTGCTGCGCCGGCTGCGCAAGCTGGGCTTGGACTGGGAGCGCTTCGACGGCTGACTCCGCCACGCGGGCCGGTCACAGGCGGGGCCGCCGCGTGCCAGGCCGCCGTGCGCCGGGCCGCCGCGTGCCCGGCCGTCGCGTGCCGGGCCGCCCCGTGCCCGGCCGTCGCGTGCCGGGCCGCCCCGTGCCGGCTGGTGGATATGCGAACGGCCCGGGAGGCCCGGGCCGTTGCTGGTGGCGCTTGAGGTCACTCGCTGAGGGCGTCGATCAGGTCGCCCACCGGGCGGTCCGGCAGCGCGCGGGCCACGTCGGCGACCGCGACGATGCCGACCAGCTGGTGGCCGTCGATCACGGGCAGGCGGCGGACCTTGTACTGACTCATGGTGCGCAGGATCTCCGCGGCGTCGTCGTCGGCGCCGATCGTGATCGGCTTGCCCTGGGCCAGCTCGGAGGCCTGCACGTCGGCCGGGTTGCGGCCCTGCGCGAGAGCCTTCACGACGATGTCGCGGTCGGTCAGCATGCCGTGCAGCCGGTTGTCCTCGCCGCAGATGGGCAGCGAGCCGACGTTCAGTTCGGACATCTTGCGAGCCGCTTCCGCAAGCGACTCCTTCTCACCGACGCAGGTGACGTCCCGGGTCATGATGTCGCGGGCGGTGGTCATCGGGGGTGACTCCTTCCAGAGTGTGAGGCTGTCATCACCAGGCGTACCCTCATCAGACCATTGCAATCGTGTAGGCCACCTCGTCGACCAGTTCCCGAGCGAGGAATCCGACGCGACCGAACCGCGGGGCGAGCCGCCGGCCGCTCATCGCGTGGGCGTACGCCGCCCAGCAGGCCGCCTGCGCCGGGTCCGCGCCCCGGCCGAGCAGGCCGGCCACGATGCCGGAGCGCACGTCGCCGCTGCCGGACGTGCCCAGGCCGGCGTCGCCGTTCTCCTCCCGCCAGCACCCGCCGTCCGGTGCGGCGATGTGGCCGTAGAGCGAGACCACCGCCCGGTACCGCTGTGCCAGCTCCCGGGACGCGCCGGCCAGGTCGTCGCCGGGCTCGCGGCCGAGCAGATGACCGGCCTCCACGACGTTCGGGGTGAGCACGGCGCGGCGCTGCCGCAGCAGCGTGGAGTCCTTGCTGAGGGCGCCGAGGGCGTACGCGTCGAGCACCACCCCCGTCTCCGGGCCGGCCGCCTCCAGCACCGAACGCATCAGCCGCATCGTGTGGTCGATGTCGTCGAGCCCCGGGCCGAGCAGGATCACGTCCGCCGAACCGGCCATCTCCAGCACCTCGTCGGGTGGCTCACCGGCCGCGGCGACACCGACCACCTTGGCCTCCGGCACCGCGATGCTCAACGCCACGGCCGACTCCGCGGCCACCGCGATCTGGAGCTTCCCGGCGCCGGCCCGCAGCGCGGCCACCCCGGCCAGCAGCACCGCGCCGGGGGTACGCCGCGCGCCGCCGATCACCAGCACCCGGCCCCGGGACTCCTTGTCACCCTCCAGATCCGGCAGCGGCCAGTCACGCAGCAGGCCGGGGGTGACGACCCGTTCCTCAGACCGGTTCGGCATTGACGTCCTCCTGCTTGGTCGGCGGGGTGTCCTCACGGTGCAGGTGCTCGACCGCATTGAACATCTCCGGTTCCCACCGGTCGCCGGCCCGCCGCCAGCTGCTCACCGAGCAGTTGGCGATGGTCGTGCGGCGGGCCAGCTCCATCAGCTCACCCTCCAGCATTCCCTCGGCCAGATAGCGCACCATCAGCACTGTCGCCTCGTGCGCGAAGAGCACCACCCGGCCGCCCGGGCGGTCCTGGTGCAGCTCGCGCAGCAGCGCGCGCAACCGCAGCAGCACGTCGGCCCAGGACTCGCCGCCCGGTGGCCGGTAGTAGAACTTGCCCAGCCGGGCCCGCCGGGCGGCCTCGTCCGGCAGCCGGGCCTGCACGCCGCGGGCGGTCAGCAGGTCGAGCACGCCCAGTTCCCGGTCGCGCAGCCGCTCGTCGACGACGATCTCGACGCCGGAGCCGGCCAGCGCGAGCTCAGCGGTCTGCCGGGTCCGCAGGTACGGCGAGACGACCGCCACGTCCGGCCGGTGCTCCCGCAGGAACCGGCCGACCGCCTCGGCCTGTTCCCGGCCGATGTCCGCGAGCGGCACGTCGGCGTCGCGTTCCGGGATCTCGATGGTCTCAGCCCCGCCGGTCTCGGCCTTTTCGGCGGTGACGTTGCCGGTGCTCAGCCCGTGCCGGACGACAGCCAGCCAGTCCAGTTGCTCCATGGTCCTGGCCCTTACCCGCCGACCGGCGCCGCGATACCCGATTCGGCGACGGCGCCCGAGCCGAGTTCGGGGAGAACCCGGGATTTTCGTCAACGGCGGCGGAAAACGTCCGATCACACTGTCATGCCGTCTCCCAGCCGCCGCCGGTTCGACCCGCCACTGATGGTGTCGCTCGGGCTCGTCGCGTTCGTGCTGATCTGGTTCGCCGCCGGGCTGGTCCACGTCTGGCCGTACCCGGTCATCGGCTGGCTGCCGCTGCCGGTGCTCGCCGCCCTCGGTACCTACGAGTGCTGGCGGGTCCGGCAGTGCACCCGCTTCGACGCCGACACCCGGCACTTCTGGGGACGGCTCGCGGTCGCCTGCGGCCTGGTCGGCGCGGCCACGATCAGCAGCGCGGCCGACGCGGTCGGCGGACCGGAGCTGAGCCAGCAGATCGGCACCCGGACCCAGCTGATCTTCGGGGCGGTCCTGCTGACCGTCCTCTGGGCGCTGCTGCGGCTGCCGACGTGGCAGCGCACCGGCGGTGACTGGATCCGGTTCGGCCTGGACACCGGGATCCTCCTGCTCACCAGCGCCGTCGTGATCTGGCACTTCGCGCTCAGCCGGCTGGACTTCGCCGACTCCCTCAGCGTCACCCCCCTGTCGGTGGTTCCGCTCCTGGTGATCGCGGTGGCCTCGCTCATCGCCTTCGTCAAGGTCGCGGTGGCCGGCGCCGGGCTGCTGGATCGGCGTGCCCTGCACATCCTCTCGGCCGGGGTCGGCCTCTCCTCCGCCGCCGGGGTGGTGGCGCCGTTCATCGCGGATCGGCCGCACCTGTCGACCAGCCTGCTGGCCTTCCCGATGTCCACGATCACCACGATCCTCGCCGCGCGCCGGCAGCGGTCGAGCGAGGGCCGGCCGCCGGTCCGGCGCGACGGCCGGCGGTTCAGCCTGATGCCGTACGCCGCCGTCGCGGTGCTCTACGCCGCGCTGCTCCAGGTGGAACTGCCCCGGGGCGGTCCGGAGGCCCTGATGGCGTGCGCGGTGACCGGGCTGACCCTGCTCGTGGTGCTGCGCCAGATCACCATGCTGCGCGACAACAGCCGGCTGCTCGAGACGGTGGACGCCAATCTGGCGCAGCTCCGGGCGTACCAGAAGCAGTTGGATCATCAGGTCACGCACGACGCCCTCACCGGGATCAGCAACCGCTCCGCCTGGTCCGGCGAGATCTCCGCCCGGCTCGCCGGCGGCGAGCCGTTCGTGGTGGCCCTGCTCGACCTGGACGACTTCAAGGTGATCAACGACCGGTACGGCCACCACACCGGCGACGCCCTGCTCCAGACGATCAGCCGGCGGCTGCGCGACGAGCTGCGTGCCGAGGACACCGTGGCCCGGCTCGGTGGTGACGAGTTCACCCTGCTGCTGCCCGCCCTGGACAACGCCGGCACCGAGGCGCTGCTGCGCGGGCTGCTGAACCGGGTGCAGCGACCGGTGCTGGCCGAGGGTCACGAGCTGGTGCCCCGGATCAGCATCGGCGTCACCGCGAGCCGGCCCGAGGACACCGCAGGCGAGGTGCTGCGCCGCGCCGACGTCGCGATGTACGCCGCGAAGAACGCCGGTGGCGGGCGCTGGACCTGGTTCGACCCGCTGATGGACCAGCTCGCCGACAACGACGCCCGGCTCGGCGCCGACCTGCGTCAGGCGATCGCCCGGGACGAGCTCTTCGTCGTCTACCAGCCGATCGTCGAGTTGCCGCACGGCCGGCTCGCCGGCCTGGAGGCGCTGCTGCGCTGGCGGCACCCGGAACACGGCCTGGTCTCCCCCGGTGTCTTCATCCCGCTCGCGGAACGCAACGGTCAGATCGTCGAGCTGGGCCGCTGGGTTCTTCAGCAGGTCGTCTGGCAGACCGCGGCGTGGGTGCGCGAGTACGGCGACGACGCGCCGGCGAAGGTCAGCGTGAACGTCTCGGCCCGCCAGCTCAACGAGCCGGGGTTCCCGGCCGAGGTGGCCGCGCTGCTCGCCGGCGCCGACCTCGACCCGCGCCGGCTGGTCGTGGAGGTGACCGAGACCGCCGTGCTCGGCACCGACCTCGCCCTGGACGCCCTGCAACGGCTGCACGAGCTCGGCCTGCCCATCGCCCTGGACGACTTCGGCACCGGCCAGTCGTCGCTCAGCCTGCTCGTGAACTGCCCGGTGACCTGGCTGAAGGTGGACAAGTCGTTCGTCGACGGAGTGACCACCCGGAGCCCGCAGGCAGTGATCGTGGACGGCCTGATCGGGATCACCCGCGGCCTGCGCATCCAGGCGGTGGCCGAGGGCGTGGAGACCGCGGAGCAGGCGGAGCGGCTGCACCGGGCCGGTTACCGGTACGCGCAGGGTTACCACTTCGCCCGGCCGATGCCGGGTTCCGACGTGGCGTTGCTGTTCACCGTGCGGGAGCCTCACCTGAGTCAGCTGAAGCAGTAGACAAAAAGCACGTCCGCCCCAGACGGCTCAATCCTGGAGGATGCCCGCCGATAGGTGAGTTGATGAACGTCCGGCAGAAACTCCTCAGTGGTTACCTCGTGGTGGCGCTGCTGGTGGCCGCCACCGCGATCATCGCCTGGCGCGCCGACAACGCCTCGGCGGAGCGGGCCGCCGCCGAGGAGGCCGAGCAGCTCGCCCTCGGGATCGCCGCCGACATCGGCCACGGCCTGCCGGTCGACACCGCCGGCGAGATCCCGATCCCGCTCTACTACAGCCAGACCGGGCTCGACAACTACCTCCAGCGGCTGCACCAGGTCCAGCACCGCGACGTGGTCGTGGTGGACAGCGCCAGGTACATCCTCGGCGACGTGGTCCGGGACAACGTCGGCGCGACCTTCGACCACGACACCGGCAACGAGGTCGGCAAGACCGTCGCCGACGGCAAGCCGCGGGTCTTCGTCCAGACCGGCGCGGACCACCCGGACGGCATCAAACAGGTCGTCGTGCCGATGCGCAGCGGCCGCGGCGCCATGCTCGGTGCGGTGATCCTGGAGTACACGCCGCTCTACGACCGGATGATGGCCGGCGCCCGGCAGGCGCAAACCGTCATCCTGACCAGCTCGACGATCGCCATGCTGCTGGTACTGCTGATCGGGTTGGGGGTGGCCGGTTCGGTCACCCGCCGGATCACCGCGCTCACCGCGGCGGTGCGCACCATCCGCAGCGGCGACTACTCGCACCGGGTCACCACGGACGGCCATGACGAGATCGGCACCCTCTCCCGCGCCTTCAACGCGATGGCCGAGCAACTCGACCGCTCGGCCCGGGAGATTCTCGCCAAGGAGTACACCGACAGCATCCTGGCCAACGCGGGCGAGGGGATCTGCGGTGTCGACGCCGGCGGCCGGATCGCGTTCGCCAACGAGGCCGCCGGCCGGATCACCGGCGTCGGTGTGGGCGGGCTGCTCCAGCGGGAGGCCACCACGCTGTTGCCGGACGCCACCGGCGGGCTCGCCGTCGGGACCTGGGAGGGCCGGTTGAACCGGCCGGACGGCACGGCCGTCCGGGTCGAGTACACGGTCAGCACCATCGAGAAGGACGACCGGCCGATCGGCGCGGTGGTGGTGCTGCGCGACGTCAGCCGGCAACGGGCCCTCGAGTACGACCTGCGCCACCAGGCCCTGCACGACGGCCTGACCGGGCTGCCCAACCGCAAGCTGCTGCTGGACCGGCTGGAGCACGCGCTCACCCGGTCCCGGGCGTCCGGCGAACAGATCGCGGTGCTCTACCTGGACCTGGACGGGTTCAAACGGGTGAACGACAGTCTCGGGCACAACGCGGGGGACGCGCTGCTGCGTACCGCGGCGGAACGACTCACCGGGGTTCTGCGGCCGCACGACACGGTGGCCCGGCTCGGCGGTGACGAGTTCGCCGTGCTGCTCGAGGCGGCCGCCACCGACGTGGTCGAAGCTCTCGCGCGGGCCTGCCTGGACGCCCTGGCCCGGCCGTTCCTGCTGCACCACCGGGAGGCCGTGGTCACGGTCAGCATCGGCGTGGTGCCGGACGCCGCGCAGTACACCGACGCGGACGAGGTGCTGCGCAACGCCGACGTGGCCATGTACGCCGCCAAGGAACAGGGCAAGAACCGGTTCCTGACCTTCGAGACCCGGATGCACGAGCAGTTGCTCAGCCGGCTCGACCAGGAGGCCCGGCTGCGCGAGGCGGTGCACCGCGGCGAGCTGCGCCTCTACCTGCAGCCGGTGGCCGGGGTGCCGGACGGCCGGATGCACGGCGCCGAGGCGCTGGTCCGCTGGCAGGACCCGCAGCGCGGCCTGCAGCAGCCCGGCTCCTTCATCCCGCTCGCCGAGGAGACCGGGATGATCATCGAGATCGACCGGTGGATCCTGCGCGAGGCGTGCCGGGTGGTACGCCAGTGGCAGGACCTGAACCCGGAGACCGCACCGGCCTTCGTCAGCGTCAACCTCTCCGCCGCCCACCTGGAGCTGCCCGACCTGACCGTGCAGGTGTCGGACGCGCTCGCCGCCACCGGGCTCTCCCCGCACTGCTTGGTCCTGGAACTGACCGAGACGGTGCTGATGCGCGACGTCGCGGTCACCTCGGCCCGGCTCGACGAGCTGCGCCGGATCGGCGTGCGGATCGCCATCGACGACTTCGGGACCGGGTACTCCTCGCTCGGCTACCTGCGGGACATCCCGGTGGACGTACTCAAGATCGACCGCTCGTTCATCACCGGACTCGCCGGCAACGGCCGGCAGCAGGAGCTGGTCAGCGCGGTGATCCAGCTCGGACACACCCTCGGCCTGCGGGTGGTGGCCGAGGGCGTCGAGGACAGCGGCCAGCTGGCGCTGCTCACCGTGATGGGCTGCAAGTTCGCCCAGGGTTACCTGCTGGGGCGGCCGGAACCGGCCGCCAGCCTCTACGAACGGCTGACCCAGCCGTCACTGACGGCGTAGGTACAGGTCGCGCAGCAGGGCGATCTCGGCGCCGTGGTGAATGACCTCGCGGTTGATGTGCAGGATCAGGGCGCCCATCGTGTCGTCCCCGTACCCTTCCTCACCGCTGGGCTTCGCCAGGCCCTCCGCGCCGAGCCCGGTGACCCCGGCGACCCACTGCGCGTACACCGTGTCGAGCTGGGCCAGGGCTTCGGCGGCCGAGCCCGCGTAGTGGTGGCGCAGGTAATCCATCGGCGCGCCCCCGAAGTGCCGGGCGATGCGGACCCCGAGCACGCCCACGATGATGTGCCCGAAACGCCAGGCGATCGTGGTGACGGGCGGCGGGTCAGGCGCCGGGTACGCCCAGTCGAAGACCATGTCGCCGCCGCCGGCCGCCATCGACGCGGTGCTCGTGCCCCGGGGCCGTACGCTCCAGGCCTTCGGCACGGGCTCCCAGAAGTATTCATCGTCGGTGAGACCCTCGAGCCGGGGCCGCAGCCTGCTGCGCCAGTGCTGATCCAGTTGCTGGCGCAATTGACTGTTCCAGTCGCTGCCCATGGACACGACCATAGGCGTTGGCATGCGGTTCCACGGCCGGAACGGCGCAGGTCATCGCTGGGCGCGAAGGTCACGCAGCAGCGCGATCTCCGCGCCGTGGTGGATCATCTCGCGGTTGATGTGCAGGATCAGGGCGGCCATCGTGTCGTCCCCGTACCCTTCCTCACCGCACTTCCTCGCCAGGCCCTCCGCCCCGAGCCCGGTGACCCCGGCGACCCACTGCGCGTACACCGTGTCGAGCTGGGCAAGCGCCTCGGCGGCCGTGCCGGCGTACGCGTGGTTCAGGTAGTGCGTCTCGGCGCCCCCGAAGTGCCGGGCCACCCGCATCCCGAGCACACCCACGATCATGTGCCCGAGACGCCAGGCGATCGTGGTGACCGGCGCCGGGACCGGCTCCGGGTACTCCCAGTCGATCGTGAAGGCGCCCGACCCGGCCGCCATCGGCGTGCTGCTCGTGCCCCTCGGCCGCACGTTCCACGCGCCGGGCGTGGGCTCCCAGAGGTATTCGTCGTCGGTCAGGCCGTCGAGTCGCGGCCGCAGTTGCCGCCGCCAGTGCCAGTCGAGCTGTTCCCGGATCGCAGCGTTCCAGTCGATGCCCATGCCGCAAGACGATAGGCCGGAGACGATAGGCCGGAAAGGAACGGCCACCGCGCACCCGGGCTGATCGGGTACGCGGTGGCCGCGCTCGTGGTGGTGCGGGTCAGCTCTGGACGAACACCGAGACGGTACGGGCCGGCACGGTCAGCGTGCCGGATCCGTTGCCGGCCGAGGCCGTCCGGACGAGCGGGTCGGCGGACTGCTGCTGGAGGGGGTGCAGGGCGACCTTCTTGCCGGCCAGGGCGGTGACCTTCTGGGTGACGGTCTGCGGGGTGGCGTTGAAGACCACCGTCACCGACTTCCACCTCGGGTCGAGTCCACGACCGTCCAGGGTCATGGTGATGACACCCGGGGTCTCGGTCGCGCCGGCGAGCGGGAACGACAGGCGCTTCTGCACCTCGGCCGCGGTCGGCAGACCGAAGACCGGCGTGGATTTCCGGATCTTCAGCAGTTCCTGGTAGCGCTTGTCGGCCAGGTCGATCGCCGCACACGGCGGCACCAGGGCGGGGTCGGCGAGCAGCGGTTTGGCGTACGCGTACTTCGCCTCGTTGTCCGCCTTCGGCGGCAGCCCCCGGCCGAAGCCGTTGCCCTTCGCGCAGTCCCAGATGATCTCGTTGAACCAGTCACCCGAGTTGTACGAGTTCCGGTCCAGCGACTTGGACCGCAGCCGTTCGCTGCCGGTCGTCACGAAGCCGACGCCCTGGCCGAGAACCGTGGTGGCCAGCGCGACCGACTGCGCCCGCGCCCGCTCGGTGGCCGTGGTGGCCTGCGGGAGCTTGAACGCCAGCGAGTCGTAGAGGATCTCGTTGTCGTGCGCGTCGACGTAGGTGATCGCCTCGCCCGGTGCCGCGTTGTACCCGGCCGGTGAGCCGTTGTAGTCGACCTCCGACCCGGTGACGACCGTGCCGGACGAGTCGGTGAACGCGTAACCGGCCAGGTTGCCGGAGAGACCGACCTTGATCAGGTCTTGGTAGTGCAGCAGGCGCGCCTTCTGCTCGGCGGCGGACCCGTTGACCGCGTCACCGTTCGGAGCGGTCAGCAGGCCGGACGCGAAGCCCTGCACCCGCGGGTTCTCGTCGAACGGCCCGCCGCCGCGGACCGCGTCACGCAGCCGGTCGTTGAAGGTGCCGATCCCGGTGCCGGCCAGCTCGGTCTGCGACGCCTGCACGAAGCGGGCGTTGTCCGCCACCTCGCCGAAGTTCCAGCCCTCCCCGTACACGTAGATCTTCTTGCCGTCCACGCCGTCGCGGGCGAGGGTGAGCCGGTCGAGGGCCTTGCGCACCGCCAGGATGTTCTCCTTCGGGTGGTGGCCCATCAGGTCGAAGCGGAAACCGTCGACCTTGTACGCCTTCGCCCAGGTCACGATCGAGTCGACCACGAGCTTGCCCATCATCGCGTTCTCCGGCGCGGTGTTGGCGCAGCAGGTGGAGTTGGCGACCGAACCGTCGTCGAGCAGCCGGTGGTAGTAGCCGGGCACGATCTGGTCGAGCACCGACTTGGGGTCGATGCCGGCGGCCGAGGTGTGGTTGTAGACGACGTCCATCACCACGCGCAGACCGGCCTGGTTGACGCCGGCGACCATGGCCCGGAACTCCTTGGTGCGCTGGGCCGGGTCGACCGCGTAACCACCCTCGGGGACGGTGTAGTGCAGCGGGTCGTAACCCCAGTTGTACCCGTCGGTGGCGGCGATCTTCTCGATGCAGGCCTGCTGCTCCTCGGAGTCCGGCGGCAGCGCGGCCAGGTCGCAGGCCGGCTGCGCCTGGTCGGCCCGCTTCTCCGGGATGGTGGCGAAGTCGAACGCCGGCAGCAGGTGCAGGTGGGTGACGCCGGCGCCGGCGAGTTCGCCGAGGTGTTTCATGCCGGCGCTGTTCCGGCGGGTGAACGCGGTGAACGTGCCGCGCTCGGCGGCCGGCACGGTGTCGTCGGCGATCGAGAAGTCCCGGACCGACAGCTCCGAGATCTGGATCTTCGCGGGCGCGGTGGCGGCCGGCTTGCGCAGCCGGTCCCAGCCGGCCGGCTTGCCCGCCGGGTCGGCCAGGTCGGTGAACCGGCTGCGGGTCGAGTCGGCGGCCAGGTCGACCGAGTACGGGTCGGTGACCGACGCCGTGACGACCTTCTGCGCGGCCGGCTGCCACGCGGTGACCCGGAACTTGTAGAACTCGCCCTTGCGGACGGCCCGGGTGGACCAGACGCCGGTGCGGTCGTCGCGCCGCATCGGCGTGATCGTGGCCGTGGCCGAGGTCGCCGAGCCGTAGACCTCCAGTTCGACGGTGCTCGCCGTCGGCGCCCAGACCGCGACGCCGCCCTTGGCCGGTCCGAGATCGGCCGTGGTCGCGGCGGCGTACACGTCGTCCAGCACACCGGAGAGCTGCACCCCGGTGGCTCCGAGAAGCTTGCCCGCGGCGTCGCGCTCGGTCACCACGACCTGCCCACGCAGGATGTCCTTGACGTTCCGCGCGTCGATCGTGAACGCGCCGTACTGCCAGAGGTGCGGGAACTTCGCGCGCTGGGCCTCGGTGAGCCCGTCCCGCCGCGCGGCGAGCCGGACCTTCTCGTACGACCCGGTCAGTTCACCGTTGTCGACGCCGATCCCGCCGGACCGGGACCAGAGCAGGTCGTAGACCTTGCCGTCGGTGCCCGCGCCGACCGGTTCCAGGGTGTCGCCGGTGCCGGTCTTCCAGGCGATGGTGCCGCGGTCCATCCAGACCGCCCGGGACTTGTCGACGTCGATCTCGCCCACCCCGGCCGCGGTCTTGACCAGCGGCAGCAGCCGGGTCTCCTGGTCGGCCAGCAGCCACACCTCGCGACCCGCCTTGGCGAAGTCGAGCCGCTGGTCGGACGGCAGGTCCTTGGCGTCGCCGTTGTGCAGGATGTAGCTCAGGCCGGTCGCGCCCTCCGCCGTCGGCACCTCGAAGACGGCGCCGTAGGAGTCGAACCGCACCGGCAGCAACGGGCTGGCCCACTCGGTCGGTGTGGCCGCGCCGTCCCAGAGGTGCAGGCCCCAGCCGTCGTAGTTGCCGTCCGCCTTGCGCCAGTGGATCAGAGCCTTGCCCTGGTCCTGAGCCGGGTCCGGCTCGCCGGTCGCCTGCTGCCGGGACGTGTAGACCTTGGCGTCGCCCTGCTTGATCCAGATCTCCGGGGTCGCGGTCACGTCGATCGTCCGGTCGGCGTCCACGTCCTTCACGCCGTCGTCACCGACCACGACGAACCCGACGCTCCGGGCACCCGGCTTGAGCTTCACCCAGGCGAAGCGGCCGTACGCGTCCTCGCCCGCGAACGGCTGCCCGTCCGGCCAGGTCGTCGTCATCGACGGGTCGACGTCACCCCAGACGTAGAGGTTCTGGTCGTCGTAGCCGCCCGCCGGCCGCTGGTAGTGCACGAGCGCGTAGCCCGCCGTGGACGTGGCCGCGGGGGTGCCGACGGTGATCTTCGTGCTCGAGGACCCGAGACGGCCCTTGCTGTCACGCACCACTGCCTTGTACCGCACTTCGGTGCCGCCCGCCAGACCGTCGAGGTCGTGGTAGACCCGATAGGGTGCCTTGTCCGCGGTGCCGAGCAGCTTCCACTCGCCGCCCGCGACCTGGGCCGCGACCGTGACTGTGGCGAGCGGGTCGCCGGTGGTCCCGGCGACGATCTCGGCGCGGTCCGGGACGCTCTCGCCCACGGCCGGCTTCGTGATGGTGACGGTCGGCGCGGCACCCGGCACCGGGAGCGGCGTGTCCGCCCGCAGGACCAGCGACGACAGCGCCGGCACGGTGATCGTGATGCGGCCGGCCGCCGGCTGGACGGTCTGGTTCGTACCGTAGACGCCCCGGAAGGCACCCGCCGCGTCCACCGGGAACGTGACGCTCTGCTCGGTGGTCGCGTTGTTCACCGCCACCACGTACTCGGAGCGCTTCGCCCGGTCGATCCGGGACGCCGCGAAGACGCCCGGTCCCTCGGCCGCGTGCCGGGTCACCTGCACGCCGTTCACCAGCGCCGGGTGCGCCTTGCGCAGCTTCGCCAGGCCGGCGATGGTCCGGTAGAGCGGGTGCCCGGTCTGGTAGTTGTCCACCCCGTGGGTGCGGTCGGTGCCGATCAGGTCGTCGTCCAGGTAGTCGGCCGACTTGCTGGCGAACAGGTCCTGCCGGGCGTCCTTGTCGCCGCCCGGCCCGGTGAAGCCCTGCTCGTCACCGGAGTAGACGACCGGCTGTCCCCGGGTCAGGAACATCAGCTCGTGGGCCAGCTGGTCCCGCTTGAGTTGGGTGTCGGCGGTCGCCGCGGCCGCGATGTAGGAGCCGATGCGGCCCATGTCGTGGTTGCCGAGGAACGTGGGCAGCCGGTCGGCGCCGGTGTCCCGGGCGGTGTAGAGGTCGTCCTTGGCGTACAGGTCGGCGAGGGCGGTGGCGCCGCTCGCACCCGTCACGAAGCCCTTCGCCGCCTCCTGGAAGGAGAAGTCCAGGGTGGCCGGCAGCCCGCCCTGGCGCACGTAGGCCGACTGGATCTCCTGGTCGGCGCTGTAGACCTCGCCGAACATGAAGAAGTCGTCGCCGGCCACCTTCTCGACGCCCTTCGCGAACTGCGGCCAGAACTCCATGTTGGTGTGCTTGACCGTGTCGAGGCGGTAGCCGTCGATGCCGGTGTCCTTCACCCAGTCGGCGTAGATCTTCGTCATCCCGCGCACGACCTCGGGACGCTCCGTCCACAGGTCGTCGAGGCCGTAGAAGTCGCCGTACTCGCTGTTCTCACCGGCGAACGTGCTGTTGCCCCGGTTGTGGTACATGTTCACGTCGTTCAGCCAGGCGGGCGTCTTCGCCGTCGCGTCCGACCTCGTCGGGAACACCGGGGTGTACGGGTAGCTCGACGCGTCGACGGCCGGGAAGCCACGGCCGCCGGACGCGTGGTTCGCGTCCTCGAAGGGCTGCCCTTCGGTGTCCGTGTACGGCGACGTCTCCTTGTCGACGTAGGTGTACTCGTTCTCGGCGTACCGGATCACGTCGGCGGTGTGGTTGACGATGATGTCCAGGAAGATCTTCATGCCACGCTGGTGCGCCAGCCGCACCAGCTTCTTCAGGTCCGCGTTGGTGCCGAAGTGCGGGTCGACCTGGGTGAAGTCGGTGATCCAGTAACCGTGGTAACCGGCGGACACGTCCGCGCCCGTACCCTGCACCGGGTTGTTCTTGAAGACCGGCGCCAGCCAGATGGCCGTGGTGCCCAGGCCCTGGATGTAGTCCAGGCGGTCCATCACGCCCTTGAGGTCGCCGCCGTGGTAGAAGCCCTTGTCCGCCGGGTCGTACCCGGTGGCGAGCCGGTCGCCGGAGAGTCCGCCCTTGTCGTTGGACCGGTCCCCGTTGGCGAACCGGTCCGGCAGGACGAAGTAGTACTGCTCGCTGTCGGCGGGCCGGTCGGAACCCCAGTTGGCGATGACCGCCGCGTTCGGTTCCGTCACGGCCGCCGCCGCGGCCGGTGCGGCCGCCGCCGCAGGCACGGCTATGAGAGGCAGCAGGAGGCTGAGCAGAGCGACGCCCAGCCGTCGTTTTCGAGGTGCCACTTAACAACCCTCCGGGTGCTGGCGGACGGACCACACTTGGAAGGTAGGTCCATCACCGTCGATGTCGATAGATCCGTCGGCACCGGCTTTGACCGGCTCGGCGCCGCCGTACAGGTTGTCGCCCCACGCGTGCGGGACGAGGCCGGTCACCCGGACCGGCAGACCGGCCGACCGCCGGGCCGCGACCAGCACAGTGTCCGCGGCGGTCTCCCGGAGGAAGACCAGCACGTCACCGGCGGCGTGCAGCCAGCGCAGGCCGCCGTCCCGAAGCGCCGGCGTGCGGGTCCGCAGCCGCGCCAGGGCGCGATATCTCGCCAGCGTGCGCATGTCCCAGCCGTCCGGGTCGGCCCAGGGCATCGGGGTACGGGAATGCTCGCCGTTCACCCCGGCCAGGCCGAGCTCGTCACCCGCGAAGATCATCGGAGTGCCGGGCAGCGTGAGGAGCAGCCCGGCGGCGACCTCCTGCCGATCCGGTCCGCCGACCACGGACCGGATCCGCGGGGTGTCGTGCGAACTGAGGATCTGCCACGAGTGGGTCATCGCCCGCCAGGACGTCCGCGCCGAGAACGCCGTCATGGTCGACACCAGGTCGGCCGCGTCCCGGAACGGGATCTCCCCCGGCACGCCGAGGAAATCCGGGAACGGCAGCTCGTCGGCGCGCAGCCAGCTCCACACCGGGCGGGTGAAACCGGCGTAGTTCATCGTCCCGTGCCAGCCGTCGGCGTCCAGGTCACCCGTCGCGTCGTGGCCGTGCTCGGCGAGCAGCATCGCGTCCGGGCGGACCTGGTGCACGGCCCGGCGGAGCAGGTTCGCCACCTCACGGGTCAGGTCGTCGGCGCCGCGCCGGCCGGTCATGTTCGCCACGTCGATGCGCCAGCCGTCCAGCGCGTACGGCTCGGCCAGCCAATGCTGCGCCAGCCCGGTGAACCGCCGGCGCAGCTCCGGGCTGCCCCAGTTCAGTTTCGGCAGGCTTGACACGCCGAGCCAGGACTCGTACCCGCCGTCGTCGTCGAAATAGTAGAAGTCCCGCTCGGTGCGGAACCACTCGTGCGTGACGCCGGTGTGGTTCGTGGTGAGGTCACCGATGATCCGCAGGCCGCGCGCGTGCGCCGCCGCGCTCAGCCGGGCCAGCGCCGCGTTCCCGCCGAGGAGCGGGTCCACCGTGCCGAAGTCGGAGCCGTCGTAGCGGTGGTTCGACGCCGACGGGAAGAACGGCGTCAGATAGAGGGTGTTCGCGCCCAGGCCGGCGACGTGGTCCAGGTGCTCGGCGACCCCGTCCAGGTCACCGCCGTAGAGCTGGGTGGCGGCGAGCGGTCCGTGCCCCTCGACCGGGGTGTCCCAGTCGCAGCGCACGGCCCAGCCCGGGGTCGGCCGCCCGGCCGCCGCGGCCGAGCGGGCGAACCGGTCCGGGAAGATCTGGTAGACGATCGCGTCCCGCGCCCAGGCCGGCGGCGGCGGATGCGCGATCAGCCGGAAGTCCGTGGCGTCCGGCACGTCGTACGAGGTGAGCCCGCAGCCGGTGAGCCAGCGGACCGCGCCGGTCGCGGTCCGGATCAGGAACCGGTACGGGGTGACCGGATTGCCGGCCACGATCTCCGCACGCCACCACTCGGCACCCGCGTCCCGCCGGTCCATCCGCGCCGGGGTGAAGATCGGTTCCCCGTCGCGGACGAACCGGGCATGGATCCGGGAGATCCGGGTGCCGGCCGGCACCCGGACGAAGACCGAGACCGTCTCGCCGAGCTCGGGTGCCGGGTTAGAGACGTGCAGAGCCGAACCGTCGTGATGTGGGGTCATCCCTTCACCGCTCCCGCGCTGAGCCCTTCGACGATGTAGCGCTGCAGGTACATGAAGACGCCGACGGTCGGGATCGCGGTCAGCAGCGTACCGGCGCAGAAGACCCCGAAGTTGGCGTTGCGCTCCCCCGCCACCAGGCCGTACAAACCCACCGCCAGCGACTTCGACTCGCTGTCGGTGAGGAACACGTTGGCGATCAGGAACTCGTTGATCGTGCCGATGAAGGCGAGCAGCCCGGTCACCGCGAGGATCGGCGCGACGAGCGGCAGCAGGATCTTGAAGAAGATCTGCGCGTGCGAGGCGCCGTCCACCACCGCGGACTCGTCCAGCTCCTTCGGGATGGTGTCGTAGAAGCCCTTCATCAGCCAGGTGTTCACGCCGAGCGCCCCACCGAGGTAGAGCAGGATCATGCCCCACCAGGTGTTGAACCCGAACGCCGGCCACAGATCGGTGATCGTGGAGAACATCAGGAAGATCGCCACCACGGCCAGGAACTGCGGGAACATCTGGATCAGCAGCAGGGACATCAGGCCGATGCGGCGGCCCCGGAAGCGGCGGCGGCTGAAGGCGTACGCGGCCAGCGCGGAGAGGAACACCGAAGCCAGCGCCGCCACACCGGCGATCACGACCGAGTTGACGAACCAGTGCCCGAAGTTGGTGTCCTGGAACAGCTTCACGAAGTTCCCGGCCGAGGCGCCGGTCGGCACCAGGGTGCTGGAGGAGAGCGTGCCCAGCGGGTTCAGCGCGGCCGAGAGCACGAAGAGCAGCGGGCCCAGCGCGAACGCCAGCCCCACGAGGCCGACCAGGTGGCGCCAGCCGACCTGCTTGATCCAGCGCGTCACGAGTAGACCTCCTCCAACTGCCGGGTCCGGCGGAAACTGACCGTGGAGATGAGCGCGACGATCAGGAAGATGAAGATCGAGATGGCGGCCGCGAAGCCGTACTCCGCGCCGGAGGCCCCGAACGCCAGCCGGTACGTGTACGTGATCAGCAGGTCCGTCGCGCCGTTCGTGGTGTTCTCCGCCGGGAAGGGCGCGCCCTCGGTGGTCAGCCAGATCGCGTTGAAGTTGTTGAAGTTGAACGCGAACGACGAGATCAGCAGCGGGGTCAGCGGAATCATCAGCAACGGCAGGGTGACGTTGCGGAAGCTCTGCCAGACGCCGGCGCCGTCCACCTTCGTGGCGTCCAGCAACTCGCCCGGGATGGCCTGCAAGGCACCGGTGCTGACCAGGAACATGTACGGGTAACCCAGCCAGAGCTGCACCAGGATGACCGCGATCCGGGCCGAGGCACTGCCGCCGAACCAGTCGACGTCCGTACCGAAGAGGCTGTTGATCAGACCGAAGTCGGTGTTGAACATGTCCCGCCAGACCAGCAGCATCGCGAACGACGGCATGGCGTACGGCAGGACCAGCAGGATCCGGTAGAAGTTGCGGCCGCGGACCCGGCTGGAGTGCAGGGCCAGGGCGATGAACAGGCCCAGGACGAACGTGAAGCCGGTGGAGGCGATCGCGAAGGCGAAATTCCAGACCAGGGTACGCAGGAACGGGCCGGAGATGGCGTCGTCGGTGAGCGCCCGGGTGAAGTTGGACAGCCCGACGCCGACCTTCCAGCCCTGTGCCAGCCGCTCCCCGTCGGCCGCGACGAACGCACCCTCGCTCTCGTCGGCCCGCCAGGTCCGGCCGGTGGCCGTGTCCCGGATGCTGTCCGAGGCGGCGTCGTAGGCGCGACCGGCCACCCCCTCGTAGGCGCGGGACAACCCGGACGAGCGGATCGCGCCACCCGCGGTCGGCACCGTGAAGTCGGTGATCTCCTGGCTGCGGGCGCTCGCCTGCCCCGCGGTGAGCACCGTGAGACCCTCGGCCGCGGTGACCTTGCCGGCCGGGGTCACGGTCACCGCGCCGGCCGGCTTGAGGCCCTCGGCGTCACCGATCGAGACCGCCTTCGTGGCCGGGTCGGTGATCAGGAAGACGATCGGGCCGGTGGCCGGGTCGCCCTGGGTCGCGATCGAGAGGGCGTACTCCGTCGAACCGGGGACCCGGGTGACCGAGGACGTCTGGATCGCGACGATCGCGTCCTGTTTGCTGCCCCGGTGACCGTCACCGAAGTTGGTGAACGCCGTACTGGCCGTGTAGAGCACCGGGAACAGCTGGAAGACCACCAGGAACAGCGTGCCGGGGACGAGGTACTTCGCCGGGATGTGCCGCGGGGACAGGTAGACGTAGAGCAGCGCCGCGGTCGTCGCGACCAGGATGCCCAGGCCGATCCACTGCTCCTCGGCGATCAGCGGGAAGGCGGCCCAGACCGCGAACGCCACCGACAGGCCGAGCAGCAGGATCTTGGCGAACTGACCGGCCAGGCCGGTCCTTCCCGGCCCTCCGAGCTTCGACGTCATGACGTGTTCTTCGCCGTCGTTACTTGATCTGGCCGGAGATCGTCTTGCCGGCGGCGGTCACGGTCTTCTCCGCGTCCGCGCCACCGATGACCGCGGCCTCGGCCTTGCCGAACGGGTCCCAGATGGCGGCCATCTCGGGGATCGCGGGCAACGGCACCGCGTTCTTGCCGGCGTCCACCCACTTCTGCAGGTCCGCGTCGGCACCCTTGACCTGGTCCAGCGCGGCGGTCAGCGCCGGCGGCCGGGGCTCGGCCTGGTAGAGCGCGACGGCCAGGTCCGGAGTGGTCACGTAGTTGGTGACGAACTCCTGCGCCAGAGCCTTGTTCTTGCCCTTCGCCGCGACGTAGAACGTCTGCACGCCCAGGAACGGGGTCGCCGCCTTGCCTCCGGCGAAACCGGGGACAGCGCTGATGTCGTACTCGAGGTTCGCCTTCTTCACGTCGGTGACCGCCCACGGGCCGGAGACCAGGAAGGCGCACTTCTTGCCGGTGAACGTGGCGATCGAGTTCTCCGGGGTGATCGACCGCTTGAGCGCGCCGTCACCCTTCTCGCCCAGGGCGCTCAGCTTCGTGAACGCCTCGACCGACTCCGGCTTGCCGACACCCAGGTCCGCCGCGTCGTACTCGCCAGCCGCGTTGGTGCCGAACAGGTAACCGCCGGCCGAGCTGTAGAACGGGTACGAGTGGTACGCGTCGCCGTTCTGCCCGACCTGGAGGCACAGGATCTCGGAGACCTTCTTCTCGGCCTTGAGCTTCTTGCCGGTCGCGACCAGATCCTCCAGCGTGGCCGGTGCCTCGGGCGCCAGCGCGGTGTTGCGGATCAGGCCCAGGTTCTCGGTGGCGTACGGGACACCGTAGGTCTGCCCGTTGAACGTGACCGCCTTGACGGCGTTCGCCGCGATGCCGTTCCGCTGCTCGTCACTGAGCTGCACCGGGTCGATGGCGCCGTTCTGCACCAGGTTGCCGATCCAGTCGTGCGCGCCGACCATCACGTCCGGGCCGCTGCCCTGCTGGGAGGCGGTCAGGAAGGTGGTCTGCTGGTCCTTCGAGATGGCCTGCACCTTGACGGTCACGCCGTTCTCGGTGCCGAACTTCTCGGCGAACGGCTTGAGCGCCGCGGATCGCTTGTCATCGGCCCAGATCACCAGTTCGCCGGTGGCCGCGGCCGCCGACGGGGTGTCGCTCGCCGTCTCCTTGGTGTCGTTGCCGCACGCCGCGGTGCCGACCAGCGCGACCGCGCAGACCGCGATCACACCCGCAGTTCGGATGCGCATCGATGATGCTCCTGTCCTTATGGAGGTTCTGCCGCTTCTGTGCCGCGCGAGAGGCGGCACGGCAGTCGCCGGAGGTTCACACCTGAGGGATCGATAAGGTGTCGTCCTTGTTGCGGGGACGTTAGCAAGCACTTGCAGCGAATGGAAGAGCTTGCATCGCGCTGGCCGGTAACGGGTCGGCACTACAGTGACAACATGCGTGCACGGATGGCGGACATCGCCAGGCAAGCCCAGGTCAGCGAGGCGACGGTTTCGCGCGTCATCAACGACCGCCCCGGCGTATCCGCCGAGACCCGGCAGGCGGTGCTCACCGCCCTCGACGTGCTCGGCTACGAACGCCCCGAGCGGCTGCGCAAACGCAGCGCCGGCCTGGTCGGACTCGTCGTGCCCGAACTGGACAACCCGATCTTCCCGGCGTTCGCCCAGGTCATCGAGTCGACGCTGGCGCAGTCCGGGTACACCCCGGTGCTCTGCACGCAGTCACCGGGCGGCGTCACCGAGGACGAATACGTGGAGATGCTGCTCGACCGGCAGGTCAGCGGCATCATCTTCGTCTCCGGCCTGCACGCCGACACCACGTCCGACCACGAGCGCTACCTGCGCCTGCTGGCCCGCCCCCTGCCCATCGTGCTGGTGAACGGGCACACCGCCGGCATCGACGCCCCGTTCGTCTCCTGCGACGAACAACTCGCCGGCGACCTCGCCGTCAGCCACCTCGTCGCGCTCGGTCACCGCCGCATCGGCATGATCTCCGGCCCGCACCGGTTCACCGCCGTGCAACGCAAACTCGCCGGCTTCCGCTCCGCCACCCAGCGACTCACCGGCGCCTCCGGCTCCGACGTGGACAAACTCGTCGAACTCACCCTGTTCGGCGTCGAAGGCGGCGAGGTGGCCGCCGAACGGCTGCTCACCAAGGGCGCGACAGGCATCGTCTGCGGCTCCGACCTGATGGCCCTGGGCGCCATCCGGGCAGCCCGCCGGCGCGGCCTCGACGTCCCCGGCGACGTCTCGGTGATCGGCTTCGACGACTCCCCGCTGATGGCCTTCACCGATCCACCCCTGACCACCCTGCGCCAGCCGGTAGCGGCCATGGCGGTCGCCGCCGTCCGCTCCCTGGTGGACGACATCAACGGCCACGGCGCACCCAGGTCGGAGTACCTCTTCCGCCCCGAACTGGTGGTCCGCAACTCCACCGCCGTCGCCCCCGCACCCGCACCCGCCAAGATCCCGGCCGCCTCCTCCGCCGTCTGACGGTTCTTGCTGCAACTTCTTGCACGTTCTGCCGCTCACCCGCGCCGTACCGATCAAGAGAGCGTGTTCTCCACCTCTTTCAGCGGGTGAGCGCGCGCATGCTTCCAACCCCTGGGGCGTGCATGCTTTCGCCCCCTTGGGAGCACGCATGCTTCCGACTCCAGGGGGTGCATGCTTTGACGCCGTAGGGCGTGCGCGTTCCATCCCCTGTGGGGCGTACATGTATCAGCCGCCGTTAGGCTGCGCACGTTCCAGCCCTCCGTAAGGTGCGCTCGTTGCCGCCCTCCGTGCGGTGCGCATGTTCAAGCTCTAGTGAGGGCTGCACGACTGCTGCCTCGCATGCCCCGGCGGCCACTGCCTCCGCGTGACGCCTGTCCGCAGCGAGGCGTTCGACATTGCAGCGGTCTGACCACCTGGACGGACGCTCCCGGCACCCTCCGGCGCGCCTGCCGCCGAGAAGTTGATCTGCTAGCGCTACGAAAACGCTGTGATCATGGGGTTAAAACCGCGATTTCGCATCGCTAGCAGATCAACACCGCCGCCGGGAGGCACCGCGCACAGGCACCGCCGCCCGGACGCACCGCGCACAGGCACCGCCGCCCGGACGCACCGCGCACAGGCACCGCCGCCCGGACGCACCACTGCGGCGCAAGGCACCATCGTGCGGACTCACCAAGGCACCCGCCGCGCGGAGTTACTACGTGCGGATCCACTGCAGGTTCGGGGGCGATGGTAGGTTCCGGAGCGACACGGGTTCCGGCGGCGCGCGGCGCGGCCAGGACGGTCGTCTCAGCTGCGGCCGCCCCGCGACGCCTGGATTCCGAAGCGACCCCAGGTTCCCGAGCGACGCTCGGTTCGGAAGCGACGCCAGGTTCCCGAGCGACGCTCGGTTCGGAAGCGACGCCAGGTTCGGAAGCGACGCCTCGGCCGTCGGTCGCGCGACGATCCGCACGCGGTCCACGGGCTTCCCGGCGGCCGCTGGACCCAGCGCTGGCGCTCCTTGCGCTCCGTTGACGCCGGAATCGGGCAACATCGGCAAGACCTACGCAAGCCTTGCCGCCTTCGCTCAGCGCAGCAACACACGATGTGACAAATCGCGAACGCCAAGTGACGAATTCGGCGTAGCGCGACGCACCCGGCACCAAGTGATCCATTTCACACCAGAGCCGCCGCCGAGGCAGCTGACCCCGCTGACGCCCCGGCCCGCCGGTTCAGGGAACCGCAACCAACAGGCACAGCGGGCTGGGCGCTGTCGGATCCCGGGACGGCGATGGCGGCGGCCCACCGCCCCGGGAACAGGTCAGCGGGGAACGACCTTCTCGATGGCCCACTGGCGCCAGGTGTCCAGTTTGTGCTGGACGGTGGCGAGCTGTTCGCGGACCGGGCCCGGGCCGGTCGAGCCGGGTGTGGTGCGGGCCGCCAGGGCGGACGCCACGGAGAGGACCTCGCGCACGGACGGGTCCAGGTGGTGGCTGACCGTTTTCAGGTCGTCGTCGGTCAGGTCTTCGAGTTCGCACTCGCGGGCCGAGCAGAGCGCCACCAGCTTGCCGGTGATCTCGTGGGCGTCGCGGAACGGGACGCCCTTGCGGACCAGCCAGTCGGCGACCTCGGTGGCCAGGGAGAAGCCGACCGGGGCGGCGGCGGCGAGCCGGTCGACGCGGACGGTCATGGTGGAGATCATGCCGGCGAGGGCCGGCAGCAGCAGTTCGAGGGTGTCGACGGCGTCGAAGGCCGGCTCCTTGTCCTCCTGCATGTCGCGGTCGTAGGTGAGTGGCAGCCCCTTGAGCATGGTCAGCACCGCGACCAGGCCGCCGACGAGGCGGCCGCTCTTGCCGCGGGCCAGTTCGGCGATGTCCGCGTTCTTCTTCTGCGGCATGATCGAGGATCCGGTCGCGAACGCGTCGTCCAGCTCGACCCAGCCGAACTCGGTGGAGGTCCAGAGGACGACCTCCTCGCCGAGGCGGGACAGGTGCACGCCGAGCAGCGCGGTGATGAAGAGGAACTCGGCGACGAAGTCGCGGTCGGCGACGGCGTCCATGGAGTTGGGGGCGGGCGCGGTGAAGCCGAGCTCCTTGGCGACGGCGGCCGGGTCGAGCGGGAGCGACGAACCGGCGAGCGCGCCGCTGCCGAGCGGGCTGATCGCGGTGCGCGCGTCCCAGTCGCGGAGGCGTTCCAGGTCACGCAGCAGGGGCTGCACGTGGGCGAGCAGCCAGTGGCCGAAGCTGACCGGCTGGGCGTGCTGCACGTGGGTCATGCCGGGCGCCGGGGTGTCGACGTTGCGGGCTGCCTGCTCGGTGAGCGCGTCGGCGAGTTCGACGACGGCGACGGCGACGCCGCGGGCGTGGTCGCGCAGGTAGAGCCGCAGGTCGGTGGCAACCTGGTCGTTGCGGGACCGGCCGGCGCGCAGCTTGCCGCCGAGCGAGCCGAGCCGCTCCAGCAGGCCCCGCTCCAGGGCGGTGTGCACGTCCTCGTCCTCGACGGTGGGGCGGAACTCACCGGCGGCGCAGGCCGACTCCAGGTCGTCCAGCGCGGCAAGCATCTTGCCCAGCTCCTCGGCGTCGAGCAGGCCCGCGTTCGCCAGGACGCGGGCGTGCGCCCGGGAGGCGAGCAGGTCGTAGGGCGCCAGCCGCCAGTCGAACTGCACGCTGACACTCAGCCGGGCCAGCGCCTCGGCCGGGCCACCCGCGAACCGAGCACCCCAGAGCCGCGTGGGCTCTTCGCTCTCCGGCACACCTTCTCCTTGGTTTCTCAGGCGGAACTTGGTCTCTCGAGCAGGAAGTTCCGGCTTCCTGACCCTATCGCTGAGGCCGTCACGCGAGGCGCGAGGTCTCGATGCATAAAAATACTACCAACATGATAAAGTTGCGCCATGGGCAGCCTCGATCTCACCGGCGACATCGTCGGACTCACCCGGGCCATCTGTGACATCCCGAGCGTCAGCGGGGCGGAGAAGGAGCTCGCCGACGCCGTCGAGACGGCACTTCGCGCGTACCCCCATCTGGAAGTCCTCCGCGACGGTGACGCCGTCGTGGCCCGCACCAACCTGGGCCGGGACACCCGCGTGGTGCTCGCCGGGCACCTGGACACGGTCCCGATCGCGGACAACCTGCCGACGACGCTCGACGGTGACGTGCTCCGCGGCCGGGGCACCGTCGACATGAAGGCCGGCGTCGCGGTGTTCCTGCAGCTCGCCGCGCTCCTGGACAGCCCTCGGCACGACGTGACATACGTCTTCTACGACCATGAGGAGGTCGCGGCCCGACTCAACGGGCTCGGCCGCCTGGTGCGCAACCACCCGGACTGGCTGGCCGGCGACTTCGCGGTGCTCGGCGAGCCGTCCGACGGCACGGTCGAGGGCGGCTGCCAGGGCACCATGCGCGTGAAGATCACGGTGCCCGGTGTGGCAGCGCACCCGGCCCGGTCCTGGCGGGGCAGCAACGCGATCCACAGCGCCGGGGCGGTGCTCGACGTGCTGCGCGCCTACGAGCCGCGGCGGCCGGTGGTGGACGGCCTGCAGTACCGGGAAGGGCTGAACGCCGTGAAGATCGAGGGCGGCATCGCCGGCAACGTCATCCCCGACCTCTGCACGATCTTCGTGAACCACCGGTTCGCCCCGGACCGCGACACCGACGCCGCCGAGGCCCACCTGCGCGAGGTCTTCGCCGGTTTCCAGCTGGAGGTCACCGACCGGGCGCCGGGCGCGCGGCCCGGCCTGGACCGACCGGCCGCCAAGGAGTTCGTCGACCTGGTCGGCCGAGAGCCTCAGGCCAAACTCGGCTGGACCGACGTGTCGCGCTTCGCGGCCCTCGGCATCCCGGCGATCAATTTCGGTCCGGGTGACCCGCTGCTCGCGCACACCGACGGCGAGCATGTGTCCGTACCCGAGATCCGCGAATCGCTGCGCGTGCTGACCGCCTGGCTGTCCTGAGACCCGCGAGCGCCGCGAGAAGAGCCGCGAGCGCCGCAAGGAGACCCGCGAGCGCCGCAAGGAGACCCGCGAGCGCCGCGAGCGAGATGTCCGGGCGCGCCCAGCGCCCGGACCATCACGGCCTTCAGAGGCAAGCATCGAGTACGCCCACGCGTACCCCCGCCCGCAGGAGCGATTCCGGCCGCCCCCTATTCGGCGGGCAGCGCCGCAGCCCTGGCAATGGCCCCGGGCACGGCGTACATGTGCGCGAAGGCGCGCGCCTCCGCACCGGTCCACAGCGACGAGCCGTGACCGTAGACCACACCGGCCCGGGTGGCCGCGTCCAGCAGGCTGTGCGGGCTCTTGCTGCCGAGCAGCACGATGTTCCCCTTGTGCAGCAGCACCCGGACCTGGCCGGTGACCCGGTTCTGGCTGGAGTCCAGGAACGCCCGGAAGTCATCCATGATCGGGTCGAAGTAGACGGCCTCGTGGAGCAGGTCCCCGTACGTGTTGCCGAGGGTTGCCTTGGTCGCCTGCTGCCGGTTGGAGAGCACCAGCTTCTCCAGCTCGCGGTGCGCCGCGATGAGGATCAGCATGCCGGGCGCCTCGAAGCCGACCCGGGCCAGGTTGCCGACCATGGTGGAGCCCATGTGGATGCCCCGGCCGACACCGTGCTCGCCGCCGAGCACGTTGAGCGCCGACAGGATCGCGTAGTTGGGCGCGTCCGCCTCGACGAGGGAGTCGCCACCGGCGTACGCGGCCGCGACGACCTCACCCTTCTCGAAGCTGAGCAGCAGCTCCACACCCTGGTCGGGCGCCGCGTCGATCGACTTCGTGTAGGTCCAGGCGTCCTCCGGCAGGTACTCCCAGCTGCCGTACGTCTCCTCGCCACCGATCGAGGTGCCGATCAGGCCCTCGTTGATGGAGTACTTCTTGACCTTCTCGCTGACGGCGAAGCCCCGGCTGCGCAGGAACTCGGCCTCCTCCTCGCGAACCAGCCGCTCGTCCCGGACCGGCGTGATGATCTCCAGGTGCGGCGCGAGGGCCCGGATCACCGCGTCGTAGCGCACGTGGTCGGCGCCGGCGCCGGTCGAGCCGTGGGCCACCGCGTCCGCGCCCACCTCGAGGGCGACCTGGACGACCTTCTCCGCCTGGATCAGCCGCTCCGCGCCGACGCACGACGGGTAGGCGCCGTTGCGCAGGTAGTTCGCCTTGATCGCGTAGGTGACGACCCGCGAGTAGAGCTCGGACCGGGCGTCCACGACGTGGTGCTCGATCGCACCCAGCTCCTCGGCGCGCGCCTTGACGGCCTCGGCCTCACCGCTGTGCAGGCCGCCGGTGTCGATGTTCGCGGTCACCACGTCCCAGCCCTTCTCGCGGAAGTCCACGAGGGCGTACGAGGTGTCGAGCCCACCGGAGAAGGCCAGGACGATCTTGCGCTTGGTCATCGGGACTGTTCCTTTTCGAGAATCGGCACGTATGTCTTACCGTCCCGGCGGACGTGCCCGGGCGGCAGGACATAGAAGTCGCAACGGCCTGCTTCGATGTCCTTCTGCATCGCCCGCTGGCGGTCGTAGTCGAAGGGGTCGAGCAGGAAGGTCGGCTCGGGCGGCACTCCCCCGGCCGGCAGGGTGAGGTCGCTCTGGTAGACGAACGAGCCCGGCGAGGTGTGGAACGGCACGGTCGCGACCAGGACCTTCAGTGCCCCGAACTCGGTGTGCACCTTCAGCGCGCTGTTGTCGTACTGGGTGACGCCGTCCAGTTTCTGCGCGCGGTAGGCGGAGAGCGCCAGCGCCTTGGCGGCTTTGCCCAGCCCGACCGCCGGCATCAGCGACCAGAGCGACCAGCCGACCCAGCGGCCGTGCTCGGCACTCGGCGCGGCGCAGTAACCGCCGACCGGCACCGGACCGGTGTAGCCGCTCTCCCGCATCTCCGCCTGCACCTTGCGCAGCAGCTGCTTCACGTCGGTGTCGAAGCGGAACGTGGAGCGCTCCACCATCGCGGCGAACTCGTCCTGCGGCAGGCCGGCGATGAGCGCGGCCGCCGGCATCAGGATCAGGTCGACCATCACCCACTGCGGCATCGGGATGCCCCGGTCACCGAACGCGATGCCGTTGATCACGTTGAAGTAGTTGAGGAAGTCCCGGATCGACCAGTCCTTCTCCGCGGTGTCGGTGAAGTCGAGCCAGGTGAGCTTGTGCCCGTACGGCGTCTCGTTGAGGTGCGGGCGCAGCGTGTCGTTGGAGGCGAGGAAGAACTCCACACCGTGCCCGGCCAGTTTGCCGGTGTGGTCGGCGAAGTCCGGGAACCGGGCCTCGACCGCGGGCGTGAACGTCATCGTTGACTCTCCTCATGGTGATCGGAGGAATCCGATCTGCTCCAGTTGCCGAGCTTCTCGGCGAGGGCCGCGCCCGAGGCCGGGCCGGCGTCGCGGGCCACCACCAGGATGGTGTCGTCACCGGCTATGGTGCCGACCACGTCCGACAGCCCGGACCTGTCGAGCGCGCTGGCCAGGAACTGCGCGGCGCCGGGCGGGGTGCGCAGCACGGCGATGTTGCCGCTGGAGTCCACCCCGGTGAGCAGCTCGCGCAGCAGCCGGATCAGCCGGGCCGGCCCCTGCTGAGTCTCGCGCAGCGGCCGCTTGCCGTCCTCCGGGATGAGGTAGGCGCCGCTCACCTTCACCGCATTGAGCTCCTCCAGGTCACGCGAGAGGGTGGCCTGGGTGACCTGGACGCCCTCGTGGGCGAGCAGGTCGGCCAGCTCGGTCTGCGACCGCACGGTCCGCGAGCGGATCAGTTCGACGATCCGGGCGTGCCGTCCCGCCCGGGTGACCGGGGCGCTCATTGCGCGTTGACCGCCAGCAGCCAGCCGAGCAGCGCCTTCTGCGCGTGCAGCCGGTTCTCCGCCTGGTCGAAGATGGCGCTCTGCGGACCGTCGATCACCTCGTCGGTGATCTCCTCGCCGCGGTGGGCTGGCAGGCAGTGCAGGACGATGGCGTCCGGGTCGGCGGCGGCCAGCAGGTCCTTGTTGACCTGGTACGGCCAGAACGGGGTGAGCCGGTCCTTGCCGTCGTCCTCCTGGCCCATCGAGGTCCACGTGTCGGTGGTGACCACGTGCGCACCGTCGACGGCCTCCCGCGGGTCGCGCAGCACCTCGACGGAGCCACCGGTCCACGCCGCGATCTCGGCGGCCCGGCTGACCACGGCCGGCGCCGGGTCGAAACCGGACGGGCCGGCCACCCGGACGTTCATGCCGGCCATCGCACCGGCGATCAGGTACGAGTGCGCCATGTTGTTCGCCGCGTCACCCACGTACGTCATGGTCCGCCCCGCCGTGCCGCCGAGCCGCTCCCGGATCGTCAGCAGGTCGGCGAGCAGCTGGCACGGGTGGTACCCGTCGCTGAGCGCGTTGATCACCGGGACCGTGACGCCGGACGCCAGCTCGGCGAGCCGTTCGTCGCCGTGGGTCCGGAACACCATCGCGGCCACGTAACGGGAGACGACCCGGCCCGCGTCGGCGAGCGACTCGCCCCGGCCGAAGTGGGTGTTCTGGGTGTCCACGATGATCGGCTGGCCGCCGAGCTCGGCGATGCCGGCCTCGAACGAGAGCCGGGTGCGCAGGCTGGCCTTGTCGAAGAAGACGGCGACCGAGCGCGGGCCGGCGAGGGGCGTGAACCCGAACCGGTTCGCCTTCATCTCGGCGGCCAGGTCGAGCACGTCGGACTGTTCCTGCGGGCTGAGGTCGTCGTCGCGGAGGAAGTGGCGGGTGGTCACCGGATACCGTCCAGGGCAGCGATCAGGGCATCCGCCTGATCGGGGGAGATGATGAGGGGCGGGGCGAGCCGGATGACGTCCGGCTGCGGGGCGTTCACGAGGAAACCGGCGTCCAGCAGCTTCGCCGCGACCTCTTTCGAGACCGGCCTGGTCAGCACGACGCCGAGCAGCAGGCCGGCGCCGCGGACGTGGTCGACGAGCGGGTGGTTCAACCCCTCGATGCCCCGCCGCAACTGTTCGCCGACCCGCTTCACGTGGTCTAGCAGGCCCGCACCGGCGATCGTGCGGATCACCGCGAGGCCCGCCGCGCAGGAGACCGGGTTGCCGCCGAACGTGGTGCCGTGCGAACCCGGGGTCAGCAGGTCCGCCGCCGCGCCGAACGCGATGCAGGCCCCCAGCGGCAGGCCGCCGCCGAGCCCCTTGGCCAGGGTGACGACGTCCGGCTCGACGCCTTCGCCCTGGTGGTGGAACCAGTGTCCGGTCCGGCCGATGCCGGTCTGCACCTCGTCGAGCACCAGCAGCGCGCCGGAGCGGTCACACACCGCGCGGGCCGCCGCGAGGTAACCGGCGGGCGGGACGACCACGCCGTTCTCACCCTGGATCGGCTCCAGGATGACCATGGCGGTGTCGGCGGTGACGGCTGCTTCGAGCGCGGCCGTGTCCCCGTACGTCACATGGGTGACGTCTCCCGGCAGTGGCCGGAAAGGATCCTGCTTGGCCGGTTGCCCGGTCAGCGCGAGGGCGCCCATCGTCCGGCCGTGGAAGGCGCCGTGCGTGGCGACGACGTGCGTCCGGCCGGTCAGCCGGGAGATCTTGAAGGCGGCCTCGTTGGCCTCGGCGCCGGAGTTGCAGAAGAGCACCCGGCCGGGCCGTCCGGCGAGCGCCAGCAGCAGCTCGCCCAGGGCCACCGGCGGCTCCGAGACGTAGAGGTTGGAGACGTGGCCGAGCTGCTGGATCTGGCTGGTGACGGCGGCGACCACCGCCGGGTGGGCGTGACCGAGAGCGTTCACCGCGATGCCGCCGAGGAAGTCGACGTACTCAGTGCCGTCCTCCGCGGTGACCACCGCCCCCTCGCCCTTGACCAGGGCAAGCGCCGGTGTGCCGTAGTTGTTCATCATGGAGGCGTTCCAACGCTCTGTGAGCGCGCTCATGACGGGACCACCATCGTTCCGAATCCTTCTTCCGTGAAGACCTCGAGCAACGTCGAATGGGCGACCCGGCCGTCGACGACGTGTGCGGCGGGGACGCCACCGCGCACGGCGCGCAGGCACGCCTCCATCTTGGGCGCCATCCCGGACTCCAGCGACGGCAGCAGCTTCTCCAGCGCGTCCGCGTCGATCTCCGAGGTGAGCGACCCGGTGTCCGGCCAGTTCGTGTAGAGGCCCGGCACGTCGGTGAGCACGACCAGCTTGCGGGCGCCGAGCGCGACCGCGAGCGCCGAGGCGGCGGTGTCGGCGTTGACGTTGTGCAGCACCCCGTCGGCGTCCGGCGCGACCGTGGCGATCACCGGGATCCGGCCGGCCGCGATCAGGTCGTCCACGGCCGAGGTGTTCACCCGGTCGACGTCGCCGACCTGGCCGATGTCGACCGGCTCCCCGTCGATCACGGCCTGCCGGCGGATCGCGGTGAACAGGCCGGCGTCCTCACCGGAGAGGCCGACCGCGTACGGCCCGTGCTGGTTGATCAAGCCGACCAGCTCCCGGCCGACCTGCCCGACCAGCACCATCCGGACCACGTCCATGGCCTCCGGGGTGGTCACCCGCAGGCCGCCGCGGAACTCGCTCTCGATGCCGAGCCGGTTCAGCATCCGGCTGATCTGCGGGCCGCCGCCGTGCACCACGACCGGTTTGATGCCGACGTGCCGCAGGAAGACCATGTCGGCGGCGAACGCGGCCTGCAACGACGGATCGATCATGGCGTTGCCGCCGTACTTGATCACGACGGTGGTGCCGTGGAAACGCTCCAGCCAGGGCAGCGCCTCGATCAGGATGCCGGCTTTCTCGACGGGGTTCATGACGAGTACGCCGAGTTCTCGTGGACGTACGCGTGCGAGAGGTCAGTGGTCCAGATCGTCGCGCTCATCTCACCCTCCCGCAGGTTGATCGTGATCTGCACGTCCCGCCCGGAGAGGTCGACCTTGGAACGGTCCTCGGCGGCCGCGCCGCCCTTGCAGACCCAGACGCCGTTGATCGCGACGTCCACCCGGTCCGGTTCGAAGGCGGCGCTCGTGGTGCCGACCGCGGCGAGGATCCGGCCCCAGTTCGGGTCGTTGCCGAAGAGCGCGGTCTTGACCAGGTTGTTGTTCGCCACCACGCGGCCGACCTGCACCGCGTCGGCCTCGCTCGCCGCGCCGGCCACCTCGATCGCGATGTGCTTGGTGGCACCCTCGGCGTCGCCGATCAGCTGCTGTGCCAGGTCGTGACAGACCTCGGTGACCGCCGCGGTGAGCTCCTCGAGCGTCGGCTGCGCGTTGGAGGCACCGCTGGCCAGCAGCAGCACGGTGTCGTTCGTCGACATGCAGCCGTCCGCGTCGATCCGGTCGAAGGTGACCCGGGTGGCCGCGCGCAGCGCCGCGTCAAGGGTCGCGTTGTCCGCCGACGCGTCGGTGGTGATCACGACGAGCATGGTGGCGAGGGCCGGGGCGAGCATCCCCGCACCCTTCGCGATGCCGCCGACCGACCAGCCCGCCCGCGTCACGACCGCGTTCTTCGCGACCGTGTCGGTCGTCATGATCGCCTCGGCCGCACGCGGGCCGCCGTCCGCGGTGAGCGCCTTGGCCGCCGCGTTCACGCCTGGCAGCAACTTGTCCATCGGCAGCAGCTCACCGATCAGGCCGGTGGAGCAGACCGCCACGTCGCCGGGGCCGATCATCATGGGTTTCGCCCCGCCGCGCAGGACGGCCGCGGTGTGCTCGGCCGTGCGGTGCGTGTCCCGGAAGCCCTGCGTGCCGGTGCAGGCGTTGGCGCCGCCGGAGTTGAGCACGACGGCGCGGATCACGCCGCCCTTGAGCACCTGCTCGCTCCAGAGCACCGGGGCGGCCTTCACCCGGTTGCCGGTGAAGACGCCGGCGGCGGTGAAGTCCGGGCCGTCGTTGACGACCAGGGCGACATCCGGGTTTCCGCTGGCCTTGAGCCCGGCGGCGACGCCGGAGGCACGGAACCCCTTGGGGGCGGTGACGGTCACGGCGCGACTCCGAACACACTGAGGCCCGCGGTCTCGGGCAGACCGAACATGATGTTGGCGTTCTGCACGGCCTGACCGGCCGCGCCCTTGCCGAGGTTGTCGAGCGCGCTCACCACGATGATGCGCCCGGAGTCGATGTCGACGGTGGCCTGCAGGTGGCAGGAGTTGGAACCGGCGGTCGCGGCGGTGTGCGGCCAGACGCCCTCGGCGAGCACGTGCACGAAGGGCGAGTCGGCGTAGGCGGCCTGAAGCGCCTCGCGCGGGTCGCCACCGTTGCGGCGCTTCGCGGTCACCGTCGCGAGGATGCCGCGCGGCATCGGCGCCAGGATCGGCGTCATCGACAGCGAGCCGGCGCCGGTGGCCTGCTTGATCTCGGCGACGTGCTGGTGCGCGCCCACCTTGTACGGCGAGAGGTCGCCCATCACCTCGCTGCCCAGCAGGTTCACCTTCGCGCTGCGGCCGGCGCCGGACGTGCCGGAACTGGCGACCACCACGACGTCCTCGGGGTCGGCCACGCCGGCGGCGATCAGCGGCGCCAGCGCGAGGGTGATGGTGGCGGCGTAGCAGCCGGTGTTCGCCACCCGGTCGGACGCGGCGATCGCCGCCCGGGCGCCGGGCAGCTCCGGCAGGCCGTAGGTCCAGGTCCCGGCGTGTCCACCCCCGTAGTAACGAGTCCACTGCTCGGCGCTCTCCAGCCGGAAGTCGGCGCCCAGGTCGACGACCTTCACCCCGGCCGGCAGCTGCGCCGCCACGGCCGCGGACTGCCCGTGCGGCAGAGCCAGGAACACCAGGTCGGCGCCGCTCAGCGTCTCCGCGTCGGTCGCGCCGAGCGTCAGGTCCAGGCCGGCGAGCTGCGGGTGTACGGCACTGACGGGTGAACCTGCCTGACTGTGGGCAGTGGCTGTGACGAGCTCGAACTCGGGGTGCCCGGCGAGCAGCCGGAGCAGCTCGCCCCCGGCGTACCCACTGGCACCTGCGACCGCGACCCGGATTCCCATACCAACCTCCGCATGACTATGCAGAGAACCGTATCAAGTCGCATACCCCGGAGCAACGAGGTTCCACATGTCGGCGGGGCACATCACAGCGGCGATCAGCCAAGCGCGTCCCGCACCCCCGTCTCGCGGCGGCCCAGGAACACCGGGTCACGCCGGGACAGCACGTCACCGGCCGCCTTCACCGCGGCCAACTGTTCCCGGATCTCGCCACGCAACCACAGCCGCCGGTTCGCCCGGACCGTGTCGTCACCCACCCCGTCGGCGTCGACGCCCAACGCCCGGCAGAGCGCCACCGCCCGCTCCAGATGGAAGTTCTGGGTCACCACGACCGCCCGGCGCACCCCGAAGATCCGGCGCGCCCGGGAACACGAGTCGTACGTGTCGAACCCGGCATGGTCGAGCACCACCCGCGACACCGGCACCCCGTGCGAGACCAGCCAGACCATCATCGCGCCCGGCTCGTCGTAGTCCCAGTCGGCGTGATCGCCGGACACCAGGATCGCCGACACCTTGCCCGCCACCCACAACTGCCGGGCCGTCTCCAGGCGCGCCTCGAGGAACGCCGACGGCTGCCCGCCCGGGTCCACCTGCGCGCCGAGGACCAGTGCGACCGGGGCGACCGGCACCGTGCCCACCCCGTAGATGTGCCCGGCGGCCGACGAGCGGACCCAGGAGAGCGAGCCGGCGGTGACCGCGACGGCGAGCGTCGCACCCAGCACACCGAACGTGACCGCGCGGCGGAGAATGGTCTTCAACACCAGGCCGAGGATGGCAAATCCGGTCAATCAGGCACGATGACTTCCGTGCAAGAACAAGATCTTTTCGTACGCTGGGCGGCTGCGGCACCCGGCTCCCAGGTCTTCCGCCACCCGGCGGCGACGGTGGTGGCCTGCGCCGACCTGGCGCACTGGGACCGGCTCGTGATGGCCGGTTCGCCGGACGCGCTCGCCGGCCTGCTCGGCGAGGTGCTGCCGGAGGTCGGGCCGTCGTTCCGGCCCTTCGGACCGGAAAACCTGGTCGCGGACGTGGTCGCCCGGGTGCCGGCGCTGGAGCTGAGCGCCCGGTTCGCCTGGATGGACACGACGACGCCGGTCCGCCGGCGCGGTCCGGGCGACCCCGGCGACCCGCGCGGCTCAGGGGGACCGGGCGACCCGGGCGGCCGGGGCGGCTCGGGCGAACCGGGCGGCTCGGGCAGACCCGGCGAACCCGGACCCGGCGGACCGGGCGGACCGGGCGGACTGGGCGGAAGCATGTCAGCTGCGCCAACGTTTACCGGTCAACCGCAGGCACCGGATCGGCCGGAGGCGGGCTCGCCCCGGTTTACCGGTCAACTCGGCGACGCGTTTACCGGTCAACTAGGGCGTCAAGTGAGTGCTCCCGCCTGGCTGACCGAGGCGCACTGGCCCGAGGTCACCGCGTTGATCGACGAATCGTTTCCGGACTCCTACGCATGGCCCGGCGCGCCCGGCGTGTACCGCTGGGCGGGTGTGCGCGACAACGCCGGCCGGCTGCTCGCGGTCGCGGCGGAGGCCTGGTCGACCGCGGAGCTCGGGTTCTTGGGAGGCGTCACCACCCGGCGGGAAGCCCGCGGGCAGGGGCTGGCGGCGGCACTGTGCGGGTTCGTGACCGACGAACTGCTGGCCGAGCGGGAGCGGGTGGCTCTGCTGGCCGATTACGACAACACTGCGGCCGTCGCCACCTACCGCCGGTTGGGCTTCACGACGCGCCGGGTCGCGGCGGCCCGCCAGACGGTGCCGGCCCGGCGCCCGGTGTAGCGCCAGCCGGCGCGGTGCAGCGCCTGCCCAGCACGGTGCAGCGCCGACCGGGCGCGGTGCCGAGCCGACCCAGCGCAGTGCAGGGCCGGCCCGGCGCGGTGTGGAGCTGGCCCGGCGCGGTGCCGAGCCGACCCAGCGCAGTGCAGAGCCGACCCGGCGCGGTGTGGAGCCGGCCCGGCGCGCGCGACGCAGAGCCGGCGCGGCGGCGGGCGCGGCGGTGTTGATCTGCTAGCGGTGCGAAATCGCGGTTTTGACCCCTTGATCACAGCGATTTCGTAGCGCTAGCAGATCAACATCGCGCCGGGGCGGACGCGTCCGGCGTGACCGGAACCAGAACGGGGACGCGGGGTTGATGGGCGCGCGGTATCGGCTGGACACGATCTCCTGCGGCACGGCGCCGCTGGGCTCAGGCGCGGCGCCTGGGGAGGCGCAGGCCCAGCCCCCAGGAAAGCGCAGGCCCAGCCCTCAGGAAAGCGCAGGCCCAGCCCCCAGGAAAGCGCAGGCCCAGCCCTCAGGAAGGCTCAGGCACGGCCCCCAGGGAAACGCAGGTCCAGCGGGCGGGGGGACCAGGCTCGGAGCGCGGGGTGCTCAGGCGCGCGGGAGGGGTGCTCAGGCTCGGCGGGCGGTGTAGAGGAGGTACTCCCACTCCGTGGCGCCTTCGCCCAGCTCGGCCATCGCCTGGTCAAGAGCGGACACCCGCTCCGGGTCGGCGGCGATGTTGCGGTAGACCGCGATGGTGGGGCCGTACACGCGCTTGAAGTAGTCGCGCAGCTCGGCGCCGGAGCCGAAGCGGTCCACGCGCAGGGTGCGGCGTTCCGCGCGTACGTCTGTCACGTTGTCACCGAACAGCTCGGCCAGGTGTGCCGGGTCGCCCCAGAGCGGCGGCGGCTGGGCGCCGGGCGGTGGCGGGGCGGCGTACGGCTTCATGGTGGCGAAAAGCCTGCCGACGAAGCCCTGCGGAGTCCAGCTGAGCAGGGCGATCGTGCCGCCGGGGCGGCAGACGCGGAGGAGTTCGCCGGCGGCTGCGGCGTGGAAGGGCGCGAACATCACGCCGATGCAGGACATCACGGTGTCGAACGAGGCGGTGTCGAACGGCAGCGCCTCGGCGTCCGCCTCGGTCCAGGTGAGTTTGGCGTCCCGGGCGGCGGCCAGGCGTTCACCGGCGGTCAGCAGTTCCGGGGTGAGGTCGCTGGCGGTGACCGTGGCGCCGGTCAGCGCGGCCGGGATCGCGGCGTTTCCGGTGCCCGCGGCGACGTCCAGCACCCGCTGCCCGGGCCCGATGCCGGCGGCCTCGACAAGAACCGGGCCGAGCGGCGCACCGACTTCGGCGGCCAGTGCTGGATAGTCGCCCGACGCCCACATGGCGCGGTGCTTTTCCTTGATGGTGTTGCCCGTCGTCGTCATGGCACCGACGGTAGGGATCGGCGGACCGGCAGGCCTAGTACACGATCTGTACCGGGGGTGTCCGGCACCGGACACCCCCGGGTGGCTCAGCTGATCCGGAACTTCGCGGAGAGCAGCGCCGACGGCCGCGAGTTGGGGCCGACGAGCAGATCGAAATCGCCCGGTTCGACGATCCGGTCGCCGTCGGCGGTGACGAGCGTGCACGCGCTGGCCGGCAGCTCGATCTCGACCGTCACGCTCTCCCCCGGCGGCACGAGGACCTGCCGGTACGCCTTCAGCTCGCGTCCCGCCCAGGTGACGCTGGTGACGAGGTCGCTGACGTAGACCTGCACCGTCTCCAGCGCCGGCCGCCGGCCGGTGTTGGAGAGCCGCACCGAGGCACGGACCACCCCGTCGGGCGCCACGTCCGGTTCGCCGATGGTCAGGCCGTCGTAGGTGACGGTCGTGTAGCTGAGGCCCTCACCGAACGCGAACAGCGGGTCCTGGGTGAGGTCGGCGTACCGGGTGCCGTGCTGACCGCGCACCTGGTTGTAGTAGATCGGCTGCTGACCGACGTGCCGTGCCGCGGAGATCGGCATCCGGCCGCTGGGCTCGATGTGGCCCAGGATCAGCTCGGCCAGGGCCTGCCCGCCGCGCATGCCCGGGTTGAACGCCTGGATCAGGGCGGCCGCGTTCAGCGCCGACTCGGGCAGCACGTGCGGCTTCGAGTCGAGGAGCACGACGATCATCGGGGTGCCGGTGGCGGCGATCGCGTCGAGCAGGGCGATCTGCCCGCCGAGCAGTTCCAGGGTGGCGGTGGACTTGTGCTCACCGGTCAGGTTGACCGTGTCGCCGACGACCACGACCGCGTAGTCGGCGGCCTGTGCGGCGGCGACGGCGGCCGCGAGACGGGCCGGGTCGGCCGGGATCGGCTGCGAGATCGGCGGCCGGGGCTGGCCGTCCGGGAACGTCTCACCCTCCGGGTCGGGCACCAGGTGCTCGATGTCGGCGCCGCGTTCGAAAGTCACCTCCCAGCCGTCCGGGACCGTCCCGCGCAGGCCGTCCAGCACGGTCGTGGTGAGCTCCCGCGGGTGCCCGTCGGGCATCCAGTCGACCTGCCCGGAGTTGCCGGCCCAGTCACCGAGCTGAGCGGAGACGTCGTCGGCGTTGGGGCCGAGCACCGCGATCCGGCGCGCGGCGGCGGAGGCGTCCAGCGGGAGCACGCCGTCGTTGCGCAGCAGCACCAGCGACCGGCGGGCCACCTCCAGGTTGAGCTCGGTGTGCTCGCGGCTGCCGATCACCGCCCGCTGGCGGTCGGCGTCCGGCGTGCGCGGGTTCTCGAAGAGGCCCAGTTCGAACTTCAGGCGCAGGATCCGCCGTACCGCCGAATCAAGGTCGTGGTCGTCCAGCAGGCCGCGCGCCACCGCCTCCTGCGCGCCGTCGAAGAAGGCGGGGGTGACCATGACCAGGTCGTTGCCGGCCTTGACCGCCCGCGCCGCCGCCTCCGCGTAGTCGGCGCAGACCTTCTGCTCCCACACCATCCGGCCGACGTTGTCCCAGTCGGTGACGAGCGTGCCGGTGAAGCCCCACTCCTGCTTGAGCACGTCGTTGAGCAGCCACTTGTTCGCGGTGATCGGCACCCCGTCCATCGACTGGTAGCCGAGCATGAAGACGGCGCAGCCCTCCTTGGCGGCCCGCTCGAACGGCGGCAGGAACCAGGAGCGCAGCTTGCGTCGGCTGATGTCGGCCTCGCTGGCGTCCCGGCCACCCTGGGTCTCGGAGTAGCCGGCGAAGTGCTTCGCGGTGGCCAGGACCGCGGTCGGGTCGGCCAGCCCGCCGCCCTGGTAACCACGGATCATCGCGGCACCGAACTCGCCGATCAGGAACGGGTCCTCGCCGAACGTCTCGTCGATGCGCCCCCACCGCAGGTCGCGGGCGATGCAGAGCACCGGCGAGAAGGTCCAGTGGATGCCGGTGGCGGAGACCTCGACGGCGGTGGCCCGGGCCACCCGCTCGATCAGGGCCGGGTCCCAGGTCGCGGCCATCGCCAGCTGCGTCGGGAAGATCGTCGCGCCGGGCCAGAACGAGTGGCCGTGGATGCAGTCCTCGGCGGTCAGCAGCGGGATCCGCAGGCGGGTCCGCGCGACCAGCTCGGCCGCCTCGATCAGCTTGGCCGGGGAGGTGTGCAGGATCGAGCCGGCCAGCTTCTCCAGGATGATCTCCGGGAGGTCCTGACGGGCGTCGAGCTGCATCATCTGCCCGGCTTTCTCGGCAAGTGTCATGCGCCCCAGCAGATCCTCCACCCGCTCCTCGATGGAGAGCGATGGATCCTGATATGGGAAGTCTGCGGGCATGAGTGCCTCCGGTCTGCCGAACACGAACGGCTCGAAGTCTTCCAGTCCGGAACCGGTTCCGGCACCCCGCCCCGGTTCCGGAACTTGACGATCTCGTGGCTGGTTCATTTCGGACCCGGAGAGGATCGACACACGCTCATGGGAGGACGAGGCCGTCCGGATGTGGGTATCGTCCCCAGAAGACCACACTCATAGAAGTTGGAAAATCACTCTGAGTGAGGAGCGAGGAGCGATGACTTCGTCCGACCGGGTGCTTCGATCGACCCAGGAGGCGATCGAGCACATCTCCGGAATCTGCTTCAAGACCGGCCCGCCGCAACGGGTCGGCGTCGAACTGGAATGGACCACGCACCACGCCGGCGACGAGTCCGCATACCTGCGGGCCGAGGACCTGGCCGCCGCCCTCGGCGAGCACACGCCCGCCACACTCGGTAATTCGGAACCCGTACCCCTGCCCGGCGGAAGCACCGTCACCTGCGAACCCGGCGGGCAGGTCGAGATCTCCTCGGCCGTGGCCGGATCACTCGCCGAACTGCACACCGCCGTCACCGCCGATCACGCCGCACTCACCGAGTTGCTGGCCCGTTCCGGCATCGTCCTCGGCGATCGGGGCATCGACCCCCACCGGCCGCCACGGCGCATCCTCGACACCCCGCGCTACGCCGCGATGGAGCGCGCCTTCGACCGCGCCGGGCGGACCATGATGGGCAGCACCGCCGGCCTGCAGGTCTGCTTCGACGCCGGCTCCGCCCGGCGATGGGCCGCGCTGAACGAGATCGGCCCGGCGATGCTCGCGCTCTTCGCCAACTCGCGACGGCACGCGGGCCGCGACACCCGGTGGGCGTCCGCCCGGATGGGCGCCTGGCTCGCCATGGAACCACGCCGCACCGGTCCGGTGCCGCTCGGCGACGACCCGGCCCAGGACTGGGCGCGATACGCGCTGGCCGCCCCACTGCTCTGCGTGCGGCGCGACGCCGGCCACTGGGACGCGCCACCCGGCCTCACCCTGGCCGGCTGGATCGGAAACGGCACCGCGAGCCGGATCGAGAACGGCACCGCCGGCCCGGTCGGCGCCGGCACCACCGGCTCCCGGCCCACGTTCGACGACGTCGAATACCACCTCGGAACCCTCTTCCCACCGGTACGCCCCCGCGGCTACCTCGAGGTCCGATATCTGGACGCCCAGCCCGGCGGCGAATGGATCGCACCGGCCGCGGTGCTCACCGCCCTCGTCGCCGACGACGCCACCACCGACCGGGCCCGCGACCTCGCGCAACCGTCCGCCGGCCGCTGGCTCGACGCGGCCCGGGCCGGTCTCGCCGACCCGGTGATCCGCGGCTGCGCCGCCGGTCTCGCCGAACTGGCCGGCCGGAACCTGGAGCGGACCGATCTGCCGGCCGCCACCCGATCCGACGTCTCGGAGATCCTCTCCCGCCGCCTGCACGCCTTCGCCGTCGCGGCTTGATCCTCGCTTGGAGAGCACCCCACATGAGTCATGATCTGCGGCTGTCCATCGCGGCCGAACTGGAACGCACGCGCGCCCGCACCGAGGCACTCACCGACGCCGTCGACGAGGCTGACCTGGTCCGCCAGCACTCCCCGCTGATGTCCCCACTGGTCTGGGACCTGGCACACATCGGCAACCAGGAAGAACTCTGGCTCGTCCGGGACGTGGGCGGCCGCGACCCGGTGCGGCAGGACATCGACGAGCTCTACGACGCCTTCAAGCACGCCCGCAGCGACCGGCCGGCTCTTCCGCTGCTCGACCCGGCACAGGCCCGCGCCTACGTCGCGCAGGTCCGGGACAAGGCCCTCGACGTGCTCGACCGGGTACGCCTCACCGGCCGCCCCCTGCTCGACGACGGGTTCGCCTTCGGCATGATCCTGCAGCACGAGCAGCAGCACGCCGAGACCATGCTCGCCACCCATCAGCTGCGCACCGGCGCGCCGGTCCTGCACGCTCCCCCGCCACCGGCCGCGGCCGTCCCCGTCACCGGCGAGGTGTTCGTGCCCGGCGGCCGGTTCACCATGGGGACCAGCACCGAGGCGTGGGCGCTGGACAACGAACGGCCGGCCCACGACGTGCACGTGCCCGGCTTCTTCATCGACGCGGCGCCGGTGACGAACGGCCGGTACCTGGAGTTCGTCGACGCCGGCGGTTACGACGACCCGCGGTGGTGGAGTGCGCGCGGGTGGGCGTACCGCCAGAAAGCCGGCCTGGTCGCACCCCTGCACTGGATCTCGCAGGCCTCGGGCTGGTCGCGCGACGTCTTCGGCCGGATCGAGGAACTCGACCCGGAACAGCCCGTGGTGCACGTCTGCTGGTTCGAGGCCGAGGCGTTCGCCGCCTGGGCCGGCAAGCGGCTGCCCACCGAGGCCGAATGGGAGAAGGCCGCCCGCTTCGACCCGGCGACCGGCCGGTCCCGCCGGTTCCCGTGGGGTGACGAGGCACCCGGGCCGGACCACGCCAACCTGGGCCAGCGTCACCTGTCACCGGCACCGGCCGGCGCCTACCCCCGCGGTGCGTCACCGCTCGGGGTGCACCAGCTCATCGGCGACGTCTGGGAGTGGACGTCGTCCGGGTTCGAGGCCTACCCCGGGTTCGGCGCGTTCCCCTACCGCGAATACTCCGAGGTCTTCCTCGGCGGCGACTACCGGGTGCTGCGCGGCGGGTCGTTCGGCACCGACGCGGCCGCCTGCCGGGGCACCTTCCGCAACTGGGACCACCCGATCCGGCGGCAGATCTTCAGCGGCTTCCGGCTCGCGCGGGACGCCGGCTGATGTGCCGCCACCTGGGGTACGTGGGTCCGCCCGTACCGCTGGCGGATCTTCTCTTCGATCCGGCGCACGCGCTGGCGACGCAGGCGTGGGCGCCGCGCGACATGCGCGGCGGAGGCACGATCAACGCGGACGGCTTCGGCGTCGGGTGGTACCCGGCCGGTCCCGCCGCACCCGTGCGATATCGGAGCGCGATGCCGATCTGGAGCGATGCCGCGCTGCCCGCGCTCGCCGCCACCACAGCGGCGGGTGCGGTGCTGGCGGCGGTCCGCTCGGCCACGGTGGGCATGCCGGTCACCGAGACCGCCGCAGCGCCGTTCAGCGACGGGCGGTGGCTTCTCAGCCACAACGGCGTGGTGCGCGGCTGGCCGGGAACGATCGCCGGCCTCGCCGGCGACCTGCCGGTCGAGGACCTGCTGACGCTGGAGGCGCCGACCGATGCGGCGGCTCTTTTCGCACTCGTACGGGCGAAGCTGCGCGCCGGCGAACCACCGGCGAAGGCCGTCGCCGTAGTGGTCGCGCAGGTGCTCGCGGCCGCGCCCGGATCCCGGCTGAACCTGCTGCTCACCGACGGAGAGCAGCTGATCGCGACGACCGCGGGGCATGCGCTGTCGGTGCGTGCCCGCGACGACGCGGTACTTGTCGCCTCCGAGCCGCTCGATGGCGATCCGGCCTGGCAGGCCGTGCCGGACGGGCGGCTGGTGGTCGCCCGCCCCGGACACCTCTCGATCACGGAAGGCTTCGCATGACCGAACTGCTGTCCGATTCCGGAGGTCTCGCATGACCGGCTTGTTGTCCCGTTCCGGAGGTCTCGCATGATCAACTTGTTGGACGAGGACTACCAGGCCCGGGCGTTGCGGGCCGACGTCCGTGCCGGACTCACCGCCGCGCCCGGCGCCAGATGGCTGCCGCCGAAATGGTTCTACGACGCGCGCGGCAGCGAACTCTTCGAAGAGATCACCCGGCTGCCGGAGTACTACCCGACCCGCACCGAACGGGCCGTCCTGACCACGGCCGCACCCGAGATCGCCCGGACCACCGACGCGAAAACCCTCGTCGAACTCGGCTCCGGCTCCTCCGAGAAGACCCGCCTGCTGCTCGACGCGATGCTGAGCCGGGGCACGCTCGGCGCGTTCGTCCCGCTCGACGTCTCCGAATCCGCACTCACCGCCGCCGTCGGCGCGCTGACCGAGGCGTACCCGGGGCTCACCGTCACCGGCGTGATCGGCGACTTCGCCCGGCACCTCGGGCACCTGCCGGACGGCGACAACCGGGTCGTCGCGTTCCTCGGCGGGACCATCGGCAACCTCGTACCCGCCGAACGTGCCGCGTTCCTCACCGCGCTGCGCCAGACCCTGCACCCCGGCGAATGGCTGCTGCTCGGCGCCGACCTGGTCAAGGACCCGGGCATCCTCGTGCCGGCCTACGACGACGCCGCCGGGGTGACCGCCGAGTTCAACCGCAACGTCCTGCACGTGGTGAACCGGGAACTCGGCGCCGACTTCGACCCGCTCGCGTTCACCCACGTCGCCACCTGGAACCCCGGGCGGGAGTGGATCGAGATGCGGCTGCGGGCGTCCGGCGAGCAGCGGGTCCGGATCACCGCCCTGGACCTGACCGTCACGTTCGCGGCGGGCGAGGAACTGCGTACCGAGGTGTCGGCGAAATTCCGCCGCGACGGCTTGAGCGCGGAGCTCTCGGCCGCCGGGTTCGCCCTGAGTCACTGGTGGACCGACCCGCGGCAGTGGTTCGGGGTGGCGCTGGCCCAGGCCCGCTGACGGCCCTCCCCGGTGCACACCCACCCCCTCGCCGCGGCCGGCGTGACGGGCTTTGCCCGTGGTGCCACACTTGGCTACCAGCGAGGGGGTGCACCGATGGAGTTCGATCCACTCAGCAGCGCCGAGGACCTGCTCCGCTCCGGCCGCGACGAACTCCGGCGGGCCCTGCGGAGGCGGCCCCTGCCGGTGGCGGTCCTCGCCGGCGTGACGGGCCTGCCGCCCGCACGGCTCGGCGGCTGGGAGACCTTCAACGGAGCCGCCACGTCCGTCCGCGTCGACCACGGCAACCTCAGCGCGGCCGGTCCCTGGGTGAGTGTGGAGACCGCCCGCTGGTCCGGCACGCAGATCTCCGCCGGCCCGCTGCGGGAACTGCTCGAACACCACATGCGACAGAACGGCGACCGGTTCTCCGCGGTCGAGTGGATCGGCGACGACCGCGGCATCACCGTCGACGGGCGCACCGTCTCCGGGCGCCGGCTGCGCGCCGGCGCCCGTTGGTGGGCGGTGCGCTGCTCGCTGCGCGACGTGGAGATCAGCGTGGTGGCGCACGACTGGGACTCCGCACTGACCGTGCGCACCCTCAACCTGATGGAGATCGACGAACTGGTCTCGGTGGTCCCGGTCCCGCCCGCCTTCGTGCCACCACCCCAGCCGGACGACACCACACCACCCGGCGAACCGCACCGCGTCCTCGTCGACGAGGTCCTCAGCTCCGAGCGGCAGCGCATCGAATGGCTCACCGACGGCGGCCCACCACCCCGGCTCCCGGCGAACTGGGCGGCCCTCTGGCGTTCCGCCGTCCGCCGCCAGGCCGACCTGGCCGCGCAGCCGGAACCCGACGCCGAACGCGCCGTCCAACTCATGCTGAGCCAGCTCACCACCCTGCACGCCGAAGCCGAATGGTTCCGCACCGACCAGTCCCTGCGCGACCGGGCAGTCGCCGAAACCCTGCTCTTCACCACCGGCCTCGGCCCGGACGTCCCGAGCCGTCCCGCCCAGCTCGCCTGGCTGCGCCGGCAGGGCCTGCGCCCCACCGACTACACCCGGGCGGGCCCACTCACCTCGGCCCAGACGATCTGGCTCGACGAGTGGCGCACCTGGACCCACCGTCTCGCCCCATAGTCGGATATCTCGCCTTCATTTATCTGTCACAGCAGTTCGGCCGCCGTTCCGGCTCGGAGCCTGGCGTCGATCCAGGCCCGCACGGCCGCCTCACCCGGATCCGGGCCCAGGACCGCGGCCAAGCCGTCGAACGCCGCCGCCACCCGGTGCAGACCGACCGCCGCCAGCCCGTTCCGCGCCTCCGCCAACCGGTCGGACCAGGCGCCGGGCAGATGGGCGAGACCGGTGTGCGCGGCCTCGGCCAGCACCGCCTGCGCCCGCGTCACGGCCACCGTGAGCGGGTCGGCGCCCGGGCCCGCGACGGGCGGGATCCGGGACGCCTCCGGATCGGGATCGGCCAGGTCCGGCACGACGGGTGGTCCGTCGGCGGCGATGGCGTACGGGTCGACGACCAGCTCGCCCCCACCCCGGTGCACGCTGCCCGCCACGAACCTCGGCGTGCCGTGCCGCCCGGTCAGCGCCGCCGCCACCGCGTCGATCCGGCCTGGCGCGACACCGGCGTGAGTGGCCTGGACGGTCGCCCGGCGTCCGGCGCCGTCCCTGATCTCCACGGTGAGCCGCTGCTCGCCGTGCGCGTACCGCACGTCACCGACCTCGGCGATCGCGAGCACCCGCACCAGTTCTGCCCGCACCCGCGCACGCACCGGCCGCGGCGGCAGTTCGTCGATCTCGGCGCCGAGCCGGGAGTAGTCCGTGACGAACAGTCCCGGCGGCAGCCGATCCCACGCGCCCGTGCCGGCGGTGACCGTGGAACGCGCGACCCGGCTCGTCGCCAGCCGCACCGCCCGGCTGGCACTGCGCACCGCGGACTCGGTGACCACCACGCCCGCCGCCAGGGCGCCGACGGTCGACCCACCGACCCGCCGCCGGGCCAGCACCGGCCCGTCGTCGTCGGCCGTCCACTCCCGGTGCGACACGAGCACGACCCCGGTGGCCGCCTGCGCGTGGAAGATCTCCACCCGCCGCCGGTCGTCGCCGACGGCGTGCACGCGAGCGCCGAGACCGTCCAGCCGTACCCGGCGCAGCGGTGTCTCGGCGGACTCCTCCGTACCGAGGACCCGCGCCCGCAGACCGGCGCCACCGCCGGCGAGGACCGCGCGGTGCCGCGCGAAGAGTTCCGCGAGTAGGTCGGCGAGCGCCTCCGGCGAGTAGCGGGCACTCCGTTCCCGGTACGCAGCGAGCTGGTCGGCCAGTTCCGCCGTGGCGTCCAGCGGCCAGCGCAGCCCGGCCCGGTCCAGCCGGCTGAGATGACCGGCGACCGACGCGGCCAGGCCCTCGCCCGCGTGCACCGCCCCGTGACGCAGCACCTCGGCGGCGAACTCCAGCACCGCTTCCAGCCCGCTGCCGTCGCTGCCGGCCCCCGGTTCGGCGCCACCCACCCCGACGACGCAGTCCGCCTCGCCGGGGTGTTCGGCGTCGGCCGCCCGGAACGCCCACACGGCCAGCGCGATCACGTCGTCGCGGGCGCCGGTCCGCGCGTCGGTGTGCACGTACCCCAGGTCGTGCGGCACCAGGAACCGCACCGTCGCCGACGGCAGCTCCACCACCGGGACCGTCCCCCGCCGCACCCGCGCGGTGTACCCGCCCCGCCACACCCGCCGGGCCGCCGCAACAAGCCGGTTCCCGATCCGCGCCGCGACGTCCGAGTCCGGGAACTCTCCCGGCGACCACCACCCCGGCCCCGCATCGAGGGCCGGGCCGGCTTCGCCCGGCCTCGGCCGATCCGCAGCCCCAGCTCCAGAACCAGATCCCGATCCGTCCGCAACGACCGCGCCCGGATCGATCGGCGACGCGGGCGCTGCCGGCTGCCGGGACGTCGGCGCGACCGCCTGATACGCCAGTACCAGGCCGATCACGTGGCGGCACACGGTGATCGCGCCGCAGGAGCACGTCCCGAGGTCGAGGCCGCCCACCGGCAGCTCGGTGCGCACACCGTCGACGAACTCGGCGACCACCGCCGTGCCCGCACCGGCGAGCAACCGGGGTGGGTCCCGTTCGACCTCGCGCGCCGCCCGCTTCACCAGCCCCCGGTTGGCGAGCGCCGCCAGCGCGTCCGCGTCGAGCGCCCGCAGATCGGCCCGCTCCGGCAGCGACGGCCGCGTCTCCGCGCTCACCGGCCCACCTTCTCCGCGACGAACTCGGCCAGCTGTCCCGGGGTCATCGCACCCATCCAGGCGCCCGCGTCGGCGAGCCGTTGTGCGCAGGCCCGGTCGTACGCCGGGTCGGCCTGCTCGTCCAGCGCCGCCAGCCCGAGGACGGTGGTGCCCTGGTCGACGAGTTCGCGGACGGCGCGCACCAGGGCCGCCTCGGAACCTCCCTCGAAGAAGTCGCTGATCACCGCGACGATGGTGCGGCGGGGGCGTTCGACGAGCTGGGTGGCGTACCGCACCGCACGCGCGATGTCGGTGCCCCCGCCGAGTTGTGTCTTCATCAGCAACTCGACCGGGTCGGCCACGTCCGAGGTCAGGTCGACCACCTCGGTGTCGAAGGCGATCAGGTGCGTCCGCACCCCGGGCAGCCCCCACAGGCAGGCGGCGGTGACCGCGGAGTGGATGACCGAGGGGAGCATCGAACCGGACTGGTCGACGACCAGGATCACCTGCCAGGGAGCGAGGTGCCGGCGGTTGCGGGCCAGGAAGTACGGCGTCTCGACGGACAGCCGCCGCTTCTCCGGGTCCCAGTGCCCGAGGTTGGCCCGGATCGTCCGCCTGGCGTCGAAGTCGCGGGCCTGCTTGAACCGGCTGGCCTGCCGCGCCCGCGCGCCGGAGAAGCTGCGCCGCACCTCGGTCGCCAGTTTCGCGGTGAGGTCGCGCACCACCGACTCGACGATGCGGCGGGCCAGCCGCAGGACTTCGGGGTTCATCAGGTGCTTGGTGCGCAGCACGGCCCGGAGCAGCGCCGGGTTGGGCTCGACCCGTTCCAGCACGGCCGGGTCGGTGACGATGTCGTGGATCTCGTAGCGCTCGACGGCGTCCCGCTGCAGTCGCTCGACCGTCTCCTTCGGGAAGAGCCGGACGATGTCGTCGAGCCAGTCCACCGTGGTGATCCGGGACGGACCGGCGCCGCCCTGCCGCCGCCGGATGTCGCGCCGGTCCAGTTCGCCGTCGCGGCCGTAGAGCCAGTCCAACGCCGCGTCCTGCCCGGCCGCCGCGCCACCGGGCGAGCCGAGGCTGCCGTCCGCCGGCTCACCGAGGATCAGCCGCCACCGTTCCATCCCGGCGTCAGTCACCGCACACCCCGGGGATCAGACCGGCCCGGGTCAGGCGCTGCTCGACGGCCTCGTCCAGCGCGAGACCCGCCGCGACCAGCCCGGGCGGCACGGTGGTCCGCAGCAGGTCGCGCGCGGAGCCGCGGAGCCCGCGCAGCTCCAGCAGCCGGTCGGCGATGGTTTCCCGCTCGCGGGGCGGGAAGAATTCGAACGCCTGCCGCAGCGCCGGCAACGCCACCAGGAAGTCCTCGGCCCCGAGGCCGCGCACCAACTCGTCGAGCACCGCGAGGATGCCCCCGGGTTCGAGGACCGACTCCCGGGCCACCGCGAACAGGCCGGCCAGCCAGTCGCCGGCGGTGCCGCCCAGGAACGCCCCGCGCACCGCCGGCGCCGGGTCGGCGTCGTCCCCGGTCAGGTCGCGGGCCAGGCCGAAGAAGGCGCCGCGCAGGTCAGGAGGTGCGGCACGGTCGGCGGCGATGCGTTCGGCGACGGCCACCGCGGGCGTACGCTCGACGCCCACCACACCCGCATGCCGGACCGCGTCGCGCACCGCCACGACGGCCCGGATCCGGTGCGGGTCGGCCGGCAGGGCAGCGCCGTGCCAGCCCTCGGCGAGCCAGAGGATCCGCCGGGTCGCGCCCACGACGACCGCCGCCAGCAGGTCGCTGCCGGCCGTGCCGAGGAGCCGGTCGTGCCGCCACAACGCCAGGGTCACGGCGAGGACCCGGCCCAGTTCGGCCAGGTCGGTGCCGGCGGCGACCCCGCGTTCGAGCCGGGCCGGCAGGTCACCGGCGAGTTCGGTGACCCCGCAGAGCGCCGCGTCGAAGAGCGCGTCGGCGAGCTGCCCGAGCCGGTTGCCGGCCTCGTCGACCCGTTCGCCGATGCGGGCGGTGGCGGCGGACCCGAGCGTCGGACCGTAGCCGCCGGCCTCGATCAGCGCGACCAGGCGGTTCGCGTCGGTGCGGACCGTCCACGTCTCGGTGAGCACCGGGTCGGCGCCGGTGGCGGGGCCGGCGGTTCGCACGTGACCCGGGACGTCGAGCACCCGCAGCCGGTGCAGCGCCCGGCTGCGCTCGCGGTCCGCCGGCTCGAGCAGATCGAGCCGGTGCTCGCCGTCGCGGTCCAGCCCGAGGCGTTCCAGTTCCGCGGTCGCGGCGTGCACCAGCGGCGGCAGGGGCGTGCCGGGGTGCAGCCGGCCGACCCGGTCGCCGCTGAGCGCCGCGGTCATCTCGACCACGGCCGGGTGCTGGCCGGCCGTGATGGTGCCCCGCACCGACCAGGGCAGCGGCACGTCGAGCGCCTCGTTGATCAGTGCCGCGGCCAGCCCGTCGAGGACGTCGACCCGGGCCGGGTGCCGGTGCCCGCGCAGCAGCGCGAGGGCCTCGGCGCTGGTGCGGGCGGCGATCAGGTCGGCGGTGGAGACCGGCTGCCCGCGCCCGCGCAGCCGCCCGGCGACCGCGGTGACCAGGTAGCGGGCGGCCTCGGCCGGGCCGTCGGCCCAGAGGCGCTGGTAGTACTCCGGGGAGGGCATCCCGGACTGGTATCCGGCGAACGCGTCGAGCCGGCGGAACGAGTAGGGCACGAGGTAGCTGCCGCCACTGGCACCCGCCGGCGGCGCCGGCACCGCGGGCCAGCCCACCGCACCCGAGGCGTCGGAAGCGGCAGGCGCGGAGGGAGGCGCGACCGGGCCGGAAGCGGCAGGCGCGGCCAGGCCGGGGGTGGCAGAGCCGGCGGGAGCCGGGTCGGCGGCGAGGCGGAGCAGGGCCGGGCGGTGGAAGCCGCCGACCACGGCCACCACCGGGCGGTCGCCTGCGGCGCGCACGGCGGCGCGGAGCCAGCCGGCCATGTAGGCCTCGCGCGCGGTGTCCGAGGGGCCGGCTGCCGCTTCGCCGCGGATCAGGTCGAAGTAGGCCGTGAGCCGCTCGGTGAGCCCCTCCCCCGGCTCCATCTCGACCAGGTGGTCCCAGAGCGCGTCCGTGTTGTCCACCCCGAACGCCGTGCGGAGCCGCTCGACCGCCTCCGCATAGCGCTGCTCGGCGTCGGCGTAACGGTTGCTGCGGTCGGCGAACGCCTCGTGCCAGGCCGGCAGGTCGATGAAGCGCAGCTCGGCCCCGGCCGCGTGGCCGGCGGTCAGCGCCACCCACTCCGGTGAGTAGGCGCAGAAGGGCGCCCACGACCCGTGCCGCCGGTGGTCGTCGGCGTAGCTGGTGAAGATCGCCACCGGCAGCTCGTGCCCGAGCAGCAGCTCACCGATCCGGTGGTTCATGTCGGCCGGCCCCTCGATCAGCACGAACGCCGGTCGCAGCGCCGCGATCGTCTCGCCGACCAGGCGGGCACAGGCCGGGCTGTGGTGCCGGACCCCGAGGACGGTGAGGCTCATCCGCCCGGCAGTTCCCGCCGCGCGTCCCGCAGGGCCCGCCACTGCTCGCCGCCCCGCCACGCGGTGTGCTGTTCGAGGTAGCGCCGCAGCTTGGCGAGGTCTTCGGGGCTGTCCTTCGCGGCCGTGCCGGCGAGGCAGGAGACCAGGTCGGCGGCGTCACCGGCGGTGCCCCGCAGGAACCAGCCGCGCAGCCCGACGGCGTGCGCCACCGACACCGCCTCGGCCGTGCTCATCACCGAGCTGAGCCGTTCCATCTCGTCGCCGCGGGACGTCCGGCCGGTCCGCAGCTCCCGGAACGTGGTGACCAGCACCTCGAGCACGTCACGCCGCGGTGGCGCGGTCACCCCGGACCGGCGCAGCAGCTCGGTGGCCTCGGACTCCACCAGGGCGAGCTCGGTGTCGAGGTCGGCGATCGGGAAGACCGTCTCGAAGTTGAACCGCCGTTTCAGCGCCGAGCTCATGTCGTTGACGCCGCGGTCCCGGGTGTTGGCCGTGGCGATGATGTTGAAGCCGTCGCGGGCGAACACCATGCCGGCGTCGCCGGGCAGCTCGGGCACCGCCATCACCCGGTCGGAGAGCGGTGAGAGCAGGCAGTCCTGCACTTCGAGGGGACACCGGGTGATCTCCTCGAACCGCACCGTCCGCCCCTGTGCCATGCCGCGCAGCAGCGGCGCCGGCACCAGTGACCGCTCGGTCGGGCCCTCGGCGACCAGCAGGGCGTAGTTCCACGAGTATTTGATCTGATCCTCGGTGGTGGCCGCGCCGCCCTGGACGGTCAGCGTGGAGTCGCCGCTCACGGCGGCCGCGAGCAGCTCGGAGAGCAGCGATTTGGCGGTGCCGGGCTCGCCCACCAGCAGCAGGCCGCGACTGGTCGCGAGGCTGACCAGGGCGCGGTCGATGAGCGAGGGGTCACCGACGAACTTGCGGCTGATGCCGAGGGCCCCGTCGCCGACGATGAACGCCCGCGCCGCCCGCAGGCTCAGCGCCCAGCCCGGTGGTCTCGGCGCGTCGTCGGCGCCGCGCAGCCGGGCCAGCTCGTCGGCGTGGCGCACCTCGGCCGGTGGTCGCTGGGCCCGGCCGGCGGACGGGTCGGAGACCCCGGAGAAGACGGCCCGGCTCATGACAACACCTCGGTCGGCAGCACGGATCGGCACCACGCGGCGGGGACGGCGAACGAGAGCATGGCCGGAACCCTAGCGAGCACCACCGACAGAAATTCCGCCCGCCGCGAGTGACATCGACGACGGTGACGGCAATAGGTGCTTGCCCGGCTCGCGGGCTTCTGGCAGGCTCACCGGGCGAGCGCGGATCCGACCGCGCGCCCCGAGTGCCCGAAAGAGTGAAGCCTGTGATCGCCGCCCGGCCGACCGGCCGCCGCTGACGGTTCCGTCCGTTTGCGGTGGTCCCCCGCAGACGTCTTCACTCCTTCCTCTTTCGCAAAGGCACTCAACCATGGATCTGCGCATCCAGCGCTCCGTCGTGTCCCACCTCGGCAACCGCCCGCAGGTCGTCGAGATCGGCCCGTTCGTGGCCGGCCTCGACCCGGACACCGACAGTCCCTTCATCAACTACGCGACGCCGCTGCCCGGCGTGCCGATCACCGCGGCCGACGTGACCGCCCTGGTCCGGGCGTTCGACCGGGCCGGTCGCAAACCGCGCCTGGAGTACGTGACGAACTGCTCCCCGGAACTCGAGGACCTGCTGCTGTCCGCCGGCTTCACCGTGGAGGCCCGGCAGGAGTACCTGGTCTGCACGGCGGAAAGACTCGTCGCGTCACCCGTACACCCGGATGTGGATCTCGAGGAACCGGGCACCGACCGGGACCGGGCCGCACTGGTCGAGGCGACGAACGAGGCGTTCGGCGAGGCGCCGCAGGCGTCCGAGGCCGACGTGGCGCGGGTGCGCCGCAACCAGGAACGCCGAGGGGTCGCACTGGCGGCCCTGATCGACCGGGGATGCGCCGGTGGCGGGCAGGCGATGCCACCGCACGACGGGGTCAGCGAGGTCGCCGGCATCGGGGTGCGCGAGCCGTTCCGCGGTCGCGGCGTAGGGCAGGCGATCACGGCGGGCATCACGGCGCGGCTCTTCGCGCGCGGCGTGGAGATCGCCTGGCTGGAGGCGGGCGGCGAGGACTCGTGGCGGGTCTACGAGCGGGTCGGCTACCGGCCTTCGGGGCAACGCCTCTACATCTCCCGCTGATCAAGACCGAGCATCTCGCTGATCAAGACCGGACATCTCGCTGCTCAGGACCGGACATCTGGGTGATCAGCGGGTGACATCTCGCTGATCAAGGCGGGGAAAGGCCGGGCCGCGACCGGAATCGAGGGACGCGGCCCGGCCGTCCGAGGCGGTACCGTACCGAGGTGCCGATCTTGGGAAGTGCTCTGGTGACCGGGGCCTCGCGCGGCCTCGGCGCGCACATCGCCCGGCGGCTGGCTGCCGACGGCTGGCCGGTCGCGATCAACTACCGCTCGGACGCCGAGGGCGCCGAGCGGATCGCCGCGGAGATCGTTGCGGCCGGTGGGCGGGCGGCGGCCCTGCGCGCCGACATCACCGACGAGCAGGGCGTACGGGACCTCGTCGCGGCCGCCACCGACCGGCTCGGCCCGGTGCAGGCGGTGGTGGCGAACGCGACGGGTCCGCAGCCCGCCGCCCCCGCCGAGGAAGTCTCCTGGCGCGACCACCTGGACCAGCTGGAGTTCTTCGTGAAGAGCCCGACGCTGCTGCTCCAGGCCACCCTGCCCGGGATGCGCACGCTCGGCACCGGCCGGTTCGTCCACATCGGCTCGGACTCGTTCGAGCGGGCCCTGCCGGGCGCGTCCGCCTACAACGCCGCCAAGGGCGCCCAGCTCGGGCTGGCCCGGACCTGGGCCCGGGAGCTGGGCGGGCACAACGTGACGGTGAACGTCGTGGCGCCCGGCTGGATCCCGGTGGAGCGGCACGGCACGCTGACGGCGGACGACACCCAGGGGTACGTCGCCGACGTGCCCCTGGGCCGCATCGGCACCCCGCAGGACGTGGCGGACGTGGTCGCGTTCGTGGTCTCCGACGCCGCCCGCTTCGTCACCGGCGAACGGATCACGGTCAACGGCGGGCACACCATCGACTGAGAGCTACCGTTGCGTCCATGCGGCAGGTCTACGCACATCAGGCTGTCATCCGATCCCTCAAGAGTCCCGCCGCGCCCGGCGCGGCCGTCACCGTCGCGCTCTGCGGTCACTGGGAGCACGAGCCGCCCTGCCCGCTCGCCGCGCACCACACCGCGGTGGCCGCCGACGGCGACGACGGGTGGCGGGTGCGGGTGCTGTTCGCCACCGAACCACACCGGGTCGAGGACGTCCGCTCCCGCCTCGACGAGGCCCTGTCCACGGGTGACTGGGAGTTGATCTCCTCGGGGTGCACGCGGATGGACACCGCGGACCGGTCGCACGCTCGCCGGCTACTCCGGACAAACAGGGCACGATCCCAGTAATCTGGGGTCATGCTCGTCACTGTCGTCGCCGACTACGGCATCGGGGATCTCGCTTTCGCCGAGGTCCGCCAGCGCCTCGCCCGGCTGCTGCCGGACGCCGAGGTCACGGCGGTGCCGGTGCCGCCCTTCGACACGGTCGCCGCCGGCTTCTGCGTGGCACAGCTCGCCTTCGGCGACGGGCCGGCGGACCGGGTCGTCTATGCGAACGTCGCCCCGCGCCAGGACCGCGACGAACCGCGGGCCGACAACGCCGGCGAGCGTCTCGCCGCGGCCCGGCTCGACTCGGGCGTGCTGGTGGTCGGGGTGAACTCCGGGGCCAGCCTCGCCTTCCTGGCCGCCGAGGGGGTCCGCGTCCGGGCGGTGGACACGGCCGATCGCGGCTCCCAGTTCCGCTCGCGCGACGTCTTCCCGGCCGCGCTGGCCAGGCTGGCCGGCGGGGACGACGGCCTGCTCGGCGACGAGCTGCCGGTCGGGCAGCCGCCGAAACAGGCGGTGGCCTACGTCGACGGATACGGCAACATCAAGACGACCTGGGACGCGGCGCCCGCCCCGGCCGGCTCGGTGGTGCGGGTGCGCGTCGGCGCGGCGGAGGCCGAGGCGACGGTCAGCGACGGCGTGTTCGAGGTTCCCGCCGGCACGATGTCCTTCGCCCCCGGCAGCTCCGGCTGGCGCGGCCGGGCGTTCTACGAGTTGCTCGCCCGGGGCGGCAGTGCGGCCCGCACCTTCGGCAACCCGCCCGGCGGCACCTCGGTGGAGATCGTCACCTGACCGGCGTGCCTCCCAGGAGGCCCAGGACCGGCGTGCCTCTCAGCAGGCCCGGACCGGCGTGCCTCTCAGGACGCCCGGGGGGTGAGGGTTCCGACGGTGATCTTCTGGGTGCAGAAGGTCACCTTCGGGTCGCTGAGGCGGAGCTCGACCGCATCGCCCTGCCCTTGCAGCTTGAAGTAGATCTGGTTGAGCCCACTGCGCGCCTCGAACGTGTAGGTCGCCTCGCCCAGCCGGAAGGTGACGGGCGAGTCGCCGGAACTCAGGTATCCGACGTGGACCCACCACGGCCAGTCGTTGGCGGGGGCCTCCAGCGGGATCCGCAGGGCGCGGCCGGCCGCAACCCGGTGCCCGCAGTTGGCGACGCGCCCGGGGACGATGTCCATGCCCTGCACCGTCGCCGGCCGGATCCGCCCGTTGTCGTCGAACATCCACCCGTCCACGGCCTCGGTCACGAAGACGGGCTGCCGCGCCGCCGCGCGGAAGAAGTGCGACTGCAGGTTGTCCGGGTGGAAGAAGCCGGCGACCACCCGGTCCGGCACGATGCCCTCCAGCAGGACCGTGCCGGGCGGCGCCGCGGCCAGCTCGGCCTGTGCTGTCGTCAGGTAGTCCCGCCCGTGCTTCGTGTCCCACACGTCGTTGAACCGGTCGATGCTCCAGATGTTGCCCGCGGCCACCGCGGCCGCGACCACGCCCGCGGCGACAAGCGCCACCATTGACGCACGCGTCCGCCGGGTACTCGGCGGCACCGCCTGCGGCACCCCGCCCGGCGGCACCGGCTGCTGCGCCGCGGCGGGCTCCTTGCGGTCCCGAAGGCCCAGCAGGGCGACGCCGGCGCACAGCGCCGCGACCACCACGACGTCCGACAGGTACCGGGGCACCAGGCCGGCCAGGCTGCCGAGGTTGTTGCCGAGACGGGTCACGATGAACAGCCCGGCGACCATGGCGACGTACCCGAGCAGCAACAGCCACGCCCGGCGCGCCACGGCGCGGCGCCGCACGGTCACCACCACCAGGGTCAGCAGCACCGCCCAGGCCGGCCACACGAGGGGCAGGGGCGGGTCGACCAGGGGCGGGCCGTCACCGGCGTACGTCCACCGCCACGGGCCGCCGAGCAGTCCGGGCACCAGGTTGACCCCGACCAGGTCCACGACGAACGTCACCACGCCGCCGGGCGATTCGGGCTCCTGCAGGCGGGACGCCGGGCGGGAGAGATAGAGCGGCACGTAGGCGGCGGTCAGCACGGCCAGGGCCACCCACCCGGCCCAGAACCGGCGGATCGCCGACCAGACGCTCGCGATCGGGCCGCCGACGCTGAACAGGGTGACCGCCAGCAGGGCCACCAGCGGCACGATGAGCAGCGCCTTGGTGTCGAAGGCCAGCCCGAGCAGCACCGCGACCAGCAGACCCACGGCGTGGCGGCGGCGGCCGGTGCGGTCGTACCGCATCAGCGCCCCGACCGCGAGGACCATGGCCAGCTGGACGGGGAGGATCAGCAGGCCGACCATCCACAGCGAACTGACCTCCAGGGTCAGCGGGCTGAACAGGAACATGCACAGCGGCACCAGCAGCGCCCACCCGGGCCGCAGGAGCGCACGCAACAGCCGGTAGAAGGCCACGCTCACCGCCGCCTGCCCGACGATGAGCAGCAGCACCCAGGGCCAGCCTTCGAGCCCGTCGACCCGCACCAGCAGCCAGGCCAGGAACAGTCCACCCGGCATGAAGTGCCCGTTGAAGACCTCGAACAGGTAGCCGGGCGTCAACCCGGTGTCGATCGCCCGGGCCGCGATCACGAACTCGTCCTGGGAGAACCAGCCTCGCACGGCGATGGCGGCCCGCCAGGCCACCGACACCACGATCAGGGCGAGGGACACGGCGCGGACCCGATCGGCGTCGATCCACCGGGCGATCGGGTCCGATTCCTCCGACTCCTGCTGCAGGGTGCTCGAATATTCAGCCAGGTCATCGGCGGGCACGGACATGATCAGCAGGATGCCATACGCGCTCCGGCCGTAGTGTCCCGTCCGGTGCCGGCAGAAGCGGACCACACCGGATCGCCATCGGCAGACATAGACTCACACCTATGGATGGAACCCGATCGACCCGGCGTACCGTTCTCACCCTCTCGGCCGCCGCGGTCGCCGTACCCCTGACCGCACCGCCCGGCGCCGCACAGGCCGCCGGCCCGCGCCCGCACCCGCCCTCGGCCGAGTTGCGGTCGATCCTGCGGGAGATCGATCCGAAGCGGATCGAGGCGATCGTGCGCCGGCTCGCCGCGTTCGGCACCCGGCACACCCTTTCGTCACAGACCGATCCGGTACGGGGCATCGGCGCCGCCCGTGACTGGATCTTCCAGCAGCTCCAGGAGCACGCGACGGCGTCCGCCGGCCGGATGACCGTCGAACTCCAGTCCTTCGTGCAGCCCGTCTCCCCGCGGATCCCGGCGCCCACCACCATCACCAACGTGGTCGCCACCCTGCGGGGCAGTGTCACGCCGGAACGGATCTACGTGGTGACCGGCCACTACGACTCGCGGGCCTCGGACGTGCTGGACGCGGTCAGCGACGCGCCCGGCGCCGACGACGACGCGTCGGGCGTTGCCGTGATCATGGAGTTGGCCCGGGTGCTCGCCACCCGCCGGCCCGAGGCCACCCTGGTCTTCGCCGCGGTCGCGGGCGAGGAGCAGGGGCTGTACGGCTCGGACCACATGGCACAGCGGTACCGCGACGCGGGCGCCGACATCCAGGGCATGTTCAGCAACGACATCGTCGGCACCGGGGCGCCGGGTGACGGCAGCCGCCCCGACCCGCGGACCGTACGGCTGTTCGTCGAAGGCGTGCCCACCTCGGAGACGGCGGCGCAGGCGAACGTGCGGCGCAGTGTCGGCGGCGAGAACGACGGGCCGTCCCGCCAGCTCGGCCGGTTCGTCGGCGACGTGGCCGGGAACGCGCAGACCGGCATGGACGTCCGGGTTATCTGGCGCCGCGACCGGTACCTGCGGGGCAGCGACCACATCTCGTTCCTGCTGCGCGGCTATCCGGCGGCCCGGTTCACCGAGCCCCGGGAGAATTTCGCGCACGAGCACCAGGACGTCCGGGTGGAGGACGGCGTGCAGTACGGCGACCTGGTGGAGTTCTGCGACTTCGGCTACATCGCCCGGGTGGCCCGGGTCAACGCGGCCACCCTGTGGTCGCTGGCCCAGGCGCCGGGCACACCTCGCGGCGCCGTCATCGACACCACCCTGCTGACCAACGAGACCACCCTGCGCTGGCAGGCCGGCACCGAGCCGGATCTGGCCGGGTACGAGGTGGTGTGGCGCGAGACCACGTCGCCGGACTGGGAGCACGTGATCCGCGTCGGCAACGTCACGGAGGTCACCGTGGACATCTCCAAGGACAACGTCTTCTTCGGCGTCCGCGCGGTGGACACGGCCGGCAACCGCAGCCCGGTCGCCGCACCGCAACCGAGCTAGACCACAACCCTCGCCACAACCCGACCGGCGCCGCCGCAGGCCCGCGGTGATCCGACCGGCGCCGCCGCAGGCCCGCGGCACCCGAGCCGCGGGCCTGTGGGACGACCGGTCAGGCGCCGCGCAGGACGGCGCCGAAACGGGACGCGGTCACGGCCACGGCGGCGTCCCGGGCGGCGATCGTCTCCTCCGAGGTGAGGGTCCGGTCGGCCGCGCGGAACGTCAGCTTGTAGGCCAGCGACCGCTTGTCCGCCCCGAGCTGCTCGGACTCGTAGACGTCGAACAGCGACACCGACTCGAGCAGCTCGCCCGCGCCCTCGGCGAGCGCGGCCTGCACGTCGGCGGCCGGGATCCCCCGGTCCAGGACCAGCGCGACGTCGATCAGCGCGGCCGGGAACGTGGAGATCAGCGGCGCGTCGATCACCGGGGCGGCGGGCAGCGCGTCCAGGTCGAGTTCGGCGGCCGAGGTGCGTTTCGGCAGCTCGAACGCCGCGATCACGGACGGGTGCAGTTCGCCCGCGTGGCCGATCACCGTGTCGTCGACCAGGATCTCGGCGCAGCGGCCCGGGTGCCAGGGTGCGTGTTCGGTGGCCCGTACGGTCACGCGCGAAGCGGGCACGCCCGCCGCCGCGATCGTGATCCGCGCCGCCTCGATCGCGTCCGCCCACGAGGCCGCGCGCCCGTCGCCCCACCAGCCGGCCGGGTCGATGTCGCCGGTGAGCACGACCGCGAGGTGCCACGGCTGCTCGGGGACGATCGCGTTCGCGGTGGCCCACTCCTCGTCGGTGGGACGCCTGTCGACGCCGAGCGCCGGGGGCGCGGTGGCGGCGAGGTGCGGCCGGAACACCGTGCCGGCCTCGAAGAGCGCGACGTCCCGGCGGCCCCGGCCCAGGTTGCGCTTGAGCGTGCCGAGCAGCGGGGCCAGCAGCGACGTGCGCAGCATCGGCTCCTCCTCGGACAGCGGGTTGGTCAGCCGCACCGCACTGCGCCGTGGGTCGTCGGCCGCGAGACCGAGCGCGTCGGCCGTGCCCGGCGCGACGAACGGGTAGGACAGCACCTCGACGTAGCCGTTCTCAGCCAGCGCCCGCCCGATCGAGCGACGCTGACGCTGCCCCGGGGTGAGGCCCCGGCTGGCACCGGCCGGCGGCAGCACGCTCGGGATCTCGTTGTAGCCGCCGAGCCGGGCCACCTCCTCGACCAGGTCGATCGGCGCCACCAGGTCGGGGCGCCAGGACGGCGGCACGACCTCCAGCTCGTCGTCACCGCTGACGTCGCAGCCGATCCGGGTGAGCAGTTCGGCCACCCGCGCGGCGGAGAACTCCAGCCCGATGATCTTCGAGGCGAGCGTGGCGGGCAGCCGGACGACGGCCGGCGACGCCACGTGGTCGATGTCGAGGATCCGCTCGTCGGCGGTGCCGCCGGCGTGCGACGTGAGAATCCGCACGGCCCGCTCCAGCGCGACAAGCGACAGCCGCGGGTCGACGCCGCGCTCCCACCGCTTGGCGGCCTCGCTGAACAGCTTGTGCCGCCGGGCGGTCCGGCCCACCATGACCGGGTCCCAGTGCGCGGCTTCGAGGAGCACGTCGACCGTGCCCTGCTGCCACTCGCTGGTCTCGCCACCCATCACCGCGGCAAGCGAGATCGGTCCGGTCTCGTCGCAGATCACCATGTCCTCGACGTCCAGCACCCGGGCCACGCCGTCCAGCGTGGTCAGCTTCTCGCCCGGGTGGGCCCGGCGCACGACGAGGCCGCCCTTGAGCCGGTTCAGGTCGAAGACGTGCATCGGCTGGCCGAGTTCGAGCATCAGGTAGTTGGTGATGTCGACCGGCAGCGAGATGGTCCGGATGCCGGCGGCGACGAGGCGGCGCTGCATCCACTCCGGTGACGGCGCGTCCGGGTCGATGCCGCGCACGACGCGGGCCGCGAACCTGTCGCATCCGACGGTGTCCTGCACGTCCACCGCGTAGGGCACGGCGTCGGTGCCGGCCGGGGCGGCGGTCAGGCCCGGGTCGGTGAACGGGACGGAGAAGTACGTGGCGAGTTCCCGGGCGATGCCGCGGACACTCATCTCGTAGCCCCGGTCCGGCGTGATCTCCACTTCGATCAGCACCTCGTCGAGACCGACGACCGGCCGCGCGTCCGCACCCGGCGCCGCGTCCACCGAGGACGGCAGCACGATGATGCCCGAGTGGTCGCCGGAGAGCCCCAGCTCGGCCGCCGAGCAGATCATGCCGTGGGAGTTGCGGCCGTACGTCTTCCGGGCGCCGATCTTGAAGCCGCCGGGCAGCTCGCCACCGGGGAGGATGACCACCACGAGGTCGCCCTCGGCGAAGTTGCGGGCGCCGCAGACGATCTCCTGCGGGGTGTCCCGGCCGACGTCCACCGTGGTGAAGCGGATCGGCTTCTTGAAGCCGGTCAGCTCCTCGATGGTCAGCACCCGGCCGACGACCAGGTCACCGGTGACCGTGGCGGCCTGGTCGACGATGCCCTCGACCTCCATGCCCAGGTTGGTCAGCGCGGCGTCGAGCTCGGAAGCGGTGATCCCCGCGGGCAGCTCGACGTACTCGCGCAGCCACGACAGTGACGTCTTCATCGCTTCAGGACTCCATTCCGAAGTTCGTGGTGAACCGCACGTCGCCCTCGACCATGTCGCGCATGTCGCTGACGCCGTTGCGGAACATCAGGGTCCGCTCGACACCCATGCCGAACGCGAACCCGCTGTACTTGGCCGGGTCGATGCCGCAGGCCGTGAGCACCCGGGGGTTGACCATGCCGCAGCCACCCCACTCGACCCAGCGCGGGCCGTCGCGGTGCTGCGCGAACCAGACGTCGAACTCCGCGGACGGCTCGGTGAACGGGAAGTAGTGCGGCCGCCAGCGGGTCCGCGCGTCCGGCCCGAACATTGACCGCGCGAAGTGGTCGAGCGTGCCGCGCAGGTGGGCCATCGTGATGCCCTCGTCGATGACCAGGCCCTCGATCTGGTGGAAGACCGGGCTGTGCGTGGCGTCCAGCTCGTCGGTGCGGTAGACCCGGCCCGGGCTGACCACGTAGATCGGCGGCTGCCGGGTGAGCATGGTGCGCACCTGACCGGGCGAGGTGTGCGTCCGCATCACCAGGCCCGGCAGGTCGACGAAGAAGGTGTCGGACGAGCCGCGCACCGGGTTGTCCGGGCCGATGTTGAGCGCGTCGAAGTTGGCCCACTCCAGCTCCAGCTGGGGACCGTCGACGATGTCGTAGCCCATGCCGACGAAGATGTCGCCCATGTGCTCCATCAGCGTGGTCAGCGGGTGCCGGGCGCCGCGCGGGCGCCGGGTCCACGGCAGGGTGACGTCGACGCGTTCCTCGACGAGCACCCGGGCGGCTCGGTCGGCCTCGAGCTCGGTGGCGCGGGCGTCGTAGGCGGCCTGCACCGCCTGCCGGGCCACGTTGACCCGCTTGCCGGCGTCGGATTTCGCGGCCGGCGGCAGGGAACCGATCTCCCGGCGGGCCAGCGAGATCGGCGAGCGGTCACCGAGGTGTGCCGGCTTCAGCGCGGCGAGCGCGTCGAGGTCGGTGGCCTGCGCGAACGCCTTCTCCGCCTCGGCGACGGCGCCGTCGAGCGACGAAGGGTCGAGCAGGGCGGCCTGCTTCGGATCGTACGGATCGTTGCGGTAGGACATGGTCGGGCGAACTCCCTCAAACCGGATGAGCCGTCGGCTCGTCGGAACCGAGTGCACCGAGCGCAGCGGGGACCGCGAGGGGCGACTCGGTGGGTCAGTCTACGGAGGCGCGGCTGGGCCGCAGCCCGCCGGTCAGCGGAGTTCGCGCAGGAGAGTGTCAGACCCGGCGCCCGCGACCAGCGGGCTGCATAAACGAACGACCTGACATGCGCCCAGCTTACCCTCAGCGCTGCGCGCGGGCCGAGGCATATAGGCACACGGCGGCGGCCGCGGCCAGGTTGAGGCTCTCCGCACCACCGTAGATCGGCACCCGGACCCGGCGGTCCGCAGCGGTCAGCAGCTCCGCGGGCAGCCCGTGCGCCTCCGAGCCGAACAGCCAGGCCGTCGGCGCGGTGAGCAGGCCGCCGTCGAGCAGCGAATCCACGTCGTCCTCGCCGGTGCCGCTGGTGGCGAGCACCTGCAGCCCGTTGTCCTGGAGCAGGTCGGTCACCGACAGCGGCGCGCGGACCACGTCCACGTGGAACAGGGAGCCGGCGGAGGCCCGTACACATTTGCCGTTGTAGGGGTCGACGGCGTCCCCGGCGAAGATCACCGCGCCGGCGCCCGCCGCGTCGGCCGTGCGCAGTACCGTCCCGGCGTTGCCCGGGTCACGGATCTCCGCGACCACCGCGACCAGCCGGGGCTGTTTCGCGAGCGCCTCGGTGAGCGGCACATCGGTCTGCTCGCAGACCGCGACCAGGCCCTGCGGGCTGACCGTCTCGGTGAGCGCGGCCAGCGCCTCCTCGGTCACCGCCGAGACCTCCGGCGCCTGCGCGGCCAGTTCGGCGTGCCGGGTCAGCGCGGCGGCGGTGGCGAAAAGCTCCAGCACGGCGCCGGCGGCGAGGGCCTCGCGCACGGCCTGCGGGCCTTCGGCCAGGAATCGGCCGGTCTGGTCGCGATCCTTGCGGCGCTGCAGGCGCCGGGCCGCGACGATGCGAGGGGTACGGGGTGTGAACATCAGCTCTCCGTAAGCAGCGGAGGCGCCCCCCGACGAATCGGGAGGCGCCTCCAAAGGTGCTTCGCGTTATCAGGCAGCCTGCGCGGCAGCGCCGCCGGTGCCCTCGGCCGCGACGGCCGCACGCGCGATCTCCACGATGGCGGCGAACGCGGCGGCGTCGTGGACCGCGAGGTCGGCCAGGATCTTGCGGTCGACCTCGACCTCGGCCAGCTTCAGGCCCTGGATCAGGCGGTTGTACGTCATGCCGTTGGCACGAGCAGCCGCGTTGATCCGGGTGATCCACAGCTGGCGGAAGTCGCCCTTGCGGTCACGGCGGTCACGGTACGAGTACTGCATCGAGTGCAGCACCTGCTCCTTGGCCTTGCGGTACAGGCGCGAGCGCTGGCCGCGGTAGCCACTCGCGGTCTCGAGCAGGGTGCGGCGCTTCTTCTGGGCGTTTACCGCCCGCTTGACGCGTGCCATTTCTAGTTACTCCTTAGGGGAACTGGTCAGGCTCGCGTCAGCGGCCCAGAAGCTTGTTCACTCGCGCGGTGTCGGCCTTGGCCACGACGACCGTGCCGGTCATCCGGCGGGTGACGTGGGAGCTCTTGTGCTCCAGCAGGTGGCGCTTGCCGGCCTGCTCGCGGACGAGCTTGCCCTTGCCGGTCACCTTCACGCGCTTGCCCATGCCGGTGTGGCTCTTCATCTTCGGCACTGAACGCCTCTTTCTGATCTTTCCCCGCGCCCGGGGACACGGGGAAAAGCTGACTACTCTGCGGTGCTGTCTGCCGGGGCAGCCTCGGCGGCCTCACCCTCGCGCGGCTCCCGCGGCGGGCGCGCGCTGGCGGCGGCCGTGGCGGCCGCTGCAACCTTGGTGGCCCGGTGCGGGGCCAACACCATGATCATGTTCCGGCCGTCCTGCTTCGGGCTGGCCTCGACGAAGCCGAGCTCCGAGATCTCCTCGCTGAGCCGGCGCAGGAGCCGGAAACCCAGCTCGGGACGGCTCTGCTCACGACCACGGAACATGATCGTCACCTTGACCTTGTCGCCCGCCTTGAGGAACCGCACCACGTGACCCTTTTTGGTCTCGTAGTCGTGCGGGTCGATCTTCGGCCGCAGCTTCATTTCCTTGATGACGGTCTGCTGCTGGTTGCGCCGCGCTTCGCGAGCCTTGAGTGCGCTCTCGTACTTGAACTTGCCGAAGTCCATGAGCTTGCACACCGGCGGCCGCGCCATCGGAGCAACCTCGACCAGGTCCAGGTCGACATCCGCAGCCAGTTGAAGAGCGCGCTCGAGCGGCACGATGCCGACCTGCTCACCCTCCGGACCGACCAGTCGGACCTCTCGAGCCCGGATCTGTTCGTTCACGCGTGGTTCGACGCTGATGGGGCCTCCTCAGAACGTTGTTCTCTCATCTGCAACGCTTTCCGCGCCGCGGATGATGCCAATGTCGGTCGGCCCCGAGTGTCCCGCGGGGTGGCGGGACGCCGGGAAAGCAGAAGGCCCCGACTGTGCTGCAAGAGCACATGCGGGGCCCGCTCGACCGGTCATCGGCGTCCGGGAGGACGCTCACCGCGCCAGGGAAACCCTGGCCGGGTGACCGGACCCGGCCACTGAAGTGACTCGGGTGGGAACCTGCGGGCTCCTCTTTCGCGCCCCGTGCCGCCGCCAGCAAGCTGACGGGGTGCAGGGCGAGGTCGACTGCCGTGAAGTCTATCAGGCTCCGCCGGCAGCGGAATGCAGGGCCCGGAGGGTACGCACGCCCTCCACCGCGTAGTCCTTGTCCACCGCCTGCAACGCGTGCACCGCGACCTGCTCGTCGTCGTGCAGCTCCAGCTGGGCCCAGGCCGAGTTGCGGTCGAACCGGACGGCGCGCACGACCTCCCACGGCAGGTCGTAGCCGCCGATCACGTTGCGCACCCGGATGCCCCGCTCGTCGGCGACCACCCGGGGCCGGCAGAACGCCAGCACGCCGAGGCCGATCAGGATCCCCAGGCCGATCATCGCCAGCTGGTCGCCGCGCTGGAACGTGGCGTTCTGGTTCTGGAACCCGGCGCTGCCGGTCAGCCCGAAACTGAGCACGGTGAAGAGCAGCGCCACGGAGACCGCGACCGGGATCGCGACCACCCGGATCTTCTTGGGCCGATAGATCACTGCGGTCATCAGAGCCTGCAATTCGCGATGTCGGTGACCAGGATGGCGCGGGCGCCGAGCTCGTACAGCTCGTCCATGATGCGGTGCACGTCACTGCGCTGCACCATCGCCTCCACGGCGACCCAGCCCTCCCGGTGCAGCGGCGACACGGTCGGCGACTCGATGCCCGGTGTCAGGCCGGTCGCCTGCTCCAGCAGGTCCGCGCGCACGTCGTAGGCGAGCATCACGAAGTTGCGGGCGACGAGCACGCCCTGCAGGCGCCGCAGCAGCTGGGCCGCGCCCGCCGGTGCCTCCGCCTCCCGCCCGATCAGGATCGCCGAGGACCGCATGATCGGCTCGCCGAGCGTGACCAGGCCGGCCTGGCGCAGCGTGGCACCGGTCTCGACGACGTCGGCGATCAGGTCGGCCACGCCGAGGCGCACCGCGTTCTCCACCGCGCCGTCCAGACGTACCACGTCCGCCTTGAGCTCGTTCTCGGCCAGGTAGCGGCCGACCACGCCGGGGTAGGCCGTGGCGATCCGCCGGCCGCCGATCTGGTCCGCGCTGGTGAGCGTGCCCGCCGGCGCCGCCCAGCGGAACGTGGCGCCGCCGAAGTTGAGGTCGAGCAGCTCGGCCGCCGGCACGCCGGAGTCGATCAGCAGGTCCCGGCCGGTGATGCCGAGATCCAGGTCACCGGAGCCGACGTAGGTGGCGATGTCCCGGGGCCGCAGGTAGAAGAACTCGACGTTGTTGGCTTCGTCACGGCAGATCAGGTCTTTGGGGTCGGTGCGCTGGCGGTACCCCGCGTCCCGCAGCATCTGGGACGCGGGTGCCGAGAGGGTGCCCTTGTTCGGAATGGCGATGCGCAGCATCGGACGTGCTCCTTCGATCTCGATCAACGGGTCAGGGACGCGCGTCAGAGATGTCGGTAGACGTCCTTGAGCTCGAGACCGGTAGCGATCATCAGCACCTGTGCCTGGTAGAGCAGCTGCGAGATCTCCTCGGCGGCGCGCTCCGGCCCCTCGTGCTCGGCGGCCATCCACGACTCGGCGGCCTCTTCGACGACCTTCTTGCCGATGAAGTGGACTCCGCGCTCGAGCGCCTCGACGGTGCCCGAGCCGGGGGTCTGTTCCGCCGCCTTGCGCTGCAACTCGGCGAACAGTTCTTCGAACGTCTTCACGAGCAACGATTGTGGCAGCTCATCACGTCTTGACGACGAACGCCCCCCAGTGGTTGGGGCGTCTTCTAAGCTGCCCGGCATGGTCAGCCGATACACCCCCGTTGCGCTCGGCGGCGTCGCGATGCTCTTCGCCGCCGTCACCGCCTGTTCCCCGGTGGAGGAAGAATCCACCACTGCGACCTCGCCGTCCTCCTCCGCGCAGAGCTGCGCGCCGGGCGGCCTCGCCACGAAGACCCCGGGCAAGCTCACGATCGGCACCGACAACCCGGCGTACGAGCCATGGTTCAGCGACAACAAGCCGGACAACGGGAAGGGCTACGAGTCCGCGGTCGCGTACGCGGTCGCCGACCGGCTCGGTTACCCGGCCGCGAACGTGGTCTGGACCTCGGTGACCTTCAACAACGCCATCGCGCCCGGCCCGAAGGCGTACGACATCGACATCAACCAGTTCTCGATCACCGAGGAACGCAAGCAGGCCGTCGACTTCTCCTCGCCGTACTACCTGGTCCGGCAGACGGTGATCACCACCAAGGGCTCGAAGATCGCCGGCGCCAAGTCGCTGGCCGACCTCAAGGGCGCCAAGCTGGGCGCGCAGGTCGGCACCACCAGCTACCAGGCCGTCACCGACGTGATCAAGCCGGACCAGCAGCCGTCGGTCTACAACAACAACGACGACGCCAAGAAGGCGCTGGAGAACGGCACCGTCGACGGCATCGTGGTGGACCTGCCGACCGCGTTCTACATGACCTCGGCCGAGCTGGAGAACGGCGTCATCGTCGGCCAGCTGCCCCAGGTCGGCGTCCCCGAGCAGTTCGGCATCGTGCTGGACAAGGGCTCGGCGCTGACCGGCTGCGTCAGCACGGCGGTCGACCAGCTCCGCCAGGACGGCACCCTCGCCGTGCTGGAGAAGACGTGGCTGGCCGACACCGGCGGGGCCACCGAGCTCTCCTGACCGGCGCACACCTGTGACATACGCACCAAGCACCAGGCAACAGGAACGGATCGCCTACCGCAGACGGCAGACGATCCGTTCCGTACTGCTCGCGGCCCTCTCCACGGCCGTGGTCGGCACCCTGCTCACCGTCGCGATCACCGGCGCTCCCGGCTGGGACCGGGTCAAATCCTCGTTCTTCGACCTGGACGCGGCCCGGGAGTACCTGCCCGACATCCTCACCGGACTGTGGCTCAACCTGCGGCTGCTCGTGGTCTGCGCCACGCTGGCACTGGCCCTGGGCCTCGTGGTGGCGGTCCTGCGCACGCTGCGCGGCCCGGTCTTCTTCCCGGTGCGGGCGCTGGCGACCGGTTACACGTACTCGTTCCGCGGTCTGCCGCTGATCATCGTGATCTACCTGTACGCCTTCGGCATCCCCGGCCTGCGGCTGCAGGGAACCCCGGACGTGCTCGTCCTCGGCGCGGCCGCGATCATCATCACCTACGGCGCGTACCTGGCCGAGGTGTTCCGGGCCGGCATCGAGTCGGTGCACCCGAGCCAGATCGCGGCGGCCCGCTCGCTCGGGCTCAGCTACCGGCAGGCGATGCGCCACGTGGTGCTGCCGCAGGCGGTGCGCCGGGTCGCCCCGCCCCTGCTCAACGACACCGTGGCCCTGCAGAAGGACGTCGGCCTGATCTCCCTGGCGGGACCGATCGACGCCATCCGCGCGGCCCAGATCGGTGTCGCCCAGGACGCCAACTTCACCCCGTACATCGTGGCCGGGGTGCTCTTCGTCCTTCTCGCCCTGCCGCTCATCGGGGTCACCGACTGGGTGACCCTGCGCGCGGCCCGCCGCCAGAACGCGGGGTCCTGACGTGGTGCTCTCCTGCACGGACGTACGCAAGACGTTCGGCGATCACGTGATCCTCGACGGTCTCAGCCTGGACGTCGCCGAACACGAGGTGGTCGCCCTGATCGGGGCCTCCGGCTCGGGCAAGTCGACGCTGCTGCGCTGCGTGAACCTGCTCGAGCAGATCGACGACGGCGAGATCCGGCTGGACGGTACGGAGATCACCGACCCGCGGGCCGACCCGGACCGGATCCGCCAGCGGATCGGCCTGGTCTTCCAGTCCTACAACCTGTTCCCGCACATGACGGTGCTGGACAACATCACGCTGGCGCCGATCCAGGTGCATCGGCGCACGAAAGCCGAGGCGACGGAACAGGCGATGACCTGGCTGACCCGGGTGGGGCTGGCGGAGAAGGCCGGGGCCTACCCGGACCGGCTCTCCGGCGGCCAGCAGCAACGGGTCGCGATCGTCCGGGCGCTGGTGAACAACCCGCGGCTGCTGCTGCTCGACGAGGTCACGTCGGCGCTCGACCCGGAGCTGGTCGGCGAGGTCCTCACCATGATCAAAGACCTCAAGGGCGAGGGCATGACCATGGTGCTGGCCACCCACGAGATGGGGTTCGCCAAGCAGGTCGCCGACCGGGTGGCCTTCCTCGACGGCGGCAAGGTGCTCGAAGCGGGGCCGCCCGAGCAGGTGCTGGGCGACCCCGTCGAGGCGCGTACCCGTCAGTTCCTGGCGCGGATCATCGAGGCCGGACGGCTCTGACCGTCAGGCCTTGCCGACCTCGCGGAGGGTGAGGGCTGCGTCGAGCACGGCCACCGTGCTCTGCCAGCCCTTGTCCTCGATCGAGTCCTCCAGGCCGGCCCGGTCCCGGGCCTGCCCGAGGCTCTGCACGGTGAGCACGCCGTGCGCGACCGGCGTGCCCTCGTCGAGGGCGACCCGGGTCAGGCCGGACGTGACCGCGTCACAGACGTACTCGAAGTGCTGGGTCTCCCCCTTGATCACCACGCCGAGGGCGACCACCGCGTCGCACTTGCGGGCGAGGGCCTGCGCCACCACCGGCAGCTCCACCGAACCGGCCACCCGCACCGTGATCACATCCGTGACGCCACAGGCCTCGGCAGCCGCCCGGGCCCGGTTGATCATGTGGTCGACCAGGTCGTTGTGCCAGCGGGAGCCGACGATGCCGAGCCGCAGCCCGGCCGCGTCGACGGGTTGCGTGTGCGGATCACCGAAGCCGGCCATATGTGTGTCCCCCTCTGTTGCCTGACATTGTTCACCGTGGGCGGGGAAGAGATCAGCCCAACGCCTCGAAGAGATGTCCCATCCGGTCCCGCTTGGTCCGCAGGTAGTGCACGTTCTCCGGGTGCAGCCGGACCGGCAGCTCCTCGCGGCCGGTCACGCGCAGGCCGTAGCCCTCCAGGCCGGCCCGCTTCGCCGGGTTGTTGGTGAGCAGACGCATCGAGCGGATCCCCAGCTCGGCGAGGATCTGCGCGCCGGTGCCGTAGTCGCGGGCGTCCGCCGGCAGCCCCAGTTCCAGATTCGCGTCGACGGTGTCCAGCCCGCCGTCCTGCAACTGGTACGCCTGAAGCTTGTGCAGCAGCCCGATGCCCCGGCCCTCGTGACCGCGCATGTAGAGCACCACGCCCCGCCCGGCCGCCGCGACCCGTTCCAGGGCGGCGTCCAGCTGCGGGCCGCAGTCGCAGCGGTGCGAGCCGAAGACATCACCGGTCAGGCACTCGGAGTGCACCCGGACCAGCACGTCCTCGCCGTCACCGATCTCGCCGAAGACCAGCGCCACGTGCTCGCCGTTGTCCGCCTCGGTGCGGTAACCGACCGCCGTGAACACGCCGTGCTCGGTGGGCAGGCGGGTCTCCACCACCCGCTCCACCTGCCGGCCCTGACGCAGGCTCAGGTAGGCCACCAGCTCGGCGATCGTGATCAGCGTGAGGTGGTGCTCGGCCGCGAACCGTTCCAAATCCGGCCGGCGCTGCATGGTGCCGTCGTCGTTGACCATCTCGCAGAGCACACCGGCGGGCCGGCAGCCGGCCAGCACGGCCAGGTCGATCGAGGCCTCGGTGTGACCGGGCCGGCGCAGCACGCCACCGGGCCGGGCCCGCAGCGGCACCACGTGGCCGGGCCGGGACAGGTCCGCGGGCTGGGTCTCCGCCGAGGCGAGCAGCCGGATCGTGTGCGCCCGGTCGGCGGCCGAGATGCCGGTGCTGACGCCGTGCCGGGCGTCGACGGTCACCGCGTACGCCGTGCCGCGGGCGTCCTGGTTGGTCCGGAACATCGGCGGCAGGTCCAGCCGGTCCGCCTCGTCCTCGGGCAGCGGCACGCAGATGTACCCGGACGTGTACCGGACCATGAAGGCGACAAGCTCCGGCGTGGCGTGCTCGGCCGCGAAGATTAGGTCACCCTCGTTCTCGCGGTCCTCGTCGTCGACGACGATGACCGCCTTGCCGGCCGCGATGTCCGCGATCGCGCGCTCGATGTTCTCAAACATTCCGGCTCCCCAGCATCTTCTCGACGTACTTCGCGATCACGTCGACCTCCAGGTTGACCTGATCGCCGATGGCCTTGCTGCCCAGCACCGTCAGCTTCGAGGTGGCCGGGATCATCCCGACCGCGAAACTGTCCGCGTCGACCTCCATGACGGTCAGCGAGACGCCGTCGACGGTGATCGAACCCTTCTCCACCACGTATTTCGCCAGCCCGGACGGGAGCGAGAAACGCACCACCTCCCACTGGTCGGCCGGTTCGCGGGCGATGATCCGCGCGACGCCGTCCACGTGGCCCTGCACCAGGTGGCCGCCGAGGCGGCTGTTCAGCGCGGCGGCCCGTTCCAGGTTGACCTGGCTGCCGACGGCCAGCGCACCGAGCGACGAGCGGCGCAGGGTCTCACCCATCACGTCGGCGGTGAACACGCCGTCCTCGTTGTCGATCACGGTGAGGCAGACGCCGTTCACCGCGATCGAGTCGCCGTGCCGTGCGTCCGACGTGACGAGCGGTCCGCGTACGGCGATGATCGCCGAGTCGCTCTCCGCACCGGTGAGGCGCACGACCTCACCCAGTTCCTCGACGATTCCGGTGAACACGGGCAGTCCTTTCATGGCTGGGAGTGGGGCGGCTCGGCGGGCTTCTGACGCGGCAGCGCGGTGAACCGCAGGTCGCCGCCGACCTGAGTGATCTCGGTGAGCTCCAGTTCGAGGGCGTCGGCGATGGTGCCGACCCCGGCGTCGACCAGGGCGGCCCGCCCGTCGCCGAGCAGCTTGGGTGCGATGTATCCGATCACCCGATCGACCAGTCCGGCCGCGAGAAAAGCCCCGGCCAGGGTCGGTCCGCCCTCCAGCAGCACATTGCGCACCCCGCGCGCGTGGAGCTGGGTGAGCATGGCGCTCAGATCGACGCGCCCCTGCGGGTCGCTTCCGGCCTCGGCCGCGGTGACGATCCAGGTGGGTGCGGCCGCGTCGCGCACCCGGGCGTCCTCGGGGGTACGGCCGGCGGAGTCGACCACCACCCGCAGCGGCTGCTTGATCGCCAGCGTGCCGTCGCGCAGGTCCCGCACGGTGAGCTGCGGGTCGTCGGCGAGCACCGTGCCGACGCCCGCGACGATCGCGTCCACGGTGCTGCGCAGCACGTGCACGTCGGCCCGGGACTCGGCCGAGGAGATCCACTGGCTGGTGCCGTCGGCGGCGGCCGAGCGGCCGTCGAGCGTCGCGGCGAACTTCCACGTCACGTACGGCCGGCCCCGCCGCACCGCGGTCAGCCAGGCGATGTTGCCGGCCTCGGCCTCCTCGTGACGCAGCCCCGTCACCACCTCGATGCCGGCGGCACGCAGGGCGGACGCGCCACCGGAGGCCACCGGGTTCGGGTCGTCGACCCCGATCACCACCCGCCGCACGCCCGCTCCGATCAGGGCCTGGGAGCAGGGGCCGGTCCGGCCGGTGTGGTTGCACGGCTCCAGGGAGACCACGCACGTCCCGCCCCGGGCCAGCTCACCGGCCTGCGCCAGCGCCACGATCTCGGCGTGCGGCCCGCCCGCGTAGGCATGGAAACCCTCACCGACCACGTCGCCGTCCGGGCTCAGGAGCACGCAGCCGACGACCGGGTTGGGGCTTGTCGTGCCGAGACCACGGGCGGCCAGCGCGATCGCGCGGCGCATCGCCTCGTCCTCGGTCACCATCGGAGCCTGTCCTCTCGCGCGGCACGGTCACGCGCGACGAGGATGCGGGAGAAACGCCAGGAATCGGACAACCAGGGTACGCTTCGCGCACCCCGGCGGAGCCGCTGCCATGAGGGCACGACTCGCCGATCCCGCGCGCTGTCTCCCATCCGGACTGTCTGACCGGGCTTTCGCCTGATCAACCGTCGGCCCTGGAGTCTCACCAGGTCCACCGGCCGTCGATGGTCGACGTCCGGGTCGCGGGCTTACCGGGCACTTGCGTGCCGGATCACCGCCGGTTCGGAATTTCACCGAGTCCCGCCAGCGCGTGGTGGGTCACCCCCGAGTCTTGCACGCGCCGGCGATTTTGCCACCCGGCCAGCGAGCTACCTCACATCCGGACCACCGGGCGGCGTCCTGAGCCTGCGGCGAGACCGTCCCGTAACTGTGAAAACCGATCGTGTTCTGTATCGTGGCTCGCCATGACTTCGAAGCCGGGGCCCACCCGGTCCGGGCCCCGTCCTCGCCTCGTCGTGATCGACGGCCTCCGTATTCTCGCCGCGCTCACCGTCGCCCTGTGGCACTACACCGGCCGCGACGAAAGCGTGGAGATCATCTGGGGGGTCGACAACACCAAGGCGTTTCCCGGCGTCGACGAGTTCGCCGTCTACGGATGGATGGGCGTCGAGCTGTTCTTCATGATCAGCGGATTCGTCATCTGCATGAGCTGCTGGGGCAAGACCACCGGCACGTTCTTCCGGTCCCGGATCGTCCGGCTCTTCCCGGCCTACTGGGCCGCCGCGCTGATCACCACGGTCGTGCTGAAGATCTGGGACTCCTCCGCCGTCAAGGCGCGCGACTGGTACGAGGTCCTCACCAACCTGACCATGATGCAGCGGCCGCTCGGGGCGGGGCCGGTCGAGGGCGTCTACTGGACGCTCTGGGTCGAGGCCCGGTTCTACCTGCTCTTCGCGTTCCTGGTGTGGTTCGGGCTGTCGCTGCGCCGGGCGGTGGTCTTCGGCTACGCCTGGCTGATCGCCTCGGTGACGCTGGTCCGGCTCGAAGAACCGCTGATCAACACGATGCTGATGGCGAGCTACGCGCCGCTGTTCGTGGCCGGCATCGCCTTCTACCTGATCCACCGGTTCGGCTCGGACATCGTGCTCTGGGGACTCGTCGCCTTCTCGTACCTGCTGGCGCAGCACCACATCATCGGCCGGCTCAGGGACGTCGGGAAGAACGAGGCGCACCGGCAACTGTCCGAGCACGTCGGCGTCGGCCTGATCACGCTGTTCTTCGTCGTGATGGCGCTCATCGCGCTCGGGTACACCTCGAAGATCCAGTGGCGCTGGCTGACCACGGCCGGCCTGCTGACCTACCCGTTCTACCTGCTGCACGAGAACATCGGCTGGCTGATCATCGAGCACCTGCACGAGCACCTGCACTGGTGGGTCGTGCTGGGCGGCACCACGGCGACCATGCTCGTCGCCGCCTACCTGCTGCACCGGCTCGTCGAGCGCCCGCTGTCGGCGTGGCTCAACACCCGGATCGCCGCGGCCGCCAGCATCCCCGGCCGGTACCGCACCGCGCCCGACGCCCCGGACGAAACACCGGCCGTGCGATCCGAGGTGCCGGTCGCGCCCGCATCCCCGGAACACGCACCCGCAGCACAGGCACCCGCAGCACAGGTATCGATGTCACAGGCGTCTGTGTCACCCGCACCGGTCTCGCCCGCGCCGATCGGGCCGGTGTCGCCCGGGCCGGTGCCGGATCAGCGTCCCGGCATGGACGGCGACACCCTGGTGCTGCCGGCCATCCGGGACTGAGCCGCCGCCGCGCGACGGTCGGTCACTCCGGGTCCTCGCCGCGGCGGCGGTCGATCGCCACGTACGACCCCGGCTGGGACTTGGCCACTTTCTTCATCTCCGAGGCGACCGCGATCACGACCCGCGGATCGGTGAACCGGCGGCCCTCCAGGGTCGCCTGCGCCACCCCGATGGAGAGCGTCACCAGGGCCGCCTTCTGCTTGTTGCCGCGCCGGTCGGGCACCTCGATGAAGCCACGCCGGGCGTCCTCCGGCTCGTAGAGGCGGTCGGCCGCCTCCTCGAAGTCGGTGACCGTGCGCTTGGTGAGCGGCAGCACCTGGTCCGGCGTGCAGATGAAGACGAAGTCGTCGCCGCCGATGTGCCCCATGAAGATCGACGGCGGGCCGGTCTTGGAGCTCGCCCGCTGCAGGCTGCGGGCGAGCGCGATGATGAAGTCGTCGCCGCGGTCGAACCCGTACACGTCGTTGACGCTCTTGAACCGGTCGATGTCGATGTAGCCGACCGAGTACTCCCCGCCGACCCGCATCCGCTCGGAGATCTCCCGGCGGACCCGGGCGTTCCCCGGCAGGCCGGTCAGCGGCGACACCTCGCGGGCGTCCTTGTTGCGCCGCAGCGTGGTCATCACGCGGGCCATCAACTCGGCCGTGTCGAACGGTTTGACCAGGTAGTCGTCGGCGCCCGCGGTCAGGCCGACGACCTTGTCCACGGTCATGCTCTTGGCGGTCAGCATGATCACCGGCAGCGCGGAGGTGAGCGGCTCGGCCCGCAGCCGGCGGACCAGTTCGACACCGTCCATCCGCGGCATCATCCAGTCGACGACCGCGAGGTTCGGCCGGTGCGTCTCCATCATCTCGAGCGCCTCCTGGCCGTCCCTGGCCCGGATCACGTCGAAGCCGTGCACCTTGAGGTTGAACTCGACGAAGCTGGCGATGTCCTGGTCGTCGTCGACCACCAGGATGAGATCCGGACCCTCCTCGGGGTCCAGCTCCGGATCGACCTCGGGCTCAGCCGCGCTCATCGCACCTTCCTGTGCCTGCCGGGGGCTGGAGTAGCGGTATCGGTTCCGATGATGGGCCCTGGCCCGCCCCTCACGCCACCCCCATCGCGCGAGCGGCGAGTCCGCGGAGCTTGGCGATCGCCTCGGCCGGGTCGGCGGCGCCGTAGACCGCGGTGCCGGCGACGAACGCGTCGGCACCCGCCTCGGCGGCCTGCTCGATGGTGTCCGCCGCGATGCCGCCGTCCACCTCGAGCCGGATCTGAAGGTTGTTGACCCGGGCACGGCGGCGCACGTCGCGGACCTTGTCCAGCATCTCCGGGAGGAACGCCTGGCCGCCGAAGCCCGCCTTGATCGTCATGATCAGGATGGTGTCCAGGTAGGGCAGCAGCTCCAGGTACGGCTCGACGGGGGTGTCCCGGTCGATCGCCAGCCCGGCCTTGGCACCGGCCGACCGCAGCGTCTTGGCGAGCGCCACCGGGTCGTCGCAGGCCTCCGCGTGGAAGGTGACGTTGTAGGCGCCGGCCTCCGCGTACGCCGGGGCCCAGCGCTGCGGGTCCGTGATCATGAGGTGCACGTCGAACGGGATGCTCGTCGCCTTCCGCAGGCTCTGCACCACGGGCAGGCCCAGCGTCAGGTTCGGCACGAAATGGTTGTCCATCACATCGACGTGGACCCAGTCGGCCGCTCCCTCGATGGCACGAACCTCCTCCCCGAGCCGGGAGAAGTCGGAGGCGAGGATGCTCGGCGCGATGATCGGCGACTGTTCCACGGCTGAAAGTGTATGACTTCCCGGCTGCCACCTGGCGCGACGGCCCCCAGACCGGCCCGGGACAGTTCTGTGTACGACGGCGATCTCTGTATCGTTACGCGCCATGACCGAAGCTCCCGGCCGGCGGCGCCCCTCCGCCGGCGGCCGACTCGCGGCCCTGGACGGGCTGCGCCTGATCGCCGCGCTCTTCGTCGCGCTGTACCACTACACCGGTTATGCGCCGGGCGTCCGGGACGCCTGGGGCATCACCCGCGAGACGGCCTTCCCCCACCTGCACAAGATCGGGCAGTACGGCTGGCTCGGCGTCGAACTGTTCTTCATGATCAGCGGGTTCGTGATCTGCATGAGCAGCTGGGGCCGCTCCCCCGGCGCGTTCTTCCGCTCCCGCGTGACCCGGCTCTTCCCGGCGTACTGGGCCGCCATCGTGATCACCACGGTGGTGCTCTTCCTCTGGCCGGTGGTCCGCGAGCACAAGCGCTGGAACGACGTCGTGATCAACTTCTCGATGATGCAGGAGGCGGTCGGCGCCGCACACGTGGACGCGGTCTACTGGACGCTCTGGAACGAAGGGCTCTTCTACCTGCTCTTCGCGTTCGTCGTCTGGCGCGGGCTCACCCTGAAAAGAGCGATCATCTTCGGGTACGGGTGGCTGATCGCCGCCATGCTCGCGCAGAACTCCGGCGTCCCGCTGCTCAAGACGTTCCTCCAGCCCGGGTACGCGTCGTTCTTCGTCGCCGGCATCGCCCTGTACCTGATCCACCGGTTCGGGCCCGACCTGCTCCTGTGGGGCCTGCTCGGGCTCTCGTTCGTGCTGTCGCAGTACTGGGCCGACCGCCTGCTGCGGCACTACAACAACCGGTACGACGTCGACATGTCCCCGCTCGTCGGCGCCGCCCTGGTCACGGTCTTCTTCGCGGTGCTGACGCTCGTCGCGCTCGGGTACACGTCCCGGATCCGGTGGCGCTGGCTGACCACGGCGGGCGTCCTGACGTACCCGTTCTACCTGCTGCACGAGAACGTCGGCTGGACCGTGATCTACGGGATCCGCGGGTTCGGCCCGCCGCTGGTGATGCTCGGCGCGGCCATCGTGATCATGCTGCTGGCGGCATACCTGCTGCACCGGCTGATCGAGAAACCGCTGGCCCGGGTCATGAAGCGCAAACTGGACGAGGCGGCGGCGTCGCTCGGCCGGGACGACCGGTTCGGCCGGCCCGCCGGCCCGCCGGCTGCTCCGGCGCCCGCCTCACCGCCCGCTGACACGCCGGCTGGGCATCCGGCGCCCGCCCAGCGGGAGCCGTCCGCGGCCGACACCCTGGTGATTCCGGGGGTCAGCCGCAGCGGCGGCAACTGACCCCGTCACGAACGAAGAGGCCGGGCCCGTCGCGGGCCCGGCCTCTCGTCGTCCCAGCCTTGTTCAGGCCGTCCCGGTATCAGTCCCGGATCAGCTGGTGCGGCGCAGGACTGCCAGGAACATGGCGTCCGTGCCGTGCCGGTGCGGCCACAACTGCACCGTCGGCCCGGCACCCAGACCCGGCATCCCCGGCGGCAGCAGCGGGCGGGCATCCACGAAGTCCACCTCGACACCGCTGCGGCGGGCGCCCTCGCTGACCGTCACCTGCGTCTCCACCATGTGCGGGGAACACGTCACGTAGGCGACCACGCCGCCCGGCCGTACCGCCCGCAGCGCCGCCACCAGCAGCTCCCGCTGCAGTTTCGTCAGCGGGGGCAGATCCGCCGGCTGGCGGCGCCAGCGCGACTCCGGCCGGCGGCGCAGCGAACCCAGCCCGGTGCACGGCGCATCCACCAGCACCCGGTCGAACGACTCCTCCGGCAGGTCCGGGTCACGGCCCACCGACCGGCCGTCCACCGGCAGCACCGTCACCGGCATCCCCTCGGTGGCCTGATCCACCAGGCGGGCCCGGTGCTCGGCCACCTCCACCGCGGTCACCTCGGCACCCCGGCCGGTGGCGATCGCACCGAGCAGACCCGTCTTGCCACCCGGGCCGGCACACAGGTCCAGCCAGCGGGTGTCCCGGCCCTCGAGCGGCGCCGCCAGCAGCGCGGCGGCCACCAGCTGGGAACCCTCGTCCTGGACGTGGGCGCGACCCTCCCGGATCGCGGCCAGGTCGCGCGGGGCGCCGCCGTTCAGGTACACCGCGTACGGCGAGAACGCACCCGGAACCCCGCCCACCTCGTCGGCCAGGTCGACCGCGTCGGCCCGGCCCGGACGGGCACACAGGTGCACGGCCGGCGGCTGGTTGTCCTCGATCAGCAGGCGGGCCGTGTCCTCCAGGTCGCCACCGAGCGACTCGGCGAACGACCGGATGATCCACTGCGGGTGGTGGTGCATGACCGACAGGTTGGCGATCGGGTCGGCCGCGTAATCCGGTGCGACCTTCTCCAGCCACGCGTCGAGCGGGGTCTCCGAGACCGTCCGCATCACCGCGTTGGCGAAACCGGCCGCACCCGGCGCCACCGAACGCACCAGGTCGACGGTCTGGTTCACCGCGGCGTGCGGCGGCACCCGGGTGTAGAGCAGCTGATAAACGCCGAGGCGCAGCGCGTCCCGGGCCGGCGGGTCGATCCGGGCGACATCCCGGCCGGCCGCATCCGCGATGATCAGGTCGAGGGTGCCGAGCGCGCGGAGCGTCCCGTAGGTCAACTCCGTCGCGAACGCCGCGTCCCGCCCGTGCAGCCCCATCCCGCCGAGGATCTCGGAGAGGACCAGGTTCGCGTACGCGTCGTCGCGGTGCACCGCGGCGATCGCCTCGTACGCCGCCTGCCGCGCCGGATCCGACGGCGGACGACCGGCCCGCGGCGCGCGGCCGCTCCGCTCGTCCCGGCCGTACCCCGGACCGGCCGGCCGGATCGGCCGCCCGCCGTGCGGCCGCGAGGCCCGATGTTCCGTCACGCCAGTTTCTCCCCTGCCTGAATTCGTGTCCCACGCGCCCAATCCGTGGCCGCCATGGGCTTCTTGCCTGCCGCCCGCACCTCACCGAGGATCACCGGGGTGGTCGCGGTGCCGACCAGCACCTGCGAACGCTCCACCAGCAGCTCACCCGGCGGCAACGACGGGACGTTCGCCACCGGCCGCACCGGGCCCAGCTTCAGCCGGTCACCGCGCAGCGTCGTCCACGCGCCGGGCGCCGGGGTGCAGGCACGGATCCGCCGGTCCACCGCGAACGCCGGGTCGTCCCAGCGGATCCGGGCGTCGTCGGCGGTCAGTTTCGGTGCGAACGAGACACCGTCGTGCGGCTGCGGATGCGCCCGCGCGGTGCCCGCCTCGATCGCGTCGAGGACCGCCACCAGCAGGCCCGCGCCCTCGGTGGCGAGACGACCCAGCAGGTCGCCGGACGTGTCGTTGAAGCGGATCTGCTCGGTGAGCGTGCCGTAGACCGGGCCGGTGTCCAGCCCCGCCTCCAGCTCGAAGACGCTGGCGCCGGTCACCGAGTCGCCGTGCAGGACGGCGTGCTGCACCGGGGCGGCACCCCGCCAGGCCGGCAGCAGCGAGAAGTGCAGGTTCAACCAGCCGCGCGCCGGGATCTCCAGCGCGGACGGCGGGACGAGGGCGCCGTACGCCACCACGGGCACACAGTCCGGCGCGATCTGCCGCAGCCGCTCCTGGAACTCGGGGTCCCGCGGCTTCTCCGGCGTCAGCACCTCGATGCCGCGCTCGTCGGCCCAGGCACCCACCGGGGACCGGACCAGCCGGCGGCCGCGGCCGGCGGGGGCGTCCGGACGTGTCACGACGGCGACCAGGTCGTGCCCGGAAGCGGCGATCGCCTCCAGACTCGGCACCGCCACCTCGGGCGTGCCGGCGAAGACCAGGCGCATTCCGGTCACCGGCCCAGCCCGAAGATGCCCCGGCCGTGCGGGCTCTCCTTGATGGTGGGCGGCTTGGCGGCGTCGTACCACTCGGCGGACCGGATCTGCCGCATCGCGTCCTTGCGGGCGGCGGCGTCCAGCCGGTCCAGGAAGAGCACGCCGTCGAGGTGGTCGGTCTCGTGCTGCACGCATCGGGCCATCAGACCCGTGCCGACCAGCTGGATGGGATCGCCGTACTCGTTGAAGCCGTTCGCGACCACGTTCTGCCGGCGCTTGGTGTCGACGTAGATCCCCGGGATGGAGAGGCAGCCCTCCGGGCCGTCCTGCTCCTCCTCGTCCGGGAAGGAGAGCACCGGGTTCACGATGTGACCGACCACGTCGTCGACGTCGAACGTGAAGACCCGCAGACCGACACCGAGCTGCGGGGCGGCCAGGCCGGCGCCACCCTCGTCCTGCATGGTCTCGACCAGATCCTTGACCAGGTTGCGCAGTTCCTTGTCGAAGTCGACGACGGGATCGGCCTCGGTGCGCAGGACCGGATCGCCGAAAAGACGGATTTGCTGGACGGTCACGCGGCGGAACTCCTGACTGTGGTGGCTTGCACCCACCCAGTCTACGTTTCGCCCCGCGCCACCCCACCCGTCGTCCCCGACCGCCCCGCGGCTTCGTCCCGGCCGCCCCGCGATCAGAACAGGTCGGCCGGATCGACCTGGATGCGCACCGGCTGCGCGGCCTTGCGGGCGCTGCGCATCGCGGCCGCCTCGTGCAGCGCCCGGGCCAGGTCACCGGCCCGCGACCGGGACACCCGCAGCAGCATGCGCTCCTGGTCCTCGGCCGCCGGCACCGGCCCCAGCACCTCCGCGCCGTCCGGCAGCCGCGTCTGCCCGAGCAGGTCCGCCACCGCCGCCGCGGTCCCGGTGACGCTCGCCATCCGGGCCGCCGGCGGGAACCCCAGCTCCCGGCGCTCCGCCAGCTCCCGGGCCGCGAACCAGCCCGGATCCCAGCGCAACAACGCCTGCACCGGCGCCAGCGAACCGTCCGCCACCACGATCACCTTGCCGCCGGCCCCCGCCGGCCGGGCCAGCGCCGCCGCGTTCAACCAGCGGCGCATCGTCTCCTCGGCGGCCCGCAGATCCGACCGGCTCAGCAGCGCCCACGTGTCCAGCAACAGCACCGCGCCGTAGCCACCGCCGTCGGCCACCGGTTCCGCCCCCGGCGTCGAGACCACCACGGACGCCTCGGCGGGCACCGTGGACAGCACCTCGTCCCGCCCCGACGTGCGCACCGGCACACCCGGGAAGGCCCGGCCCAGCTCCTCGGCGGTGCGCCGGGCCCCGGTCACCGAGGCGCGCAGGCGGCGTTCGCCGCAGGCCGGGCACGCGTACGCCGCCGAAGCGCGCCCGCACCAATGACAGACCGGCACGTCCCGCGCCCCCGGCAGGCCGAGCGGCCCGGAACAGTGCGGGCACCGCGCCGGGGTGCGGCACTCGGCACACGCCACCGCCGGCAGGTACCCCCGCCGCGGCACCTGCACGAGCACCGGCGCCGCGGCCTGCAACGCCTGCCGCGCCGTCTGCCAGGCAAGGCTGGGCAACCGCGCACTCACCGCACCCGGATCGCGCGCCAACTGCGGATCATCCCCGGTCGGCATGATCGCCGGCGACCGCCGCCGCAGCGTCCCCCGATCCGCGACGATCTCCTTGGCCCAGCCGGTCTCGAGCAGCAACTGCGCCTCACCGGTGCGCGCGAACCCGCCCGCCAGCACCGCGCAGTCGGCCAGCTGCGCCCGGGTGAGCAGCACCTCGCGGGCATGCGGGTACGGCGCCCGCGGCTCGGCGTGCACGTCGTCCCCGTCGTCCCAGATCACCACGAGCCCCAGCCGCGGCACCGGCGCCCACATCGCGGCCCTGGTCCCGGCCACCACCGGAACCTGGTGCCGGCTGGCCGCCAGGAATCGCCGGTACCGCTCGGCGGGCCCCAGGGCCGCGTTCAGCGCGACGTGCAGCCCCGGCCCGAGCACCGCGCCGAGCGCCCGGTCCACCCGCTCCAGATCCCGCGCGTCGGCCACCACGACGACCACACCCCGCCCGCCACGCACGGTAGCGGCCGCCGCCTCAGCGATCCGCGTCGCCCAGTCCTCCCCCGGCAGCGCCGACCAGACAGCCCGGGCCGGCCGCCCCTCCGCGAGTGCCCGCAGATAGCCGGGCCCGGTCGGATACGAATCCCAGCCACCCGCCGCAGCCACCCCCTGCCGCGGCGGCAGCGTTCTTCCCGACGCCTCGGCCCCGGACGCCCCGTCAACCTCCCCACGAGCCGCGTCACCAGCCGCAGCGTCCCGTGTCACAGCAACCGCCTCAGCAAGCCCCCCGGAACCCGCGCCACCGTCCTCGACATCAAGCCCCCCGGAACCCGCGCCACCGTCCTCGACATCAAGCCCCACAGAACCCGCACCGCCAGACGACGCACCAAGCCCCACCGAACCCGCAGCGCCGTCCTCAGCATCCTCGGCATCAATCCCTACCGAGCCCGCACCGCCAGTCGCCGCACCAAGCCCCCCGGAAGCCGCGCCGCCAGACAACGCATCAAACCCCGCGGAAGCCGCACCGCCAGACAACTCACCGAGCTTCACGGAAGCCGCGCTGCCAAGCTCAGCATCACGGGCGACCAAAGCCGCGCCGTCGAACGAGGCAGGAAGCCCCACCGCAGGAGCCGCACCGGACCGCGCCGCCGGCTCTGCTGGAGGGCCCTCGCCGGTCTCGGCCTCCCGCTGCGCGACGGCCGGAGTGGCGGCAGCAGCCGTAGTGACGGCAGCGGTAGGAGCGGCGGCGGCAGCCGGAGCGGCGGTGGTAGGAGCGATAACGTCCACCGCGCGTGCGGCAGAAGCAACAGGCGCAACAGTCACGGCCGGAGCGCCGGGGGCAGCACTAGCGGCGAGGGCGGCCGGAGCCTCGGAGGTGGCAGTAGCGGCAGCCGCAGCCGACTCGGCGGCCTTGGCCTCGACCCGTGCGTGCCGCGGCGGCACCGCCAGCCGCAGGACGTCGGCCAGGTTGCCCGCGTAACGCTGCGCCACCGCCCGCGCCAGTCGAAGGATTTCCGGGTCGAGCACCCGCTCGGGCGAGACGATCTTCTCCAGGTAGGCGAGTTTTCCGGCGTGCTCGGACGACTCCACCCGTTCCAGCAGGAACCCGCTCACCAGCTGCCCGGCGAATCGGACCTTGACCCGCACCCCCGGCTGCGCCGCCTCGTCGTCGGACGCCGCCACCAGGTAGTCGAACGCCCGGTCGAGGTGTGGCAACGGCACGTCGACACAGACGCGGGCCACCGGCAGCCTCTCGGCCGGTTCCCGCTCGCTGCGCACACCCTTGAACCCCATCGCCGAACATTCTGCCCGGCCCCTCCGACATTCCCCCGCCGCCCAGACCAGAGGAGGGCCGACCCCGCGGCACTGAACGCGCAGAAGTTGATCTGCTAGCGATGCGAAATCGCTGTGATCAAGGGGCTGAAACCGCGATTTCGCATCGCTAGCAGATCAATAACGCCCTGCGGACCCACCGCAGCGGCTCTCGGCCACCGAGACCGGACGCGAGACCGGACGCGAAAGGCCGGCACCCACCGGGTGCCGGCCTTCACCTGCGAACCAGCTCAGGAAGCGGCGTTCTTCAGGTCCGCCGCCCGGTCGGTGCTCTCCCACCGCAGTTCGGGCAGTTCGCGGCCGAAGTGGCCGTACGCCGCGGTCTGCTGGTAGATCGGGCGCAGCAGGTCCAGGTCGCGGATGATCGCGGCCGGACGCAGGTCGAAGACCTCGTTGATGGCCTTCTCGATCTTCTCGACCGGCACGTTCTCGGTGCCGAACGTCTCTACGAACAGTGACACCGGGTGGGCCTTGCCGATCGCGTACGCCACCTGGGTCTCGCACCGCTCGGCCAGGCCGGCGGCGACGACGTTCTTGGCGACCCAGCGCATCGCGTACGCCGCGGACCGGTCCACCTTCGACGGGTCCTTGCCGGAGAACGCGCCACCGCCGTGGCGGGCGTAGCCACCGTAGGTGTCGACGATGATCTTGCGGCCGGTCAGGCCGGCGTCACCCATCGGGCCGCCGATCTCGAAGCGGCCGGTCGGGTTCACCAGCAGCCGGTAGCCTTCGGTGTCCAGGCCCAGGTTCTCCAGCTCCGGGGCGATCACGTGCTCCCGGATGTCCGGCGTCAGCAGCGACTCCAGCGAGATGTCGGCGGCGTGCTGCGACGACACCACGACGGTGTCCAGCCGCACCGGGCGCAGCCCGTCGTACTCGATGGTGACCTGCGTCTTGCCGTCCGGCCGCAGGTAGGGGATCGTGCCGTCCTTGCGCGCGACGGACAGCCGCCGCGCCAGCCGGTGCGCCAGCGCGATCGGCAGCGGCATCAGCTCCGGCGTCTCCGAGCACGCGAACCCGAACATCATGCCCTGGTCGCCGGCGCCCTGCGCGTCCAGCACGTGCTCGCTGTCGCCGGACCGCAGCTCGATGGCGCTGTCCACACCCTGCGCGATGTCCGGCGACTGCGAGCCGATCGAGACACTCACGCCGCACGACGCGCCGTCGAAACCCTTCTTCGACGAGTCGTACCCGATGCCCAGAATGGTGTCCCGAACGATTTTCGGGATGTCCGCGTAGGCCTGCGTGGTGACCTCACCGGCAACGTGCACCTGGCCGGTCGTGATCAGGGTCTCCACCGCGACGCGACTGCGCGGATCCTGCTCGAGCAGGGCGTCGAGAATGCCGTCGCTGATCTGGTCAGCGATCTTGTCCGGGTGGCCTTCCGTGACCGACTCGGAGGTGAACAGGCGGCGTGCCACGGTGCTCCTCAGATTTGTCGAATACAACGTAACGCGGAAGTCTAGTCAGCCGCGCCGAGCGTGACCGACCTGGGCGTCCAGGCGTGCCACCACGTGGTCCAAAATCATATCCGCCACATCATCTTTGGGGAGTTCCCCGAAGATCGCGGTCGATCCGTCGGCGCCCAGCAGGGTGACCGTGTTCCGGTCCTGCCCGAACACCAGTTCCGGGCCCACCTCGTTAACGACGATCAGGTCGGCGCGTTTCTTCACCAGTTTCGCGCGTGCGTGCTCCAGCGCGTCGTGGGTTTCCGCGGCGAAGGCGACGAGGATCTGCCCGGGACGCTTCGCCGCACCCAGTTCGGCGGCGATGTCCGGGTTCGTGGTCAGGGTGATCGGGTCCGGCGTACCGCCGTCGCTCTTCTTGATCTTCTGGGCCGCGACCGTCTCGGGCCGGAAGTCGGCCGGCGCCGCCGCCATCACCACCGCGTCCGCCGCCGCGAACGCCTCGACGGTCGCCTTGCGCAGCTCCTCGGTGGTGCCGACCCGCACGAGGTCGGCGCCGGCCGGGTCGGGCAGCGACACGTTCGCCGACACGAGGGTCACCTGGGCGCCACGGGCCAGCGCGGCGCGGGCCAGCGCGTACCCCTGCTTGCCGGAGCTGCGGTTGCCGAGGAAACGGACCGGGTCCAGCGGCTCGCGCGTCCCACCGGCGGTGACCACCAGGTGCCGCCCGGCAAGATCAAGGTCAGGACCCCGGCGGTGTACGCGCAACGCGTACTCGAAGATCGCCGCGGGATCCGGCAGCCGCCCCTTCCCGGTGTCCTTGCCGGTGAGCCGCCCGACCGCCGGCTCGATCACGATCGCCCCGCGCTCGCGGAGGGTCGCCACGTTCGCCCGGGTGGCCGGGTTCTCCCACATCTCGGTGTGCATGGCCGGCGCGTAGACGATCGGGCAGGTCGCCGTGAGCAGCGTGTTGGTGAGCAGGTCGTCGGCGATGCCGTGGGCCGCCTTGGCCAGGATGTCCGCGGTGGCCGGCGCGACCACGACGAGTTCGGCGGCCCGGCCGATCCGCACGTGCGGCACCTCGTGCGCGTCGTCGAAGACCTCGGTGGCGACCGGCCGGCCGGAGAGCGCGGCCCAGGTCGGCTCGCCGACGAACTTGAGCGCGGCCGCGGTCGGCACCACGCGCACGCCGTGCCCCGACTCGGTGAACAGGCGCAGCAGCTCACACGCCTTGTAAGCGGCGATGCCACCGCAGACACCCAGGACGACCTCGGTCACGCACGCACCTCGTCAGAGCGGTTGGTCAAAGCAAGCGATCCCGCGCCCAAGATGCGGGACGCGGGATCATCATGGTGGATCGGCGGATTACGGGTTGTCGGTGGGCTCGGCCGTCAGCAGGCCGGCGTTGATCTCCCGCATCGCGATGGAGAGCGGCTTCTCCTGGGGGGTGGTCTCGACCAGCGGGCCGACGTATTCCAGGAGGCCCTCGCCGAGCTGGCTGTAGTACGCGTTGACCTGGCGGGCGCGCTTGGCCGCGAAGATCACCAGCGAGTACTTCGACGAGGTCTTGTCCAGCAGCTCGTCGATCGGCGGGTTGGTGATGCCTTCGGGGTTCGCGATGGTTCCCACTTGTGTCTGCTTCCTTAATGCTCGAGGACTTGAGCGGACGCTAAGCTCGATGAACCGAGCAATCCTACCAGCTCATCGGCGGCGCGCTCGACGAAGTCGTTCACCACGGTGACGTCGAACTCGGCCTCGGCGGCCAGTTCCTCGTCCGCGTGGGCCAGCCGGCGCTTGATCGTCTCGGCGTCGTCGGTGCCCCGGCCGATCAGGCGGCGCTGGAGCTCATCGACACTCGGTGGAGCCAGGAAGACCAGCTGGGCCTCCGGCATCGCGGCACGGACCTGCCGGGCGCCCTGCAGGTCGATCTTCAACAGAACGGGCCGGCCCTGCTGGAGCCAGCCCTCGACCTGCGCCCGGGGCGTGCCGTAGAGGTTGCCCGCGAACTCCGCCCACTCCAGCAGCTGATCACCGTCGATCAGGCGCTGGAACTCGGTGCGGTTCACGAAGTGATAATGCTCGCCGTCGGTCTCGTAGTCCCGTTTCTTTCGGGTCGTGACCGAAACGGACAACCTGATCCAAGGCGAGCGCGCCCGGATCAGCTCGATCACACTGTCCTTTCCGACCCCTGAGGGGCCGGAAAGAACAGTGAGGCGGGCTGCCGGGCGCGCGTCGTCATCCATGCTCACGGCTCATTACTACACGAGCCGATGAGTCAGTTCGCAGCGAACTCCCCCAGGAGGGCCTTGCGCTGCTGGTCGCCAAGACCCCGGAGCCGGCGGCTCTCAGCGATCTTGAGCTTCTCCATGATCTGGGTCGCCCGGATCTTGCCGATGCCCGGCAGCGCCTGAAGCACGGCCGAAACCTTCAGCTTGCCGACGACCTCATCGGCCTCCGCGCGGTCGAGCACGGCGGCGAGGGTGGTCTTGCCGGACTTGAGCTGTTCCTTCAGCTCAGCCCGAGCCTTGCGAACTTCCGCGGCCTTCTCCAGCGCAGCTTGGCGCTGTTCGGGGCTCAGTGACGGGAGCGGCACCAGTTCTCCTCAGGTCCCTCACGCGGCGGTAGTTCATACCGGCGCTTTGCGTGAAACGTGGTGTGCCAAGGAACCAAAGGGGCATGTGGTTCCCGGCGCGGGGAAAACTAGCGGTCAACGGCGCTTTCGGCAACGTGGGGGTACCCCGCGAACCGCTCTTCGACACCCTGCTACGCAGGCCGTTTCACCCGAGCGCGGCGCGACAGTCGTCACGAACACGCTCCGCCGCGGCCCGGAGATCACTACTCTGCGGACCCGCCGCGAGGACTTCGCGTGAGTACGAGGGCAATACGTTCCGCAGGCTCTCGCCGAAGACCGCGCGCAGGTCGGAGGGCGTCGCACCCTGCGCGCCAAGGCCCGGAGCGAGCAGCGGGCCGTTCACCGCGGAGAGGTCGTGGCCGGTCTCGCCGATCGTCGCGCCGACCACGAGCCCGAGGCTGCCGAGCGGCTGCGCACCCGCGTTGACCTGGGAAATCTCGTCGATGATCGTCTGCGCGACGGTTTTTCCGTCCGGTCCGACGGCGTGCTGGACGGCCGGGCCCTCGGGGTTCGAGGTCAGGGCGAGGACGAAGACTCCGCCGCCGTTCGCGGCCGCCAGGTCGAACGCGGGCCGCAGCGAGCCGACGCCAAGATAGGGACTCACAGTAATCGCGTCGGCACAGAGAGAACTCGCCGGATCCAGATACGCGGACGCGTACGCGGCCATCGTCGAGCCGATGTCGCCACGTTTCACGTCAAGCAGGACGAGCGCGCCGGCCTCTCGGGACTGTCGGATAGTTGACTCAAGAATCGCGACACCACGTGACCCAAATCTCTCAAAAAACGCGGACTGTGGTTTCAGAACAGCCACCCGATCGGCCAGCGCGTCGACCACCGTACGGGCGAAGCGTTCCAGGCCGGCGAGGTCGTCGGAGAGGCCCCAGCGGGCGAGCAGAGAGGCGTGCGGGTCGATGCCGACGCAGAGCGGACCACGCTCCGCCACGGCCGCGTGGAGGCGTTCGCCGAAGGTCTCCATCGAAATTTCCTTCTTCCGTGTCAGGTAGCTTGCACCGCGGCGATGATCCCCGCGGTAATGCGGTCCACGTCCGCGTCGTCCGCCACGTAGGGCGGCATCGTGTAGATCAGATCCCGGAACGGCCGCAACCAGACCCCCTCGGCCACGGCGGCCGAGGTCGCGCGCGCCATGTCCACCGGATGATCGAGCTGCACCACGCCTATCGCACCGAGCACGCGGACGTCAGCGACCCCGCGCGCCTCGCGCAGCGGCGCCAGGCCGTCCCGCAGCCGGCTTTCGATGCGGGGTACGCGCTCCGCCCACCCGCCGCCCCGCAGCAGCTCCAGCGAGGCGTTCGCCACGGCACAGGCGAGCGGGTTCCCCATGAAGGTCGGGCCGTGCGCGAGTCCGCCGCCCTCGCCCGCCGAGATCGCCGACGCCACCTCCGGCGTGCACAGGGTCGCCGCCAGGGTCAGGTACCCACCGGTGAGCGCCTTGCCGAGGCACATGATGTCCGGGCTGACCCCGGCGTGATCGGCGCCGAAGAACCGCCCGGTACGCCCGAAGCCGGTGGCGATCTCGTCGAAGATCAGGAAGATCCCGTGCGCGGCGGTCGCCTCCCGCAGCACCCGCAGGTACTCCGGGTGGTGGAAGCGCATCCCGCCGGCGCCCTGCACGACCGGCTCCACGATCACCGCGGCCAGCTCGTCCGCGTGCCGCCCGATCAGGTCGGTGAGCGCGGTCGCGTAGTCCGGGTCGTACTCGGCCGGCGGCACGTCCGCGAAGACCTGCGCCGGCAGCACCCCGGTCCAGAGCGCGTGCATCCCGCCGACCGGGTCACAGACGCTCATCGGGTGGAACGTGTCGCCGTGGTACCCGCCTCGCCAGGTCGCCAGCCGCTGCCGGCCGGGACGCCCCAGGGCCCGCTGGGCCTGCAGCGCCATCTTGATCGCCACCTCGACACCGACCGAGCCGGAATCGCAGAGGAAGACGTGCTCCAGACCCGGCGGGGTGAGCTCGACCAGGGTGGTGGCCAGGCGGATCGCCGGCTCGTGGGTGAGCCCGCCGAACATCACGTGGCTCATCCGGCCGGCCTGCTCGGCGAGCGCCGCGTCCAGCGCCGGGTGCCGGTACCCGTGGATCGCCGCCCACCAGGACGACATCCCGTCGACCAGCTCCCGGCCGTCGGCCAGCCGCAGCCGCACCCCTGCCGCGCTCTCCACGAGGTACGGGTCGGTGCGGCCGGGCATCGGGCCGTACGGGTGCCAGACGTGCGCCCGGTCCAGCGCTGCCAGATCCGGTGCCGGCAGGTCCGGCCCCGGCAGGCCGGGCGCGAGCGGGTCGCGCCCGTCCCCGGTCATCGTGCGCGGTGGGAGCGGACCGGCCGGGCGCCCCGGGCGACCGCTCGGACCAGTTCCGGCCCCCGGTAGATGAACCCGCTGTAGAGCTGCACCAGCGAGGCGCCGGCGTCCAGCAGCCGGGAGGCGTCGTCGACCGACATGATGCCGCCGACCCCGATGATCGGCAGCCGGCCGCCGGTCTCGTCGTGCACGAACTTCACCACCTGCCGGGCCCGCTCGGTGAGCGGCCGGCCGGAGAGTCCGCCGGCCTCGCCCGCGAGGTGCTGGTCGGCGTCGTCGATGCCGTCCCGGGACAGCGTGGTGTTCGTCGCGATCAGCCCGGCCGCGCCGTGCCGCAGGCAGACCTCGAGCAGTTCGGCGATGGCCGCCTCGGTCAGGTCCGGCGCGATCTTCACCAGCACCGGCACCGGGCCGCTCAGCGCCTTCAGCAGGCCTGCGATCGCGTCGGAGTCCTGGAGCTTGCGCAGCCCGGGCGTGTTCGGCGACGACACGTTGACCGCGATGTAGTCGGCGAAGGGGTGCAGCAGCCGGTACGAGGTCAGGTAGTCCTCGACCGCCTCCTCCAGCGGCGTCACCTTGGACTTGCCGAGCGAGATGCCCAGCGGCACGTCCAGTGTGCCGAGGGCCGCCAGCCGGTCGGCCAGGGCGGCCGCGCCGAGGTTGTTGAACCCCATCCGGTTGATGATCGCCTCGGAGCCCTTGAGCCGGAACAGCCGCGGCCGGTCGTTGCCGGGCTGCGGCTTCGCGGTGACCGTGCCGACCTCGACGAAGCCGAAGCCGAGCGCCGGCCAGGCCGGCAACGCGATCCCGTTCTTGTCCATCCCGGCGGCCAGGCCGACCCGGTTGGGGAACCGGACGCCGAACGCCTCCACCGGTGCCGCGAAGGCGTACCGGCGGCGCAACGCGGCGAGCGCCGGGGCGGGCAGCGCGGCGAGCCGGTTCAGCGTCCACTCGTGGGCGTGCTCGGCGTCGCCGCCGCCCAGCCGGAACAGGACCGGCCGGACGGCGTCGTCGAACAGCTTCACTTGGTCAGCTCCGGCCGGAGCAGCGCGTGCCACTCCTGGAGCGGGCGGACGGTCATGTCGCCACGCATCAGCGCCTCGATGCCCATCACGGCGGCGGCCGCGCCGGGCACCGTGGTGATGCTCGGTACGTTCGCGGTGACGGCGGCGCTGCGGATCTCGTACCCGTCCAGCCGGGCGCTCGCGCCGGAACCCTGCGGGGTGTTGATGATCAGCGAGATCTCGCCGGCCAGGATCAGCTCGACCGCGTTCTTGCCCGGGCTCTCGTAGTGCTTCGGCACGACCTCGCACTCGATGCCGTACCGGCGCAGCACGTCACCGGTGCCGGCGGTGGTGACGATGGTGAAGCCCAGGTCGGCGAGCCGCTTCACCGGGAAGATCATCGACCGCTTGTCCCGGTTCGCCACCGAGACGAAGACCTTGCCCGAGGTCGGCAGCGAGCCGTACGCGGCAGCCTGCGATTTGGCGAACGCCTGGCCGTAGCCGGCGTCGATGCCCATCACCTCGCCCGTCGACTTCATCTCCGGGCTCAGCAGGTTGTCCACGCTCTTGCCGGCCGGGGTGCGGAACCGCTTGAACGGCAGCACCGCCTCCTTGACGGCGATCGGCGCGTGCGCCGGGGTCTCGCCGCCGTCGTGGTCGGACCGCAGCATGCCCTCGGCGCGCAGCTCGGCGATGGTGGCGCCGAGCGCGATCCGGGCGGCCGCCTTGGCCAGCGGAACCGCTGTCGCCTTGGAGACGAACGGGACCGTCCGGGAGGCGCGCGGGTTGGCCTCGAGCACGTAGAGCGTCTCGTCCTTGAGCGCGTACTGCACGTTGAGCAGGCCGCGCACCCCGACGCCGCGGGCGATCGCCTCGGTGTAGCGGCGCACCTCGGCCAGGTGCGGCGCGGCCAGGTTGACCGGCGGCAGCGTGCAGGCCGAGTCGCCGGAGTGGATGCCGGCCTCCTCGATGTGCTCCATCACGCCGCCCAGGTAGACCTCGCCGGTGGCGTCGCAGAGCGCGTCCACGTCGATCTCGATGGCGTCGTCCAGGAACCGGTCGACGAGCACCGGGTGGTCCGGCGAGATCTCGGTGGCCCGCTGGATGTAGCCCTCCAGGGTGGGCTCGTCGTAGACGATCTCCATGCCCCGGCCGCCGAGCACGTAGGACGGGCGGACCAGCACCGGGTAACCGATGCTGTCGGCGATCGCCTTGGCCTCGGGGAACGTGGTCGCGGTGCCGTGGTCCGGCGAGCGCAGGCCGGCCTCGGCCAGCACCGCGCCGAACAGGCCGCGGTCCTCGGCCAGGTCGATCGCCTCGGGTGAGGTGCCGACGATGGGCACGCCGGCCGCCTTGAGCCGGTTCGCCAGGCCGAGCGGGGTCTGGCCGCCGAGCTGGACGATCACGCCGACCACGCCCGGGCCACCGGCCGCCTTGCCGGAGCTGTCCTCGGCGTGCACGACCTCGAGGACGTCCTCGAAGGTGAGCGGCTCGAAGTAGAGCCGGTCGGCGGTGTCGTAGTCGGTGGAGACGGTCTCCGGGTTGCAGTTGACCATGACGGTCTCGAAATCGACCCCGCGCAACGCCTGCACGGCGTGCACGCAGGAGTAGTCGAACTCGATGCCCTGGCCGATCCGGTTCGGCCCGGAGCCCAGGATGATCACCTTGGGCCGGTCGCTCGGCGCCACCTCGGTCTCGGAGTCGTACGACGAGTAGTGGTACGGGGTGTTCGCCTGGAACTCGGCGGCGCAGGTGTCCACCGTCTTGTAGACCGGGCGCAGGCCGAGCCGGTGCCGCAGCGCGCGGACGCCTTCCTCGCCGGCCAGTTCCGGGCGCAGCGTCGCCAGCTGCAGGTCGGAGAGCCCGGACCGCTTGGCCCGGCGCAGCAGCTCCTCGTCGAGGACCGGCGCGGCCAGGATCTCGGCACGCAGGTCGACCAGGGCCTGGATCTCGTCCAGGAACCACGGGTCGATCCGGCCGCTCGCCTCGTGCACCTGCTCGACGGTCGCGCCCAGCCGCAGCGCGGCCTCGACCGTGTAGAGCCGGCCGTCGTGCGGGATGCGCAGCGCCGCGAGGGCCTCGTCCACGTCGGTGAAGGTGGGCGCGGTCCAGAAACCGGCCGCCTTCGTCTCCATCGAGCGCATCGCCTTGTTCAGCGCCTCGGCAAAGTTGCGGCCCAGGCTCATCGCCTCACCGACCGACTTCATCGTGGTGGTGAGTTCCTTGTCGGCGCCCGGGAACTTCTCGAACGCGAACCGCGGGATCTTCACGACCACGTAGTCGAGCGCCGGCTCGAAGGCCGCCGGCGTCTTGAGGGTGATGTCGTTCGGGATCTCGTCGAGCGTGTAGCCGATGGCCAGCTTCGCGGCGATCTTGGCGATCGGGAAGCCGGTGGCCTTCGAGGCCAGCGCCGACGAGCGGGACACCCGCGGGTTCATCTCGATGACGATCATCCGGCCGTCGTCCGGGTTGATCGCGAACTGGATGTTGCAGCCACCGGTGTCCACGCCGACCTCACGCAGCACCGCGATGCCGAGGTCACGCATCTTCTGGTACTCGCGGTCGGTGAGCGTCATGGCCGGGGCCACGGTGACGCTGTCGCCGGTGTGCACGCCCATCGGGTCGATGTTCTCGATCGAGCAGACCACCACGACGTTGTCGTGCTTGTCGCGCATCAGCTCGAGCTCGTACTCCTTCCAGCCGAGCACGCTCTCCTCGATGAGGACCTCGTGCACCGGGGAGGCGGCCAGACCGGTGCCGGCGATCCGCTCCAGGTCCTCGGCGGTGTGCGCCATGCCGGAACCGAGGCCGCCCATGGTGAACGACGGGCGGATGACGACCGGCAGGCCGATCTCGGCGACGGTGTCGCGGACCTCGTCCATCGAGTGGCAGACCCGCGAGCGCGGGGTCTCACCACCGGCCGTCGCGACGATGTCCTTGAAGAGCTGACGGTCCTCGCCCTTGCGGATGGCGTCCACGTTCGCGCCGATCAGCTCGACGCCGTACTTCTCCAGCACGCCGCTCTCGTGCAGGGCGATCGCGGTGTTCAGCGCGGTCTGGCCGCCCAGGGTGGGCAGGATCGCGTCCGGGCGTTCCTTGGCGATGACCAGCTCGACGAACTCCGGGGTGATCGGCTCGACGTAGGTGGCGTCGGCGAACTCCGGGTCCGTCATGATCGTGGCCGGGTTGGAGTTGACGAGCGAGACCCGGATGCCCTCGGCCCGCAGCACCCGGCACGCCTGGGTGCCGGAGTAGTCGAACTCGCAGGCCTGGCCGATGACGATCGGGCCCGAGCCGATCACCATGATGTGCTTGAGATCTTCACGCTTCGGCATGGGTGTCAGCCCTTCTTTTCCACAAGCTCGACGAACCTGTCAAAGAGGTAGTCGGCGTCGTGCGGGCCGGCGGCGGCCTCGGGGTGGTACTGGACGGTGAAGGCGGGCACCTCGATGCCGCGCAGGCCCTCGACCACGTTGTCGTTGAGGCACACGTGCGAGACCTCGACACCGCCGAAGTCCGTGTCGATCACGGTGTTCAGCGGGGCGTCCACGGCGAAACCGTGGTTGTGGCTGGTCACCTCGACCTTGCCGGTGGTCTTGTCGAGCACCGGCTGGTTGATGCCGCGGTGGCCGTACCCCAGCTTGTAGGTGCCGAAGCCGAGCGCGCGGCCGAGGATCTGGCTGCCGAAGCAGATGCCGAAGAGCGGCATCTCCCGGCGCATCACCTCACGGGCGAGCGCGACGGGTCCGTCCGCGGTCGCCGGGTCGCCGGGACCGGGCGAGAAGAACACCGCGTCCGGGCTGACCGCCAGCATGTCCTCGATCGAGGTGGACGCCGGGAAGATGTGCGTGGTGACACCGCGCTCGGCGAGCCTGCGGGCCACGTTGCGCTTGATGCCCAGGTCCAGCGCGGCGACCGTGTAACGGTGCTCGCCCTCGGCCTTGACGGTGTACAGATCCGGCGTCGTGACCTGCGCGGAGAGGTCGGCGCCGACCATCTGCGGCGCGGCCTTGACCCGCTCCAGCAGCGACTGCGGGTCGAGGTCCACCGAGGAGATGCCGACCCGCATGGCGCCACGCTCGCGCAGGTGGCGGGTGAGCGCGCGGGTGTCGACGCCGCTGATGCCGACGACGCCCTCGGCGGCCAGGCGCTCACCCAGGTCGCCCTGCGAGCGCCAGTTCGACGGGCGGCGGGCGGGGTCGCGGACCACGTAACCGGCGACCCAGATCCGGTCGGACTCGTCGTCCTCGTCGTTGACGCCGGTGTTGCCGATCTGCGGTGCGGTCTGCACCACGACCTGGCGGTGGTACGACGGGTCGGTGAGCGTCTCCTGGTATCCGGTCATGCCGGTGGTGAACACCGCCTCGCCGAAGGTCTCCCCCACCGCGCCGTAGGCGTCGCCGGTGAAGGTGCGCCCGTCCTCGAGTACAAGAATCGCTGAGCTGCCAGGGCGGCTTCGCCGCAATCCCGCAAGATCGTTAGAGAGAGTCACTTGACAGCCTTCCCGTCCAGAACCGTAGCTTCGCCCCGCAGGAAGGTCGCGACGATGCGACCGGGCAGGGTCATACCCGCGTACGGCGTGTTTCGACTGCGGCTCGCCAGCTCGGCCGGGTCCACGACCCGGCGGGCGGACGGGTCCACGAGCGTCAGGTTGGCCGGCGTGCCGGCCGAGAGGTCGCCGCCGTGCCCGGTCAGCCCGGCGATCCGGGCCGGGGCGATCGACATCCGGTCGGCGATCAGGTCCCACTTCTCGCCGAAGACGCTCAGCACGATCGGCAGCGCGGTCTCCAGACCCAGCATGCCGGGGCGCGCGTACGCCCACTCGCACTCCTTGTCCTGGACGGCGTGCGGCGCGTGGTCGGTGGCGACCACGTCGATCACGCCGTCTAGCAGCGCCTGGCGGAGGGCTTCGACGTCGCTGCGCGTACGCAACGGGGGGTTGACCTTGAAGACCGGGTCGTAGCCCGCCGCGAGCTCGTCGGTGAGCAGCAGGTGATGCGGGGTGACCTCGGCGGTCACGCGCACGCCGCGGGCCTTGGCCTGCCGCAGCACCTCGACCGAACCGGCGGTGGAGACGTGGCAGACGTGCAGCCGGCTGCCGACGTGCTCGGCCAGGAGCACGTCCCGGGCGATGATCGCCTCCTCGGCGACCGCCGGCCAGCCGGTCAGGCCGAGGCGGGTGCTGACCTCGCCCTCGTGCATCTGCGCGCCCTCGGTGAGCCGCGGCTCCTCGGCGTGCTGGGCGATGACGCCGTCGAACGCCTTCACGTACTCCAGGGCCCGGCGCATCAGCCGCGGGTCGGCCACGCAGAAACCGTCGTCCGAGAAGATCCGCACGTTCGCCGCGGAGCTGGCCATCGCGCCCAGCTCGGCGAGTTGCTTGCCGGCCAGGCCGATGGTGACGGCGCCGATCGGCTGCACGTCCACCAGGCCGGCCTCCCGGCCCAGCCGCCAGACCTGCTCGACCACACCGGCGGTGTCGGCGACCGGCGAGGTGTTCGCCATCGCGCAGACCGCGGTGTACCCGCCGAGCGCGGCCGCCCGGGAGCCGGTCTCCACGGTCTCGGCGTCCTCCCGGCCGGGTTCGCGCAGGTGGGTGTGCACGTCGACGAGGCCGGGCAGCGCGACCAGGCCTGTCGCGTCGATGACTTCGGCGCCCTCCGGGGCGTCACCGGCGATGACGCCGTCGACGATGGCGAGGTCGGTCGGCGAACCGCCGAGAATCGAGACGTCCTTGAGCAGGTACGCCATCACTTGCCTCCCAAAAGCAGGTAGAGGACGGCCATCCGGACGCTGACGCCGTTGGCGACCTGTTCGACGATCGTGGAGCGGGGCGAGTCGGCGACCTCGGGTGCGATCTCCATGCCCCGGTTCATCGGGCCGGGGTGCATCACGATGGCGTGCTCCGGCAGCTTCTTCATCCGCGGCATGTCGAGCCCGTAGCGGCGGCTGTACTCGCGGGCGGACGGGAAGTACGAGTCCTGCATGCGCTCGGTCTGCACCCGCAGCATCATCACCACGTCGCTGTCCGGCAGCACCGCGTCTAGGTCGTAGGAGACCCGGGTCCGCGACGACAGCGCGGCCGCCACGTCCAGCGGGATCAGGGTCGGCGGGCCGACCACGGTGACCTGGGCGCCGAGGGTGGTCAGCAGCAGGACGTTGGAGCGGGCCACCCGGCTGTGCAGCACGTCGCCGACGATGGCCACCCGCAGGCCGTCGAGACGACCCAGGCGGGAGCGCATGGTGTACGCGTCGAGCAGCGCCTGCGTCGGGTGCTCATGGGTACCGTCGCCGGCGTTGACCACGGACCCGTCCACCCAGCCGGCCAGCCGATGCGGCGCCCCGCTCGCGGAGTGCCGGATCACCACGGCGTCGGCGCCCATGGCCTGCAGGGTGAGCGCGGTGTCCTTCAGGCTCTCGCCCTTGGAGACGCTGGAACCCTTCGCCGAAAAGTTGATCACGTCGGCGGAGAGGCGCTTGGCGGCCGCCTCGAAGGAGATCCGGGTGCGGGTCGAGTCCTCGTAGAAGAGGTTCACCACGGTGCGGCCGCGCAGTGCGGGCAGCTTCTTGACCTCACGGCCGGAGAGCGCGGCCATCTCGGCGGCGGTGTCCAGGATCAGGGTGGCGGTCGCGGCGTCCAGGTCCGCGGCCGAGCGCAGGTGCTTGATCACTTGAGGCCCCCGATCAGCCGTACCTCGTCGGCGCCGTCCACCTCGGTGAGCGCGACCTTCACGCTCTCGCTGAGCGCGGTCGGGATGTTCTTGCCCACATAGTCGGCGCGGATCGGCAACTGCCGGTGACCGCGGTCGACGAGCACGGCGAGCTGCACCGAACTGGGCCGGCCGAGGTCCTTCAACGCGTCCAGGGCGGCGCGCACCGAGCGGCCGGAGAAGAGCACGTCGTCGACCAGGATGATCCGCAGGCCGTCGATGCCGCCGGCCGGAAGCTCGGTCTTGCCGAGCGCGCGGGTGGCCTTGAGGCGCAGGTCGTCGCGGTAGAGCGTGATGTCGAGCGAGCCCACCGGGACGTCGACGCCTTCGAAGGCGTGGATCCGCGCGGCGAGCCGGTGCGCGAGCGGGACACCGCGGGTCGGGATGCCGAGCAGCACGGTGCCGGTGGCGCCGGAGGTCTTCTCGAGGATCTGGTGCGCGATGCGGTCGACGACCCGGTGCAGGTCGGAATCCGCCAAAATGATCTTGCTAGGGGCGTCTGCGCGTGGTTGTGCCACGGCGGACCTCCTTCCCCGCCTCACGGGACGGGTCGTTAAAGGACGTCGGTCGGGACTGACCCCATTACGGGCCGGCCCGAGGGCTGACGCTACGTTACCAGTGGCCGCCGCGTTGACCATGGTGACGTGCCTGACTGGAATGAACCGGACAAATCCTGCAACTGGGGATACAGCCGGTGACTTTGGGGCGGCCCGCACGACTCATCGGTAACCAACACTTGACCGGCGGTCGCAAACTCCGTACCGTCACGCAGCGTAGCGATCCGCGAGGAAAGAACCCTCCGGGCCAGCACAGTACCGGGAGTGTCCGTATGCCGTCTGAGTACGCCAAGTCGCTGGGCGCCCGCCTGCGCTCCATCCGCCAGCAGCAGGGCCTGTCCCTGCAGGGCGTCGAAGAGAAGTCCAACGGCCGCTGGAAGGCGGTCGTGGTGGGCTCGTACGAGCGCGGTGACCGCGCGGTGACCGTCTCGCGTCTGGCCGAACTGGCCGACTTCTACCGAGTCCCCGTCTCGGAGCTCCTGCCCGACGGCAGCGGCATCCGCCTCGAGGCCACCAACAAGATCGTGCTGGACCTGGAGAAGCTGTACGACACCACCGGCGAGGACCTCGCCTACGTCGCGCGGTACGCCCGGGCCATCCAGCAGCAGCGCGGCGACTACAACGGCCGCGTCCTGTCGATCCGCGCCGACGACCTGCGCGCGCTCGCCATCGTCTACGACATCTCGCCCTCCGGCCTCATCGAGCGCCTGACGGAGCAGGGCGTCCTGGTCGCCGACCCGCGAGCGTTCTTCGCGTCCTGACGCGCTCCGCACTGCCCGAAGCCCGTACCGCCACCCGGCGGCACGGGCTTCTTCGTCACCCGGCCTGCGCCGGGCACCGTCAGCCGGCCCGCTCGGCGATCTCCGGGCCGGTCGCGTCGGCGTGCACCCACCAGTCGTCCAGCAGGCGCAGCACGTCCCAGGCGGACACGTCGCCGCGCTGCCGGACCCACGCGACGAGCGACTTCTCGACCCGGCCGGCCTCTGCCCACGTCAGGCCCAGCCGTTGCAGGCTGCGACGGCAGTCGTCCTCGGAGACCACGCTCGCCTGCGCGCCGGTCAGGAACGTCCCCGGCAGCAGCGTGCACACCCGGTAGAGCAGGGTCAGCCGGGGCAGCCGGTACCGGGCCAGCCGGCCGAACGGACGCTCGGTGACCAGCAGCGTCCACAGGCCCCACTGCTCGATCAGCCCGGCCACCCGGTCGATGTCGGTGCCGACGTCCCATCGGCCGTTGCCGGCGAGCCGGTTCGGGTCCACCTCGCCGATCTCGTCCCACAGCTGCGCGAACCGCGCGGCCAGCTGGTCGTCGCGGGCCCGCCAGGCCGCCGGGTCGTCGGCCACCTTGTTGAGCTCGGCGCTCGACGAGTCGCGGAGGAACTTCCACATGCCGCTGTCGCCACTGTCCCGCCGCCCGTTGTAGATCCGGCGGAAGAACTTCTTCGAGCCGAGCGGACCCTCCTCCATCGCGCTGAACACCACCCAGCAGACCAGCGCGAGGAAACCAAGCCCGGCCAGCACGCTGAGCATCAGCGCCAGGGCGCTCAGCCAGCCGAGCCCCGGCCAGAGGTACGCCCCCGAGGCCAGGCTCTCCGGCTTCATCTGCACCGTCGCGTCGAGCAGGGTGATCACCCCGATGAAGGCCAGCGCGAAGCCGACCTTCCCGCTGGCCCGCTGCACGACGTCGGACTCACGTACCCGGCGCTCGTCGAAGGCGTGCGACATGGCACCCAGCAGGTGGTCGTACTTGGCCTTGACCCGGGCGGCCTGGCGCACCACGGCGGCGGCGCTGACCTCGACCTCGCCGACCAGCCCGGTCTGTGCCAGGGCGGTGCGCAGGCCGAACTCGCCGGTGTGGAACTCGGTGATCAGGGTGTCGAACGCGTCCACCAGGTCGGCGCGGGCCCGCCCCACCTGGGCCAGGCAGTCCTGGGTGCGCGTCTCCATCCGGGCCAGGTCGGCCACGCCCTGCAACAGGATCTGGTGGATCAGCTCCACGCTGCGGTGCACCCGCTCCAGCTGCCGGCCGCGGCGGACCGGCAGGTGGGTGGAGAGCGCGTCCCAGAGCACCAGTCCGCGCTCGGCCACCTGGTCGTAGACCTCCAGCTGGTGCTCCCACACGTCGACGTCGGCCTCGATCCGCCACAGCCGGTCGGCGGCCTGCCCCTCCAGCGAGACCAGCGCGTCAACCAGGGTCTCCTCCAGCTCGCCGAGTTGCCGACCGTCCGGGTCGCCGGGTGCCGCACGCTCCGGCACCAGCAGGTACGTCGGCTGCAGGACCGGCTCCTCCAGCTTGAGCGCCTCGGACCGGCGCAGGGCCAGGATCTGGCCGTTCAGCACGCTCGGGGTGACCACGCAGTCCCGGGCGTCACCGACCCGCAGGGTCCGCGCCGCCAGGCCGTTCACCACGTCCAGGGACTCGGTGAGGTAGGCGCCGGCGTCGGCGGCCGGGTCGTTGAGCTCGCCGACCCAGACCGTCGGGAGCCGGTACTCCCGGCCCTGGATCCGGAAGTCGGTGCGGTAGAGCCCCTGCCCGGCGAACCAGGTCTCGACGCCGTCCCGCACCATGCCGAGCAGCTCCACCCAGTCCGGCCCGGCCACGTCGGTGGCCGGCCCCGGCACCGGGCCCGGTGGGTGCGTGGAGACCGAGACCTTCAGCACGCAGGTCAGCTGGTCCCAGTAGTCCTCGAAGGCGAAGTCCAGCACGACGTGCACGTCCGCGGGCAGGTCGGGCAGGATCAGTGTGAGTTCCGGGCGGCGCAGGTGGATCCGGTGCCGGGCGGCCAGCAGCAGGTCACGCGCCGTGCCGCGCGGCGCCAGGCAGAGGTCGGTGAGCACGCCGACCACCTCGTCGATCGTCGCGGTCTGCCGGAGCCGGGAGACGCCGCCGCGCAGGCCGCGCAGCATCTCGCCGTGCCGCCGGCAGGTCGCCTCGTCCGCCGGCCACTGCCAGGCCGAGCTGGAGATCAGGGTGAGGCGGCGCAGGGAGTGTGCCCGCGCGCCGTTGCCGTTGCCGCCGAAGCCACCGACCAGGACCTGATGACGGCCCTTGCGGAGCGCCTCGATCCGTACCCGCATGGCGAAGAAGTCGAAAAGGATTGCCGCCTCCCCCCGGAGCGATCACGTCACCGTAAGATGATCGTCGATCGCGCACAAGGCCGGGCCATCGTCGGACGACGATGACCCGGCCTTTGTCGGTGCGGTGGAACAGCGGGTGGTTCAGCGCGTGCTTCAGCGCCTGGTTCAGCGCGTGGCGAACGCCGCGATCCGGTCGAGCAGACCGTTCAGGAAGCGCGGACTGTCGTCCGTCGACATCTCTTTCGCCAGCTCGACGGCCTCGGTGATGGCCACCGGGTCGTCGACGTCCGGCACGTAGAGCAGCTCGAAGACGGCGATCCGGGCCAGGTTGCGGTCGACCGCCGGCATCCGATCGATCGTCCAGCCCTCCGCGTAGCTGGCGATCAACTCGTCGATCCGGTCGAGATGCTTGGACACGCCCTCGATCAGCTCGATGGCGTAGCCCATGTGCTCCGGGTGGGGCTTGGCGATCCGCTCCAGGTAGGTGATGAGCACCTGACCCGGAGGGAGGTCACGCAGGTCGGCCTCGAACAGGACGTCGAGCGCTCGCTTGCGGGCCTTACGACGCGCGAGCCGTTCCTTCTTGGGGCCTTCCGCCATCAGCTGCGGCCGAGGTAGCGGCCGTCGCGGGTGTCGACCTTGATCTTCTCACCGGTGGTGATGAAGAGCGGGACCTGGACGGTGGCGCCCGTCTCGACGGTCGCCGGCTTGGTGCCGCCGGTCGAACGGTCGCCCTGCAGGCCCGGCTCGGTGTAGGTGACTTCGAGGAACACGCTGGTCGGCAGCTCGACGTAGAGCGGGACGCCCTCGTGCGTGGCGACGACGGCCTCGGCCTCGGGCAGCAGGTAGTCGGCGTTGCCGCCGACCGTGGCACCGGAGACGTGGATCTGGTCGTAGGTGTCTAGGTCCATGAAGACGAAGTCTTCGCCGTCCTTGTAGAGGTACTGCATGGTGCGCTTGTCCACGGTCGCGGTCTCGACCTTGGTGCCGGCGTTGAAGGTCTTGTCGACGACCTTGCCGGACAGGACATGCTTCAGCGTGGTGCGCACGAACGCCGGACCCTTGCCCGGCTTGACGTGCTGGAACTCAACAACCGACCACAGCTCTTTGTCGAGGTTGAGAACCAGGCCGTTCTTCAGGTCGTTGGTGGAAGCCATGTCCTGCCTTGATCTTGGGGCGAATCGGTGACCGAACGAGTCTACCGACGGTGGGTCTCTCCCAGCGAATCGGGCTTACCGCGCGATATGCTCCAGCGCGCGACGATATCCGTCGAATCCGAGACCGGCGATGACCCCTGTCGCAACGGCGGAAATCACCGAATGGTGTCGGAACTCCTCGCGGGCGTGGATGTTCGAGATGTGCACCTCGACCAGCTTCCCACGCAGCATCGCGCAGGCGTCACGGACCGCGTAGTTGTAGTGCGACCAGGCACCCGGGTTCAGCACCACGTCGGCGCCCTCGTCCGCGGCCTGGTGCAGCCAACCGAGCATCTCGTGCTCGGCGTCGGTCTGGCGCACCTCGACCGGCACACCCAGGTCGGCGGCGGCGGTTTTGCACAGGTCCACCAGGTCGGCGTAGGTCGACGAGCCGTAGATGCCCGGCTCGCGCAGCCCCAGCCGGCCCAGGTTGGGCCCGTTCAGCACGTAGATCATCGGGCCACCGCCGCGTAGGCCCGCTCCAGCAGCGCCTCGTCCGGACCGGTCAGGATGCCCGGCTCGGCCAGGCCGTCCAGGACCACGAACCGCAAGGTCGCTGCCCGCGCCTTCTTGTCGACGCGCATGGCGGGCAGGAGCTCGCTCCAGGCGCTTGCGGGGTACGCCGTCGGCAGCCCCAGCGACTCCAGGACCGCCCGGTGGCGCGCGGCGGTGGCGTCGTCCAGCCGCCCGGTGAGCCGGCCCAGCTCGGCCGCGAAGACCAGCCCCACCGCGATCGCGTCACCGTGCTTCCAGGTGTAGTTCTCCCGGCGTTCGATCGCGTGACCGAGCGTGTGCCCGTAGTTCAGGATCTCCCGCAGCCCGGACTCCTTGAGGTCCACGCTCACGACCTGCGCCTTCACCCTGATCTTGCGTTCCACCAGCTCACGCAGCACGTCGCTGCGCGGGTCGAGCGCGGCCTTCGGGTCGGCCTCGATCAGCTCCAGGATCCGCGGGTCGGCGATGAACCCGCCCTTGACCACCTCGGCCAGCCCCGCCGCCACGTCCGCCGCCGGCAGCGTGTCCAGCGCGTCCAGGTCGCACAGCACCCCGGCCGGCGGATGGAACGCGCCGACCAGGTTCTTGCCGGCGGCGATGTTGACAGCGGTCTTGCCGCCGACCGCGGCGTCGACCATGCCGGCGACCGAGGTGGCGACCGGCACCCAGCGGACACCGCGCAGCCAGGCCGCGGCGACGTAACCGGCCAGGTCGGTGGTGGCGCCGCCGCCGACACCGACGACCGCATCCGTCCGGGTGAACCCGGCCGCCCCCAGCTCGTCCCAGCAGCGGGCCGCCACGTCGATCGACTTGCCGCGCTCGGCGTCCGGCACCTCGATCGGCACCACCGTCGCCACGCCGGCCGCCTTGGCCACCGCCTCGGCCCGGTCGCGCAGCGTCGGCGGGTGCAGCACCGCCACCCGGCTCGCGCCCTCGATCATCCCGGGCAGTTCGGTCTCGAGCCCGCGCCCGACGACCACGTCGTAGGGACGGTCACCCGTCACCGGAATCCGTGTCACCACGCGGTCACCCTATCCACGTGCGGCCGCACCGATGTGGCCCCGCCTCACCCGTTCCACTGGTCGGATGGGGTTATATACAGATAACCCCTGGCGGGTTACAACGATGGCATGCCGAAAATCAACGTGTACCTGCCGGACGACCTCGCCGACGCCGTCCGCGAGACCGGCCTGCCCGTGTCGCCGATCTGCCAGCGCGCCCTCGAACAGGCGGTCCGCCGGATCACCACGATCCGGGCCGCCGTGCTCGGCGACCTCGACCCCGACCGGCTCTCCGAGCAGCTGCCCAGCTTCACCGGCCGGCTCGTCATCGTGCTCACCCTCGCGGCTCGGCGCGCCCGGGAGTCCGGCGCCGCTTCGGTCACCACGGGGGACCTGCTGCACGCGATGCTCGCCGAGAACCACAACCTGGGCCTGCAGGTCCTCGGCGCGATGGACGTGGCGCCCGACTCGCTGACCGCCCCGGATGCGGCCGAACCGGCGGCCAGCGAGCCGGCCACGTCCGGGCCCGCCACCACCGGGCCCGCCACCACCAGGCCCGCCACCACCGGACCCGCAGCCGGGACCGTCGCCGCCGGCCTGCGGTTCAGCGCCCCCGCCGCGGTCAGCCTCGAACTCGCGGTGGGTGAGGCGATCGGATTCGGTCACAACTACGTCGGCTGCGAGCACCTGCTGATCGGGCTCGCCGGCGAACCCGACGGCGCCGCCGGCCGCCTGCTGCGCTCCCGGGCGGTCGACGGCAAGGCCGCCCGCCGTGCCGTGGCCGCCGCCGTAGCGGGGTACGCCCACCTGCGCGCCGGCAACGCCGAACCCTCCGTGTCCGCCACGCTGCTGACCGCGGTCCGCGCCGAGCTGGCGCCCCTGGCCGAGCGCATCGAGCGGCTGGAGCAGCGCCTCACCTGACCGCGCCCGGCAACCGGGACGCACCGAGCTTCCCGCCGCTCGCCAACCGGATGCCAGTCCGTCGGCCGGATCGCACCAAGCTTCCGCCGCTCGCCAACCGGATGCCGGGCCGCCGGCCGGATCGCACCAAGCTTCCGCCGCTCGCCAACCGGATGTCACCCGCCGGCCTGCTCTGTCACGCCCGCCGGCCCGCAGGCCGTAACCGGCTGCGTTGCCTCCGCAGCGACGTTGATCTGCTAGCGCTACGAAATCGCGGTTTTAACCCCATGATCACAGCGATTTCGTAGCGCTAGCAGATCAACATCTCGCCGTGGACGGCGTGTTGGCACCGCTAGGGGGCCGGATCGGGGTCCGGGTCGATGCGCGGGCGGTACTGGCTGAGCTGACCACCCGTCCAGCGGACTGCTGCAGCCACGGGGCGCGCCTGGGCGACGAAGCGACTCGGCCCGGCGCCCAGCACAGCCCAGCCCGGCGCCCAGCACAGCCCAGCCCGGCGCCCAGCACAGCCCAGCCCGGCGCCCAGCACAGCCCAGCCCGGCGCCCAGCACAGCCCAGCCCGGCGCCCGGTCGCGCGGCCACCCAGCCGCGGCCCGCTCAGCTCGCGAGCAGGCCGGCGATCTCGGCGGCGAGGTCCTCCGGGGTGCGGCCGTCGGTGGCGACGGTGTGTGCCGCCGCCTCCAGGTAGAGCGGCCGCCGCTGGTCCATCAGGTACTTCAGGGTCGCCCGCGGGTTCATCGCCAGCAGCGGGCGGCCGGCACCGAGGCCGACCCGTTTCAGGGCGTCGGTCAGCCCGACGGACAGGAAGACGACGGGGAGGCCGGTGAGCCGCCGGCGCGTACTCTCGTCGAGGATCGCGCCACCGCCCAGCGCCAGCACGCCGCCGAAGGTCTCCAGGCACTCGACCACGACCGCGCGCTCCAGCTCGCGGAACGCGGCCTCGCCGTCGTCGACGAAGATCTCCGGGATTGGCTTGCCGGCCCGCTCCTCGATGATCGTGTCGGTGTCGGCGAACGGCACGCCCAGCCGCTCGGCAAGCGCCACGCCGACCGTGGTCTTTCCGGCGCCCATCACGCCGGTCAGGACCGCGACCGGAGCCATCAGCGGATGACCAGCGTGTCGAGGTAGGACGCCAGGTTCCGCCGGATCTCGGCCACCGAGTCGCCGCCGAACTTCTCGGTCGCCGCCTCGGCCAGGACCAGCGCCACCATCGCCTCGGCGACCACGGCGCCCGCCGGCACCGCGCAGACGTCGGACCGCTGGTTGATCGCGGTGGCCGGCTCGCCGGTGGTGATGTCGACGGTCTGCAGTGCCCGGTTCAGCGACGAGATCGGCTTGAGCGCGGCGCGCACCCGCAGCGGCTCACCGTTGGTGATGCCGCCCTCCAGGCCACCGGCCCGGTCGGTCACCCGCTTCACGCCGTCCGGCGTGGGGACGATCTCGTCGTGCGCCACCGACCCGCGGGACCGGGCCTGGGTGAAACCGTCACCGATCTCCACGCCCTTGACCGACTGGATCGACATGAGCGCGGTGGCGAGCCGGGCGTCCAGTTTGCGGTCCCACTGCACGTGCGAGCCGAGGCCCGGTGGCACGTTGTAGGCGAGCACCTCGACGATGCCGCCGAGGGTGTCCGCGTCCTGTTTGGCGGCGTCCACCTCGGCCACCATCCGGGCGCTTGCCTCCTCGTCCAGGCAGCGCAGCGGGTCGGCGTCGATCCGGTCGAAGTCCTCCGGCGTCGGCAGCAGGCCGGGTTTCGCGGCGACCGAGCCCAGCTCGATCACGTGCGAGACGATGTCGATGCCGAGCGCCTGCTTGATCAGCTGCTTGGCGACCACGCCGACGGCGACGCGGGCCGCGGTCTCCCGGGCGCTGGCGCGCTCCAGGATCGGGCGGGCGTCGGTGTGCCCGTACTTCTGCATGCCGGCCAGGTCGGCGTGGCCGGGCCGGGGCCGGGTCAGCGGCGCGTTGCGCGCCTGGCTGGCCAGTTCCGCCGGGTCCACCGGGTCGGCGGCCATCACCGTCTCCCACTTGGGCCACTCGCTGTTGCCCACCCGCAGCGCCACCGGGCTGCCCAGCGTGACGCCGTGCCGGACACCCCCGATGATCTCGAGCTCGTCCTGCTCGAACTTCATCCGGGCGCCGCGGCCGTAACCCAGGCGGCGGCGCACGAGGTCACGGGTGATGTCCGCGCTCGTCACCTCCACCCCGGCGGGAACACCCTCCAGCATGGCGACGAGGGCCGGTCCGTGCGATTCACCTGCGGTAAGCCAGCGCAACACGGCGATCAGTCTGTCACGACGCCGCGACTGCCCGGAATGCGGGCAGTGCCGTCCCGCTCTCCGGGAGGAGGATGCGGGACGAGGGGACTGTCACAAACGGCCGCCCGGCGACCCGGCCGGTGGGTAAGTTCGCGGCCGTGCCGGCCGAGACCACCCGTACACCGAACCGCGCCCTGCTCGTCGTGATCCTCGGATTGATCACCGCGATCGGGCCGCTGTCGCTCGACATGTACCTGCCGGCCCTCCCGGACATCGCCCGCGACCTGGAGGTCTCGCCCGCCCAGGTGCAGCTGTCGCTCACCTCGTGCCTGATCGGGATGGCACTGGGCCAGCTGATCTTCGGCCCGCTCAGCGACAGGTGGGGTCGTCGCCGGCCGGTGGTGTGGGGGCTGGCCGCGTACGCCCTCTTCTCCTTCCTGATCGCCCTCGCCCCCACCGCGCCGGTCCTGACCGGTCTGCGTCTGCTGCAGGGCCTCGCCGGTGGTGCCGGCGTGGTCGTCGCCCGCGCGGTGGTGCGCGACGTCGCCGCCGGCAACCAGGCGGCGAAGCTCTTCTCCAGCCTCACCCTGATCTTCGGCATCGCGCCGATCGCCGCACCCAGCCTGGGCAGCGCGGTGCTGCGGTTCTCGTCGTGGCACGGGGTGTTCGTGGCGCTCGGCATCGTCGCGGTGCTGCTCACCGTGCTGGCCGCGGTCGCGCTGCCGGAGACGCTGCCGCCGGCGCGGCGCAGCACCGGCGGGCTGGGCGAGGTGGCGCGGACAGCGCGAGAACTCTTCACCGACCGGGTCTTCCTGGGGTACGCGCTGGCGCAGTCCTGCACGTTCGCGGCGCTCTTCGCCTACATCAGCGGGTCGTCGTTCGTGCTCCAGGACGGGTACGGCCTCTCCCCCACCGTCTACAGCCTGCTCTTCGGGGGCAACGCGATCGGCCTGATCGTCGCGAGTCAGGCCAACGGCGTCCTGCTCGACCGGTGGAGCTTGAGCCGGCTGATGTACCTGGGCCTGGTCGTGCAGGTGGTGGCCGGTGCGCTGGCCCTGCTCGGCGCCGCGACCGGCAGCCTGGTCGTCCTCGCCACCGGACTGTTCCTGCTGGTCGCGGCGATCGGCGTGATTCAGCCGAACTCGACGGCGCTGGCCCTGGACCGTTACCCGGCGCACGCGGGCTCGGCGGCCGCGCTGCTCGGCGGGGTGCAGTCGATCGTCGCGTCGGTGGCCGCGCCGCTGGCCGGTCTCGGTGATCCCGGCCAGGGCGTGCCGATGAGCGTGGTGATCGTCGGTTTCGCGGTGGCGGCACTGCTGTCGGTGCTGGTGCTGGCCCGCCGTTAGGGCCTGTGCACGGCGTTCTCCAGCGCTGCCCGCATGGCCTCCTCGGGCGCCGTCTCGACCCCGGTGAACTGCTCGAACTGGCTGAGCGCCTGGGCCAGCAGCAGGTCCAGCCCGGAGTGGACGCTCACACCGGCCCGCTGCGCCGAGGCGGCCAGCGGCGTCGGCCACGGGTCGTAGAGCGCGTCGAAGTAGACGCCGTCCGCGCGCCAGGTGACCGTCTCGGCCAGGTCGTCGGCGGCGCCTTTCGGCACCGTGGAGATCACCGCGTCGGCGCTGAACGTGCTCGCCGCATCGGCCCAGTCGACGCCTTCGACCGTCAGGCCGAGCGCGACGGCGACGGGCGCCAGGTCGTCGCGGGCCTCCGGGCGGCGGGTCACCACGGTGACCCGATCGGCGCCCAGTTCGGCCGCGGCGGCCAGGGCGGCGCGGGCGGTGCCGCCACCACCGAGCACGGTGATCCGCGGCGGCGCCTCCTTCTTCGCGTGCCGGCCGCGGCTCAGGCCCAGGCCCGCCTCCCGGAGCACCCGGACCATGCCGCCGATGTCGGTGTTGTCGGCGTGCCAGGAGCCGTCCTCCTGGCGGACCAGCGTGTTGGCCACGCCCGCCGCGATCGCGACCGGCGTGGCCACCGTCGCGATCCGCAGGGCCGCTTCCTTGAGCGGCATGGTGAGCGACAGGCCCGCCCACTCCGGACCGAGGCCGGCGACCAGGTCGGGCAGCTCCGACTCGGCGCACTCGATCGCCTCGTAGCTCCACCCGGTCAGGCCGGCCGCGGCGAACCCGGCATTGTGGATGACCGGAGAGAGCGAGTGGGCGATCGGCTTCCCGCAGACCGCTGCCTTGCGGGTCTCGTCTTGGCTCTGCACGCGGCCCACTCTACGGAACGGCGTCCCTCAGTTGCCGCAGAGGTTGATCCCGTTGGCGCACGCCTTCCGGATGTTCTTGTCGTGCTCGGCGTTGGTCGTCGCGAACGCGGATCGGCCCTCCTTGTCGACCGCCACGAAGAACAGCCACGGCCCCTCGGCCGGCTTCATCGCACCGGCCAGCGCGTCCTTGCCGGGGCTGTTGATCGGCCCGATCGGCAGACCCTTGACGATCTCCGTGTTGTACGGGTTCGTCGGGTCCTCCATCTCCTCGGTCAGCAGCTGGCCGGAGTGCTTGGGGTCCTTGCCTTTGAGTTCGAGCCAGTAGTTCGTGGTGACGTCGAACTGGAGCGTCATCTTCTCCTTGTAGGCCCGGTTGTACGCCACCCGGGCGACCTTCGGCAGGTCCTCGGCGATGCCTGCCTCGGCCTGCGCCAGCGACGCGACGATCAGGGCCTCGTACGGCGAGACGGAGAGGTTGCTCTGCACGTCGTCGGCGAAGCCCAGCTCACCGGTGACCGTCAGGAAGTGGTCGACCATGGTCCGCAGCACCTGCTCGGGGGTGGCCTTGGGGTCGAACTCGTAGGTGTCCGGGAAGAGGAAGCCCTCGGCGGTCTTGGCGACCTTCTTGCCGTCGCCGCGCTTGAACCACCAGTCCGGCACGCCCAGCGCCTCCGGGTCCTTGGCGGCGTCCTCGAACGCCTTCACCGGGTGACCGGTCGCCTTCGACAGCAGCACGTACGTCTGCTTCGCGGTCGTGCCCTCTTTGATCGTGACGCCCTTGGCGATCCGGGCCTTCGGGTCCAGCAGCAGCGCGACCGCTTCCTTGCCCGCCATCTGCTTGCGCAGCTGGTACGTCCCGGACTGGATGTTCTTGCTGCGTGGCTCCTCGTCGGCCGCGTTGGTGAAGGCCTTGGTGCTCTTCACGACGTCGACCTTGACCAGCTCGTTGCCGATCTCGGTGAGCGACGCGTTCTTCGCGACCGTCACCTCGACCGGGTCGGAACCGGGGCCGCTGTAGTCGGCGGCCACGAAGAAACCGGCCACCTTCGTGTAGCCGAAGTACACACCGCCGCCCAGACCCGCCAGAAGCAGGAAGGTCAGCAGCGCGGCGACGGCCGTCTTACCGCCGCTCCGCTTGGCGCGATGACGCCGCGGTGTGCTCCGCTCGGCGCTCTCGTCGAACGCCACGTCCAGTTCGTCGATCACTTCGTTTGCCTCCGCTGCCCGTCCCAGCCGGCTCCACCGGATCTCTCCGCACGGCCATCGAGGCCCGGCACTGAGGCGCACCATACCCACTTCGATGGCTCGCCGCCCACCCCGGCAACCGTACGCCGATCCAGCGATTACGCTCCGCTCTGCTTCCGATCAGCAGCACGTCTGCCTAACGCGGCGGGCGTGCCTGCGAAACGCCACAGCCACCGGGAAAGCACGCCCCGGCGGTCGCAGCGAGTGATCAGCTCAGCAGATCGGAATGCCGTTCTCACAGGCCTTCTCGATATTCTTCTCGTGGTCGGCGAACGTTTTCCCGTACGCCATGGCGCCCTTGTCATCCACCGTCACGAAGAAGTAGTTGTCACTCTTCTTGGGATTCATCGCACCCCGTAGTGCCACGTCGCCCGGGTTGCTAATCGGTCCGATCGCCATACCCTTGACGTCGTAGTTGTACGGATTCTTCGGGTCGTGCAGTTCAGTGACGAGCAACTTCTCCGACGACTTCGCCTCCTTGCCGGTCAGCCGCAGCCAATAGTTGACCGTGCTGTCCAGCTGGAGGCACTCGCACGGGAAGTTCCCGGTGTAGGCCCGGTTGTAGAGGACCCGCGCCACCGGGCCCATGTCCTTGTCCAGCAGCGCCTCGACCTGCGCGATGGACGCCGCCACCAGGGCCTCGTACGGCGAGATGTCCAGCTTCGCCCGCACCGTGTCCGGGAAGCCCGTCTCGGCCATCTCGGTGTTGAAGTTCTTGACGATCTGCTTGAGGACGTCGGTCGCCGTGGCGCCCTTGGCGATCTCGTACGTCGCCGGGTAGAGGAAGCCCTCGATGTTGGTCCGGTCGATCTTCTTGCCGTCGTCGCGCTTGAACCACAGCGCCGGCACACCCAGCCCGGCCGGATCCTTGCCGGCCTTCTTGAAGTCGCCCACCGGGATGCCCGTCGCCTTCGCGAGCCGGTCGTAGACCTGCAGGTAGGTGAGCCCCTCGGGCAGCGTGACCCGGTGCACGTTCAGGTTCTTCAGGTCGAGCAGCATCGTCAGCGCGTCGCTCGCCTTCATCTCTTTCTTGAGCAGGTACGATCCGACTTGAATGTCCTTACTGTCGGGATTGTCCTTGGCAGCGGCGACGAACGCTGCCGCGCTCTTGACCACACCCTCGCCGTACAGGGTGTCGGCGATCGCTGTCGCGCTGTCCCCGGACTCCACCGCGACGACAGCCTCACCCCGGCCGGGACCCGGGAAATCGGCCGCGGACAGGAAGCCGCTCACCGCGCCGAAGCCGTACCACGCGCCGCCGCCGAGCGCGACGAAGAGCATGAGGACCAGGAAGGACGCGGCGATCGTACGGCCGGGGCCCTCCTTCATGCGATGTCGCCACCGCCCGCGGTCCGCCGTTCCTTCGAAGCTGAGATCCAGCCGCTCCTCGGTCACATCAGCCCCGACTCCGCCGCGCGTCCAGCCAGCCCTGCAGGATCTCGACGGCGGCCGCCTGATCGACGACCGCACGCTGACGACGGCCCTTCACACCCCGCTCGGACAACCGGCGGGCCGCGACGACCGTCGACATGCGCTCGTCGGTGAACACGACCGGAACCGGCGCGATCACCGGGCCGAGCCGGTCCGCGTACGCCCGGATGTGGCCGGCCGCCACACCCTCCCGCCCGTTCAAGGCCACCGGCAGCCCGACGACGACCTCGATCGCCTCGAACTCCTCGATGAGCCGCCTCAGCTCGGCCATGTCCGCCGGAACCCCGTCCGGGCCGGTCACCTGGTCCCGCGGCACGGTCTTCACCGGACTGGCCAGGATGCCGTCGGGGTCACACCTGGCGACCCCGACACGCACCTGGCCCACGTCCACGCCCAGGCGTACGCCTCGAGCGAAAGGCACCGTCACGCCATCACCCTGCACAGCAGCAACACGTGCCTCCAGAATCCGATCGAGCGACGAGGCGACGAGCGGCCACCGATCGGTCGGAGCCCGGTTCAGCTCGCCTCGATGATCGCCTTCTCGATCGCGCCCAAGAGCTTAGCGGCTTCGGTTGCGGGAACGCCGCCACCCTGAGCAAGGTCCGCATTGCCCCCGCCACGGCCCGAAAGAGCCGCCTTGACCAGGTCCGACGCCGAAAGTCCGCGACCCTTGGCGGCGCTGTTGATCGCTACGATGAGTGACGCCTTGGCCCCGGAGCGCGCCGTCACCGCGACGACCGCCGGACGCGCCGGATCGATCTTGCCGCGAATCTCCTGCGCCAGCGTCCGCACGTCGTTGCCGGCCGCGCCCTCCGGCGCCTCCGTGCCCACGTAGGCCACGCCGTCCAGGTTCTTCGCCGCCTCGGCGAGCGAGCCGGCACCCGCGAGCACCATCTGCGCCCGCATCTTCTCCAGCTCCTTCTCCGCGTCCCGCAGCGCCGCCACGGTGTGCTCGACCCGGTCGCCGACCTGGTCGTTCGGCACCCGGAAGAGCTCCGCGAGCCGGGACACGAGCAGGTGCTCCTTGGCCAGGAAGCCGAACGCGTCGATGCCCACCAGCGCCTCGACCCGGCGCACACCGGAACCGATCGACGCCTCGTTGAGGATCTTCACGAGGCCCAGCTGACCGGACCGCGCCACGTGCGTGCCACCGCACAGCTCCCGGGCGTAGTCACCGACCTCGACCACGCGCACCTCGTCGCCGTACTTCTCGCCGAAGAGAGCCATCGCGCCGAGCCGGCGCGCCTCCTCCTGCGAGGTGATGAAGGCGTGCACCTCGAGGTCGCGCAGCAGCACCTCGTTGATCTGCTGCTCCACGTCGTTCAGCACCGTCGGCGAGACCGCCCCCGGCGTGTTGAAGTCGAACCGGAGCCGGCCCGGCGCGTTCAGCGAACCCGCCTGGGTCGCCGACTCGCCGAGGAAGTTGCGCATCGTCTGATGCACCAGGTGGGTCGCGGTGTGCGACCGCGAGATCGCCCGGCGGCGGTCGATGTCGATCTCCGCGAAGCCGGTCTCGCCGGCACGCACCTCGCCGCTGAGCACCCGCGCCTTGTGCACGATCAGACCCGGGATCGGCTGCTGCACGTCGACGATCTCGACGCGGCCGCCACCGACGTTGATGAAACCGGTGTCCGCCTGCTGGCCACCGCCCTCCGCGTAGAACGGCGTGGTGTCGAGCACCAGCTCCACGAAGTCACCCTCGCCGGCGACCTCCAGACCACCCCGGTCGCCGATCAGCGCGCGGACCCGCGACTCCCGGCTCACCTCCTGGTAACCGGTGAACTCCACCGGGCCGCCCGCGTCGAGCGCCGACCGGTACGCCGACAGGTCCGCGTGACCCGTCTTGCGCGCCGCCGCGTCCGCCTTCGCGCGGGACCGCTGATCGGCCATCAGCCGGCGGAAACCCGCCTCGTCCACCGCGAGACCCTGCTCCGCCGCGATCTCCAGCGTCAGGTCGATCGGGAAGCCGTACGTGTCGTGCAGCTGGAACGCCTTCGCGCCCGCCAGCGACGCCCCGCCCGACTTCTTGGTGTCCGCGATCGCGGTGTCCAGGATCGTGGTGCCCGCCTTCAGCGTGGAGAGGAACGCGTCCTCCTCCGCGTAGGCGTACGTCGAGATCCGGCCGAACTCCTCGGCCAGCTCCGGGTAGGACGGCGCCATGCAGTCCCGCGCGATCGGCAGCAGGATCGGCAGCGCCTCCTCCTGCCAGCCGAGCAGCCGGATCGCCCGGATCGCCCGGCGCATGATGCGGCGCAGCACGTAACCGCGGCCCTCGTTGCTCGGCGTCACACCGTCGCCGATCAGCATCAGCGAGGTCCGCACGTGGTCGGCGATCACCCGCAGGCGCACGTCGTCCGGGTGCGACTGGTTCGCCGCGTGACCCGAGTGCGCGCCGTACACCTTGCCGGTCATCTCCGCGGCCTTGGCGAGGATCGGGCGGACCTCGTCGATCTCGTACAGGTTGTCGACGCCCTGCAGGATCGAGGCGATCCGCTCCAGGCCCATGCCGGTGTCGATGTTCTGCTTCGGCAGGTCACCGACGATCCGGAAGTCCTCCTTCGACGTCACGTCGGTGATCTCGTGCTGCATGAAGACCAGGTTCCAGAACTCCAGGTACCGGTCCTCGTCGACCTCCGGGCCGCCCTCCTGGCCGTACGCCGGGCCGCGGTCGTAGTAGAGCTCCGAGCACGGGCCCGCCGGGCCCGGGATGCCCATCGACCAGAAGTTGTCCTTCTTGCCCCGGCGCACGATCCGCTCGGCCGGCATCCCGGTCTTCTTCCAGATCTCGATGGCCTCCTCGTCGTCGAGGTAGACCGTCGCCCAGATCTTCTCCGGGTCGAGCCCGAAACCGCCCTGCTCGACCGGCTTCGTCGACAACTCCCACGCCAGCGGGATCGCGCCCGCCTTGAAGTAGTCGCCGAACGAGAAGTTGCCGTTCATCTGGAAGAACGTGCCGTGCCGCGACGTCTTGCCGACCTCGTCGATGTCCGGCGTCCGGATGCACTTCTGCACACTCGCCGCCCGCTGGTACGGCGGCGTCCGCTGACCCAGGAAGAACGGCACGAACTGCACCATGCCGGCGTTGATGAACAGCAGGTTCGGGTCGTCGATGGCGGGCAGCGGGGCACTCGGGACGACCGTGTGCCCGTTCGCCTCGAAATGCGCCAGGAAGCGCCGCTTGACCTCAGCCGTCTTCATCGAGTTCCCTCCTGCGTGCCGTGCCCCGCGTCCTCGCGGAGGTCGGCGAACTTGTCCTCGTACAGCTCGCCCGCGGCAAAAGCCTCGGCGATCTGCTGCTCCCGCTCGGCCATGCCGTCGCGGACGTCATCAACGAAGCTACGCAGCGACTCGACGAGCCCGCCAGCGGATTCCGACAGTGACGTCGCGATCCCGGTGGGCGTGAACTCGTTGGCCTTCTGGTTGAGCTTGCGGACGACGATGGCGCCGACGGCCAGGCCGACACCGAGCCAGAGCAGGCGCTTCATGACGGCGATCCCCTATCTGTAGCTTCTGGGCGGGAAGTCAGCGGCCGGCCCGGCGGCGCTGCTTGAGGGCGGCACGGACCTCACGGTCCTCCTCGGCGTGCCGGCGCGCGGAGGCGGCCTTACGCAGCCCGTACCCGAACGAAGCGACCTTGACCAGCGGGTTCGCGGCGGCCGCGGAAACCACGGTGACCAGGTTCGCGACGTTGGCGGTGACGTTCTGGGCGTGCTCGGTCATCGTGTCGACCTTGGCGAGCTGCACGTTGACGCCGTCCAAAGAGACCTGAACCTGGCCGAGCGCGGTGTTCACATTCTCCACGGTCGTGTTCACGTTGGTCAGCAGCGGACCGGTGTGGTCAACCACGTCGTTGATCGCGCGGGTGGCGGCGTCCACCGTGCGCCCCAGCTTGAGAATCGGCACGGCCAGCACGAGCACGAGCATCAGGAAGGCGCCCGCCGCGATCAGACCTGCGATTTCTCCGGGGTTCATGTAACGCGTCTCCTCTTCGGGTGGTCACGGTTCGGCGGGACAACGTGGGAGACCCTACCGTCCGTGACCACCGCGCGCGTCACGACGCCTCGGGTGTCGGCTCCAAGAGGGGATCATCAGTGGGCAGCACCGGGTCCGGGGTCACCCCGACGGGCCCCGGATTGGTCTCTTTCTTGCCCCGCAGATCGGTGATCGTGTTCTGCACCTTGATGCTGACCGTCGAGCCGACACACTCCTTCGGAGCGGCCTCCTCCGCGGTGCCCTCCGCCGGGACCGCACCGGCCGCTATCTGGTCCACCGCGCACCCCGGCAGGCTCACATAGAGGTCCAGAGTCAACTCGTCACGCCGCCAGCAGCTGTAGGCGCCCTCTTCGGGGCTGATGTCCGTCTCCGGGCACTCGGCGACCTGCCACTCCCGCCAGCCGGCCCCGCTCAGCGCGGTCGTGTAGGCCTGCGCGGTCTCCTTCGGCGGCCGCTCCGACTCGGCGATCCGCTCCCGGAACCGGCAGTTCAGGAAGCACCAGCGGTTCCCGCTGCTCTGATCCTCGGCCTTCTGCGCGGCCCACGACGGAACGTCGAGCGCGTCGAGGGACGCGAACACCGGGTCGCTGGTCATCGCCCGGACACCGAGGAACGCCGGCAGCACGAGCAGCACCACGGCGGCGAGCGCCGACAACGCACCCACCCGCAGCCTGCGCTGCGTCCGCAACTTACGGCGCAACTCGGCGCCGGCACCGCGAAGCCCACCCTCCGGCTGTACGGGCTCGTCCGGCTCGAATCCCGCCTCGCCGCCGGGGCCGCCCGACCGGAACGAACCCGAGTCCGCACCGCCGGGGCCGCCCGACCGGGCACCCGCCCGGAACGAACCCGAGTCCGCACCGTCATGCCCCGGCACCGCCGCACCACCGCGAACCGGCCCGGTCCCGTCGGGGCCGGCGCCCACCCGTCCCGGGACCGCGACACTTGCCCGCCCGGGGACCGCGACACTCGCCCGTCCCGGAGCCGCGACACCCGCAGCGCTTGCGACACCCGCCGTGCCTGCGACACTCGCCGTGCCTGCGGCGGCTGCCGCTCCCGCGCGGAACGATCCGGAAGGCTCGCCGTCCTGGCCCGGCACCGCCGCGCCGGCACGAACCCGACCGGTGCCGTCGGGACCGGCACTCGCCCGCCCCGGAACCGCGACACCGGCCCGGAACGACCCGGAGTCCTCACCATCGCCGCCTGCACCGGCCCGGAACGAACCCGTACCCTCACCGTCAGCCCGGCCCGGCACCGCAGCACCAGCCCGGAACGACCCCGTGCCCTCACCGTCGCCTCTGCCCGGGATGCCTGCCCCCGCGCGGAACGAGCCGCTTCCGCCGTCGTCCGGACCCGCACCGCCCGGCACTGCCGCGCCACCGCGCGCCGCACCACTGACCGGTCGCACCTTGCCCGTGCCCCGCGCCGCCGGAGCCGCGCCGATCGCCCCGGACGCGTCACCGGCACCCGGCACCGCCGCGCCGCCTCGGGCCGGACCTGCCGGCGGCACAGCCGCGCTGCCACGCCGGCCCTGAGCGGGCCGCTGGATCACACCGGAAGTGCTGTCCGCCATCGCGCCGGCCCGCCCCGGGACCGCCGGGGTACGAGCACCCTCCGGTCCCGGCACCACCGGCGGCACCACCGCGGCCGCCCCACGAACCGGGCGCCCGTCACCGGGACCGATCCGCCGCTGCCCCGCCGCACCGGCGCCCTGCTCGGTTCCACCGTCCTCCGGACTCGCGGCTCGCCGGCCCGGTCGCAGGAGGCCGCGCGTACCGGTGTCGCCACCGTCCGCCGGCTCGGTACCCGGTTCCGCGTCCGCCGCCCGGTGCCCGGGCCGCACGAACCCGTGCGTACCCGTGTCACCCTCCGGATCGGCGTCCGCACCCCGGCGACGCACGAACCGCTGCGCACCCGTCTCCGTGCCGGCCTGACCGGCCCGGCGGGCGCCCCGGCTGCGCGGTTCGGCGCCGGGCACGACGCCGTAGGAGCCGCTGTCCGTACCCGGGTGCACGAACGCGTGCGCGCCGCTGTCGGTGCCCATCTGCGGTACGACACCCGGCGCGCCACCGTCCGGCGACCCGTGCCGGCCGGCACGCTGCTCACCGGGGGCCGGTGGCACCGCACGTCCCCGTACGCCGTCCGCCGGCGCCGCGTGCCCCGGAGCCGCATGCCCGGGCGTATGTCCCGGCGTGCCCGCATGTCCGGGAGCTGGTTGCCCGGGGCCCGCCGGCCCCATCGCCGCCCGCCCGGCGGCCGCTTGACCCGGCCCGGTCCGGCCGATCGCGGCACGCCCGGCAGGAGCCTGCCCAGGGCCGGCCTGGCCCGTCGCCGCACGCCCGGCAGGAGGCTGACCAGGGCCGGTTTGTCCGGTAGGCACGACACGGCCGTGGCGGCCCGTCGGCTCCTCGGCATACACGTCACCCTCGGCGCCAGCGCGCCGGCCACGTCCCCGGCCCGGCAGTCCCGCACCGTCGTCCGGCGCCCGCCGGCCGGCAGCCGGATCCGGCCCGTCGAACCCACGCGGAATCGCCCCTGACCGGTCCACCGCCGGGTCCACCGGAGCGGCGCCGCCGGCGAAGCGCGGTACCGGACCGGACTGATGCACCGCCGAATCGACCGGTCCCGCTTCGAACCCGCGCGGCATGGCCCCCGACTGTTCGGGAAGTGCCCCGGACTGGTGCACGGCCGGGTCGAAGCCACCCGGGCGACCGGGCTGGCCCGGTTCCCCGGAGCGGAACCGATCGCGAGCCGGGCCGGCCGGCGAGGTAGGCCGAACACCCGGCGAAGCACCTCGCATGCCGGGCGAAACCGGCCGCGCGCTGGACGCGGTACCCCGGGGTCCGGGCTGGCCCGGACGCGCACCAGGGATCTCCGGCGCGTTACCGGAGAGCGGAACCGCCCCGCCCGCACCCGGCACGGGGGTTCCCGGCTCGCCGTCGACCCGCCGCCGCCCAGGGCCGGGCGCCCCACCGGAAACCGGTCGCGGCCCGCCCTGCTGCCCCATCGGCACCGGACCGGACCGACCGGCACGCCCACCGGGCGGCATCTGCCCAGCAACTCCGGGACCGCCCGCGACCGCACCGGGCCGTTGCCCGGGAGATCCGGGCGGCACCGCGGCGGCACCGCCCGGCCGCGCCTGGCCCGGAGGAACCTGACCGGGAGCGCCCGCAGCCGCCCGGCCCGGCCCCGGCTGAACCGGCCCGGCCGGAACCGCGCCGGCGGCACCCGCACCCGGCCGCTGACCGGACGGCATCGGACCCGTGGCACCCGCACCCGGAGCACCCGGACGCTGCCCCTGCGGAACACCCGGTCGCTGAGCTTGCGGAACACCCGGTCGCTGAGCTTGCGGAACACCCGGTCGCTGAGCTTGGGGAGCCGCGCCACCCGTACGCTGCCCCGGTTGCATCCCCCCAGGCTGTCCGGCAGCAGTCCGCGCCCCGCCAGGCCCGGGCGGAACATTCCCCGGCCGGGCACCGGGCTGGTTCGGCGCCGGGGCGGAACCGGGCTGCCGGGCGCCGGCACCCTCGTCGGGTTCGTCGTCGTGGCCGGGGAGCGCGATGTCGGCGGCAGCATCGTCCGGGCCCGGGGCGACCCGGCCGGACTTGCTGGTGCGGCCTTCGCCCGGGAAGGTGCCGGGCCCGATGGCCGAACGCTCCTCCTTCGCCGTGCGCAGGTCGTCCAGCCAGCCGGTCTCCTCCTGCGGAGGTGCGACGGGCTGCTCGGCGGCGTTGCGGCCGCGTCCGAAACGCCGCCCCTTCTTGCCGCCAGGGCCGGCGTCCTCGGGCCGATCGGCACCCCGCGCTGTCACGGCTGTTCCTCTCCGGCGGCGTCGCCGCTGTCGTCTACCCGGATGTCACGTCCGTCAGCCCCACCCGAGGAGTCCCCGGAACCGTCCGAAGACGACCCCGGGCCCGCGTCGGAGCCCGCCGACGACTGTGACGCATCCCCGGCTCGTTCACCACCCGCCGCCTGGTCCGGCGGCACCGCCGAAGCGGTGGACTGCCTGGTCACGCCCTTCGTCACGGGTTCTGTCCCGGCCGGCCGCGGACCGGGGCCGAGACCCCGCACGATCCGGCGCAGACGTGGCACCCGCTCACCCACGGCACGTTCGGCGCCGTGATCGGTCGGCCGATAGTAGTCGGTGTCCACGAGATCGTCGGGAGCGTACTGTTGCCGCACCACACCGCGCGGGTCGTCGTGCGGGTAGCGGTAGCCCCGCCCGTGCCCGAGCCCCTTGGACCCGGAATAGTGCGCGTCACGCAGGTGCGCCGGCACCGCACCACCCCGGCCGGCGCGCACGTCGGCCATTGCCTCGCCGAGCGCGGTGGTCACGCTGTTCGACTTCGGCGCGGTGGCGAGATGAACGACGGCCTGCGCAAGGTTCAGACCGGCCTCGGGCAGACCCACATTTTGTACGGCCTGAGCAGCGGCAGTAGCCACCAGCAGCGCCTGCGGGTCGGCCATCCCGACGTCCTCGCTCGCGAAGATCACGATGCGGCGTGCGATGAACCGCGGGTCCTCGCCCGCAACGAGCATCCGGGCCAGCCAGTGCAACGCCGCGTCGGGGTCGCTGCCCCGCATGCTCTTGATGAAGGCGCTCGTCACGTCGTAGTGCGCGTCGCCGTCCCGGTCGTACCTGACCGCCGCCACGTCCACCGCGCGCTCGGCCGTGGCAAGGTCGATCTCCGTCGCCTGCTGGGCCACCGCGGAACCGGCCGCGGCCTCGAGCGCGGTGAGCGCTTTGCGGACGTCGCCGGACGCCAGCCGTACCAGATGCTCCTCCGCCTCGGCCGACAGCGTGACCGCGCCGCCCAGCCCGCGTTCGTCGGTGACCGCGCGCCGGACGAGGCCGCGCACGTCGTCGTCACCGAGCGCCTGAAGAGTCAACAGCACACAGCGGGACAGAAGGGGCGAAATGACCGAGAAGTACGGGTTTTCGGTCGTAGCCGCGAGCAAGGTGACAGTCCGGTCCTCGACGGCGGCAAGCAACGAGTCCTGCTGGGTCTTGCTGAAGCGGTGCACCTCGTCGATGAAAAGAACCGTGGGCGGACCACCGTACCGCCGCTCGCGCCGCGCGGTGTCGATCACGGCGCGGACATCCTTGACGCCGGCGGTGAGCGCGGACATCGCGACGAACTTGCGGTCGGTGGCGTGCGCGACGAGATGCGCGATGGTCGTCTTGCCGGTCCCCGGCGGCCCCCAGAGGATCACCGACATGGGGCTGGCGCCGCTCACCAGCTGACGCAGCGGCGCACCGGGCGCGAGCAGGTGTTCCTGCCCGACGAGTTCGTCGAGCGAGGCCGGGCGCATGCGCACCGGCAGCGGCGCGTCGGCGGAGGGCGTCCCGAACCCGGCGGTGTCGGTGCCGGCCGGGGCCGCAGGTGGCGCGCCCGGCGTAGCCAGTGTGAAGAGCCCGTCCGTGTCCATCGCAATCGACAGTACCGGCCGCTGCGACCCAATCCGAAACCACTGACGGCCCACCCGGGCAAGCCGGGCGGACCGTCAGTCACAGCAGTCAACGATCAGCAATTGAGCCGTCGACAAGGAGTAGGCACGGGCCGGCGTCGGGGGTCCACCGACCCGCAAAACCAGAAACCAACCGCGCCAACACGCCACCGGGCGCCAGCACGCCACGATGCACCGCGCGCCCATGAGCCACGATGCACCGCGCGCCGCTGCACCGCGCGCCATAAGCCACGAGCCACCGCGCCCCGCTGCACCGCGCGCCATAAGCTAACGCGCCGCGATACACCGCGCGCCACGAGCCACCACGCGCCACGGGCAACACCGACCGCGTCGAGAATGAGTCTCACGCGCGGTCACGGCGGGCCCACTCGGGCGACGCTGCCCGAGGTCAGCCGCACCCGTGACGGCGGGGCGAGGCCGACTCAGCCGGTGCGGCCAGCTCGCAGCGGGCCGGTGCGGCCAGCTGCCAGCCCAGCGCCAGCCCGGCCGGTGCCCGCCGGTGCCGGCCGGGGCGGCCAGGTGCCAGCCCGCCGGGGCAGCCAGGTGCCAGCCCGCCGGGGCGGCGCGGCCGGGATCAGCCGCGGCCCGGGCGGCGGCCGTAGAACCGGCGGCCGCTGGAGCCGGAGCCGGAGCCGGCCCGCGGTCCGCTGCCGACGCCCGCCAGGTAGAGCGCGGTCAGGAGCAGGCCGATCAGGAGCAGGGTTTCGAAGTTGAAGAGGTCGGGGGCACCGAAGTCGGTGTTCAGCAGGTCGAGGAGCAGAGCAAATCCGAACACGACGGCGGCAGCGATAGCCAACATCAGGTTCCTCCGGGGGGATCAGAGAGCCAGTGACCTGCTGGTACCCGACTGGGAGTGCTCCCGAAACACATCCTTCGATCGAACGAGGTAGAGAGGTGCCGCCAGAGCCAGCACCAAGCCACCCACAATGATCGCCGTTTGGGTTCCCGCGCCCGCCGCCAAGGCGGTCAGCGCGATCGCGCCGATGGAAAAGCCCGGCTGACCGACCATCGAGTTCAGCGAGAGCAGGCTCGCCCTGTACTCCCCTTCCGCCTGCCGATGCAGTAATCCGGAGTGCACCGGGCCGGCCGCACCGTGCATCGCGTAACACAGCAGGAACGCCCCGATGAGCCCGACCGGACCGGCGAACAGTCCCATCCCGACGATCGTGACGCCCTGCACGATCTTCAGCGTGAACCCGGCCCAGGCGGCGCCGACCCGGCTGCTCAGGAGCGGCACGAGAGCGGCGCCGGCAGCCGATGCCGCCCAGGCCACGGAGTTGACCGGGCCCAGTAGGGCACCCGCCGCATCCGCATCGGTCACCTCGCTGAGGCGGACCGCCATCAGCTTCTCGAAGGTCACCATGCCGAAGCTCCAGAAGAACTCGACCGCGATCAGCGCCATCACCACGCGCGACCGGCGGACCAGCCGCAATGCGCCACCGATCGCCGTGGGTACGCCGCGGACGGACGCGACGAAAGCCACGAACCCGCGCGTCGGGCGCTGCTCGTGCATCAGCAGCGCCACGGCCAGGATGCCGATCAGACTCACGGCCAGAGCCACCACGACGGGCACGCCGAGCGCACTCACCGGTCCCACCGGGCCGAGCCAGACCAGCCCACCACTCATCAGCGCGCCACCGGCGATGGCCAGCCCGAGCACGACGCCGCTGCGGGACAGCGCGCCCTCGATGTCGGACTCCGGATCGACGGCCAGCGCGTGGTCGACGAACCAGGCTTCGAGCGGCCCGCTGTCCAGCGCCCGGTAGAGGCCCTGCAACAGATAGACCACGGCGAACAACGCCACCGAGTCGGCGAAGGTCCACAGAGCCAGCGCGGCCACGTTGACCACCCCGGCGATCAGCAGCACCGGTCGCCGGCCGACCGCGTCGGAGAGACCGCCGGTGGGCAGCTCCAGCACCAGGACCGTGATGCCTTGGACAGCCGCGACCGCACCGACCTGCGCGATGCTGAGGCCCCGCTCCAGCGGGAGCAGCACCACCACCGGAATCGTCAGCCCGACCGGGAACCAGCGCAGCCCGAGCAGGAAAAGGAAGCGGAAGCGGGCTTGGTCGGCGGTCATCACGTCGGCTCCGCCTTCTCCGCCGGTTTCGGCAGGGCAGCCAAATAGAAGTTGACCCCGCGGGCGCCCGGGCCCGGCTCGGCCCGGGCGTAGCGCTCGACGATCTCCTCGAGCTCGTCGGTCATGTCGCGGAGTTGCTCAGGACTCAGGGTCAGCAGGTAATCGGAGATGCCACCGGTGTCACGCCACTCCGGCGGCTCGGCACCCACCCCGTGCTGCCAGGTCTCGGCGATCTCGACGAACCGGTTGACCTGGAACGTCTCCAGCCACACGACAGCGGCGGCGGCATCCGGATCGTCGAGGTAATCGCTGCGCCGCCAGCTCGACATGTCGTGCACGGCCCGCCACCAGCGCTGCCGGCCGCCACCGGGCCGGTCCTCCTCGGCCACGAGGCCGGCGTCGGCCAGTTGCCGCAGGTGATAGCTCGTCGCCCCGGTGTTGGTGTTCAGCAAGGCCGCCAGCTGGGTCGCCGTGGACGGGCCTTGACCGCGGAGCCGCGCGAGCAGCCGGATGCGGAGCGGATGCGCCAGCACCCGGATCTGCCGGTTGGTGAGCTGTACATGACTGAGTTCGTCGGCCATGGAGACACACTATCGCTGCACAAACTCTGTGCACAATAGCTATGCACAAAACCTGTGCATCTGTGGCACGATGCTGTTGTCGAGCCGAGGACCGGTCGGCGGGGTGGCGATGAGGAACGAGATTCCGACCCGCCAGGAGCCCTACAGGAGCGGAGGGCAGAGCCCATGGTGAACGCCGGGAGCGGACGACGGCGGAGGCGACGGCAGGCCGGAAAAGACTGCGGCGGGGCCGCCGGGCAGGAAGAGGCGCTGTTGTCAGTCGGCGAGCTTGAAGAGCAGGACCGTCTCCCACTTGTGCATGTCGGGCTGCTCGGCCGGATTCGTCATGAGCATCTCGAGCCGGCTGGCCCAGATCTCACCGGTGGGGGTCGGTGTCATGTCCCACGTCAGGTCGCGAGCCTGCGCCCAGTCGAGGAGACGGGCGGTGACCGCCATCAGCTCGTCGGGATGTCCGATGTGGGCGACCGTCACATACCGCCCGGCGGGCAGCGTGTCGGTGAAGCCGGGGCCGTCCACCTCGACGGGGCCCGCGATCGGGATGCCGGCCTCGATCACCATCTCGGCGGCCATGTCGATCTCCCGGTAACGGAAGAACGGCGCCCCGGTGACCGGGACGCCGCGGTCCGCGAGGTCGGCGAACATGGTGGGCAGATGATCGGCCACGCGCGCGAACTCGGTCATGGCGATCGACTCACGACGGCCGATGTAAGGCTGTTCCGGGCGCTGCACAATGGTCGGCTCCACCTGGACAGTCTCACACGCGACCTACGACCACGCAGCCTCGGCGGGCCGGGGCAGCCGCCCCGCGAGCAGCACGGTCCCCCGGCACGACCAACGAGCCCACAGAACGAAGCCGGACCAGCTCGGGCAGCGAGCTGGTCCGGCGTCCCGGCCGGCCGGGAGGCGAAGATCCGGGGTGGGACCACAGGGACCACGGCGGGCTGCCGCGGTCCGGCCGACTCAGTTCGAGTGCTGCACCGGGGCGGCCTGCCCGTCCGTGCCCGGCGTGCCGGCGGCGGCCTTCGGCTTGGCGTCGATGCCGGCCTCGAGGCGCTGCTGCGCGGTGATCGGGGTGGGCGCGGTGGTCAGCGGGTCGAAGCCGCCCCGAGTCTTGGGGAAGGCGATGACCTCGCGGATCGACTCGTTGCCGGAGAGCAGCATGCAGGTGCGGTCCCAGCCGAGGGCGATGCCGGCGTGCGGCGGCGGGCCGTACTTGAAGGCCTCCAGCAGGAAGCCGAACTTGTCCGCGGCCTCGTCCGGGGTGATACCGAGCAGCTCGAAGACGCGGCTCTGCACATCGGCGCGGTGGATACGCACCGAGCCGCCGCCGATCTCGTTGCCGTTGCAGACGATGTCGTAGGCGTAGGCGAGCGCCTGGTCGGGCGCTTCCTCGAAACGCGGCTCCCACTCCTCGTTCGGCGAGGTGAAGGGGTGGTGGACGGCGGTCCAGCCGCCGTCGTCGGTGCGCTCGAACATCGGGGCGTCGACCACCCAGCAGAACGCCCAGGCGGACTCGTCGATCAGACCGGACCGCTTGGCGATCTCGATCCGGGCCGCGCCGAGCAGTTCCTGTGCCTCGCGCCGCTGTGCCGCCGCCGCGAAGAAGATCGCGTCACCGGGCTTGGCTCCGACCGCGTCGGCCAGGCCGGAGAGGTGCTCGGGCGACAGGTTCTTCGCGACCGGCCCACGCGCCTCGCCGGTTTCCGCGTCAAGGACGACGTAGGCGAGACCGCGGGCGCCACGGGCCTTCGCCCAGTCCTGCCAGCCGTCCAGCTCCTTGCGGGTCTGCGAGGCACCGCCGGGCATGACGACGGCGCCGACGTAACCGCCCGCGTCTATCGCACCGGCGAACACCCGGAACGCGGTGCCACGCAGGTACTCGGTCAGCTCGACCAGCTCGACGGAGTAACGCAGGTCGGGCTTGTCGGAGCCGTAGCGGTTCATCGCGTCGGTCCAGGTGATCCGCGGGATCGGCAGCGGGATCTCGTAACCGGCCAGCTCACTCCAGAGCTTGGAGACGATCTCCTCACCGAGCGCGATGATGTCGTCCTGCGTGACGAACGACATCTCGATGTCGAGCTGAGTGAACTCGGGCTGGCGGTCCGCGCGGAAGTCCTCGTCGCGGTAACAGCGGGCGATCTGGTAATAGCGCTCCATGCCGGCGACCATCAGCAGCTGCTTGAAGAGCTGCGGGGACTGCGGCAGCGCGTACCACGTGCCCGGCTGAAGCCGGACCGGGACCAGGAAGTCGCGGGCGCCCTCGGGCGTCGACCGGGTCAGGGTCGGCGTCTCGATCTCGTTGAAGTCGTGGGCGTGCAGGACCTCGCGCGCGATCTGGTTGGCGCGGCTGCGCAGGCGCAGCGCCTTCGCCGGGCCGGAGCGGCGCAGGTCGAGGTAACGGTACTTCAGGCGCAGGTCGTCGGCCGCGGTGATCGTGTCGTCGATCGGCAGCGGCAGCGGCGCGGCCTCGGAGAGCACAACCAGCTCGCTGGCGACCACCTCGATGGCGCCGGTGGCGAGTTCGGGGTTCTCGTTGCCCTCGGGACGGGTGTTGACCTCGCCGACGACCTTCACGCAGAACTCGTTGCGCAGCGCGTGCGCGTCCTCCTCGCGGAACACGACCTGAACCACGCCGGAAGCGTCGCGGAGGTCGACGAAGATGACACCGCCGTGGTCGCGCCGGCGGGCGACCCACCCGGCGAGCGTCACCGTTGTGCCGGCGTCACTGGCGCGCAGTGTGCCGGCGTCATGGGTACGGATCACGGAAATGTCTCCTTACAGGGTTCGCGGGGCGCACCCGACATTCTGTCAGGCACGCCCCGCGCTGCGTGCCACGGGTTAGTCAGGAACTCTCCACGCCGTGGCCCGCAGGCCGGCGGTGCCGGTGCCGCCGACGTCGATGATCTCCACAAGTGCGAGGACCGCCGGCGCCTCAGAGGTCCGTACGCACAGTGCGGCTCCCTTCTTTACCTCCATGTCGGCACCGGGGCCGAGTGGGCTCGTCCGGATGGCCCGGAAGCAGCCGGCCGCGTCCGTGTCAGCGCTGCCGAGCCGGCTGCCACCGTCCGCACCGGGACCGACGCGCAGGCGCGGCGCCGCAGCGCCGCAGCGACTGTCATAGCGCAGGTCAGCTACGGGTTCGGTGACGTCGACGCGCGGCTCGTCCAAGTCCAGGAACAGCACGGCAGAGCAGCCGACCTGCACTCGGAGCGGTTCCTTGGCATAGACGGCCGGATACTCCTCAGGCTCCGGCTGGCGATCGACAGAGGCGGCGGACGAGGAGACGGCATAGGGGGCGGGAACGCCGGGGGCAGCGGTGTTCGCAACGGCGGACGCGGTGGCCAGCCGGTAGGTCTGCCAGGAGAAGAAGCCGGCCGCCGCGGAGATCAGCAGGGCGAGCACGCTGACCACAACGGCGGCAGCCCCGCCGCGACGCCCGCTCTTCGGCCCGCGTGGCACCGAACCTCTGACCGGCACGGAAGGCCGAGCCGGCACCGAAAGCCTGGCTGCCGGGGAACCTCGGCCCGGCGCGGAAGCCCGGCCCGGCGCGGAAGCCCGGCCCGGCGCGGAAGCCCGGCCCGGCGCGGAAGCCCGGCCCGGCGCGGAAGAGCGACTCGGCACGGAAGGACGGCCCGGCGCGGAAGAGCGGGCTGACATGGAGGGCCGGGCGGGCCCGGAAGGGCCGGCTGACGCTGAAGGCGGGACAGGCGCGGAGAGGTTGGGTGACGGAGATGAGCTGGGTGAGGCCGAGCGGATCGGGGCGGCGGAGGGCTGAACGGGTGCGGAGGGGCGAGGCGCGTTCAGGGGTTCGGTCGGGCCGTCCGGGTTCAGGAGGTGGGCGGGCCAGGGCTGGTCCGTCCCGGCGTGCGGGGGTGGCACGGCCCGGGACGGTGGGTGGGCCGGGTTGTCGGTCGGGAAGTGCTGCGGACGCGGGGAGGGAGGGTTCGGGACGGGGTGGCCGCCGGGATGGCGACGGGGCTGGTCGGCGGATTCAGGACCGTCTGCGCGGAAAACGGGCATGGCGGACTCCGGCGGCGCTAAAGGGAATAACTCTTCTTCGACGCACACCGACCATAAATCGGCTTGATCTCGATGAACCATCCCCCGCTGAGGCGACCCACGGCGGGACGACCGTCAGAAGTAGGTCTCCAGGACGTCCACGACGCGCCGGTCCTCGTCGACAACCGGGATGGTGCGCCACTTGTCGAACGCCGTGCAGGGGTGCGAGATGCCGAACCTGATCAGGTCGCCCGGCACGAGGTCGGCCGCGTCCACCGCGAGGTACGTGTGATGGTCGTTCAGTTTGGTCACCACGATCCCGTCCGTGGGCCGTACGGTGCCGTCCGCGCCCCGCACCTCCAGCGGCACCGGCAGGCCTTCGTCGAACGGCGCGTCCCGTTTGCCCATCCCGGCGATCGCGAGTCCCGGCTCGGGCGTCGAGATCACCTGGGCCCAGATCTCCAGTGCCGCCGCGAGCGGCCCCTCCCCCGGGACCCGCACGAACGGTGTCCGCTCCCGGTAGAACCCGTCGTCGTGGGTGACCGTGGCACCGCTGCGCAGGACCAGCCGGGCCTGCGCCGCGAGCCGGGTGAGCCGGTCGGTCACCCGGTCGAACCACGCGCTGCCACCGGCCGAGACGATCGGCCGTTCCGGGAGCAAGCCCGCCGCCGCCAGCCGTTCCACGCCGCCGGCGAGCCGGTCGAGATACTCGTCCACCTCGCCGGCCGTTGCCAGCTGCCCCTCGTACCCGGTGACACCGGCCAGCTCCAGGCCGGGGGTGTCGGCGACAGCACGCGCCACATCTTCGAGTTCGTCGAGGGTACGAACCCCGGTCCGCCCACCCGGATGCCCCAGCTCGACAAGGATCCGCAGCGGGCCGCCGGTGGCCGCCGCCGCGCGGACCCCGGCCACCGAATCGACCTGGAAGTACACCTCCCAGCCCGCCGCGGACTCCCCCGCCAGCCAGGCCAGTGCGGTCGGATCGAGCACCTCGTTGGCGATCAGCACCCGTTCCACGCCGAGCCGCCGCAGCACCAGCGCCTGGTTGGGCGTGGCGACGGTCATCCCCCACGCGCCGGCCGCGAGCTGGGCTTCGAGCAGGCCGGGCGCCATGGTCGTCTTGGCGTGCGGGGCGAAGTCGAAGCCGTGCCGCTGGCAGTACGCGGCCATCGTCGCGATGTTCGCCTCCACCGCCGCGCGCCGCACCACCAGCAGCGGCCAGGTGAAAGCGCCGCCGAAGATGCTGGGCTGCTCCGCCGCGAACCGTGCGGCGTCCCAGGCCTGCTCCGGCGCCCAGAAACCCTTGCTACGCCAGTCGACAGTCACGGAGCCTCCTTGAAAGCTGGATTGAACAGACAAACCTGATTCCGGCGCCAGCGGTACGAGCAACGGCCGGACCCGACGCGAACGGAGAACTACCTGAAAAATCTGTGAAACTGCCGGGATGATCCTGCCCGCGCCGTTCGTCCGCACTGTCGAGAACCTCTTCGGCGACGCCGGCCGCCGCTGGCTGGGCATGCTTCCCACGCTTATCGAAGAGCTCCGCCACGACTGGCAACTGCGGCTGGAGGAGCCGTTCCCGCTGAGCATCAACTGGGTGACGCGGGTACGCCGGGCGGACGGCTCGCGGGCAGTCCTCAAGCTGGGCGTACCGGGCGCGGGTCATCTCGCGGACGAGGCCACTGCCCTGGAGTTCTTCGCCGGCCGGGGTGCGGTGGAGATGCTGGCCCGCGACGACAGCCTGGGGGCTTTGCTGCTGGAGGAGGCACGTCCCGGCACACCGGTGACCGCCCTGGTGCCGACACGGGGCCAGCCGCCGGTCGCGTCGGAGCCGGCCCGGGACGAGATGGTGCCCGCGTCGGCGCCGGCCCGGGACGAGATGGTACCCGCGCGGGCGCCGGCACGGGACGAGGCTGCGACCGCCGCACTGATCGAGGTCATCCGCCGGCTGCACCGTCCGGCGCCGCCGGGGTTGGCGCTGCCGACGCTTGCGGCCCGGGGCGCCGCCTTCGACAGGCATCTGCGCCGCTTCCCCGGCGACGACCCGCTGCCCCGGCGCTTGGTCGAGAGGGCCGCCGAGCTCTTCACCGGGCTCTGCGCCTCCCCCACCGAGCAAGCGCGGCCGCACAGCGCCACCAACAGCGCTGGCGGCGACGGTAGCGGAGGGACTGGCGAAAGCGGTGGCGGCAATGGGTGGGTGGTGCTGCACGGGGATCTGCACCACGGCAACGTGCTTGCCGCGGAGCGCGAACCGTGGCTGGCGATCGACCCGCACGGGTTGGTCGGGGATGCGGGGTACGAGGTGGGGGCCTGCCTTTACAACCCGGACCCGTGGAGCGGCGACGACACCGTGCTGGGTTTGCTCCCGGCCCGGGTGGAGCAGCTGGCCGACGGTCTGGGCATGTCCGTCGAGCGGGTGGCCGCCTGGGGTTTTGTTCAGGCGATGCTCTGCGAGGTCTGGACCTTCGAGGGCGAGGCACCTGCCTCCGAGAGCAGGGCCTCGAGCCCCGGAAGCGAGACGCGAGGCGCCGGGGGTGAGGCCCGAGGCCTCGGAAGCGAGGCGGGAGCCGCCGAGGGCGGGGAGCGAGGCGCCGGGGGTGGGGGTGAGGGCTTCGGCGCGGGCCGCCGGCGCACCGGGCGGGCGCTGCGGGTGGCTCGTCGGCTGCTGCCTCTGGTGCCCTGAGGTCACCGTAGGTCCGCGGTCATCTCGTGCAGTTCGGCGAGCCGGTCGGTGAGGGTTCGGGGGTTGCCGGGCGCGTCGGGGCGGGCGTCCCAGGGGCGGGGGCCGCTGAGGGGGCGGTAGTTGACGCCGAGCGCGTCCAGGCGGGCCAGGTGGGCCGGGAGGCGGGTGGCGAAGTCCGCGAAGTCGCGTTGTGCCGGGCCCCAGACCGCTTCGGCGAAGGCGCACAGCCGGGGGTACGCCATGTATTCGACGCGCCGCAGCGACTCCATGTGTTCGGTCCAGATGTTCGCCTGCGCGCCCAGCACCAGGTCCGATTGCGGCGGTTCGTAGGCGTAGACGTCCTCGATGGTCAGCAGCGTGCCCACCGGTGTCGGCTCCGCCGGGTCGTCGGACTGGCGGTAGTCCAGGTAGAGCTTCACGTCGGGGCAGGCCACGACCTGATGACCGGCCCGGACCGCGACCTCGGCGGGTTCGACGCCGCGCCAGGCCGCTACGACCGACCCTTCGGGGGCGCCACCGGCCAGGATCTCGTCCCAGCCGTAGAGCCGGCGGCCCCGGGCGGCCAGGTGCGCGGCCATCTCGGCGGTGAAGCGGGCCTGGAGTTCGCGGCCGCCGGGCCATTCGTCGGTGGGGCATTCGTCGCCGCCGATGCCGATCAGCTCGGAGGGGAAGATGTCGCAGACGTGGTCGAGCACCTGGCGGCAGAAGTCCAGGGTCGACGGTTCCAGGTTGAGCACGTGCGAGGAGATACCCCAGGCGGTCCGGACCGGGCCGGTGAAGCCGTTGCCGAGTTCCGGGTACGCCGCGATCGCCGCCTGCATGTGCCCGGGCATGTCGACCTCGGGCACCACGGTGATGTGCCGCTGCGCCGCGTGGGCGACGATCTGCCGCAGGTCGTCGGTGGTGTAGAAGCCGCCGTGCGGGCGCCCGTCGTACCGTTCGTGGACGCGGGCGCCGAGCATGCTCTCGGTGCGCCAGGCGCCGACCGAGGTGAGCCGGGGCCATCCCGGCACTTCGATGCGCCAGCCCTGGTCGTCGGTGAGGTGCAGGTGCAGCACGTTCAGTTTGTGGAAGGCGGCCAGGTCGAGGAACCGCAGCACGTCCGGGACGGGCATGAAGTGCCGGGCCACGTCGAGCAGCACCCCGCGCCAGGCGAACCGCGGCGCGTCCGAAATCCGAAGAATTGGCACCTCGACGGGCCCGGCGGTGAGTGACGAAGGGTGGCGCAGGGCGGCGGGTGGGAGCAGCTGGCGCAGCGTCTGCAGACCGTAGAAGATCCCGGCGTCGGAGCCCCCGGTGATTTCCACATGCCCGGGGACGGTGCTCAGCTCGTACCCCTCAGGGGGTAGCGCCGGATCCAGACGCAGCCGCAGGTCGCCGGAACCGGCCTCGCCCCGCGCCCAGGCCGCGGCCCCGTCAAGAAGAGCGGCACCGTCAAGACGGACCGAACCCTCCTCGAACACCACCGACGACGGACGCGGAATCAATCCTTCACCGCCCCGCCCAGGCCGGCGACGAGGCGCCGGCGCACCACCAGGAAGAAGATCAGCACGGGTACGGTCATCAGCGTCGACGCCGCCATGATGGCTCCCCAGTCGTTCTCGTCGGGCTTGAAGAAGACCAGCAACGCCATCGGCAGGGTCTGGTTGTCAGCCTCGCTGATGATGAAGGTACGCGCGAACAGGAAGTCGTTCCACGCGTGGATGAAGGAGAACACGCTCACCGCCGCCAGTCCCGGCGCCACCAGCGGGAACAGGATGCGCCACAGCACGGTGAAGCGGCCCGCGCCGTCCAGTTGCGCGGCCTCGTCGAGCTCGTCCGGGATGGCCTGCACGAAACCGCGCAGCATCCAGATCGCGAACGGCAGCGTGAACGCGGTGTGCACCAGCATCAGCGAGCCGAGCGTGTTGAGGCCGATGCCCGGTACGACCGTCCCGACGTCGCGGACCAGGAAGAACAGCGGGATGGTCAGGGCCTCGATCGGCACCATCTGGGCGATCAGGAAGGACACCAGGATGGTGGTGCGGAAGCGGAAGTTGAACCGGGTCAGCGCGACCGCCGCGAGGAAGGCGAGCAACCCGGACACCAGCACCACGACCAGCGCGACCAGGACGCTGTTCAGCAGGTAGCGGCCGAAGTCGTTGACCGCGAGCACCCGGTGGAAGGCGTCGAGCGACGGGTGGAACGTCCACGGGCGCTGTTCCAGGGACTGGATCTCGCCGGCCGGTTTCACGGCGGACAGGACCATCCAGTAGATCGGGAAGACGGTGACGAGTGCGATGAGCACCGCCATCGTGTCGAGCAGGCGACGGCCGGCTCTCATAGCTGCTCCCCCGATCGGCGCAGGGTCCGGAGATAGAGGACGGTGACGGCGAGCAGGATCAGCATCATGACCACGCCGATCGCGGCGCCACGGCTGTACTCGCTGGAGGCGAAGGCCTGCTGGTAGGCGTACACGTTGAGGGTGAGGTTCTGGCCGGCCAGGCCGCCGCCGCGGGTCATCACGTAGATCTGGGTGAAGACCTTGAAGTCCCAGATGATCGACTGGATGACCACGATGGCGAGCACCGGGCGCAGGATCGGCACCATGATCTGCCAGAAGGCGCGCCAGGCGTTCGCGCCGTCCAGCGACGCGGCCTCCAGCACCGACTTCGGGATGGCTTCGATGCCGGCGTAGAGCGTCACCATCACGAACGGGAACGACGCCCACACCACCACGGCGCCGACCAGGGCGAACGCGGTGTACCTGTCGTACATCCAGTTGAACCCCTCGATGCCGAACAGCTGGTTGACGAAACCCAGGTCGGTGTCGAAGAGGAACATCCAGGTGGTGGAGCCGGAGACCGCGGGCACCGCCCAGGCGGCCATCGCGGCGACCGACAGCAGCAGGCGCGGCACCCGGCTGATCCGGGTGAGCAGGACCGCCAGGCCGGCGCCGACCGCGAGCGTGGCGACCACGCAGGCGGCGGCGAACAGCACGGTGGCGCCGAGCACCGACCAGAACTGCGGGTCGGCGAAGAGCCGGGTGTAGTTCTCGGCGCCCACGAAGCTGGCCGGCCGGCCACCACTGACCTGCGCCTGGGTGAAGTCGAGCACCGACAGCAGGCCGAGCTGGTACATCGGGTAGAGGAAGAGGCCGCCGAGCACCACCGCAGCCGGAAGCAGCAGCCACAGTGGTGCCCGGGTGCCCTTTTTGCTGATGCTCACTTGGTGAGGGCTTCGTCGATCTGCTTGGCGGCCTCGTCGGTGGCCTGGTCCACGCCGGCCTTGCCGGTGGCCACCTTCTCGATCATCGTGGGCAGCACCGCGGAGGCGTCGATCTTGCCCCAGCCCGGGTCGAGCGGGACGAACTTCGTTCCGGCCTCGATGGTGTCGATGAACGGCTTGACGAAGGCGTCCTTGGCGGCGATCTCGTCGCTGGCGGACTTCAGGGTCGGCAGGTTGCCCATCGCGTCGTACATCTTGGCCTGGTACTTCTTGCCGGCCAGCAGGGTCAGGAAGTCGGCGGCCAGCGCGGGGCGCGGCGCGTTGCGCATGATGCCGAGGTTGTTGCCGCCGGCGAAGGCGGGTGCGACCGAACCGGCGTCGACACCGGGCAGCGGGACGACGGCGTACTTGCCCTTGGCCGCGCCGGCGTCGACGGCCGCGCGGTTGAAGTTGCCGAGGATGCCCATCGCGGCCTTGCCGCTGGCGAACAGTTCGACGGTCTTGCCGCCGGTCAGGTCGGCGCAGTTCTGCGGCGGGCAGTTGTCCGCGGCGATCAGGTCGGTGTACGACTTCAGCCCGGCCCGGGACTGCGGCGAGTTGATCGCCGTCAGTTCGCCACCGTTGGCCCACACGAACGGCATCGCGCCGTAGGTGTACTTGCCGCCGACCGCGATGCCGAACATCTCCGGCTTCTTCGCGCGGATCGTCCGGGCCGTCGTGGTCAGTTCGGCGAGCGTGGCCGGCGGCTTGAGGCCGAGCTCGGTGAAGACGTCGGTGCGGTAGTAGAGCGCCCGCACACCCAGGTACCACGGGACACCGAGCAGGGTGCCCTCGTAGGTGGCGCTGGCCTTGGCGTCGGCGGACAGGTCGGCGCCCTCGGCCCAGCCGGTGACGGCCGGTCCGACGTCGGCCAGTCCACCGGCGGCCGCGTACTCGGGCAGGTCGGTGTTGCCGTACTCGACGACGTCCGGCGCGCTGGCCGGGTCGTTGAAGGCGCCCTTGAACCGCTCGCTGCGGGTGTCCACCGGGATGTACTGCACGTCCACGGTGGTGTCCGGGTGCGAGGCGGTGAACTCGGTGATCGCCTCCTGCACCACGGCCTCCTTGGGCGCGCGGTTGGGCTCGTCGAAGAGCCAGACCTTGAGGGCACCCGTCCGGGGGCCGCCGTCGCTGGGCGTGTCGGCCGGCGAGGACGTGGAGGGGGCGCATGCGGTCAGAGTGAGCGCGACGGCAGCGGCCGCGGCGAGACGTATCTTCATCAACTCTCCTGACGAGCCAGGTTCGTAAATAGTTCGTTGATCAGTGCGTCATAGCCTGGGGTGAGATCGCCGAAGCGTCAAGACCCTCCTTGTTAAATGCGACAGCACTTGACCGCGGCCGATGAATCGCGCACGCTACGACGGCGATTAACGAACCACTTGGAGACCAGAACGGGGACGGGGATGAGATGGTGATCGGGTTGGTGGTGCACGCCGGCCACCGGGCGCGGTTCGCCGACGCGGCGAGCACCGTCACCGGCATCGAGTTCGCCTGGGCGGTCTACGAGCACGAGGACGAGGTCCGCGACCGGGTCGCCGGGCTGCTGCGCGACCACCGCCTCGACGGACTGCTGCTCGGCCTGGTGCCGTACGCCCGGGCCCGTGACCTCATCCCCGCCGACCTGCCCTTCTCCGTCACCCGCTCGGCCGCGCTCGACCTGGCGCTGGCCTGGGCCCGGGCCCGCGGCAACGGCTGGCCGGCCACCCCGGTCAGCGTCGACACGTTCGCGAGCGAGACGATCGACGAGGTGGCCGCCGCCCTCGGGCTGGACCGCGGCGCGATCGCCACCTGCCCGTTCGACCCGGACCAGCCGGTCGCCGACGTGGTCGCCTTCCACCGCGAGCAGCTGGCCCGCACCGGCGCCCCCTACGTGATAAGCGTCCGGATGGGCGTCGCCGCCGCGCTGGACGGGCAGACCGCCGTGCTGCACGCGCTCGCCACCCCCGGCACCATCCGCGCCGACCTGCACGAACTCGCTCTGCGGATCCGCAACAAACGCGCCGACGGCCAGCGCTTCGCGGCCGCGGTGCTGTCCATCGCCCGGCCGCAGACCGCCGGGCCGGAACAGAGCCCCGACCTCGACCGGGCCCGGGTCGGCCTGCAGCACCTGCTGCTCAACACCCCGGAGTTCGCCGACGCCTGGATCGACCAGCGCGGCGCGCGCGGCGTGCTGGTCTTCGCCCCGGCCGCGCTCTTCGAGACCGTCACCCACCACTGGACCGGGCTGCCGGTCCTGGCCGAGGCCCGTGACTCGCTCGGCATCCGGGTGGTCGCCGGCTTCGGCATCGGGGCGTCCGCGCGGCTCAGCGTCACCCTGGCCGAACGCGCCGCCACCCGGGCCGAGCAGGACACCGACCCCGGCGCCTACCTGTTCACCGGCGACGGGATGACGATCGGCCCGATGGGCGCCACGGCGACGCCGCTCACCTACACCTACCGCGAGCACGGCGGCATCGAGGACCTCGCCGGCCGGGCCGGGCTCAGCCCGGCCACCCTCTCCCGGCTCGCGGCCATCGAACGCACCCTGGCGGGCCGGGCCCTCTCCCCCAGCGAGCTGGCCCGCAACCTCGGCATCACCGACCCCAGCGGACGGCGACTGATCCGCAAGCTCACCACGGCGGAACTGGTCACCGAGACGGGCAGCGCGCAGGAGCACCGCAAGGGCCGGCCCACCCGGCTCTACCGGCTGGCCATCACGAACGCCCTGGAGAGCGGAGCAGGCCGATGACCTGGGACCTGCTGATCGCCGGCGGCGACCCGTTCGACGTGGCGGTCCACGACGGCCGGATCGCCGCGACCGGGCCCGGCCTGCCCCGCGACGCCCGCCGGATCGTGGACGCCACCGGCCACCTGGTCACCCCCGGCCTGATCGACCTGCACACCCACATCGGACCCGGTTACTGGGGCATCGACCCGGACCCGATCGCCTGGTACACCGGGGTCAGCTCCTGGGTGGACGCGGGCTCGGCCGGTGCGTACACGGCGGCCGGGCTGCGCCGGGTGGCCGACGCCGCGGCGGTCCGGGTGCACGCGCTGCTCAACGTCTCGGCGGTCGGCCTGGCCGGGCGCACCGGGGAGAGCCGGGACCTGACGAACTGCGACGTCGCCCTGGCCGTCGACACGATCCAGGCCAACCGCGACCTGTTCCGCGGCATCAAGGTCCGCATCGACAGCGAGACGGTCGGCGCCAACGGGGTCGAGCCGCTGCGCCGGGGGCTGGCCGCTGCGGAGGCGTGCGGCGTACCCGTCATGGTCCACATCGGCACGGCACCGCCCTCCCTCGACGAGGTGCTCGACCTGCTGCGCCCCGGCGACCTGGTGACGCACTGCTCCAGCGGCATCGCGGCGCCGCTCGGCCCGGCGGTGCGGGCGGCGGCCGGGCGGGGCGTGCTGCTCGACCTCGGGCACGGGTCCGGCGGGTTCGCGTTCGACGTGCTCGAGGCCCAGCTGGAGGCCGGGCTCCGGCCGTACACGATCTCCACCGACCTGCACGCCCGCTCCCTGCACGGCCCGGTCTTCGACCTGCCCACCACGATGGCCAAGCTGCTGGCCGTCGGCGTGCCCCTGCCGGACGTCGTCGCCGCGGCCACCACCCACCCGGCCCGGGCCCTGGGCCTGCCCGGCGGTTCCCTCACGGCCGGCGACCCCGCCGACATCGCGATCTTCGAGGTACGGGCGGAGCCGCTCACCGTTGCCGACGCCCACCGGCAGGTCCGGGTCTCGCCGATCCGGCTGGTCAACCAGGCGACCTACGTGGCCGGCCGCCTCCTGGAGCCGCGGCTGCCGGCCGCACCGGCACCGTGGGTGCCACTCACCGACGCGCAACGGGCGGCCCTGTCCGGCCGTACCCGCGACATCCGTGCCCTGCTCGCCACGCCGCTGGTCGGCGTGGACGGCCTGGCCGAACAGTTCCCGAGAACCGAACCGAGGAGTTCCTGATGCCCAAGCGCGCTGTGATCACCGACAAGGCGGCGCCGGCCGGTGGCCCGTACTCGCACGCGGTCGTCGCCGGCGACACGATCTACCTGGCCGGAGCCATCCCGGCACTGCCCGACGGCACCCGGGTGACCGGCAGCTTCGCGGAGCAGGCGCACGCCGCGTTCCGCAACCTGGCGGCCGTCGCCGAGGCCGCCGGCGCCAGCCTCGACCAGGCCGTCCGGGTCGGCGTCTACCTGCGCGACTTCGGCGACTTCGCGGAGCTGAACGAGATCTACCCGCAGTACATCAAGGGCGAGCACCTGCCGGTGCGCACGACCCTGCCGGTCCCGCTGGTCGGCTTCGACATCGAGATCGACGCCATCCTCTACACCGGCGCCTGAGCTCCCGGTGCGGGGAGCGTCGCCGGCGTTCCCCGCACGGGTAGCGGCACCGGCAACTGGGTAGGGGAAGATTCATGCCTCAGCCAGGAGAGTTGCTCGGCGACCGGTACCGGCTCGACGATCGCATCGCCGCGGGTGGCATGGGAGAGGTCTGGCGGGCCACCGACACGGTGCTCGGCCGGCCCGTCGCGGTCAAGACGCTGCTCGCCGGTTACGCCGGGGACGCCGGTTTCCGGACCCGCTTCCAGCACGAAGCCCGCGCCATGGCCTCGCTCCGGCACGGCGGGGTGGTGCCGGTCTACGACTTCGGCGAGACCGACGACGGCGCCTACCTCGTGATGGCCCGGGTCGACGGTCAGCCGCTGAACCAGCGGATCACCGAACGCGGCCCGCTGAGCCCGGCCGAGACGCTGTCGATCGTCGCGCAGGCCGCGCGGGCCCTCGCCGCCGCACACGAGTCCGGCATCGTGCACCGCGACGTCAAGCCCGGCAACCTGATCATCGAACCGGACGGGACGGTGGTCCTCGTCGACTTCGGGGTGGCCCGCTCGGCCGGCTCGGTCACGCTCACCGGCGCGCGGGAGGTGGTCGGCACCGCGCTCTACATCGCGCCGGAACAGGTGTCCAAGCAGACCACCGGCCCGGCCGCCGACATCTACGCGCTGGGCGCGGTCGCCTACCACTGCCTCGCCGGCCGGCCGCCGTTCGTCGGCGACAACCCACTCGCGGTCGCCCTTCAGCACGTCGGCGAGCCACCACCGCCGCTGCCGGACAGCGTGCCCGCGCCGGTCCGGGACCTCGTCATGACGGCCCTCGCGAAGGACCCCGAGGCCCGTTTCCCGTCCGCGGCCGCCATGGCCGAGACGGCGGAGTCGCTGCTGGCGAGCGGTGCGGTGGCCGGTGCCGCCCCCGCACCGGCCGGCGCCGCCGACACCACCGCGCTGCTCGCCCGGACGATGGTGGCGCAGGCCCCGGTCGAGCCCGCCGCGCCGCCGGCGGCCACCAACCCTCCCCACGAGAGTGCCGGCCGTCGTAATCTGGTACTGCTCTCGGGGTTGCTGCTGGTGCTGCTCGGCTCCGGGGCGCTGATCGCGGTGGCCGACCCGTTCGGGTTCTTCTCCGACCGGACGCCGGGCACCGAGGCACCCGGCCCGGTCACGTCGCCGTCCGGCCGGCCCAGTCCCACGACCGGCGACGAACCCACCCGGGGCACCGGCAACGACGGCAACAGCGGCACCGGCGACAAGGACCAGCAGAACGAGACCGAGCCGAGCCGCTCACCCCGGCCGTCGCAGCCGAGCACGGCACCCGCCGCGCCGAGTGCGGCGCCGAGCCGGACCACCACCGAGCCCACCACACCGGCGACGACCGATCCCACGACCACCACCACGGCACCGGAGACCACGGGGCCGACCGGCGAACCGGACGAGAACGAGCCAGATGAGAACGAGAACGAGGGGGACGAGGCCGGGAACGCCGCGCAGGAACCCTGACCCTTGCGCCGCACAGCGGGCCGGTTACGCCGAGGCCGCTACCGAGGGCGAGGCATGACGGTAACTCGTGGCTCCGACGCCCCGCCGCGGGCTGTCCGGCCCGCGGCCGTCGCGGCACGCCCGCACCCCGGCTTCCGGCCGGACATCGAGGGGATGCGCGCGGTCGCGGTCACCCTGGTGGTCCTCTCGCACGCCGGGATCGGGGCCCTGACCGGCGGGTACGTCGGTGTCGACGTCTTCTTCGTGATCTCCGGGTTCCTGATCACCACCCTGCTCCTGAAGGAACTGGACCGCACCGGCACCGTCTCGCTCACCCGCTTCTACGCCCGCCGGGCGATGCGCCTGCTGCCGGCATCCGCGGTGGTGCTGGTGGCCACGCTGGCCGGTGCCTGGTTCTGGCTGCCGTCGACCCGGTTCCACCCGGTCAGCCTGGACGCGCTGTTCGCCACCTTCTACGGGATCAACTGGCGGCTCGCCGACGAGGGCGTGCAGTACCTCAACGCCGACGCCGCGCCCTCGCCGCTGCAACACTTCTGGTCCCTGGCGGTCGAGGAGCAGTTCTACCTGGCCTGGCCACTGCTGCTGCTGGCCTACGCGGCGGTGCGGGCCCGGCGACGAGGCGCGGCGACCCCGGCGGCATGCGCCGAGGACACCACAGCGGGGGTACGGGCGGAGCGCGCCCCCAGGCTGCCCCTGCTCCTGACCCTGGCGCTCGTGGCCGGTGTCTCCCTGCTGGTCAGCGTGCTGCAGACCCGCTCGTCGGCGCCGTGGGCCTACTTCGGGGCGCACACCCGCGCCTGGGAACTCGCCGCCGGCGCCCTGGTCGCGGTCGCCGCGTCCCGGCTCGCCGGCCTGCCCGGCCGTCTGGCCGCCGCGCTCACCTGGCTCGGGCTGGCCGCGGTCACCGCCTCGGCGTTCCTCTTCGACGACCACACCGCGTTCCCCGGCCACGCGGCGCTGCTGCCCGTCCTCGGCTCGGCAGTGATCATCGCGGCCGGTTGCGCGGGACCGCGGCGCGGCGCGGCGACGCTGCTGGGTACCCGGCCGTTCCAGCTGATCGGGCGGTACTCGTACAGCTGGTACCTGTGGCACTGGCCGGTTCTGATCATCGGTCCGGCGGCCCTGGGCCGGGAACCGTCGCTCGGGCTCGGCCTGGCCCTGGCCGCCGGTTCGCTGGTGCTCGCGGCCGGGTCGTACCACCTGGTGGAGAACCCGGCCCGGACCCGCTCGTGGATCACCGCGCGGGCCCGGCGCGGCCTCGCCACCGGACTGGCGATCTCGGTGCTGACGGCCGGGCTCGCGGTGGCCGCCGGCCGGTTCACCCCGGCCCTGGCGACCGGTGACGCGGTCGCCGACACCGGCGACCGGATCACCGCGGCCGCCGACGCCGAGGCCCGGCTGCGCACCCTGCTCGCCGAGGCGACCGGGCAGCGGACGGTTCCGGCCAACTTGCGGCCCGACCCGCGGACCGCGAACAGCGACCAGCCGCCGATCTACGCCGACCACTGCCACCTCGCGTACGCGTACGTGGCCGCCGACAACCCCTGCGTCTACGGGGACCCGGCCGGCACCGGCGAGATGTTCCTGCTCGGCGACTCGCACGCCGCGCACTGGTTCCCGGCGGCCGACGCCGTCGCTCGGGACCGCGGCCTGCGACTGTTCTCCCGGACCAAGAGTGCCTGCCAGGCCGCGTCGGTACTGGTCTGGAACGAGATCATGAAGCGGCCGTACCAGGAGTGCGCCGACTGGCGGGAGAGCGTCCTCGCCGAGATCGAGCGGCAGCGCCCGCGGGTCGTGGTGCTCTCCTCCAACGGCGGGGACAGCGGCGGGCTCGTCTCACCGGCCGGCGAGCGGATCGACCGGGGCCCCGGCCGGGACCGGCTCTGGGTCGACGCCTGGAACGTCACCCTGGACCGGATCGTGCGGGCCGGCGCCGTACCCGTGCTCCTGCTCGACACGCCGTGGCCGCGCGGCTCCGCGCCGGAGTGCGTGGTGACCCACCCGGACGATCTGGGCCGGTGCGCCCGGCCGGTGCCGGAGGCGTTCGTGGAGCCGGCCCGCCGGGAAGCCGTCGCCGCGGCCGCCCGGGCCCGCGGCGTCACCGTGGTCGACCCCCGGGACTGGTTCTGCACGGCGACGGTCTGCCCGGCCGTGGTGGGCAACCTGCTGGTCTGGAAGGACAGCAGTCACATGAGCACCGCGTACGCCGCGATGCTGGCACCACTGCTCGCGCGGCACATCCCGGCCTGACAAGCGACGCGTTTCGGGCGAGTCCTGGATTTCGGCGCGGAACCGGACGACGATCACCAAGTGGGCGGGTAACGCGTCCGAAACTTCCAGCTGCGAGCATTCCGGGGCGCGATCAGGAGGTCCCTTTGTTCCTCAGCCAGCACGAGCAGGAACGACTGCTCATCCACGTCGCGGCCGATGTCGCCCGGCGCCGCCGCGAGCGAGGCCTGCGGCTCAACCATCCCGAGGCCACCGCGATCATCACGGCCTTCCTGCTGGAGGGCGCGCGCGACGGCCGGACCGTCGCCGACCTGATGGACGCCGGGCGCCGGGTGCTGACCCGCGACGACGTGATGGAGGGCGTTCCCGAGATGCTCGCCGAGGTCCAGGTCGAAGCCACCTTCCCGGACGGGACGAAGCTGGTCACCGTGCACGGGCCGATCTCGTGACGATCCCCGGCGAGGTCCTGCACGGCGACGGCGACATCGAGATCAACCCAGGCCGTCCCACGCTCGCCCTGACCGTGCGCAACACCGGGGACCGGCCCGTGCAGGTCGGCTCCCACTTCCATTTCGCCGAGGCCAACGCGGCCCTCGAGTTCGACCGGGACGCCGCCTGGGGGCACCGGCTCGGCATCCCCGCCGGCACCTCGGTGCGCTTCGAACCGGGCATCCCGCGCGACGTCACGCTCGTCGCGCTCGCCGGCCGCCGCGTCGTGCCCGGTCTGCGCGGCCTGGCCGGCGGGCCGCTGGACACCGACCCGCCGCCGGCCGAACCAGATCCGGCCGACATCGAACCCGCCGGCTCCCTCGACGAGGACACCGGTGAGAGCCAGCCCAACGGCGACAACGGGAGTCCACGGTGACACGTTTGGACCGCAGCCGGTACGCCGCGCTCTACGGCCCCACCGCCGGCGACCGGATCCGGCTCGCCGACACCAACCTGCTGATCGAGATCGAGGAGGACCGCAGCGCCGGTCCGCGGCCCGGTGACGAGGTCGTCTTCGGCGGCGGCAAGGTCATCCGGGAGTCGATGGGGCAGTCCCGCGCCACCCGCGCCGAGGGCACCCCGGACACCGTGATCACCGGAGTGGTCGTCCTCGACCACTGGGGCATCGTCAAGGCCGACGTGGGCATCCGCGACGGCCGGATCACGGCGATCGGCAAGGCCGGCAACCCGGACACGATGGACGGTGTGCACCCCGATCTGGTGATCGGCGCGAGCACCGAGATCATCGCGGGCAACGGCAAGATCCTCACCGCCGGTGCGATCGACAGCCACGTGCACCTGATCAGCCCGACCATCCTGGACACCGCGCTCGCCGCCGGCATCACCACGATCATCGGTGGCGGCACCGGGCCGGCCGAGGGCACCAAGGCCACCACCGTCACCCCGAACGCCTGGCACCTGGCCCGGATGCTGGAGTCCCTGGACGCCTGGCCGATCAACGTGCTGCTGCTGGGCAAGGGCAACACGATGTCCACCGAGTCCCTGTGGGAGCAGCTGCGCGGCGGCGCCGGCGGCTTCAAGCTGCACGAGGACTGGGGCACCACACCTGCCGCGATCGACGCCTGCCTGGGCGTGGCGGACGCCTCCGGGGTGCAGGTCGCCATCCACACCGACACCCTCAACGAGGCCGGTTTCGTCGAGGAGACGCTGCGGGCCATCGCGGGACGATCGATCCACGCCTATCACACCGAGGGCGCCGGCGGCGGGCACGCACCGGACATCATCACCGTCGCGTCCCACCCGAACATCCTGCCGTCGTCGACCAACCCGACCCGGCCGTACACCCGCAACACCCTCAGCGAGCACCTCGACATGCTGATGGTCTGCCACCACCTGAACTCGGCAGTCCCGGAGGACCTGGCGTTCGCCGAGAGCCGGATCCGGCCGTCCACCATGGCCGCCGAGGACCACCTGCACGACCTCGGCGCGATCTCGATGATCGGATCGGACTCCCAGGCGATGGGCCGGGTCGGCGAGGTCGTGCTGCGCACCTGGCAGACCGCGCACGTCATGAAGGCCCGGGCCGGCGCCCTGCCCGGCGACGGCGCCGCCGACAACAACCGCGCCAAGCGGTACGTCGCGAAATACACGATCTGCCCGGCGATCGCCCACGGCATGGCCGCGCAGGTCGGGTCGGTGGAGCCGGGCAAGCTGGCCGACCTGGTGCTCTGGGACCCGGCGTTCTTCGGGGTCCGGCCGGCCCTGGTGATCAAGGGCGGCATGATCGCGTACGCGCAGATGGGCGACGCCAACGCCTCCATCCCGACGCCACAGCCGATGCTGCCCCGGCCGATGTTCGGCTCCTACGGCGTCGTACCGGCACAGACGTCCGTCGCCTTCGTCGCCCCGGCCGCGATCGACGCGCTGCTCGGCGACCGGATCGGGGCGCGACGGGCGCTCGTGCCGGTCGCCGACACCCGCTCGGTCGGCAAGGCGGACATGCCGCTGAACGCGGCGATGCCCCGGATCGAGGTGCGGGCGGACACCTTCGAGGTCCGCATCGACGGGATTGTGGTCGAACCGGAACCGGTGGAGTCGCTGCCGATGGCCCAGCGGTACTTCCTGTTCTGATGACGTCCTGCCGGTCCCGGGCGGCGGTGCCGCGGTGAGCCTGTCCACGCTGCTGCTCCTCACCGACGGTCGGCTGCCGGCCGGCGGACACGCGCACTCCGGCGGGCTGGAGGCGCAGGTCGCGGCCGGGCGGGTCGGCGACGTGGCCGCGCTAGGCGGGTTCCTCCGCGGCCGGCTCGCCACCGGCGGCCTGGTGTCGGCCGCGTTCGCCGCCGCCGCCTGCGGTGACGTGTCGCGCTGCGGTGAGCTGGACGCCGGACTGGACGCCCGGACGCCGTCGCCGGCTCTGCGCAAGGCGTCCCGGGCACAGGGCCGGGCGCTGCTGCGGGCCGGCCGGGCCATGTGGTCGCTCAGCGGCGCCGCCGGCCGCGACCCCCATCAGCCGGTCGCGCTGGGTGTGCTCGCGGCGGCGGCCGGGCTCGGACCCGGCGAGGCCGCGGTCGCCGCGGCGCACGGCACGATCACCGGCCCGGCCAGCGCCGCGGTCCGGCTTCTCGGCCTGGACCCGTACGCGGTGCACGCGCTGCTGGCCCGGCTCGCCCCCGACTGTGACCGGATCGCGGCGGTCGCCGCGGCACGGTACCGCGACCCGGTCGACGACCTGCCGGCCGCGGGCGCTCCCCTGCTCGACATCGGCGCCGAGCACCACGCCACCTGGGAGGTGCGTCTCTTTGCATCCTGAACCGCAGCATCCTGAACCGCAGCATCCTGAACCGCACGAACACGGCCCCGACGAGGTCCCGCACACCCACCCCGAGGCCGGGGTCGACCCGCACGAGCCGCTGGCCGCCGGGCCGCGCGCGCTGCGGATCGGCATCGGCGGCCCGGTCGGGTCCGGCAAGACGGCGCTCGTCGCCGCCCTGTGCCGGGCCCTCGGCGAACAGATGCGGCTGGCCGTCGTCACCAACGACATCTACACCACCGAGGACGCCGACTTCCTGCTGCGCAACGGGGTGCTGCCGGCCGAGCGGATCCGGGCCGTGGAGACCGGCTGCTGCCCGCACACCGCCATCCGCGACGACATCTCGGCGAACCTGGACGCCGTCGAGGACCTGGAGTCGGCCCTCGGCCCGCTGGACCTGGTCCTCGTGGAGAGCGGCGGCGACAACCTGACCGCCACCTTCAGCAAGGGCCTGATCGACAGGCAGATCTTCGTGGTCGACGTGGCCGGCGGCGACAAGGTGCCGCGCAAGGGCGGCCCCGGCGTGACCACCGCCGACCTGCTCGTGATCAACAAGACGGACCTGGCACCGCTGGTCGGCGCGGACCTCGCCGTCATGGAACGCGACGCCGCCGCCCGCCGCGGCGACCTGCCCACGGTGTTCCTGTCGCTGGCCGAGGACCGGGCGGCCGGCCCGGTGGCCGGCTGGATCCGATCCCTCGTCGCGGCGCGGACCGCGCCGGCCGGTGCCTGACCGGCCGCCGCCTGACCGGCCGCTGCCTGACCGGCCGCTGCCTGAGCGGCCGCTGCCTGAGCGGCCGGTGGGGCGCTGATGCGGGCCCAGGCGAGGGTGCTCGCCGAAGCCGACGGGCTCGGCCGGACCCGGCTCACCGTACTGCGCGGGGAGTCGCCGCTGCTGCTGCGGCGCACCGGCCCGCGCGGCGGTGCCGGCGCCGTCGTGCACCTGGTCGGCGGCGCGGCCGGGCCCCTGCGCGGAGACGAGCTGTCGCTGACCGTGGAGGTGGGCGCCGGGGCGTGGCTGGAGTTCCGCAGTGTCGCGGCGTCCCTGGCCCTGCCGGGTCGGCCGTTCCTGCCGGCGTCGCGGCTGACCGTCATCGCCACGGTGGCTTCCGGTGGGACCTTGCGTTACCTGCCCGAACCTCTCATCGCGGCGGCCGGGTGCGATCACGTGGCGGTCACCCGCGTGGACGTCGAGGAGGGCGGTTCGTTGCTGTGGCGCGACGACCTGGTCTGCGGGCGGCATGGCGAGGAGTCCGGGGACGTGCGGGCGGACACGACGATCCGGTACGCCGGGCGGACCGTCCACCGGCACGAACTCACCGTGGGTCCGGCGGCGCCGGGCTGGTCGGGGGCGGCGGTCCTGGGCGGTGGCCGGGCCGTCGGAACGGTCGTGGCGACCGGGCCGGCATCAGAAACACCAGCCGACGTGCCCGGCCTCAGCACCGGCTCGGGCATCGAGCCGCTTGCCGGGGACGCCGCGATGATGCCGCTGGCCGGCGGCGGTGTGCTGGTCACGGCGGTCGGCGCCGACGCCCGGCAGGTGGCGGCGGTGCTCGACGCCTACTGCGCGGCCCACCCGACGCGGCACGCCGCCCGGACAGCAGCACCGGCGGCCGCCTGATCGAACGAACCGGACCGGCCGCCTCACCGAGCGCACCGGGACCGCGGCCTCATCGAGCGCACCCGGGCCGGCGGCCTCATCGAGCGCACCCGGACCGGCGGCCTCATCGAGCGCACCCGGACCGGGCGGGCGCCTGACGGAGGCGTACAACGGAAAAAGCCGGCGAGGGCGACCGGGGAGATCGCCCTCGCCGACCGCGGGTTTCTATGCCGCTACCGCGATGGGGACGCCGTGGCTGTCGGTGAGTGCCAGGCGGGTGTGCAGGCTGCCCTGCTGGGCGACCTTCGCGAAGTACTCGGTGCGGCGGCGTTGCAGGCAGCCCTTGCGGGTGCGTGGGCCACCGGCCGCGACGGTGAGCAGTTCCGGTGCGAGGGAGCTGTTCAGGCCTTCGCGGAGCAGGCGCAGAGCCTCCGTGCGCAGTTGTGAGATCCGGGATTCCGTGACGCCGAGGCGTGCGGCCACCTCGCTCAGCGGTTGTTCCTGCAGGAAGGACTCCTGCACCACTTGGCGCAGCCGTTCCGGCAACGCCTGGATGGCCTGGTGCAGGTAGCCCAGTCTTTCCCGCTTCAACAGCAGATCCTCCGGCCCTTCGGACGTCTCCGGCACCATTTCCTCGGCCGCTCCGGTGGGAAAACCCTGAAGGCTGAGCAGCGACGCCTTCTGCACGTCGTCCTCGACACTGGCGAGTTCGGAGACTCCGATGCCGAGCACCTCGGCCACCTCGGCGTCGCTCGGCGTCCGGCCGAGCGCGGCGGTGAGCTCCTGCCGGGCCGCGGCCGCCCGGCGGGCCCGGGCCCGCACGGACCTGCTGGCCCAGTCCTGCCCGCGCAGTTCGTCCAGCAGGGCGCCGCGGATGCGGACCGCGGCGAAGCGGTGGAACGGGATGCCGCGGGTCACGTCGAAGGAGCGGGCCGCCCCCAGGAGTGCCGCGAACCCGGCTGAGGAGAGGTCATCTGCGTGGACATGGCCGGGTACCCGATTGAGTAGTTCCCGGACCAGATGGCCAACCATCGGCATGTTTTCTCGGATCAGGTCCTCGATGTCGCGCGCGGAGGGCGCGTCGTGGGTGGCGCCGATGGTGGCGGGGAGTTCGGTCGTGGTGGTCACGTAGTCCTCCTCGCTCGTACGAACCGGCTGATGAACACCGGCTGACGAGTAGAAGGTTGGCCGCCGTAAGGTGCAGCGCAGCCCGAACTCGGTTGCTTTTATGGAGTTTTTTCATGAAAAACCTCAGTCCCGGGGGGACCAGGGTGGACCGAAAGCCCCACAAGAACAAACCCCTCCCGGCCCGTCCGGTATTACCGGTTCGAGACGGAAGGGGTGCAGGTGACGGACGGGTCAGCGCAGCACTGGGACGCGCGGCACCGGCATCTCCGTCAACTCGGTCCGGACCCAGGCCATCCGGCGCACCGCGACGTCCGGGTGATCCCCGAACTCGGCGGCGACGACGGCCGCGCAGCCGTCACTGCCGTACCGCAGGATCATCGTCGTGATGGCGTCCTGCACGGTTTCCCGGTTGGGACACTCCGACGGCTGCAGGCACGAGACGAACAGCGCCTCGGCGGCCAGCTCATTGACTGTGCTGATCATGTCGAACTCCTGATGTCGACGACCTGCTTGGAACTCGGGTGCGGGCCCTCGCCCATCTTCCCCGTGAGTGGCACGCCGACCGGCAGCCACGCCGTGCGAAATTTGCCGCAATCGCCGGTATTGTGGCCGGACGCGCCGCCCACCGGGCCCGCGTGCGGATCGGAGCATGAGCGCCCGTCGGTATCCATGTTCACCGTAGCTCGGTGACCGGCACCCTGCCGCCTTCTTCAGTCTGACCCAATGGGTTCGGGGCACTCGTCGGGCACCTCAGGGTCACACGGGTCGTCGATGCCGGTGCCGGGCTCGGGCGGCGGGGACGACAGGCTCGCGCTGGGGCTCGGCGACAGGCCCACCGACGGCGGAGGGCTCGGCGGCGACGGCGGGATCGGCGACGACGGCCCCTCACCACCCGGATCGGGACCGCCCGGGTCCTTGGTCGGCGACTTCGACGGCGAGACGCTCGGCGCCGGCTTGATCGGCGGGACCCGGGACGGCGACGACGACCGCGGGGCGGCCGGGGTGATGTGCACGTTCCCACCCGGGTCGATCGAGATGCCGGTGGTGGGCGTGTCGGGTGCGCCGAAGCGGACCTGCCCGTCGGACAGGTGCTCCACCGGGCGGGACGGCTCGCCCGGCTCGGCCGACACGTACGCCTCGCACCGCTGCCCGTTGAGCTTGAAGACCATCGGTGCCGCGTTGCTCTCGGTGTAGCGGCCGGTGATCTGCACGGTTGTCGTCTTCTGCGCGGCCAGGGCTGCCACCGAGGAGACCGTGACCGAGCTGCCGTCCTGCTTGAGCACGGTCTTGCCGTTTCCGGAGACCACCTGGTCGCCGGGCATCAGGAACCACAGGTCCCACTCGCCGACCGGGGTGTCCGCCCGGTTCGCCAGGGTGACCTGCGCCTTGAACCGCTTGTCGTCGTCGGACCAGACCGCGTAGCTGACCACACACTGCCCGGCGATCGGCACGACGCTGGGCAGGGCGACCGCACCGGCACCGCCGCCGGGTTTCTTGTCAGCCGGCTGCCCCATGGCGCTCCAGCCGTAACTCAGGGCGCTCATCAGCGCGGCCGCACTGATCAGCACGAGGATCCGGCGGGCGCGCACCTGGGCACGCCCGGCGGGCGGCCGGGACGGCGGCGAACCGGCGGGCGGGCGGCCGGCACCGGGACGCAGCGGCGGGCCCCCCGGCGCCAGGTCGGCGGGCGTGGCGAAGGACGGCGCCGTGGTGGCCTGCCCGACGACCGGGTGGACCGCGCCGGCGTCGGTCGGCCCGTCCGCGCCGGTGGCGCCGGCCGCCGCGGCGGCGGGACCGAAACCCGCGTACGGGTAACCGGACGGGAGGATGAACGTGTCCTCGTCGCCCTCCCAGCCCGCCTCGAAGCCGGAGGTGACGAGCGGCGCGCTGGCCGAGACCCCGGCCAGCACGTGGGCCAGCTCGGCGGTGGGCGGCCGGTCCTCGGGACGTTTCTCGAGGCAGCGGGCGATCAGCGCCTCCACCGCGGGCGGCAGCCCGTCGACGGGCGGCATCGGCTCGGGCTCGGTGTATTGATGGGCGCGCAGCAGGGCGGTGGTGGTGCCCACGTCCCACGGCAGCTGGCCGATCAGCATCCGGTAGATCAGCAGGCCGACCGCGTAGACGTCGGTGGCCGGGCTGACCTGGCCGCCCTCCAGCCGCTCGGGGGCGAGGTAGGCCGGGGTGCCCAGCAGACTGCCGTCCGGGTCGACGTCGTTCTCGCCGATCAGGGCGGAGATGCCGAAGTCGACGACCTTGGCGCCGGCCGGGGTGAGCATCACGTTGGCCGGGGTGACGTCGCGGTGCACGATGCCGCGCGCGTGCGCGGAGGCCAGGGCGGCGGCGACCTCGGCGCTGATCCGCACGGCGGTGGGCCAGGGCAGCATCCGGACCCGGGCCAGCACGGCGGCCAGGGACTCGCCGTCGACGAGCTCCATCACGACGTAGGGCACCGGCTCGCCGTCGACGGTGGTGGCCTCGCCGTAGTCGTACACATTGGTGATGTGCGGATGGGTGAGCCGCGCAGCGGCCTGCGCCTCCGCGCGGAGTCTGCGCCGGAACGACGGGTCGGCGCTGGTCGAGGGCGGCAGGACCTTGATGGCGACCTGACGCCCGAGGACCTCGTCGAACCCTCGCCACACCACTGACATCCCGCCGGCACCGAGGCGCTCGACCAGTCGATAACGACCGGCGAGCAGCCCGGAACCGGGCAGGTCCGTCGTGCTCATGTGCCCCCACATGCGCGCTTCGAGATCAACACCGGGCAAGCACCGCCATGCCGCCCGACGCCGGGCGAGTCGGGCCCACCATCGGACCCTGAGCATCCCCCATCGGCGGCGAGGATGTTAGTCCCTGTCGGTCACCAGTTCGACACGGGGAAACGCGATCTAGCAGGCACTCGTCACCGTCCGTTGAGCGCTCGGAGCCCCTCGTGCGGGGGACAAGATCGGCGCTCCGGGACCGGCCGGACACGTAGCGCCACGACACCACAGCGGGAATGCCCGCTTCGTCAGAGCTTGCTCCTTCAACCAAGAGAGACGTCCACGTCGGACAGTGTCACGATCGGTCAATGGATCGCTACGCAGAGAGATCGACTTTGTCCAAGATTTGTCATCTGCGTCACTCCAGTGTGCGGGAGAGTGTCCGCTGGGCCGTAAGGTTGCGGGTTACGCCTGGGATCGCTCCCATGGCGGGCACCGCAGGCAGTGCGGGCCCGGAGACCACCGGCGATCCGCCCGCCGGCACCGCTCCCAGCCCGGCCAGGAACGCCCGGACCGGTGCCCACTTCTCGTAGATCACCAGCACCACTTCGCCCGGCGCGGCGAGCGCCAGCGCCTCGGTGATCGCGTCCCGGTATCCGTCGGCGCGCACACACGCCATCTGCGGCCGCCGTGCCCGCATCTCCCGCTCCACCAGGCCGGCCACCTCCCCCGGCGAGCGGCCGCGCAGATCCTCGTCCTCGTAGAGCACCACCCGCGTCAGGCCGTCCGCGAGCACCTGCGCCGACGCCGCGAGCAGGTCCTCCCGGCGGTCGCCCGGCAGCGTCACCGCGGCCACGCAGCGCTGCGCGCCCCACAACCGGTGCAGGGTCCGCACGGTCGTCGCCAACGCTGCCGGATTGTGGGCGTAGTCCACGTACACCGACACGTCACCGATCCGCAGCAGGGTGCCCCGGCCCGGGTTCTCCACACTCGGGTCGAACTCGCCCAGCCGGTCCACAAGCGTTTCCGGCCGGGCGCCCAGGGCACGCGCGGCAGCGATCGCGGCAAGCGTGTTGGCGGCCACGTGCAGGGCGGCACCGCCGTACGCGCCGGGCACCTCGGCCAGCCGGATCAGCGGGGTGCGCCGCGCGCCGGTGGCCTGCACCAGCCAGCCGTCGTGCAGCACGTACGCGGTGGCGCCCCGGCCGAGATGCTCGGTCACCACCGGGTTCTCCGCGTCCAACCCGAACCAGACCAGGCGCTTGCGGTCGGCGCGGACCCGGGGCCGGTCGGCCAGGCTGCGCACCCACGGGTCGTCGGCGTTGAGCACCAGGGTGCCGCCCTCGCGGACCCGCTCCGCGACCACCGCCTTCACGTGTGCCAGGTCCTCGATCGAGTCGAGACCGTCCTGCCCCAGATGGTCGGCGGTGATGTTGGTGATCACGCCGACGTCGGTCCAGTCGTACCCCAGGCCGCGCCGGACCAGGCCGCCGCGCGCGGTCTCCAGCACCGCGGCCTCCACCTGCGGGTCGCCGAGCACCGTCTGCGCCGACCGCGGGCCGGTGGCGTCGGACACCAGGACGGTACGCCCGTCGATCGTCACGCCGTCGGTGGTCGCCGTGCCGACCTTGATCCCGCTGCCGCTCAGCAGGTGCGCGGTGAGCCGGGTGACCGAGGTCTTGCCGTTGGTGCCGGTCACCGCGACGGTCGGGATCCGCCCGTCCGAGCCGCCCGGGAACATCGCCCGCACGATCGCGTCCCCCACGTCCCGGGCCCGCCCGTGCACCGGCGTCAGGTGCATCCGCAGGCCGGGCGCCGCGTTCACCTCGATCACCCCGGCCATCACCCGGTCCGGGTCGCCGGGCGGCAGCGGCGCCCCGATGTCCGGCAGCCGCAGGTCGATGCCCGCGATGTCCAGGCCGACCAGCGCCGCGACCCGCTGGCAGAGCCGCGTCACATCCGGGTGCACCTGGTCGGTGACGTCCCGGCTGGTGCCGCCGGTGGAAAGGTTGGCGGTGTCGCGCAGCCACACCGTCACGCCGTCGCCGGGCACGCTGCCCGGGGTGTGCCCCTGCCGCCGGAGCACCCGCTCGGCGTTCTCGTCCAGGTCGATCCGGGTCAGCTCGCGGCAGTGCCCGTCGCCGCGGCGCGGGTCGGCGTTGGCCCGGGTGACCAGCTCGGTCACCGTGGCGCGGCCGTCGCCGACCACGTGCGCGGCGAGGCGTTCGGCGGCGGCCACCACGTCACCGGCGACGACCAGCACCCGGTAGTCGCGCCCCCGCAGCTGCCGTTCCACCACCACCTCGCCGTCTGCCTCGGCGAACGCCCGCTCCACCTCGTCCGGCGCGCTCAGGTTGAGCGCCACCCGCCGTCCCTGCCGGCCGTGCCGCGGCTTGACCACCACCGGGGCGCCGAGCTCACCGAGCAGGGTCACCGCCTCGGCCGGGGTCCGGGCGGCACCGCCCGGCGGCACCGGGATGCCCGCCTCGGCCAGCAGATACCGGGTGACGAACTTGTCCCCGGCGATGTCCACGCCGATCCCGCTGGTCCGGTCGGTCATCGCCGCCCAAGCCAGCCGCCGGCGGTTGCCCCAGCCGAGCCGCAACAGGCTGAGGTCGTCGTAGCGTTCCACCGGGATGCCGCGGCGGCGCGCGGCCGCGATGATCGCCCGGGTGCTCGGCCCGGCCGCCTCCTGCTCCGCGAGGGCGGCGAGCCCGGCGAGACGTCGCGCCAGGATCCCGTCGCGCGAACCGGCACCCAGGCGTACGGGCGCGGTCCCACCCGGCATCACGCGGCCGGCATGGACCTCGAGCACCAGGTCGATCGCGGCGTCGAGCAGTTCGCCGGGCACCCGGGACATCGGCGACTCGTCCACCGGGCACTCGACGATCACGTCGTACACCCCGGGCTCGCCGGCCGCGACGGTCCGGCCGAAGCTGACGTCCCGGCCGATCAGCTGGGACAGTTCCAGGCACACGTGCTCGGTGACGTGACCGAAATAGGTGCCGTTGCGCAACCGGCTGACGAACCCGCCCGGCGCGCCCGCCGCGCAGTGGTGCTCGGCGAGGCCGGGCAGCGACCGCAGCAGCCGCTCGGTGAAGCCGGTGACGTCGGTGGTCTCCAGCCCGGCCAGCCCCTCCAGACGCAGCCGGGCCAGCACCGCGGGCCGGGACAGATAGACGTTGGGGCCGCGCAGGCGGCGCAGAAACTCGATCTTCATGCGGCTCGTCCTCGTTCAGCGGCGGGCGTGCCGGCGACCGGTCGGCGGCCCGAGAGATGGAAGGTGTATCCGGCCGGCAGCACGTGGATGCACGCGCCGGCCAGGGCGATCGGTCCCAACGGCGGAACCTGGATGTCGGTGGCGGCGCCGGCGTCGACGACCGTGACCGTGCCACTGCCGAGCACCTCGAAACAGTCGCCGTCGGTCAGGATCGCGGTGTCCTCGTCGATGCCGAGGCCGAGTTCGTGCGGGTAGCAGGCGACGGCGCTGAGCAGCCGGTTCAGCCTGCCCCGCTCCGCGAAGTGCTGATCGATCAGGACGCCGGGCAGGAACTCCAGGCCGGGACCGGTCCGCACGCTCGACGCGGTCACACCGAGACCGTCGCCGCCGATGATCATCGTGGACGACATCATCGCGGCGCCGGCGCTGGTCCCGGCCAGGACCACCTCCCCGGCGGCGACCAGTTCCTGGAGCAGCGAGTCGGTCGCGGTGCCGCCGATCACGCCGGTGAGCCGGGCCTGGTCACCGCCGGTGAAGAAGACACCGGTCGCCGAGCGCAGGCACTGTTGCGCATCGGCGGAGCAGGCCTCGACCCGGCAGCTGATACGCAGCGCCCGGACCTCCCCGGCGCCCTGCTCGGCGAAGCTCGCCAGATACTCCCGTTCGGCCGCCGCCGGCGACTCACTGGCCGTCGCGATCACCACGATCCGGGCGGCGGCGCCTCCGGCGAGCTCGACGAACCGCGCGAGCAGGCCCGGTCCGGCGGCCCCGCCCATGATCAGGAGCCGGCCGCGGTGCGGATCGTCGCTGCCTGTCACCGACCCTCCTCAGCAGTGCCCGTCACCGCGGCGGGTGGAGCCGCTGAGGGGCGATAGCATCGAGGCTAAACGGAACAAAACCGAAACATCTGGCTAATCAGATTTGACGGTTTTCTTCGGTTGAAGCGGAATACCCCCGGCATGCCGCACAAACCCCTTGATATCGCGTCGCCGTCTGACTCCCTTCGCGACCGGCAGCGGCGGCACCGCCCGGCTCACTCCGCGGCCAGCAGATGCGTCACCGTCGGCGGCCCCTCGGCCAGCCCGATCGCCCGCTCCTCCGCCTGCTCGTCCGCGCCGGTCAACCGGCCCTCGTGCTGGCGCAGGTGCTCGTCCCACGTCGCCACCAGATAGACCTCCACGAACAGGTCCGGATCCGTGCCGTCGCGGAACAGTCCCCACCGGGCCGCGCCGGTCCGCATCCGCGAACCCCGTACGCTTCGCATCGCCTCGGTGAACCCGGCGGCGTTCTCCGGCCGCACCCGGTAGGCCGCCGACACCAGCACCGGCCCGTCGTCCAGGTGCGGCTCGAACATCAGATGCGGCTCGGCCCAGTAGACGGCCGGGTTGTGGTCCTCGTTCTCCCGGGTGTGCACCGGCCAGAGGCGTACCGTGAGCACCCCCAGGACCATCAGCACCGCGGCCGCCGCGAACGTCTCGCGGAGCCCGGCCGCCGAGGCGACCTGCCCCCACACCAGCGCGCCGAGTGCCTGCCCACCGGCGAAGACGAGCTGATAGATGGCGAGCGCGCGGGCCCGGACCCAGTTCGGCAGGTCGAGCTGCATCGCCGCGTTCATCCGGGAGACCAGCATCATCCAGGCCAGCCCGGCGGCGGCCAGGGCGGGCAGCACCGCGGCGGCGTGCGGCACGAACGCGACGACGGCGAGCGCGGCAGCGTACACCAGGCCGGTACCGACGATCATCTGGTCAATGCGCAGTAACCGGCGGGCGCGGGGCATGAGCAGCGCACCGGCGATCGCGCCGACACCGAGCGCGGTGAGCAGGACGCCGTACCCCTGCGCGCCCAGGCCCAGTTCCTGCCGCGCCACCACCGGCAGCAGGGCCCACACCACACTGCCCGGCAGCACGAACAGCAGCACCCGGCCGAGGATTCGCCGCACCACCGGTGACCAGCGCACATAGCGTCCACCGGCACGCAGCGCCGATCCGAACCTCTCCGGTTGACCGGCGGGCGGCCGGGCCGGCCGGCGCCACCCGAGCAGCACCAGCGCGAAGATCGCGAAGGAGAGCGCGTTCAGCCCGAACACCACGGCCGACCCGAACTGCGCCACCAGCAGCCCACCCACCGCCGGACCGGCCGATCGCGCCAGGTTGGTGTTCACCGCACCCAGCGCCGACGCGCCGGGCAGCTGATCGTGCGGCACCACCTCTGGGATCACCGCCTGCCACGACGGCAACGTCAGCGCCTGACCCACCCCGAGCAGGAAGGTGAAGAGCAACAGCAGCGGCGGCGAGAGCCGGTCCAGCGCCGCGAGCGCGGTCAGGGTCACCGCCACGGCGAGAAGCCCCAGCTGTACGCCCAGAAGCAGCCGCCTCCGGTCGAGGGCATCGGCGAGCGCCCCCGACGGCAACGCGAACAGCAGCACCGGGACGGTGGTGACGGCCTGCACCAGGCTCGTCCAGGTCGCCGCGTCCGGCTCCTGGACCACCAGCCACTGTGCGCCGACGGTCTGCATCCAGGTGCCGACGTTGCTCGCGAGGACGGCGAGCCAGAGCATCCGGAAAATCGGCAGTCGCAGCGGCGCCCACGGGCCGGTGGACGGTTCGGTACGTGTCACGGGCAGCAACCTACCCAGCGACAGCGCTGATCCCTGTCGGTCAGGTGCGCCGGTGTGCTCCAGGTCCCGGCTGGGGCAGCACGGCCCGCTTGCCGTCGATGTCGTGCCCGTCCGCGCAGCGCATCTCGACCCGCACCTCCGCACCACAGTCCCGGTGCACGTAGCTGAGCGGCGGCCCCTCCGGATCGGCCAGGTAGCGGTCGCCCCACTCCGCCACGGCGATCAGCACCGGGTAGAGGTCGAGTCCCTTCTCGGTCAGCCGGTACTCGTAACGCACCCGTGCGCCGGGCTCGCGGTAGGGCTCGCGGCGCAGCACGCCGTGCTCGACGAGCGCGGCCAGCCGGTTCGTCAGCACCTGGCGGGGGATCCCGGTGCGCACCCGCATGTCGTCGAACCGCCGGATGCCGCTGAAGACATCGCGCAGCACGACGACAGTCCACTTCTCGCCGAGGATCGCCATGGCGCGGGCGATCGTGCAGTTGTCGACGGACCACTCGAGCGCGGGCGGGGGTGTGAGATGTCCGACCATGGAACCAAAGCTAGGTCTCGTTGACAGACGCAGCAAGCCGGTGCCAGCCTGAATCCATGTCACAGACCCAGATCTCGCCGGCCTCCGCTCCCGACGCGCCCGCTCCCGGGGCGCCCCGGACCCGCACCTTCTCGTGGTCCGACCCCGCCGAGCACGCGAGCCTGCTCGGCCGGCGCAGCGGCCTGGAACTGTTGCAGGCGATGTCCGCGGGCGACCTCCCCGCCCCGCCGATCATGCACCTGATCGGCGCCGCCGGCCTGACCGCCGAGGAGGGCAGCGTCACGATCGAGCTGGACCCGCAGGAGTTCCACTACAACCCGCTCGGCACCGTCCACGGCGGCGTCATCTCCACCCTGCTCGACACCGCGGCGGCCTGCTCCGTGCACAGCACCCTGCCCGCCGGGGTCGGCTACACCAGCATGGACCTCAACGTGAAGTTCCTGCGCGCCGTGACCCTCGACTCCGGCCGGCTGACCTGCACCGGCGCCGTCCTTCAGCGGGGCCGCCGCACCGCCCTGGCCGAGGCCCGGCTGACCGACGCGGCGGGCCGGCTCATCGCCCACGCCACGTCGTCCTGCCTGATCTTCCCGCTGCCGACCCCCTGATCGCCGGCCGCGACGACACCACTGATCCCCGCCGCGAAGACGCCGCTGACTGCCGCCGCCAGGACACCACGCCCGCCGTGCGTCCCCGCTCCGGCGCAGAACCGGCGGCGGCCCCGGAGAGCGCCGCCGGAACTCGTACGATCAGATGCCTTTGATCTCGGGGTTGAGGTCCTCGACCGCAGGGGACCAGGTCAGTGGGTCGGCGTCGACCTGCTCGCCGGAGCGGATGTCCTTGACGGAGTGGCCGTCGGCGCCCGGGAACCAGACATAGGGGATGCCCCGGCGGTCGGCGAACTGGATCTGCTTGCCGAACTTGGCGGCGGTGGGTGCGACCTCGGTGGGGATGCCGCGCTTGCGCAGGGTGGCCGCGATCCGGTCACAGGCGGTGCGCTGGTCGTCGCTGGGCAGGGCGACGACGACGCAGGTCGGCACCGAACGGGAGACGGTGAGCGCGTTCTGGCCGAAGAGCAGGCCCAGCATCCGGGAGACGCCGATGGAGATGCCGACGCCCGGGAAGCGGGTGCCGCCGACCGACGCCAGGTTCTCGTAGCGGCCGCCGGAGCAGATGGAACCGAACCGCTCGTAGCCCTGCAACTGCGTCTCGTACACCGTCCCGGTGTAGTAGTCGAGACCGCGGGCGATCTTCAGTTCGGCACGGACCAGCCCGGGCGCGTGCTCGCCGGCCGTCTCCACCACCTGAAGCAGCTCGTCCAGTCCTTCGTCGAGCAGCGGGTCGGTGACGCCGAGCGCGCGCACCCGGTCGGCGAACGAGCCGTCCGCCGCCGAGATCTCGGCCAGCCTCAGGCAGGCGGCGGCCTGCGCGTCGGTCGCCCCGGCCGTCTCGACCAGCGCGGCCGCGACCTTCTCCGGCCCGATCTTGTCGAGCTTGTCGACGGTGCGCAGCACCTGCGCCGTGTCGGCCAGGCCGAGACCGCGGTAGAACCCCTCGCACACCTTGCGGTTGTTGACCTGGATGACCGCCGCCGGGATCGGCAGTGACCGGAACGCGTCGCCGATCACCAGGGGCATCTCGGTGTCGAAGTGGAACGGCAGCGTGTCCCGGTTGACCACGTCGATGTCGGCCTGGAGGAACTCGCGGTACCGGCCCTCCTGCGGCCGCTCCCCCCGCCACACCTTCTGGATCTGGTAGCGGCGGAACGGGAACTGGAGCTTGCCGTGGTTCTCCGTGACGAACCGCGCGAACGGGACCGTCAGGTCGAAGTGCAGGCCCAGCTGGTCGTCACGCTTGGCGCCGTCCTCCTCCTCCTGGAGGCGGCGCAGCAGGTAGACCTCCTTGGACGTCTCCCCTTTGGAGAGCAGCGTCTCCAGCGGTTCGACGGCGCGGGTCTCCAGCGGGGCGAACCCGTACAGCTCGAAGGTGGAACGGATCTTGTCGAGCACGTACTGCTCGATCATGCGCTGCGACGGCAGCCATTCGGGAAAGCCGGAAATAGGCACTGTTGCTCCGTAAGTCAAAAACCGCGGATCAAAAACCGCGGCGCGGCGCCGCTGTCAGCTCCCGCAGGTACGGGTTCGACGCGCGCTCACGGCCGATGGTGGTGGCAGGTCCGTGGCCGGGCAGCACGACGGTGTCGTCGGCCAGCGGCAGGATCTTGTCCCGCAGGCTGGTCATCATCGTCGCGGTGCTGCCGCCCGGCAGGTCGGTGCGTCCGATGGATCCCGCGAAGAGCACGTCACCGGAGAAGCAGAGTTCCCCGGCGTCCGACGTGGCAGCGCCACTGGAGGCGTCCCCTGGCAGGCGGAACAGCACCGACCCGCCGGTATGGCCGGGCGCGTGGTCGACGGTCACCTCGAGGCCGGCGATGCTCAGCACCGCACCGTCGGTCAGCTCGGCGACGTCGTCGGGTTCGCTGTATTGCAGGCGGCCGCCGAAGAGCTGGTTGAGGTCGGCACTGAGACCTTTCGACGGGTCGGCCAGCATCTCCAGATCGGCGGGGTGCACATAGGCGGTGATGCCACGGGCGCCGCACACCGGCGCGACGGAGAAGGTGTGGTCCAGGTGCCCGTGTGTGAGCAGCACCGCGGCCGGATGCAACCGGTGCTGCGCCAGGACCTCGTCGAGCTGGTCGAGAACCCCGATGCCCGGATCGACGATCAGGCACTGCTCACCCGGACCCGCGGCCACCACATAGCAATTGGTGCCGAAGGCCTCCGCCGGAAAGCCGGTGACGAGCAAGCGCCATCCCCCCAATGAGAAACAGGTGCGAATCGTAACGAGCCTAGCCGGGCGGCCGCACACCACTTTCTCAGCGGGTACCCGTACACTCTTGCGGGCGTGTGGCGTGCCGCACCCCTTGACATACACAGGGAAGGACAGCGTTCGGTGGCTCCCAGCAAGGACCGGCAGCGCAGACTCGCGCGGGCGAAATTCGACCGGCAACAGGTCCGCCGCGCCGAGCGCGTACGCCGCCGCCGCCGCATCATGGCCGGCGCCGGCACCGGCCTGGCGGTGCTACTGATCATCGCCGGTGTGGCGTGGGTCGGCGGCGCCTTCGACGGCGACGAGACCACCACGACCGAGGCCGGTGACATCTGCCTCTGGACGCCACAGAACGCGCAGAGCAACCCCGACCTCAAGGACGTCGGCACACCGCCCACCAAGGACCTGCCGGAGACCGGCACCGAGACCATGACGATCAGCACCGACAAGGGTGACCCGATCGTGGTGGGCGTCGACGTGGAGAACGCCACGTGTGCCGCGGCCAGCTTCTCCTATCTGGCCGGCAAGAGCTTCTTCGACAACACCGTGTGCCACGAGATCACCACGGACGGTGCGCTGCGCTGCGGTGACCCCAGCGGCACCGGCAACGGCGGCCCGACCTACAGCTTCTACGACGAGAACCTGCCGGCCGGGGCCCCCGAGCCGGCGCCCAGTGCGAGCGCGGCGCCGGCCGAGGTGACGTACCCGAAGGGCACGGTTGCCATGTTCGGCAACCCCCCGGGCAGCAACAGCAGTCAATTCCTCATCTTCTTCAAAGACTTCACACAGGCCGACCCGCGATACTCGGTCGTCGGCCAGGTCACCGGTGGCCTGAGCACCCTGGACAAGATCGGCAAGATCGCCACGGTGGAGAACAGCGCCGGCGACAAGGTCACTCCGAAGGAGAAGATCACCATCAAGACTCTGACCGTCGGTGCGGCCGCGGCTGCGGCTCCTTCGGCAAGCGCGGCGCAGTCATGAGCGCCCGGGACGAGAAGGGCGCAGTCGTGAGTTCAGAGGACGAGAGCGGGCCCGTGAGCGCTCAGGACGAGACCAGCAGCAGGAGGGACGACGTGTCGTCGATCAAGGACCGGCAGCGCGCGGCGGCGCGAGCCCGGCTCGAGAAGGAGATGTCCGAGCGGGCCACGGCCGCGCGCAAGCGCCGCCGCAACCAGGCGGTCCTCGGATCCGCCCTGGCCGTGGTGGTCATCGCCGGCGTCGCCTTCTTCGTGGTCAACTCGCTGAAGAAGGACGACGACAGCGGCAGCACCAGCGCCGCCCCCGCCGCCGGCACCGTCGCCTGCAGCTGGACCCCGGCCGACGAGGCCACCGGCGGCAAGGTCAAGGACGTCGGCCTGCCCCCGGCCACCGTGCCGAACGTCGGCACCAGCACCCTCACCTTCGACACCAACCTCGGCAAGATCTCCGCGTCGATCGACCTGACGAAGGCCCCGTGCACCGGCGCCAGCTACAAGCACCTGGCCGAGAAGAAGTTCCTCGACAACACCAAGTGCCACCGCCTCGTCAACCAGGACACCTTCAAGGTCCTGCAGTGCGGCGACCCGTTCGCCAGCGGCAAGGGCTACCGTGAGACCGACGGCACCGGCGGCCCCAGCTACACCATGGCCGAGGAGAACCTGCCGACCGACACCGCGAAGCCGTACCCCGCGGGCTCCATCGCGATGGCCAACACCGGCCAGCCCGGCAGCACCGGCAGCCAGTTCTTCATCTGCTCCGAAGACACCCAGCTACCGCCCAACTACACCCTCCTCGGCTCCATCACCGAAGGCCTCGACATCGTCAAGGACGTCGTCAAGGCCGGCGACGACGGCGCCTTCGCCTCGTCCGCCGGTGGCGGCCACCCCAAGAAGGAACTGACCATCAAAACCATGACGGTCGTCTGAGCCAGCATCGAAGGGCGGCCCCCGCGACGGGGGTCGCCCTTTTCTTTTTGTGGGCGTACGAGCAACCCACCGCACCCAACCCCACACCCCCGCCGTCCCCCCGATGACCCGCGACCACCTGCCCAGCTCCAGGCCGTTGCGCCACCATCGCTACCGGTGCCCACTCACCCCCGCACCCGGCCCACCCACACAAGCCCCGAGGCGCGGGTCCCGCCATTGCTCCGCCCGTGCCCGAACCCGTAGGGGGCCGCGCCCGAACCCGCCAGGGACCTCGCCCATTAGTTCTTTCGTGCACTATCTGCGGCGGCCTCTTCACCGCCATCTGCGACAACTGCCTCAGTAAGCGACAGCAAATCAGCGGCCGGCGGGCGCCGCGAGCAGCGGCCGGCAGCAGGCGGCGACCCCAAACAGTGGATGGCGACAGTGCATGTCCCGATGGTCTGCCAAGCAGCGAGTGCGAGCTCTTCCGCCGGTTCGTACCGGAGCAAGGTTCGAAGCCCAGCATGACGCGCGGATGTCAACGCGGCGGAGCCGACACGGCCGCAGGCAAGGCAGACGAGTGCGGCGTGGTGTTGCTTCCCTCGGTTCCAGATCGGTCCCCGACAAGTGGCCGCGATCGACTGCGTCGCGTCCACGCGGCGATGTTGATCTGCTAGCGCTACGAAATCGCGGTTTCAACCCCATGATCACAGCGATTTCGCACCGCTAGCAGATCAACATCTCGCCATGGGGACGCGCGCGGCGCTACCGGAGGTCAGAACCCGGGACGCCGGGTTGATGCACGGCCGGCATCGGCTGGACGAAGTACGAGGTGGGGCGCCCGCGGGAGTAGCCCGCAACGGACAGCGGTAACAGCACTAAGCCGACCCGACCAGCGCAGGTGTAACCGCTACGCCCGCCACCGCCAGCCCCGCCGCAACCGCCGAGCCGCCGACCCGCCGCAACCGCCCACCCGCCGCAACCGCTGCCGAGCCGCCGCAACCGCCGACCCGCCGCAACCGCTGACGGGCCACCGCAACCGCCGACCCGCCGCAACCGCCGCCAAGCCGCCGCAACCGTTGAGCCGCCGCAACCGCCGCCAAGCCGCCGCCGAGCCACCGCAACCGTTGAGCCGCCGCAACCGCCGCCAAGCCGCCGCCGAGCCACCGCAACCGTTGAGCCGCCGCAACCGCCACCGCCGAGCCATCGCACTCACCCGCCGTCGCCAGCCCGCCGCAGCCGAGCCACCGAGCCCGCCGCCAGAGACCGGGCCGGCCCGGAAAGGCCGACCGGCCGGGACCGTTCCGCTCAGCGGATCAGTCCCGGCGGGTGAAAGCCCTTGCCCCAGCCCCGTCAGGCGCCCGACGTGACGCGGTAGGCGTCGAAGACGCCGTCGACCTTGCGGACGGCGGCGACCAGGTGGCCGAGGTGTTTGGGGTCGGCCATCTCGAAGGTGAAGCGGCTGACGGCGACGCGGTCGCGGGTGGTGGTCACGGTGGCGGAGAGGATGTTGACGCGTTCCTCGGAGAGGACCCGGGTGACGTCGGCCAGCAGTTTGTGGCGGTCGAGGGCCTCCACCTGGATGGCGACCAGGAAGGTGGACGCGGAGGTGGGTTTCCAGCTGACCTCGACGACGCGTTCCTGCTGGTCGCGCAGGTCCTGGGCGTTGGCGCAGTCTTCCCGGTGCACGCTGACGCCGCCGGACCGGGTGACGAAGCCGAAGACGGCGTCGCCGGGAACCGGGGTGCAGCAGCGTGCCAGTTTCACCCAGACGTCGGAGACGCCCTTCACCACGACGCCCGGGTCCTGGGCTTGGCTGCGGTTGCGGGGCGGGCGGGTGGCGACGGCCGTTTCGGCGATGTCCTCGACGGCGCCCTCTTCGCCGCCGAAGCCGGCGACGAGTTTCTGCACGACCGACTGGGCGGAGGTGGTGTTCTCGCCGACGGCGGCGTAGAGCGAGGCCACGTCGGGCAGGTGCAGGTCGCGCGCGATCGTGGTGAGGTTTTCGCTTGTCAGCATGCGCTGCAGGGGCAGGCCCTGTTTGCGCATCGCCTTGACGATCGCTTCCTTGCCGTCCTCGATCGCTTCTTCGCGGCGTTCCTTGTTGAAGTACTGCCGGATCTTGGTGCGGGCGCGCGGGCTCTTGACGAAGCCGAGCCAGTCCTGTGTGGGGCCGGCGGTGGCGGATTTCGACGTGAAGATCTCGATCACGTCGCCGTTGGAGAGGGTGGACTCAAGCGGCACCAGTTTGCCGTTGACCCGGGCGCCGATGCACTTGTGGCCGACCTCGGTGTGCACCGCGTACGCGAAGTCGACCGGGGTGGAACCTGTGGGCAACGGGATGACGTCGCCCTTGGGCGTGAAGACGTAGACCTCCTGGCTGGACAGGTCGAAGCGCAGCGCGTCCAGGAACTCGGACGGGTCGCTTGCCTCGCGCTGCCAGTCGAGCAGCTGCCGCAGCCAGGTCATCTCGTCGATGTGAGCCGGCGGGCCGACGATCGTCGCGCCCTTCTGCTCCTTGTACTTCCAGTGGGCGGCGATGCCGAACTCGGCGGTGCGGTGCATCGCGAAGGTGCGGATCTGCATCTCGACCGGCTTGCCGGTGGGGCCGATGACCGTCGTGTGCAACGACTGGTACATGTTGAATTTCGGCATCGCGATGTAGTCCTTGAACCGGCCCGGCACGGGCTGCCAGTTCGCGTGGATGACGCCCAGCGCGGCGTAGCAGTCGCGGACCGTGTCGACCAGGATGCGGACGCCGACCAGGTCGTAGATGTCGTTGAAGTCGCGGCCCCGCACGATCATCTTTTGGTAGATCGAGTAGAGGTGCTTGGGGCGGCCGGTCGTCTCAGCCTTGATCTTCGCCGACTTGAGGTCGAGGCTGACCCGGTTGGTCACCTGGCGCAGCAGGGCCTCACGCTGCGGCTGGTGCTCCCCGATCAGACGGTTGATCTCCTCGAACCGCTTGGGGAAGAGCGTGCCGAACGCCAGGTCCTCGAGCTCCCACTTGATCGTGTTCATGCCGAGGCGGTGGGCCAGCGGCGCCAGGATCTCCAGGGTCTCCTTGGCCTTCTGCTCCTGCTTGGCGCGCGGGAGGAAGGTCAGGGTCCGCATGTTGTGCAGCCGGTCGGCCAGTTTGATGACCAGGACCCGCGGGTCTTTCGCCATCGCGACGACCATCTTGCGGATGGTCTCGGCCTTGGCGGCGTCGCCCAGTTTCACCCGGTCGAGCTTCGTCACGCCGTCGACGAGCAGCGCCACCTCGGCGCCGAAGTCGTTGCGCATCTGCTCGAGGCCGTAGTCGGTGTCCTCGATCGTGTCGTGCAGCAGCGCCGCCACCAGTGTCGTGGTGTCCATCCCGAGGTTGGCCAGGATGGTGGCGACGGCGAGGGGGTGCGTGATGTACGGGTCGCCGGACTTCCGGTACTGCCCGGAGTGCCAGCGGGCGGCCACGTCGAACGCCTTCTGCAGCGCCCGGGCGTCGGCCTTGGGGTGACTGGCCCGGTGTGTCGCGATCAGCGGCTCGAGGACCTCGCTGACCTGCGTGCTCTGCCAGGGGGCGTTGAACCGGGCGAGCCGGGCGCGCACCCGGCGGCCGGTGGGCGCGCTGGCGAGCCCGAATCCGCTGCCGGGGGTGTCCTCCGGCGCCAGTGGCTGGGTGATCTCCAGATCACCGGTAGGACTGTCACCGACGGACTTGTCACCGGCAGGTTTGGCGTCGGGCGTGACTTCGCCTCCGCCGTTCCGCGAGTTCTGGGTCGGCTGCACCGTGCCCTCCGCCGGAGGGGCGACGTCGCTGGACACCGGCCTCCTCACACCTTCGCCAGGAACAGGCCGGTCAGGCCGGTTCATGCCAGGGTTGGTCACCTTGGATCGCCCATCTTACCCGCACCGCCTTGCCGGTTGGCCCGGCCGAACCTACGAATAAGCAGGACCGACCGGGCGAAGAACATCGAAGACGGATCAAACGGTCAGCAGCGCGTGCACCGGCCGCGGATTGAGTCGTTTGCGCCCGTCCAGGAAAGCCAGCTCCATCAACACCGTGAAGCCTGCCACGATTCCACCCGCCTGTTCCACCAGGTCGAGCGCGGCCCCCGCGGTACCGCCGGTGGCGAGCACGTCGTCGACCACCAGGACCCGCTGTCCGGCCTCGAAGGCGTCCCGGTGCACCTCGAGGGTAGCCTCGCCGTACTCCAGCTCGTAGGAGGCGGAGAAGGCCGGGCGCGGCAGCTTGCCGGCCTTGCGGATCGGCACCACCCCGGCGCCTGTCGCGTAACCGATCGCGGCGGCCACCAGGAACCCGCGGGCCTCGACGCCGGCCACCACGTCGAACGAGCCGGCGCCGTAGTGGACCAGGATGCCGTCCACGACCTGCCGGAAGGCGGGCCCGTCGGAGAAGAGCGGCATCAGGTCCTTGAAGACGATGCCCGGCTTCGGGAAGTCCGGCACGTCGACGGTGCCCCCGGCGACGAGTGCGGCCAGTTCGGGCCCGCTGTCCCCGGTCACGATTTCAGAAGTCACGGCGGACAGCCTAACGGCCCGCCACCGGATCGGTGACGGGCCGTTGCACGGCTGCCTCAGCGGCGCTTACCAGGCCGGTTGCCGGCGCCGCCACCACGGTTGGTGGTGTTGCGCTTGGCGGCCGGGCGGGCACCGGGTCGCGGCGTGGTGCCGGCGAACGCGGGGACCTCGTCGGTCTCCCCGGCGGCCGGACGGGCCCGCTCGGGGCGCGGCGCGACGTCGTCGGAGCGGCTCGCCCGGCGGGCCAGCACCCGGGCGTTGTGCGCCTTGATCTTCGGCTCGCGGTCCTTGAGCGCGCTCAGCACCGGTGCGGCGAACACGATCGAGGAGATGACGCCGAAGCCCATGCCGACGAAGAGCACCAGGCCCAGGTCCTTCAGCGTGCCCGCCCCGAACAGGCCGGCGCCGATGAAGAGCAGGCCGCCGACCGGCAGCAGGGCCACCAGGCCGGTGTTCAGCGAACGCATCAGGGTCTGGTTCACGGCCAGGTTGGTGGCCTCCGCGTAGGTGCGGGAGCTGCCGGCCGTGATGCCTCTGGTGTTCTCCTGGACCTTGTCGAACACCACCACCACGTCGTAGATCGAGTAACCGAGGATCGTCAGGAAGCCGATCACGGTGGAGGGTGTGACCTCGAAGCCGACAAGCGAGTAGACGCCCGCGGTGACGATCAGGTCGAGCATCAGCGACGCCAGGGCCGCGACCGCCATCCGCCATTCGAACCGGACGACGAGGTACGCGGTGACCAGCACCAGGAACACGACCAGGCCGAGCAGGGCCTTGTCGGTGACCGCGCCACCCCAGGCCGCCGAGACCTGGTTGTCGCTGACCTGGTCGGCGTCGACGCCCAGGTCGGTGACGAGGGCCGTCTTGACCTCCTCGCTCTCCGCGGTGGTCATTGCCGAGGCGCGGACCCGGAAGAACGACTCGCCGCCGGTGCCGACCTGCTGGGCCGGGAGGACCTCGGCGTCCGGGACGACCGACTGCACGGCCTTGGAGACCACGTCACCGGCCTCGTCCTGGGTCAGCGTCTGGCTGTTGGCCGTGGCCGGCACGATGAACTCGGTGCCGCCGGAGAACTCGATGCCGAGGTGGAAGCCCCGGATCGCGATGCTGCCGAAGGCGATGACGACGAGGGCCAGCGCGGCGACGAACCACATCTTCCGCCGGCCGACGACATTGATGTTCGCTTCACCCGTGTAGAGGCGAGCGGCAAGACCAGCACTGGCCATGATCAGGCCTCCTTAACGTCGGTCCGGTTGCGCAGGACGCGGCCGAGGCCACTCACCCGCGGCGACAGGAACGCCTTGGTGCTCGCGAGCAACGTCATGATCGGGTGCCGGAAGAGGAAGACCACGAGCAGGTCGAGAACGGTCGACAGGCCCAGTGCGAACGCGAAACCCTGGACCGCGCCGATCGACACGACGTAGAGCACCACGGCACACAGAATGGTGATCATGTTGGCCGAGATGATCGTCCGGCGGGCGCGGTGCCAGGCGCGTGGTACCGCGCTGCGGGGCGAGCGGCCGTCATGGATCTCGTCCTTCAATCGCTCGAAGTAGATGACGAACGAGTCTGCCGCGACACCCAGTGACACGATGAAGCCGGCGATGCCCGCCAGGGTCAGCGTATAGCCCAGGGTCCGGCCGAGGAACACCAGCGCGCCGAAGGTCAGCAGCGCGGAGAGGCCGAGGCTCAGGAAGATGACGGTGCCGAGCAGGCGGTAGTAGAAGAACGCGTAGATCGCCACCAGGCCCATGCCGATCGCGGCGGCGAGCAGACCCGCCTCCAGCTGCTGCAGGCCGAGGGTCGCGGAGACGGTCTGCGCCGGGCCGGACTCGAAGGTGACCGGGATGGCACCGAAGTTCAGCTGGTCGGCGAGCTCCTTGGCGGTGACCGCGGTGAAGTCACCGGTGATCTGCGACTGGCCGGTCAGCACGCCCTGGATCTGCGGGGCGGAGAGGATCGTCTTGTCCAGCACCACGGCGACGGCGCAGTGGTCGGCCGTGCCGTAGAGCGACTGCACCGCGACGAAGCAGGGCTCGCTGCTGGTGGCGTTGAACGCCTTGCGGGTCAGCTCGGTCCACTTGGTCTGGCCGGCGCCGGTGAAGTCGAGGGAGACCACCCACTGGTTCTGGGTCTGGTCGAGCTGCGGGCTGGCCTCCTTGATGTCGTCACCGACGACCTCGGCCTTGTCCAGCTTGACCTTGGCGCCCTGGTAGCACGCGACGACCTCGGAGCCGATGTCGTCGATCGAGCCGTTCGGCCGCGCGTTGAGCTGCTCACAGCCGATCGTCGGCACGTTGAACTGCATGGCCGGGCTGAGCACGCCCACCTCGGGGCCGGTCAGCTGAGCGAAGTTCTTGAAGGGCAGCCCGGCCTCCGGGTCGGTGCTGAGGTCGACCGGGGCGTTCAGCTTCTCGGCCGCGGCCCAGGCCTGCGGGCCGACCTTCTTCTCGGCGGCGGCCAGAAGCTCCTTCTGGTCCGCGGTCTGCGGCGCCGGGACGCCGGCCGGCGCCGCGGCGGACGCGGAGGCGGCGGGCGCGGGAGCCGACGGTGCGGCCGACGCGGACGGCGCCGGGGCGGCCTGACCGCCACCCTGGCCGCCGGTGGAGGGCGCCGGGCTGCCGGTGATCGCGGGCGCCTCGGAGGCGCCGGTGGACGGCGCGGCCGACGGGGCGGCGCTGCCGCTCGCGCTGGGCTCGGGCGCCGGGTTCAGCGCGGCGGCGGAGACGTCCAGCGTGGTGCCGGTCAGCAGGCGGAACCGCATGTTCGCGGCCTGCGACAGGTCTTTCAGCTGGTCCTCGGCCTCACCGGCGAGCGAGACGACGATGGTGTTGTTGCCCTGGATGACGACCTCGGCCTCGGAGACACCGAGCGCGTTGACCCGGCTCTCGATGATCTGCCGGGCGGTCTCCATGGCCTCCTGCGTGGGCGGTGCGCCCTGCTGCGAGGCGATGTAGGTGGCCTGCGTGCCACCGACCAGGTCGAGACCGAGTTTAGGTTCCAGCCGGTCGGTAAAACTGCCCTTAGCACCACCGGCGAAGAAAACCAGCAGATACAGGACGACGAAGACCAGACCGAGCACGCCGAGTTGGCGTCCAGGATGCATCTGTCCCTGTGGTGGTCGTGCCACGGCGTTAGGTCTCCCTGCGTTCCCGGCCGCGCAACGGCGCGGCGTTGTCTGTCCTGGGCCGGTTCAGATTCGAATCACGGCCTGACGAACCGGCCCACCGGCGGAGCCCGGGGACCGGTTCGGTGTATCTGTGCTGGTCAGTCCTGCTTGCGGGTCTCGGTGACGGGACCGTCGGTCTCCTCGATCGCCGGCTCGGCGATCTCCGGCTCCGCGACGGCGGTGCCCGCCTTGTTGATCACTCGGGCGATGGCCGGCCGGGCGAACCGGACGTGCACCCCCGGTGCGATCTCCAGCGTCACGACGTCCTGCTCGGCGAGCACGACGACACCGTGCAGACCGCCGATGGTGACGATCTCGTCCCCGGCGCCCAGGGTGTTCTGCATCTCCAGTGCTTCTTTGCGGCGCTTCTGCTGCGGACGGATCATAACGAAATACATGAATCCGAAGAGCAGAACGAGGATCAGCAGGAACGAGTAGTTGCCACCACTCGCCGCCTGTTCAGCTGCCTGATGCACGAAGAGAGCCTTCCGTAGGCCGTCGGCGCGACGATGGGCGGGCGCCGAGGTGAGATGCAGATGCTGGTTGGAACGGCGGCGAGTCTAATCGGTCAACCTGGAGATAACGAATGCGGCACACGTCACGTTCACATCACGAGGAAAAGTCAGGCGTCCCGGGCGAACAGGTCACCCTGGAACACACCGGACCGGCCGTCCGCCGGTGGCGTCTTGCCCAGGTGCGCCCAGCCCGCCTCGGTCGCCACCCGGCCCCGGGGCGTACGAGCCAGCAGTCCCGCCCTGACCAGGAACGGCTCGCACACCTCCTCCACCGTGTCGGACTGCTCCCCCACCGCCACGGCGAGCGTGGAAAGACCCACCGGGCCGCCCTTGAACGACTCGATGAGCGCCCGCAGCACGGCCCGGTCCAGCCGGTCGAGGCCGAGCGCATCGACGTCGTACACCTGGAGCGCCGCCTTCGCGACCTTCTCGGTGACGATGCCGTCCGCCCGCACCTCCGCGAAGTCCCGGACCCGGCGCAGCAGGCGGTTCGCGATACGCGGCGTGCCGCGGGACCGCCCGGCGATCTCGGCGGCGCCCTCCGCGGTGATCGGCACCCCGAGGATCTTGGCCGAGCGGTGCAGCAGCGAGTCGAGGTCGGCCGGTGAGTAGAAGTCGAGGTGCGCGACGAAACCGAACCTGTCGCGCATCGGCCCGGACAGCAGACCGGCCCGGGTGGTCGCGCCGACCAGGGTGAACGGCTCCACGTCGAGCGGGATCGCGGTCGCGCCGGGACCCTTGCCGACCACCACGTCGACGCGGAAGTCCTCCATCGCGCTGTAGAGCAGTTCCTCGGCCGGCTTGGCGATCCGGTGGATCTCGTCGATGAAGAGCACGTCGCCCGGTGCCAGGCCGGTCAGGATCGCGGCCAGGTCACCGGAGCGCTCGATGACCGGTCCGCTGGTGGTCCGGATCCCGGTGCCCAGCTCGGCCGCCACGATGTTGGCCAGGGTGGTCTTCCCCAGGCCGGGCGGGCCGGAGAGCAGGATGTGGTCGGGCGGCGTGCCCCGGCCCATCGCGCCCTTGAGCAGCAGCTCCAGCTGGTCACGGACCCGGTGCTGCGCGATGAAGTCGGCCAGCCGTTTCGGCCGGACGCTGGCTTCGGCGTCCAGTTCCTCGTCGGAGGCGTCGGGGGAGACGAGCTCGCTCATCGGCTCTTGCCCAGCAGCCGGATCGCCTGGCGCAGCAGGATCGGCACCGGCGGCGTCTCACCGTCGATGGTCTCCGACACGGCGGCCACCGCCTGGTCGGCCTGCGCGGCGCTCCAGCCGAGCGCGAGCACACCCTGACGGACCTGCTCCTGCCAGGCCCCGGCGAGCATGCCGGACCCGCCGTCGGCCGTCGCGACCGGCCCGATCTTGCCCTTGAGCTCCACGATCATCTTCTCGGCGCCGCGCTTGCCGATGCCCGGCACCTGGGTCAGGGCCCCGATGTCACCGCCGCCGATCGCCCGGCGTACCGCATCGGGTTGATGGACCGCGAGCACCGCCTGCGCGATGCGGGGCCCCACGCCGTTGGCCGTCAGGAGAAGCTCGAAGAGCTGCCGCTCGTCGTCGTCGGCGAAGCCGAAGAGGGTGAGCGAGTCCTCCCGGACGATCAGGCTTGTCGCGAGGCGCCCCTCGCTGCCGGTGCGCAGCCCGGCCAGGGTGTTCGGCGCGCACATGATCCGCATGCCGACGCCACCCACCTCGACCACGGCGCTGTCCGGGAGAATCGCGGTCACCACACCGCGCACGCTGGCGATCATCGGGTCCTCCTGCGAGCGGCGACGAGGGCCGCGGCTTCGAGCTTCGCGCGGGTGCCCCCGCGCCAGATGTGGCAGATGGCGATGGCGATGGCGTCCGCCGCGTCCGCCGGTTTGGGCGGCGCGTCAAGCCTCAGCAACCGGGTCACCATCGCGGTGACCTGTGCCTTGTCGGCGGTGCCGGAACCGGTCACGGCGGCCTTGACCTCACTCGGCGTGTAGGTCTGCACCGGCAGCCCGGCCCGCGCCCCGGCCAGGATCGCCACCCCGCTGGCCTGCGCGGTGCCCATCACGGTCCGCGCGTTGTGCTGGGAGAACACCCGCTCGACGGCCACGCTGTCCGGCTGGTGCTCGGCGAGCAGGTCACCGAGCGAACGGTCCAGGTGCAGCAACCGCTGGGAGATGTCCTCGTCCGGCTCGCTGCGCACCACGTGGTAGGCGATGAGCTTGCCCGGCCGCCCCGGCATCCCCTCGACCACACCGACGCCGCACCGCGTCAACCCCGGGTCGATGCCGAGCACCCGCACCACGGACCTCCCCCTCGCGTACGTGTGTTCGACACCCTAGTACGCCACCGGGTTGCGCCCACCGCCGACACGCCTCGACCATGGAGGACGAGACGCCGGAGGCCGAGACGCCGGAGGACGAGACGCCCGAAGCCGAGACGCCCGAAGCCGAGACGCCCGAAGCCGAGAAGCCGGAAGCTGGACGCCGAGCCCGCCGGCAACCTGGGAGGTGCCGTGTACCTCGTTCCGCCGATGGACGACGAACCGCCGCCGGAGTACGTCGCCTTCGTGACGCTGCGGGCCCGCGAGCTGCGGGCCGAGGCCACCCGGCTGGTCGGTGGCGACACCGACGCGGCCGAGCGCGTCTATCTCGACGTGCTCACCGAGACGGCCGGGCACTGGCGGCGGCTGCTCTGGTGGGGCCGGCTCACCGGGACCGACGCTGTCACCGCGTACGTCCGGAAGTTCCTGGACAAGCGCACCGAGGAGTGGCGCGAGGACCAGATCTATGAGGTACGGGTGACGGCCGTGCACGCCGCCGGCCACGCCCCGCGGGCCGGCAGTCTCGCGCTGCTGAAGGCAGCCGTGATCCCCGGTACGGCCAGGGCCTCGCTGGAGGCCCTGGCCGACGCCGAGATCGCCTGGGTGCACGCGTGGCGCCGCAGTCAGTGGCGCCACGTCATGCGGGTGGCCGGTGGTGCGGTGCTGATCGTCGGCGGCATGATCCAGTACTTCGGCCACCTCAGCAGTGGCGGTTACTAGCGAGGAGGATCATTCCTCGTCGATCGCCGCCAGGATCTCGTCCGAGATGTCAGCGTTCGCGAAGATGTTCTGGACGTCGTCGCAGTCCTCGAGCACGTCGATCAGCTTGAGCACCTTGCGGGCCGTCTCCTCGTCCACCGGCACCGTCATGGTCGGCACCAGCGCGGACTCGGCCGAGTCGTAGTCGATCCCGGCGTCCTGCAGCGCGGTCCGCACCGCGACCAGGTCGGTCGGCTCGCTGACCACCTCGAACGACTCGCCCAGGTCGTTGATCTCCTCGGCACCGGCGTCCAGGACGGCGAGCATCACGTCGTCCTCGCTCAGCCCGGCCTTCGGGACGATCACCACGCCCTTGCGGTTGAACAGGTACGACACGCTGCCGGCATCGGCGAACGTGCCGTTGTTGCGGGTCAGCCGGGTGCGCACCTCGGTGGCCGCGCGGTTCCGGTTGTCGGTCAGGCACTCGATGAGCAGCGCGACGCCGTTCGGGCCGTACCCCTCATACATGATCGTCTGCCAGTCGGCGCCGCCCGCTTCCAGGCCCGAGCCGCGCTTGACCGCGTTGTTGATGTTGTCGTTCGGGACCGAGCTCTTCTTCGCCTTCTGAATGGCGTCGTAGAGCGTCGGGTTGCCCGCGGGGTCGCCGCCGCCGGTCCGGGCCGCGACCTCGATGTTCTTGATCAGCTTGGCGAACATCTTGCCGCGCTTGGCGTCGATGACGGCCTTCTTGTGCTTGGTCGTCGCCCATTTGGAGTGGCCGGACATGCGTAACCTCCGTGTCTACCGTGCGGGTGCGGCCTGGCGGACCATCTCGACGAAGTACCGGTGGACGCGAAGGTCGCCGGTGAGCTCCGGGTGGAAAGCCGTGGCAAGCAGGTTGCCCTGCCGAACGGCGACAATCCTACCGGCGGCGGGACCGTCTGCTACGCGGCCCAGCACCCGCACGTTTTCACCGACGTCCTCGACCCACGGCGCCCGGATGAAGATCGCGTGAAAGTCTCCGCCCTCGACCTCGTCGATCGTGACACCTGCCTCGAACGAGTCGACCTGCCGGCCGAACGCGTTGCGCCGCACGGTCATGTCGATCCCCTGGAACGACTCCTGGTCGGGCCGGCCGTCCAGCACCGTCGCCGCCAGCATGATCATGCCGGCGCAGGAACCGTAGACCGGCATCCCGTCGGCGATCCGCTTCCGGATCGGGTCGAGCAGGCCGAACGAGACGGCGAGCTTGCTGATCGCTGTCGACTCGCCTCCCGGGATCACCAGAGCGTCCACGTCGGCGAGTTCCCCGGGCCGGCGGACCGGCCGGGCCAGCACGTCCGACTCGGCCAGTGCGGACAGGTGTTCCCGCACGTCCCCCTGCAGGGCCAGCACTCCGATGTTCACGGCCCCAACTCTAAGCAGGCCGTCGTTCCTGGCGCTCAAGCAGGCCACCGGCAGGTCGATTGGCTATCGAACGGCCCGTGACGAGTTCGTAGCATCCGGTTGGCAAGCCTTGTCCGCCACGCCGAGCCACTGCACCTAGGAGTTGTACCCATGTCGGAGAACCAGCCCGCCGTCGGAACCGCCCGCGTCAAGCGCGGCATGGCGGAGATGCTCAAGGGCGGCGTGATCATGGACGTGGTCAACGCCGAGCAGGCCAAGATCGCGGAGGACGCGGGCGCCGTCGCCGTCATGGCCCTCGAACGCGTACCCGCCGACATCCGCGCGCAGGGCGGCGTGTCCCGCATGTCGGACCCCGACATGATCGATGGCATCATCGCCGCGGTCTCCATCCCGGTCATGGCCAAGGCCCGCATCGGCCACTTCGTCGAGGCCCAGGTCCTCCAGTCGCTGGGCGTCGACTACGTCGACGAGTCCGAGGTGCTCACCCCGGCCGACTTCGCCAACCACATCGACAAGTGGCAGTTCACCGTGCCGTTCGTCTGCGGCGCCACCAACCTGGGCGAGGCGCTGCGCCGCATCACCGAGGGCGCCGCGATGATCCGCTCCAAGGGCGAGGCCGGCACCGGCGACGTCTCGAACGCGACCACCCACATGCGCCGGATCCGCGCCGAGATCCGCCGGCTGCAGAGCCTGCCCGAGGACGAGCTGTACGTCGCCGCCAAGGAACTTCAGGCCCCGTACGAGCTGGTCAAGGAGGTCGCGGCGGCCGGCAAGCTCCCGGTGGTCCTGTTCACCGCCGGCGGCATCGCCACCCCTGCCGACGCCGCCATGATGATGCAGCTCGGCGCCGAGGGCGTCTTCGTCGGCTCCGGCATCTTCAAGTCCGGCAACCCCGCCCAGCGCGCCGCCGCCATCGTCAAGGCCGTGACCTTCCACGACGATCCCGACGTCATCGCCAAGGTCTCCCGCGGCCTGGGCGAGGCCATGGTCGGCATCAACGTCGACGACATCCCGGCACCGCACCGCCTCGCCGAGCGCGGCTGGTAACCCCGCGCGCCGCGGTTCAGATCACGGGGGACGCGACGGGCGTCTCGGGTGGGGTGGTGGGCGCCGGCACCGCGAGGACGGGCGGCGGGTCCGGCATGGCCGGCTCGACGATGTCGAAGTACTCCGGGCGGGGGTAGCGCCGCGCCAGGCGGAGCAGGCGGACCAGCACGCGGCGGCGGGCGCTCAGGGCGTCCCGGACCAGGTCGGTGTGCACCTGGCGGGCCAGGACGACGCGGCGGCTGGTGTTGATCAGGGCCCGTACGGCCGCGTCCTGCGGATCGAGGTCGACGGCCCGCAGCTGGCGGGTCAGGTCGTTCTCGGCGGTCTCGCGGTCGCCGGGTTCGGCGTCGAGCGCCAGCCGCGCCGCGGCGTAGAGCTCCACCCGATCCGTCCGTTCGGCCACGACCGCCGCGGCCGCCGCCCGGCGCACCAGGTGCGCGTCGAGCGCACGCCCGGCGGACTGCACCCGCGAGTGCAGACGCTCGACCCGCTGAGCGGTCCAGCCGAGGTACGCCGAGAAGACCGCGGCCAGCACGACGACTCCCACCACCCACCACATGCCGGGCATCGTAGTGCCGGATTGTGTCGGACAGTTCCTCGTGGGACGTCGGTCACGACCACTCGTCGCCGAAGACGCGCCCGTCGGTGGCCTCGATCGCGGTCGCGTAGACCTCGAGGACCCGGTTGGCCACGCTCGGCCAGTCGAACGTCGCGACCACGGTACGGGCGCAGGAGGCCAGGTCAGCCCGTCGCCGGGGGTCGTCCAGCAGGTCACCGAGCAGTTCGGTGAGCGCGTCCGCGTCACCGTTCGGGAACAATGCGCCGGCCCGGCCGCCGTCGAGGACCCGCCGGAACGCGTCGAGGTCGCTGGCCGCGATCGCCGCGCCGGCCGCCATCGCCTCGGTGAGGATCATGCCGAAGCTCTCGCCGCCGGTGTTCGGGGCCACGTAGACGTCGACGCTGCGGAGCATCCGCGCCTTGTCCGGCTCGGACACCAGACCCAGAAAAGTCACCCGGTCGTGCAAAAAGTCCGGAATGTCGGCGTACAGCTCGTCGCGATCCCCCGGCCCCGCCACCAGCAGCCGCAACCCCGGCCGCGACGGAGCCAGGGTCACGAACGCCGACCGCAGCAGCGGGAACCCCTTGCGCGGCTCGGTGAACCGGCCCAGGAAACCGAGCGCCCCGCCCTCCCCCGGCCAGCCCGGCAACGGCGGCGCGGCGGCGAACTTGCGCACCGCCACCCCGTTGGGGATCTCCACGGCACCACCGCCGAGATGCTCCACCTGGACCTTGCGGGCCAGCTCGCTCACCGCGATCCGGGCGGTGATCTTCTCGATCACCGGCTGGAGGAAGCTCTGCAGGCCGGCGAGCGCCCGGGACCGGGTCATCGCGGTGTGGAACGTGGCGACCACCGGCCCCCGCGCGGAGAGCACCGCCAGGAACGACAGGCTCGGCGACAGCGGCTCGTGCACGTGCAGCACGTCGAACTCGCCGCGGGTCAGCCAGCGCCGCACCCGCGCGGTGGAGACCGGGCCGAAGGCGATGCGGGCGACGGAGCCGTTGTACGGCAACGGCACCGCCCGCCCCGCCGGCACGACGTAGGCCGGCAGTTCGGCGTCGTCGTCCGCCGGCGCGAGCACACTCACCTCGTGACCGAGCTCGATCAGCGCCTCGGCGAGGTCCATGATGTGGTTCTGCACACCGCCCGGGATGTCGAACGAGTAGGGCGAGACGATCCCGATCCGCACGGCGTCCTCCTAGAGCCAGAGCTTCTGGAGCATGTGCCAGTCCTGCGGGTGCTCGGCGATGCCCTCCGCGAACGCGTCGGCGACCTGCTGCGTGGTGCGCTTGACCCGCTCGTCGAGCGGCCCGTCCGCGGGTGGGGTGATCGGGCGCAGCCGGGCCTCGACCCGGTTCGCGGAGTACCACATGTCCACCGCGAAGAGCGGCGCACCGGTGCGGATGGCCAGGATGGCCGGTCCGGCGGGCATCCTGGTACGCCCGCCGAAGAACTCCACCTCGACCCCGGCCCGGGTCAGGTCCCGGTCGGCGAGCAGCGGCACCACCCAGCCCTGCTGGAGGTGTTCACCGAGCACGTCGAGCGGGGGCCGGTCGCCGCCGGTGAGCGGCAGCACCCGCATGCCGATCGCCTCGCGGTACGCCAGGAACTGCTTGTAGACCGACTCGGGCTTGAGCCGCTCGGCCACCGTGATCATCTGCCACTCGTGGGCGGTCACCCAGGCGGCCGCCGCGTCCCAGTTAGCCACGTGCGGCAGCGCCAGGACCACACCGGTGCGCTCCTCGACCAGCTTCTTCAGGGTCCGGTAGCTGTCGGGTTCCATGAAGAAACCGTCCAGGTGCTGCTGACGGGTCCGCGACGTGAGCCGGAACGCCTCCATCCAGTACCTGGCGTACGACCGCAGGCCGTCCCGCACCAGCGTGTCCGGCATGTCGGGGCCGGCCACCTGCCGCAGGTTGGCCCGCAGCCGCTGGGTGCCCCGGCCGTTCGCCCGGTAGGCCCGGTCGGCGGCGGTGGTGAACAGGGTCCGGGCGAGTCCTTCGGGCAGCGCCCGGACGACCCGCCAGCCGGCCGCGTAGCCGAGCTCGGTAAGCCGGTCCTTCACTCGGCCGGCGCCTTCACGTCGGGGCCGCCGGACAGGCCGGATCCGCCGGAACCCCCGGCGACGTTGGCGGCATCGGAGCGGGCCGCCGAGACCAGCCGCTGGAACACGGTGAACAGCGACAGCGCGGCGAGCACCCAGAGCGCGGCCGGCAGCCCCCAGTCCTGGTCCGCGGCGCCGAGCAGACCGCCGGCACCGACGATGAGGAGCCGTTCGAGCCGCTCGGCGATCCCGACGTCGGCGTTCAGCCCGAGGCTCTGGGCGCGCGCTTTGACGTAGGAGACGACCTGACCGGCCACCAGGGCGATCAGGGCGGCGACGACGCCCCAGTAGTTCCGCTCGGTGGCGAGGTAGTAGGCGACCGCCCCGAAGACCGCACCGTCGGCGAGGCGGTCCATGGAGGAGTCGAGCAGGGCGCCGAATTTTCCGGTTCCGCCCCGCATGCGGGCCATTGTGCCGTCGAGCGCGTCGGTGAGCGCGAAGGCGGTTACGATCACAGTGCCCCAGAAAAGGTGTCCCTGTGAGCCGAAGTAGGAACCGATCAGCACGCCGACGGTTCCGGCGACGGTGACCGCGTTGGGCGTGACACCGATCCGGAGCAGGAAGCGGGCGACCGGGTTGACGCCGTACGCGACGGCGGCACGGGCCGTTGTTTGAACGATCTTTGCCATGGCCGTCCCACCATATCGGCGCGCGAGCAGCGGTGGTACGGCTCGCCCCCGCGTTGGCCGGATCGTCACCATCGGCGAACAGTGGTCCTTGCGACCAATATCGCCCGAGGTGTGGGATTCAGGGAACAGCGGCGTGACAAGACTGGAAACGACGGGAGCGCTCGGCATGGCGCAGAAGACTTCGGAGAAGGGACTCACCGGCGCCACCGCGCCGGTGGTGACAGAACCCGGCAGAGTTCGCAACGTGGTGCTGGTGGGCCACTCCGGTTCGGGGAAGACGACGCTGGTCGAGGCGCTGCTCGCGGCGACCGGCACGATCCCGCGGGCCGGTTCGGTGGCGGACGGCACCACGGTGACCGACCACGACGCGGCGGCGGTACGGCAGCAGCGTTCGGTGGCGCTGGCCTGTGCGCCCCTGATGCACGACGGAGTGAAGATCAACCTGATCGACACCCCGGGCTACGCCGATTTCGTCGGCGAGCTGCGGGCCGGCCTGCGGGCCGCGGACGCGGCACTCTTCGTGGTCTCGGCGGTCGACGGCGTGGACGAGTCCACCGTGGCGCTCTGGGAGGAGTGCGCCGCGGTCGGCATGCCCCGGGCTGTGGCGATCACCCGGCTGGACCATCCGCGCGCCGACTACGAGCAGGCGCTCGGGGACTGCCAGGACGCGTTCGGTGACAACGTGATGCCGATCTACCAGCCGATGCTCGGCGACGACGGCCAGTCGATCGTGGGGCTGCTCGGGCTGGTCACGCTCCGGGTGCTGGACTACTCGCAGGGTTACCCGCCGCGCGCCGGCGAGGCCGAGCGGGAGCACCTGAACCCGATCGCCGACGACCGGAACGCGCTCATCGAGGGGATCATCGCGGAGAGCGAGGACGAGACCCTGATGGACCGGTACGTGGCCGGCGAACTGATCAGCACCGAGGCGCTCGTCCCGGACCTGGAGAAGGCCGTCGCGCGCGGCAACTTCTACCCGGTGATCCCGGTCTGCGCCGGCACCGGCGTCGGCCTGGACGCGCTGCTCGACGGCCTGGTCGGCGGCGCCCCCTCGCCACTGGAGCACGAGCTGCCGGTGGTGACCGGTGTGGACGGCTCCCCTCGCGAGCCGCTGACCTGCGACCCGGACGGCCCGCTCGTCGCCGAGGTGGTGCGGACCACGATCGACCGGCACGTCGGCCGGGTCTCGCTGGTCCGGGTCTTCTCCGGCACCCTGCGGCCGGACCAGACGCTACACGTCTCCGGGCACGGGATGGCCGGTCGCGGGCACCCGGACCACGACGCCGACGAGCGGGTGGCGCACGTCTACGTCCCGCTCGGCGCCCAGCTCCGCGAGGTGCCGTACTGCATCGCCGGTGACCTGTGCGCGATCACCAAGTCGGGCAGTGCGGAGACCGGCGACACGCTCTCCGGCAAGGACGACCCGCTGCTGATGGAGCCGTGGTCGATGCCCGAGCCGCTGCTGCCGATAGCGGTGGTCGCGAAGACCCGCTCCGACGAGGACGCCCTGGCCAAGAACCTGGCCCGGCTGGTGGCCGGTGACCCGACCCTGCGGCTGGAGCGCAACCCGGAGACCCATCAGCTGGTGCTCTGGACGATGGGCGAGTCGCACGCGGACGTGGTCCTCGACCGGCTCCGCGCGGGCGGTGTCGAGCTGGACACCGAGCCGGTCAAGGTGGCGTTGCGGGAGACGTTCACGGCCGGTGCGAAAGGTCACGGCCGGCACGTCAAGCAGTCCGGCGGCCACGGCCAGTACGCGGTCTGCGACATCGAGGTGCAGCCACTGCCCCGCGGCGAGGGCTTCCAGTTCGTCGACAAGGTGGTCGGCGGCTCGGTGCCGCACAACTACATCCCCTCGGTGGAGAAGGGTGTCCGCGCCCAGCTGGAGAAGGGCCTGGTCGCCGGTTACCCGGTGGTGGACCTGAAGGTCACCCTCTACGACGGCAAGGCGCACAGCGTCGACTCGTCGGACGCGGCCTTCCAGACGGCCGGCGCCCTCGCCCTGCGCGCCGCGGCGGAGAGCGGCCAGCTGGCCCTGCTGGAGCCGGTCGACGAGGTGATCGTGAAGGTGCCGGAGAGCTATGTCGGCGCGGTGATGAGCGACCTCTCCGGCCGGCGCGGACGCCCGCTGGGCAGCGAGTCCGACGGCGAGGCGAGCCACGTGCGCGCCGAGGTGCCGGCGACCGAACTGGTCCGGTACGCCGTGGAGCTGCGCGCCCTCACCTCGGGGACGGGCACGTTCACCCGCCGGTACATCCGCCACGAGCCGATGCCGGCGCACCTGGCCGACGCCACCCGCAAGGAGCACGCCAGGTAACGGCGCTCAGCCGGCGGGCCACGCCTTCGCGAGCAGATCCCGCGTGTCGGCCAGCAGCTGGGGCATCACCCTGGTCTGGCCGATCACCGGCATGAAGTTGGCGTCGCCGCCCCACCGCGGCACCACGTGCTGGTGCAGGTGGGCGGCGATCCCGGCGCCGGCGATCGAGCCCTGGTTCATCCCGATGTTGAAGCCGTGCGGGCTGCTGACCGCCCGGATCACCCGCATCGCGGTCCGGGTGAACGCCGCCACCTCGGCCGTCTCGTCGTCGGTGAGGTCGGTGTAGTCGGCGACGTGCCGGTACGGGCAGACCAGCAGGTGGCCGGAGTTATACGGGTACAGGTTGAGCACCGCGTAGACGAGCTCCCCCCGCGCCACCACCAGCGTCTGCGCCTCGGGCAGTCCCGGCGCCAGGCAGAACGCGCAGCCGTCCGGCCGGTCGGCACCGGTCATGTACACCAAGCGGTGCGGCGCCCAGAGCCGCTCGAGGCCATCGTCCACGTATCGAATCTTAGGGCTGTCCCGCGCCGGGCAGGACAGCCCCGAGATCCACCGTCAGACCGCGGACGGCCCGCTGTTGGTGCGCGAGCGGACCACCTCGGCCACGTGCGCGACGGCCTCCTCGATCGAGACGCCGTTGCGCTGCGACCCGTCCCGGTACCGGAACGAGACGGTCCCGCCGTTCACGTCGTCGTCGCCGGCGATCGCCATGAACGGGATCTTCTGCTGCTGAGCGGTCCGGATCTTCTTCTGCATCCGGTCGGTCGAGTGATCCACCTCGGCGCGGATGCCTTCCTTGCGCAGCCGGGCGACGAACTCCTCCAGGTACGCGGCGTGGTCGTCACGGATCGGGATGCCGACCACCTGCACCGGCGCGAGCCAGGCCGGGAAGGCGCCCGCGTAGTGCTCGACCAGGACGCCGAAGAACCGCTCGATCGAGCCGAACTTCGCCGAGTGGATCATGACGGGCTCCTGGCGGGAGCCGTCGGCCGCCTGAAACTCCAGGCCGAAGCGGGCCGGCTGGTTGAAGTCGTACTGGATGGTCGACATCTGCCAGGTCCGGCCGATCGCGTCCCGCGCCTGGACACTGATCTTCGGGCCGTAGAACGCCGCGCCACCCGGGTCGAGCACCAGTTCGAGGCCGGACTCGACGGCCACGTCCTCGAGGACCTTGGTGGCCTTCTCCCACTGCTCGTCCGAGCCGATGAACTTGTCGCTCTTCGGGTCGCGGGTGGACAGCTCCAGGTAGTAGTCGTCCAGGCCGAAGTCGCGCAGCAGCGACAGCACGAAGTTCAGCAGGTGCTTGATCTCGCCCGGCGCCTGCTCGGCGGTCACGTACGAGTGCGAGTCGTCCTGGGTCAGGCCGCGCACCCGGGTGAGGCCGTGCACCACACCGGACTTCTCGTAGCGGTACACCGAGCCGAACTCGAACAACCGCATCGGCAGCTCACGGTAGGACCGCCCGCGCGACCTGAAGATCAGGTTGTGCATCGGGCAGTTCATCGCCTTGAGGTAGTACTTCGCGCCCTCGAGCTCGCTCGGCGGGAACATGGTGTCCGCGTAGTAGGGCAGGTGCCCCGAGGTGTGGAACAGCCCTTCCTTGCTGATGTGCGGGGTGCCGACGTACTGGAAGCCCTCCTCGATGTGCCGGGCCCGGACGTAGTCCTCCATCTCCCGCTTGATCACCCCACCCTTCGGGTGGAAGACCACGAGACCGGAACCGATCTCGTCGGGGAAGGAGAAGAGGTCCAGCTCGGTGCCGAGCTTGCGGTGGTCGCGGCGCTCGGCCTCGGCAAGACGGTTGAGGTACGCCTTCAGCTCGTCCCGCGACGGCCACGCGGTCCCGTAGATCCGCTGGAGCTGCGGGTTCTTCTCCGACCCGCGCCAGTAGGCGGCGGCCGACCGCATCAGCTTGAACGCCGGGATCAGCCGGGTCGACGGCAGGTGCGGGCCGCGGCAGAGGTCGCCCCAGACGCGCTCGCCGTCCTTGCCGAGGTTGTCGTAGTGGGTGAGCTCGCCGGCACCGACGGCCTTGGCCTCCTCGTCGACGTCACCCTTGATGTCGACGAGCTCCAGCTTGAACGGCTCGTCCTTCAGCTCCGCCTTCGCCTCGTCGAGCGACGCGTACTCCCGGCGGCGGAAGGTTTGTCCCGCCTTGACGATCTCCTGCATCCGCTTCTCGAGCTTGCCGAGATCTTCCGGCTGGAACGGCTTCGCCACGTCGAAGTCGTAGTAGAACCCGTCCCGGATCGGCGGGCCGATGCCGAGTTTCGCCTCCGGGAAGATGTCCTGCACGGCCTGGGCGAGCACGTGCGCGGCCGAGTGGCGCAGCACGTCGAGGCCGTCCGGGGAGTCGATAGCCACCGGGGTCACCTCGGCGTCGGCGTCCGGCGCCCAGTCGAGGTCACGCAGCCGGCCGTCGGCGTCGCGCACGACCACCACCGCTTTGGGCCCGTGTGCCGGCAGGCCGGCGGCGGCCACCGCGTCGGCCGCCGTAGTCCCGGCCGGGACGACTAGCGGGTCGGCCACAGCGGGGTTACGGGGTGCAGACACGGTTGTTCTCCATTCGTCACGGCGACGCCCGGGCGGATCCGGGCCGTCCACGATGCTATCCGTCCCGTTTTCCCATGCCCCGGGCGGCGCGGCCAGCGATTTTCGCGCATCCGCCCCGGCGATTCACTCGTCCCCAGCCGCGGTGAGCCAGGCCGGCAGCGCCTCCCGGGCCGACAGCCACGCCGCCGGGATGCCGTCGCGGCCGGTGTGCGCGGCCACCACGCCACCGGCGATCGCGGCCGTGGTGTCCACGTCGCCACCCGCGACGACGCACGCGACCACGGCGGCCGGGTAGTCGCCGAGGTGGTGTGCGGCCGCCCAGAGCGCGAACGGCACGGTGTCCTGGGCCAGCGCCCGCGCGCCGGTGCCCAGCCGGTACGCCGCCTCGTCGGCCCGGTGGACCGCGGCCGCCACGGCCAGGCCGTCCCGGACCGAGCCGGCCGGGGTGTGCGCGGCCACCGCCCGCAGGAACTGCTCCGGTTCCGGCCGGTGGCCGTCCAGCCGGGCCGCGGCGGCGACCGAGGCGGCCACCGTCACGGCCACGCCGCCGGCGACCCCCTCCGGGTGCGAGTGGGTGACCTCGGCCGCCCGTACGCCCTGGGCCGCCGCATGCGCGAGCGAGTCCGCATGCCACGCACCCAGCGGCGCGGCGCGCATCGCCGCACCGTTGCCGCACGAACCGGCTCCGTCGAACGCGGCGGCCGCGGCGATCGGCCAGGGCAGGCCGTCGCGGATCTGGCGCAGCATGACGACGGCGCCCGGGCCGTACCCCCGGTAGGGGTCGTGCAGCCGGCCGAGCCGGTCGGCGAAGGCGTCGCGGTCGAAGTCGCCCTCGTCGAGCGTCGCCACCAGGCAGCACGCCTGCTCGGTGTCGTCGGTCCACTGCCAGGGCGGCCCGGGCAGGCGGCCTGCGACGAGGTCGGGCGGGGAGTTGCCGGGCACGAAGTACTGGGCGCCGAGGGCGTCGCCGACGCTGAGACCGGCGAGGCTGTCGGACGCCAGCGCGAGTCGCGTACCGGGGAAAAGGGTGAATGACATCAGCGCTTCGGATCGTATCCTGTCACTGAGAGTCATCAAAGCCTCTCGTTGGATCACCCTTTAGGTTCTCCTTGCCAGGGACGCTACGGTCTTCGCATGGCCACGGTGTTGCTCGTCGAAGACGATCATGTCGTGCGTGGCGCCATGCTCCGATCGCTCGCCGACCGGGGGCATGCCGTGCACGCCGTCGGCACGGCGCTGGAGGCGCTGCGGCGGGTGGCGGCGGAGACTCCCGACCTCGTCGTGCTGGATCTCGGACTGCCCGACCTGGACGGCTCCGACGCGCTGCGCATGCTGCGCGGGATCACCGATGTGCCGATCATCATCGCCACCGCACGCGACGACGAGCAGACCGTCGTGCGACTGCTTCGCGCGGGCGCCGACGACTACATGGTCAAGCCGTTCACCGGCGCCCACCTGGACGCCCGGATCGCCACCGTGCTGCGGCGGGTGGGCCGGGCCAGCCGGACCGCGCAACCGGCCGTCTACGAGGTGGGCGAGCTGCGGGTGGACGTCGGCGAGCGCAGCGCCGCCCTCGGCGACCAGCCGCTGGCACTGACCCGCAAGGAATTCGATCTTCTGGCGTACCTCGCCGCCCGTCCGGGCCGGGTGGTGTCCCGCCGTGAGCTGCTGGAGGAGGTATGGCGACAGCCATCGGTCGGCGAGGACCAGACCATCGACGTGCATTTGTACTGGCTTCGCCGGAAACTGGGCGAGTCCGCGGCGAAGCCCCGCTTCCTGCGCACCGTGCGGGGGGTCGGATTCCGGTTGGTGGCGCCGGACTGAGGTTGCGGCTGGCGTACATCACCGCCGCCACCACCGCCGTCGCCGCGCTCGTCTTCCTCGTACCGCTCGGCTGGGGCCTGCGCAACGACCACCGGGACGCCGCCCTGGCCGCGGCTGCCCAGCGCACCGCGACGGTGGCCGGCGCCATCACCGCCGGCGCGAACCAGAAAGGTGTCGCCGCGGCGTTGCGCGCGGCCGGCGGCGGGACCGTGGTGCACACCCCGGGCATCGCGCCGGCCCCCGGCGGGCACGCCGGCGGCGCCCTGATCGACCGGGCCGCGACCGTGCCGGTACCGACCGTCGAGGACGTCGACGGCGGGGTGGTCCGGCTGCAGCCGGTGGCCGTCGGCGGCAAGCACTCGGTGATCGAGGCGTTCGTCCCGGACTCGGAGCTGAACAAGGACACCGCCCGCGACTGGTGGCTGCTGCTCGGCCTCGCCGTGATCCTGGTCGGCGGCTCGGTCGTGGTGGCCGACCGGCTGGCCCGCGGCGCGGTCGGCTCGGCCCGCAAGCTGGTGGAGGCGGCCCTCGCGGTCGGCGACGGCGACCTGGGGGTGCGCATCCAGCCCTCCGGGCCGCGCGAGCTGGCCGAGGCGGGCTACGCGTTCAACCGGATGGCCGACCGCCTGGTCACCTCCCGCACCGACGAACGGGAACTGGTCGCCGACCTGTCGCACCGGCTCCGCACCCCGCTGACCGCGCTGCGGCTGGACGCCGAGGCCCTCGACCCGGACGACACCCAGATCGGCGACTTCTCCCCCGCCGAACTGGACCGCCGCCGCGGCATCCGGCGGATCCGTACCGCCATCACCACGCTCGAGGACGAGGTCAACCAGCTGATCAACACCACCCGGCAGGCGGTGGCGGCGCAGGTCGCCGCGCCCGAGGACGGTCTCTGCGACGCCAGCGAGGTGGTCCGCGAGCGGATGATGTTCTGGTCCGCGCTCGCCGGCGACCAGGACCGGCAGTACCGGGTGGTCGGCGCGCACCTGCGGATCCCGGTCCCGGTGGCCCGCGCCGAGCTGGCCGCCGCGCTCGACGCGGTGCTCGGCAACGTGTTCCGCTACACCCCGCAGGGCACCGCGTTCGAGGTCGGGCTCTCCCGGCGGGACGGCTGGGTGGCGCTGCGGGTGGACGACGCCGGCCCCGGCATCGCCGACCCCGAGCAGGCGTTGCGGCGCGGCCAGAGCAACCAGGGGTCCACCGGCCTGGGCCTGGACATCGCCCGTAGAGTGGCGCAGGCCACCGGCGGCTCGGTGAGCCTCGATCGGGCCGCGATGGGCGGGGCGAGCGTGGTCATGCTGCTCGCCGACGCGGACGCGACACCGAAGACCCCGAGCCGGTTCGGTCTGGTCGGGCGTGGCCGCCCGGTCCGGGACAAGGATCCGGTCCGGCGGCGCTGGCAGCGAGGACGGGAATGAGCAAGGGCTACGACGGACAGGTCCCCCGTACGGCACCGCGCTTGCTTATATCTCTTTTAAAAGCGTTCCCCTCCGGCCGCCGGGCTGGCAATCTTCCCTCCGCACCCATCCGCTCCCATCGCCACTCTGTTCGACGAGGAGACGCAGTGTCCGCGCATCGCCGGCCAGCGTTCCGCGGGTCGCCTCCGGGGCGACGTCGCGCGGCAGGCGACACCAACCGCCGACGGACACGCTCCGCCACCTCCCGCCTCCTGCCGGTAGCGCTCGGCCTGGCCCTGCTCGGCGTCGGCGGCGTGGTCGGTCCCAGCGTGATCGGCACCGGCCCGGAGAGCGACGTGGACCGGTTCGCCCTCTCCGCACTGCCCGCCGACGCGCCCGAGGAGGGCCTGGTCTACAGCGGTCTCAAGGCGGCCGCCGAGGACTCGCTCTGCGCCGGCGCCTACCTGCTCTACGAGCAGACCTGCACGCACGGCCCGGACACACCGCCGGCCGGCCTGTCGGTGCGCCGGGACGTGGCCCCGGTGACCGAGAGTTCGCCGGGGCTGGTGACCGCGGTCCGGCGCGAGTCCGGTGACGTGCCGTCGGACGCCGAGATCGCCCGGGACGAGGGCGGCAGCGCGCTCACCGCGGACGCGCCGGCGCTGATCCCGGACGCGGCGCCCGGCCAGGCCGACTTCATCCTCGGCCCGGACGACGTGGCCTGTTCCGGCGACGGCCGCAGCGGCAAGCGGGTCCAGCTGCTCTACCTGCACGAGGCCTCGGCCGACAGCCGGTACGGCAGGTTCCTCAACTCGTTCCGGACCTGGGCCGCCGGTGTCGACGCGATCTACGACGCGAGCGCCGCGGAGACCGGCGGCTCCCGCCACATCCGCTACGTGACGACACCCGAGTGCCGCGTCGACGTGGCCGAGGTGCAACTGCCGGACGACTCGCTGCGGTCCTTCACGAGCAGCATCGAGGCGCTGCGCGATCTGGGCTACAACCGCACCGACCGCAAATACCTGATCTTCTCCGACGCGAACGTCTACTGCGGCATCTCGTCGTTCGTCGCCGACACCCGGCCGGGGCGGGGCAACCGGAACAACGGCGGGCCGTCGTACGCACGGGTCGACGCGGGCTGCTGGAGTTCGGCGGTGGCCGCGCACGAGCTGACGCACACCCTCGGCGCGGTCCTGCTCGGCTCGCCGAACTCGACAGGCGCCGGCAGCTGCACCGACGACTTCGACCTGCTCTGCGGCGAGGACCGCTCGGGCAAGGCGGTGCGCCAGCTCTGCGAGAAGAAGCACGAGATCCGGCTGGACTGCGGGCACGACGACTACTTCAGCACCGACCCGAAGCCGGGCAGTTACCTGGACACCCACTGGAACGTGGCGCTCAGCGACTTCCTGCTGCGCAGCGACGGCGGCGACGACATCCCGGACGCGCCGGGCGCGGTCCGGCCGGCACCGGCCACGCCGTCCGCCCCGGCACCGCGGCCGGCCGCGCCGAGCAGCCCGGCGCCGAGCGTGTCGCCGAGCCCGTCGCCGAGCACCGCGCCGGTCAGCCCGTCGCCGGAGCCGAGCGTCTCGGAGAGCATCCCGCCGAGCAGCCCCGCGCCGCAGCAGCCCGACCCGAGCGCCTCGGTCGAGGTCGAGCAGCCCGCGCCGCCCGTGCAGCCGGCGATCGAGGAGGTCGCGCACCTGAGCAGCGCGTCGCCCAGCGCGCCGGCGGCCGATCCGGGCGACGCCGACACCGAGAAGGGCGCACCGGCCGAGTCGCCGGGCACCACGAACGACGGTGTCCAGGCGGTCCTCGAGATCCGCGAGGCGACCAGTTCGTCGGTCCGTCTCACCTGGAGTTCCGCTGCCGACGACGCGGAGTACCAGGTATGGGTGGGCGGCGAGCCGGTGGCGACCACGAAGGCCACCCGTGCCCGGCTGATCGGCCTGAAGCCGGATGCCAAGTACGTCGTCGAGGTGCGCAACCGCAAGCTCGGCTACCGCGCCAAGGGCACCGCGGTCACCGCCCCGGCGGCCCGGCCCGTGCAGAACTCCTGGTTCGTGCTGACCAACGGGCTGACCGGCGGCGCCGCCGACCTGTACGCGGCCCGCGAGACCGACGGCACCCCGGTGACCCTCGGCGGCCAGGACGGCGGCGCACAGCAGCAGTGGCAGCTGGTGCCCGCGGAGAACGGGACGTACTCGCTCGTGTCACGGGCCAGCAACCGGTGCGCGGTGGCCCTCGCCGGCCGGCCGGTCCCGGGCGCCCCGCTGGTGCAGGGCGACTGCTACGCCGCCGACGGCGCCCGCTGGACGCTGCAGGCCTCCGACTACGGCTTCACGGTACGCAGCACCACCGGTGACCTGGTGATCGGCGTGGGCGCCCAGCGCTTCGGCGCGCACCGGGTGCTGGTGCTGCAGCAGGACACCGGCCAGCGGCACCAGAGCTGGACGGCGGTTCCCGACTGAGCGTCCCCCCGGCGGGACCTTGTGAGAGGGAGAGACTGATGCCTGATGTGGTGAGCCGCCCGCGGACCGAGCCGGAGGAGGATCCGGCCCGGTTCACGCGGCGACGGCTGTGGCGCTGGCTGGCGATCCTGACGATCGGCACGGCCACCATGGTGGCGTGCTGGCAGGACCCGCTCTACCCGTAGTTCTTGGCGTAGGTGTCGATCTCGGCGATCAGCGCGGACTTCCCGGCGGTGTCCAGGAAGCTGTGCCGGACGGCGGTGCGGGCCAGTTCGGCGACGCCGGCGAGGTCCAGGCCGAGCAGCCGGGCGGCCGCCGCGTACTCCTGTTCCAGCGTGGTGCCGAACATCGGCGGGTCGTCGGAGTTGACGCTGACCGGCACCCCGGCGGCGACCAGCTTCGCGATCGGGTGCTCGTCGAGGGAGGCGACCGCACGGGTACGCAGGTTCGAGGTCGGGCAGACCTCCAGCGGGATGCCGTTCTCCGCCAGGTGGGCCATCAGCCGCTCGTCCTGGGCCGCCGCGATGCCGTGCCCGATCCGCTCGGCACCCAGGTACCGGATCGCGTCCCAGACGGTCTCCGGGCCGGTGGTCTCACCGGCGTGCGGGACGCTGTGCAGGCCGGCCGCGCGCGCGGCGTCGAAGTACGGCTTGAACTGCGGCCGCGGCACCCCGATCTCCGGTCCGCCGAGGCCGAAACTGATCAGGCCGTCGGGCCGTTCGTCGAGCGCGATCCGCAGCGTCTCCTCGGCCGAGGCGAGTCCGGCCTCGCCGGGGATGTCGAAGCACCAGTTCAGCCGGACACCGAAGTCGCGGGCCGCGCCGGTGCGGGCGTCCTCGATCGCCTCGCAGAACGCGCCGGCGGGGATGCCGCGGCGCACGCTGGAGTACGGCGTGACGGTCAGTTCCGCGTACCGCACGTGCTGGCGGCCGAGTTCGCGGCCGATCTCGTAGGTCAGCAGCCGGACGTCCTCGGCGTCGCGGATCAGGTCGACCACGCTCAGGTAGACCTCGATGAAGTGGGCGAAGTCGCGGAACTCGAAGTACTCCGCGAGCCGGTCCGGATCGGCCGGCACCGGTGAGCTGCCGGCGTGCCGCGCCGCGAGTTCGGCGACGATCCGGGGTGAGGCGGACCCGACGTGGTGCACGTGCAGTTCGGCCTTGGGCAGTCCGGCGATGAATCCGGTCAGGTCGGTCAACGGTTCTCCTCAGTCCTGATGTGTCACCGGCTTGTGTGCCACCACGAAGATACGGCGGAAGGGGAACGCCACGAGCCCGTGCCGCTCGGGATGGTCCGCCGCGATCCGTTCCGCCAGCCGGCTGCGGAAGCCGGCCCACTGATCATCATCGAGGGCCGCGCGCACCGGCCGCAGGGCGGTACCCTCCAGCCAGCGCAGCACCGGGTGGTCCGGGCCGCCGGCCGGCAGCAGGTGCAGGTACGTGGTCTCCCAGGCGTCCACCACGCCACCGGCCGCGGTGAGCACCTCCGCGTAACCGGCCGGGTCGTCCACCGGGTCGTGCGGCAGCTCCTTGCCGTGGTCGGCGGCCAGCTCGCGGATCGCCCGATGGCCGGGGCTGTCGAAGTTGCCCGGCACCTGCATGGCGAACCACGCCCCGGCGGGCAGCGCCGCGAACCAGCCCGGCAACAGGTCGCGGTGCTCGGGCACCCATTGGAGGGCGGCGTTGGTGACCACGACGTCCGTGTCCGGGTCCGGTTGCCAGCGCGCGATGTCCCCGAGCACGAACGCGGTGTTCCGGTCACCGGCGGCCGCTTTGGCGATCATCTCGGGCGAGGAGTCCAGACCGGTCACCCGGGCGCCGGGCCAGCGTCCGGCGAGCGCGCGGGTGAGGTCGCCGGTCCCGCAGCCGAGGTCGGTGACGGCACGGGGCCGCTCGGCCGCGATCCGCTCGGTGAGGTCGAAGAACGGCCGGGACCGTTCGGCGTCGAAGCGGCGGTAGACGGCGGGATCCCACATGTGCGCCTCCTGCATTATCTAAACCGTACGTACGTCTTGTTTGAAGCTATCAGCTTGGCGGTAGGGTCTCGACGTGGAGAAACGAGATTTTCGGAGGATGGGACGGACCGCCTCGGTGGTCGGTCTGGGTGCCTGGCAGCTCGGCGCCGACTGGGGCCAGGTGAGCGAGGCCGACGCGCACGCCACCCTGCAGGCCGCCGTCGACGCGGGCGTCACGTTCATCGACACCGCTGACGTCTACGGCGACGGCCGCAGCGAGCAGATCGTCGGCTCGTTCGTGAAGGACAAGCCCGGGCTCACCGTCGCCACCAAGATGGGCCGCCGGCTGCCGCAGGAGCCGGCCAACTACCACCTCGACAACTTCCGCGCCTGGACCGACCGGTCACGCGCCAACCTCGGCGTGGACACCCTGGACCTGGTGCAGCTGCACTGCCCGCCGACCCCGGTCTTCTCCAGCGACGAGGTCTTCGACTCGCTCGACACCCTGGTGCAGGAGAAGCGCATCGCGGCGTACGGGGTGAGCGTCGAGAAGGTCGAGGAGGCACTCGCCGCGATCGCCCGCCCGGGCGTGGCAAGCGTGCAGATCATCCTCAACGCGTTCCGGCTCAAGCCGCTGGAGCGGGTGCTGCCGGCGGCCGCCGAGGCCGGCGTCGGCATCATCGCCCGCGTCCCGCTCGCCAGCGGCATGCTCTCCGGGCGGTACGACGAGAACACCACGTTCGCCGCGGACGACCACCGCAACTACAACCGGCACGGCGAGTCGTTCGACGTCGGCGAGACGTTCTCCGGTGTCGACTTCCAGGTCGGCCTGGAAGCCGTGCGCCGGCTGCGCCCGCTCGTGCCGGAGGGCGCGACGATGGCCCAATTCGCCATCCGCTGGATCGTCGATCAGCCCGGCGTGACCGTGGTGATCCCGGGCGCCCGCAACCCGGAACAGGCACGGGCCAACGCGGCCGCCGCCGAACTGGCGCCACTCACGCCGGAAACCCGAGAAATGATCGCGGCAGTCTACGATGAGTTGATTCGCCCCCAGGTGCACGACAAATGGTGAACAATGAAACCGGGACACCGCGATTGCAGGGCTGGCTTGCGATGTCTCTCGGCCTGCTGGCGCTCGCGCTGGGTGCGGTGTGGACGCTTCAAGGCTTGGACTACCTGACCGATCAGCTGATGAGCGGGCAGCTGTTGTGGGCGGTCGCCGGCGGGGTCACGGCGGTGCTCGGCCTGGCACTCGTGGTCGTCGGGATGCGCCGCCGGACGGCCGGCAAGCAGGGCACGGAAACGGTCTGACGCCCGGCGCGCGCCGGAACGAGAAGAGGCCCCGCATCCTCGTCACGAGGCTGCGGGGCCACTTGGTCAGGCCGGCCTCCGCCAGGCGACCGGCATAAGTCTCACTAGGTTCAGAGCGGGCGGACCTGCTCCGCCTGCGGGCCCTTCTGGCCCTGGGCGATCTCGAACTCCACCCGCTGGTTCTCCTCCAGAGTGCGGTAACCGCTCGTCTGGATGGCCGAGAAGTGGACGAACACGTCAGCACCCCCGCCGTCGACGGTGATGAAGCCGAAGCCCTTGTCTGCGTTGAACCACTTCACGGTTCCTTGCGCCATGCTGAACTCTCCTTCTGAAAATGCCGGCCCGCCCAACCGTGGCAGCGCGGGGCCGATGACCGTTTTCGAGCAGCGGCGCCGCGAGAGGCGGCCCTTTCAGAGGACGTCTCCTCCGGGTGACCTCGTGACCCCGCCGGAGGACAATGTGAACCCGCCGGAGGGTGGTGTCCCGCGGTCAAGCGGAAGCAGCGAACCACGTACACAAAAACTGGCCACACTGTACCCGAAAAGCGAGCCGAAAAGCTGCCCCTCGAAGGAATCCAATAATGGGTGGACGATATGGAAAAGGCCCCCCACTTCGTCGTGACGAAGTGGGGGGCCGTCAAGACCCTCGTCGATACCGTAGATGATCTAGTCGGGCCAGTGACCGGTCACTCGGCGGGTCCCGATGGCGCCGCCACGGTGCACCGCCGCCTTCACCACGGCGAAGATCGCACCCTGCAGCGCTGCCGCGGCGAGCACCTCGCCCCAGCCACGGTCCTCGTCACCGGCGTCGGGCGCGTCGTCGTCCCCGGAGACCACCTTCCACGCCTGCTTGAAGAGCATCCCGGCGAGCGTGCCGGCCGCGAAGCCGAGCGCGATGTTCACCGGCTTCAACGCCACCTTCTCGAACTTGCCTGCCATCAGCGCCTCCCCCGCACGATCAGAATGACTCCTACCAGCGCCGCCAGACCCGCGGCCACGAGCAGCACCGGCGCCGGATTGGCGCGGACCCGCTCGGCAGCCGGCTCCACGGCCGACTCCTTGGCGTGCACCGTGACCTCCTTGGCCCGGCCGCCCGCCGAGACCGCGGCCTCGCGCACCCGGCCGGTCACCGCGGCAGCCTGGGTCAGCACCCGCTGCCGGGTCTGCTCCACCTGCTCCCGGGCGCGCGCCTTGACATCCGCCTTCGCCGCCAGGGCCTGCACCGTCTCACCGAGATCGGCGCGGGTCTGTTGTATCTCCTCACGCAGCACCGCCAGATCCGGCTTGGCCGCGGAACCGTTCTTCTCACTCATGCCCGGCTACGCTCCTTGACCGCATGCTTCACCTCATCGACGTCGGCCTTGATCCCCTGGACAGCCGCCTCGGGCTGCGGAGGAACCGCCCGACTCACCTGCTTCTTCCCGAGCAGGGCCAGCACGCCGGCGACCGCGAAGAGCACCACGGTCACGATCAGGGCGGCCAGCCACAGGGGCAGGAACAGGTCGAGCACGATGACCAGGGTCGCGAGGAGGGCGCCCACGCCGTAACCGGCGAGCACACCAGCACCACCGAACAGACCCGCGCCGATCCCGGCGTGCTTGCCCTTCTCGGCCAGCTCCGCCTTGGCCAGCGTCAGCTCGTCCCGGACGAGCCTGCTGACCTGCTCACTCGCGCGCTGCACCAGCTCCGCGGTGGACTGCTCGGCGAGCGGCCGGGCCGTCACCGGCGAGGCCGTCGCGGGTACGGCCTGCGCGGGTACGGCCTGCGCGGGTGCGGCCTGCGCGGGTGCGGCCTGCGCGGGAATCGGCCGGGCCGCAGCACCGGTCACAACATCGGCCATCGTGTCCCCCTTTCCATGTGACCGGGATATGCCCTGATCACGTCTGCCTCAATCCTCGCCGTGGCGCGGAAGAATGCCGGTCAGCTACGCGACACCGCGGCAGGTTCCGGACCACCGAAGGCGGCGCCCCGGGATTCACCGTCGTCACCGCCGCTGAACACCCGCGCCTGCTCCGAGGTGGCGTCCAGGCCACCCTGGTAGACACGCGCCACGCCGCGGCGGCTGGGCGGACTCGTGTCCGGCTCCCGCAGCTCGGCACGCATCCGCGGCAGCGACTCACGCTGGTTCTCCCAGATCCAGCCGACCAGGCGCTCGCGCACCAGGCACCGCAGATCCCAGAGCGCACCGGCGTCGTTCGCGCTCACCAGGGCGCGCAGCCGCACCATGCCGCCGGTCGCCTGGGTCACCTGGAGCACACAGACCCGCCGATCCCAGAGGTCCGAACTCTCGCAGACCCGCTGCAGCTCGGCGCGCAGCGGCTCGATCGGCGTCGACCAGTCCACGTCGATCTCGGCGGTGCCGAGCACCGCCGAGCCGGTACGCGTCCAGTTCTGGAACGGTTTCGTGGTGAAGTAGGAGGTCGGCAGGATGAGCCGCCGGTCGTCCCAGATCTGCACCACCACGACCGTCAGGGTGATCTCCTGGATCCGGCCCCACTCCTGCTCCACGACCACCACGTCGTCCACCCGGATCGCATCGCTGAAGGCGAGCTGGATGCCGGCGAAGACGTTGCCGAGGGTGCTCTGTGCGGCGAGCGCCGCGATCACGCTGATCACGCCGGCCGAGGCGAGGACGCTCGCGCCGAGCGCCCGGATGCCCGGGAAGGTCATCAGCATGACGCCGAGGGTGATCACCACGATCGCCGCGACGGTGACCCGGCGCAGCATCACGACCTGCGTCTTGATGCGCCGGTGCTTGCGGTTGTCCGGGACGTCGGTACGCCAGCGGGCCAGCGCGACGTCCTCACAGACCAGGAGGATCGCTCCGACGAGCCAGGCGGAGGCGGCGATGCAGAGCAGCACCAGGGTGTGCATCACGCCGCCGCGGAACGGGAAATCACCCCCGAAGACGCGGATCGCCTGCTGCGCGACGACCAGGGGCACAGTGATCAGGAACGGACGGTGGATCTTGCGTGCCATGTCGGCGGCGAGTGCGGAACGCCGGCCGAGCCGCTTGACGATCCGATGCACGATCTCGACAAAGACGATCGCCGAGCCGGCCGCGATTGCCACGGCGAGCACGGCGGTCACAACGCTGGACACTGACCTTTCCCTCCCACGTAGGGTTCTGTGCCAGCGCCCTAGTTTGCCCCCGCGGGCTGTCAGCACACCGGCAACGGCAGATGTCAGACAAAGCTCACACCTGCCGTCCTACCCGGCCCATCCTGATCAGATCTTGCGGTACTTCGCCTGGGCGATGCAGTAGACACCGAAGGCCGCGATGCCCGCCGCGATCAGCGCCAGCAACCACACACCCCAGGAGGAACCGGCAAGCGTCTTGAGAGCGGCGTCCAGCCCACGGGCCTTCTCCGGGTCATAGTTGACCGCGGCGGTGACGACCAGGATGCCCGCGATCGCGTACGCCACGCCCTTGGCCGAGTAACCGGCCATGCCCAACTTGATGATCGACTCGCGCGACTTCGCCGGCATCTGGCCGGTGTTGAGGTGCTTGACGAACTTGCGCTTGTAGCCGTAGTAAACCATCCCGACACCGATGCCGAGCACCACGAGCCCGATCAGGCCGACCAGCAGCCGGCCGCCCGAGGAGTCCATCAGCTTGGCGGTCATGCTCGCGTTGCTGTCGCCCATCGAGGCGTCCGAGCCCTGGACGACCTTGATCGCGGTCCAGGCGAGGTAGCTGTAGAGCAGCGCGCGGGCGACGGAGAGGACCCGCTCGGCCGTGGCGGTCCGGTCCCGGGGGCCGCTCTCGCCGATCGCCGCCTCGAAGGCCTGCCAGATGGCCATCGCGATCAGACCGATCGCGATCACGATGAGCAGAGTCTTGCCGTACGAGTGGGTGGACAGCTCCTGCAGGGCTCCGGACTGGTCGCTCTGCTGCCCGGAGCCACTGAAGGCCACCTGCAGCGCGATCCAAGCGAACAGCAGGTGGATGATTCCGTACCCGATGAAGCCGCCCCTGGCCAGGTATTCCAGAGGCTTGCTCTCAGCGGCACGCGATGCTTGGTGCTTGACGTTCGAGGTCGTGGAGGACATGGCCCTCAATGTGCCCAGGGCGGGACTTTCGCCAAACCCGATGCACGGACAGCATTGCGGTGGTAACGCCGGGTCAGCGCGAGATCTGCACCTGAACCTCGTCCTGGGTCACGCTGTCCAGCACCACCTGAAGGCCACCGACGTCGACCGCCTGCTGGCCCTTGGTGAGCGCGACCTGCTCACCGGCGACCTCGAGGGTCACCGTGTTCTCGTCGGCGCTCAAGAATTTCGCCTCCACGCCCAGCACGTTCACGCTGGCGTTCGTCTCCCGAGCGATGGAGACTGTGCACTCGTCGAGGCTGCAACTGACGTTGTCGTTGCTGCACCCGCCGAGCAGGGCGAGGCCGAAAGCGGCGGAGGCGACAGCGGCGGCAAGGCGGCGGCGGGGCTTGGAGATCAACACCCTTCTCACGGTACGCGGTCGCGACAACCCTAAGCTGTGCAAGACGCCAGGGGAGGCAACGGGTGAGTGACTTCGAGGTCCGCGAGAACACCGCGGCGCGCCGGTTCGAACTTCTCGTCGACGGCGAGGTGGGCGCGCTGGCCGTCTACCACACCCGCGGCGACGTACTGATCATCCTGCACACCGAGACGGCGCCGGAAATGCAGGGCAAAGGCCTGGCGAGCGAGCTGGCCCGCCGCACCCTCGACCTGATCCGCGAGCGGGGCGGCAAGGTGGCCCCGAGCTGCCCGTTCTTCGCGAAGTACATCGGCGAGCACCCGGAGTACGCCGACCTGGTCTCCAAGGGCTGACCCACACACGCTCCAGGGCCGGCGCCGGCGCCGGAACGGCACGGCACGGCCGCCGGCGTGGCATGGCGCGGGACACGGCCCGACCGCCGGGACGGCATGGCTGTCGCCGAGCCCGGCTGTCCACGGCCAGGGGTGCAGCGCGGTAGGCGGGGTGTCCGAATGGGCCCCCGGGATCGCCGCCGAGCCGACACCGCCCGCGCACCACGCCCGTGTCCACCTTGCCCCCGATGGCAACGGACGCGCCACCAATGTCGAGATGTTGATCTGCTAGCGCTACGAAATCGCGGTTTCAGGCCCATGATCACAGCGATTTTGTAGCGCTAGCAGATCAACATCGCCGGGCGGGCCGACCGCAGCCGACCGCGGCCACTACTCAGGCCCTGAGCGCCAAAAGCCGCAGGCAGCAAACATCACGCCGCACCCACTCCATTCGCCTCGGCCGGGCCCCACGCATCGACGCCCCACTCGCCAAGCCCCGCAACCTTTATCGTCACAAATAGGCCATAAATGCCCCGGATTGTTGCGCGACAAGCGATAGGGACACCCCGGCCCCGCCTGCGTCCTCCCGGGGAAGCCGAGAAGACGATCCGGGAGGGCAGCTCGGTGTCAGGCAGCGACCGGTTCGGCTGCCGGTTCGGGGACGCCCACCCCGGCGATCAGCTCGGCGGCGGCGAGCCCCAGGGCCCGGGTAGCGCCGTGCGTGGCGATGTGTACGCCGCCGGTCACCTCGACCGGGATGCCCATCTCGACCACTATCGCGTCCGGGCGTACCGCGAGCACCTGGGTCAGGGTCTCGGCGATCCACGGGTGCCGGTGCACGTCCCGGACGACCAGCACGAGCGGGCGGTCGGCGACACCGGTCAGCACCTGGCCGGCGCGGTCGGCGAAGCCGTCCAGGTCCTCGGCGGTCAGCCTGCGCGACGTGGTGCCGGGCAGCAGACCGGCCAGCGGCTCGCCCAGACCCCACGGCGTCTCGCTGCCGATCGCGATGTTGCGTGGCGGTGCGAACTCGACCACGTGCGGCGCGGCGGCGAGCGGCAGCTCCGGCGCGTGCGTACCGGCGGTGACCTTGATGGCACGGCGAGCGGCGGCGAAGCCGACGGACGAGCCACGGGTGGTGTCGGGCGCGGCCAGGACGGTCACCGCGGGTTCGCCGGCGGCGCCGGCCGCGGCGTCGGCGACGGCCCGGGCCCCGGTCTCGGTCTGCCGCCGGGTGGTCCAGGCCGCCAGCGCACGGACCCGGGCGACCGCGTCGCGCAGCCGCTCCTCGGGCAGTTCACCGCTGCGCACGGCGGCCACGATGGCGTCGCGCAGTTCGATCGCGGTCCGCTCGTCGGCGTGGTCGCCGCCGACGCAGATCGCGTCCACCCCGGCGGCGAGGGCCCGGACGGTGGCGCCGGTCAGGCCGTACCGGCGGCGGACGCCCTGCATCTCGATGCCGTCGGTGACGATCAGGCCGCCGAAGCCCAGTTCTTCGCGGAGCAGCCCGATCAGGATTCGCCGGCTCAGGGTGGCGGGCAGTTCCGGGTCGTACGCCGGGACCAGCAGGTGGCCGGTCATCACCGATTTGGTGCCGGCCGCGATCGCCGCCCGGAACGGCACCAGCTCCACCTCGGCCAGTTCGTCCCGGCTGCGGGCGATGAGCGGCACGTCGTGGTGCGAGTCGACGCTGGTGTCACCGTGCCCGGGGAAGTGCTTGGCGCACCCGGCCACGCCGGACTCCTGCAGGCCGCGGATGAACGCGGCGGTGTGCCGGGCCGCGAGCTGGGGTTCGGCGCCGAAGGCCCGGACGCCGATCACCGGGTTCGCCGGGTTGTTGTTGACGTCCGCGTCCGGTGCGTAGTCGAGCGTGATGCCCGCACCGGCGAGGTCGCGGCCCAGGTCCCGGGCGACCGCCTCGGTCAGGGCCGGGTCGTCGATCGCGCCGAGGGCCAGGTTTCCCGGGCGGGAGCTGCCGTGCCGCGACTCGAACCGGGTGACGTCGCCGGCCTCCTCGTCGATCGCCACGATCACGTCCGGCCGCTCGGCCCGCAGTTGCGCGGTCAGCGCGGCCACCTGGGCCGGTGACTCGACGTTGCGGGCGAAGAGGGCGACGCCGCCCAGCCCGTCGGCGAGCCAGCGGCGGACCCAGTCCGGTGCGGACGTGCCGACGAAACCCGGCTGCAGGACAGCAGCGGCGAGTTCCGGCAATTCGCCGTGAATGGACATACGCCCCCGTACCTCCGATGCATTCACGAACGTCTATGTGAGCGTTCTCCCCGTACGGGCAACCATGCTCACACCCGACCCCAGGTTTAGTCAACAAACCTTTCTATTAGCTGTGGCGCCGTCCCGGTAAACTGCCGGGGTGCCTGCCACCCTCTTCGCGGCGACCGGCGTCGACTGGTCCGAGATTCACGCGGTGCGGCTCCTCGGCATCGCGCTCGCCGTCCTCTTCCTGCTCTGGGCCATCCGCCGCATGTTCGGGGGCAAATAGGGGTATCGGGCGCCCATGCGCATCGGATACTTCCTGTCGAGCGAGGAGTACTCGCCCGCCGAACTCATCGACCAGGCCAAAGGCGCCGAGCGCGCCGGCTTCTCCGGCCTGTGGATCTCCGACCACTACCACCCGTGGGTGGACGCCCAGGGGCAGAGCGCCTTCGTCTGGTCCATGATCGGCGCGCTCAGCCAGGCCACCAACCTCGAGATCACCACCGCGGTGACGTGTCCCACCGTCCGCATCCATCCGGCCGTGATCGCCCAGGCCGCCGCTACCAGCGCGGTGCTGACCGGCGGGCGTTTCCGGCTGGGGGTCGGCACCGGCGAAGCCCTCAACGAGCACATCTTCGGCGACGCCTGGCCCGAGGCCGACGTCCGGCTGGAGATGCTGGAGGAAGCCGTCGAGATCATGCGCAAGCTCTGGAAGGGCGGCGTCGTCTCGTACCGGGGCAAGCACTACACGGTGGAGAACGCCCGGGTCTACACGCTGCCCGAGAAGCCGGTCGAGATCCTGGTGTCGGGGTTCGGCCCGAAGGCGATCGAGGTCGCCGCACGCATCGGCGACGGGTACGTCAGCACGATGCCCGACGGCGACATGGTCCAGCAGTTCCGTTCGCAGGGCGGCGGCGACCGGGTCTGCCAGGCAGGTTTCAAGGCCGCGTTCGCCGACTCGGCGGAGGAGGGCGCGCGGATCGCCTTCGAGAAGTGGCCGAACGCCGGCGTGCCCGGCGAGCTGTCCCAGGTGCTGCCCTCTCCCAAGCACTTCGAGCAGGCGTCGCAGCTGGTCACCCAAGACATGATCGCTGAGGCCTTCGTCTGTGGGAACGACCCGGAGAAGCACCTGGAGATGATCTCCAAGTACGCCGAGGCCGGCTTCGACGAGATCTACGTGGCGAACACCGGGCCGCACTACCAGGGCCTGTTCGACCTGTACGCGCGCGAGATCCTGCCGAAGTTCGCATGAAACTGAACATCCCCGTGTACGGGCCGCGGCTGCGCAAGGTCGCCCGGAAACACTTCGGGTGGCCGTCGCTGCGGCCCGGCCAGTTCAAGCCGATGCGCGCGGTGCTGCGCCGCAAGGACGCGCTGGTGGTGCTCCCGACCGGCGCCGGCAAGTCGGCGATCTACCAGATCCCGGCGGTGCTGCTGCCCGGCCCGACCGTGGTGATCTCGCCGCTGCTCGCCCTTCAGCAGGACCAGATCGCCGCGCTCAACGAGCGCGACGACCCGAAGACCCGGGCCGTCCGGGTCAGCTCCGCCGAGACACCGGCACAGCAGCGCGAGGCGATCGAGCTGATCCGCAGCGGTCAGGCCGAGTTCCTCTTCATCACCCCGGAACAGCTCAGCGACCCGGAGCGGCTCGCCGAGGTGCGCGCGCTGAAGCCGGGCCTCGTCGCCGTCGACGAGGCACACTGCATCTCCGCCTGGGGACACGACTTCCGGCCGGACTACCTGGCCCTCGGCGACATGATCAAGCAGATCGGCCGGCCGCCGGTCCTGGCGCTGACCGCGACCGCGTCACCGCCGGTCCGCGAGGACATTATCTCGCGGCTGCGTCTGCGCGACCCCGAGATCCACGTGTCCGGCCTGGACCGGCGCAACCTGTTCCTCGAGGTGGCCTACTGCCCGGACGAGGACTACCGGTGGCGGCGGCTGACCACGATGCTCGACGCCGAGCAGCGGCCGGGGATCATCTACGTGCCGACCCGGCGGGCCGCCGAGGAACTGGCCGAGCGGCTGACCGACGCCGGCTACGGCGCCGAGTTCTACCACGGCGGGATGGCGGCCGGGCTCCGCGAGCAGCGGCACCAGGACTTCACCGACGACAAGGTCGACATCATGGTGGCGACCTCGGCGTTCGGCATGGGCATCGACAAGCCGAACATCCGCTGGGTCGCGCACGTGGCCCTGCCCGACTCGCCGGACAGCTACTTCCAGGAGATCGGCCGGGCCGGCCGGGACGGCGAACCCGGCCGGGCGGTGCTGCTGTGGCGTTCCGAGGACGAGGCCATCCAGCGCTTCTTCGCCGGCGGCTCGCCGGACGCCGGGGAGCTCACGGAACTCGCCGGCGCCCTGCACAAGGGTCCGCAGACGAAGACCGCGCTGCAGAAGGCGACCGGGCTGGGCCCGCGCAAGCTGGGGCAGTACCTGGGCCTGCTGGAACAGGTCGGCGCGGTACGCACCGGCGCGGGCAACAAGCTGACGGTCCCGGCCCGCGCGCCGATGCCGGCCGTCGCGGCAGAGAAGGCGACCGAGGAGTTCGAGCGGCAGCAGGCAGTGGTCCGCTCACGAACTGACATGATGCGCGCCTTCGCACAATCCCGGCAATGCCGCACCGAGACGCTGCTGGCCTACTTCGGCGAGGACCAGAAGCGCCCGTGCGGCCACTGCGACAACTGCGCCGACGGCACCGCCCAGGAGGTAGACGCCGCCGAACAGGACGGCCCGTTCCCGGTGCACAGCCACGTCCGGCACGGCGAGTGGGGCACCGGCATGGTGATGAACTACGAGGAGGAACGGATGACCGTCCTCTTCGACACGGTGGGTTACAAGACGCTGTCCGTACCCGTCGTGGTCGAGCAGAAGCTCCTCACCCCCGCCAAGAGCGCCTGAGAACGGGACATCGGCGTCCGGGGCCCGGCGCGGCGGATCCGCGTCAGACGGACCAGCTCCGGAGGATGTCGCCCGGGCCCCAGATCAGATCCACCGCATCGGCCGGGAGGTCGGCTCCCGAGCGGCTGACGACCAGGTTGGACTGCCGGTTCCACCAGCCGCCGACCTCCCAGGTGTCGGTCCATGGCAGGTCGCCGGCGCCGGCGGCGAGGGCCAGCGCATCGCGGACGATCGGCTCGACGGCGTTGCCGCGCCAGGTGGACCACCGCGCGTCGAGGACCGCGCGGGCGGCGGCTGTCCGATCACGCAGGACGAGTTGATGCACATCGCGCAGCAGAGCCAGGTAGAGGCGCAGGTTGCTGTCGGCGATCCGGTACTGCGCCAGTTTGCTGGGCCTGGCGGAGAGCGGCTTGTCGACGGCGAGGACCTGCTTCTCCGCCACGAGCCGGTGAAGAAGCGGGGCCAGGGTGCCGGAACTGACCGGACCGCCGCACCTGATCCAGTTGCCGGGTCAGCAGGTCGAGTTCCGTACGTCGCCCTACGAACATCCATTACTCCGAAGCTAGATTCAATCTAACTTCGGACCGGTCTACCTACGGGTGTGACGCTTGGCGCTTGTTCGGGACCGGGCCGGCCGGGGCGGGGCTGGCCGGGGCGGGGCTGGCCGGGGCGGGGCCGGTGGAGTCGCGGATGACGAGTTGCTGGCCGGTGGGGCGGCGCCGGGGGCGGCTCGTCGGTGGTTTCAGGGCTAGTTCCAGCGCCATCCGGCCCATGTCGGTCATCGGCAGCCGGATCGTGGTGAGGCTGGGTGCCAGGTCGCCGGCGACCGAGACGTCGTCGAAGCCGACCACCGACATGCGGTCCGGCACCGGGATGCCGCGCTCGCGCAGGACGGCGAGGACGCCCATCGCCATGGCGTCGTTCAGGGCGATGATCGCCGTGGTGTCCGGGTGCTCGCGCAGGATCCGCTCGGTGGCGATGCGGCCGCCCTCGCGCACGAAGTCGGTGTGCACCACCGGCACGTCGGCGAGGGAGAGGCCGTAGGCGCGCAGGGCCGCTGCCACGCCGGCCATCCGGTCGATCACGGTGTTGAGTTCGGGGGTGCCGGCGACCAGGGCGATCCGGCGGTGGCCGAGGCCGAGCAGGTGTTCGCCGAGGGCTTGGCCGCCGGCCTCGTTGTCGGGCAGGACCGCGTCGGCGCCGAGCGCGTGCCGGCCGATCACCGCGACCCGGCCGCCGCCGCGCTGGTAGCCGGCGAGCACCGTGCGGGCCTCGGACTCCACGTCGGGATCGCCGTAGCCGGAGCCGGCCACCAGGATGATGCCGACCCGCTGGGCGATCAGGTTGCGGATCTGCCGCAGCTCGTTGCCGGGGTCGCGGCCGGAGTGGCAGATCTGCACGAGCAGGCCTTGCTCGTCGGCGAGCTGGATGACACCGCCGGCGATCTCGGAGAAGTACGGGTCGTCGACCTGGTGCACGATCAGTCCCACGGTGGAGCTGGAGCCGCCGGCCAGGGTGCGTGCGTACGGGTTGGCGACGTACCCCAGTTCCTCGGACACCTGCCGGACCCGGCTGGCGACCTCCGCGCTCACCCCGTCCCGTCCGGCGAGTGCGCGGGAGGCGGTGGCCAGCGAGACACCGGCGCGCTGAGCGACGTCGATGAGCCGCAGCCCCGGGCCCGGTTTCGGCATCGTTAACTCCCCAGCTCTTGCCCGTGATTGCTGTCACAGCATATGGTACGCAAGCGCTTTCGTAAGCGCTTTCGTAAGTCGGTGCAGAGGAGCGTCCGAGGATGCCGACCACTTCTTCACACGCACGATTCCCCATGAAATTCCTGGCTGCGTCCATGATTCTCACACTCGGCGCCTGTTCCGGCGGCGGTGGCGGGGACGAGGGCGGCGGCAGCGACGACCCGATCGTGATCGGGATTTCCCTCCCGCTGACCGGAGACTTCTCCGAGCCCGGCAAGGGCGTCCAGCAGGGGTACGAGGCCTGGGCGAAAGTCGTCAACGACAAGGGCGGTCTGCTCGGCCGCCAGGTGGAACTGAAGATTCTCGACGACCAGTCCAATGCGGACCGGGTCGTCGCCGATTACGAGCAGCTGATCGGCAAGGACCAGGTGGACCTGGTCTTCGGCCCGTTCTCGACACGTCTCGTGGTGCCTTCGGCGCGCGTCGCCGAGGAGTACGACATGCTCTTCGTCGAGCCGGCGGGCGCCGCCAAGGAGGTCTTCGAGCAGGGCTTCAAGAACCTGTTCTACGCCGCCCCGGCGGTCGCCAACGACCACTACAACTACCTCGCCGAGAAGATCCTGGCGATGCCGGCGGACCAGCGGCCCAAGACTGCCGCCTACGCCGCGATGGACGACCCCTTCGCGCAGGGTACGGCGTACGGCTTGAAGGAGAAGCTGGAGGCCGGCGGCGTCCGGACCGTGGTGGACGAGGTCTACCCGCCGAACACCACCGACTTCTCCGGCATCGCCGCCAAGATCACTGACTCGAAGGCGGACGTGCTGGTCGGTGGCTCGCAGTACCAGGACGGCGTGAACCTGATCGTGGCCCTGCAGCAGCTGGGCTACCAGCCGAAACTGGCCGCCTTCTCGACCGCGCCGACCAACCCGGAGTTCGCCTCGGCGATCGGCAACAAGACCGCGGGCGTGCTCTCCCCCACCGGCTACAGCCAGGACGCGAAGTACCCGTCGAACACCGAGTTCGTCGAGAAGTACACCGCGCAGTTCGGCAAGGCGCCGGAGGAGGACCAGGCCAACGGCTACACCACCGGTCAGGTGGTGGCCGCCGCGGTCACCGCGGCCGGCTGCGCCGAGCAGGGCGACTGCCAGCAGAAGCTGATCGACTGGCTGCGCACCAACACCGTGGAGACCGTGGTGGGGCCGCTCAGCTGGGACGACACCGGAAAGCCCAAGGGCGCCCACATGATCCAGCAGTGGGTCGGCGGCGACATCAAGATCGTGTTGCCGGAGGACGTCAAGGAGGCCGAATTCAGCTACCCGAAGCCGGCCTGGTGATGCGCTGATGCCGTCCGGTGCGCTGCTGTTCCAAAGTGTGATCCTGGGGCTTCTGCTCGGCGGCCTGTACGCCCTGCTCGCCTCGGGACTCACCCTCTACTTCGGCATCATGCGGGTGGTGATGATCGCCCATTCGGCGTTCCTCATCCTCGCCGCCTACCTGGCCTGGTACCTGCACGAGTCGGTGGGCCTCGACCCGTTGCTGTCGATGATCGGCACCGTCCCGCTCTTCTTCGCGGCCGGCGTCGGGCTGCAGCGGGCCCTGCTCACCCGGCTGCGGCCGGCCACTCTGACCATGATGTCGGTCCTGCTGACGTTCGCGATCGCGCTGCTCATCGAGGGCCTGCTCGGTTACGCGTTCACCGGCACCCAGCGGCGCATCAACCTGGGGTACTCGTCGGCCGGCCTGGAACTGTTCGGCGCCCGGATCGCGGTGGTCAAACTTATCGCGTTCGGACTGGCGGCGGTCGCGCTCACCACGCTCTACCTGCTGCTGAAGCGGACCAAGTTCGGCTGGGCGCTGCGCGCGACCATCCAGCACCGGGACGCCGCCCGGCTGCTCGGCATCGACACCGACCGGGTGGCCGGGTTCGGCTTCGGCATCGGCCTGGCCACCGCGGCGATCGGCGGCACCGCGCTGTCGCTGGACACCACCATCTACCCCTCGCTGCACTGGCACTGGATCGGCCCGCTGATGGCGATCATCGTGGTCGGCGGGCTGGGCAGCGTGCCGGGCGCGGCGATCGCGGCGATGATCCTCGGGCTGGCGCAGAGCCTGCTCCAGATCCCGCTGGGCACCACCTGGGCGCAGACGGTGTTCTACGTCGCGCTCTTCGCCACCCTCGCATTCCGGCCACAGGGATTCTTCGGAGGCCGCCTTGCCCAACGTTTCTAGAATCCTCAAGATCGGCGCGATCGTCCTGCTCGCGGTGGCGGTCCTCGCCTTCCCCGGCGTCGCGCCGAACCCGTACATCCTCTCGGCCGGCGTGCTGGTGCTGAACTACGCGGTGCTCTCCACCTCGTGGAACTTCGTCGGCGGCTTCACCGGGTACATCTCGCTGGGGCACGGCGCGCTGGCCGGGCTCGGCGCGTACGGCACCGGCCTGCTGGTGGCGAAGGGCGGACTGCCGCCCTTCCTCGCCCTCTTCCTGAGTGCCGCGATCGTCGCGGCCCTCGCGGTCCCGATCGGCTTCGCCGCCCTGCGGGTCCGGGGTGCGTCGTTCGTGATCGTGTCGATCTCCCTGGTGCTGATCCTGCTGCTGGTCTTCCAGAGCTGGGCCTCGGTCACCGGCGGTTCCCGCGGCCTGGTCGTGCCCCGCCCGTTCGACCTCAGCCGGCCCGAGCACCACCGGGTCTTCTACTACCTGTTCGCGGCCCTGCTCGCCGCGGCGCTGGTGGCCTGGTGGCTGATCGACAGATCCCGGTTCGGGCTGGGCCTCAAGTCGATCCGCGAGGACGAGGACAAGGCCGAGGCCCTGGGTACCGCGACGTTCACGTACAAGTTGATCGTCTTCGTGGTGTCGGCGGCGTTCACCGCGCTGGCCGGCGGCATGTACGCGCTCTGGTTCGGCGACCTCGACCCGGTCTTCCAGTTCTCCATCCTCACCGGTTCCTACCTGGTGCTGATGGCGCTGCTGGGCGGCGTGCGCCAGCTGTTCGGCCCGGTCGCCGGCGCGATCATCGTGGGCGTCGCGCTGGAGTACTTCAAGGTCGAGTACGGCGACACCCCGCTGCACCTGGTGGCGACCGGCCTGCTGCTGGCGCTGGTGGTGCTCTTCATGCCGGACGGCATCCTGCCGGCGGTCGGCGACCTGCTGAAACGGTTCGACCGGTCGCAACGGTCGTCGATCCGCGAGGTCAGTGCGGCGGAGCTCCGCGAGCAGCGGCTCAAGGAACAGGCCGGAACGGAGACCGGCGGCAAGGGTACGGGCGACGACGGCACCGGCCGGACCGCGATGACCGAGGCGGGAGGCACGACCCGATGACCGGAACCCTGGCAACCACCGGCCTGCGCAAGGCCTTCGGCGGGGTGACCGCCCTCGACGGCGCCACGGTGAACTTCCAGCCCGGCAAGGTGAACGCGCTGATCGGGCCGAACGGGTCCGGCAAGACGACGTACTTCAACTGCGTCACCGGCATGATCAAACCGGACAGTGGCACGGTCACCTACGCGGGCCGGGACATCACCGGCAAGGCACCGCACTCGATCGCACGGCACGGCCTGGGCCGGACGTTCCAGCTGTGCCGGACGTTCCCGCGCATGACGGCCCTGGAGAACGTGCTGGCCGCCGTACCCCCGGGTGGTCTGCTCGGTGGGCTGCGCGGCGCCAAGCGCCGCAGTGAGATCGAGCGGGCGATGGGCTGGCTCACCCGGCTCGGCATCGAGCACCTGGCCGGCAACGAGGCCCGGGACATGTCGTGGGGCCAGCAGAAACTGCTCGAACTGGCCGGGGTGCTGATGTCCGAACCGGACACGGTGCTGCTCGACGAGCCCGCCGGCGGGGTCAACCCGGCCCTGCTCGACCGGATCGGGCTGCTGGTCCGCGAGCTGAACGCGGAAGGCCGGACCTTCGTGATCGTCGAGCACAACATGGACCTGGTCATGAGCATCAGCGACCACATCGTGGTCTTCGACCGCGGCCGTCCGATCGCCGAGGGGCCGCCGTCCGTGATCCGCACCGACGAGAAAGTGCTGGGGGCCTACCTTGGCGTCTGAACTCGAACTCACCGACATCGTCGCCGGTTACGGCCGGGCGGCGCCCGTCCTGCGCGGCTTCAGCGTCGAGGTGCCGGCCGGGAAGATCGTCTGCCTGGTCGGGCCGAACGGCGCCGGCAAGTCCACCGTGCTCAAGGTGGCCGGCGGGCTGCTCAAGCCGCGCGACGGGAAGGTGCTCGTCGGCGGCGCGGACGTCACCGGCCGCGGACCGCAGGCGATGCTGAAGGCCGGCGTGTCCCTGGTGCTGCAGGGCCACAGCGTGTTCCGCGAGATGACCGTCGAGGAGAATGTGCTGCTCGGCGCGTACACCATGAAGGACAAGGCGAAGATCGCCCAGCGGGTGTCCTTCGTCAAGGAGGTCTTCCCGGTGGTCGCCGACCGCTGGGGATCGCTCGCCGGTCTGCTCTCCGGCGGGCAGCAGAAACAGGTGGAGTTCGCCCGGTCGCTGATGGTGGACCCGAAGGTCGTCCTGCTGGACGAGCCGTCGATGGGTCTCGACCCGAAAGCGACCGGCACGGTGTTCGAACAGGTCGTGCGGATGCGCGATGCCGGCACGGCGGTGCTGCTCGTCGAGCAGAACGCCCGCCGCGCGCTGGAGACCGCCGACCTCGGGTGCGTGCTCGACCTCGGGCGCGTACACATCTCCGGGCCTGCTCAGCAGCTCCTTGCCGACCCACAGCTCGGGGAGCTCTATCTCGGCGGCCGTCCCGCCGAGCCACCGGTACAGCCGAAGATCTGAAAGGTCGTCCATGAGGCGAACCCTCGGAATCATCGTCGCCGCTCTTGTCGTAGCGGCCGGCGCCACCGGAACACCTGTCAACGCGGGCGATACCGGCCCACGTGACGTCCATCCCTCCCTTCGCTCCGACCTCATCGCGTTCTACGACTTCGATCACCCGATGCCCGACGACCCGGCCCTCGAACGGGACCAGGGCCGGTCCTCCACGGAGATCGAGCTGATCAACGGCGGCGCCGCCCAGCGGGTCGCCGAGAACGCGTACCCCGGCAGCCGCCGGGCCCTGCAGACCCGCCAGGTCGATCCGGTCGCCACCGGCAACGACGACTGGAAGGCCGGCGTCTACTCGCCGACCGGCGTTCGCACGCTGCGCGCCTTCAACGCCGTGAGCGGCACCACGGTGATGGGCTGGTTCAAGCGCTCGATGGACGGCCCCGCCCCGAACACGGTCACCCCCGCGCCGGACGACCGGTTCAACGCGATCGGCCTGGCCGGCGTGCTGACCGGCGACTCCGACGGGCACGGTGTCCGTGCGCTGCTCGAACTGATCGACGTGCAGGGCACGCTGCGCCTGGTGGCGCTCGGCCGGCGTCTCGACGGCGGCGCGTCGCAGACCTTCGCCGCGAGTGCCGACTGGACCACCCTGCTGCCGAAGGACACGTGGGTGCACCTCGCCGCCACGTTCGACTTCAACGCCGGGACGATGGCGCTCTACCGCAACGGCGTGCCGATCGACGGCTTCTACACCGTTACCGGCGACCCGTGGCAGGTGGCCGGGCCGGGCCCGCACGTCACCACCGCCACCGACCCGCGTGGCATCAAGATCGGCGGGAGCTTCCCGCAGAACAACGTCGAGCGCAACCCGTGCGACTGCCGGATGGACGCGCTCATGTTCCTGGACCGGTCGTTGCCGGCCCGGGACGTCGCGCGCCAGTACCGCTACATGAACAGCCGGGGGTAACTCATGCGACGTTTCATCCTACCCATTCTGTTACTACTGTCCACATTGGTGGCTTTCCCGGGCCGGGCGATGGCGGCCGAGGCGATCGACGACCCGATCCCGAACGAACCGGTGTCGTCCCGGATCGGCCTGGTCCTCTCCGAGTACGCCCAGTTCCCGCAGTCCTTCACCAACCCGCCGCTCACCGACCAGCGGCTCAACCGGATCGCCCGGATCAACACCATCCTGGAACTGCCGGACGGCTCCGGGCGCCGCGCGGTGCCCGACCTCAACGGCAACCTCTACCTGGTGAAGAACGGCGTGCCGCACGTCTACCTGGACATCGCCGCCACCTTCGCGCCGCAGTTCTTCTCCGGCCGCGGCCTCGGCCAGGGCTTCGGGTACGTGACATTCCACCCGAACTTCAAGCGGAACGGCCTGTTCTACACGATCCACACCGAGCAGGCGACGCTCACCACGGCGGTGCCCGACTACGAGCAGTCCGGCACCACGCTCTTCCACGGTGTGATCAACGAGTGGAAGGCCACCGACCCGGCCGCCGACACCTTCGCCGGCACCCGCCGGGAAGTGCTGCGGATCGGCTTCGCCGGCCAGATCCACGGCATCCAGGAGATCAACTTCAACCCGACGGCGCGCAAGGGCACGGCCGAGTACGGCAAGCTATACCTCGCGGTCGGTGACGGCGGCATCGGCGTGCGCACCACCGACCCGCAGAACCTCGCCATCCCGCACGGCAAGCTGCTGCGGATCGACCCGAGCGGCACCAACTCCGCCAACGGCAAGTACGGCATCCCTGCCGACAACCCGTTCGTCGGGCAGGCCGGCGCGATCGGCGAGATCTGGTCGTACGGCTACCGCGACCCGCACCGGTTCAGCTGGGACCCGGCCACCGGGCGGATGTACCTCGGTCACATCGGTGAGAAGACGATCGAGGCGATCTACGAGGTGCGCCGCGGCGACAACATGGGCTGGAGCGAGCGCGAGGGCGCGTTCGTCTTCGACCGCAACGCCACGAACGTCTGCGACCGGCTCTACCCGCTGCCCGCCGACGACGCGCAGTACAACTACGTCTACCCGGTCGCCGCGTACGACCACAACCCGGCGCCCGGCTGGAACTGCACCTCCGACGTCGGCGTCGCCGTAGCCGGTGGCTTCGTCTACCGGGGCACCGCCCTCCCGGCGCTGCGCGGCAAGTACGTCTTCGGTGACCTGGTCGCCGGCACGGTGTTCTACACCGAGGTCAGCCAGATGCGCCGCGGCGGCCCGCCGGCCACCATCCACCGGCTGCAGCTGTTCGACTCGGCCAACAACCCGGTCCGCATGCAGCAGCTCTCCGGCCCCGGCGCACCCGGCGACCCGAACCGGGTCGACCTGCGCTTCGGCACCGACGCCCGGGGCGAGCTCTACGTGCTGGCCAAGGCCAACGGCAAGATCTGGAAGGTGACCGGGACCCGGACCTTCGCGTCCGGCTCGGTCGGGCACACCCGGGTCAGCGGTACGGCCGTCGCCGCCAACTGGGCGCCGGTCACCCCGTCGAAGTGGCAGTTCGCCAACGGCCAGATCATCCTGGCCGAGGCCGGCACCGACCCTGGCGCGCCGCGGCGGCCCTTCGAGTACGCGGTGCTGACCAAGGGCCCGGCGTTCTCCAAGGTGGAGATCACCGCCGACGTCCGGCTGGACACACCGGTCGACGTCTCCAACCGGGACGTAGTGATCATTTTCGGCTATCAGTCGCCGACGCAGTTCTACTACGCCCATCTGAGCCAGGACAACACGATCCTGCCCCACAACGGCATCTTCAAGGTCAACAACGCTGACCGGGAGCGGATCGACTACCAGTGGAACGGCCGGTCCCGGGGCGCCAACCCGGCGATCACCGACACCGACTGGCACGACGTGAAGGTCCGGCACCTGCCGGACACCGGCGAGATCGCCGTCTACGTCGACGGCAACAAGGACCCGATCATGACGGCCGGCGACACGACGTTCGCCTCCGGCCGGGTCGGTTTCGGATCGTTCGACAACATCGGTCGCGCCCGCGACTTCAAGGTCACCGGAACGCCGGCGCCCTGAGGTTCGCTGTCGACACAACCGTGGCCGGGTGGAACCTCACCCGGCCACGGCCGTGCTCGCCCCGGCGTGCCGGGCGCGGCTCAGCCCGCCACCGCCGCGCGGAACGCCTCCACCGCCCGGCCCGTCACCGCCCTGCCGTGACCGAAGACCGCGACCTCGAACTCCCGCTCGGCCAGCCGCGCCAGACTCGCCGCGGCCTGCGCCGGGTCGGCCGTGACCGGCCGCGGCGGACCGCTCACCCGGCCCCGCCGGCTCGCCGCCGCGTCACCGGCGAAAAGCACGCCGCCGGCGCGGTCCAGCAGGAACGACAGGTGCCCGCGGGTGTGCCCGGGCGTGTGCAGCGCGGTGAAACCGGGCACCGGCTCACCGCCGTCCGGCACCAGCTGGTCCAGCTTCGTCGGCTCCACGGTGCCGATCATCCGGCTGACCAGCCTGCCGAGTGCCCCCGCCGGCGCCGCCGCCGGGAACGCGCCGGTGATGTGCGGCGCGTCGGCCGCGTGCGCCACCAGCCGGGCCCCGCTGCGCCGCTTCACCTCGGCCAGGCTGCCGACATGATCCGGGTGGTGGTGGGTGACCAGCACCGTCCGGACCTCCCCCAGACTGCGCCGCACCCCGCGCAGCGCCCGCTCGATCACCGGCGCCCGGCCGGGCAGCCCGGTGTCCACCAGGACCAGCCCGTCGTCGGTCACGACCAGGTGCACGTTGACATATCCCAGGCGGAGCTCGAAGACCCCGTCCACCACTTCCCGCACCCGGCGATTGTGTCAGCCCGCCGGGACCGCCCAGGCCGGCGGGGCGAGGCTGCCACGTCCTGCCGCTCGTGGCAGCCGGCCCCACCGGCAGCGCTGCTCCGGGGTGGTCAGCCGGCGAGGATCTTGGCCAGATCGTCCCGGAACGAGCGCTCACTCTCGGTCACCGACTCGGCGCCGAGGCCGAGCAGGCCACCGGTGGACGCGGCACCCACCACCTCGTCGGCGATCTCGACGAGCCAGTGCTTGTAGGTCTCCGCGTCGGCGTCGGACGCCTTCGCGGCGAGCAGCGTGGCCGCTTCGGCCGCGCGGGTCAGCACGTCGGCGGCGTACCCCACCGGGTCGCTCGGCTCGATCACCGGCGGCTCCTCGCCCAGCTCGGGGTCGCCTGCCTCGCCGACCGCGGCGGACGCGGCGGCGGCGACCAGCGGGCTGGCCGAGGCACGGGCGTCGGAGATGCGGTCCAGGCCGGCCGCCACCTCGGCCCGGGTCTTGCGGGCGCTGTCGGGGGTGGCGGCGCTCGCCGCGGTGAGCACCGACTGTGGCAGGCCGGCGAGCAGCCCCCATTCGGCGTCGGTGAAGCCCAGCTTGGCGTAGAGCGGTTCGTCCGTCACGCGCGGTCCTTTCCTCGGGTCGACAGCATTCTTACCTACCCGCACCCGACCCCTTCCCAAGCATCACCCGTGCGTGCGCGGCTCACCCCGGTACGTGCCGAAACTCCACAGGTTGCCCTCGGGGTCACGGGCGGCGAACTCGCGGGACCCGTAGTCGGTGCCGGCCGGCGCCCGGACGATCTCGGCACCGGCTTTCGCGGCCCGCTCGTGCAGGGCGTCCACGTCATCGGTGACCGCGTACGCCCCGAACGTGCCGGGCGTCAGCTGCCACACCCCGCCCTCCCGCCCGGAACCCAGCATGATGCCGCCACCCAGCGGCCAGTCCAGTTGCGCGTGATCGACCTGGTCGCCGCTCCCGTGCACGACGTTCTCGGTGAAGCCGAAGGCGTCCACCAGGAAGCGGATCAGGGTACGGGCATCGGCCGCCCGCAGCGTGGGCCACACCTGTGGCGACGGAGTCTCAGTCATGAATCCCATCGTCGCCGGGTAACGCCGGCAAGGCTTGGACGAAACCGAACTCGTCGGCCAGCCACCGGGTCGGTGAGCAGCCGGCGAACGCCTGGAAGTCGCGGACCAGGTGCGACTGGTCGGCGTACCCGTGCTCGGCCGCGACCCGGGCCAGCCGCATGCCGGGCCGCACCGCCCGCCGGGCCCGGTCGAAGCGGGCGACCCGGGCCGCCTCCTTCGGACGCAGGCCGAGTTCGGCGCGGAACCTGTCGGTGAGGTGCCGCGCGCTCCAGCCCACCTCACCGGCGAGCGCGGCGATCGGCACGTCGGCGAGGAGCAGCCGGCGGTACGCGTGGTTCACCCGGTCGCAGCCGGCCGCCCCGGTGAGCAGCGCACCCAGCATGGCGTCCAGCACCGCGAACCTGGCCGGCCAGCCGGACACCGCGGCGAGGCGTTCCCGGGTCTCACCGACGAACCGTTCGCCGAGGACCGCAGCCGCGTCCACGTCCCGATTGGCGAGCTCGGCGGCGGGCAGCCCCAGCAGAGCGCGGCAGCCGGCCGGATGCAACGCCACCTGCACCCCGGACTGCCGCCCGTCGTGGGTGATCAGCGCGGGCGCGAGGTGCAGGCCGCCGACCAGGGCGTCGAACGAGCCGGGCGCCTGCCGCGGGTCGGGGTGCGCGGCCACCACCAGCGGCTCGTCGATCGTGAAGATCAGCGTGAGGTACGGCGAGGGCAGCCCCCGGTGCCGTGCCGGCGGAACGCCCCGCTGCCGGTAACCCGAGTAGAGACCGGCGTAGGGGCGCAGCGACGGGGCCGGGCGGGCCTGCGCGTACTCGTCCAGCGCCATCCCCGCATTGTCTCAGCACTCGTGCGGCATGTCGTGCACCCGGATCGCCGCGAGACCCTGGTTGACCTCGGTGCGCGTGGCAAGCTGCTGGAAACCGGGACCGATCTCCAGGTCGACGGTCTCGCCGGCCCGCGCCGGCACGAACACCTTCTCCGCCTGCCCGAGCAGCAGCACGTCGACCATCAGCGCCTCGCCGATCCCCTGCGGGCCGTACCGGATCACCCCGACGGCCCGTCCCGGCAGCTCCGGTCCGGCGGTCAGCTCGACCCGGGCGTCGACCGACCGGCCCCGCAGATCGGCCGCCACCTGCTCGGCCCGAGACGCGTCGGCCGGCCGGTCGATCACCCGCACAGGGACGGCAAAACTGTCCGGCAGAGTCAGGTCGACAGGTGCGGCGCAGCCCGTCGCCACCGGCAAGGCCGAGGGCTCCCGGCCGGCGAGCACCGTCCCGGTGGCTGCCGCGACGGCCACGAGCAGGGCAGATCCGGCGACGGCGGCGCGGTTGCGGAGGGTACGCCGGCGGCCGCGCGCCCGAATCTCGGCGGCCGGAGTGATCCGCACGTGCTGGAGGTCGTCCGCCAGCTCGGCGAGCGCATCACGAACGGTGCGGGGCATCGGGCACCTCCAGGGGGTCGAGGTCCTCATTGCGGTCTCGGCCGTCGTTACCGTCCCGGCCGTCGTTGCGATCCCAGCCGTCATCGCGATCCCGGCCGTCATCGCGATCCCGGCCGTCGTCGCGATCCCGGCCGTCGTCGCGATCCCGGCCGTCGTCGCGGTCGAGGCCTTCGTTCAGCAGCGGGGCCAGGGCGGCCCGGGCCCGGGACAGCCGAGCCTTGACCGTGCCGGCGGGGGTGCCGGTGCTCGCCGCGATCTCCGCGATCGGCATGTCCAGCAGGTAGTGCAGCACGATGGTGCGCCGCTGCGCCTCCGGCAGTTGCCGCAGCGCGGCGATCACCGCGACCCGTACCGGTGACGGGCCGGCGGTGGCGGTGTCCGGCGGGCCGTTACGGGCGAACGCGGCGAGCCGGCGGCGCAGGCCCCGCCACCGGTTCACGGCCAGCCGCCACGCGACGGTGCGGACCCAGTGCTCGGGACTGTCGTAACCGGACACGGCGGGCCAACGCTGCCAGGCTCGCGCGTACGCCTCCTGGGTGATGTCCTGCGCGTCGCCGAGGTCGCCGCAGACCGCGTACACGTGCAGGATCACCCGCCGCACGGTGCTCGCGTAGAAGGCGTCGAAGTCCGCGCTGCCCCCGTCAGGTGTTCGCATGTCTCAATACACCCCGCAGGTGGGCCGGAGGTTGCGTCAGCCCTCACTTTCGGACACCGTCGGCCCGGACAGGACGCCGCGACCGCGCTCAAGTCGCCCCGGCGCGCCGCCCCCACAGCCCGGCTGTCACCCACGGCTGCTCTCCGAGCCACCGGGCAGCCGTGCGTGACAGCCAGACCGGCCGGAGCGGGGCGGCTGTCACCCACGGCTGGTTTCCGAGCCACCAAACAGCCGTACGTGACAGCCAGACCGGCCAGAACGGGCCAGCTGTCACCCACGGCTGCTCTCCGAGCCACCAAACAGCCGTACGTGACAGCCAAACCGGCCGGAGCGGGGCGGCTGTCACCCACGGCTGGTTTCCGAGCCACCAAACAGCCGTACGTGACAGCCAGACCGGCCAGAACGGGCCAGCTGTCACCCACGGCTGGTTTCCGAGCCACCAAACAGCCGTACGTGACAGCCAGACCGGCCAGAACGGGCCAGCTGTCACCCACGGCTGGTTTCCGAGCCACCAAACAGCCGTACGTGACAGCCAGACCGGCCAGAACGCGCCAGCTGTCACCCACGGCTGGTTTCCGAGCCACCAAACAGCCGTACGTGACAGCCAGA
>NZ_JAHWGU010000148.1 GCF_020873875.1 Actinoplanes sp. DH11
TTCCGCAGTAGCTCAGTGGTAGAGCAATCGGCTGTTAACCGATTGGTCGCAGGTTCGAATCCTGCCTGCGGAGCCATCGTGGAGAGCTGTCCGAGTGGTCGAAGGAGCACGATTGGAAATCGTGTAGGCGTGAATAGCGCCTCAAGGGTTCGAATCCCTTGCTCTCCGCCATGATTCATCAACATGGCCCGTTGGTCAAGTGGTTAAGACACCGCCCTTTCACGGCGGTAACACGGGTTCGAATCCCGTACGGGTCATCATCATTGACGAACGAGCAAGCGCCATGAAGCGACATGCTCGTTTTTCGTTTTTGTCTGCTTCTGTCGGAACAAAAACGTTGCCTGCACATTGTCGGGAAAAACGTCGAACGATTTTTTATTTTTCTCCGTTATTTTGACAAATTTTTGGCAATTTCAAATATATAATAGGGGGTAATAGAAAAGC
>NZ_JAHWGU010000149.1 GCF_020873875.1 Actinoplanes sp. DH11
TCGCTACACCGGGTTCGAGGCCAAGGTGTCCGGCGTTGCCATGCTCGGCCCGGACAAGGCTTCCGTCCTGCTGATCGAATCAGGCGAACTGGTGGAGATCCGCGCCGAGTTGTGCTCGTATCCGGCCGTCGAAGCGGCCTGGCTGATGGCCGACCACCAGTTCCCGTGGTGGGTCTGCCATCTAACCTCTGGCTATTCCGGCAAGATTCCGGAGAACCCACCAGAAACTATCCGGTTCGACTCACTGGCGCTCTGGATGGCCGAGGAGAAGACTCCCTATCCGCTACTCAGTCTCGGTGCTCCGACCATGACCGCGTCGATCATCCCACCGGTGGGGTGCCCGGAGGATCTTCCGATCTGCCTGCAGTACGCAGACGCCCACCCTGACGCTCGCTGGTATGCGGCGAAGCGGGCCAGCGCTTTCGGCATGAGCGATCGGGTTC
>NZ_JAHWGU010000150.1 GCF_020873875.1 Actinoplanes sp. DH11
GTTCGAGAGGACAAGCCCGTCCGGTTTCAGCGCGTCAATCGCTTCCGGCGCCGTATCATGCGGCACAACCGTCACCCGGCAGCCGCGCGCAAGAAGCGACTGCAAAATCGATTTTTTATAGCCGAAATCGACGAGCACCAAATGCGGGCCGCCTTCGCCGTATGTTTCGATCGTTTTCGTTGACACCGCCTGCACGGGAAATACTGCTTCCTCGCCTCCAACGGCTGAAATCGGCGACAAACTTAATTCCGCCATCATCGTTCCAGCGGTGCGGATTTCTTTCACAAGGGCGCGCGTGTCCACATGCGTGAGAAGCGGAATGTTCCAATGCTGCAAGTATTCCGCCAGACTGTATTTCGCCCCGTAATGAAACCCTTCTCGGCTCGCTTCGTAGACGACGACCGCTTCGACGTGCGGCCGCTTGCTTTCAAAATCATCTTCGT
>NZ_JAHWGU010000151.1 GCF_020873875.1 Actinoplanes sp. DH11
GGCATAATGAGGTCTAAAATCGCAATGTCAGGACGTTTTTCTTCATAAAGAGCTACGGCATCATACCCATCAGGCGCCTCGGCGATAACTTGATAACCATGACGAGATAGAAGGTCTTTGATTAAGTTCCTCATAAACATAGAATCATCGGCAATGAGGACTGTTGCTTTTGGCATTGTAATCCCCCCGTTTTGGCAAACTGTCGAATGTTGTCGATGCACAAAAATTATGTTAGCAGTTTAATAGCTAATTTAACACCAGAAAATAATACTATTATCTTAATCCTGAATCCGTGACAAAACATCTTTACAATGGTCGCAAACCGTTGATACGATAAGGGAAAACGACGTTGACGATTCTTCATCAAGTAGGTGATATGATGAAAGATTTCCCGATTCGGTTTGTATTGACAGATGAAGCGATTACCCCAAGTGCTGGGC
>NZ_JAHWGU010000152.1 GCF_020873875.1 Actinoplanes sp. DH11
GGACCAGGCAGGACGCCACGAGCCGCCCGTCGACCTGCACGTTGCAGGCGCCGCACTCGCCCTGCGAGCAGCCGTCCTTGGCGCCGGCCAGGCCGAGCCGCTCGCGCAGCACGTAGAGCAGAGACTCGCCGATCCAGGCGTCGCCGACGGGCCGGTCGGTGCCGTTGACGCGGAGCACGTAGGAGGCGAGGGGGTGGTCGTCGTGGGGCGCGATCGTGATGCCCGGATCGACGTCCGGTCCACCGGGGTCGGCCGGGTCGGCCGGTGTCGTGGCACCGTCCGGGTCGCCGGGTCCGGGTGCGTCGTCCTGGGTGCCGATGGTGGCGGCGGGTTCCGCCGGGGCACCGGTGACGTCGTGGGGGCCGTGGGCGCCCTCTGGGGCCTCCGGGGTCCCCGCGGGTCCGGGAAGGGGCTCCGCGGCGCCCTGCGCGCCGGGGTGC
>NZ_JAHWGU010000153.1 GCF_020873875.1 Actinoplanes sp. DH11
GCATGTAAATTCGTTTTCAGACGGAATTTGAAAATATGATAGCCAGCAAACGAATGAAGAACCAAATCTTCTTTTGTTGACTCGTTAAATGCAATATTTTGCAGGTCTATGCTCGGAAAAATGTTTTTGTGAACAATTTTGTTGTCTTTTTTCTTATAGACGGCGGCAACATCCTTCGCCTTTATCGGTTGTACGTCATTACCTGCTGCCTCTAAAATAGAATAGGAAATCGAATATCCATTGTAATGGAACGTGGCGTATTCTCCATCGACCATCTTTTTATAAAAGTTTGTCTCCAAAATGGTATTCTCTGTTTCAACGTAATTCGTATTATTGGTGCTATCCGTTAGACTAGAAGATACTTCCTCAAATAGTTTTTGTCCCTTTTTCTTCACATGAATAGGCTCAAAGTAAATCTTCTTGGTAAACGTGCCATC
>NZ_JAHWGU010000154.1 GCF_020873875.1 Actinoplanes sp. DH11
TCTTCGGACTGACCTCCGCCCAGGTCTCCGACCTCGAGCTGGTCAGCTCCCAGCCCTTCGCCTCGAGCAGCGCGCGTGCGGTGCTGTTCCGCCAGCGCTTCGGCGACCTGACCCCGGCGCTGGCCAGCATGGTCACGGTGGGCGTCGCCAACGGCCAGATCGCCTACGCCTCCTCCTCGAGCAGCAAGACCACCGGCACCCCGCCGGCGGCGCAGCTCTCGCCGCTCCAGGGCTGGCTCAAGGCGGCCGCCGACGTCGGTCGCGCCATCCCCGGCGGCGACCTCGCCGACATCACCCAGTCCGTCTCCCAGGGCTGGACCCGCCTGCGCGTCCCCGGCTTCGACACCGAGCAGCTGGTCCGGCTGCGTGCGCTGGCCATGGCCGACGGCTCGGTCCGCCCGGTCCTCGAGTCCAACGTCGTCGACGCCGTCACCCTC
>NZ_JAHWGU010000155.1 GCF_020873875.1 Actinoplanes sp. DH11
GATCGCAGCCACTGCGCTCATGGCCTTGCTGGCCGGCTGTACCACCAACCCTTACACCGGCGAGAGCCAGGCCGGCAAAGCCGGCATCTATGGCGGCATCGGCGCCGCGACCGGTGCGGTGATCGGCGCTGCAACTTCGAGCAAAAAGGACCGCACCAAAGGCGCGCTGATCGGTGCGGCCGTCGGTGGCGCCGCCGGTGGTGGTTACGGCTATTATGTCGACACCCAGGAGGCCAAGCTGCGCCAGACCCTGCAGGGCACTGGCGTGCAGGTGCAACGCAACGGCGATGATCTGAAACTGATCATGCCGGGCAATATCACCTTCGCCAGCAACTCGGCGGATATCTCCAGCAGCTTCTACCCGACCCTCAATTCGCTGGTGCTGGTGTTCAAGGAGTTCAACAAGAACGGCGTGAACATCGTCGGTCATACCGAT
>NZ_JAHWGU010000156.1 GCF_020873875.1 Actinoplanes sp. DH11
TTCCTCGACAGCAAGGGAGTCGACGTGAAACGGGTCAGGGTTGGCCGCCCGCATCGGATCGGCGTCAATCCGTACACCGATTGCCTTGGCGCCGTCGGCAGTTGCATCGTTGATGATGCTTTCGCGGGCGCCGTCACGGTGAAAGGAATGTGGATGGTCGTTTCGTCCGCGTTCCGGCATCAATGGTTCCCTCCTTTTTGCTTGTAGTGTACCACCGCATCGCGCAATCATGCCTTTTCGGTTCCGAATCGCGCTTTCCTTCAAAAACAGGTGACTGCACTTTTCTTTTTGTTCTTTTCCAAAAAAGGGGCTGACCCAAAAGGCTGTCTGTCTTCAGTATAGACACAAAATATAGTGCAGAAGAAGCGGTCGGTGTATATATAGAAACGAAAGAGGGTGTCCCGATCTTTTTGGGACATCCCCCGTTCCTGCCT
>NZ_JAHWGU010000157.1 GCF_020873875.1 Actinoplanes sp. DH11
GGGCGCTCCGGTGTAGAATGCATAGCTGAGCGTCCCTTCAAACGGCGTATCGGACACAAGGCCGTATTTCAACACGCCGCCATCGATGATTTTCCCGTCGTTTTTCACCGTCATCGGGAATTTGCTGATGTCTTCCTTCTGAGCCGCCGGTTTTTCGTTATTGTTGCCCTTTCCGCTCGTTGTGTCGGATTTGCCCGTGCACCCGGCGAGCACGAGCAAGAGCGCGGCGAGAGCCGCCAGCCATTTTCTCTTCACATTTTCTTCCCCCTTATCCTAGTCGTTGTCTTGCATCAGCCGCACGTTTCAGCGCTTGGCCGATGAAATTTATGCACAGCATCATCACTAAAATAAGCAATGACGCAGGCAACCAAACCCACCATTTGTTTTGCAAAACATCCGGGTTGGTCGCATAGCTGACCAACGTCCCTAAGC
>NZ_JAHWGU010000015.1 GCF_020873875.1 Actinoplanes sp. DH11
CCCCCCCCCCCCCCCCCCCCACCGCCGGGGTTCAGACGCGATCGGCCTCGGCCGTCGGCCGCCAGGCCAGGGCCAGGATGACGGCCATGGCCGCGGCGGCCACCCAGAACGGGGTCAGCAGGCCCCACGCCCGGGCCAGCAGGCCGCCGAGCAGGGTGCCGATCGCGGCACCGCCGAGTTCCAGGAACGAGTAGACGCTGCCGACCCGGCCCATCAGCCGGTCCGGGACCAGCCGCTGCCGCAGCGAGGCGGTGGTGACACCCCACACGACGGTCTGCACCCCGAAGAGCACCAGCACCGCACCGGCCGCCCGGGCGGAGGTCGTCGTCGCCAGCGTCACGTGCGTGACCACCTCGATCAGCAGTCCGGTCCGGAGCACCGCGGCCGCGCCGAACCGGGCCACCGCCCGGGCGGCCACCGCGGCCCCGACGAGCCCGCCGGCGGCGAAGGTGGTGAGCAGCGCGCCGTAGCCCACGGCCGACAAGCCGAGCCGCTCCCGGGCATGGAGGACGAACACCGCGAACGCCGCGCAGAACGCGACGTTGCCGAGGCCCATGGCGGCGGCGAGCGTACGCAGCAGGCGGTGTCCCCGCAGGAAGCGCACCCCTTCGGCGATGTCCGCACGCAGCGAGCGCCGGCCCCCGGCCATCAGGCCGGGATCGGCGGGATCCGCGCCGGGAGTGGCGGTGGGGGCCGGCGTGGGCGGCAGGGACGCGATCAGGGCGGCGGCGATGACGAACGACAGGGCGTCGACGCCGAACGGCACGGCCGCCGCGATGCCGAACAGCGAGGCGCCGAGTGGTTTGGCGGCGAACTGGCCGGCGACGGTGAACGTGGCACTGAGACGGGCGTTGGCGCGGGGCAGGTCGGCCGGGGCGACGAGCCGGGGGAGCAGCGCGCCGGCGGCGGTGTCGACCAGGGTCTCGCCGGCCCCGAGCGCGAACAGCACCAGGTAGACGAGGACCACCGAGGGCCGGTCGGCGGCGACCGCGACGGTCAGGACGGTCAGGGCGGCGGCGCGGGCCAGGTTCGCCACGACGATCAGGCGGCGGCGGTCCAGCCTGTCCACGAAGGCGCCGCTGACCAGGGCGAACAGCAGCCAGGGCAGTTGCTGGGCGAGGACGCCGTCGGCGATCAGGGCCGGGTCGCGGGTGATGGAGGCGAGCAGCAGCGGGCCGGCGACCATGGTGATCCCGTCGCCCAGGTTGGAGATCGCGGAGGCGGTCCAGAGACGGTTGAAGCCCGCGCCGAGGCGCGGGTGGAGGGTACGCAAAAGGGGCTCCTCGGCAAGGAAACGGTCGTGGAGGAACCGCTTCGAGGAGCGACCGCCGTGGCGGTTGTCAGCGGACGGCGGGCTCCGGCATCGAAGCGGTGACCGTGACCGGGCGGAGGCGCATCCGCATCCCCTTTCGCAAAACGTGCGGGTGCGAAAAGCATAGGGCCCCGGGCGCGTGCCCGGGGCCCCGTGCGGATCAGGCGTTGTGGCTGTTCAGGAACTGGAGCAGGTCGTTGTTCAGCTGCTCCTTGTGGGTGTCGGTGATGCCGTGCGGCCCACCGGCGTAGACGCGCAGCTCGGCGCCCTTGATCAGCGCGGCCGACGCCTTGCCGCCGACCTCGAACGGGACGACCTGGTCGTCGTCACCGTGGATGACCAGGGTCGGCACGTCGAACTTGGCGAGGTCGCCACGGAAGTCGGTGGCCGAGAACGCGGCGATCGACTCGTACGCGTTGCGGTGTCCCGCCGCCATGCCCTGCAGCCAGAACGCGTCCCGCGGGCCCTGCGCCACCGACGCGCCGGGCCGGTTGTTGCCGAAGAACGGGCCGTCGGCGAGGTCCTTGTAGAGCTGCGAGCGGTCGGCCAGCGAACCGGCGCGCAGGCCGTCGAAGACCTCGATCGGCACGCCACCCGGGTTGTCGTCGGTGCGCAGCATCAGCGGCGGCACGGAGGAGACCAGGACGGCCTGCGCGACGCGGGCGGTGCCGTAGTTGCCGATGTAGCGGCTGACCTCGCCACCACCGGTGGAGAAGCCGATGAGCGTGACGTCCCGCAGGTCGAGGTGGTCGATGACCGCGGCCAGGTCGGCGGCGTACGTGTTCATCTCGTTGCCGTGCCACGTCTGGGTGGACCGGCCGTGCCCGCGCCGGTCGTGCGCGATGACCCGGTAGCCGTTCTCGGCCAGGAAGAGCTGCTGTGCCTCCCAGCTGTCCGAGTTCAGCGGCCAGCCGTGGCTGAGCACGACCGGACGCCCGGTGCCCCAGTCCTTGTAGAAGATCTGGGTGCCGTCGGAGGTCGTCACGAAGCTCATGGATTTCCTTCCCGCAGGCGGCGCACCTGGTCGGCGCCGCCCTTTCACATTCATCCCATCAGGTCACGGCGCCCGGAACCACGCAGGAAAATACGCAGAACTCGCGGGGACGTCAGGCGTTCAGGGCGGCCAGCTGCGTCCGGGCGATCTCGATGCCCTTGCGGTACTGTGACCCGTCCAGCAGCTCCAGCGCCCGGGTCAGGGCGTCGCGCGCCGTCTCGGTCTCGCCGAGCGCGCACCGCACCCGGCCCAGGGTGAGATGGACCTGCCCGAGGAGGCTGTTGTCGCTGCCCCGGCCGATCAGCGGCAGCGCCAGTTCCGCCTGCTGCCGGGCCTCCTCCCAGCGCCCCAGATCGGCGAGGACCTCCCCGGCGAACGTGTGCGAGCCGGCCAGGGCCAGCACCGCCGGCTGCGGGGACACCGGCCGCGTCTCGACCGCACGGCTCGTCGACGCGAACATCTCCAGGGCCTCCAGCGGGCGGCCGAGCGCGGCCAGCAGCAGGCCGAGGCCCTGGAAGTGCTGGACGTACCCGTCGTGGTCGCCGGCCGCGTCGGCCAGGGCCTGCGCCCGCCGGTACGCGTCAAGGGACTGCTCGAGCCGCCCGGCGAACCGCCAGCCCGTTCCCGCGTACGTCAGCGCCCACGCCTGTTCCTTCACGTCACCGATCTCGACGGCGAGCGCGTACGCCCGCATGGCCGTCTCGGCGCCCTCCTCGGGCCGGCGGGCGGCGTGCGTGGCGGCCCAGGAGAAGTAGTTGAGGTGGGTGACCTCCTGAAGCCGGTCGGGCAGTGCGGCCGCGGCGGCCCGGGAGAGGCCGTACACCTCGTACCAGCCGGACCAGAAGACCATCGAGTCGGAGAACCAGTGCATGGCCCCGGCGACGTCGACGACCAGCTGGTGCTGCCCGTCCGCGGCGGCGGCCCGCAACGCGCCGAGCCAGTTGTCCGCCTCCGCCTGCAACCACTCGCCGGCCTCGTCGACGGAGGCGAGCGGCACCAGGCCGTGGTAGTCGGCGGGCAGCGCACCGTACCCGGGTTCGAACCAGCGGCCGGCCACGATCGCGGTCTCCAGCAGCCACCGGTCGAGCCGCTGCCGGGTCTCGGCGCGCACGCCGGGCGGCTCCTCGTTGCGCAGCCGTTCGGCGGCGTAGAGCCGGATCAGGTCGTGGAACCGGTACCGCACCACACTCTCCGGCTCCGGCATGATCAGGCCGAGTTCGACGAGTTCCTCGAGGCCGTCCAGGGCGTCGTCCGGGCCGATACCGGCCAGCACCGCGGTGATCTCCGGGGTGAAGCAGACCCCGGGCACGTGGGCGAGGCGCCGGAACAGGGTCCGCGCCGGTTCGGACAGCTGTGCGTGGGACAGCGCGAACGCGGTCGCCACCCCGGCGTCGCCCAGCGACAGCGCGGCGAGCCGGCGGTCGGCGTCGGCGAGGCGGCCGACCAGATGGTCCACCGTCCAGGCGGGACGGGTGGCGAGCCGGGTGCCGGCGATCCGCAGGGCCAGCGGCAGATGACCGCAGAGGTCGGCGACCCGGCCGACGCCCGGTCCGTGCGCCTGCGCGGCGATCGCGCCGAGCAGCTCCGCCGACTCGTCCGGGGCGAACGGCGCGAGCGGAAGCCGCAGCACCCCCTCCAGTCCGCCGAGCACCCGCCGGCTGGTCACCACGGCCATGCCGCGGCCGTCGCCGGGCAGCAGCGGGCGCACCTGCGCCTCGTTCGCCGCGTTGTCGAGGACCAGCAGGCAGCGCCGGGTCGCCAGGACGGCCCGCAGCTGGCTGGACCGTTCCTCGTTGCTCTCGGCGATCCGCCGCGGGCTGACCTCCAGGGCACGCAGCAGCCGGACCAGGGCGTCACCGACGCTCACCGGGTCGGCGTCGGTGCCGCGCAGGTCGAGGTAGAACTGGCCGTCCGGGAACGCGGCCTGCAGCGAACCGGCCAGGCGCACGGCGAACGCGGTCTTGCCGAGCCCGGCCTGGCCGTGCACCACCACGACCGGCGCCGGGCCGCGGTCGCCGGTCTCGACCACGTGCCGGCGCACCAGCGCCAGCTCCGCGGCCCGCCCGACGAAGTCGGTCACCGCGCGGGGCAGCTCGCACAGCCGGGGGCCGTCGGCGGTGCTGCGGGTGCGCTGCTCCTGGGCCGACTCCTCCAGGTCACGCAGCTGCGCCGGGTCCAGCCCGAGGCCGGTGGCGAGCGCCGCGAGAGTCCGTGTCTGCGGCGCCCGGCTGTGCCCGCGCTCCATGTCGCTGATCGCCCGGCCGCTGACCCCGGACGCCTGCGCGAGCTGTTCGATGGTGAGGCCGGCAGCGCGGCGCAGGGCACGGAGACCGGTACCGAAGGAGGACACGTGGCCCACTCAAGCAAAGAACCGGCCGCCTCCTGTAGCCCTCGTGGGACACGTCACGACGGCGCGTGCAGGGTGATGGTCGTCCAGATTCCGACGTGCACCTGATCGCCGTCCTTCAGCGTCCGGGTCTGCCCTGCGGTGAGCGGTGCGTCCTCCTCGTTCAGGTACGTCCCGTTGGTCGAACCCAGGTCGGAGACCAGCCACTGGCCGTCGATGTTCAGGGTGAGAAGCGCGTGGTTGTGCGACACCCCGGGGTCGTCGGAGAGGTCGAGGTCGGGCTCGGTCCCCTGGGAACTGCTGCGCCGGCCGATCCGGACCTGCGGCGCCGGCAGCGTGACGTCGCGCCGCGGCGCGCCGGCCGGGAACGTGACCCCGTCCACCTCGTTGGCGTCGAAGTAGACCCGGTCGGCGAAGACCGTGGCCGTCCAGTCGCCGCGGAGCGGGCCACCACCGGGGGGACCGAGTTGCGGGACGCGGCCGGTGCTGTGGTCGTACCCGCAGTCCTCGCAGAAGCGGGCACTCGCCCCGCGCGGCGCGCCGCAGTTCGGGCACGGCGGCTCGGCGGCGGCCGGTGCGATGTCCGGCACGGTCGGCGGGGCAGTGTCGGCAGAGGCAGAGGCAGAGGCAGAGGCAGGGCCCGGGGCCGAGGCGGGGGCGAAGGCGGGGGCCGGGGCGGCGGTGACCGGGGACCCGGTGGTGGGGGCGGCACCGATCCGGGCGCCGCACGTGTCGCAGAAGTCGCCCTCCGCCGAGGAGTGGCCCTTGGGGCAGGTGTAGAGCGTCACTGCGTCCGCCCGACCCGCACCGTCTTCGTCGACCGGGTGTCCAGCGCCATCTCGTCCTCGGCGTTGACCTTGCGCCGGAGCCGGACCGTCCCGGTGACCGCGTCGTCTATCTCCACCACCTTGGCGAGCAGCTCGGAGGTGGCCGTGTTGCCGCCGGCGTGCGCGAGCTGCGCCGCCCGGCCGAACTTCAGCGTGGCCGTGTGGTCGTCGCCGGCCTCGCGGGCGGCCAGCCCGTCCTGGATGGCCGAGGCCAGCTCGGCCTGCCCGGTGTAGTGCGCGACCTGCCGGTTGATCCGGGTGGAGAGCGCGGTGTCGTCGGTCCACACGGCACGGACCAGCGACTGCGCGTGCACGGTGTCGCCCTCGACCACGGAGACCCGGGCGGCCAGCATCTCGTCGCCCGCCGCGCCCGGGGTCACGTCGATGCAGACGTGGTAGTCGCGGCTCTCCCGGCCCCACGAGCCGAGCGGGTAACGGCCGGCCCGCGTACCGTCCGCCACACGCTTGCCGGTCAGGTCCACCACCTGCGGCTCGACCTGCTTGACGAACCGTACCGTGGTGTTGACCGGCGTCCAGACCTTGAGCTGCACGTCCGCGCTGGTCTTGCCCATCGCGGTGGTCATCATCTGCTGGAACGCCGCGGTCAGGTCGACCGGGCGGGCCACGATGTCCACGGTGCCCAGCATCGCCGAGGCGATCTTCCGCAGCTCGGAGACCTTCCAGTTCGTGCCGACACCCCGGCAGTCGCAGCTGAACCGCCCGGCGATCGACTCCAGCACGCTCTCCAGGTATCCGTGCCGCTCGCCGTTGTCGCCGTCGGTGAGCAGGATGGCATGCGCGATGTCGCCGGGCCGCTGCGCGAACAGCTGGGCCGCGAGCAGCAGCCAGGCGCCCATCGCGGTGCCGCCGCTGGCCTGCAGGCGGTCGATCGAGCGCGCCGCGGCGGCCCGCGTCTCCGGCGACGCGACGGCGAGCCCGCCCGGCTCCGGGTAGAGCTGCTGCGCGGTGCTGACGCCCGCGATGATCGCGAAGTGGACGCCGTCGTCGATGCACTCCACGGCCGCCTTGGCGGCCTGGCGTGCGGCGCCGATCCGGCCCTCGGCCTGCATCGATCCGGACGCGTCCACGATCACGATCTCGGTGGCGCCGGTGGTGCGGACGCCGCCCGCGGCGCCGGACGACGTGACCGTGACGATCGCGTTGACCTCGCTCGCGCCCAGGGCGAGGAACTCGTTCTGGAACGCCTCAGCGGTGTACGACAACGGGAACTCCTCAGTTCTCTTCGACGGCAGCTGTCGGGTCGGCGGCGGGGCCGGCGTGCACGGGGACCAGCGCGACAGTGATGTTGTCGGCGCCACCGGCCGCGTTGGCGAACTTGACGAGCGCCCGCGCCGCGCCGAGCAGCCCGGAGGTGCTCTCCAGACAGTCGCGCACGGTCGCCGCGAACGCCGCCGGGTCGGGCAGGTAGTTCCACAGCCCGTCGCTGCAGAGCACCAGCAGCCCGTCGTCGGTCGCGGTGAACGCGCCGACCCGCGGCACGACCTGCCCGGCGTCCGCGCCCAGCCAGGCGGTGATGGCGTGCGCCCGCGGATCGTCCATCGCCTCGATCGGGTCGGCGCCCAGCGCGATCATGTGGGTGGCCCACGAGTCGTCCTCGGTGAGCTGCTCGGCGGGCCCGTCCGCACCGAGCCAGTAGATCCGGCTGTCGCCCACCCAGCCGAAGCCCACGTGCGGGCCGCGGACCGCCGCGGCCACGATGGTGCAGGCCGGGTTGGACGCGGCGCGGCGCGGGTCGCCGGTGTGCGCGAGCGAGACGACCGCCTCCGCGGCGCCGGCGATGGCGGCGGCGACGACACCGGCGACGGCGACGGCGGGTTCCTCGGCGGGCGTGGCAGGGGATTCACCGGCGGGCGCGGCAGGGGATTCGGCGGCGGCTTGCGCTTCGGGTACGCGTACGCCAGGGTCCCGCCCTTCCCCGGTCTCGCCCGTCCCGCCCGCAACGGCATCGCTGAGACCGCCGCCCCGGCCGCGCCCCAGGTCCAGCTCCACCGTGGCGCTCAGGTCGGCGGTCACCCCGGTGTCCGTCCCGCCGGCCGGGTCCGCCGCGTCCGGGTGCTGCGCCGCCGACAGCAGTTCACCGGCCGTGCGCGCCGCGATGTCCGAGGCCGCGTCCGGGTCGTAGGACGCCGACACCCCGTCGCAGACCACCACGTCCGCGGCCGCCTCACCGACGGCCAGCCACATGGCGTCCTCGTTCCGGTGGTGCCGCCGCCCGCGGTCACTCACCGCGGCGGCGACCGCGCCACCGTCCGCCTCGATGTGATCCCGGGGCCGACCGGCCAGCATCCCGCACTCCTCGCAGTAGCCGTCGGCGCCGACCGACGAGCCCGCCCCGCAGTGCGGACAGGCCCGCCGACGCCCGGACACCCAGCCTGCCGTCCGCCCCCGCCTCACCGGAAGTGGCCGAACCCTCAATTCCCGCCGGTTCCGGCCCGCCGGCCGCGTCGCCCGCACCGGCTCCGCCGGCCGCCGGGGATCCGGCGTCCGCCGCCGGCCCGGCCAGGTCCCGCCCGCACTCCTCGCAGAACGCCGCCCCCGCAGCCCGCTCGTCCGCGCACGCCGTGCAATCCACCACGATCATCGGGGCCGTTCCCGCCTCTCTCACGTCCGCGTCCGGGGCCGGGCGGCGTTCGCCCGGTCGACCAGGCGGATCTTCTCCGGCCCGTGCGCCGCCCGGGCCATCTCCCGGTACGCCGACTCCAGCGCGAACCGTACGTCCCGTTCCCCGGCCGGTGCGCTCCCGGTCCGCCCCAGCACCGCGGCCGGCACCGCGACACCGCGGGTGAGCGCGCTCAGCGCCTGCTCCAGCAACTCCGCCCGGAGCGCCGCGAGCTGGGCCGCCTCCACCGTGAGCCGGTCGAGCAACTGGGCGGCCGCGGTCAGGGCGGTCACGTCGACGGTGGCCGCCGGGTGCGCCCCGACCAGTGCCCGGATCGCGCCGACCTGGCTGCCGGAGTAGGCCGACGACGTCCCCGGAACCCGGTTGTAGGCCTCCACCGCACCGGCCCGGTCACCGGCGGCGAGGCGGCAGCGGGCCAGGCCGGCGGCGGCCGTCGTGTAGGCCGGGTCGGTGCGGCTCACCACGTCGTAGTAGGTGCCGGCGGTGTCCCGGTCGCCGGCCAGTTCGGCGGTGAAGCCCAGCGCGAGCTGCGGGGCGAGCTCGCCGGGCAGCGCCGACCAGACCGCGTCGAACCGGGCCCGGGCCTGCGCGTGGTCGCCGGTGGCCAGGGCGAGCAGGCCGTCGTACCAGGCGACCCGCCAGTCGCCACCGGCGGATTCGGCGAGCAGCGCCCGGAACGTGGTGGCCTCGTCGAACCGGCCGGTCCGGGCGCCCAGGTCGATGTGCGCCCGCAGTTCGCGGAGCCGGACCTCGAGGGTGTACTGCGGCGCCTTGCCGAGCAGGACCAGCACCTCGGCGGGGTCGGTGACGGTCACCGAGGCCAGGAACGCGGCCGCCGGGTCGGTCAGGTCGATCAGCGGGGTGGGCAGGTCCTGCCAGCGCACGCCGTCGGACTGCGGGTCGGTGCGAATCTCGCCGGTGAACAGCCGGGACGGCGCCGGCCGGGGCTCGCCGTCGGCGGCGAGCACCTGGCGCAGCACCCCGAGCATCTGCTCGGTCATCTCGCCGGCGTCCTCGAACCGGTCGGCCGGGTCGGTGCTGGTGGCCCGGCCGAGCAGCCGGTAGAACGACTCGTGCCGGACGTAGACGTCGAACGACTCGCGGTCCGGCAGGCTCTCCTTGAACGTGCTCTGGTAACCGCGGAAGTCGGTGGTGAGCACGGCCAGGGTCCGGCCGATGGTGTAGAGGTCGGAGGCGATCGACGGCCCGGCCGTGGCCATCTCGGGCGCCTGATAGCCAGAAGTGCCGTAGATCGCCGCTTCCTGGTCGTCGACGTGCACCACGCCGCCCAGGTCGATGAGGCGCATCTGGTCGCCGGACTGGATGACGTTGTCCGGCTTGAAGTCGCAGAAGATCAGGCCGCGGTCGTGCAGGTAGCCGAACGCCGGCATGATCTCCAGGACGTAGGCGAGTGCCTGGTGCACGGGCAGCGGCGCGGCGGCCGCCTTGAGTAGGTCCTTGAGGGACTTGCCGCCGACGTACTCCATGACGATGTAGCCGGCGCCCTCGTGCTCCACGAAGTTGTAGATCTTGACGATGTTCGGGTGCTCGACCTCGGCCAGGAACCGCCGCTCGGCCACCGCTGCGGCGAGCGCGTCCTCGTCGCCGGAGTTGAGCAGACCCTTGAGCACCACCCAGCGGTCCGACACGTTCTTGTCGACGGCCAGGTAGATCCAGCCGAGGCCGCCGTGCGCGAGCGGGCCGGCCACCTCGTACTGCCCGGCCACCAGGTCGCCCTTGGCCAGTTTCGGTGTGAAGTTGAACGGCTCGCCGCAGGTCGCGCAGAACCCCGACGTGCGACCGGGCCGGTCGCCCCGGCTGCGGCCGACCGGGTTGCCGCACTTCGCGCAGTACCGCCGGGACTCCGGGACCTCGGCGACCGTCATCACGGCGGTCGACGGGTCGGCCTGCACGATCGGCGTGATCTCGACCAGCCCGCCACCGAAGCGGCGCCGCGACTGCCCGCGCGAGCCACCGGTCCGGGTGCTGCGCCCGCTGCGCGTCGACAGTGCCGCCGAGCGCGCCGACGCCGAGCCGTTGACCCGGGGCCGCGGCGTCGTCGGCGCCGACAGCGCGGCCTGCAGCAGCACGGACGGTGACGCCTGCCCCGGCCCCGGTGCGGTGGCCGGTGCGGTGGCCGGCCGGCCGGCGGGCACGGCGGCCGACGGTGACGGCGCCATGCCGCAGGTGTCGCAGTACCCGTCCTCGATGGTGCCCGGACAGTTCCGCAAGCAGGTGGTCACCGGGCATCCCTCGCAGCGATGGTGGTGGACAGGGCGTCCTGGTAGGCGCCGAGCGCGACCCGGGCGGCGTCCAGGTCACAGGGCGCGTCGTGCAGCGCGGCCCGCGCGGCGTCGGCCAGCGGGGTGAGCACCGGGTCCTCGCCGAGGCCGCGGCGCAGCGCCTTCGCCCGGTAGGCGTCGAAACGCCCGCGCAGCTCGTTGCGCTCGGCCAGCAGCCCCGTGTTGTGTGCGGCCGAGGCCCGCAGCGCGGCCAGCCGCTCGGCCGCCTGCCGGTTCCACCGGGCGAGCCGCGGGGCGATCAGCGCCCACTGGCCGGCCGTGGCGAGCGCCTCGATCGCCGCGAGGTCGGTGAGCGGGTCGGAGCCTCGTACGCCCGCGATCCGCTGCTCGGGAAACCGCCCGGCCGCGGCCTGCCGCGCCGCCTCGGCCGCCCGCCTGGCCGTGCCGATCTCCGCCGCCGTCGCCCGCGCGTCCCGCAACCGCTGCTCCAGCCAGGCGCGCAGCTCCGAGGCGGACGTGCGCTCGGCGTCGGCCCGGCCGATCAGGTCGCGGACCCGGGTGAGCACCGCGGGGTCGGCGGCGAGCGGGTCGCCGGCGAGCGTGGCGGTGAACCCGCCGAGCAGCCGGTCCGCCTCGTCCAGCAGCGGGCTGTCGCCCAGCGCGCGGGCGTGCGACAGGGCGGCCGCGGCGTCGGCGGCGCCCGGCAGCAGCCGCTGCCACCGGTCACCGGCCCGGGTCACCACGTCGACCGCCGTGGTGAACGCCGCCTCCATCGCGGCCAGCAGATCGGCGGGGGAGCAGACCGTGCTCACCTGCCCGGCGCCGAGCAGGCCGCGCTGCGCCAGCGGAACCGTGCTGGTGGACAGCGTGATCGAGCCACCGAGCACCTGCCGGGTGAACGCCTCGGCGTCGATCCGCCGCTGCCCGCGGACCGCCCGGGCCTGGGCGATCAGCTCACTCAGCTGCCGATGACCCTGCCAGAGCCGGGCGAGCGCGTCCTCGGCGTCGGCCCAGGCGCGCGCGGTCTCCCCGGTCAGCCGGGTGGCACCGAGCTCCTTGCGGTGCGGGTTCTCGTCGAGTTCCACCAGGTTGGCCGCCATCGCGGTCACCGCGTTCTCCAGGCGGGCCAGCTCGGCGTCGGCGCGGTGCAGGACAGCATCGGTCATCGGTATCGCGCCGCCGGTGGGCGCGGCGCCGGGCCGAGCGCGCTCAGCCAGCGGTCGTACGTGGACCGCCAGGTGCCGTCGGCCCGGCTGCGTTCGAGGACGGCGTTGACGAACCGGGTCAGGTCGGGGTGCTCCTTCGAGATCGCGATGCCGTAGGGCTCCTCGGTGAAGCGCGGGCCGACCACCTTGGCGAACGGGTCCTGCGCGGCGAGCCCGGCGAGGATGGTGTCGTCGGTGGAGACGGCCGCGACCTCGTTCTGCTGGAAGGCGACCAGGCACTCGCCCCAGCCGCCCTTCGCCACCGGCACCGGGTCCGCCGGGGCCTTGTCGATGTTGACCAGGGAAGTCGAGCCGGCGGCGGCGCACACACCCTGCCCGCCCAGGTCGTCCAGCCCGTCGACGGTGGAGTCCTTGCCGACCAGCAGCCGCTGACCCGTCTCCAGGTAGACCGTGGAGAAGTCGACCTCCTGCCAGCGGGCGCAGTTCGCGGTCATCGTGTTGATCACCAGGTCGACGTCGTTGCCGGGCTGTCCGAAGACCTTGGTGCGGTCCTCGTGCGGGATCACCTTGATCCGCAGCTTGTCCGGGTCGCCGAAGATGGCCTGCGCGATCAGCCGGCCCATGTCGATGTCGAAGCCCTCGACCCGGCCGGTGAACGCGTTGCGCGAGCTGAACAGCAGACTGTCCTGACTGGTGCCGAGCACCAGCCGCCCGTTCTTCTGGATCTGCGCCATCCGGCTGCCCGCCGGCATCCGGCCCGGCGCGGGCAGGGCGCCCTGCGGCCGGAAACTGGCGCGCGGGTCACAGCTGGGCGTGGCCGCCGCCGGGCCGCTCACCGCCGGTGCCGGCGCGATCGGCGGGGCGGGCGGCGCGGGGTCCGGGCCCGTGCAACCGGCGACGGCCACGAGACCGGCCAGGGCGAGCAGGGCAGGGGTACGCAGCAGACGGCCACCCATCAGCGGAACTCCTCCAGCCGGGCGCGCAACCCGATCGCGGCCAGCACACAGATCGCCAGCGCCAGCAGCGGCCCGAGCACGGTGAGCACACTCAGCCCGCGCCCGGCCCGGTCGATCTCCTCGTCGAAGACGGCTCGCCGGTCCGCCAGGGCAGCGTCGAGCGCGCTCGTCAGCCCCTCGAACGCCTCGGTCGCCTCCGGGCCGACCGCGAGTTTCACCGCACCGTCGTAGTCACCGCCGTCGTCCAGCTTGCGCACCTCGCGGTGGATGTCGACATAGGTAGCATGCCGGGCACCGGCCTGCGACATCAGCGACGCCACGTCGTCGAACTCGCGGCCGGTGAAATCGAGCTGTTCGGCCGCCCGGTCGAAGGCCTTCTCGTGCGGGCCGCTGCCGGCCCGGGCGGCGAGGGTGAGCGCCTCCGACGCGCGCTCGCGCAGGGCCAGGATCCGCCGCTCGGCGAGCGCGATCACCGGTGTCGAGCCGTCCTCGCCGGCACTGTCCAGATGGTCGCGCTGCAGGGTGAACAGGACGCCGGTCGCGACGACCAGCAGCGCGGTGAGCCCGGTGGCGGCCAGCAGCGGCATGTTGAACGTGCGGCGGGTGGCCCCGCTCAGATAGACCTGGGTGCCGATCAGCGCGATGGTCAGGACGACGACCAGGACCAGGAGCAGGATCAGCCACCAGGAGCTGCGGGCCGTCTCGTAACCGGCGTCGACCTCGCGGGCGGCGAACTGGAAGAGCGACTGGGCCTGCGGCTGAAGCGTCCCCTGGTTGAGCTCCGAGGCGGTGGCCAGGTAGGACGCGCCGACCGGCAGGCCCTGCCGGTTGCCGGCGCGGGCGGTGGCGACGAGAGCGGTGTACCGCAGGGTGCCGGCGGCGAGGGCGTGCACCGACTCCTGTGCGGCGCTGCCCTCCGGGGTGCGCCGGGCCGCCGAGGTGAGCGCGGTGGTGGCCCGGGCCAGGGCGTCCTCGTAACGGCGGGTCAGATCGACCGGCTCCAGACCGCCGGCGAGGAACGCCTGCGCGGCCACCGTGTCGGCCTCGGCGAGCGCCGAGTAGATCGTCTCCGACTCGGTGAGCAGCGGCTGCGCGCGCCCGCCCAGGTCAGCGGTGCCGGACGCGGCCGACGTGGCGGTGAGCCCGGCGACCAGCCCGGTGAGCAGGCCGAGCGTGAGCAGGATGGCGAGCAGCAGCTGCAACCGGCCGGGTGAGCTGTGCCGCAGCTGACCGACCCGGCGCACCACGCCCCGGCCGCCGGCGGCCGGTCGTCGCGTCAGACCTGTGGTCAACGTCCGCCTCCGTGTGGCCGTCCCCGTCGTCACCCCTCCACTGTGCGGTATGCGCGCAACCGATCACTCCGGGCGCACGGCGATCGTCCGCCGCCGGCGCCCGGAGGACACGATTACTTCAGCTCGCGCTTGAGGAGCTTGCCGGTGGCGGTCATCGGCAGCGACTCGACGATGCTGACGACGCGCGGGTACTTGTAGCTCGCCATCTGCTCCTTGCCCCAGGCGACGAGCTCCTCCTCGGTCGCCGTGGCGCCGGGCTTGAGGATCACGAACGCCTTGACCTCCTCGCCGTGGCTGGGGTGTGGCACGCCGATCACCGCGGCCAGCGAGACCGCCTCGTGGGTGATCAGGACCTCCTCGATCTCCCGCGGGTACACGTTGAAGCCACCGCGGATGATCATGTCCTTGGCGCGGTCCACGATGTAGTAGAAGCCGTCGGCGTCCCGGCGGGCCAGGTCACCGGTCCGGAACCAGCCGTCCCGCATGACCTCGGCCGTCGCCTCCGGCCGGTTGTAGTAGCCCCGCATGATGTTGTGGCCGCGCACCGCGATCTCACCGATCTCGTCGGCGCCGTCGACCGTCTTCCACTCCGGGTCGATCAGCTTCACCTCGACACCCCAGATCGGGATGCCGATCGAACCCGGCCGGGGCTCGCCGCCCGGGTCGCTGAACGTGGCGACCGGCGAGGTCTCGGAAAGCCCGTAGCCCTCCAGGATGGTGACGCCGAACCGCTCCTTGACCGCCCTGATGATCTCCACGGGAAGGCTGGACCCGCCCGAGACGGCGACCCGCATGTTGCGGGCGATGCGGTCCACGTCGACGCCCTCACCGAGCGCGTTGAGCAGCCCCCAATACATCGTCGGGACGCCCGCGAAGAACGTGACGTCCTCGCTCTGCAGCAGCTGCACCGCGGCGGCCGCGTCGAACCGGGGCAGCAGCACCAGGGTCGCGGCGGTGGCGAAGCCGGCGTTCATGTTGACGGTCGAGCCGAACGAGTGGAACAGCGGCAGCACCAGCAGGTGGGTGTCGGTGGCCGGCTGGGTGCCGAAGAGGCGGTTGCAGGTGAGCGCGTTGAGCACCAGGTTGGAGTGCGACAGCTCAGCGCCCTTGGCCTGGCCCGTGGTGCCGCTGGTGTAGAGGATGACAGCGGGATCGGTCTCGGCGCGCTGCACGGTCTCGAAGACCGGCGGCTGCCCGGCGAGCGCCTGCCCGAGCGTCTCGGCGCCCTCGACCGTCGACGCGGCCGCCGGGTCGGCGGTGATCAGGAAGAACTGCTCGCACTCCGGCGCCTCGCCGAAGCCGGCCCAGCCCTCGGCGCCCATCGGCAGCTCCGGGGTGCCCTGGAAGCAGAAATAGGCCTTCGCGTCGGAGTCCTTCAGGTGGTACGCGATCTCGCGGCCCTTGAGCAGCACGTTCAGCGGGACGACGACCGCGCCGGCCTTGAGGATGCCGTAGTAGACGATCGGGAAGTACGGCAGATTGGGGCACGTGAGCGCCACCTTGTCGCCGGGCCGGATCCCGCGTGCCACCAGCAGGGCGGCGACCTGATTGGCCGCGGCATTGACCTGCGCGTACGACAGTCGCTGCGGGCCCAGGACCACGGCAGCGCGGTCCGGGTGCTGGCGGGCGCTGTCCTCCAGCAGAACGGAGAGGTTGAGCATCCGGTGGTTCCTTTGCGCTTGATGTGACGGCGGTCTCATACCAGCACGAGGGTGGCGCCGGAGGGAACAGCCGTTTCGGCTTTGTTTCCTGTGAGCTTCCTTCGACCGGTTCCTCAACTGTGGCCCCGGGCTGCCGATGGCCTCGACGTGGGAATCCCGACGTTGGACGCCGTGCACGTGGGCCGTCAGCCGATCTTCGACGCGAACGGCGTGCTGGTCGCTTACGAGCTTCTTTTCCGCGGCCGCATGGACGCTGTCGCGTCGGGCCGCCAGGACACCTATGCCACGAGTACGGTGATGGTGAACGCGTTCACCGAGTTCGGCATCGCCGAGGTCGCCGGCAACCGGCCGTGCTTCATCAACCTGACCCGCGAGTTCGTGACCGGGCGGCTGCCGCTGCCGTTCGGCCCCGAGCAGGTGGTTCTGGAGATCCTCGAGACCGTCGAGATCGACGACGAGGTGATCGCCGGGATCACCGCGCTGGCCGAGGCCGGCTACCGGATCGCGCTCGACGACTTCGTCTGGGGTTCCGGTCACGAGCGGCTGTTCGGGCTGGCCTCCTACGTCAAGCTCGACCTGCTCGACGGCGACCTGAGCCAGCTCGACACGATCGTCGCCGAGATCCGCCGGCACCCCGGCCTGAAGATCGTCGCCGAGCGGCTGGAGACCGCCGAGCAACTGGCCATCGCCGACCACTACGGCATGGAACTGCGCCAGGGGTACGCCCTGAGCCGTCCCCAGGTCCTCAGCACCCCCAGCCTCTCACCGTCCCGGATGCGCCGCCTCGAACTGGTCGCCGCCCTGATGCACCCCGACGCCCGGCTCGACAAAATCACCGCGATCATCGCGAGCGACCCGGCCCTGGCCATGCGGGTGCTGCGGGTCAGCAACTCGGTGGCCGCCGGCGTGGTCAGCCGGATCTCCTCGGTCCGCCAGGCGATCATGATGATCGGCCTCACCCACATCCGCCGCTGGGCCACCCTGATGGTGGTCGACGACGTCGGCGAGGCCCCGGAGGAGCAGCTCCTGACCACGCTCACCCAGGCCCGGCTCTGCGAGACCCTGGCACCCCGCTTCCGCGCCGACCCGGGCGCCGCGTTCGTGGCCGGCCTGGTCAGCGGGATGGCCGAACTGATGTCGATGACCCCGGCCGCGATGGTCGAGCAACTGCCCCTGACGGCAGACGTGTCGGACGCCCTGACCACCGGCGCCGGCCGGCTCGGCGAGGTGCTGCGGGCGGTCCGCGCCTACGGCGACGGCGAAGTGGTCCAGGGCGACCTGGCCGGCCCCTACCTCGACGCGATGCGCTGGTCGACGCGCACCCTCTCCGCCGCGCAGCGCTTCACCCCGGTGGGCGCGCCGAAGTAACCCACGCACCCGCCCCTGCCCGCTCGCCGCCCCTCCCCTCGCCGCCCCTGCCTCTCGCCGTGCCGCGCCTCTTCGCCGCCCCTGCCCCTTCCCCGTACCGGGCCTCTTGCTGTGCCGGGCCTCTTGCTGTGCCGGGCCTCTTGCTGTGCCGGGCCTCTTGCTGTGCCGGGCCTCTTGCTGTGCCGGGCCTTTTGCCGTGCCGGGCCTTTTGCCGTGCCGGGCCTCTTGCTGTGCCGGGCCTTTTGCCGTGCCGCGGCTTTCGCCGGCCTCCGGTCGGGCCCTTACCGGCGTCTGGCCCGCCGTTCCCGGCCGCCGCCCCTGTTTCGGCCGATGACGCCGGACTCGCCGTCCCTGCCGAGATGTTGATCTGCTAGCGATGCGAAATCGCTGTGATCATGGGGTTGAAACCGCGATTTCGCATCGCTAGCAGATCAACTCCGCCCTGCGGAGGTCCGCACAAGCAGGCGTCGCACCGGAATCGCCTACCAGGCCAACCGGCCGCACCCGAACCCCGACCAGCGCCACCCGGCAGAGCAGCCCGCGCTCGCTATCCGACAAAACGGTGGGGATATCCGAGAGCGCAGTCCACCCACGCCCTGGACCGCTGTCAGCCTGCGCCCCTGCCTGCGTCCCGCACCCCGCCTGCCTGCGTCCCGCACCCCTGCCGCCCTACGCGCCCCGGCCGCCCTCCGTATTGCGCCACCGATCACCCTGCCCGGAGTACTTGCGCCCCCGCCCGGAGTGACCGTGCGCTCCGCCTGGAGTCCTGTGCGCCCACCGTCCGGAGTGACCGTGCGCTCCGCCTGGAGTCCTGTGCGCCCACCGTCCGGAGTGACCGTGCGCTCCGCCTGGAGTACCTGCTCGTCAACCTGGACCTGCCGCCGGACGATGACGACCACCGCCGGGTCAGGGCGGTGCCGGCCTACCTGCGCGGCTGATCGGCCGGCGACTGCCACGACGATCCGCGGCTGATCAGCCGGCGACCGCCACGACGATCGAGGCCAGCAGGCCGGAGGCGAGGTGGTAACGGTCCCGGGGTACTACTTGCAGCGTGCCGACGGCGTGCTCGCCGCCGGTGTCGGCGGTGGTGCGGGGGGTGCGGATCGCGCGGTACGGCGCCAGCTGCGCCACCTCCGCGGTCAGCGCCTCCGGGAACCGCAGGTGGCCGGTGTGCGCCACCGACCGGCCGCCGGCCAGGTAGCCACCGACGTGCACCTCGGCGACGATCTGCACCGGTTCGCCGTCGTGCCAGCCGGGGTGGACGGTGCGGAACTCGGCGTACCCCTGCTGGTCGGCCATCTGTGCCCCGCGCACCTCCGTTCCCGGGCCGGTCCGCCCGAGCGCGTCGCGGTGCCGGATGTCGATCACCGCGCCGGTCACGGGCGCGCCGGTGCCGGCGTCGAGGACCCGGATCCGGAGCATGAGCGGTACGCCGGGGTGGTCACCGGCGATGTCCCGGCGGACCAGTTCCAGGGGCAGGTGGTGGGTGCGCTCCTCGACTCCCGGGCGCAGCAGCAGGACACTCTTGCCGAGCCCGGCGACGGCCGTCCCGGTGGCCGCCGCGACCGGACGGGCACCGCGCGGCACCAGCGACGGCCGCGCCGTCGCGGGAAGGCCCGCCGCCGCGCCTGCGGTTCGCGCCGCTGACGCAGCGGCTGATCCCGACGGGTGCGCTGCCGACCCGGTTGCCCACCCTGCTGACCCGGCCGTCCGGGCCGTCGCAGGGCCCGCCATCCAGGCCGTCGCGGGGACGGCGTGGTCGGTCCCGCCGATGCCCGGCATCGCGGACGCCTGGTCCGTGGAGACCCGCCGCCCGGGAGCGGCCCGCCGCGGGACTGCCAGGGCTGGGCCTGCGGTCACCGCCACGTCGTCGGATGACCCCAATCGGTCACCAGCGGGCGTCGCTTGTCGCGGCGTATCGCGGTCACCGGACATCACCGACCGCGCGTCGTCGCTGTCCGGTCGCGGAGCCGGTGGCTCAACCCAGATGTCCGGTCGCGGAGCCGGTGGCTCAACCCAGATGTCCGGTCGCGGAGCCGGTGGCTCAACCCAGATGTCCGGTCGCTGGGCCGGTGGCTCGACGCGGCTGTCCGGGCGCGAGGCGGGTGGCTCGACCCGGATGTCCGGTCGCTGGGCCGAGGGCTCGACCCGGCTGTCCGGGCGCGAGGCGGGTGGCTCGACGCGGGCGTCCGGGTGCGGGGCCGGGGGCTCGCCCCGTTCGGGTGGTGTCCCGGCCCGGCGTGCGCCCGGCAACCCTGTCACGGCTTCTGTCCGGCTGATGACCGGCGGATTTCCGGTCTCGTCGCTGCGCATTCGATCACTTCCCCCGCTGTCGATCACAGGACCGTAGTTGATCTTTGCAGGAGGAATTACAGAAGAAAGCCGTTTTGAGATATTTGTTCTCTTGTGTTCCGCCTCTCCTCGGCCGTGCCTCACCGGGCCGATTTGGGCGGTTGTCCGCTGGGTGACAGGCGGGCGGTCACGAAAGTGCCGAATTCGCGGCCCGCAGATGCTCCAGGACCAGGGGGTCGATCGAGCCCGCCACCACGCGCATCTCGAGGTTCTCGACTCCCGCCCAGGACGCCAGATCCTTGTCCAGGTCGTCGCCGGCGAAGCCGGCCGCCGCCAGGCGGGACCGCACCTCCTCGGCGAGCGGCCCGTCCAACGGGAGCAGCGACGCCGGGTCCGGTGACTCGAAGTAGAGACTGTGCATCTCCAGCAGCCGGCCCAGTTCGCCCACCGGGTCGGCGTGGTCGTCGACGCGCAGGTCGACCCAGACGTCGCTGGTGCCCCCGTACCCCCGTCCCGCGGAGACCACCAGGAGCGCCGCGCTCTGCCGCCCACGCCGGTCGCCGCCGGCCAGATCGCCGGCGCGCAGCGCGGCGAGCAGCCGGTAGGGCAGGTCGGACGCGTCGTCCAGCCAGGCCCGCTCCATCGACGCCACCACCGACGGACCGGCGAGCATGTTGCCTTGCGCGGCATATCCGTCACCGGCCACACCGCCGGCCCAGTCGTGGCAGTCCGGGCCGGTGTACGTCGCACCCGGCCCGGACATCCCGACGATCCCCGCCTGCCGGTGCGTGACCGGGCCGCCGTCCGCGGCGATCAGGCCCGCCAGGGCCAGCGTCGCCGGCACCCCGGTGCCGAGCAGGGCCAGGGCCTGCGGACGGTACGCCAGGTTCGCGTAGGACTGGGTCGCGACCGCGCCCACATCCGCCTGAGCTGCCGGAACTGCCGCTCCGACGCCGAGGAACTTGCTGGCCACGGCCACGCCGACGGCCGCGCCGTCAGCGGACCGGCCCACGATCGAGAAGGTCATGGGCGAACGGTATACGGCCGGATGTGCTCGGAGTGAGTTTGCGCGGGGCCGGGGCCGGGTTCAAGACTGCGGGGGTGAGCTTCCGGCCGCGCCGGTTCCTCGGAACGGCGCGACCGGTCCCGGACCGCTCTTGGCCGGAGTGCGGTCCACGGCCTCCGGACGCTTTCCGCCCGATGCGTCCGGCGGCCGGTGCGGCGCCGCGGGCGGGAACGGTCGTTGCCGCGACCCCGCCCGTGGCGCCGCTCTGCCAACGGCGCCGGAACCAGGCCGCCGCTCTGCCAACGCCGGCGGAATCAGGCGGCGGAATCAGGCGGCGAGAAACAAGAGGCCGCGATCTTCGGTACGGCGTGCTCAGCGACCGAGCGACCGATAGCGGTGCACGGCCAGCGGGGCGAAGATCGCGATCAGTGCGACCGGCCACGCCACCGCCAGCAGCAGCGCGTTCTCGGCCGGCCAGGAGTCCGAACCCAGCCCCGGGTTGCCGAACAGCTCCCGGATCGCGGTGGTGGTCGCCGAGATCGGGTTCCACTCCGAGATCGCGCCCAGCCACTCCGGCATCAGCTGCGGCGCCACGAAGATGTTCGACAGCGCGCTCAGCGGGAAGGCCAGCGGGAACACGATCACCGAAACCGTGTCCGGGTTCGGCGTCAGCATGCCGAAGACCATTCCGACCCAGCTCAGCGCGAGCCGCAGCAACAGCAGCAGACCCACCGCGAGCAGCGCGTTCCCGATGCCGCGATGCCAGTCCCAGCCGACCAGCAGCCCGCACACCACGAGCACCGTGACCTCGAGCATGGCCCGGACCTGGTCGGCAAGCGCACGACCCGTCATCAGCGCCGACCGCGCCATCGGCATTGATCGGAAACGGTCGACGACGCCGCGGCCGGTGTCGGTGGCGATGCCCGTGGCGGTGGCGCCGATCCCGTACAGCATGGTCATCACGAAGACGCCGGGCAGCAGGAACTCGCGGTACCCGCCGCCGCCCGGCACCTGCATGCCGCTGCCGAACACGTACCCGAACACCAGCACGAACATGATCGGCAGGCTGAAGTAGATGATGATCTCTTCCGGCGCGCGGACCACGTGCCGCAGGTACCGCCCGGTCATCACCAGCCCGTCCGCGACGGCGCGGCCCCGGTGGGTGGTCACCGCGGGCGATGCGGGGGTACGGGCTCCGTCCGGCACGGCATCGCGCACCACAGTCGTCGGTCCGGTCATCGGTTCGCTCCCGTCAGCTCCAGGAAGACCTCGTCCAGGGTGGGCCGGTGCACGCCGACGTCGCTCACCGTGATGCCGGCGTCCTGCAACGCGCGTACCGTCCCCACCAGCGCACCCACCCCGTCGGTGACCGGCATCCGCAGCCGGCGCCCGTCGGGGTCGGTGTCCGGCGCCGCACCGGTGAGCCCGGCCACGACGGCGGCCGCGTCGGCCAGCCGCCCGCCGTCCTCGACCACGATCTCCAGCCGGTCCGCGCCGATCGTGGCCTTCAGCTCCCGGGGCGTGCCCTCGGCCACCACCCGGCCCGCGTCCACCACCGCGACGCGGGCGGCGAGCTGGTCGGCCTCCTCCAGGTACTGCGTGGTCAGCAGCACCGTGGTGCCGTCCGCGACGAGCGAGCGCAGCGCCTCCCACACCTGGTTGCGGCTGCGCGGGTCGAGGCCGGTCGTCGGCTCGTCGAGGAAGAGCACCGACGGGCGGCGGATCATGCTGGCCGCCAGGTCGAGGCGGCGGCGCATCCCTCCGGAGTACTCGGCCGCCGACCTGCCCGCCGCGTCCGTCAGGGCGAACTGTTCCAGCAACTCGTCCGCCCGCCGCCGCGCGTCCCGGGCGGCGAGGTGCTGCAACCGGCCGAACAGGACCAGGTTCTGCCGGCCGCTGAGGACCTCGTCCACCGCCGCGTACTGCCCGGTCAGCGCGATCCGGTCACGCACCAGCTCGGGTTGGCTGCGGACGTCCGCGCCGGCCACCTCCGCCCGGCCGGCGTCGAACCGCAGCAGTGTGGCGAACACCCGTACCGCCGTGGTCTTGCCCGCCCCGTTCGGCCCCAGCAGCCCGTAGATCCCGCCGGCGGGTGCGTGCAGGTCGAACCCGTCCAGGGCGGTCGCGCCCCCTCGGTAGCGTTTCAGCAGCCCCTCGGCCACCACCGCGTATGTCGTCATGGTCGTAGCGTGGCGACACGCGCTGACCGCCCACGCACCGTCCGCTGACCGCCCGCGCACCGCGGGCGGGATCAGGCGGTGACGGACCGGAGAAGGGCGAAGGATTGCTCGGTGGACAGGGCGGCGCCCCGGGCCAGGGCCTCGTCGAACGCCTGCTGCCCGATCCCGGCGACCACGCCGGCCGCCACCTGCCCGGCCAAAGTGCCGGTCACCGGGTCACCGCGCAGGCCCAGGGCGAGCACCGTGCCGAGCAGTGTCGCGGCGCGGGCCGGGTCCCCGGCGGCCAGGACCAGCCGGGCCAGGCGGTCGACGGCCTCGGCCATCACCTGGAAGCCGAGCAGACCGGAACGGACGGCGAAGACCGAACGGTAGTGCCCGGCGGCCCCCGCTGGATCGCCGCGTTGCTCGGCTATCCGGCCCAGCACGACCAGGATGGACATCCGGGTGCCGTCGGCGCCGTACCACCCGGCCGGGCACGCGGCCAGCGCGGCCTCGCACCGGCGCTGCGCCTGGTCGAGGGCGCCCCGGTGCAGCAGGACCGTGCCGGCGCCGAGCATGGCGGCGGCCACCAGTTCCAGGGCGCCGCACTCCCGGGCCAGGTCGGCGGACCGGGCGAAGTCGGCGGCCGCGCCGTCCAGGTCGCCCGCGCTCAGCCGGCCCTCGCCGCGGCCGCGGAGCAGGTCGGCGACATCGACCGAGGAACCGAGCTCGGTGGCCAGGCGCAGCGCCTCGTCGGTGGGTGCGATAGCGGCGGCCGGGTCGCCGCGCCACACGGCCAGTTCGGCGAGGCCGGAGAGGGCGAGCATGGTGCCCCAGCGTTCGCCGATGGTCCGGAAACCGGCAAGCGCCGCGGCGAAGTCACCGGCGGCGGCGTCCGGCCCGGCGCCGGCGAAAAGCAGCATCCAGCCGCCGCCGATGCCGCCGAGGGCGTCACTCCACTCGTCGCCCTCGGCGGCCAGGCGGGCGCGCAGGTCCCGGTTCAGGGTGACCACGTCGCCGGGCGGGAAGTCGGGCGGGCCGACGGCCATCGCCGACAGGTAGAGCAGGAACGGCTGGCGCGGCGCCCCCTGCAACGTCATCAGGTAGCTGTCCCAGGGCGCGGCGGGACGGGCGCCGCCGATGGCCGCGTTGAGGACGCTCAGCGCGTACTCCTCGGTCAGGCCCGGCGGTGGCTCCGGGCCGGTCTCGGCCAGCACCCGCTCGGCGAGCATGGTGGCCTCGGACCGCAGCCCGCGCAGCCACCAGTAGAACGAGAGCGCCGAGACCAGGCGCAACCCGGCGTCCGGACCGCCGCGGCGCAGGGCGGCATGCAGGTTGTCGCGGTCGGCGTCGAGCCGGTCCAGCCAGGTGAGCTGGTCGGCGGTCCGCAGCCAGGGGTCGGCGGTGGTGGCGAGACCGAGGAAGTACGCGGCGTGCGCCTGCCACATCCGCTCCTGCTCACCGGACTCGGCCAGGCGCTCCGCGCAGAACGCCCGGATCGTCGCCAGCATCCGGTACCGGTCGCCGTCCCGCTCGATCAGCGACTTGCCGACCAGCCCGGTGAGCAGGTCCAGGACGTCGGAACCGGCGATCGCGGTGTCGCTGCCGCAGACCGCCTCCACGGCGGCCAGGCCGGCACCGCCGGCGAACACCGTGAACCGCCGGGCCAGCACCCGCTCCGCCGGGGTGAGCAGGTCCCAGCTCCAGGCCACGACGGCGTGCAGCGTGCGGTGCCGGGACGAGGCGGTACGGCTGCCCCGCGACAACAACCGGAAACGGTCGTCGAGCCGGGCCGCCACCTCGGCGACCGGCAGCGCGTGCAGCCGGGCCGCCGCGAGTTCCACGGCCAGCGGCTGCCCGTCCAGCATCCGGCAGATCCGCCGCACCGCCGCCGCGTTCGCGCCGGTCACCGTGAAGCCGGGCACGACGTCGGCGGCCCGGTCGGCGAAAAGCCGCACCGCCGGGTAGTCACCGAGTCCGGCGTCGTCCGGCTGCTGCCCGGCCGGGGGAACGGTGAGCCCGCCGACCGGGTGCAGCACCTCGCCGGTGATCCCGAGCGGTTCCCGGCTGGTGGCGAGCACGCGCAACCCGGGCGCCGCCGCCAGCAGCCGCCCGGTCAGGGTCGCCGCCGCGTCGACGACGTGTTCGCAGTTGTCCAGCACCAGCAGCAGCGCCCGGCCGGCCAGGGCGGCGACCAGGCGGTCGGTGGCGGCCGGGGCTTCCGCTTTCTTGGGGGTACGGTCGTTGAGGCGCGCGTCCCGGAGCCCCAGCACCTCGAGCACGGCGCGAGGCACGTCGTCCCCGGTCGCGGCGGCGAGCTCCACGAAGTAGCAGTCACCGTCGAACCGCCCGGCCACCTCGGCCGCGAGCCGCGTCTTGCCGGCTCCGCCCGGCCCGTGCAACGTGACCAGGCGTGCCGTCCGCAGCGCTGCGGTGACCCGCGCCAGATCGGTGTCCCGCCCGACGAAACTGGTGAACGCCACCGGCACCCCGCGCCGCACCACGTCCCGCGCGGTCCGGCGTCCGCCCTCGTCCGCGAGCCGGCCCAGCCCTCCAGCACCCTCGACCGTGGCCGGAGGGCCGACCGCATCCGGGGCCCCAGCCGCATTCGGGGGACCGGCCCCATCCGCACGATCGGCCGCTCCCGCACGATCGGCCGCTCCCGCACGATCGGCCGCTCCCGCACGATCGGCCGCATCCGTACGACCGACCGGATCCGTGCGGCGAGCTGTATCCGGGCGGGCGGGCGGGACCGGGCGGCCGGGCATCGTTCCGCGCAGAATCGCGGTGTGCAGGCCGGCCAGTTCCGGTGACGGGTCGGCCCCGAATTCCGCAGCCAGGACGCGACGCGTCTGCTCGTACACCATGAGGGCCTCGGCGGGTCGCCCCGCTGCCGCCAGGGCGCGCATGAGCAGAGCCCGCGGCCGTTCCCGGAGCGGATGCGCCGCGACAAGCGCACGCAGCTCGGAAATCGCGTCACCGCCGAGCGGCCCGCCGAGCGGCCCGCCGAGAGAGTCGCCGAGAGACTCGTCGGACGAGCCGCCGATCGAGCCGCTGGCCGACGGCCTTCCGGGCCCGGAGCCCGGTGTCACCTGTGCCTCGGCCTCGAACAGGTCCTCCGTAGCCGTCAGGCGCAGCTCGGTGAGGCGCTCCACGTGGGCGGCCGCGAACGGCGCGTCCCGGACGTCAGCGAGTGCCTCGCCCCGCCACAGGCCGAGCGCCTCCCGCAGGAGCGACGCGGCGCGTGCCGGATCGGCCGCGGTGAGGGCGCGGCGGCCGGCGGTGGACAGGGCGGTGAAGCGGTGGACGTCGACGTGGCCGGGGGAGACGGCCAGGCGGTAACCGGCCGGTTCGCGGTCGACGGGCAGGGACTGGCGCAGCCGGGACACCTGGGACTGCAGGGCGTTGGCCGCGCCGGCGGGTGGCCGGGTGCCGTAGAGGCCGTCGATCAGCCGGTCGATGCCGACCGGGCGGCCCGCGTCCAGCAGCAGCATCGCCAGCAACGCGCGCAGCCTCGGCCCGCCTGCGAATACGGTGCTCCCGCCGGGGAGCTCCGCCCGCAGAGGACCGAGGATGCCGAATCGCATGCCGACGATTCTGACGGCTCCGCGCTCAGGCGGCGTGCGCGGGTTGCGTGTCGGCGGCGCTGGTGACCCGGTTGCGGCCGGCGTTCTTGGAGGCGTAGAGCGCCCGGTCCGCGCTGAGGACCAGTTCGTCGGTGGTGGCGGCGGCCGGCATCCCGGCCAGGCCGACCGAGACGGTGACCCGGGCCAGGCGGGACTCGGACACCGCGATCGGTGCGGCGCTCACCCCGCGCCGGATCCGTTCGGCGATCTCGTGGGCTTGTTCGGGTCCGGTGGCGGGCAGCAGCACGGCGAACTCCTCGCCGCCGTACCGGGCCACCACGTCGCCGGGCCGGATCAGCTCGCGCAGCCGGTGGGTGACCTCGACGAGGACGCGGTCGCCGCCGTTGTGGCCGTACGTGTCGTTGACGTTCTTGAAGTGGTCGATGTCGAGCAGGAGCATGCTCAGCGGCAGCTGGTACCGGGCGGCGCGGGCGCTCTCGTTGCCGAGCGCCTCCTCGAAGTAGCGGCGGCTGCGCAGCCCGGTCAGGCCGTCGGTGATCGCCGCCTGCCGCTGCGCCCGGACCAGGCCGGTCATCCGGACCAGCACCAGCAGGAACAGCACGTTGCAGACGATCGCCGCGGCGATCGTGTCCGGGTTGCCCTGCCGGACCTCCTGGATCATGATCGACGTGGGTGCGGTCATCGCGGCCAGGGCCAGGACGACGAGGCGGCCGGTGGTGGCGTCCGGGGTGGCCGCGTTGGAGCGGGCCACCAGCAGCGGTGCCGACGGGTGCAGCGTCGCCGCGGCGAAGAGGAACCCGGCCGTCATCCACACCGCGTCCAGCTGGTTGCCGGCCTGGAAGGTGCCGTTGACCGCCTGGTAGCTGTAGATCGTGTCGGCGACCAGCACCAGGCCGAGGTAGCCGCCGATGAACCGCAGAGCGGTGCTGCGCGGGCCGGCGCCGAGCATCAGGCGGGCACCCACCACGATCAGCATCAGGTCGCCGATGGGGTAGGCGACCGAGACCAGCCCGACCAGGTCCGCGACCGAGTTCTTCATGGTGGGGCCGATGACGAACTCGTACACCAGGAAGCCGGCGCCCACCGCGACGATGGCCGCGTCGATGATGCTGGCGCCGTCCCAGCCCGGCGTGCGCCGCCGGACGATGAGCAGCAGACCCACCGCGATCAGGGGGTACGCGGCCAGGTAGAAGAGGTCGGCGATGCTCGGGTACGCGACCTCGCCGTGCACCAGAGCCAGGAAGTAGTAGGTGACGTCGCCGAGGACGCTCGCCACCGCGGACCCGGCGAACAGCAGCATCGGCGGGCGCAACGCCCGGTGCCGGCGGGCGGCGACGAGCGACGCGCCGGCCAGGGCGGCGTTGGCACTGCAGTAGAGGGCGACCTGAGTGCCCGGCAGGACGTCGAGCCGGACCAGCCCGAAATAGGCGAGGATGACGGCGGCCCCGGCGGCCAGGCAGAGGTGCCAGGCCAGGACGCGCCGGGTCGTCGCGACGCTCACGGCAGTGCTCATGACGACCAGCCTGATCAACCCGGGGTGCCGTCCGGTTCGGGTTCGGTTGCGGATCGGGTGCCGTTCACCCCGTCCGCGCCGGACAGCGCGCCGCGACATGGGCAAAATCGGTCCCTTACCCCGGTTGCGGTCCAGCGTGAGCATGTCGGCGCCCGCCCGTGCACCGATTCCGTATCCCCTCCCGGTCCGGCCGGTGCTCTCCTGGTCCGGCCGGTGCCCTCCCGGGGGATGTTGATCTGCTAGCGATGCGAAATCGCGGTTTCAGCCCCTTGATCACAGCGATTTCGCACCGCTAGCAGATCAACACCGCGCGGACGCAACGAAGCGCATCGCGCTGACCGCAAGGACGCGGAGGGCGGCGGGCGTGGGGGGCGTGGAGGGCGCGGGGGTGGAGGGCGTGGGGGGGGCGCGGGGCGTGGAGGGCGCGGGGCGTGGAGGGGCGGCGGGGAGCGTCGAGGGGCCGCGTCAGCTTTCGGCGTTTATCTGGGCGAGCAGGCGGTGCAGGATCGCGGGTGTCCGGTCCGGGTGCTCGGCCTCGATGGAGAGCCGCCCGAACGCCGCCGCGTAGTGGTCGACCTCTTCGCGCCGGTCCAGGTAGAGGCCGCTGGTGAGGTGCTCGATGTAGACCACGTCGGGCAGTTTCTCGTGCGGGAACCGCAGGACGCTGAACGCGCCACCGGCGGCCGCGTGCCCGCCCGAGGCGAACGGGATGATCTGGAGCCGGACGGCCGACGAGGCGCACGCCTCGATCAGGGACTCGATCTGCTGCCGCAGCACCTCGGGGCCGCCGATCGGCCGGCGCAGCACGGCCTCGTCGAGGACCGCCCAGAGCCGTGGCGCGTCGGGGCGGGCGAGCACCTGCTTGCGGGCCATCCGCAGCCGGGCCCGGCGGTCGATCTCGTCGGGGCCGGCGTTGTCGTGGCCGAGTTTGATGACGGCTCGCGCGTACGCGTCGGTCTGCAGCAGGCCCGGCACGAACTGGACCTCGTAGCCGCGGATCAGCTCGGCGGCCTGCTCCAGGTCGAGGTAGTTCTGGAACCAGGTGTCGAGGACGTCACCGTAGGCGTGCCACCAGCTCGGCGCGTTGGCCTCCCGGGCCAGGGCCAGGACACGCTGGTGCTCGGCCGGGTCCTCCACGCCGTAGAGCTTGAGCAGGTCCGCGACGTCGCGCTCCTTGAAGCTGACCTTGCCGAGCTCCATCCGGCTGATCTTGGATTCGGAGCCGCGTATCCGGTAACCGGCCTCGTCGCGGGTCACGCCCTTGGCACGGCGCAGAGCGCGCAGGTGCGCGCCGAGCTGCAACCGTCGCACGGTCGCGCCGCCGTTATCGTTCTCGGTCACCCAGGCATCCCCCTCCGGGGGTTCAGTGGCGCCCCGAGCGCCGGGCCGCGTCGATACTACTGCGACCCGGCGCGCGTTCTCCAGCGGCTCTCCCATCCTAAGTAGACGTCCCCGGCGGGGGCCTCGGCGGCGGCCGCAGCCGCCGCCGGGCCGGGTGTCAGCGCCGCCCGAAACCACCGCCGGCGGGCGCCTCGCCGGCGGTGACGGTGGCCACCGCGACGGCCGAGCCAATCGAATCGGCGGCATCAGCCGGATCGATCAGGCCACCGGTGCCGCTGCTTCCGGAAGCGTCGCCGAGAGTGCCGCCGGAAGTGCCTCCGGAAGCGTCGCCGGGAGTGCTTCCGGAAGTGCTTCCGGAAGTGCCCTCGGGCGAGTCTCCGGCGTCGTCTCCCGCGGTGCCTCCGATGTGGACGGTGTACGACGCGCCGGCCGTGATCGCCGCCGACGAGAAGACCACGTTGCGCACGCTCTTGCTCGTCACGTAGGTCGCGACCACCGTCCCGTCGGCGTCCGCGATCCGCAGCGTCGTCCCGGCCTCGACGGCATCGTCCAGCGTCGCCGACAGCCAGCCCTGCGCCGAACCGGTGTCCGGGGTGACGACCATGCCCGCGCTGCCCGCCGCGAGCAGCGTGCCACCACTGACCGTGAAGCTGCCGTCGACGTCGAGCGCGCCGTTGCCGTCCCGCTCCGGCCCGTTCACCACCACCGTGCCGCCGGTGATCGCGGCGGTGCCGTTGGAGTCGAGGCCATCACCCTCCGCGTCGATCACCAGCGTGCCGCCGTTGACGGTCACCGAGTAGTCGCCGGACGCCTCCGACCCACCGCCGGGTTCACGACCGGCACCGGCACCGGCACCGGTGCCACCGCCTGCGCTGATATCGGCACCGGTGGCACCGCCTGCACCGGGCCCGCCGGCGAAGCCACCCCCACCGGCCCCGCCGTCCGCGGCATTGCCGCCGGACACGTCCCCGGATGACGTCCCGCCCGCGCCGTTGACCCCGTCGTCACTGGCGACCACGTGCACCGACCCGGAGTTCAGCACGAACACCGCCGCCTCCAGCCCCTCCACCGACGCGGTCACCTCGACGGTGCCGCCGTCGACGATCTGGGCGCCCTCGGCGTGCACCCCGTCGTCGCCGCTCGCCACGCTCACCCGGGCACCGGCCAGGTGGATCGCCCCGTCGCTGTGCACCCCGTCGTCGGCCGCGTCGACAGTCGCCGTGCCGCCTTCCAGCACCGTGATCACGCCGGACTTCAGTCCTTTGGCCGAGGCGTCCGCCGCGACCTGGGCGGTGTGCCCGCCCCCGGAGGTGACCGAGATCGTCCCGCCGGTCACGACGACGTCGGTGGCCGCGTCCACGCCGTCGCCGCCCGCGGTCACGGTCAGCGTCCCGCCGGACACCGCGACGTAGCCGGCGTCCGCGTCCTCCTCGTTGTCCGCCTTCACGCCGTCGCCGCCGGCGGTCACGGTGATCGTCCCGCCCGCGATCACGACGTGGTCCTTGCCGCGGACGCCGTCGTCCTTCGCCCGGACGGTGATCGTCCCGGACTCGATCAGCAGGCCGTCCTTGCTCGCTATCGCGTCGTTGCCGTTGCCGGTCACGGTCAGCGAGCCGGTCCCGATGACCGTCAGGTCGCCCGCGCTGAACAGGGCCGCGTTCACGTCGGCGTCCTCGGCGTACGACGCGGTGTCGGCGAGCGTGTTCACCGAACCGTCGGCGAGCACGACCACCAGCTGGTCCGCCTCGGTGGCGGCGATCGCGGCGGTGCCGGAGCTGGTGATCGAGGCGCCGTCGAGGATCAGTGTGACGGTGGCGTCCGGCGCGTCCACGACGATCTGCCCGTCGGTCAGCTCCCCGGAGATCCGGTACGTGCCGGCCGCGCCGATCGTCACGGTGCCGCCGTCGACAACCACCGCCGACGTGCCCGCCGACGTGCCCGCCGACGTGCCCGCCGCCGTGCCCGCCGCCGTGTCCGCCGCGGTGGCCGACGACCCGGTGAGGGTGATCGCCACGGCGCCGGCGGAATCCACGGCCGGTGCGGTGTGCGCGGCCGTGTTCGCGGCCAGTACGGCGGCGGCACTCTGCGTGCCGTCGACAGTGGACGCGTCGACCACGGCGGCGGCGGTGCCGGCCGTGTCGCTGGTGGCGGCGTCGGTGGAGCAGCCGGCCAGCACGGCGGCGGCCAGGACGGCGGAGCTGACGGCGGCGACGATGCGGTTGCGGAGGCGCATGGGGTTTCCCTACGAGGTGAAGTGGCGCCGCAGGACGGCGTGCCACTTGTTGGCGGGCAGTTCGGGGCGGAGCGCGGCGAGCCCGGTGGCGTACTTCGAGATGCGGCACGGCCGGTGACCCAGGGATCGGAGCATCCGGTCGACGTCGGAGGCGGCGCGCGCCGACTTGGTCTCCAGCACGACCGCGTGCGGCATCCGGACGGCGGCGCCGTCCGGCAGCGTCCAGACGAGGTCGCTGTCGACGGTCACCCGGCTGCCGGTGCCCGGCACGTGCAGGGTGGACCGGCGGTAGTGGGTGGACAGCACCGGGCGCAGGCCGGAGCCCGGCGCGGGGATCCCGGCGGCGGACAGCACCGCATCGGTGTAGGCCTCGCCTTCGTCGCCGAGGCGGTGGCCGTCACCCGCGTACGGGATCCGCTCCTTGACCGTGACCCCCCGCGCGCCGCGCGTCTTGACCTCGACGAAGTCGAGCCCACTGTCCAGATAGGTCCGAATCCGGACCTTGAACCGCCGCCGCCGGTCGTGCGCGGCCGCGAGGTAGCTGTCCAGGCCGGGCGTGTCGAAGTAGAGCGACCGGTACGCGAACTCGCGCCGCCCGCCGATCTCCAGCATCCGCACGCCGGCCGGCATCCGGTCCAGCACCGCGGGCAGGGCGGTCACCGGCAGCAGGTACTTGCGGTCCAGGCGAGTCAGCAGGGCCGCCTCGCCGACGAGTTCGTCCAGGGTGATCGGCGGGAACGCCGTCGCGACGCTCATCAGGCGTTCACCCGGCGGCGCAGGCCCGGCTCCTGCGGTACGCGCCCGGCCGCCGCCAGGTACCGCACGTCGACGAGCGTGCTGTCGTTGACCAGGTCGACCTGCCGCACCACCATGCTCGTCACCCGGCCGCCGAGCAGCGCCTCCAGGTGGGCACGCAGGGCGTCCTCGTCGATGCAGGCGACGTCGAGGCGCAACTGCCGGCTGCGGTGCCGCCGGAACAGCGACGGGTGGTCGCCGAGCCAGAGCCCGGCGATGACCAGCAGCATCAGACCGCCGGTGGTCAGGTCCGGCGCCTGGCCGAGACCGGCGATCAGGCCCAGGGCCAGCGCCGCGAAGTAGTACGCGATCTCGTGCTGGGCGATCTCGTCCGAGCGCAACCGGATGATCGACAGGACGCCGAAGAGGCCGAGTCCGAGGCCCGCGCCGACGGTGGTGGAGCCGAGCACAGTCGCCACCGCCAGCACGCCGATGTTGACGCCCAGGAAGGCGGTCACCAGGTCGCGGCGGCGGTGTCGCGGGAAGTAGACGCCGAACGTCAGGAGGGTGATCGCGACGAGATCCATCGCGACGGCGAGCAACGTGGTCACAGGGTGTCCTTCAGGCTCTGTTCATCTGGTGTTCCCATTTCGCCCGCCGGGGCTGTGTGCGTCCTGTGACGCTTCTAAGGCCTTGGTGAGAGCGTTTCTTAGCGAACCCTTAGACACGCCCTGACCAGCTCTTAGCCTCCTCGGCGACGGTTGGCGCATGACCACGACCGCCACACCCGGGAACACCCGCAGCGCCGCACACCGCCGGCCCCCCGCCGCGCCGCGGTGGTGGTCCGGCGCCGGTGGCGCCGCCGCCGGGCTGAGCCTGGTCGTCGTCACCGCGCTCTGGGTGCGGGGCGGCGGCCTGTCCGGCCTCACCGCCGGCGGTTCCGGCACGCTCACGGCGATCGGCCGGCTGGCCGGCCTCTGGGCCTCCGACCTGCTGCTGATCCAGGTGCTGCTGATGGCCCGGATCCCGATGGTGGAGCGCGCGTTCGGCCAGGACCGGCTGGCGCGCTGGCACCGGTGGACCGGGTTCAGCTCGTTCTGGCTGATGCTGGCGCACATCGCGACGATCACCTTCGGGTACGCGGCCGGCACCACGAACGTCCTCGCCCAGCTCTGGCAGCTGATCCGCACCTACCCCGGCATGCTGCTGGCCGCCGCCGGCACGCTGCTGCTGCTCCTGGTGGTGGTGACGTCGATCCGGGCGGCCCGCCGCCGGTTGCGCTACGAGTCCTGGCACCTGCTGCACCTGTACGCCTACCTGGGCGTCGGACTGGCCCTGCCGCACCAGATCTGGACCGGCTCGGACTTCGCCGGCAACGCCCTCGCCCGCGGTTACTGGTGGAGCCTCTACGCCGTCGCGGCCGGTGCCGTTCTCGCGTACCGCATCGCCCTGCCCGCCTGGCGCAACTGGCGGCACCGCCTGGTGGTCGCCGAGGTCGTCCCGGAAGGTCCCGGCCTGACCTCGGTCCACCTGACCGGCGCGCGGCTCGGTGAGTTGCCGGTGCGTGCCGGGCAGTTCTTCCACTGGCGGTTCCTGGACGGCCCCGGCTGGACCCGGTCGAACCCGTTCTCGCTCTCCGCGACGCCGCACCCGGACCGGCTGCGGATCACCGTGAAGAACCAGGGTGACGGCAGCGGGCGGATCGCGGGTCTGAAGCCGGGGACGCGGGTCCTGATCGAAGGTCCGTACGGCCGGCTGACCGGCGACTCCTACACCGGTGGGCCGGTCGTGCTGATGGCCTGTGGCATCGGCATCACCCCGCTGTTGTCGCTGCTCGGCGAGCTGCCGTACCGCGACGGCGAGGCCACGCTGCTCTACCGCGCCCGGACCGAGGAGGAGCTGGCCTTCCGCGCCGAACTGGACCGGTTCGCGGCCGACCGCGGCGTGCGGGTGGTGCCGCTGACCGGGCCGCGCGCCGACCGCCTGTCCTGGCTGCCGGCGAACCTGGCCGGCCGCTCCGACGCCGAGGTACTGCGGCACCTGGCGCCGCAGGTCGCGGCCGCGCACGTCTACATCTGCGGTCCCGAGCAGTGGGCCGGGCAGGCCCGGGCCGCGGCCGTCGAGGCCGGCGTGAAACCGGGCCGCGTGCACACCGAACTCTTCGCCTGGTAAGGATCGACATGCGACGTATCAGCCTCTGGCTCCTCTCCACCGTTGCCGCGGTCGTGCTGCTCTTCAGCTACCGGACCAGCACCGGTGCCGCACTCACCGGCGCGGAGACGGTGGCCGTGGCCACCGCGCCGGCCACCGAACCGGGCACCGAACCCACCACCGCCGCAAGCCCCGCGACAGAGACAGAGACCTATGCCGGCGACACCGTGCGGACCCGGGAGGGCGACGTCCAGGTCGTGATCACCGTCACCGGCGGCCGGATCACCGCGGTCTCGGTGCCGGTGTACCCCAGCGGCAGCCCCCGGCACGACGAGGTCAGCGCGCGGGCACTGCCGATCCTGGTGCAGGCGACCCTGGACGCGCAGAGCGCCGGCATCGACGCGGTGTCCGGCGCCACGTTCACCAGCGGCGGCTACCGGGAGTCGCTGCAGTCGGCGCTCGACGCCGCCCGGCTGTCCTGACCACCGACACCGGCTGGCAGGGTAGGCACATGCGGATCCTGGTGGTCGAGGACGATGCGGCGGTGCGTGACTCGCTGGCGCGGACCCTGCGTTTCGAGGGTTACCAGGTGCAGATCGCCGGCGACGGCCGGGCCGCGCTCGATGCGGTGCGCACCGGCGAGCCGGACGCGGTGATCCTCGACGTCAGCATGCCGCGGATGGACGGGCTGGAGGCGTGCCGGCAGCTCCGCGCGGACGGCGCGATCCTGCCGGTGCTGATGCTCACCGCTCGCGACAGCGTCGGCGACCGGGTGGCCGGTCTCGACGCGGGCGCCGACGACTACCTGGTCAAACCGTTCGCCCTGCAGGAACTGCTGGCCCGGATCCGGGCCATGCTGCGGCGTTCCGCGCTGACCGTCCCGGCCCTCGACGAGGACCCCGGCGAGTGGCTCTCGTTCGCCGATGTGCGGCTCAACCCGCGGACCCGGGAGGTGTGCCGTGGCGAGCGTTCGCTGCGCCTGACCCGGACCGAGTTCGCGATCCTCGAGGCGTTCCTGCGGCACCCGCGCCAGGTGCTGTCCCGGGCGGCGCTGTTCGAACAGGTCTGGGGGTACGACTTCGGCGAGGGCTCGAACAGCCTGCACGTCTACCTCGGTTACCTGCGCCGCAAACTGGAGGCCGAGGGCGAGGGCCGGCTGCTGCACACCGTGCGCGGGGTCGGCTTCGTGCTGCGGGAGGAGCCGCTGTGAGCCGCTGGTGGCGGGAACGCACCCTGCACGCTCGGTTGTCGCTGCTGGTGGCCGGTGCGGTCGCGGCCGCGGTGCTGGCGGTCTCGGCCGGCGCCTGGTTCACGGTCCGGGAGATCCAGCAGGACAAGGTCGAGTCGGAGATGAGGTCCGACGCCGGCACGATCGCGGCGAACCCGGCGCAGTGGCTGGCCACCGAGGGGACCCGCAAACCCGGTGACTACCAGGACGGCGGCGGTGCCTGGTACGGCAAGGAGATCGGCCCCTGCTGGCAGATCGTCGACGTGACGGGCGCCGTGGTGGGCGGCAGCCACACCCCGCTCCCGGTCACCGACTCGGCCGCGCTCGTCGCCGCCGGCAGCCGCAAACCGGTGCGGGAAGAGGTCAGTCTCGGCTCCGGCGACTACCTGATGCTGACCGTGCCGATCCAGGGCGGCGGCGCCGTGCAGGTTGCCGTCGACAGGTCACCCGACGACCGGCTGCTCGCCATCTTCGCGGCGCTGCTCGCGCTCGGCTGCGCGGCCGGGGTCGGCGGCGCGGCGCTGCTCGGCCGGACCGTCTCCCGCGCCGGCCTGGCCCCCGTCGACCGGCTGACCGAGGCCGTCGAGGACGTCGCCGTCACGATGGACCTGACCCGGCCCGTCGATGTAGCCGGCAACGACGAGATCGCCCGCCTGGGCCGTTCGGTGAACGCGATGCTGTCCGCCATCGACACGTCCCGCCGGGCCCAGCGCGCCCTGGTCGAGGACGCCGGCCACGAGCTGCGTACGCCGCTGACCAGCATCCGCACCAACGTCGAGCTGCTCCTCTCGGTCGAGCGCCGCCCCGAGCTGGCGCACCGGCTCACCGCCGAGGACCGGGCCGGCCTGCTGACCGACCTGGACGCCCAGGTCCGTGAGCTGGCCACGCTGACGACCGAGCTCGTCGAGCTGTCCCGCGAGGAGGGCAGCCGGGGTGCGGCCGAGCCCGTCGAGTTCGCCGAGGTGGTGACGACCGCGATCGGCCGGGTCCAGCTGCGCGCCCCCGACCTGACCTTCGACGCGGCGCTGCGGCCGGTCACCGTGCAGGGCCGGCCCGGCGAGCTGGAACGGATGGTGGTGAACGTGCTGGACAACGCCGCCAAGTGGAGCCCGGTGCCGGGCACGGTGCGGGTCGCTCTGGTCCCGGACGGCCCCGGCCGGTGTGCCCTGACGGTCACCGACGACGGCCCCGGCATCGCCGCGGAGGACCTGCCGCACGTCTTCGACAGGTTCTACCGCTCGGCGGCGGCCCGGGCGATGCCGGGTTCGGGTCTCGGCCTGGCGATCGTGGCGCAGACCGCCGGCCAGCACGGCGGGACGGCCGAGGCCCGGCCCGGCACCCCGACCGGCACGGTGATCACGATCCGGCTGCCGGGCACCCCGGCCTGACCATGGAACGGACCATCGGGATCGTCGGCGGCGGGATCGTCGGGCTGGCCGTCGGGCGGGAGATCGCCCGCCGCCGGCCGGGGACCCGGGTGGTGGTGCTGGAGAAGGAGACCGAGGTGGCCCGGCACCAGACCGGGCACAACTCGGGGGTGGTGCACGCCGGGCTCTACTATCCGCCGGGCAGCCTCAAGGCGGACCTGTGCGCGCGGGGGCGGGTGCTGCTGCGGGACTACTGCGCCGAGCGGGGGATCGCGTACGAGGCCTGCGGCAAGCTGGTCGTGGCGGTCCGTGCGGACGAGCTGGGGCGGCTCGACGAGCTGGCGAGGCGGGCGCGGGCGAACGGCGTACCCGGTCTGGGCCGCCTCGGCCCGGCCGGGATCCGCGAGATTGAGCCGTACGCCACCGGCCTGGCCGCGGTGCACTCGCCGGAGACCGCGATCACTGACTTCCCGGGTGTCGCGCGGGCGTTCGCGGACGACGTGCGGGCGGCCGGCCTGGTCCGCGGCCTGATCTATCCGGTGCCGGACCCGCGGTACCCGTTCCTGGGCGTGCACTTCACCCGGCGCGTCACCGGCGATCTCGAGGTCGGGCCGAACGCGGTGCTCGCCGGCGCCCGCGAGGGGTACCGCCGGGGCCGGATCTCGGTGCCCGACCTGGCCGGGATCGCGGCCTGGCCGGGCACCTGGCGGATGGCCCGGCGGCACTGGCGGACCGGCGTCCGGGAGGTCGCCGGTTCGCTGTCGAAGCGGCGCTACATGGCCGGCGCGATGCGCTACGTGCCGGAGATCGGCGCGGCCGACGTGGTGCGGGCCGGTGCCGGCGTGCGGGCGCAGGCCCTGGACCGCGACGGCAGCCTCGTCGACGATTTCCGGATCCACCGGCTGGGTGCGGTCACGGCGGTGCGCAACGCGCCGTCACCCGCGGCGACGTCCTGCCTGGCGATCGCCTGGCACGTGGTCAGCCGGCTGCCGTGACCCGGCGGCGGGCCGCCGGCACCACCAGCGGCGTGCCCGTCTCCGGGTCGTCGATGACCCGGCAGGGCAGTCCGAAGACCTCCTCCACCAGCTCGGCGGTGAGCACGTCACCGGGGCGGCCGGACTTGACGATCCGGCCGGACCGCATGGCGATCATGTGTGAGGCGTAGCGGGCGGCGTGGTTGAGGTCGTGCAGGACCGCGACGAGCGTCCGGCCCTGGGTCTCGTGCAGTTCGGCGCAGAGGTCGAGCACCTCGATCTGATGGGCGATGTCCAGGTAGGTGGTCGGCTCGTCGAGCAGCAGCAGCGGCGTCTGCTGGGCCAGGGCCATGGCGAGCCAGACCCGCTGCCGCTGGCCGCCGGAGAGCTCGTCGACGTTGCGGTCGGCCAGGTCACCGACCCGGGTCGCGGCCATCGACTCGGTGACCACCTGCTCGTCGGCGCTGGACCAGCGGCGGATCAGGCTCTGGTGCGGGTACCGGCCGCGGGCCACCAGTTCGGCCACGGTGATGCCGTCCGGCGCGGTCGACGACTGGGGCAGCAGGCCGAGGGTCTTGGCGACCTGCCGGGTGGGCACCGAGTGCACGTCCTTGCCGTCCAGCAGCACGGTGCCGGCGGCCGGCTTGAGCAGCCGGGAGAGCGCCCGCAGCAGGGTCGACTTCCCACAGGCGTTCGGCCCGATGATCACGGTGAACGAGCCGTCCGGGATGTCGACGCTGAGTTCCTCGGCGATGACCCGCTTGTCGTACGCCAGAGTCATTCCCGTGCCGCTGAGGCGACTCATCTTCTCTCCTGTGTTCGTGGTGTTCATCAGATCCGACCGGCCCGGCGTTCCATGGTGAGCAACCAGACCAGATAGCCGCCGCCGACGATGCCGGTGACCACGCCGACCGGCAGCGGGCGCCCGGCGTGCTGCGCCAGCCAGTCCGCGCCGACCAGCAGCAACGCGCCCATCGCCAGGGAAGGGACGAGGTTGGGGCCGGGCGCCCGGGTCAGCTTCTTGGCCAGGTGCGGCGCGATGAGCGCGACGAAGGCGACCGGTCCGGCCGCGGCGGCGGCGCAGGCCACCAGCAGGGCGGCGGTGAGCAGGGCGGCGGTGCGCAGGCCTTTCACGGGTACGCCCAGCGCGGCGGCCGCGTCGTCGCCCATCTCCAGGATCCGCAGGCCGGGCCCGCACGCCAGCAGCAGGACCGGCAACGCGACGGCGAGCACCCCGAGCAGTGGCCCGGCCTGCTGCCAGTCCCGCCCGTCGAGGCTGCCGGTGAGCCAGAGCAGGGCCCGCGCGTTCTCCATCTGCACGCCGCGGGTCAGCAGATAGCCGCTGATCCCGGTGAAGACGGCCGCCATGCCGATGCCGACCAGGATGAACCGGTACCCGTGCAGGCCGTGCTTGCCGCCGACCAGCTGGATGAGCACCGCGGCGCCGAGGCCGCCGGCGACCGCGGCGAGGGAGAGCTGGGTGCTGCTGCCACCGAGGATGACCACGGTGAGCGCGGCGGTGCTGGCGCCGTTGGTGATGCCGAGGATGTCGGGGCTGCCGAGCGGGTTGCGGACCAGTGACTGGAAGACCGCGCCGCCGGCGGCGAGGGACATCCCGACCAGGATCGCGGTGATCAGCCGGGGCAGGCGCAGTTCGTTGACGATGAAGTCCTGCGCCGGGGTGCCCTGGCCGAACAGGGTGCGCACCACGTCGGCGGCGGGGATCGGGAACTCGCCGGTGCCGAGCGTCAGGACGCTCAGCGCGGCGGTGAGCACGACGGCGACCGCACCGACGACCACGGCGCGCGGCCGGACGCCGACCCGGGCACCGATCGGGCCGGCGGGCTTCTCGACAGTGGTGGTGGTCATTTGGCGGCTCGCACGAGGTAGATGAAGAGGGGGCCGCCGAGGACCGCGGTGACCGTGCCGACCTGGAGTTCGCCGGGGCTGCCGAGGACCCGGCCGAGCACGTCGGAGCCGAGCAGCAGCACCGGCGCGAGCACCGCCGTGTACGGCAGCATCCAGCGCAGGTCCGGCCCGGTGAACGGACGGACCAGGTGCGGCACGAGCAGTCCGATGAAGACGATCGGGCCGCAGGCCGCGGTGGCGCCGCCGCAGAGCAGCGTGACCGCGACGATGACGGCGGTGCGGATGACCGCCGGCCGGGCACCGAGGGCGCGGGCGGCGTCGTCGCCGAGCGACAGCGCGTTCAGCGGGCGGGCGACCGCGAGCGCCACGATCAGACCGGCGCCGATGAACGGCAGCAACCGGACCACGGTGGCGAAGTCCGCGCTGGCCAGCGATCCGGCGGTCCAGAACCGGACCTTCTCGATGGCCTGCGAGTCGGAGAGCAGGGTGGCACTCACATAGGAGTAGAGGGTGGCATTGAGTGCGGCACCGGCCAGCGCCAGCCGGGCCGGGGTGGCCGAGCGTCCACCGCCGACCGCGTAGACCAGGGCGGTGACGACGGCGGCGCCGAGCAGCGCGAACCAGATGTAGCCGTAGAACGTGCCGACGCCGAGGAAGACTGCGGCCGAGGCGACGCCGGCCGAGGCGCCGGCGTTGATGCCGAGCAGGCCGGGGTCGGCGAGCGGGTTCCGGGTCAGTGCCTGCATGATCGCGCCGGCCAGGCCGAGGGCCATGCCGACCATCAGGCCGAGCAGTGTCCTCGGCAGACGCATGTCGTGGACGATCCGGTAGTACGGCGAGGCGGGGTCGGTCAGTCCCGCCCAGACCTCGCCGATGGAGAGGAACCGCGCGCCGAAACCGATGCTGAGGATCAGCACCGCGACCAGGGCCACGGCCGCGACGATCAGGCCGATGAGCCGGGCCGGCAGGCGTCGCGTCACCGGAACCGGCCCGGACGCCGCCTCGACGCCCGAGATGGCCGGCGCCGCCGGGGCCGTGGTGCGGGACCCCTGATCCGGAGGGGTGTCATAGGTGGACAGTTGATGCTCCCGTCACGGTTCGGCGGATCCTGTTGACGCGCGTTCGGTTCGTTAGGTTAGCCTAACCATTCACGCGGTCGAGTGACCGGTCGTACCCATGAGAAAGACTTGAAGATGTCGTACTCGAAACTTTCTTTGTCCCGTCGTGGCCTGCTGGCCGCCGGCGGCGCCGCCGGCCTCGGCGCGCTGCTGAGCGCGTGCGGCAGCAACGAGGAGACCGGGTCGTCCTCGGCTGCCTCCGCCCCCGCCGCCGCTGGGCCCTGGAAATTCACCGATGACCAGCCCAAGGACCTGACCGCGGACAAGACCCCGTCGCGGATCGTCACCTTCACCGGCACCGCCGCCGCCCTGGTCGACCTGGGCCTCCAGGACAAGATCGTCGGCGTCTTCGGCGAGACCAAGAAGGCCGACGGCACCGCCGAGGACCAGGCCGGCGACCTGGACATCAGCAAGGTCGAGATCATCGGCAACGCCTGGGGCGAGTTCTCCGTGGAGAAGTACGCGGCGCTCAACCCCGAGCTGCTGATCACCCACATGTTCGACCCGGGCGCCTACTGGTACATCCCGGACGAGAGCAAGGACAAGATCCTCGGCCTGGCGCCGACGGCCACCATCACCGTCGGCCGGGTCCCGCTGACCCAGCCGATCCAGCGGTACGCCGAGCTCGCCGCCTCCCTCGGCGCCGACCTGAACGCCCCGAAGGTCGCCGACGCGAAGGCCCGCTTCGAGAAGGCCGCCGCCGACCTGACCGCCGCGGCCAAGGCCAGCGGTGGCATCAAGGTCCTCGCCGGTTCCGGCGCGGCCGACATCTTCTACGTGTCGAACCCCAAGGTGTCGTCGGACATCATGTACTTCAAGGAGCTCGGTGTTGACATCATCGTGCCCGAGAAGACCGACGGCGGGGACTACTACGAGTCGCTGAGCTGGGAGAACGCCGACAAGTACCACGCGGACATCATCTTCCTGGACGCGCGGACCGGCACCCTGCAGCCGAAGGACCTGGCCGCCAAGCCGGCCTGGAACGCGCTGCCCGCCGTCAAGGCGAACCAGGTCTTCCCGTGGCAGGCCGTCCCGATCTACTCCTGGAACGGCGCCGCGCCGCTCCTGGAGGCGCTCACCGCCGCGATCAAGAAGTCCAAGAAGCTCGCCTGATCGTCGTACCTGTCGAATCCCGCCGTCCGGCGCACGCCGGGCGGCGGGATTTGTCGTTCCGGCCGGGACCGTCGGATCCGGGGCGTCGGACAGGGTGTCCGCCGGCTTCCGGACGTGAGTCTGAACAGGGAATTCGTCTTCGGAGCGAGCCTGCGCCATCGGTCGTCGTGCCCACGAAACCGCATATAGATGGTGCGTTCTTTGCAAAACGGACAAAAACTATTTTACGGTCTAAGTCATGTCCAGTGCTCGCCCGATCTTCGTCGTCGGATGTCCCCGCTCCGGCACGACGATGCTTCAGCTGATGCTGCACGCCCACCCGCGGATCGCCCTGCCACCGGAGAACCGGTTCCTGCTGCCCGCCTACGAGCGCCGCCACGAGTACGGCGACCTCAGCCTCCCCGAGCAGCGCCGTGCCCTCGCCGAGTGGATCGTCGCGTCACCGCACTTCGGCGACCTCGGCCTCGAGACGGAAGCGGTGATCGAGGCGGTCGTCGCGGCGCCGGCCACGCTCGGGTCGGCCTTCGGGACGATCTTCCAGATGTACGCGCAACGCTTCGGCAAGCCCCGCTGGGGTGACAAGCGACCGTCCTACCTGCGCAACCTGCCGATCATCCTCCGGCTGTTCCCGGACGCGCAGATCATCAACATCCTGCGCGACGGCCGGGACTGTGTGGCGTCGCTCAAGGAGACCCCGTGGGGTCCCGACGACTTCGGCAAGCTCGTCGAGACCTGGGCCCGCTCCGCCGACGCCTCGATGCGCGCCGCCCGCGACTACCCGGCCGACGTCTACCACCAGGTCCGCTACGAGGACCTGGTGTCCGACCCGGAACCCCACCTGCGGGCCGTCTGCGCCTTCTTGGAGGAGGAGTACGACCCGGCGATGGCGCGCCCGTCCGAGGTCGCGCCGGTCGCCGTCCCGGAGTACAAGACGTGGCACTCGCTGACCCACTCCGAGGTCACCACGGCCCGGGTCAGCAGCTGGCAGCGGCGCCTCACCGCCGAGGAGATCGAACGCTGCGAGAACGTCTTCGGTGACCGGCTCACCCGGCTCGGCTACCAGCTGTCCGAGAACGGCCGCCGCGTCACCCGCTTCCGCGCGGAACGCACCTGGCTGGCCGTCCGGGATCGCCTCGGACCGGCCCGCCTGCGCGCCGACGACGTTCGCGGCCGCCTCCGCAGCCGCCGCCGGGGCCCGGCCCTGGCCGCCCGCCTGACGGCCCCCGAGCAGCCGGCGGCCGCACTGCCGGCCACCTCGCGGCCGGCGACCGGCCAGTCGACGTCAGCTCTGGTGTCCGCTACCGATCAGCCGCCGGTGTAGAAGGCGATCGTGGCCGCCGACCGGGTCCGCGCCTGCTCCGGGTCCTCGCCCGCCGCGATGTCCGCCTCGGCCCACGCCTCACCGCTGAGCCGCATGAACAGCGCGCCGTCCGGCGACGCCGACCAGGCCTCGACGGCCGCCGGGTCGACGGGTGTCCCCGGTGCGGTCACGTGCCGGTGCAGGCCGATGAGCCCGAGGTCCCAGCCGATGCCGACGGCGCCCGGACCGTACTGCTCCCAGTGCTCGTCGACGTGCGCGATGTGGGTCAGGTCGAACCGGGTGCGGTCCGCGTCCTCGGGGGTGAGCCGCACCTCGATCCAGCTGACGCCGCCACCGAACTCCCAGGTCGCGGCGTAGGACCGGGGTTTCGCGCAGGCCGTGACGGTGCCGCCGGCGTTGCCTTCGAGCTGGTACCGGCCGCCTTCACGCAGTTCGCCGGTGACCGGCAGGAACCACCGGGCGATGCGGGCCGGGTTCGTCACCACATCCCACAGGTCGTCGAGGTCGGTGTCGTACACCTGGCTGATGGTCAGTTCGCGGGCCTCGCCGGCTTCGAGCACGCGGGTGCCGAGCGTGCGGCGTACCGTGCTGATCTGTTCCTTGACGTCGATCATTCGGTCTCCTCCTGGGATGTGGCGCCGCGTGCCGCGTCGAGACGCCGCCGGCGCCGGCCGCGGGCCACTTCGGTCGCCATGGCGGACAGGTGCGGCGCCCAGAACCGCCGGAAGGGCGCCAGCCACTCGTCGACCTCGCGCAGGGCGGTGTCGTCGACGGCGTAGAGGCGGCGGGCGCCGTCCGGCCGTACGGTGGCGAAGCCGTTGTCCCGCAGCACCTTCAGGTGCTGGGACACGGCGGGCTGGCTGATGCCGAACTCCGCACGGATGGTGGCGGTGACGGCTCCGGAGGTCTGCTCGCCGATGGCGAGCAACTCGAGGATCCGGCGCCGGACCGGGTCACCGAGGACGTCGAACGCATGCACAGGAGAAGACTACACTTATATAAGTGAAGACTGAATAGAAGAGTGGATCGAAGATGAAACCGGGCGCCGGGCCCTTACCCCCGGCGCCCGGTGGCACATCAGCCGGCGCGGAGCCGGTTGCGCATCAGCGCGCCCGACTCGGTGAGCGAGCCGGTTCCGGCGAACGAGCCCGCGTTGCAGGTCCCGGGCCGGAGCGCGGCGCTGCCCTCGCCCGCGTCGGAGAACGTCCAGTTCGCGTAACTGATCTTCAGCCGGTCGAGCAGGTCGAGCCAGGTGTTGGTGCTCGCCACGTCGACCCCGCCGTCACCGGTGTAGTCGACCGTGCCGAACTCGGTGACGAACAGCGGGATCGAGGCCGCCGCCCGCTCCACCTCGGCGCGGTAGTTGTCCTTGTGCGACGCCGCGTAGAAGTGGAACGCGTACATGACGTTCGACGCGCTGACCGGGTTGCTGATGATCTCGGAGGCGTTGCCGCCCTCGGAGACGCCCAGCGAGGACCAGCCGCGGCTGCCGACCACGACGACCGCGTCCGGGTCGTTCGCGCGGATCACCGGGATGACCTGGTCGGCGTAGTTCTTGATCTGCGCCCAGCTCACGCCGTTCGGCTCGTTGGCGATCTCGTAGATCACGTTCTTCTTGGCCGCGTGGCGCGCGGACACCTCGCGGAAGAAGGTCTTGGCGCGGTCCAGGTTGTAGTTCGGGTCACCCGGCGTGAGCGTGTGGAAGTCGATCAGCGCGTACATGCCCCGCGCGGTGGCCTTCTCGACCAGGTCGTTGACCCGGGCGGTGAACCCGCTCGGGTTGGTCTCGTAGCCGCCCTCCTGGACGTACATCGAGATGCGGAACAGGTCGGCGTTCCACTCGTTCGCGATGACACCGAGCGACGCGTCGGTGTAGCAGCTGGGGAACCACTGCAGACCGTGCGTGCTCATGCCCTTCAGCTGGACGACGCCGCCCTGCTCGTTGCAGAGCTTCGTGCCGCAGACGCGCAGCTGGCCGTTGATCGCGACGGGCGTGCCGCCGGTCGGCGCGGACGACGACGCACTCGGCGACGCGCTCGTGCTCCGGGACGGCGACACGCTGGGCGAGGCAGAGGCGGATGCGGATGCGGAGGCGGAGGCGGAGGCGCTGGGTGAGGCGGTCGCGCTGGGGGACGAGGTCGCGGGCGACGAGGGTACGGTCGTGCCCGTACACGCCTTCCCGTTGACCAGGCAGCCGGTCGGGCGTCCGGACCCGTTGGCGATGAAGCCGAAGCTCGCCGCCGCGCCGGCCGCGATCGACGCGTTCCAGCCGGCCGGCGTGAAGCTGTAGGTGTTGCCGGACGCGCTCATCGTCGCGTTCCAGGCCTGGCCGATCGTCGTTCCGGCCGGTAGCGTCAGCTCGACCTTCCAGGTGTTGATCGTGGACGACGTGTCGTTGCTGACCGTCACCTGGCCCTGGTAGCCGTTGTTCCAGGAGTTCGTGACCGTGAAGGTCGCGGTCTCCGCGCCGGCCGGCAACGCGAAGAACGCGGTTGCCGTCGCGGCGGTCACGGCGAGTGCCGTGGCCAGGATGACTTTCGCTCTGCGTTTCACTTGCGACACCTCGGGGAGGGGGAGGGGAGAGTTCTGGGAGCGCTCCCAGGGGCTCCGACTCTAACCCGGTCATCGAGGCGTGTAAAACGCGGCTCGTCCACCCGGCGCGACCGGCGCCGATCCGCGAGTTGCCCGCCACCCACCCGGGCGCTCACCTCCGTCCGGAAGCCCACCGGCGACAGTGCGAGGAAGGGCCCCGCCCGGCCCCCTCTGGCGGGAGGAGGCTCCGGTGGGCGGGACCCTTCGTGCCGGCCGGTGTTGCTGGGGACAAGTCCGGCCGGCGTCTCTGCGGGGACAGTGGCCAGGCCGCCCCCGATGGTTGCCCGATGTGACGGGCGTCTCAGCGTCCGCTCATGCTGCCCCGGGTGGCCGGCGCCGGCTCGGCCGGGACGCCGCTGATCAGAGTCGCGTCTCATTGATGTCGCCGGCGACGGCGCCGATCGCCGCGTGCGACGTCGCGCGGGGCCGCCGGTCGTCACAGTCCCTGTGAGGCCCCGGTCGTCACCGTCCTTGTAGGGCCCGGTCGTCACCGTTCCTGTGGGGCGCCGGTCGTCACCGTTCCTGTGGGGCCCGGTCGTCATCGTCCCTGTGGGACACTCGGCGTTCGACCGCTTTCGATCGCTTCGCGAGGGGCTGGCGCCGGTGACCGTTCCTGCTGCTCGCCCGGCTCCCGGCCGCCTGGCCGCGGCCCTCGGTGCCGGCGGCGTCGCCGTGCACCTCGGGCTCGCCGGGGAACACGCCGGGCACGCGCCCGCGGTCCTGGCCGGGCTGGCCGTGCTGGCGCTTGTCTGCCTGCCGTGCGGGCTCCAGCTCTGGCGGCGGCCCACCGATCGGGCGGCCTGGGTGAGCCTGCTCGCGCTCAGCGGCCTGATGATGCTGCTGCACCTGGGCATGCGGCCGCAGGGCGCGATGCTCGTGGCCGTTCTCGCGGTGCCGGTGGCTCAGCTGCTGCTGGGTGCGGCGATGCTGCTCAGGCGGGCACCGGCCGCACCCGGTCGGTCGCCAGCTTGACGGCCATCACCCCGAGGACCGTGCCCATCAGGTAACGCTGGGCCCGCAACCACGCCGGCCGCCGGGCCAGGAACACCGCGATCGTCCCGGCCGCGAGCACGATCGCCAGGTTCACCGCCATGCTGACGGCCAGTTGCACCCCGCCCAGCACGAAGCCCTGCACCATCACGTGACCGGCGTCGGGCCGGACGAACTGCGGGATCAGCGACAGGTACATCACGGCGGCCTTCGGGTTCAGCAGGTTCGTGAACAGCCCCATCAGGAAGAGCCGGCCCGCCGGGTCGGGGTCGAGCGGCCGAGCCTCGAAGACCGAGGTGCCGCCCGGGCGCAGCACCTGGAAGGCGAGCCACCCCAGGTACGCCGCCCCGGCCAGCTTGATCCCGAGGTAGAGCTGGGGCACCGCCGCGAACAGCACGGAGAGGCCCAGGTTCGTCGCGGTCAGGTAGATCAGGAAGCCGAGCGCCACCCCCGCCAGCGAGACGATGCCGGCCCGGCGGCCCTGGGTGATGCTCCGCGACACCAGGTACATCATGTTCGGTCCCGGCGTGAGAACCATGCCGAGGGCGACGGCGGAAACGGCGAGAACCGACGAGAGCGTGACCACACCGCCACCCTGCCCGCCGTGGCCGCCGGCCCGCGACGACCAATCCACGGGTCGTGGCCTGCGAGCAACCGGGTGTCAGGTCCGCCCGCGCCGGCCGCGGCGCACCCCGTGCGGCTCCGGCATCGGCGCCACCAGGTCGTCCGGCCACACCGCGCGCAGGCTGCCGTGCGCCTCCCACTCCACCGCCATCGCGGTCAGCGCGTCCGCCGCCGCGGCCGCCTGCTCCTCGCTCCAGGGACAGCCGCTGCCGTCGTAGGAGACCCACGCCTCGCGCACCAGCGCCGGCACCCGGTAGGTGTCGTCCTGCTCCACCGCCCGGTGCACCACGCCGGCCACCACCTCGGCCATCGTGAGGTCACGCTTGTGAGCGTCCAGCAGCAGCCTGCTGCGCTGGGCCGCGTCGTGCCGTGGCCGGCCGGAGACCAGCCGCATGTTGCCGAAGACGGCGCCGGCCGCGATGGTGCCGAAAACCCCGGCCGGCATGCCGAGGGCGCGTTCGGTGGCGAAGTGGGCGAGGTCGTGGGGCACCCGGTGCTTGCGGTCGTAACCGGGCAGTTGCAGGACCACGCCGTCACCGCGGTGCACCGTGGCGATCGTCGAACCCGTACCACTGCGCGCGAACAAGACCAACATGGCGTCATGGTGTCATCGGTCGCACCCGCCGGTCATCGCCCGGAAGTGACTATTGCGTCCCTCGCCGATTTCCGCTCCGCCGCCGGTGCCTGCCCGCGCCAGCCCGTCGGCCCGCGTCAGCCTGCCTGCCAGGGCCCCGCCCCTGCGGCCTCACAGGGAGGGGGACCCCGCGCGCGCCCTCCGGCCCAGGTGACGCGGACGCGCCGCCAGGCCGACATGTTGATCTGCTAGCGCTACGAAATCGCTGTGATCAAGGGGTGGAAACCGCGATATCGCACCGCCAGCAGATCAACATCGCCCCCGGACCCACCGCAGCGAATCGCGCCCGGGCATCCACCGACCACAGGGAAGCCGAACTCAGAAAACACATCCGCCTCGCTCCGCCGCCACGTCGACATACCGCACCACGCGTACCGCACTCCGCCGCCGCCGCCTGCCTATCAGCACGAACCGACAGAAGAACGTGCTCCGGAACGGTTGACGGGACTCAAAGGGACACCCCGCCCCAGGCCGGCATCTCGGCCATTCCGGATGCCCGCGAAGATCGGCAGCACATGCCTAAGGTCGGATCATCATGGAGATCTCGCGTAGGGACGCGCCGGCGGCGTTGCGTGCCGGCGTCAGCGTCGCCCTCCCGCTGCTGGTCGTGCTGCTGATCGACCGGCCGCACCTGTCGATGTACGCCGCGTTCGGCGCCTTCACCTCCCTCTACGGCCGCACCCGCGCCGGTCGCGCCCGCCTGGCCATGCAGTCCGCCGCCGCGGTCGCCCTGGTCACGGCGGTGGCGACGGGCGTGCTGGTCAGCCTCCTGGACGTGCGGACCTGGGTCGCCGTACTGGTGGCCGCGGTCATCGCCGGCGTGGGCAACGCCGTGTCGTTCCTCGCCGGATGGCATCCGCCGGGCGCGTTGTTCCTGGTCTTCGCGTTCGGCGCGGTCGCCTCGGTGCCGCACCGCCTCGCCGACGTGCTGCCGGCGGTGACGGTGGCCGCCGCGAGCGCCGCCTTCTCGCTGCTGATCGGCGCCGCGTCAGCGGTGTTCCGGGCCGCGCGGCGGGCGGCCGGCCGTGCGGGTGCGGCGACAGGCCAGGCGGGTGCGGCGGCCGGCGGTGAGCGTGCGGCGACAGGTCAGGCGGGCGGTGGGGGTGCGGCGACAGGCCAGGCGGGTGCGGCGGCCGGCGGTGGGGGTGCGGCGGCGGACGCGGCATCGGCGGCGGATCCGGGCGTACGACCGGAGCTGCGTCAAGCCCTCCCCGACGCGGCCGCCAGCGCCGCCGCGGCCCTGGTCGCGGGTACGGTGGCGACGGGCCTCGGCATCGGGCACCCGTACTGGGCGACCGTCGCGGCGGTGGCCCCGCTGGCCGCGCGTGGCCGGTCCGCCCAGCTGACCCGGGCCGCGCACCGCATCGCCGGCACCCTCGGCGGCCTGGTCCTGGCGGCGCTGGTGCTGGCGCCCGGCTTCGGTCCCTACCCGGCGGTCGCGATCCTCGCCGTGCTGCAGGTGACCGCGGAGCTGCTGGTCGGCCGCAACTACGGGCTCGCGATGCTCTTCATCACGCCGCTGGCCTTGCTGATGAACCAGGTGGCCGCCCCGCGCCCGATGGCCGGCCTGCTCGCCGACCGCGGCTTGGAGACGGTGATCGGCGGCGCGGTGGCCTGCGCCGTGATCGTGATGGCTCACCGGGCGCGGCGGCCCCGGCCGGCACCGCTCTGAAAGACGAGTGTGGGGCGCCGTCGTGGCGACGGCGCCCCACGAAAAGGGCAGAAACCTCAGCTGGCGGGGTGTCCGTGCGCCCCGCCGCCGGCGGCCGCACCGGAGCCGGCGCCGGCCGGGACCGCCGGGCTGGCCAGCGGGCCCTTGAGCCGTCCGACCGTCCAGACGGCGTGCGCGGCGGCGTCACCCAGTTCGCTCAGCGCCCGGTTGCTGATGTTGGAGATGTCGTCACAGGCCTGGTGGTAGCACGGGTCGTACGCCTCACCGGCCGTACCCCCGTACTCCTGCGCCTGCTCCTCGGTCTTCACGCCCTCCGCGCCGCTGAACAGGCCGCCGGCCGGGATGCCGACCGCGATGAACGGCCCGTAGTCGGAGCGCCCGTCGAACGCCGTCGGGTCGCTGGCGAGGCCCTGCGAGGTGAAGTAGTCGGTGAAGACCGACTCGATCTCGCCGGACCCGGCCGGACCGGCGGTGCCGGTGTCGGAGCCGTCACCGTCGTAGACGAACCGCACGTAGTTCGGCGAGCCCACCATGTCGAAGTTCAGGTTCGCGTAGATGGTGGCCCGCTGCGCCTCGGTCAGGTTGGCGACGTAGTGCTCGGAGCCGAGCAGCCCGGCCTCCTCGGCGCCCCAGAACGCGAACCGCAGCTTCTGGTTGGTCTTCACTTTCAGCTTGGACACCTGCTCGGCGATCTCCAGGATGGTGGCCGAGCCGCTGCCGTTGTCGTTGATGCCCGGGCCCTCGACGACCGAGTCGAGGTGCGCGCCGACGACGAGCACCCGGTTCGGGTCACCGCCCCGGCTGTCCGCGATGATGTTGCTGGTCACCGCTTCCGGGTCGATGAACGTGCTGGTCTGCACGCGCAGCGTCACCACGCCGGCCGCGGCGGCGGCGGCCAGCGCGCTGCCGTCGGCGAAGCTGAGCGCGACGACCGGCAGGTCGAACGGCCCGCCCAGGGTGCCGGCGGCCAGGTCCTGCCGGCCCGGCTGGCCCTCGTTGAAGATGATCACCGCGTCGTACCCGGCGGCCTTCGCGTTCGTCGCCTTGACGATGAAGTCGCAGCCGCCGCGCTGGACCAGCGCGATCTGCGGCGCGGTCGCGGACGCCGGCGCGAAGTCGGTGGCCGCGCAGCCCGCGGTCGAGCTGGGCTCCGGGGTGGGCGGCAGCACGTTGTTCAGCGCCGGCACCACCTGGCCGGTGACGTCACCGCTGCCGGAGAAGTCGTAGGTGTCGGTCTCGTACGCCGCACCGGCGGGGGAGACCCGGGTGAGCTGGGCGGGCGCCAGCTCCTCGTAGAACGGGAAGACGAATTTCTGCTCGGTGACCCGGTAACCGGCCCGCTGCAGCGTCTTCTTCACGTAGGCCGCGCTCGCGGCGTAGCCGGGCGTGCCGGACGCCCGGTTGTCGTCGTTGCGGTCGGCGATCTTCTGGAACGCCTTCAGGTGGTCCCGGACGCCGGAGACGGTGACCGCCTCGCGCAGCCGCTTCGAGCTCTCCGGGTGGTGGCCGTGGCCGCCGCCACCGGCGGTCGCCGGTGCCGCGGCAAGGGTGACCATCAGTGTCGCGATGGCGGGGATGGCAAGTTTGCGCAACGAAACTCTCCTCCGTGCGACGGTCGCGATCCGCCGCCGGGAGCCGGCGCGAACCCGCGACATCGAGGGTTGTCAGCGTGGCTGAGATTAACCCGCTTGGATCCCTTCCGGAAGCGGAACGTCGCCGCTTGTGCACAGCCGTGTCACTCTGGGAGGAGTCGAGACCTCGGAGGACGGCATGTCGGAAGCACGACCGGGCAGCGAGACCTTCGAGTTCGCGGGGGCGGCCGTCGAGCTCGTCGACGCCGTCACCCTGCTCGCGGCGGCCCGGGTCAACCCGGTGGAGCTGCTGCGCCGCGCGGCCTGGCCCGCCCCGGTGCAGCGGGTGGACCTGACGGTGGCGTCGGACGGCGCCGACCACGTGTTCACGGCGCGGATCGCCGCCGGCGCGGAGCCGATGTCGACCGAGCGGATGCGCAGGATAGTGCTGGGCAACGACCCGCTCGGGCTGCTGCTGTCGAAACGGATCGCCGCCGGTGACCCGGTCGCGACCCGTATCGTCGACGGGGTGGGCACGGCCGCCGCGGCCGCGTACCGCAGGCTGGGTCTTGATCGGCCCACCGGGCCGGCGGCGGAGCGGGAACCGGGCGTCCTCGCCGACGCCGCGGTGGGTCTGCAGGCGACCGTGACCTATGAGGAGGGCGGCGCCGTGGCCCGGCTCGAGGCCCGGGTGCCGCGCGACGAGGTGGGCCCGGCTCATCTGCGCGCGTTCGTCACCCTGACGCTGCAGGCGGTGCTGGAGCTCAGCGAGCCGGACGCGCTGCGCGGCCGGCGTTACGTGGTCAGCCGGGAAAGTCTGCCCCGCACGCCGGTGACCACGCAGGCGGTCACCCTGGACATGGTCGGCGGCCTGGCCGACGTGGTCTCCGAGCTGCGCCAGGTGGCGGTCTCCTTCCGGCACCCGGAGGCGATGGCCCGCTGGGGGGCGCGGCGGCCTCAGGGCATCCTGATGTACGGGCCACCCGGCACCGGCAAGACCATGCTGTCCCGTGCGCTCGCCAACGAGATCGGCGCCGACTTCCGGGAGATCCGCACCCCGGAGATCCTGGACAAGTGGCTCGGCGGCTCGGAACGCAACATCAAGCAGATCTTCCGCGACGCCCGCCGGTACCGGGTGCCGACGCTGATGCTCTTCGACGAGTTCGACTCGATCGTCAGTTACGCGGGCGCCGGCGGTGATGCGGCCAGCCAGGCGCTGAACGCGGTCGCGGGCATCTTCAAGCAGGAGATGAACGACCTGATCGAGGCGAACCCGAACGTGCTGGTCGTGGCGACCACCAACTTCCCCGGCCGGGTCGACGAGTCGCTGATCCGGTCCGGTCGCTTCGACATCAAGGTGAGCGTGCCGAAACCGGACGAGACGGCCCGCGCCGAGATCTTCCGCAAGATGGTCCGCGCGCTGATCACGGCGCACGAGACGCCCGGCTTCCGGATGTTCGCCGACGACCTGGACTTCGGCGCCCTGGGCGTGGCCGCCACCGGCATGACCGGCGCCGACATCAAGGAGGTCCTGCGCCGCGTCCAGCTGACCAAGGCGATGCAGGACGCCCGCGCCGGCGGCGCCGACCCGATCACCCAGCACGAGCTCCTGGAGGCGGTCCGCACGCTGCGGGGGAGTGCCTGACCCGGCCGGTCACGCCGGGGCGGGCCGCCGGTTGTTTCCCGGGTGTTCAGCGAAACGTCACCGGGCCCGGCCGCTCAGGTGCTTCGCAGCCGGGTATGGGGTAATGCTTCGCCATGCGGTCCCTCTCCCTGCCGGTACGCACCAGTGCCGCCCCCGTGCTACTGGTCCCGTTCGCCCTGCTCGCGGCCCTCGTCGTGGGTCGCTGGGCGCCGTTGCACGACCTCGACCGGTCGATCTCCGACCGGCTCAACGAGGTCGCGCTGGCGAACCCCGGCTGGGTGGACGTGCTGACCGGGTGGACCCACCTGTTCAGCCCGACGGCCTGGCGGCTCGCGGTGCTCGCGCTGGTGATCTGGCTGGTCCGGCGGGGCGAGCGGGCGGTCGCGCTCTGGGCCGCGGTCACGATGATCGCCGGCGGGCTGCTCGGCGCACTGCTGAAACTGATCGTCAGCCGGCACCGGCCGGAGTTCCTGGAACCGGTCGCGCAGGCCTCCGGGTACGCCTTCCCCTCCGGTCACGCCCTGAACAGCGCGCTCGGCGCCACCGTCCTGCTGCTGGTCTTCCTGCCGATGGTCCGGCACCGGCCGCTCGCCCTGGTCGGGCTGTGGGCCGCGGCCGTCATGATCCCGCTGGTCACCGCGATGAGTCGGGTCGCGCTCGGGGTGCACTGGCTGAGTGATGTGATCGCCGGCCTCTTCCTCGGTGCCGCCTTCACGGTGGCGACGGCGGCCGCGTTCTCGAAGCGAGGTGTCCCGGAACACGCGACGGGGTATGTGCATCGGCCGTGATCGCTGTGATGACGCAGGCCTTGAAGCGGATCGTATTGCCGATCGGCGCGCTCCTGCTGTTCCTGATCGGGCTCGGCCTCGTGCTGACGCGCGAGGCCGCGCACCTGTGGCCGCTGACCGTCGAGGACGGGGTGAACCGGGAACTGGAGGCGGGCCGCACCGAGCCGGTCACCGCGCTCTCCGGCTGGGTCAGCGCGGTCGCCAACACCGGCTGGATCATCGCGGTGACCGCGGTCGTCGCGCTGATCCTGCGGCTGGTGCTGCACCGCTGGCGGGAGCCGATCTTCCTGTGCCTCGCGGTGACCGCGCAGGCCCTCGTCTTCTACTTCACCACGCTGGCCATCGACCGGCCCCGCCCGGACGTGTACCGGCTGGACGAGTCGCCGCCGACCAGCAGTTTCCCGTCCGGGCACACCTCGGCCGCGGTGGCGCTCTACCTGGGTCTGGCACTGCTGCTCGCCGGCCTGGCCCGGCACACCTGGCTCAAGGCGCTCTGCTGGGCCCTGGTCCTGGTCCCGATCGGGGTGGCGATGTCCCGCGTCTACCGGGGCATGCACCACCCCAGCGACATCGTCGCCGCGTTCCTCAACGGCATCACCTGCGTGATCGTCATGTCGCGCGCGATATTGAATCGCGCCGTGTCGTGGCGGCTGCCTAGGGTGCAGGGATGGCCACGCTCGATTTCCCTGCCCCGCCCGCGCCGGACGGGTTCAGCCCCGTCGTCCCGATCGCGCCGGGCAGCCGTCTGATCGTCACGTCCGGCCAGGTGCCGATCGCCGCGGACGGCGCGGTGCCGGCATGACGAGCGGGACGGGCATCGCCGGCCGGGCCGTCCCGGCCGGGGATTCCGGCGGGACGGCGACGATGCGGTTCACCAAGTGGGGCGGGCGGCTGCACTGGTGCTACCCGCTGGAGCCGCTGGGGTCCGACGAGCACGGTCACTGGTTCGGCGCCCGCGCCGGGATCCTGCTGCGCCGCGGTGACGAAGAGCCGGTGCGTCAGCGGCACGACTTCCTCACGCTCGTGCCGTCCGCCGGTGACTAGATCGCCAGCTTCAACCCGCGGGACGCGCCCACCGAACTGGCGCTCTACGTGGATGTCACAAGCCGTCCGTCGTACCGCGACGGGGTGATCTCCGCCGTTGACCTTGATCTTGACGTGATCCGGCTCTTCGACGGCTCGGTGCGCGTGCTCGACGAGGACGAGTTCGCCGAGCACCAGGTGCGCTACGGATATCCGGAACCGGTGATCGCGCAGGCCCTCGCCACCACCGGCGACCTGGTCCGCCGGCTCACCGCGGGCATCCAGCCGTTCGAGGAGGCCGCCGCGGCCCGGCTCGCCGAATACACCGGCCGGCCGTGACCGGCCGGCGTCAGGCGCGGCGCTCCAGGAAATCGTAGACGTCGCGGTTGTCGACGCCCGGGAAGGTGCCCGGCGGCAGTGCGGCCAGCAGATGCGAGTGCACGCGGGCACTCGGCCAGGCGTTGCCGGCCCAGCGGTCGACCAGGCCGGCCGGTGGGCGGCGGCAGCAGTCCGGGTCCGGGCAGTGCGAGACGGTACGCCCGGTCACGTCGCCGCCGCGGAACCAGCGGGCATGCTCGTACGGCGTGCCGACGGTGACCGAGAACAACCCGGAACTCGTGGACTCGACGTGCACCGTGCACCAGTACGTCCCCGCAGTGGTGTCGGTGAACTGGTAGAACGACGAGTACGGGTCGTCGGCCTCGAAAACCGTCCGGGACGCCCACTTGCGGCACACCGGCTGCCCCTCGATCGCGCCTGTCACATCCGACGGGAAGCGGACGTTGTCGTTCTCGTACGCCTTGTAGACGATGCCGCTCTCGTGCACCCGGGCGAAGTGGACCGGGATGCCGAAGTGCTGGGTCGCCAGGTTGGTGAATCGGTGCGCGGCCGTCTCGTAGGAGACCCCGAACGCGTCCCGGAAGTCGTCGATCGCCATTGCCTTGTCGGCCTTGGCCTCGCTGAGGAAGTCCACCGCGAACCGTTCCGGCATCAGCAGCGCCGCCGCGAAATAGTTGACCTCGACCCGCTGGCGCAGGAAGTCACCGTAGTCGGCCGGGTCGTTGTGGCCGAGCACGAAGTGCCCGAGGGTCTGCAGCACCACGGCGCGCGGGTCGTGCCCCTTGCCGCTCGCCACCTGCGGGAGGAAGATCCGCCGATTTTTCAGGTCGGTCACCGACCGGGTGGAGCTGGGCAGGTCGTTCACGTAGTGCAGGGTGAACCCGATCTGGGCGGCGATGTCGAGGATGCCACGCTGGGAGAGCGGGCCGGTGGTGTGCCGTACCGATCGCAGCACCTTGGCCGCCGCCTCCTCGATCTCGGCGAAGTAGTTGTTGCGTTTGCGCATCTCGGCGCGCAGTTGCGCGTTGGCGCGCCGGGCCACCTCGGGGGTGGCGCTCTGCTCGGTGAGCACCCGGTTGAGTTCGCGGTGCAACCCGATGAGGGATTCCAGCGCGTCCGCCGGCAGCCGCCGCCCGGCTCGCACGGCCGGCAGGCCGAGCGCCTGGTAGGCCGGGTTCTGCTGGAAGTGGGCTAGCTCGATCTCGAGCCCGGCGCGCCGGCTCGGCGCCTCCGGGCGGAGAAGATCCTGCATCGGTACGCCCAGCGCGTGCGCGATCGACTGCAGCACCGACAGTTTCGGTTCCCGCTTGCCGTTCTCGATCAGCGACAACTGGGACGGCGCACGCCCGACGGCCTCGCTGAGCTGGTCGAGTGTGAGGCCCTTGGTGCGGCGCAGATGCCGGAGCCGTTGTCCGAGGGTCACCAGGTCCACTGTCGCGTCAGAAGATGAAGCGGTCACGGGTTTGACCGTAACAGAATTTCCGCGTTTCTTTCCGTGCAAGAGGCCTTCAAAGGGGCTGGTGTGATCCCTGAGAGTGAAGTTCTTCCACCGAAGAAGAACGCGACAGGGTAGGAAAGGGATCATTCGTCATGACTGAGCTGACCGAAACCAGGGGCGGTACCGCTGCGGACCTCACTCGGGAATGGGCCGGCGACCCCCGCTGGACCGGCATCAAGCGCGACTACACCGCGCAGGACGTCGTCAAGCTGCGGGGCACCCTCCAGGAGCGGCACACGCTCGCCGAGCGCGGCGCCGCCCGCCTGTGGGACCTGCTGCACTCCGAGGACTACATCAACGCGCTCGGCGCGCTGAGCGGCGGCCAGGCGACCCAGATGGTGCGCGCCGGCCTCAAGGCCATCTACCTCTCCGGATGGCAGGTCGCGGCGGACGCCAACCTGTCCGGCCACACCTACCCGGACCAGTCGCTCTACCCGGCCAACTCAGTCCCCGCCGTGGTCCGCCGGATCAACAACGCGCTGCTGCGGGCCGACCAGATCGACACCGCGGCCGGCCGGTACGAGCGTGACTGGTTCGCCCCGATCGTCGCCGACGCGGAGGCCGGTTTCGGTGGCCCGCTCAACGCGTTCGAGCTGATGAAGGGCATGATCGCGGCCGGTGCCGCAGGCGTGCACTGGGAGGACCAGCTGGCCAGCGAGAAGAAGTGCGGCCACCTCGGCGGCAAGGTCCTGATCCCGACGCAGCAGCACATCCGGACGCTCAACGCCGCCCGTCTCGCGGCCGACGTCGCCGGCGTGCCGACACTTGTCATCGCCCGCACCGACGCGCTCGCCGCCGACCTGCTCACCACCGACGTGGACGAGCGCGACAAGCCGTTCCTCACCGGCGAGCGGACCGCGGAGGGCTTCTTCCGGGTGCGGCCCGGCGACGACGCGGCGATCTCCCGTGGCGTGGCGTACGCCGACTACGCCGACCTGCTCTGGGTGGAGACCGGCAAGCCGGACCTGGCGTTCGCGAAGAAGTTCGCCGAGGCCGTGCACGCCAAGCACCCCGGCAAGATGCTCGCCTACAACTGCTCGCCGTCGTTCAACTGGAAGCGCAACCTGGACGACGCCGACATCGCCCGGTTCCAGAAGGAGCTCGGCGCGATGGGCTACAAGTTCCAGTTCGTCACGCTGGCTGGCTTCCACGCGCTCAACCACTCGATGTTCGAGCTGGCGCGCGGTTACGCCGAATCCGGCATGACCGCGTACGTGAAGCTCCAGGAAGCCGAGTTCGCGGCCGAGGCCGACGGTTACACCGCGACCAAGCACCAGGCCGAGGTCGGCACCGGTTACTTCGACGCCGTCTCCACCGCGCTGAACCCGGACAGCAGCACCACCGCGCTGTCGGGGTCCACCGAGGCCGAGCAGTTCTGACTCTAAGGAAGATCACATGGGCGCCGAAGAGATCACCATCACCGGTACGGCCGACGGCCGTCACTCCGAGATCCTGACCACCGAGGCCGTCGATTTCATCGTGGCCCTCGACCGCGAGTTCGGCGCCCGCCGGGTGCAGCTGCTGGAGCGCCGCCGGCGCCGCCGGACCACCCGGACCACCGACCTCGACTTCCTGGCCTCCACCCGGCACGTGCGGGACGACCCGTCCTGGCGGGTCGCTCCCGCCGCGCCGGACCTCACCGACCGCCGGGTGGAGATCACCGGGCCGCCGGAGCGCAAGATGACCATCAACGCGCTCAACTCCGGCGCCAAGGTGTGGATGGCCGACTTCGAGGACGCCACGTCGCCGACCTGGGACAACGTGGTCCTCGGTCAGCTCAACCTGCGCGAGGCCCTGGACGGGACGCTGGGCTTCACGGCGGCCGACGGGCGCGTCTATGCCATTCAGGAGCACATCCCGACGATCATGGTCCGGCCGCGCGGCTGGCACCTGCCGGAATGTCACCTCCGGATCGGCGGCCGGGCCGTCTCCGCGTCGCTGTTCGACTTCGGCATGTACCTGTTCCACTGCGGGCAGAAGCAGATCGACCGGGGCAGCGGACCCTACTTCTACCTGCCGAAGCTGGAGTCGCACCTGGAGGCCCGCCTCTGGAACGACGTCTTCGTCTTCGCGCAGGAGTACCTCGGCATCCCGCGCGGCACCATCCGGGCCACCGTGCTGATCGAGACGATCAACGCGGCGTTCGAGATGGAGGAGATCCTGTACGAGCTGCGCGAGCACTCGGCGGGACTCAACGCGGGCCGCTGGGACTACCTCTTCAGCATGATCAAGAACCGGCCGGACGTGGTCCTGCCCGAACGGTCCCAGGTCACCATGACGGCGCCGTTCATGCGGGCGTACACCGAACTGCTGGTCCGCACCTGCCACAAGCGCGGCGCCCACGCGATCGGCGGGATGGCCGCGGTCGTCCCCAGCCGTGACCCGGTCGCCGCGAAACGGGCACTCAACCAGGTCCGCCAGGACAAGCGGCGCGAGGTCGGCGACGGCTTCGACGGCTCCTGGGTGGCGCACCCGGCCCTGGTCGAGACGTGCCGGGACGTGTTCGACCAATGGCTCGGCGACGAACCGCACCAGATCGTGCGCAAACGCGAGGACGTGCGCGTCACCGCGGCCGAACTGCTCGACGTCCGCTCCACCGACGTCACGGTCGGCGAGGTCGCGCTGCGCACCAACGTCAGCGTCGCCCTGCGCTACATCGCGGCGTGGCTCGGCGGTCGCGGTGCGGTCGCCCTCGGCGGGCTCATGGAGGACGCCGCCACCGCCGAGATCTGCCGCGCCCAGCTCTGGCAGTGGATCTCCTCGGGCACCCTCACCGACTACGGCGTGCCGGTCACGGCCGGCCTGGTCACCCGGATGCTCCGCGAGGAACTGGACGTGCTCAGCGAGACCGGCGCCCTGGACGAGGAAGCGGCCCGGTGCTTCGGCCAGGCCCGGACGCTGCTGACCGTCCTGCTCACCGAACGGACCTGCCCGGAGTTCCTCACCCTGCCGGCCTACCTACGGCACCTGTCCGGTGGGCGGAGGACTCCGGTCTCCGATCAGGCTCCTGTCGCGGCCTGATCGGAAACAGGAGGGGCGGGGTGGCTCGAGCCACCCCGCCCCCTTCTTCTTTCAGGCTTTTCAGGCCCGGTCCGTTTTCACGCCTGGTCCGTTCGCGGGCGCAGTCCGCTTTCAGGCCCGGTCCGTTTTCAAGCCCGGTCCTGCCAGGTGCACAGGCACACCTTGTTGCCCTCCGGGTCGGCGAGCACCCAGAAGCTCGGCGCCTCCGCATCACTGACAAGCGTCCCACCGGCGGCGAGCGCCGCATCGATCCGAGGCCGCACCTCGGACGGGTCCACCCACAGATCCGGGTGCCAGCGCTGCCGCGGCTCCTCGCCACCGGACCGCTGGAACCAGACCGTCGGCAGCACCCCGTCCGGATCCTTGATGTCGTCCGCACCCGCCTCGCCACCGAACACGGCCTGCCAGAACGGCAGCACCTTCGCATGGTCCGGGCTGTCCAGAGCAAACTCGAGCCGCGCGATCCCGGCACCCTTCAGCGCCACCCCAGCCTGCCCGGCAAGATCAGCGATCGTACGGGCCATCCGCACATCCCGCCCCGTCACCCCACCCACGTCGTGGCTGACCAGCCGCACATCCACATAGGTGAACCGCAGATCCAGATCAGGATGATGGTCCGCAGCCTCAGCCGCCGCCCCGATCGCCGCGACGAGCGCCAGCCCTTTCGCGAAGTCCCCGGTCATCAGCCGCGTCCGCAACGACCCCAGCAGATAGACCCACCCTTCCGGCGCCTGCTCAACGATCTCCCGTGCACTCAGCTTCGTCATCCCCTCATGCTCGCGCACACCCCTCCCACACACACCCCTTCCCGCCCTCCCCGTGCCCACCCACCGCCCCACCTCCGCCCGGGTTGCCACCGCCCTGGTCGGCCCGCCCGCCGATCCGGTCGGTACTGCTGGTGCTCGACCGTCCGGCTTTCCGCCGCTCGAGGCCGTCAAAGGATCCGGTTCGGTGGCCGGCGCCGGGGTTGCGCTTCCGGCGGTCCAAAAGCCGCCGCACGACTCTGAGCCCAAGCCAGTGACAGCCCAGCCGGTCCGGCTGTCGCTGGTGGCTGCCCGATCGCGTTGGCGGCGACCGTGGCTGCCCAGCCGGTCCGGCTGTCGCTGGTGGCTGCCCAGCCCGGTTCGGCTGTCACTGGTGGTTGCTGGATCGGGTTTGTGGCGACCGTGGGTGACAGCCCGGCGGGTCCGGCTGTCGCTGGTGGCTGCTCGATCGCGTTTGCGGCGACCGTGGGTGACAGCTGGCGGGTTCGGCTGTCGCTGGTGGTTGCCCAGCCCGGTTCGGCTGTCACTGGTGGTTGCTGGATCGGGTTTGTGGCGACCGTGGGTGATGGCCCGGCGGGTCCGGCTGTCGCTGGTGGCTGCTCGATCGCGTTTGCGGCGACCGTGGGTGACAGCTGGCGGGGTCCAGCTGTCACTGGCGGTTGCCGGGGTGGGGTTGCGGCGACCGTGGGTGACAGCTGGCGGGTTCGGCTGTCGCTGGTGGCTGTCGGGATGGGTTCTTGGCAGCCGTGGGTGACAGCCCGGCGGGTCCGGCTGTCGCTGGTGGCTGTCGGGATCGGGTTTGCGGCGACCGTGGGTGACAGCCGGCAGATGGGACCGACCGCGGCAGACGGACCGCGCCCTCAGAGATCCAGCAGCTCGACCCGCACGCTCGTCGTGTCGCCGACGGACAACGACTCGGCCTTGCGGATCGCGGCTTTCACCGGCAGCACGTACGCCGACCGCCCGCTGTCCGGGAACACCGACGTCGTCCACGTGCTCGTGCCCACGGTGGCCCGCACCCGCAGCGACCCGAAGCCGCGCCGGACGCCGCCGGCCATCTCGCGGATGTGGGCCGACGTCTCCACGGGCAGGCTCACCAACGTCCAGGTCTCGGCCGGTCGCGCCGCCCACACCCACAACTCTGCCTCGAACTCCACCAGCACCCGCGCAGCATCCCACAGGGGTACGACAACCAACGGCATAAAAATATTTAACATTGTTTACTGTTACCCGGAATTCATTTACGTTGGTGAGCACGCTCCCCGATCACCCCCAAGCAAGGAGCTCGTGTATGAAGCGCAGGTTCACCCTCCCCGCACTGACCGTCGCGGCGGTCACCGGATCGATGTTCGTGGCCGTCTCCCCGGCGTCCGCGCACGGCTACATCTCGTCGCCGCCCAGCCGGCAGGCCAACTGCGCGAGCGGCGCGGTCTCCGGGTGCGGCGACATCGTGTACGAACCGCAGAGCGTCGAGCAGCCCAAGGGTTCGACGCAGTGCAACGGTGGCGGCAGCCGTTTCACTGTGCTGAACGACAACAGCAAGAACTGGCCGGCGGCGAGTGTCGGCAGCAGCGTCACCTTCAACTGGGTGATCACCGCGCGGCACCGGACGTCGACGTGGGAGTACTTCATCGGCAACCGGCTGGTGGCGTCCTTCAACGACAACGGTGCGCAGCCCGGCGCCACCAAGACGCACACGGTGAACTTCTCCGGGTACTCGGGCCGGCAGACGGTCCTGGCCCGGTGGAACGTCGCCGACACGGTCAACGCGTTCTACTCCTGCGTGGACGTGAACTTCGGCGGCGCCACGAACCCGACGCCGACCACGCCGGGCCCGACGCCCACCACGCCCGCCCCCACCACACCGGCGCCGACCACGCCGACGCCGCCGCCCGCGACGACCAACCCCGGGTCGACGACGTGGGCGGCCGGTACGGCGTACAAGGCAGGTGACCGGGTGACCTATGCCGGTCGCAGCTACCAGTGCCGGCAGGCGCACACCGCGATCAGCGGGTGGGAACCGCCGTACGTCGCGGCGCTGTGGACCGCCGTCTAGGAGTGCCGGCAGTGCGGCGAGCAGCGGGAGGACTCCTCCTGCTGCTCGTCCTGCTGCTGAGCGGGTGCGGCGGTGACACGGAGGTCGCCGCGCACAACGACACCGATGTGATGTTCCTGCAGATGGCCCTGGAGCAGATCGGCGAGGGCGAGCAGGTGGCGGCGGTCGCCGAGAAGAGTGCGGTAAACCCCGAGATCCGTACCCTCGCCGCCGAGCTGCGTGGCCAGTGGCAGGTCGAGTCGGCTCGGATGCGCGACTGGCTGGCCGCCTGGAAGCAGCCGGTGACCGCGCCGTCGGCGTCCGAGCTGCACGCCGGGCACGGTGCGCTGCACGCGCTGCAGGACGGCGACATCGCGGGCCTGCGTGCGGCCAAGGGCACCGACTTCGACCGGATCGCCGTGGCGTTGCTGCTGGGGAACCTGCACAACACGATGGAGACCTTGCGGATGGAGGCGACCGGTGGCGCGTACCCGGAGGTGAAGAATCTGGCCCAATCGATGAGCACCACCCGGCAGGGGCAGATCCAGCGCCTTCTGGCGCTGGCCGCGGGCTGAAAACGCATTGACCAGCATCGGTACGGTGTCGGTATGCCCGAGTTGATCGCCCCCGACACCCGGCTGCACGCGGCCTGGCTCCGGTCCCGCGACGAGTGGGGCCGGGGCGTGCACCAGCCCGGTTCGGGTCTGCGTGCCGGTGACGACGTGGACTCGCCCGCCGGTTTCGCCGCGTGGGTGCGGCGGCTGCGCACGGAGGAGGACACTTCGGTGCGGCCGGCCGAGGGGCTGGTGCACTGCACGTACCGGTGGCTCGTCGAGGGGGACCGGGTGCTCGGCACGATCTCGCTGCGGCACGAGCTGAACGATTTCCTGTTCCGGGCGGGCGGCCACATCGGGTACGGCGTACGCCCCTCCGCCCGCCGCCGCGGCCTAGCCTCGTGGGCGCTCGGCGAGATGCTGGGCGTGGCCCGCGGGCTCGGCCTGGAGCGGGTGATGATCAGTTGTGACGTCACGAACGCGGTGTCGGCGCGGCTGATCGAACGGCACGGCGGTGTTTTCGACGACGTCCGGGACAGCGAGATCGGCACCGTGAAGCGCTACTGGATCGCCCTCTGACCGGAGCCTTCTTCACCGCGACGGTCCACATTGCCAGGTAATTCACAGCCCGTTAACAGTGTGTACCCCTTGGCTGCACAGGGTATTTGCGGAATCTTTTTCTGGTCTCCATGATCGTGCCCCGGTGGCGACCGCCTCCCGCAGGCGGCCGCCCGGCAGGTGATCACGTCCCGGGCAGGCCAGGAAAGGAGTCACCGTGGTGAGTGACCGACCGATCTTCGTCGTCGGCTGTCCCCGTTCCGGCACGACGATGCTGCAGCTCATGCTGCACGCCCATCCGCGGATCGCGTTGCCGCCGGAGACCCGGTTCCTGCTCGCCGGATACAGCCGGCGCGCCGAGTTCGGCGACCTGACCGATCCTGCCGCCCGCCGCGCCCTGGGGGAGTGGATCACCGGTACCCACCAGTTCGGCGACCTGGGCCTGGACCCCGGCGCGGTGGTGGAGGCGATCGTGGCCGGCCCGCCGACGCTCGGCTCGGCGTTCGGCACGGTCTTCAAGATGTACGCCGACCGGTTCGGCAAACCCCGCTGGGGTGACAAACGGCCGCTCTACCTGCGGCACCTGCCGACGATCCTGCGGCTCTTCCCGGACGCCCAGATCATCAACATCATGCGCGACGGCCGGGACTGCGTCTCCTCCCTGAAGGAGACCCCGTGGAAGCCGGCCGAGTTCGACACCCTCGTCGACTACTGGACGTACTCGGCGGACGCGTCGCTGCTGGCCGCCCGCCGGTACCCGGCGGACGTCTACCACATGGTCCGCTACGAGGACCTGGTCGCCGACCCGGAGCCGCACCTGCGCGCGATCTGCGCGTTCCTCGACGAGGACTTCGACCCGGCGATGACCCGGCCCCACCGGATCGCCTCGGTGGCGGTGCCGGAGTACAAGACGTGGCACACGATGACCCATCAGGAGCCGACGACCGAGCGCGTCGCGCGGTGGCGCAGCCGGCTCACCGAGGAGGAGGTGCGCCGCTGCGAGACCGCGTTCGGTGACCGGCTCGCGAAGTTCGGCTACCGGCCGTCCCTGCCGGTGCCTCGCAGCGCCCGGATGCGTGCCGACGCCAAGCTGATCGCCCGGCACCGGCTGGGCCCGGCCCGCAGCGCCGCGCGGGAGCTGTGGACGCAGGTCCGCACGGGTCAGGGCGCCGAACCGCCGGTGGCGGCCCGCCTGACCACCCGGCAACGCACCGGCTGACCCCGGCGGCGGAAGGCGGGCGGGGGATCAGCCGAGCAGGCGGCGCTCCCAGGCCCAGGCCGCGATCTCGACCCGGTTCCGGGTGCCGAGTTTCGCGTGCACGCTGCCCAGGTGCGTCTTCACCGTCCCCACCGAGATGAACAGCTCGGTCGCGATCTCCGCGTTGGTCGCGCCGCGCGCGGTCAGCCGCACCACGTCCAGCTCCCGCGGCGACAGACCGCCGTCCTCCGCCGGCTGCGCGGGGGTGGCGAGGTGCTTGAGCAGGCGTACGGTCACCGACGGGCTGATCAGGGCATCCCCGGAGACGGCCGCCCGCACCGCCTCGACGAGCAGCGCCGGGCCGGAGTCCTTGAGCAGGAAGCCGGCCGCGCCGTTGCGCAGTGCCGCGTGCACGTACTCGTCGAGGTCGAACGTGGTGACCACGACGACCTTGACCGGGTCGGCCACGTCCGGCCCGGCGAGCAGTTTGAGCGCCTGGAGCCCGTCCATCTTCGGCATCCGGATGTCGAGCAGCGCCACGTCGGGCCGCAGCCGCCGGGCCGCGGCGACCGCCTCCACGCCGTCGGCGGCCTCACCGACCACCTCCATGTCCGGCTGCGCGCCGATGATCATGCCGAAGCCGGTGCGGACCATGGCCTGGTCGTCGGCGATGAGAACGCGAATCAACGTGACACCTCGGTGGAAGCAGCGATGAGCGGGTGGGCGGGCGAGCGGGTCAGGAGAGCGGCAGGGCCACGTCGACCACCCAGCCGCCGTCGACCCCCGGGCCGGCGGAGAACTGGCCGCCGACGGCCCGGACCCGTTCGGTCAGTCCGGCAAGACCGTACCCCGGCCGGTCGCGGGGCCCGGCCGGACGGGGCGGCGGCCCGTCGTTCGCGATCCGGACCAGCAGCTGGGTGTCGGTGCGTCGCAGCCAGACGTCGACGACGGAGGACTGCCGGGCGTGCTGGCGGACGTTGGTGAGCGCCTCCATCACCACCCGGTAGGCCGAGGTGGACACCTCCACCGGCAGCCCGGCGCCGTCGTCGCCGCCGGTGTCGAGCCGGGCGGGCAGCCCACCGGCGGCGGTGAACTGCTCGACGAGCGCGGGCAGGTCGCCCACGCCGGCGACCGGGGCGAGCGGCGCGTCCGGCCGGGATTCGGGGTCGCGCAGCACGCCGACCATCCGCCGCATCGACGCCATCGTCTCGGCGCCGGCGTTCTCGATCTGTTCGAGGGCCAGCAGCACCCGTTTCGGGTCCTGCTCGGCGATGAACCGGGCGCCCTGTGCCTGCACCACGATGCCGGTGACGTGGTGGGCGATGAAGTCGTGCAGGTCGCGGGCGAACTCGGCGCGCTGCTCCGCGCGTACCGTGTCCAAAGCTCGCCGCCGCGCGTTCTCCATGTTCCGCAGGGTGACGCCGGCGCCGATGGCGCCGGCCACGCCGAGCGCCTGGACCAGGCCGAACGTGACGTAGATGGCGGAGCCGCCGGCGCGCAGCGGCATCGCCGCGACCGCCAGCCCGACGAAGAGCAGCGACCCGACCGCCCAGGCGGGCCGGGCGTTGCGGGCCACCACGGCGGCCACCACGAGGAACGCGGCCGACTCGGCGAGGCCCCACAGGCTGCCGTAGTAGTCGTGGGTCATGGCGAGCAGCGCGGTGATCGTCAGCGAGATCGTGGAGACGACGATCGCGGCGACCGGCAGCGTGCGCGAACCGGGCTTGTGCCGGGGCAGCCAGACGGCGGCGACGGCCATCGGGGTCGCGATCAGGGCCAGGGCGAACGGGCTGCTGCCGAGACCACCGCCGATGTCGATGATGCCGAGCAGCGCCAGGACGCCGAGGGCGGCGACCTGGCCGGCACGAATGAGGATGCGGTTCATCGTGACCCAGCGTAATCGGTCGGTGCGGCCGCCCCATCGGCCGAAAGGCAGACCCCGCCCCGGCCGGAAGCCGGTCCGGCGGCCGATGTGAGCGCCGGACGTCTCGATCAAGCTCTGTTCGTCCGTTCCCAGCGTTCTTGGAGCTCCTATGCAGACGCAGTCCTCACCCGTGGCCGGGCCGGACGCCCGTGCGGCGGTCGCGGCCGTCGACCTGGTCAAGGTCTACGGTTCCGGTGACACCGCGGTCCGCGCCCTCGACGGCGTGACAGTCGGGTTCGACCGTGGCCGGTTCACCGCGATCATGGGACCGTCCGGCTCCGGCAAGTCGACCCTGATGCACTGCCTGGCCGGCCTGGACACCGCGACCTCGGGCCGGGTGCTGCTCGGCGGCACCGACCTGACGAGCCAGCCGGACCGGGTGCTGACCAAGGCCCGCCGGGAGCGGATCGGCTTCGTCTTCCAGTCGTTCAACCTGCTGCCGCAGCTCACCGCGGCCGCCAACATCACCCTGCCGCTGGACCTGGCGGGCCGGCGCCCGGACCCGGCGCTGTACGACCGGTTGATCACCGCGCTCGGCCTCGGCGGCCGGCTCACCCACCTGCCCAGCGAGCTCTCCGGCGGCCAGCAGCAGCGGGTCGCCCTGGCACGGGCGCTGGTGTCCCGGCCGGAGGTGGTCTTCGCCGACGAGCCGACCGGCAACCTGGACTCCCGGTCCGGCGCCGAGGTGCTGCGCCTGCTGCGGGACTCGGTGCGCGACCTGGGCCAGACCATCGTCATGGTCACCCACGATCCGGGGGCGGCGGCGTACGCGGACCGGGTGGTGCTGCTCGCCGACGGCCGGCCGGCCGGCGAGATCCACGAGCCGAACGCGGCCACCGTGACCGAGGCCCTGCACCAGCTGGCGGCGATCCGATGAACCCGGTGCTGCGTACCCAGCTCGCCGGCGTCACCCGGCGCCCGGCCCGGATGCTGCTCACCGGCCTGGCCGTGCTCGTCGCGTCGTTCGTCGTCTACGCGACGGTGCTCGCCCAGCAGATCACCGAGCGCAGCGTGCTCAACGGGCTGAGCGGCACCCCCGAAGCCGTCGACCTGGTGGTCCGGGACGGCGTGCTCACCGCCGGGCAGCTGGGGCGGATCAGCGGGCTGACCGGCGTCGCCGAGACGGCCGGCCGCACCGAGGCCGGCCTCGGGGTGAACGGTGACTACCTGGCGGTGCTCGCCGATCCCGGCTCCGGCCCGCTGAGCGTGGTCACCCTGAGTCAGGGGAGGTACCCGGACGGGCCCGGCCAGATCGCGGTGTCGCCGCGCACGGCCGAGCGGTTCGGCCTCGGCGTGGGCGCGACGGTCCCGGCCGAGGCGGGGGAGGGCCGCACGGTGCGCCTCCAGGTGGTCGGCGTGGTCACCCCACGCGACGATTTCGGGGCACAGGCGTACGCGGGAACGACCACCGTGACCACCCTGGCCGGCTCCGGCGTGCTGAACCAGATCGACGTCCGCCTCGACGGCGGCGCCGACGCGGGCGCGGTGCGCGACGAGATCGCCGCCCTGACCGCCGGTCGCGTCCCGGCCGGCGAGACGGCGCCTGAGGTGTCCACCGGGGCCGACGTCCGGCTGGCCGAGGCCCGTGCGGCGGCCGCCGAGGTGACCCAGGTGTTCGCCGTGGTCGGCGCGTTCGTGCTGGTCGCCGTGATCGCGGCCGGCCTGATCGCGACGTCCACGTTCCGGATCGTCTTCGCCCAGCGGATGCGGCAGCTGGCCCTGCTGCGCGCGGTCGGCGCCGGCCGGGGCGCGCTGGCCCGGGCGCTGATCGCCGAGGGAGTCCTGACCGGTCTGGTCGCCGGGGTCGCGGGGGTGCTCGGCGCACTGCTGGCCGGGCACGCCCTCCCGCCCCTGCTGTCGCTGTTCGGCTGGAAGGTCGCCGCGCCCGGCTACCCGGTCGCGGCCGCTCTCGGCACCGTCGCGCTGGCCGTGCTGATCACCGTCGTCGCGGTCGGCGCCCCGGCCGTCTCCGCCGCGCGGGTGGCGCCGCTGGAGGCGTTGCGCAGTGCCGCGACGACCGGTGCGCGGCGTGGCATCGGCGGTCTGCGCTGGGCCAGCGGACTGCTTCTTGCCCTGCTCGCGGCGGGGGTGGCCGGTGTGGTCGTGCTGAACCTGCCCGGTTCGGACCCGACGGAGTACGACCCGATGCCGCTGCTGCTGGCCACCGTCGGCTCCGGCGGCCTGGCCTTCCTGGCGCTGATCACGCTCGGCCCGGCCCTGGTCCGCCCGGTGCTCGCGGTCACCGGCTGGCCGCTGCGCCGGCTCGGACCGGTCGGCCGGCTCGCGGTCGGCGGGATCGGCGGCAGCACCCGGCGGGCCGCGGCGGTGGCCGTGGTGGTGGCACTCGGCGTCACGATGATCGCCGGGGTCCTGGTCGGTGGCGCCTCGGTGCGCACCCTCAGTGAGCAGGAGCTGGCGGCCTCGGCGCCGGCCGACTACGAGCTCGCCGCGGCGGAGGGCGCGGCGCTGCCGGCCTCGGCGGTGGACCAGGCCCGCAGCAGCACGGACCTGAGCCGGGTCACGCCGTACCGGCGGGTGGGCGCGGTGCGGGTCGGTGCGCTGGAGGATGTCGCCGCGACCGACCTGGCAATCACCGCGCTGCCCCGGCTGGCCGGGCTGGGCAGCACCTCGGGCACGGTCGGTGACCTGCGGCCGGGCACGGTGCTGCTGGCCCGGTACGTCGCGGACCAGGCCGGTCTGGGCACCGGGGACACGGCGGTGGTCTCGGCCGGTGGGCGTGCGGTGTCGCTGCGGGTGGTCGCGGTGCTCTCCGACATGGCGCCGCTGCACACCGGCCTGGTGGTGGACCCGGCCGATCTGACCGCCCTGGGGGCGCCGGCCGCGGCGACCGGGCTGCTCGCCGACGCGGCCCGCGACGGTGAGGACGGGCGCACCGCGGGGCTGCGGGCGCTGCGGCAGGTCACCGCCGGCCAGGAGGGTCTCGGCATCGCGGTGCTCGCCGACCAGCGCGACCAGCTGAACACGGCGCTCACCGTGCTGCTGGCGGTCGCCCTGCTGCTGATCGGGCTCACCGTGCTGATCGCGGTGGTGGGCGTGGGGGCGACGACCGCGCTCTCGGTGGTGGAACGGGTCCGGGAGTCCGGCCTGCTCCGGGCGATCGGGATGTCGCGCGGCGGGCTGCGGGCGATGCTCACGGCCGAGTCGGCCCTGTACGGCGTGATCGGTGCGACGCTCGGGCTGGCGCTGGGTGTCCCGTACGCCTGGCTCGCTCTCCAGGCGACCGGGGTGAACGCGCCGCTGACCCTGCCGGTGTGGCAGCTGGCCGCGGTGTTCGCCGCGCTGGTGGCGCTGACCGCGCTCGCCGGTGTGCTGCCGGCGCGCCGGGCCGCGCGGGTGAGCCCGGTGACGGCGCTGAGCACCGACTGAGCTCCGGCTGAGCGGCCCGGAAGCCCTGCCGGACGGCTGTCACGCGGGCCCCGGCGACGGCGGCCCGCGTCACCGGGCGCTCACAGATAACGATCTTTCGATCCGGGCGCCCGGTGGAGCGGACGGTCCGGTAGCGTTCACGCCCGCATGAGCTTCTTTCACATGGGGGACCGGGTTGATGAATCGACGGCTGGCCATCGGATTGGGTACCGCCGCGGCGGTGCTGGGGGCCGGCGGGGGCGTCGCCGTGCTGGCCTGGCCGGACGCGACGGAACCCACGTCCGCGGCGGCGGCGGGCGCGGAGGCGGTCACCGTCCTGGCGCCGGACCCGGCAGCCACCCCGCCGAAGATCAAGACTGAGCTGAACACCGTCGACATCGCCGCGCCCGCCGGTGGCGGCGACGTGGACGTCCCCGAGCGGGAGACGAAGCGGTTCAGCCTGCTCGGCATCACCTGGTCCGACCCGGCCGCCGCGCCGAAGGGCACGATCCAGGTCAAGACCCGCGGCGTGGCCGGCGGCAAGTGGACCGGCTGGCAGAGTCTGGAGCGCTCGGACGACGAGCCGGACGGCGCCGAGGCGGCCGACTCCGGCCGCCGCGGCAGCACCGTGCCGATCTGGGTCGGCCCCTCCGACGGCGTCGCCGTCCGGATCGCCGGCGCCGGTGACGGGCTGCCGAGGGGCATGCGCCTCGACCTGGTCGACCCGGGTTCGCCGAGCGGCGGTGCCGGTGGTGGAGCGGCCGTGACCGAGAGCCCGTCGCCGGAGCCGAGCGTCTCGTCCGCCGACCCGGCGCCGACGACCGACGCGCCGGCCGAGCCGACCGGGACGGCCGAGCCGGCGGAGACCACCGAGGCGCCCGCCGAGCCGGTGGCGCCGAGCGCGACGACGGCCGGGCCCGAGGAGACCACCGAGGCGCCGGCCGCGACGACGGCGCCGGCGCCGGCCGCGACGACCGCGAAGCCGTCCGCGCCGGCCAGTCCCGGCGCGCGGGCGAACACCGTCGCGCCGTCGGCCGCGCAGGCCCGGCCGCAGTTCCCGGCGTATGTCAGCCGAGCCGGCTGGAGCGCCGACGAGCGGATCGTCAAGTCGATCTCCAAGGGCACCGAGGTGCGTGCCCTCTGGGTGCACCACACGGCGACCACCAACGACTACGCCTGCGCCGACTCGGCGGCGATCGTCCGGAGCATCCAGACCTTCCACGTGAAGAGCAACGGCTGGTCCGACATCGGCTACAACTACTTGGTCGACAAGTGCGGCAAGCTTTACGAGGGCCGCAAGGGCGGTGTCGAGGAACCCATCGTCGGCGCGCAGACCCAGGGCTTCAACACCAACTACGCCGGCATCGCGGTGATCGGCGACTTCCGGTACCAGGCGTCCAGCAGTGCGATCGAGACGACCATCGCGCAGGTCGCGGCGGCCCGGCTCACCAAGTACGGCTACAACCCGGCCAGCACGGTGACCGTCAAGGCCGGCTCGACGAACGACAAGTTCAAAATCAACGACTCGGTGACCCTCCAGCGGATCTCCGGTCACCGGGACGGCGACGCCACCGTCTGCCCGGGCGACAACCTCTACACCCGGCTCGGCGCCATCCGCTCCCGTGCCACCCAGCAGGTCACCGGACTGACGCTGAAGGTGAGCGGTGGCGGGGTCAAGAACAACGCGTACTACGTCAAGAAGACCGCCGGGCTGAGCTGGTCGCTGAGCACGCCCACCGCCAACCTGGCCCGGTTCGAGGTGTACGTCGACAACCGCAAGGTCAGCACCCCGGCCGCGGCCGCCCGCTCGGCGAGCGTGATCCTGACGCCGGGCCGGCACACCGTCGCCGTCCGCGCCGTGCACGTCTCCGGCCTCGGCAGCCAGGTCGGCGCCACCGTGTACAGCGATGTCACCGTGCCGGCGTGGACCGCGGGCATGGCGGTCAACCTGCGTACCGGCACCTACAGCACCACGTCGGCACCGGTCACCCTGACCCTGTCGGCGAAGGACAACCTCGCCTTCACCGGGTTCACCGTGACGTCACCGCGCCGCGCCGCGCTCGGCCCGGCCACCAGGGCCTGGAACACCACGGTCAAGCCGGGCACCTCGACCTACACGGTCACCGCCCGGGACCTGTCGGGCAACGCGAAGACGGCGCAGATCAAGCGCAAGGTGTCGCTGCTCGCGGACACCTCGGCGAAGAAGACCGGTGCGTGGACCACGGTGAAGAAGCCGGCGCACCTGAACGGCAAGGCGCTGTCAGCCTCCGCCAAGGGCCGGAAGCTGACCTGGACGTTCAGCGGCCGGACCGCCGCGCTGCTGTTCTCCAAAACCGCCAAGTCCGGCAAGGTGGCGATCTGGGTGGACGGCAAGAAGGTCAGCACGGTCGACCTGCGGTCCAGTAAGAACGCGTACCGCCAGGCGGTCTGGACCCGGAACCTGTCCAACGGCAAGCACAAGATCATGATCGAGGTGCTGGGCACCTCCGGCCGCCCGACGGTCATCTCGGACGGCCTGGTCTTCGGCAACTGACGGTCGTCAGCCGGAGCGGCGCGGGTTCGCGCGCCGCTCCGGGCCGGGCGGCTCGGCGGCCGGGGGCAGCGTGAACCAGAACGTCGCGCCCCGGCCCTCCGCGCTCTCCGCCCAGATCTCACCGCCGTGCCGTTCCACCGCCCGGTGCACGGTGGTCAGCCCGATCCCGGTGCCCGGGAAGTCCCGGGCGTCGTGCAGCCGGGCGAACGGGCGGAACAGCTGCCCGGCCTGCTCGGCGGGGAACCCGGCGCCGTTGTCCCGGACGTAGAACCGGTCGCCCTCGTGACCCACCTCGACCACCGGGTGCTCGACCTTGCGGGTGAACTTCACCGCGTTGTTGATCAGGTTCTCCAGGATCACCCGGACCAGGCCCTCGTCGCCGTCGGCGGTCATCCCCTCGGGAACCGCGTACTCCACGATCCGCTTCGGGTCCCGCGCCGCCACATCACTTATCACCTGCCGCGCCGTGGCCGTCATGTCGAACCTCTCCCGGCGCAGCTCGCCGCGGCTGGCCCGGGCCAGGATCAGCAGCGACTCCACGAGGTCGGCCATCCGCAGCGCGGCCGCGTGGATCCGGGTGATCCGGTGCCGGGTCTGCTCGCCCAGCGGCTCGCCGTCCTCCTCGTCCAGGACGTGCTCGGCGAAGCTGCTGATCACCTGGAGCGGGCCGCGCAGGTCGTGCGAGACCGAACCGGAGAACGCCTCCAGCTCCCGGTTGCGCCACTCCAGCTCCTCGACCAGCGCGGCACGGGTCTCGGCGAGCTGCCGCGCCGACCGCTCCTCGGCAGCGTCCAGCTCGCGGCGCATCAGCTCCTCGCGGATCCGGCGCGACTCGTCGTGCGACTGCTTGCGGCGGATCTGCGCCCGGACGTGCACCAGCAGCCCTTCCGGGATGTCCACGCGCCGCACGTAGTCGTCGGCGCCCGCCGACAGGCAGTCCAGCATGGCGTGCTCGTCACCCGTCACGATCAGCGGCAGCTCACCGATCTGCGGTACGTCCCGGATGCTGCGGCAGGCGTTCCGGGCGCGGTCCAGGTCGTCGTCGAAGCCGACCACGATGCAGTCCGCCGGCTGCTCGGCCAGCAGTTCCAAGGCCTCGCCGATGTTGGCCGAGAGCACCGTGTCGTACCCCTCGGGCCGCAGCGCGTCCGCCCACACCTGCCGGTCGTCGTCGTTCGTGCTGATGATCAGCACCTTGCCCGGGCCGTACAGGTTGCCGAAGCCCTCGATCGGCAGTTGCTCGGCGCTCTGCCGCAGCACCGCCGCCAGCTTCGCCAGCACCACCGCGAGGTCCTGCTGCTTGCGGACGAACCCGTCGGCGCCGGCCTCCAGCATCTGCATCTCGGTCGCGTAGTCGTCGGCCGCGGTCATCAGGATGCACGGGGTGTCGCGCAGCGCCGGGTCCAGCCGGATCCGGCGGATCACGGTGGCGCCGTCGATGCCCGGCATCACACCGTCCACGATCACCGCGTGCGGCCGGCGGTCGGCGGCCATCCGCAGGCCCTCCTCGCCGCTGGCCGCGGTCAGCACCGCGTATCCCTCCGGTTCGAGCAGGTCACGCAGCTGTTCGCGGAAGGTCATGCTGTCGTCGATGACGAGCACGCTGGTCCGGTCGGCGCCCTGCGGTGCCTCACCAAGCAGCTGACGGGTACGCGCCACGACGTACCCCGCGTCGTAGGGCTTCCCGATGTACTCGTCCGCGCCGGTCCGCAACCCGGCCAGCCGGTCGGCCACCTCCTGTTCGCTGGAGAGCAGCATGATCACTACGTCCGGGCGGAGTCCGCGCAGCTCGGCGAGGAGTTCAAGGCCGTCCGCGTCGGGCAGGATCACGTCGAGCACCGCCGCGTCGAAGACCGCCGCCACGAACGCCGCCCGCGCCTCCGTGCCGCTGGCACACAGGACGGTGGTGAAGCCGTCGTCGGAGAACGCCTCGTGCAGGTCCATCCGCACGGTGAGGCTGTCGTCCACGATCAGCACGGTCGGCGTCATCGCCGGCCCGCCACGGGATGCAGTTCGGCGATCCGGCCGGCCATCCGGGCCGGTGGCAGCACGTACGCGGCCGCGCCGATCAGCGCCGCCTCCCGGGGCATCCCGTAGACGACGCAGCTCCCCTCGTCCTGGGCGAACGTGATCGCGCCCCGGTTACGCATCTGCAGCAGCCCGGTCGCGCCGTCCCGGCCCATCCCGGTGAGCAGGCAACCGGCCGCGGAGGGCCCGAACTCGGCCGCCACCGACTCGAAGAGCACGTCCACCGCCGGCCGGCAGGAGTGCCGGGGCGGGCCGTCGCTGAGCCGCACCAGCTTGTCGCGGACGTAGAGGTGCCGGTCCGGGGGCGCGAGCAGTACCTGCCCGGCGATCCGGCTGACCGGGGTGCCGTCGATCGCGTACCGCACGTTGCGGCCGGTCTGCCCGGCCAGCCAGTCGGAGAACGCCACCGCGAACTGCTCGCTCGCCGCGATGTGCTGCACCGCCAGCACCGGGGTGGCGAAGTTCGGCGGCAGCTCGCGGATCAGCTCGGTGAGGGCGCCGGGACCACCGGTGGAGGAACCCACCGCGACCACGCCGAGCGCGGGCGCGGCGACCGGCACCGGGGAGGCGGGCGGCACCGGTGCCGCGGTACGGCCCCGCGCACCGAGCCGGGCCCGCGGATGCGTTATCACCCGGATCCGGGAGACGATCCGCAGCGTGGTGCGCAGCCGCCGCCCCCAGTCCGCGTCCGAGTCGTCGCCGCGCGGCTTCTCCAGCACGTCCACCGCGCCGGCGGCCAGCGCGTTGTAGGTGCTGAACAACTCCTGCCGGTCGGCCGACGAGACCACCAGGATCGGCGTCGGATGCTCGGCCATGATGTGCTCGGTCGCGGCCAGGCCGCTGATCCCGGGCAGCATCATGTCCATCGTGATCACGTCGGGGCGCAACCGGCCGGTCAGCTCGACGGCGTGCTCGCCGTCGACGGCCTCCCCGACGACCTGCAGCTCCGGATCGGGCGCCAAGGCTTCTCGCAGGTGGTGGCGCATGGTGAGGGAATCCTCGACGATCAGCACCCGGATCATGAGCGCACCACCAGACGACGGATGTGTGCCAACAGCTCCTCCTGGTCGAACTCGCCCTTGACCACGTAGGCGTCGGCGCCGGCGGAACGGCCGCGTTCCCGGTCCTCGGCGCCGGCCCGGGAACTGACAAGCACGCACGGGACGCCGGACAGTTCCGGGTCGGCCCGGATCCGTTCCACAAGCGTGAAGCCGTCGATGCCGGGCATGTCGATGTCGCTGAGCACCAGGCCGTACCGGCTGGCGCGGGCCTTCTCCAGGCCCTCCTCGCCGGACGCGGCCAGCTCCACCTGGTAACCGGCCGACTCGAGGATGCTGCGCTCCAGCATCCGGGTGGTCAGCGAGTCGTCGACGACCAGGACCGGCAGCGGTTCGGCGGCCGGCGAGGCGGCCGTGCCGGCCCCGCTGCCGTGCCGGCGCAGCACCTCGGTGGCCAGGCCCTCCGGGTCCAGCACCAGCCGGGGACGGCCGTCGGCCTCGACCGAGACGCTGCTGATGATCGGTGACGCGGGCGCCAGGTCCGGCAGCGGGCGGGCGACGAGCGCCGAGGTGCCGCAGAGCCGGTCCACCCCGATCGCCAGCGTGCCGGCGGTGCAGTTCAGCACGACGGCGGCCCCGGTGCCCGGCACGTCGGGGACCGTGTCGCCGGTGTAGAGCACCTCGGCCAGAGGGAGGAACGGTGCCGCGCTCCCGTCGTACAGGATCCGGCCGCTGGAGGTCGCGGTGGCCGCCTCCGCGGCACTCAGCCGCAGGCATCCGCGGACCGCGTCCAGCGGGACCGTCGCGGTGGCGCCGCCCGCCTCCACCATCAGGCCGGTCATGCTGAGCAGCGTCAGCGGGATGACCAGCTCCACGGTGGCACCCTCGCCCGGTGTGCTGCGCACCCGCACCTCGCCGTGCAACTGCGCGGCGACGTCCCGCACCGCGTCCATCCCGATACCGCGCCCGGCCACCTCGGTGACCTTCGGCGAGGTGCTGATCCCGCCGTGCAGCACCAGGTCCAGCAGCTCCCGGTCGGCAGGCGGCGGGTCGCCGGGACCGAGCATCCCGCGTTCCTGCGCGGTGCGCCGCAGTGCCGCCAGGTCGAAGCCCCGGCCGTCGTCGGAGCAGCGGAACAGGGCCCACCGGCCGCGCCGCTCCACCTCGAAGGTGACGGTGCCCTCGGCGGGTTTGCCGGCGGTCAGCCGCTCCGGTTCCGGTTCGATGCCGTGCACCACCGCGTTGCGCACCACGTGCAGGAACGCGCCACTGGCCGGGCTGAGCAGGTGCGCGCCCATCCGGATGTCCGCGCCGCGCGAGACGAACCGCACCCGGCGGCCCTCCGCGTCGGCGGCGTCGCGGACCGCCCGGCGCAACGTGGTGAAGATGCTCCCCGCCGGCACCAGCCGCAGGCCTTCCGCCTTGGCCCGGACGTCGTCGAGCCCGCGCACGATCTGGTCGACCGCGTCGGTGAAGCGGCGGCTCGCCGAACCCAGTTCGGCGGCGAGCCGCTCGGCGGACACCCGGACGGGGCCGTCCACCGCCGAGCGGCCGGCGCGCAGCTGGTCCGAAAGGGCCTCGGCGCTGCGGTGCAGGCGTTCCATGGTGCCGCAGCCGTCACGCAGCGGCATCATCTGCGCGTTCGTCTCGCCGATCGCGTCGAGCAGTTCGTCGAGGTCGCTGGTGGTGGCCCGGCCCGGCCCGCTCAGCGGTTCCGGCGCGGGCGGCGGCTGCGGCGCCGACACCGGCACCGGCGCCGGATCAGGTGCGGCCGGCCGGACCGCCGGCTCGCCCGCCGCGGCCGCCGGCTGTTCCGGCGGCTCGGGAGCTTCCGGCGGCGGCGGTGCCTCCAGCAGGGCCACCTGTGCCGCGATCTCGTCGTTGAGACGCAGCAACTCCCGCATCTCCTCGGCCGCCAGCGGGGCGTCCCCCGACCGGTGCGGGACCAGGATGTCCTCGAACGCGTGCGCCCGGTCCGCGATCTCCTTCTGCTTCACCACCCGGGCCGCGCCCTTGAGGGTGTGCGCGACACGCAGCAACCGGCCCACCGGTTCGGGCCCCGGCCGCTGGTCGAGGTCGAGCACCCCGGCACTGATCTGGTCGACCAGCTCCCGCGCCTCGAGCCGGAAGTACCTGAGCGGGTCACGGCCCCCCATCAGTGCTTACCGGAACCCACGAGTTCGAGCAGGTCACCGGAGAGCGCGGTGAGGTGTGCGGCGGTCTGCTTGGTCTGCACCGCGCTGGCCTCGGTCTCGCGGGAGACCCGCGCGGTGTCGCCGGCGGCCACGTTGACCTGCTCGACGGCGGTGGTCTGCTGCTTCGTGCTGAGCTCGATCTCCCGGGTGGCGTCGTTCGTGGTGGCGACCAGCTTGACGATCTCCCGGAACGAGTTGGTGGCCTCGTTGAACTGCCGGGCGCCGGAGTCCACCGCCTTCGCCCCGATCTCGGTCGCCATCACCGTGGTGTTGACCGCGCCCCGGACGTCCTCGATCAGCGCCCGGATCTCCTTGGCCGACGCCGCCGTCCGGTCCGCCAGCTTGCGAATCTCCTCGGCCACCACCGCGAACCGCCGGCCCCACTCACCGGCGCCGCTCGCCTCGATGGTCGCGTTGATGGCCAGGATGTTGGTCTGCTCGGCCAGCTCGGAGACCAGGTCGACGACCATGCCGATCTGCTGCGACTTCTCGCCGAGCGCCAGCATGTGCTGCACGATCTGATCCACCTGCGTCCGGATCGCGGTCATCGACATCCGGGTCTGGTCGATCGTCGAGTCGCCGGCCCGGGCCGCCGCTTCGGTGTCCTCGGCGATCTTCGACACCCGCTGCGCGGACTCGGCGATCTGCCGCGAGGTGATCAGCAGCTCGCTGATCGTCGTGGTGATCTCGCTCATCGCGCTCGCCTGGTCCCGGCCGCCGCTGACCTGCTGCGACGCCGCCGCCTCCAGCTGCGCCGACGAGCTCTGGATGTGGCCGACCGCCGCACCGACCTCGCGGCGCAGGTCCCGGTTGAGCCGCCAGGCCACGCCGCCCGCGCAGGCGACGGCGAGCGCACCCAGGGCCAGGATGACAGCGACCACGAGGCCGGCCTGGTCCGTCGACTCCGTCCGGCGCTCCTCCACGTCCGCGCGGACCCGCGCGATCAGATCGGCGAGCTCGTCCTGCATGGTCACCCGCAGCGGCTTCGCCTGGCCGTCGTTGAGCCGCACGATGTCGTCGACGGTGGCGCCGTTGGCCCGCTGGTTCATCACCTTGGCGATCGCGTCGGCGTACGCCTGCTCCGCCGCGGCCACCCGGTCCAGGTTGTCCCGCGTGGCGTCGTCCTCGATCGACTCCCGCAACGTGGCGACCTGCTGCTGGAACGTCGTCCGGTCGGCGGTGGCCGCGTCGGCGTACTCGTCGGTCACGTAGAGCAGATAGCCGCGCACGTTGGCCAGCCGGGTCTCGAAGATCCGGCCCAGGGCCTCGGCCCCGGTCAGGTTCGTGGTCGCCGCCGCGATCACCCGGTCCTTCGACTCGACCGCCAGGGACAGCCCGAAGACCGCCACGAAGACCGACAGCAGGGTGAAGACGATGGTGATGGCGATACCGGTGGCCAGCTTCCGGCCGAACGTGTGCCCTGCCATCATGACGTCTCCTTCGGGTCGGGCTGGTGCCCGGCCAGCTGATGTACGAGAGCGCGGGTCGCCGGCACGTCCACGATCGGCCGGTTGCCGTCCGGCAGGCGGACCAGTCCCTGGAGGTAGGTGCCGGGCCCGGCGTCGCCGATGGAGCCCTCCACCACGTCGACGACCGGCACCCGCAGATGGTGGTCGAGCCGGTGGAAGGCGAGCGCGAGCGGCGGGGCGCCGGTGGTCAGGACGAGCCAGCGGGGGCGCTCCGGGATCGGGTGGCCGAGCAGGGCGGCCAGGTCGTAGACGGGCACCACGGCGCCGGCGAACCCGGCGACACCGAGCAGGGCGGGCACGGGGGTGGGCAGCGCGGTCACCGCGCGGTCGGGATGGACACCGGAGGCCTGGGAGAGGCGCAACGCGTACGGGCGCCCGCCCACCCCGATCGCCAGCAGTTCCACGCTGTCGGCGCCGACGGTCCGGGCCGGTTCGGCGAACGACCTGTCGAAGTCGGTCCGCAGCCGGTTCACCCGCTCCGCGACGGTCCGCCCGGTCATCGCCGCACCCCGCACGCCTCGAGTTCGGCACGGCACAGCGTGGTGAGGGCCAGCCGCCCGAACCCGCCGCCGAACAGCACGATCCGTTCCTCGTCCTCCCGGACCAGCAGCTCCAGCGCCGGTTGCAGGTGCGCCACCGCCCCCCGGTCGTCGCCGCGCCGCCGGAACAGCAGGCCCAGCCGCAGCCGGGGCATCGCGAAGGCCGGGTCCAGGTAGGCGGCGAGCCGGTACTGCCCGGCCGCCTGCTCGGCGCAGTCCAGCTCGTGGCAGACGCCGAGCAGGTGGTGCGCGTCCGGGTGTGGCCCGCCGATGTCCATCAGCCGGTGCGCGGCGTCCCGGGCCTCCTCGACCCGCCCGGTCTGCGCGAGCAGCACCCCGCGCATCAGCAGCTCGCGGACCCCGGACGGTGCGCGCATCACGTCCAGGGCGTCGGCGAACCGGTCGTCGCGCAACAGTCCCAGCGCCCGCTCGTAGTCGTCCCCGGCACCCGTCTCGTTCTGGCGCGGCGGCGGTGCCGGTGCGGGCCGGGACTCCCGGCGGGGCTGCTGCGCGCGGCGGTAGTAGACCGTACCGCCGTCGTGGAAGACCTCGAGGTCGTCGGGGTCGCTGCCCAGCGAGTCGGTGTGCCCGAGGAACAGGTATCCGCCCTCGGCCAGCGAATCGGTCAGGTGCCGGATCAGCCGGTCGGCGACGGCCGGGGTGAGGTACATCAGCAGGTTGCGGCAGAAGATCACGTCGTACCGGCCCGGCTGCCACAGGTGCGGCGCCTCGTCGGCCAGGTTCTGCTCGAGGAACTGCACGATCGCGACCGCCTCGTCGGCCACCCGGAACTCGTCGCCCGCCGGCCGGAACCAGCGCCGCCGCATGTCATCCGGTGTCTCCCGCAGCGACCAGCCGGCATAGGTCGCGGTCCGGGCCTTCGCCAGCATCCGCCGGTTCGCGTCCACCCCGGTCACCGCGAGGATCCAATCGCTGCCGGGCCGGGCCCGGCAGGCCTCGATGGCGAGGGAGTACGCCTCCTCGCCGGACGAGCACCCCACCGAGATCAGTCGCAGCACCCGCTGCCCGGCCCGTGCCGCGATCCGCGCCGGCAACGCCTGGTCCCGCAGGATCCGGAACTGGTCGCTGTGCCGGAAGAAGTACGTCTCGGTGATGCTGAGCGCCTCCGCCAGCTCCGCCGTCTCACCGTCCCAGCCCGGTTCGGCGAGCCGGTTCAGGTACTCCCGCTCGCTCAACCCGTGCGCTGCCGCCCGCGCCGACAGCACGGTCGCGGTCTGCGCGCCGTCCTGATCGGTGGCGGTCCACCCGAGCCGCCGTTGCAGCAGCTCCCAGAACCGGGCCAGGTCCGCACCGCGGATCATCCCGCCGCCCCCGCGGTCTCGGCGACCCGGCCCGCCGCCGTCTCCGTTGCGTGCGCCGCCTCCGGCGCGGCGGCGAGTGCCGCGCTCGCGGCCTCCCACACCTCGTCCGGCACGGCCCGGATGCCGTGCAGCAGCAGCAGGGGATCGGTCCCGATCCGGCCCACCGCCGCGACGAGCGACTTCGAGACCACGCCGCTGAGAATCGCGACCGGCCCCTCGGGTGGCACCACGTCGATCTCCTGCACGCCCAGGACCGGCCCGGTGGCGCAGGCGATCGTCCCCTGCCCGGCACGGACCGCCACGTAGCGTTCGATGTCCCCGATCTCACCGGTGAGCAGCCGGGTCACGTCCACGACGGGCGACGGCGCGCCGCGCAGGATGGCCAGCCCGCGAACGTAGGGCGGCGTCCCGGCGAGCGGCCGCGTCCGCAGCGGCCGCATCGTCTCGACCACCTCATCGAGCGGGAACGCGCAGAACAACGCGCCGGCCTGAAAGACCAGTGCGACAATCCCGGCTGACTCACCCCGCTGCCCCACCACTCGCTCAGGCTAGCGAGTGATTCACGGGCTTTCGCGAGCTTCGCTCGCTTTGCACCCCTGCCGGTCGGCGACCCGGCACGACACCACCGGTCCCGGCGAGCGGCCGCCCTCCGCCCGCCGGGACCGGCTGCTCATGGCGCGCCGTCGTACCGCATCGCCGGCGCCTCGCCCGCATCACTGGCCCCGCGCTGCGGCCCCACCTGCCATGGCGCACGCCCGTCACCGGCGTCGACGGCGCGGCCCGCCCACGGCACACCGTCATAGCCTCCGGGCACCTGTTCCGGTACCTGTCCCGGCGCCGGGCTCGGCGCCGGCTCGCCGGCGTGAGCATCCGGCGCGCCCGGCACGAACCCTGGCGCCGGCCGCCCCGCGACCGGCATGTCCACGCCGGGCATCTCGGTGGCGAGCGTGGGAAGGCGCAGCTGCGGCGCGGTCTCCGGCGTGGGGGAGGAGGAGAGACGCAGGCCGGGATCGTCCGGGCCGAGCCGCAGACCCGGCGCCGGCATGTGCGCGGTGTCGGCCGCGGCGATCTGCGGCCCGGCCACCGGCGACGGCAGGACGCCGGCTTCCGGTACGAACCCGGCGGGCGCGGTCGCGGTGGATGCGGGGTCGGCCGCCGGCCAGCCGGCCGGGACGGGGCCGACCGGTGGCGCGACAGGTGCGGCGGCCGGTGTGCGGGTGGCCGGCCAGAGGCGGGGGCGGCGCTTGGCGGCCAGGTCCTCGGCCCAGCCGAACAGGACCACGGCCACCGCTGTCACCGCGAACGTGATGCCGAGCGTCACCGGTGCCTCCAACCGGCCCAGGTCCTCCATGGCGACGAAGGCCAGGATCGGCCAGACCGAGGCGATCGCGACGCCGTGCCAGAGGTAGACGGTGACGGCGCGGGAGTTGAGCAGGTTCACGGCGCGGTCGACGGCCGGCACCGCGACGAGCCGCTCGATCGGTGGCTGCCAGCGCAGCGCGAGCAGCACGAACGCCAGGGAGTAGACGGCCTGCGCCTCGGAGACCCCGTTCAGGTCCCAGCCGGTCTCGGCGTGACCTTGGACGAGCCAGTACAGCCCGGTGCCGGCGAGGGCGAAGAAGGCGCCAGCGACGAGCACCGGAGAGGTACGCCCGAGGCGGCCGTCCCGATGGGCGAAACCGGCCAGCCAGCACGCGCCGTAGGTCGCCAGGTCCCACAGGGCCGACTCGGCGGCCGCCGGCATGCCGAACGAGCCGCGCTGGAGCACGGCCATCAGCAGCAGCGGGAGCGCGAGCGCCGGCCAGCCGACCCGGCGGAAGACCGGGTAGAGAAGCGGGGAGAGCACGACCAGCCAGAGGTACGTGCGGACGTACCACAGCGCGTCCCAGACGAAGGCCCCCGCGTCGCTGCCGGGCGGGTCGCCGAGCGGCAGCAGCCAGAAGACCAGGGTGCCCGGCTGGAACGGGTGCTCGCCGCCGGTCTCGCCGGTCCAGCCGGCGTGGAGCATCGCCGGCACCGTGACGAGGCCGAGCAACCACACCGGTGGCAGCAGCCGCCGCGCCCGCGAGACGACGACGTCCCCGGCGGAGCGCTTCGCCAGGGAGGCGGCGGTGAGGGAGCCGGCGACCGCGAACATGACGCCCATGGCGGGGAACACGATGGACAGCAGCGGCCATCCGAAGTGGTGGTAGACGATCACCCGGACGATCGCCACGGCGCGGAGCAGGTCCAGGTATCGATTTCGCACCGGGCGAACTTAGCGGCGGCCGAGTGATGAACGGGACCGTCCGGACAGTCAGCAGAAACGTCGTGGCGGATTAACCCGTTCGACGGAACAATGCGGATTCACGGTGCGATTGTGCGACGGACGTGCTTGCCGGGAAATGGCGTTACGCCTGCTCACCCCGTACAAGAGAAGGCTTTTGATCTGTCCGCTCGGAAAACGGGTAAGTGACCGCGTCCGAGTGGGGCCGTTGGTCAACTGCGTGCGCACCGGAAAGGCCGGAGTGCCCTGACCGACGGGATCGACGAAGTTATGCGGAAACCTCTGGTACTGGCCTGTGTGGCCGCCGCGACGCTGGCCGCGGGTGGCGTGACCGCGACAGCGCTGGCGCAGGCGTCACCGGACGTGCCGGAAGTGCCGGACGCGCAACTGTTCGGTGTGCCGATGCTGCCGGGCGACGACGCGGACTTCGCCGAGCCGTCCACTCCGGCCGGTCCCCGGCCGGGTGCGCCGATGGGGGACGCGGTGAGCGCGAAGCCTGCCCCGGGCGAATCCGCCGGGGGAAAAAATCACGATAAATCAGACAGTACGCCGACGGTCGTGCCGTCCGTCTCCACCGCGCCGGGCGAACCCCGGCGACGCGGCCCGAAAGCCTCCGGCGCAGACGGCGGCGCGGGCAGCGGCGCGGACGGCGGCGAGCGCGCCCCGGCCGGCCGCCGGAGTGCGGGCGAGCGCGCCGCCCCCGACGTGCTCGCTGCGGCCCGCGCCCAGGTCACCGCCCGGGACATCTCGAACAGCCCGGCCGCCCCGGTGCAGCAGCACGTGCTCGCGCTCGTCAACCGCAACCGCCGCAGCCACGGCTGCGGCAACCTCACGCCGGACCGCCGGCTGATCGAGGCCGCCAACCGGCACGCCGCCGACATGGCCCGGCGCGGCTACTTCGCGCACGAGGGCCCGGACGGCGACCGGGCCGGCAGCCGGGTCTCCGAGGCCGGGTACGAGTGGAGCCGGTACGGCGAGAACATCGCGCGCGGCCAGAAATCGCCGTACGAGGTGGTCAGCGACTGGATGGACAGCCCGCAGCACCGGGAGAACATCCTGGACTGCCGGCTCGACCAGATGGGTGTCGGCCTGGCGATCGCCGGTGACACCCCGTACTGGGTGCAGGACTTCGCTACGCCGCGTTGATCACGCGCTGACTCCCCGGAACCTCAAGCGCGCCGCCGGGCTGCCGATGGCATCCCGGATTCATGTCACGGTCCTTCCCCGGACGTCACAGGTGGGGCGGCTGTGCTTCGATGTGCGGACAACACTCCTGGGGAGGAATACATCTTGTCAGTGAGACGGGTTACCGCCCGCCTCGCCAGTGCCGTTACAGCGGTTCTGGTGGGCGGTGGTCTCGGCGCGATCGCGCTGTCGCCGGCCGGTGCCGGTGCGGCCGCGCCGGTGACCACGGCCGTGGCCACCACGGTGGTCGCCAAGGCGGCTGCCGCGTCGTGCGCGACCGGCAAGTACCAGAAGCAGGTCGAGGGCTACCTCAAGAAACTGGGCGGCTACGGGAAGGTCACGGTCGACGGCAAGCAGTCCACCGCCGACTGTGCCGCGATCGTCAAGTTCCAGAAGCGGTTCGGCATCCAGCCGGCCAAGGGGCTCGCCGGTCCGACGACCTACGACGTGGCCAAGCGACTGGCGGCGACGAAGACGTCGGCCTGCAAGGCGAAGAAGAAGGGCATCACCTTCTGCGTCGACCTGAAGAACCAGACCTCCTGGGTCATGAAGAACGGCAAGGTCAAGGCCAAGCCGACGGTGGTTCGCACGGGGATGAAGGGGTACCGCACGCCGGCGGGCACCTTCAAGATCAACAAGCGGACGAAGAAGGAGTGGTCGGACCCGTACGAGGTGTGGCTGCCGTACTGGCAGCGATTCGTGCGTGGCATCGGGTTCCACCAGACCACCACCTACATCCACGACAAGTGGCGGGGTTCGCACGGCTGCGTGAACCTGCTGCCGGTGGACGCCAAGGCGTACTACAGCCTCGGCAAGATCGGTTACACGGTGAAGACGTTCGGGCGCCGTCCCGGCACCTGATCCGCCTGAACCGCTGACGCGACGGGCCGTCCCCGCACGGGGCGGCCCGTCGCCGTCTTTCGCGGGCGGCGTCTTCCGCGTTCGCGGCGGCGGCCCGGCCCGCATAGAGTGGCGTCTGTGTCTGATCAGCGACGCACTGTGATCATCGCTGCCGGTGCCCTGGTGCTGCTCGGGTCCACCGCCGCCTCCTGCGACGACGAACCCAGCGCGATCCGGGTGGGCACGGCCACCGTCGCAGGGGTCGACGAGATCGTGGAGGCACCCGGTACAGTCGTGGCCCGGACCGCCGCGACACTCACCGCACCCGCCGCCGGCACCCTCGCCGACCTGCGCGTCGAACCCGGCGACCGGGTGGACCGGGGCGACCTGCTCGCCGTCATCGAGTCGCCCGAGCTGGAACGCCGCCGTGCCGCCGCCGCCGAGGCCCTGGACCAGGCGCCGTCGGCCGGCGGGGTGCCCACCGGCGGGACCGCGGGTTTCGTGGCGGCCGGCCGGCGCACCGACGAACAGGCCGCCGAGGCGTTCCGGCACGCCCGCGAGGCCGCCGACAAGATCACTGACCCGGCGTTGAAGGCGGCGCTGCGCCACCAGGTCGACGCGGCCCGCGAGCAGTACACGGCGGCGTCGGCGGCGGTGGACGCGGCGCTGCGCTCGGTCCAGCGCGGCGTCGCCTCGCTCAGCCGGGCGGTGGGCGCGCTGAGCGCGGCGCAACGGCTTCAGGCCGAGCAGGCGTACGAGCTTGCCGACGCGGCCGTGGAAGCACTCGACCTCCGGGCGCCGGTCGCCGGGATCGTGCAGCTCGGCGGCTCGGCGCAGCAACCGGCGGCACCCGACCTGGCCGGCATCCTGGCGGGTGGCGCGGTGCCGCAGGCCGGCACCCCGGCAGGGGTGGACACCGCGGTTCCCGAGGGCGGCTACGTGGCCGCCGGCACCCCGGTGCTGACCGTTGTCGACACCGGCCGGCTCGGCCTGACCGCCGACGTGGACGAGACCGACGTGCTGCTCGTCGAGGCGGGCGTCGAGGCGGAGGCCGAGCTGGACGCGGCGCCCGGGGCGACGTACCCGGCGACGGTCCGCTCGGCCGACCTGCTCCCCACCACGTCCGCCCGCGGCGGCATCTCCTACCAGGTGCGGCTCGACCTGGGGGAGGGGACCTACCCGGCCGGCGGCGCGGCCGCCCCCGACCCCCGGCCCGGGATGAGCGCGGTGATCCGGCTGCGGGTGCGCCAGGCGCAGGACGCGGTCACCGTGCCCGCCTCCGCCGTGGTCAGCGCGAGCGGCCGGGACACCGTCTGGGCGGTCCGGGACGGCAGGTTCCAGGCCGTGCCGGTCACCCTCGGCGTGCAGGGCGAGGAGACCGTCCAAGTCCTGTCCGGTGTGTCCGCCGGCGACCGTGTCGTGATCGCCGGCGCCGACCAGGTCGAGGCCGGCGACGAGGCGCCGTGACCGCGCCCGCCATCGTCGCCACCGACGTGACCCGCACCTACGAGCTGGACGGGCTGTCCGTGCCGGCGTTGCGCGGCGTCTCGCTCACCGTGGCCGCGGGCGACTACGTGGCGATCGTCGGCGCCTCCGGCTCCGGCAAGTCGACCCTGATGCATCTGCTCGGCGGCCTGGACCGGCCGACCGGCGGCACCCTGCTGATCGGCGGCCAGGACGTGTCCCGGCTGTCACCCACCGAGATGGCGCACCTGCGCAACACCACGATCGGCTTCGTCTTCCAATCCTTCCACCTGCTGTCCCGGACCACCGCGCAGGACAACGTGGGACTGCCGCTGGTCTACCGCGGCGCGGGCCGCCGGGAACGCCGCGCCCGGGCCGCCGCCATGCTGGACAGGGTCGGCCTGGCACACCGGATGACCCACCGGCCCAACCAGATGTCCGGCGGCGAACAGCAGCGGGTCGCGATCGCCCGGGCCCTGGTGACCGGGCCGTCGGTGCTGCTGGCCGACGAGCCCACCGGCAACCTGGACTCCACCACCGGGCAGGCCGTCCTGGCCCTGCTCGAATCGCTGAACGCCGACGGGGTCGCCGTCGTCCTGGTCACCCACGACCGGGAGGTCGCTGCCCGGGCCCACCGGCAGATCGTGATGCGGGACGGGCTGATCGCGTGAGACTCGCCGAGGCGTGGCGCGTCGCCCTGGAAGCGCTGCGCGCCAACCGCCTGCGCAGCCTGCTCACCATGCTCGGCGTGGTGATCGGGGTGGCGGCCGTGGTCGCGCTCGTCGGCATCGGGACCGGCACCAAACAGCAGATCGAGCAGCAGGTCGAAGGGCTCGGCTCCAACCTGCTCATCGTCGTACCCGGACGGCTCGAAGCCGGCGCCGCGCCCACCTCCTCGCCCCTCACCCTGGACGACGTCGACGCGGTGAGCCGGATCGTCGGCGACCCCTCCCGGGTCGCCGTCACGATCAGCTCCGGCGAGACCGTCCGGGCCGGGCGCAACACCGGTTTCGCCAGCATGCAGGGCGTCCTCGAGACCACCCCGGACGTCTTCGTCCGCCGCCTCGACCGGGGCACCTACCTGACCCGGACCGACGTGAGCACCGGGCGCCGGGTCGCGGTCCTCGGCGCCGGGCTGGCCGGCACGCTCTTCGGCGAACGCGACCCGATCGGGCGGCAGATCACCATCGGCGGCGTACGGTTCCGGGTGATCGGCACGTTCGAACAGCTCGGGCAGAGCCTCGGCGTGGACCGGGACGGCGAGGTGCACGTACCCGTCACCGCCGCGCAGCGGCTGCTCGGCACCGAGCGCATCGACGGTCTCGCCATCCGCGCACCGGACCGGGAACGGATCGGTGCGCTCAGCTCCGCGGTGGTGGCCGCCCTCGCCGACCGGCACCCGGACACCGACTTCTCCGCGGTCACCCAGGAACAGATCCTCGGCGTGCTCGGCGACATCCTCGGCGTGCTGACCGGGGTGCTCGCCGCCATCGCCGGGATCAGCCTGCTCGTCGGCGGCGTCGGCGTCTCCAACATCATGCTGGTGTCGGTGCGCGAGCGGACCCGCGAGATCGGCCTGCGCAAGGCGGTCGGCGCCCGGCCCCGCGACATCGGCGTGCAGTTCCTCCTGGAGGCGGTGCTGCTGACCACCACCGGCGGGGTGCTCGGCATGCTGCTCGGCGGCTCGGCCGCGATCCTGGTCGACCGGTTGTCCCCGGTGCCGGCCGCCCTGACCTGGTGGTCGATGGCCCTGGCCTTCGGGGTGTCGGCAGTGGTCGGCATCGTGTTCGGGGTGGTCCCCGCGCAGCGCGCCGGCCGCCTCGACCCGGTAGTGGCGCTGCGCACGGAATAACGACAAACCGCCGGACGGCGACGAGGATGGCACATCATGCGTCTCCCCGCCCCGCTCCAGGTCTTCGCCGCGATCGCCTCGGTCCAGTTCGGCAGCGCGATCGCGCACACCCTCTTCGACGACCTCGGCGCGGGCGGCGTGACCTTCCTGCGGCTCGCCATCGCCGCGGTCATCTTCGGGGTGATCGCGCGGCCGAAACTGCGTACCTGGTCACCTGCCGCCTGGCGGGCCGCCGTGCTGCTCGGCGTGGTGATGGCCGCGATGAACCTGATCTTCTACCTGGCGCTGCGGACCGTGCCGCTCGGCCTCGCGGTGACCGTCGAGTTCCTCGGCCCGCTGCTGCTCGCCCTGGTGCAGACCCGCCGGCTCGCCGAGTTGCTCTGGGCCCTGCTCGCCGGCGCCGGTGTGCTCCTGCTCGGCCTGGACACGTCGTCCGGCGCCCCGCTGAGCGGCCTGCTCCTGGCCTTCCTCGCCGGCCTCTGCTGGGCGGGGTACATCGTCTTCAGTGCCCGCCTCGGCGCGGTCGTCCCCGGCACCGGCGGCCTCGCCGTGGCCCTGGCCGTCGGTGCCGTGCTTGTCGCGCCGTTCGGCGCCGCGGCGGTCACCGCGATCCCGGCGAACCCGGCCCTGCTGATCGGCGCCACCGCCGTCGCGCTGCTCTCCTCGGTGATCTCCTACGGTCTGGAGATCGACGCGCTGCGCCGGATACCGACCCGCGTCTTCGGCATCCTGATGAGCCTGGAACCGGCCGCCGCGGCCGTCGCCGGCCTGGTCGTCCTGCGCCAGCGGCTCGGCCGCCTGGAAATCCTCGCCCTGCTGCTGGTCAGCGTCGCCAGCCTCGGCGCCACCCTCGCCAAACGGAAGACTCAGTTGGAGCCGGTACGCGCCGAATGATGGGGCGGACACCGGAGGAGAGCCTTGCCCTTTCAGATTCGCGACAAGCACGGTGCCTCCCGTGCCGTCGCCTACCTGATGCTGGTCGCCGGTGGCTACAACCTGATCACCGGTGTGGTGATGCGACTCGGAGAACCGGTCGCCGAACTGGCCGCGCTGGGCGTCGCCTCGCTCGCCTTCCTGGCCACCGGCGTCGTCTGCATCCGCCGCCCGCAGGCTTTGCCCCGGGCGTTCTGGCCGGCCGTGCCGCTGCTGTCGGTCGCCGCCATCAGCGGACTGAACTACGCGACCCGGGACACCACGACCGGCGCCCAGTTGTTCTACCTCTGGCCGCTGCTCTTCGCCGCGTCGTTCCTGAGCCGCTGGCTCGTCGGCATCACCGTCGCCGCCATCTCGGCCGGGCACGCCGCGGTCGCCTTCGCCTTCTCCGCCACGACGGCCGCCCTGCACGACTGGCCGGCGGTCAGCGTGGCCATGGCGATGACCGCGTTCGTCGTGGCCGGGCTGCGCGAACGCAACGACCGGCTGCGTGCCGTCCTGGAGGCGCAGGCCTCGTCGGACTCCCTGACCGGGGTCGCGAACCGGCGGGCCTTCGACGAGGAACTGACCCGGACCGCCGAGGCCGCGAGCCGTGGCGGCGACCCGCTCGCCCTGGTCATGGTCGACGTCGACCACTTCAAGGCGATAAACGACACCTGGGGACACGCCACCGGCGACCGGGCCCTGCGCGCCGTCGCCGACGCGCTGAGCGGCACCACGACCGGCACCGACCACCTGGTGGCCCGGCTCGGCGGCGACGAGTTCGCGGTGCTGCTGCGGTCCGGGCCGGGCGAGGCGCTGCGGTACGCCGAACAGGCCCGGGCGCGCCTCGCCACCGCACCCGGCCTGCCGTCCGGACCGCCGGAACTGAGCATCGGCGTCGCCGCACTGCCGCACCACGCCGGCTCCGCCGAGGAGTTGCAGCGGGTCGCCGACGCCGCCCTGTACGGCGCCAAGGAGGCCGGCCGGGGATGCAGCGCCGTCGCCGGCTACCGGATCAACGCGGCGTGACGATCGGCTGCTCGGCCGTCGTCTCGTCCAGCGCCGCCGCCTTCGCCAGCACACCCTGGATCTCCGGGTTGTTGCGCGGATAAGGCCCCCACCCGTCCCGCAGCACGTGGATGTAGACCGACTCCAGGCACACCCCGATCCGTTCCGCCAGGTCGGTGTCCTCGGGCGCGCCCAGCCGGACCGCCCGCGCGAAGTGGTCGAGCGCCTCCATGTACCGCCCCTGGTCGAAGCAGCACCGCCCGGCGTTCTCGTGCACCACACTGCGCACCGCCGCCGACACGTCCGCGTCCACCGCGCGCTGGAACAGCCGATCCGCCTCGATGAAGTCGCCGCGCAGCCGCAGCACGTGCGCCAGCTCCGCCTGCGCGATCACGATGGACTGCAGGTCCTTGGCCGACTCGGCGTGCGCCAGCGCCAACCGGCTCGCGGCCGCCGCCATCCCCAGCTCACCGAGCAGGCGGTAGACCTCCGCCCGCACACTGAGCAGCCCCGCTTTGACAATGTTGTCGGCCTCGTCGGCGAGCGGCCCGTCAAGCCGTTCCCCGAGCTCCCGCAACGCGTCCCGGTCATCCACGACCTCACGCAGCGTGGCCCCGTCGAGCCGCCACCGGATCGCTGACAGGTCGGCGGCGGTCAGCGGCAGGTGCGGCGCCAGCAGTGGCGGTGCGTCCGCCTGCTCCCCGCCTGCCTGCTCCCCGCCTGCCCGCTCGGCGCGGGCGGTCCCTTCAGCCGGCGTCGTGCGGGCATCACCCGATGTGGTCCCGGCCCGGTCGTCGGTGGCTTCGGATCTGCCACCTTCGGCCGTGCCGGCGCGGGTGTGCTCGGCCCCGGTCTCGCCCTTGACGGCTGCGGCCTCGCTTCTTTCGGCCGTGGTGTTGCCGGTTGCCGCCCGGTCAGTTGTGGTGTCGCCGGTTGCGGCCGTGTCGGTAGCCGCCTTGTCCGGTGCGGCGTTGTCGGCTGCGGCTCTGTCGCCTGCGGCGTTGCCGGCTGCGGCTCTGTCGGCTGCGGCCTTGGCGGCTCCGGCCTTGGCGGCGAACCAGCCGCCGCCGAACGCCGTGTCCGCATACCGCCGGGGTTCGGTGTCCGGCCCGCTGAGCTCCAGCTTCGCGATCGGCTTGAGGTTGTGCCAGGTACCGTCCGCGTCCATGTAGGGCGCGTCCGGATCCACCACACCATCAGCCTGCGAGTTCTCCGGAGCACCGCCGCCCTGCATCCCGTCGCGGCCCGAGCCGTCGTCGCCCGCCTGGCCGTCGCCCGCCTGGCCGTCGCCCGCCTGGCCGTTGCTTGCCTGGTCGTTGCTTGCCTGGTCGTTGCTTGCCTGGTCGTTGCTCGCCTGGCCGTTACTCGCCCGGCCCTCGCTCGCCCGGCTGTCCTCGCCTTGGCGGTTGTCTGCCGAGGCGCCGCCCGGTGCCTGCTGCCCGGCCGCGGGCTCTCCCGTCCGCGACGAACCCTCGTCCCGAGGTCCAGGCTGAACCGGAACCGTGACCCGCCGGTCTCCCAGCGGCACGGTAGGCCCGTCCGCGGCCACCCGCGGCCGCCCGACCGCCGGCCACACATCCACCGGCCCGGCACCGTCACCCCGCACGGGGACGCCCGGGTGACCCTCGCCCGGCCCGGTCATGCCGGCACGGTGTCCACCACCCTGGTGCGGAACGGTTCCGTGCGCCGGTCCGCCCGTGGTCGGCTCCGCCCACGCGCCACTCTGAGCTGCGATGCTCCCGGTCTTCTGGGCGGGGATCCTGCCATCACCGGGTGCGAGGTCACCGGCATGGGTGGGCCTGCGGCCACTCGAATCAGCGACATCACGGCCGTCGATGCCGTGCTCCGCCGCCCCGGCAGCCACCGGCTGGCGCACTGCGCCGTCAGCCGGCGACCCCTGGGCCGCGCCGCCAGGCATCGGCCCCTCGGCCGCGCCGTCAGGCTTCTGACCGTGCGCTGTGCTGGCGGCTACCGGGCCCCGCGCTGCGTACTCAGCCGACAAGCCTCGTGGCGCACCGTCAGGACCTGGGACAGCCGTCGTGCCGGCGGTTGCGGTCTCCGGCACGGGCGCGACGGGTCCTCGCGGGAATCCGTTGCCGGCCGTGGCAGGCGCGGGAAGCCTTTCGTCCGGAATGCCGTGCTTGTGCCGGGCATCCGCCGCGTCGGGCGCGTTTCGGGAACCCGCCGCGTCGGGCGTGTTCTGGGAACCCGCCATACCAGCCGCATTCTGGGAAGCCGCCATGCCGGGCCTGTTGTCAGAACTCGCCATGCCCGGCGCGCTTCGCGCACCTGACGCAGGGGGTGTGTGCCGGCCGTCCGGGACGGGCCACCCGGCCTGACCGGCGGGGGGCGGCTGCCAGCCCGGCGGCATCGGCTGCGTTGCGGGCAGCACCTGGCGTGCGGGCGGCGGCTGCCATCCCGAAGGCTGCGGCGAATGAGCCTGGACGTCGGGCGTCCCGCCTGCCTGCCGCTCCTCGGGGACCCCGGCGTTCTGCGGGAACGCGTAGCGATCGCCGTTCGTGGCGTTGCTCTGCCGCGGAACCGCCCGGTCGTTCTGCGCAGCGTCGGCCTGCCAGGGCGTGGCCGGGACGGCCCGGTCGTTCTGCGCGGCTTCGGGCTGCCAGGACGTGGCCGGGCTGCCCGATACCGCAGCGGACTGCGGTGGCGCGATGTGCGGTGCTGCCGGTGCCGGCTGCGGGAACGCGGACTGACCGCCCTGCCACGCCCGGGAATGCTCGGATTCGGGCCGGCCGTGCTGCGGCGTACCCATCACCTGTCCAGGCTCAGGCTGCCGCACCGCCGGCGGCCAGGCGGTCGCCGCGTTCGGCTGAGCGATGCTACCGGGCTGGCCGGGGACGTCTACCCGGCCCAGGGTGCCGTTTTGTTCTACTTCGCCGCTTTCGCGGTAGTGACCCGCGTGCCGGACAGAGCCGGGCTGGCTGACCGAGCCGGGGTGGTCGGCAGGACCGGGGTGGCTGGTCGAGCCGTGCTGGACGGCCGGGCCGGGGAAGTTCGGGCGGCCCGGAGCCTGCGGCGGGACCACCCGGTCGGGGCGGCCTGTCGCGGGGTCGGCCGGGGGACGGGCCGGCGGTGGCCAGGCTGTCGCCGCTGCCGGTACCGCTCCGGACACCTCCGGCGACCGGGAGGCCCAGCCCGCCGGGGAGGTCGGGCGCGAACCGGCCGGCGGCTGATGCACCTCGTCCGGGACGATCGACCAGGGTCCGTCGCCGCCGGCTACGACCACATGGGCGGTACGCGGTGACTTCCGTGAACGCTGATGCGGCACGTCGGGGTCGCCGGCCGGGTACGGTGCCGGAACTGTCGGCCGGCCGGCCGGCGACGCGGGGAATCCGTACCCGTGCTGTCCGCCCGGCTGGGTGTGCGAAGCGAATCCCGTCTGGCCGGCGTTCGCGGGTTGCTGGGCGAAACCTTGGCCGGGGTGCGCGGCCTGCGGGGCGAAGCCCGGTGCGGCGTGCGTGGGCGGAGTGCCGGGACCCGGTTGACCGGTGTGCGCGGACGGACCGCCGGGGGAGTGGTTTCCGCGCGGCTCGGCGGCCGGGTCGGGGATTGCCGGACCGGCAGGCGCGGCCGGGAACGGCGGTGCGGCGGGACCGGCCGGAGACACCGGGCGCTCGCGAGTGGCCGACCGATCCTCAGTGCCTGCGCTGCCGGGATCGCCCGGCCGGGTTTGGGCTCCCGCGTTGCCGGGATCACCCGCCCGGTCCTGAGCGCCTGCGTTGCCGGGATCACCCGGCCAGTCTTGAGCGCCTGCGTTGCCGGGATCACCCGGCCGGTCCTGAGCGCCTGCGTTGCCGGGAACGCCCGGCCTGTGCTGAGCGCCGGCGTTGATGGGGGCATCCGGGCGTTCGGCGCCGGCGGGAGCATCCGGCCGGCCGTAGGCGCCGGCGGTGGCATCGGGTCGCCCATGGGCACCGGAACGCTCCGGACCGGCCGGACCGGCCGGGGCTGCCGGTGATCCGGGTGCGGCGTGCGCGGCCGGGCGGTCCTGGGCGGCCGAGCCGTTGTGAGTGGCCGGCTGGGATGCCAGGTCGGTGGGTGCGCCGGGATGCCGGGTGGTGGCCTGCTCGGTGGTGGCGTCGACCGGTTCCGCGGCGGCTGCGGGGTGCGGCCGGGACTGAGGGGCGCTGCCGGGTCGTGCGGGGACCGTCGGGCGGCCGTTCGCCGGGGACGCCGCGGGACGGGCCGGTTCGGACGGCGGCTGGACACCGTTCGGGCCGATCACCCGGGCCGGGGCCACGGGCGCCGGTGCGGCGATCACCCGCGGTGTCACCGGCGGATCGGCCTTGATCACGCGGGGGACCGGGGGCGGCGCGGAACGGCTGACGACCTTCGGTGCCGACGGGTTCTCCGGACGTCGCAGGACCCGGGGTGTGCCGTCGTCGTCCCGCCCGCTCGAACCGTCGGCGACCTGCTCGGCGGCCGGCGGCTGATCCCTTTCGGTCCGGGAACGCTCGGGAGCGCGCTCGTCGGCTCGTTCGGCGGTGCGCTCGCCGGCTCGTGCTGGCGCCCAGCCGTCGGCTCGTGGCGGCGTCCAGTCGTCGGTTCGCGGCGCGTCCGTGCCGGTGCCGATCGTCTCCCGGTCGTCGTGGCGTACGCCCTCCGGGCGCCGGACCCCGATCGTCGGCATGCTGAGCATGCCGTCGCCGTCGAGGAAGTCGTCGCGGGCCGGCATCGCCGACCGTCCGTCGCCGGATGCCCACCGATCATCGGCGGCCGAATCGGCGGGAGCCCGGCCGTCGGCGGGAGCCCGGCCGTCGGCGGGAGCCCGCCCGTCGGCGAGAGCCCGCCCGTCGGCGGCAGCGCGGCCGTCGGCCGAGGCTCGCCCTTCAATCGAACCCGAACCCGAACCTGGAGCCGAATCTGCGAGCGGGTCCAAGGCCGGCACCGAAGCCGGACCGGAACCCGGGACCGACGCGGAACCAGCACCATGGACCGGCGCGGAACCGGAAGCAGGAACCGGCGCGGAACTGGAACCCGGTACCGAGGCTGAGCCGGAAGCAGGGACGGAGGCCGAACCGGAGGCTGGGGCCGCGACGGAGCCGGAAGCCGGGATCGAGGCGGAACCAGAGGCCGGAACAGAGGCGGCACCGGAAGCGGAAGCCGCGGTACGTCCGTCCGCGCCCTCGCGCCGCTCGTCCCAGTGCTCGCCGCGCCGGTCGCCGTAGGCGGAGGAGGAAGCTGCCGCAGCGGGCCGGTACAGCTCGTAGGCGTCCGTGTCCGGCACCTGGGCCCGCCCGGCCGCGGACACGTCGTCGCGCCGGGTGCGCCGGGGTTCCTGGTCCCGGTCGTCGCGCCGGGTACGCCGCCCGCCCACCGGCCGGATCGGGCCGAAGTCGTCGTCCGCCCAGTCCCGGCCACGGCTGTCCGGGCGCTCGTCGTAGCGGCCGTCGGCACGGTCGGGGAAACGGTCGTCGTGCCGGCTGTCGGGACCGTCGGGGGAACGGTCGAAGGAACGGTCGTGGTACCGGGTGTCGGCACGGTCGGCGGCACGGTCGTCGAAGCGGCCGGCGGAGCGGTCGTCGTAACGGCTGTCGGCACGGTCCAGGGAGCGGCCGGCATGGCGTTCGTCGTCGTGGCGGGCGCCGCGCCGCCCGTACCCCTCGATGTCGCTGTCGTCGTGGAGGGCCGGAGCGCGACGCGCCCCGCGGCGATCCCCGTCGCGGCGCCCGCGTCGTCCGGATTCGAGGTCGGCGGCGCTGCGGCCGCGGTCGTCCTCCCAGTACTCGTCGGAGCCCAGTTCGATGGTCCGGCCGTCCGGCGGCAGGCGGCGGGTGTCGTCCTCCCACTGCTCGTCGTGCCGGCGGGCGGCGCGGCGGTCCCGGGAGACCGGGGTGCCGCGGCGCAGGTCGGGCCGGGCGTCCGGGTCCTGGATCGGGAAGTCGGGTTTGTCGAAGTCGACGCCGAGTTCGGGGCGGTTGAAGTCCACGTCGTCGAACTCGTTGCCGGCCAGGTTCGGCTTCGAGGTGTCGATCGGCACGAAGTCCGGGTCGTTCAGCCAGCTCGGCCGCTGGTCGTCGAAGGCACGGTGGGCCTGCGGCGTGTCCGCGCCGGCGCGCGTGCGACGGGTCGGGATGACCGGGTCGGGCGCGGTGCGTTTGACGTACGGCCTCTCCTGGATGACCGCGGACTGCGGCATGAACGAGTACTCGCTGTACTCGTCCTCCCAGTATTCGTCGTCCTCGAAGCTCATGCGGCGGCCCCGAACCGGCCCGGGGGGAATCCACTGCCCCAATGCCGCATCCGCGCCACCGTCCTCACCCCTGTCCCACCTCCGCGCACCGGTGCCCGCCCCTCGCGCCCCGATTCGATGCCTGCCACGTGGTGGATGTGGAAGGTTAATCACGGATTTGCGTAGTGCGCTACCGCGCTGCGGACCTCTGTCACGGAACCCGCGTAGTGCCTGCGGGGACCGATTGTCCCGGCGCCGCAGCCCGCCGGGAGTCGTCGATCGTCGGGGTATACGTCCGCCGGGCGCTTCCGGTTCACCGCTTCAGCAGTGAGTATGCCGAAGATCCACCGGGGTGTCGCGCGCGGCGTCACCGATCCGCACGATCAACGAGGATCACTGACTGATGGTGACGGTGGCCGTGCCGACTTAAGGGCTTTTTAAGGCTCCTCTCAGGACAGCTAAGGACTTGTGGGTGACCCTGAACAGGTGACGCCCCGGGGTGGCGAAAGACACTCACGTTCCGCACGGATCAAGGGGGGTCGACCTGGCACGGTTGGTGCAGCACCCGGAATGACTCCCCGGCCGGCGGCCGCCGCCCCCCAGTTCAGCGGCCGCCCCGCGCCCGAGACGACCCGCGGGGGACAACGCCCCCCGATGTTTCTCGTGGGAGACGGATTACGGCGCGATGCCGGGACGAGGGACGGCGGCGGGACCACACGGTCCCGCCGCCGTTCCATTCCCCGGGCCGGCGGCGGCGTGTTCGTGGGGCCGCCGCTGGCCGAACCGGTCACACACTCATCGACTCACTCCGGGTGGGGGTCAGCGGCGAGTGAGGCCGAGCCGAGGATCCGGGTGACGGTCACCTCGATGACGACCCGCTTCGGGTTGGGGCGGGGTGTGCGGTAACGCTTGGCGTACCGCTGCTCCGCCTCGGTGACCGCGTCCGGGTCGTCGCTGACCACCGCGAGGCCTTCGACGGTGCTCCACCGCGGGCCGTCGACCTGGCAGATCGCCACCCGCTGCTGACCGCGCCGGATGTGCCGGACGTGCGCCGACGTGCTGGACGAGATGATCCGGGCCAGCCCGCTCTCCGGGTCGAGGGTGGCGCCGACGGCCACCACGTGCGGCGATCCGTCGGTTCGCAGGGTGGTGAAGGTGCAGAGGTGGCGTTCGGTCCAGAAGGACAGCAGGGCCGGGGAGTCAAGGGGAATGGGGCCGCTCATCCCCGTACCCTAAGCCGCGTCTGATCTCAGGCCGGCTCGGCGGGCAGCGCGCCGCGCCGCACCGCCGCGACGAGGGCCGCGTGGTCGCGTTCCACCTGGTCGGCGTAGGCGCGGGCGAACCGGCACAGCGATTCGTCCAGTTTGTCGCTGCTGCCCACGTAGCCGGCGATCAGGGAGGCGCCGCTGGTCCGGGCGTGCGACTTGGCCAGCAGGTAACCGCAGATCCCGGCGTAGTCGGCGAGGGCGCCGGCGTTGATGTCCTCGATGACGATGGCGCCCTTCATGTCACGGAACTGGCGCACGTAGAACTGCTGGTCGCCCACCGTGGTCCAGCCGAGCAGCGGGTCGCTGACCGTCTGCAGCGACTGCTGGTACTCCACGACGCGCTGCCCCTGGTGCCGGTGCCACGCGATGGCGCCGTGCTGATGTTTCGCGATGACCGACCGGCGGGCCTGCTTGAGCTGCAGGAAGACCACGTCGTCGGGGGTGCTGCCCTCGCAGAGCGCGACGTACGCCCGGAGCCCCACCGATCCGACGCCGACCACCTTGTGCGCGATGTCGACGATCCGGTAGCCGCCCAGGATCCGCGCCCAGTGCGGTTTCAGCGTGTTCAGGTAGCCGTCGAGCGCTTCGGAGAGCCGTTCCCGCTCGGCGTCGTCGATCCGGGTGATCAGCGGGGGTTCCTCGATCAGCCGGGCGGTGCCGTCGTGCCGTTCGGTGAAGCGGGGCAGGGCGCGGTCGCTGGTCCGCCGGCGGGCCCGGCGGGCGGCCCGTTCGATCTCCTCGCGGAAGCTGGCCCGGCTCGCCGCCGACCGCATGGCCGCGACGTTGAGCTGGTCGAACGAGCGGGCCAGCAGCGGCTGCTCGGCCCGGTACGCGATCTGCTCGCGGTACTCCTCGACGCAGTGCCGCACCGCGTCGCCGCAGGCGCCGTCCCGGAATCCGTTGACCCGGCCGGCGACGTAGACGCTCACCACGAGCCGGCGCAGGTCCCACTCCCAGGGGCCGGGGTGCGCCTCGTCGAAGTCGTTGAGGTCGAAGACCAGCTCCCGCTCCGGTGAGGCGTAGAAGCCGAAGTTGCCCAGGTGGGCGTCGCCGCAGATGACCGGGGTGATGCCGGTGTGCGGCAGGCCGGCGAAGTCGTCGGCCATCAAGCCGGAGGTGCCGCGCAGGAACGCGTACGGCGAGGCGATCATGCGGCCGATCCGGACCGGGATGAGCTGCGGGACGCGGCCCAGGTGGGATTCGACAACCTGGGCGACCGGGTCGGGCCGGTCGGCGGGTGCGCGCCAGTGCGCCATGTCCGAACGAGGGGAGTGGTCGCGCAGCGAGCGGCCCAGCTCGTATCGTTCGGCGCGGGGTGCCGCGGCGCGGCGCAGCGAGGTGAACCCCTCGTCGTTTACGCTGCCCAGCACGACGGGGCCGGCGGGTCTCGGTGACGCTTCCATCGCTGCTGAGCGTACGTCCGGGGCGAACAAAGCGCGCGCGGGGCTCGTTAAATAGCCGGTGTTATCGATAACATTCCCGTTACCTGACGGACGCGAAAGCGCCGCCATCCGCATTCCCATGCCGACCGACGAGGTGCGCAAGTGGACAAGGTAGCCCGAAGCCCGGCGATGACCGATGTGGCCCGGCTGGCCGGTGTCTCCCACCAGACTGTATCTCGCGTTCTCAACGACCACCCGAATGTCAAGGAGCAGACCCGGATCCGGGTCCGTGCGGCGATCGCCGAACTGAACTACCGGCCGAACCGGGCGGCGCGCGCCCTGGTCACCGGGCGGTCCCAGCTGATCGGTGTGGTGGCCCGCAACAGCACGCTCTACGGCCCGGCCTCGATGCTCACCGAGTTCGAGCAGGCCGCGGCCGACGCCGGTTTCGCGGTGAGCGTCGGCAGCGTCCGTGAGCTGGACCGGTCCTCCATCTCGTCGGTGGTGGACCGGCACCTGGACCAGCGGGTGGCCGGGCTCGTGGTGATCGCCAACGTGGCCTCGGCCGCCGAGGCGCTCGCCGAGATCCCGTCCGACGTGCCGGTGGTCTTCATCGACGGCGACCCGGCCAGCGGCCGTCCGCTGGTCACGGTGGATCAGGTCGCCGGCGCCCGGGCCGCCACCAAGCACCTGCTCGACGCGGGGCACCAAACGGTCTGGCACGTCTCCGGCCCGACCGACTGGTTCGACTCGGCCGGCCGCATCCAGGGCTGGCGGGAGACGCTGGAGGAGGCCGGTGCGGAGGTGCCGCCGCTGCTGTCGGCCGACTGGTCGGCCGCCGAGGGGTACCGGTCCGGGCAGATGCTGGCCCGGATGCCCGAGGTCACCGCCATCTTCACGGCCAACGACCACCTGGCCCTGGGCATCCTGCGCGCGCTGCACGAGCGGGGCCGGCGGGTGCCGCACGAGGTGAGTGTCGTCGGTTTCGACGACGTCCCGGAGGCGGCCTTCTTCATTCCCCCGCTGACCACCGTCCGGCAGGCGTTCGGCGACGTGGCGCGGGCGGCGTTGGGCCTGCTCCTGGGCCAGATGCGGGCGGAGGCCGAGACGCCCGAGCACATCGTGGTGCCACCCCGCCTGGTGGTCCGGGAAAGCGTCGGGCGGCCCTTATAGGTACTCGGTTAATGAGCCGTTACCTCCTTGTTGCCGAGGCCTGTTGACACCAGTTTTGTTAGCGATAACACTAAGCCTCGCTCTGCCGGAGTGTGGCCGCCGCCACCTCCCGGCTCCCCCTCGGAGGTACACCCCTGATGTCGCAACCACAGATCTGGTTCCTCACCGGAAGCCAGCACCTGTACGGTCCGGAAACGCTCCAGCAGGTGGCCGACCAGTCCGCTGAGATCCAGCGGACCCTGGCCGCCGGCGGCCTGCCTGCCGAAATCGTCGGCAAGCCGGTCCTGACGGACTCGGGCGCCATCAAGCGCCTCATGCTGGAGGCCAACGCCGACCCGGACTGCATCGGCATCATGGCCTGGATGCACACGTTCTCGCCGGCCAAGATGTGGATCGGTGGCCTGGACGCGCTGCGCAAGCCGCTGCTGCACCTGCACACCCAGCACAACGTCTCGCTGCCCTGGTCGTCCATCGACATGGACTTCATGAACCTGAACCAGGCCGCGCACGGCGACCGCGAGTTCGGTTTCATCCAGGCCCGGCTCGGGGTGCCGCGCAAGGTGGTCGCCGGGCACGCCTCCGACCCGGCGATCGTGGCCCGGATCGAGTCCTGGGCCCGGGCCGCGCTCGGCTGGCAGCACCTGCGGTCGCTGCGGGTGGCGCGCTTCGGTGACAACATGCGCGACGTCGCGGTCACCGAGGGCGACAAGGTCGAGGCCGAGCTGCGCTTCGGTGTCTCGGTGAACACGTACGGCGTCAACGACCTCGTCGAGTACGTGGACGCCGCGGCGGAGTCCGAGGTCGACGACATCGTCGCGCAGATCTCCGACCGCTACGAGATCTCGGACGCCCTGGCCGGGCGCAAGGATTCCTTCCGCTACGCGGCGCGCATCGAGGCCGGCCTGCGGCGCTTCCTGGTGGAGGGCGGTTTCGGCGCCTTCACCACCAACTTCGAGGACCTCGGTGGCCTGCGTCAGCTGCCCGGCCTCGCGGTCCAGCGGCTGATGGCCGACGGGTACGGCTTCGGCGGTGAAGGCGACTGGAAGACCTCGGTCCTCGTCGCCACCGTGAAGGCGATGGGTTCCGGAACCGGGCGTGGCACCTCGTTCATGGAGGATTACACCTACCACTTCGGGCCCGGCGAGCCTAAGATCCTCGGCGCGCACATGCTCGAGGTGTGCCCGTCCATCGCGTCCGCCACGCCGCGCGCCGAGATCCACCCCCTGGGCATCGGCGGCCGGGAGGACCCGGTCCGGCTCGTCTTCGACGCGGCGTCCGGTCCGGCCGTGGTGATGGGCATGGCCGACATGGGCGACCGCTTCCGCCTGGTGGCCAACGAGATCGAGGTGATTCCGCCGGACGAGCCGCTGCCGAACCTGCCCGTGGCCCGGGCGGTCTGGAAGCCGGCACCGTCCCTCTCCACGTCGGCCGAGTGCTGGATCACCGCGGGCGGCCCGCACCACACGGTTCTGACCCAGGCGGTCGGCGCGGAGACCCTCCGCGACTTCGCCGAGATGGCCCAGACCGAGCTTCTCATGATCGACAACCGCACGACCCCGGCCGACTTCGCCGACCGGGTGCGCTGGAACCAGGCGTACCACCGCCTCAACCGGCCTCTGTAAGACCGCTCTCAAAGAGGAGATCCACAGTGAAATACCCCCGGCTCGCGGCGGTCCTGACCGCTGCCTCCCTGGTCGCGACGATGGCCGCGTGCGGTTCCGCCGAGAAGACCGTCGACCAGGAGGCCTCCGGCGGCGACAACGCCGGCGCCCTGGTCGGCATCACCATGCCGACCCGTTCCTCGGAGCGCTGGATCGCCGACGGTGACAACCTGAAGAAGCAGCTCGAGGGTCTGGGCTACCAGGTCGACCTGCAGTACGCCGAGGACAACATCCCGACGCAGACGCAGCAGCTCGACAACCAGATCACCAAGGGTGCGAAGCTCCTGATCATCGCGTCGATCGACGGCACCGCGATCACCACGCAGCTGGAGAACGCGAAGGCCAACAACATCCCGGTCATCGCGTACGACCGGCTGATCCGCAACAGCCCGAACGTGGACTACTACGCCACCTTCGACAACTTCAAGGTCGGCGTCCAGCAGGCCACCTCGCTGCTGACCGGCCTCAAGGTCCTCAACGCCGACGGCAGCGACGCCGGCGCCAAGGGCCCGCTGAACGTCGAGCTCTTCGCCGGCTCGCCGGACGACAACAACGCCACCTTCTTCTTCAACGGTGCGATGAGCGTCCTGCAGCCGTACATCGACTCCAAGACGATCGTCGTCAAGAGCGGCCAGACCACGTTCGAGAAGGTCGCGACCCTGCGCTGGGACCCGGCCACCGCGCAGAAGCGCATGGAGAACGTGCTGACCTCCACCTACAAGGGTGGTACGAAGGTCGACGGCGTCCTCTCCCCGTACGACGGCATCTCGATCGGTATCCTCTCGGCGCTGAAGTCGAACGGCTACGGCACCGGCGCGCAGCCGTACCCGGTCGTCACCGGCCAGGACGCCGAGGTCGCCTCGGTCAAGTCGATCGTCGCGGGCGAGCAGTACTCCACCATCTACAAGGACACCCGCCAGCTGGCGAAGGTGACCGGCGAGATGGCCGACGCGGTGCTCAAGGGCCAGACCCCGACCACGAACAACAACAAGGACTACAACAACGGGGTGAAGGTCGTCCCCGCGCAGCTCCTCGAGTCGATCATCGTCGACAAGGCCAACTACCAGGCCCAGCTCGTCGACACCGGTTACTACACGGCCGACCAGCTGAAGTGACCCGCTCCGCGCCCCGCCCGTCATCGCGCGGGCGGGGCGCGGGCTTCACGGCTGAGATGCGACACGGCCCATAGGAGGGTCCATGACCGACACGATCCTGCGGATGAGCGGCATCACCAAGACGTTCCCGGGTGTCAAGGCGTTGCAGGACGTCAACTTGGACGTGCGCAGAGGAGAGATCCACTCCATCTGCGGCGAGAACGGGGCCGGCAAGTCGACCCTGATGAAGGTGCTGTCCGGGGTCTACCCGCACGGCACCTACTCCGGTGACATCGAGTTCGACGGCGAGCGCTGCGAGTTCGCCGGCATCCGCGACAGCGAGCACCGCGGCATCGTCATCATCCACCAGGAGCTGGCGCTCGCGTCGAACCTGTCGATCGCCGAGAACATCTTCCTCGGCAACGAGCAGGCCTCGCGCGGCTTCATCGACTGGAACCGGACCAACCACGCGGCCGACGAGCTGCTGCGCCGGGTGGGCTTGGCGGAGAGCGCGGTGACACCGGTCATCGACCTGGGCGTGGGCAAGCAGCAGCTGGTGGAGATCGCCAAGGCGCTCTCCAAGAAGGTCAAGCTGCTGATCCTGGACGAGCCCACCGCCGCGCTGAACGACGAGGACTCCGAGCACCTGCTCGGCCTGCTGCGCGGTCTGCGTGACGAGGGGATCACCTGCGTGATCATCTCGCACAAGCTGAACGAGGTCATGAGCGTCTCCGACCGGGTCACCATCCTGCGTGACGGCAGGACGATCTGGACCGCCGAGACCGCCGACCTGACCGAGGACAAGATCATCTCGGGCATGGTGGGCCGCGACCTCGAGCACCGCTACCCGGAGCACGAGCCGAGAATCGGCGAAGAGGTCCTGCGGATCGAGGACTGGACCGTCCACAGCCCCACCCAGCCGGACCGCGCCCTGGTCCGCGGCGCCAACCTCACCCTGCGGCGCGGCGAGATCGTCGGCCTGGCCGGGCTGATGGGCGCCGGGCGCACCGAGCTGGCGATGAGCGTCTTCGGCCGCTCCTACGGCGTGAACATCTCCGGGCGTCTGATCAAGGACGGCAAGGAGATCAAGGCACGGACGGTACGCGAGGCGATCGAGAACGGCCTGGCGTACGCCACCGAGGACCGCAAGCGGTACGGGCTGAACCTCATCGAGGACATCAAGCGCAACATCTCCGCGGCCGCGCTGACGAAGCTCGCCAAGGGTGGCTGGGTCGACGGCAACGAGGAGCGGAAGGTTGCCGACGAGTACCGCACCAGCATGAACATCAAGGCGCCGACCGTCGAGTCGGTCGTCGGCAAGCTGTCCGGCGGCAATCAGCAGAAGGTCGTGCTGTCCAAGTGGATCTTCACCGATCCGGACGTACTGATCCTCGACGAGCCGACCCGGGGCATCGACGTCGGTGCGAAGTACGAGATCTACACGATCATCAACCGGCTCGCCGACGAAGGCAAAGCCATCCTGGTCATCTCGTCCGAGCTGCCCGAGCTGCTCGGCATCTGTGACCGCATCTACACCCTCTCGGCCGGCCGCATCACCGGTGAGGTCAACCGGGCCGAGGCGACACAAGAGGGCCTCATGACCCTCATGACCAAGGAAGAACAGGAGGTCGCGCCGTGACGGTCGCACCTACCAACGCCGACCTCACCGTCGGCAAGGGGCCGGCCGGTGCCACTGGTGGCAAGGCGCCCTTCAAGCTCAACTTCAACCTGAAGCAGAGCGGCATCTACATCGCGTTCGCGCTGATCGTGGCGCTGTTCACGGTGCTCACCGGCGGCGACATGCTCGCGCCGCAGAACATCAGCAACATCATCGTCCAGAACTCGTACATCCTGGTTCTGGCGATCGGCATGATCCTGATCATCATCGCCGGGCACATCGACCTCTCGGTCGGCTCGGTCGTCGCCGCCTGCGGCGCGTTCTCCGCGGTCATGATGGTCGACTGGGGAGTTGCCTGGCCGATCGCGCTCGTCGCCACGCTGCTGTTCGGCGCGCTCATCGGCGCCTGGCAGGGTTACTGGGTCGCCTACTTCGGCATCCCGGCCTTCATCGTCACCCTCGCCGGCATGCTGCTGTTCCGTGCCGTCACCCTGATGATCCTCGGCAACAAGGGCATCGGCCCGTTCCCCGAGGAGATCCGCACCCTCGCGAACGGCTTCACCCCCGGCTTCCTGAACAACATCGCGCTCGGCCCGCTCGGCGGCGCCGACCTGTTCAGCATCCTGGTCGGTCTCGCCGTCGTCGTCGCCATGGCGTTCGTGCAGTGGCGCGCCCGCGCCGCCCGGCTGCGCTACAACCAGGTCGTCGACCCGCTCTGGCTGTTCATCACCAAGGTCGCCGTCCCGGCGGTCCTGATCATGTACGTGATCGTCCAGCTGGCCCGCTTCCGCAACCTGCCGTGGGTGCTCGTGCTGCTCGCGGTCCTGGTCGTCGGCTACACCGTGATCACCAACCGGGCCGTCTTCGGCCGCCAGATCTACGCCGTCGGTGGCAACCTGCAGGCCGCCACGCTCTCCGGCGTCAAGGTCAAGTCGGTCGTCTTCTGGCTCTTCGTCAACATGGGCGTGCTCTCCGCGCTCGCCGGCATCATCTTCGCCGGCCGCCTCAACCAGGCGAACCCGACCGCCGGCAACAGCTTCGAGCTGGACGCCATCGCGGCCGCGTTCATCGGTGGCGCGGCCGTCCAGGGCGGCGTCGGCAAGGTCGTGGGCGCCATCACCGGCGGCCTCATCATGGGTGTCATCAACAACGGCATGGGCCTGCTCGGCGCCCAGTCCGAACAGGTGATGCTGGTCAAGGGCGCGGTCCTGCTCGCCGCGGTCGCCTTCGACGTCTGGTCGAAGCGCCGCACCGCCGCCTCCCGCTGACACATCCCCACGACGCGGTCGCCGAGACGGCCGCACGGACAAACCAGCCGCCCTGACAGGGCCTTGGCAGGGCGGCGCAAGGGCCGGCGCCTCATCATGAGGCGCCGGCTCTTTTTCTGGGCGTACGCGGTGGCGCGGTTCAGCGGGCTGCGGCGAGGGTGCGGCGGGCCGTGGCTCGAGGCTTCAGCGGGCTGCGGCGAGGCCGAATCTGGTCGGCTTGACGCCGGGGAAGACCGCCGACAGGTCACCCAGCCCGCACCGCTTCTGCAGCACCTCCCCGATCACCGCCCGGTAGTCGGTCGTCGCCGCCAGGTCGCCGGCGACCAGCGCGCCCGGCGCCAGCGTCGGCCACTGCGTGTAGACCTTGCCGCCCCGGATCCCGCCGCCGAGCAGCAGCATCGCGTTGCCGTGGCCGTGGTCGACGCCGTGCGAGGCGTTCTCGGTGACGCGCCGGCCGAACTCGCTGATCGTCAGGACTGTCACGCGCTTCATCAGAGTCGGTCCGACGTCGGCGGTGAACGCCGCGACCGCCTCGGCGAACTCGGTCAGGTTGTCATGCATGCGCTGGCCCTTGACGGCCGGGCCGAGGCTCTCGTGCATGTCCCAGTCGCCGCAGTCCACGGTCGCGGTCACCAGCCCGGCGCCGGACTTGATGATGCGGGCCACGTCGCGCAGGGCGGCACCCAGGTCGGTGGCCGGATAGCCGGTGCCGGCGGCGACGGTGCGCGTCCGGCCGACGGCGGCCAGGGCCCGGTCGGCGGCCTGCGCGGGGGCGGACAGGTGAGCGGGCGCGTCGGCGTACATGGCGCGCAGGGCCGCGGCGATCGGGCGTTTGCCGTCGCCGGCCAGGGTGAGCGTGTCGACGGAGCGCATCGACACGTCGTTCGTGGCGCCGGCGAAGAGGCGGGACGGCATGGCGTCGCCCAGCGAGACCCCGGCTAGCGGGGCGGTGTTGCCGGTGACGCCGAGCATCCGGTCCAGCCAGCCGCTGCGGACCGACGAGCCGGGCGCCGCGTTCTCCATCGCCTCCATGGCGGCGAAGTGGGAGCGGTTGGGGTCGGGCTGGCCGACCGCGTGCACGGCGGCGAGTGTGCCGGCCTTCCAGGCCGGCAGCAGCGGTGCCAGCGCCGGGTGCAGGCCGAACGTGCCGTCACCGGCGATCACCTGGCTCTTCGGCACGCCGATGGTGGGCCGGGCCCGGTAGTAGTCGGGGTCGCCGATCGGGACGATCGTGGAGAGGCCGTCGAACCCGCCGTGCAGCGAGACGACCACCAGGGTGTCGCCGGCGTACGGTGCCGCCGCGAACGCCAGGTCGACGGAGAGCGTGCCGGCGGCGGCCACCCCGGCCGCACCGGCGAGGGCGCCGCCGAGGAGCGAACGGCGCCGGACCAGGTTGGCGTGTTCCACACAGGAGACCATGCTCACCTCAGCTGGAAGGAGGGCGCGTCCAGGACGAGCGCGATCAGGTACGGCGCGGCGCCCGCGAGCGACTTGTCATTTCCGGTCAACGGGGTGTTCGGCATCTTTGACGCGACGCTGAGCACGGCCGCCGTGTGCGCCGCCGGCAGTTTCGCGCCGACCAGCCGCACCGCGAGCGCGTCGACGAGGGCGCCGTACGTCGCCGGCAGCACCGGGACCAGCGACTTCAGCAGGTCGGCGGGCCGGTTGAGCTGCTTGGGGTACCAGCCGGTGGCCAGGTTCAGGTGCAGGTTGCACCGCTGCACGAAGGCGGCCGGGGACGCCCAGGCCGCGGCGATGTCCGGGTACCCGTTCGGCGCGGCCCACCGGAACGGCGCGTTCCCCGCGTCGACCATGGCGTTGTAGAGCGCGTCCAGCGCCTTGGTCCCTTCCCGCTCCGGGCCGAGGCCGAGCGCCCGGATCGCCGCGATCATGTCCTCGAACGGGGTGCGCGTCTTACGGCCGGCGGACGCCGCGAACTCCGGCGAGGTGAACAGGGCCCGCAGCACCGGCACGATCGCGGTGTCGTTCTTCAGGTAGACGTCGGCGAGGCGGCCGACGAGCGACGCCGGTGCCTCGTCGGCGACGAACCGGACACACAGCTTGGTGGCGATCCGCTCCGCGGTGGCCCGGTGCCGCGCCAGGTGGTCGAGGAACGCGAGCGCTGCCGCCTCACCGTCGGCCTTGTCGTTGGCGTGCCGGAACCCGAGGACGTCGACGGCACCGGTGGCGTGCCGCGACGCGTCGTAGACGTAGCCGCCGGACTTGCCGACCGTCATCCCGGTGAGCAGCCGGGCCGCGGCGAGGACGTCGGCCTCGCCGTACACCAGGCCGACGGTGTGCAGCTCCATCAGCTCCCGGGCGTAGTTCTCGTTCGGGTGCGCCTTGGTCGACGACCGCTGGTCCAGGTAGGTCAGCATGGCCGGGTGGCGGGCGGCGGCCTTCAGCATGTCCGCGTACCGTCCGAAGGCGTGCTTGCGCAGCACCTGCGCGTCGTAGTCGCTCCGGGTGTCCCACACCCCGCTGGACGGCGCCGTCACGTGCAGGTGGTTCGCCCAGAACATCACCACCGACTCGAACAGCTGCCGCTCGCTCCACGCGGCGCGGACGATCGCCGCGCGGCCCAGCTGGCCGAAGGCGTCGTACGAGTGCTGCTTGAGCGAGGCGCGCACCGTCGCCGGGCTCGCCCCGGCAAGCGGAAGCCGCCGCAGCACCGCGTCGCAGGCGCCGTCGGCGATCGTCGCGGGCGCCAGCTGACGGTCCAGCCAGCCCGCCGCGCCCAGCTTGCGCGCCTGCGCCAGAACCGCCGGCGTCGCGCCGAACGTGGCCCGGCGGACCAGGTGCGCGACCGGGTCGGTGTCCACCAGCGTCGCCACCGCCCGCGAGGCCGCCTGCGGGGCCGCGAGGGCCGGTGCCTCCTCCAGCAGCAGGGCGGCGGGAGCGGCGGCAGCGGCGGCGAGGACGGTACGACGGCTGGTCATGCCCTCTGGTTCGGCCCGCCGGCGGACCCGCCGCGCCGTAGCAACCGTGACTAACGGTTCCGCAATCCGCCTGCACCCGTGACCGCGGCGGGGCTGCCGTCGTAGGCTCATGCCCGTGGATCAGGCTGAAGCGGTACGGACCCCGTCCTCCTGGGTCGTCGTCGGGCTGGACAACGGCGGCACCTGCAACAACGCCACGGTGCTCGACGCGACCGGGCAGTTCCTGGTGAGCAGCCTGGTGGAGAATCCGAGCCGGGTCCTCGACGGCCCGGAGTCGGCGGTCGAGTCCCTGGCGGCCGCGTTCACCGGCATCCTGGAGCTGACCCGCACCCCGCTGTCGCTGGTCCGGGCGGTCGGCCTGGACACACCCGGACCGGCCAGCGCGCACGGCGTCATCTCGTCCAAGGGCGCCACCAACTTCAACCAGGTCTCCTGGCACGGCTTCGACATCCGGGGCGCGCTGGAGGCCAGGCTCGGCCTGCCGGTGATCTACAACAACGACGCCAACGCGGCCGCCCTCTACGCGCACCACCGGCACTTCGGCACGGCCGCGCTGGAGAAGTCGTCGGTCTCGGCGATCGTCGGCACCGGCCTCGGCGGCGGGGTGGTGGAGAGCGGCAAGGTGATCCGGGGCGCGGCCGGCATGGCCGGTGAGCTCGGGCACGTCCAGATCCCGCTGCACGGCGTCCTCGAGGACGACCAGTTCGTCCCGGCCTGCAACTGCGGCTTCGAGGGCGACGTGGAGAGCATCGCGTCGCTGACGGGCATCAAGAAGAACCTGCTGCCGTACTGGCTGACCCGCTTCCCCGAGCACCCCCTGGCCGCCGAGCCGGTCGACCGGGCGGCGAAGCTGCTGCGCGGGTACGGCGAGAAGGACGACCCGCTCGCGATCGCCGTCTTCACCCAGCAGGCCAAGGCGATCGGCAAACTCTTCACCATCGCCGCCAACTTCACCGATCCGGACGCGTACTTCCTGGGCGGCGGCGTCGTCGAGGCGGCGCCACACTTCCGCCAGTGGTTCCTCAACACGGTCCGCGAGCACACCCAGCTCCGCGAGGAGCAGAAACGGGCGGCCACCTTCGCCCTGGTCCCCGACCTGGACATGGCCGGCGCCCGCGGCGCCGCGGTGGCCGCCCTGGACGCGGTCGCCACCGGCAAACGCTAGACACCCCACCCCGAGGCGCCCGGCACCGGCGCGGCCCAGGCCCCTGTTCGCCATGCGGCCGTGGCCGGTCCAGCGATTCCGGACCTTCCGCTCAACCGCTACGTTGTAGTGCGACAGGGCACACGTCGGCGGGCGGCCCGGGAGGCGCGGTGGGGGAGCGAACCCAGCCAGGCCGGGCGGCGTGGCTGTTCCTTTCCATCGCGCTCGCCTTGGCCTCGGGCGCCGCGCAGCTAGTGGCGAGCGGGCCGGGTCGTGCCGCGCTCCTGGTGATCTGTGCTGTCTCGGTCGTGCTGCTCCTCGGCGGCCTCGCCCGGCATGCGGTAGTTGTGCTCCCGGCACGGATGGCGCGGGAGCGCGAGGCGTTACGTGAGGCGCTCAGCTATCTGGTCGATACCGCTGACGCCCCCTTCGCCGAGGCGTTCCATCTGACCATGAACATCGGAGCGGACAACGCGGGCGACACCGTCCGGTGCGAGGTGCTGACCTCGCCGGAGGCGCCACTGCGCTATCGCTCCTTCAGCCCCGTCATCGGCGGGGACGGGGGCGGACCCGCGTTCGGCCGGATGAACTTCTCGGCGCGAGTGCTGTCGCCGGAGAACGTGCACGTCGAGGTGATGCCGATCCGGACGACGGGGCGGATGCGGGTGCTTGCGCTGTTCCGCCCGGCCGTGCACGAGCCGTGCCGCTGGGTGACCGACTACGTCTCACCCGGCCTGTGGCGGCCGTTGCGCGAGCAAGGCCACGACGAGCTGACCTGGCGCATCAGAGAACGGCCGGACGGCGTGACCGACTCGGGGACGGACATGGCGGTGACGTTCGTGCCACCTCCGGGGCGTTCCGTCGCCGTCACGGAGAGGTCGGGCCGGGGCGTCCTGTCGGTCGTTCCGGACACGGCGGGGCGGCAGTGCACGACCTGGCGGAACCCCGGCTGCCGGTCGGGGGACGTCTTCGTCTTCCAGCTCAGCACCATGCGGCCCGGACACCCCGGTTGACGACGTCAGGTCGTGGGGTCGTCCGTCAGGGCTGTCGCGACGTCCGGGAACATCGGCAGGTACTCGGTCAGGCCGAGGGTGGCGAAGAGCCGCCGCAGGAAGCCGGACGGGGCGGCGAGGCGGACCCAGCCGCCTCGCTCGGTGGCGCGGCCGTGTGCCGTGACGAGCACGCCGACGCCCATCGAGTCGCAGAAGTCGAGGCCGGAGACGTCGACGACGACGCGGGGGGAGGCTCTCTCGACGAGGCGGCCGAGGTTGGCCTTGAGGGCCGGCGCGGTGTCGATGTCGAGCGAACCGCGCAGGACGAGGACGGCCGTGTTCGGTGGGTGGTGGGCGACCGAGACCTGCATATGCGTGACTTTCGGAACGGGGGCCGGGGGCGGGCTCGCGGGGTATCGAACTTGATGACCACCCTATGCGAGCCCGCCAACTGTCGCAGGCGACCCGGCCGCAGTGTTCGTCAGGCCACGTTCCGCCACTTGCGGCCGTTGCGGCCGATGAGCCGGTCGGCGTCGGTCGGGCCCCACGAGGCGGCCTCGTAAGTGGGGATCGGCGAGTTGTCCTTGTCCCAGTGCTCGATGATCGGGTCGACGATCCGCCAGCACTGCTGCACCTCGTCGCTGCGGATGAAGAGCGACGCGTCACCGATCAGGGCGTCCAGGAGCAGCCGCTCGTACGCCTCCGGGGACTCCTCGACGAACGTGTTCTCGTACGAGAAGTCCATCGTCGCGGTCCGCACCCGGAACGAGTGACCCGGCACCTTGGCGCCGAAGCGCAGCGAGATGCCCTCGTTCGGCTGGATGCGCAGCACCAGCGCGTCGGCGTCGAGTTCGGTGAGCTGGCTGGTCGGGATCGGCAGGTGCGGCGGCCGCTGGAACTGCAGCGCCACCTCGGTGACCCGGGCCGGCAGGCGCTTGCCGGTGCGCACGTAGAACGGGACACCGGCCCACCGCCAGTTGTCCACGTTCAGGCGCATCGCGGCGTACGTCTCGGTGCGCGACAGCGGGTCGACGCCGACCTCCTCGCGGTAGCCGGCCATCAGCTCCTCGCGGGTGCCGCCCCGGGTGTACTGCCCGCGCACGGCGGCGTCGGCGATGTCCCGGTCGGTGGGCAGGCGGATGGCCTGGAGCAGCTTCACCTTCTCGTTGCGCAGGTTCTCACCCTCGAACGAGACCGGCGGCTCCATCAGCGCGAGCGCGAGGACCTGGAGCACGTGGTTCTGCACGATGTCGCGCATGGCGCCGGCGTGCTCGTAGAAGCCGCCGCGGGTGCCGACGCCGAGCGTCTCGGCGACGGTGATCTGCACGTGGTCGACCCAGGACCGGTCCCAGATGGGCTGGAAGATCGAGTTGGCGAAGCGCAGGGCCAGCACGTTCTGGACGGTGTCCTTGCCCAGGTAGTGGTCGATCCGGAAGACCTGGGACTCGTCGAACGCGCCGTGCACGACACCGTCGAGCTCGCGGGCGGTGGCGAGGTCACGCCCGTACGGCTTCTCGATGACCAGCCGGGAGAAGGTGTTCTCGGTCTGGATGTTGAGGCCGGCGCCGGCCAGCCCGTTGATCACCGGCTCGAAGGCGCCGGCCGGGGTGGAGAGGTAGAACAGCCGGTTGCCGGAGGTGCCGCGCTGCGCGTCCAGCTCGTCGAGCACCTCGGCGAGGCGCTTGAAGGTCTCCGGGTCGTCGTAGCCGCCGGCGACGTAGCGCACCCCGCCGGCCAGCTGCCGCTTCTCGGCCAGGCTGCGGCCGCCGAGCGCGCTGTCCGCGAACTGCTCGTCGCTCATCGGCGTGCGCGCGACGCCGACCAGGGCGAACTGGTCGGGAAGCCGGTTGTGCCGGGCCAGGCTCTCGACCGCCGGAAGGAGCTTGCGGCGGGTCAGGTCACCCGAGGCACCGAAGATCACCAGCGTGGCTGGCGGGGCGCTGCGCTCCTGGATGAGCTGAGGTGCTTGGTCCATGGTCTGCGTGTCCTCCGACCGGGGTTGTTGCCGTCCGTTCGACCTTACGGCGCTCCCCGGGCCGTGGTTCATATCCATACCGCGATGCGAGCAGGGCCATACCGAAAAAAGTGGCAAACTGGGACCAAAGGTCTGGCAACCGAGGGGGACCCGTGAAGTACCGGCTCGTGACCCGCAGCGATTTCGACGGTCTGGTCTGCGCGGTGCTGCTGCGGCTGTTGGACCTGATCGACGACATCAAGTTCGTGCACCCCAAGGATGTGCAGGACGGTGTGGAGGAGATCACCGACCGGGACATCCTGACCAACCTGCCGTACGCGCCGGGCGCCCACATGGTCTTCGACCACCACCACTCGGAGACCCTGCGCAACCAGGGCGACCGGGAGAACCACGTGATCGACGCGGAGGCACCCTCGGCGGCCCGGGTGATCTACGAGCACTTCGGCGGCAAGGAACGGTTCCCGCAGGTCTCCGACGACCTGATGTACGCGGTCGACCAGGCCGACTCGGCGAACTACACCCTCACCGACATCCTCAGCCCGGCCGGCTGGACGCTGCTCAACTTCCTGATGGACAGCCGTACCGGGCTCGGCCGCTTCCGCAACTTCCGGATCTCCAACTACCAGCTGATGATGCAGCTCATCGACGCCTGCATCGAGCACCAGGACGTACACGAGATCCTCGCCCTGCCGGACGTCGCCGAGCGCGCCCAGCTCTTCCACGACTGCTCGGCCCGCTTCGTGGAGCAGCTGCACCGGGTCTGCCGGACGGACGGCGACGTGGTGATCGTCGACCTGCGCGACGAAGAGGTGATCGAGGCCGGCAACCGGTTCATGGTGTACGCGCTCTTCCCCGAGGCCCGGGTCTCGGTGCACATCATCTGGGGCCGGCAGAAGCTGAACACCGTGTTCGCCTGCGGCAAGTCGATCCTCGACCGCAGCTCACCGGTCGACATCGGCGAGGTGATGCTGCGGTACGGCGGCGGCGGTCACATCGCCGCCGGCACCTGTCAGGTCCCGCACGACGAATCGGACCGGGTGGAGCGCGAGATCATCGACGCGCTGCGCACCGAACGCGTGGTGGCGGTCTGACGGCCGTCCCGCCCGGGAACGCGAGAGGGCGGCCGCCCCGATGAGGGGACGGCCGCCCGGCGCGCGGATCACGGACCTTGCCCGGGGCCCCACCCGCTGGTCGCGGGTTCGCGCCCCACGCGCTCACCCACGACGTCCTCACGCCCACCCGCGTGAGGTTTCCCGATCGCAGGACCCGGCCTGCGTGGGAGTCTGTTCAGCCCTTGAAGGCCCACTTGCTGGTGCCGGCGGCAACCGGCTCCTTGTCGTCCCCGGCAGCGACACCGTCCCCGGCAGCGCCCCCGTTCTCGGCGGCGGTTGCTTCCGGGCCGTTGTCCTGCGGTTCCGGTTCGCCGGACGGTGACGAGGGCGACGGGGCGGGCGACGGCGCCGGTTCGGGCGCCCGGTGCCGGTTGCGCAGGAACGCCCATCCGGCCCCGATCAGCGCCAGCGCCGCGACCACCCAGCCGCCGATCGACAGCACCGACGGACCCTTGTCGCCGGCGAGGATGGCGTCGTACGCCGCCTCCTCCGCGGGCGAGAGACCCGGTGCCTGGCCGGTACCGGCCGCGCCGCCGTGGTGGTTCGGGGCGGCCGCGGAGTCGGACGGCGTGAGCGTCAGCGCCGCCGCCGGCATCGACGGCGCGGCCGAGCCGTCCGCGTGCTTGGCTTCCAGGGCGAAACTGACCGAGCTCAGCGACGGCAGCGGCCCGACGGCCACGGTCAGGTCGGCCGATCTGCCCGGCGCGATGGAGGTGCCGTTCATCGCGATCCAGGTGACCGCGCTCGGCACCTCGTCGACCGGCGTCGCGCCGTGGATCTGCGCGACCGGCCGGCTCAGCTTGCGCCACTCGATCCGCGGCGCCCAGTCGTCCACCGACAGCGGGTACACCTCGGCGATCGGCGTGTCGCCCGGGATCCGCAGCGTGACCTCGGTGATCGGTGTGCTGCCGTCGTTCGTCACGTGGAAGGTCAGGTTCTCTCCGCTGCCCTGTGGCGCGCTCGCCGGGCTCACCGTGACGTCAGCCGCCGCCGGACCGGCGACGGAGAGCACGGCGGCAGCGGTCGCCACGGTCAGCACGCCCGCACGGCGGGCCATCCCCAGATGCCTCACGACATGTAGTTCGGATCACCGGACGAGATGGTTCAACGACGGCCGGGAAGTTTTCGATTCGGTTTCCGGTGCCCGATGATGGGGCCATGCGAGACGTGCCCATCGGTGGCGACATGATCCGGCTGGGCCAGTTCCTCAAACTGGCCGACCTCATCGAGACCGGCGGCGAGGGCAAGGTCCTCATCGCCGCCGGCGACGTGACCGTGAACGGGGAGGTGGACGTGCGCCGCGGCCGTCAGCTCCAGCCCGGTGACGTGGTGGAGGTCCTCGGCCGGCAGGCCCGGGTCGTCGAATAGGGGGAAGATCCGGAACTGGGCGGAACCCGGGTGACTGTCGTCTCGTCGTACCCGTTATGACCCGAACCCGAATCCCCGCACGCGGCCTGCTGGCCGCCACCGCCATTCCCCTTCTGTTGCTGGGCGCCTGTGCCCGGCCCGCCGCGACCGGCCCCGAGGCCGGCGCGCCCGCCGCCGAGCCGGTGACCGAGAGCGGCGCCGCGCCGGCGGCCGACGCCCTGGTGCTGCGCGTGCGGCACCGGGGCGGCTTCGTCCCGCCGCAGCTCCTGGTGGGCCGGCTGCCGCAGGTGAGCGTCTACGCCGACGGCCGGGTGATCACGGACGGGCCGGTGCCGCTCGTCGCGCCCGGCCCGGCCCTGCCCAACCTCCAGGTCCAGAAGATCACGCCGGAGCAGGTGAAGCAGCTGACCGCTCAGGCGGTGCAGGCCGGTGTGACGACCGGCGCCGACTTCGGCACGCCGAACGTCGCCGACGTCCCGAGCACCGAGGTCACCGTGGTCACCGGCTACGGCACCGAGACCGTCGACGTGGTCGCCCTCAACGAGGCGCAGCCGGACGACACCTCGCTGACCCCGGCGCACCAGGCCGCCCGCACCGAGCTGCGCGGCTTCATCGACAAGCTGACCGGGCTCAGCGGCGACTCCGAGCCCTACCGGCCGGAGCAGGTCGCCGCGATCGCCCGGCCGTGGACCGACAACGGTGACGGGCTGGCCGGCAAGCCGATCGACTGGCCGGGCCCGGCGCTGCCGGGAGAACAACTGGACAAGAACGTGGACGTGCGCTGCGTGGTCGCCTCCGGCGCCGGCAAGGACGACGTCTGGGCCGCCGCCGAGAAGGCGAACCAGCAGACGCCGTGGGTCTCCGGCGGCAAGCAGTGGTCGGTCACGTTCCGGCCGCTGCTGCCCGACGAGTCCGGCTGCGAGTCGCTGCGGAGGGCCGAGTGAGCCCGTTCGACGAGCCGTTCGAGGAGCCGTTCGCATCCGGCGACCGGGCGCCGGGCGGTGCTGCCCCGGACGGCGCCGCGCCGGGCGGTGCTGCCCCGGGCGGTGCTGCCCCGGACGGCGCCGCGCCGGGCGGTGCTGTCCCGGGCGGCGCCGCGCCGGGCGCCGGCCTCGCGTGGCCGCCGTGCCGCTGGCCGGAACTCACCAGACGTCGCCGTCGCGCCAGTCGCAGACGAGGACGCCGCTCCCGCTGAGGCCGCGGACCAGGGTGCTGTCGTCGTCCTCGGGTGTCCGGGTCACCCCGGAGGGCGCCAGCACCGCGGTCCCGCCGGTCCACGGCTGCCAGCCCCGGCCCAGGTAGAGCGCCCGCCCCTCGTCCGAGCTGGAGAGCGCGCCCAGGTGGAAGGAGCTGTCGATCACATGCTCGGCGCGGGCGAGGACGGCGGCGGCGAGGCCGCGCCTGCGGCGATCCGGGTGTACGGCCACCGCTTCCAGATAGCCGCAGCGCAGCGAGGAGTCGCCGAGCAGGAGCCGGCGCTGCACGACGGCCGCGTGGGCGACCGGGCGGCCGCCCTCGGCGACGATCATGTGCAGGCCGCCGAGCGCGTGATCCCAGTCCTCGTCGGCGAACTCGCCGTCGAAGGCGAGGTCGAGCAGTTCGCGGAGGGCGACCCGGGCGCGCGGGTCGAGGTCAGCCGTGGGAACGGTTCGTACCGTGGTCACACCGCATGGTAGGCCTGCCTGACCTGACTGTTCCGGTCCGCGGCGGGGTGCCGGGACGGCAGCCGGTCGGCGGGGTGCTCGGGCAGCGGGGGCGCGTCGGCGAGGTGCGCGTGGACGAAGGCCTCGGCCAGCTTGTCGCCGTGGAACTTCAGCGGTTCCTCGGTGTGATGTTCTTGAGCCATGAGTTCATCGTGAACCCGTACGGTTGCGAAAAGCCGGTGTTCGGCGCGGCCCGCCCGGTGCTCCCGGGCGGGCCCGCGTGAGGTCGGTCAGTGGACCTCGAGCAGATCCACCACGAAGACCAGCGTCTCGTTCGGCTTGATGGCACCGGCCGCGCCCCGCGCGCCGTAACCCAGGTGCGGCGGGATGATCAGCCGGCGGCGGCCGCCGACCTTCATGCCGGCCACACCCTGGTCCCAGCCGGCGATGACCTGCTGGCCGCCGACCCGGAAGCCGAACGGCTCGCCGCGGTTGTAGGAGGCGTCGAACTCCTTGCCCGTGGACTGGGCGACACCGACGTAGTGCACGCTGACGAACTCGCCGGGCTTCGCCTCCTGGCCGTCACCCTCGACGATGTCCTCGATCAGCAGCTCGCTGGCCGGGGTCTCGGGGATGGGACCGACGTCAGGCTTGTTCATGAATCCTCCAGATTTCTTACCGGACATCGGCCATGCAATCACAGCTTCCCCGCCGCTGAACGAGCGGTGCCCGAAGTACGTACCCCCGGGTGGCCGGGAAATCGCCCGGCCGCGCCGTGCCGCCGTAAGGGGAGACCCCGTGTTCGTCCGCCGCCTCGCCGTCGTGGGCCTGCTGGCCCTGGCATCCGTGCCCGCCGTGCCCGCCGCCGCGCGCGCCCACGGCTCGCCGGTCACGCCGATCAGCCGGACCGCTGCCTGCGCCGGCAACGGCACCCGGACCGGTGCGGCGGCCTGTGTCGCGGCGCGCGAGGCCACCGGCGGGCGGTTGGGGGCGTACGACAATCTGCGGCTCGCCGGGGTGGACGGCAAGGACCGCCGGCGGGTTCCGGACGGGCAGCTGTGCAGTGGTGGTCTCGACGCGTACCGGGGTCTGGACCTGGCCCGCGACGACTTCCCGGCCACGAAGGTGCGGTCCGGTCAGCGGCTCGCGATCAGCTACCGGGGGACGATCCCGCACCAGGGCAGCTTCCGGATCTATGTGACCGATCCGGGTCACGACCCGGCGAAGAAGCTGACCTGGGACGATCTGGGCGCCGAGCCGCTCGCCGAGGTCAAGGATCCGCCGCTGACCGACGGCGCGTACCGGATGCGGGTGCGGCTGCCGGAGCGGACCGGGCGGCACATCCTCTACGTGGTGTGGGAGACGTCCAGCACGCCGGACACCTACTACTCCTGTTCCGACCTGGTCTTCGCAGAACCGGTCGTCAAGAAGGCGGCGGCTCGCAAGACCACGGCGCCGCCGTCGTCCCGGCCGGCCGGCACGGCGGCGAGCCCGGCGAGGTCGAGCCCGGCGGCGGAACCGGCTGGGGCAGGACCGGCTGGGGGAGCGGCGTCCCCGACACCGGAACCGGTGACCGGGACGCCGGAGCCGACGACCGAGGCGCCGGTTCTGGTGACCGCCGGGAAGAAAACGGACGGCACGGCCTCGCTCGGGCACTGGCTGATCGTGGGAGCGCTCACGGCGGCCGCCCTGGTGGCGGCGGGTGCGGGCCTCGGGCGGCTGCGGCGGCGCCGGATCTGACGGAATCCGGGTTGAACCGCCGCACTGTCGATCTCGTACTGACGGGCGTCGACGATGCACCGCCTGTCCGGCCCCCTTGACGACGAAAGGCCAAGCATGAGTCGTGTTCGTTACCGCGCCCCGTCCCGCCGCCCGTGGCTGTCCCGCCGCCGGGTGCTCGCCCTCGCCGCGACGGGCGTCGGCGTGTCCGCCGTCTCGGTGGCCGGCCTGAGCCTCGCCGGGGAGAGCGGCGGCCGGGACTCCGGGAACGGCACACCGCTGGTGTTGTCGCTGCGCGACGCGGACAAGGGCACCTTCGACGTCTTCTCCGGCGACCGGCGGCTCACGATCACCGACCGGGACCTCGCCGCCCAGGTGCTCAAAGCCGCCGGCCGCTGACCGTCAGGAGAACGCGCATGTCCTCACACCGCGAGGCCCCGGAGATCAGCAAAGATCCGGTCGCCGACAGTTCCGACCTGTACGCCTTCGTCAGCCCCGACGACCCGGACACGGTCACCCTGATCGCCAACTACGTGCCGCTCCAGCCCCCGGCGAGCGGGCCGAACTTCTTCGAGTTCGGCGACGACGTCCTCTACGAGGTGCACGTCGACGTGAACGGCGACGCCCGCCCGGACATCACGTACCAGTTCCGCTTCCGCACCGAACTGCGCAACGACCGCACCTTCCTCTACAACACCGGCCCGATCGAATCGCTGGACAGCGAGAACTGGAACCGGCGGCAGTTCTACTCGGTCACCAAGGTCGACTCCGCGGGCAAGAGCACGGTCCTCGCGAAGAGCCTGCCCTGCCCGCCGTGCAACGTCGGCCCGCTCTCCATCCCGGACTACGACGGCCTGGCCGCCGACGCGGTGCACCAGCTCAAGACCGGTGAGAAGGTCTTCGCCGGTCAGCGCGCCGACGCGTTCTTCGTCGACCTGGGCGCCATCTTCGACCTCGGCACCCTGCGCCCGTTCCAGGACAAGCACCTGGTCGGGCAGAACCTGTTCAACTACGCCGGCAAGGCGGTGAACGCCACCGACAAGACGAACGTGCATAGCATCGCGATCCAGATCCCGTTGCACATGGTGCGCCGGGACGGCAAGAAGCGGGTCCGCGCCAAGGACCCGGGGGCGGTGATCGGGGTCTGGACGTCCGCGAGCCGGCGTCAGGTCGAGATCCGCAGCGGCAAGGACGGCAGCGACGTCGTGGTCGGGCCGACCGTCCAGGTGTCCCGGCTGGGCAACCCGCTGTTCAACGAGGTCATCGTGCCGATGGCGGAGAAGGACCGGTGGAACGGCCTGCCGCCGAGCGAGGACAAGCGGTTCGCCGAGTTCGTCGCCACCCCGGAGCTGGGCGCGCTGCTGCCGGCGCTCTACCCGGGGTTGTTCGACAACCTGGCCGCGCTCAACGAGACGAAGGCGCCCCGGGCGGACCTGCTCGCGATCCTGCTCACCGGCATCCCGGACGGCCTGATCGACGACTTCCAGAACAACACCGGTGAGCTGCAGGCCGACATGCTGCGCCTCAACACGGCCGTCGCGCCGACCGGCAAGCCGAACAAGTTCGGGCTGCTCGGCGGCGACCTGGCCGGCTTCCCGAACGGCCGGCGCATCGCCGACGACGTGGTGTCGATCTCGCTGCGGGCGATCGCCGGTGTCACCGTGCCGCTCGTCGACGCCGACTTCGAGCCGGACGCCGCGGCCGCGCTCGTGGAACAGGGCCTGGGCATCAAGGACACCGGTGCCCGCCTGCTGAAGAAGTTCCCCTACCTGGGCACCCCCTTCGACGGATTCGGAAACCCCTCGTGAGCCATCACCACCACACGCTCGCCCCGTCCGGACAGGGCACGGTCATGCTGAACATCGGCGGCGGGATCGGCGCGCTGATCATCTACACCCCGGGCCGGCTGCACGGCCACGAGATCGAGGTGAGCCCGGCCGGTGCGCCGCAGGACCGTACGCATGCCGCGGTCCGCGCCCGGTTCGTCCGCGGCGGCGTCACCTTCTGCGTCGTCCTCGACGCGCTGCCCGAGGGCCGGTACCTGGTGTGGCAGCAGGGCGACACCCCGCTGGCCGAGGTGGAGGTGCGGGGCGGCACGGTCGCCGAGTTCACCTGGCCCGCTGTCGCTGTCCCCGGGAGGACACCGGTTCCGGTCTAGTCTGGACGCCATGGCAGGCGGCCACCCCCGGGGCCCGGCGGCGCCCGGTGCGGACACCCCGGTCCACGTCGGATTGCGCACCACCGACGTGGACGAGGCGCGGGCGTTCTGCCGCAAGCTCTACTATGGCCCGCTGCAGATCGAGCCGATCGGCGACCTGACGCGCTTCTCGTTCGACGCGGACGTGGTGCTGCTCGGCCCGATCACGGTCGGCGAGGTGGGCTACGGGACGGACATCCGGCTGTCCATCGGGTCGCTGGAGACGGCGTACCACGTGCTCGTCCCGCTGACCGGCATGCTGCGGTCCCGGCATCGGGGCGCGGTGGTCTGGGCCGACCCGACCCGCGCGGTGGTATATCGGCCGAGCGGCGACATCGAGCTGGAGTGGCCGGGCAGCTGCCGGCTGCTCAGCGTCAAGGTGGACCGCGGCGCGCTGGAACGCGAGCTGGACGCGTCCCTGGACCAGCGGGTGGTGTCGCCGCTGCCGGTGGGCGCCAGTTTCGACCTGGTGGACGGCCCGGGCCGGACCTGGGCGGCGCTGGTCCGCCTGCTGCTGACCGAGCTGCGCGGGCCCGAAGGGCTGGCCAGCCAGCCGCGGATGGCGGCCCGCTGGCGCGACATGGTGGTGAGCGGGCTGGCCCTGAGCGTGGAGCACCCGTACGGCGAGGAGCCGGCCGGGTTGCAGGGCCCGCTACGCCCCCGCACCGTGAAACGCGCGCTGGACGTGATGCACGCCGAGCCCTGGCGGGCCTACACGATCAGCGACCTCGCCACCGTGGCCGGGGTGGGCGTGCGGGTTCTGCAGGAGTCGTTCCGGCAGCACGTCGGGGTGCCGCCGCTCACCTATCTGCGCCGGCTGCGGCTCGACGGGGTGCACGCCGAGCTGTCCCGTACCGATCCGGGGCGGGCGAGCGTCAGTGAGGTCGCGTACCGGTGGGGGTTCACCCATCTGGGCCGGTTCGCGGGCGCCTATCGGGACCGCTTCGGGGTCTCCCCGTCAGTCACCCTGCGGGGCCGGCAGTGACCGGCGGGGCCGTTGCAGGGGTGGGTACAACGCCTCGGCCGGCCCGCGCCGGAACAGTGCCGCCGGCCGGCCGGTGGGAAGGCTGCGCAGGTCTCCGGTGGGTTCCACGTAACCGGGCACCCCGGTGACCTTGCGGTGGAAGTTGCGGGGGTCGAGTGCCACCCCCCACACCGCCTCGTAAACGCCCCGCAGCTCGGCCACGGTGAACGGCTCCCGGCAGAACGCGGTGGCCAGCGGGGTGTCCTCCAGCAGGCGGCGCGCGTGTTCCACGGCGTCGGCGAGGATCCGGTCGTGGTCGAAGGCAAGCCCGTCCGGGCCGGGGCCGACCGGCGCCCAGCGCGCGATGGCGGCGTCGGTGCCCGCGGTCGGCACCGGCAGGTCGGGCAGGATCGCCAGGTACGCCACCGTCGCCACCCGCCCGCGTGGATCCCGGCCGGGCGCCGCGTAGGTGGCGACCTGCCGCAGGTCCGGGGTGATGCCGCGCAGCCCGGTTTCCTCGGCGAGTTCGCGGGCGGCGGCGTCGAGCAGGTCCTCGCCGGCCCGCAGGAACCCGCCGGGCAGCGCCGGCCGGCCGCGGAACGGCTCGTTGCCCCGCTCGATGAGCAGCACGGCGAGCCGTCCGTCGCGGACGGTGAGTACGACGAGATCCACGGCGATCTCGAAGGTGGCGTGCGCCCGGCTCATCCCGACGAGACTAGATCAACTAGATCTGTCGAACCGCAGGTAGGGCAGCATGGCCCGTACCGTCGCGGCGGCGTGCCGGGAGGCGCGCTCGTGGAAGCGGTCGTCGGCCGGCTTGGCGCCGTCGGCGAGGTCGGAGAGCCCGCGCACGGTGAGCCACCCGAACGGGTTGGTGGCCGCGTCGGCGTGCTGCCGGAACGCCTCCGCCACCCCGGCCGCCTCGGTCTCCACCGCGAGCACCTTGTCGTTGAAGCCGGACAGGTAGGCCCGCAGCGGTGAGTCCTTGTCGTCGAGGACCGCGTTGCCGGAGCCGATCGGCCCCCGGTGCACCCGGAAGGGCACGTCGCCCGGCCCGGCCAGTTCTCGTCCCTCGGCGGTGAAGAACTCGTTGAGCCGGTGCCCGAGCGGCGCGGCGATCGCCTGGGCCTGGCCGCGCCGCCGGATCCCGTCGGCGGTCTCCTTGCGGGCGTCGTGGGAGATGACGAGGTCCGAGACGACGACGTCGCAGGGCCGCACGTCCCGCCCGATCCCACCGGCGATGCCGACGAGCAGCACCACCGCCGGCCGGTAGGCCTCGACGAGCGCCCGGTGCGCGAGGGCCGCCGACTCGGTCCCGGGGGTGAGGGTCTGCACCGCGGCGATCCGCACCGTGCCGCCGTGCCGCGCGGGCATGTGCGCCTGGTAGACGGTGGGTCCGCCGCTGGATTGCGCGGTGCCGAACCCGGCGAGCCCGCGCAGCACCTCGACGACCGCCCGCATCTCCTGTTCGAGCACGGTGAGGATGCCGACGTCGGCGCGGTCACCGGCCGGGCCGGCGGGATCCGGCCCGGGCGCCGCCTCGGTGACGTAGGAGTCGCGGCCACTGACCGGTCCGTGGAAGACGTTGCCGCTCCCCGCGTCCACCCCGCTGTGGTAACTGGTCACCGGGGCGCCTCTTCCTTGCCGACGTGCGAGTCGCGGCCACTGACCGGCCCGTGGAAGGTGTTGCCGGTGCCGGCCAGGACGGCGTTCTCGATGTTCAGCCGGCCGCCGGTGCGGGCCCGGTACTCCGTGGTGTCGACGTTCTTGCCGTCCAGGAAGTCCAGGACGGCCGCGAACACCCGCCGCTCGATCAGGCGCTGGTATTTGTCGATGTCGAGGAGCTGCACCAGGTTGCGGGCGTGGCCACGGCTGCCGAGCTCGCGGACGGCGACCCGGGCACCGTAGTCGAGGCCGCGCTGCAGGGGACCGGCCGAGCCGCTGGTGGAGATCGCGGTGACCAGGGCCTGCAGCAGGTTGACCGGGGCACGGACGATCGTGGCCGGGATGCCGACCAGCCCGTCCTTCACGGCCCGCCACCAGGCCACCGTGCCACTGCCGTCGACCGTGTCGACGATCCGGAACTCCGGCGCGCACGGCTTGAGCGCGGTCGTGGTGACCTCCAGGTAGAGCGACCGGCCCTGGATGGCGACGTGCACGTAGACCGTGGTGACGACCTCGCCGCCCCAGGAGACCACCTGGCAGGCGAGGTGGTGCCGGGCCGGGGTGGTGGGGTTGCGGATGATCTGCGCGATGTCGTGCGGCGAGGTCATCGGGTGCAGGTGGCTGACCTCGGTGCCGGCGAGCAGCACGCGGTCGGTCACGGTGAGCCCGGTGATCGACTCGCCGGCGACCGTGCCCGGGCCGCCGACCAGGGAACCGAGGTGCCACCCCAGGTGGGCGAGGACCTCGTCGGCCTGGAACGGCAGCTGCTCGAACTCGCGGGAGCCCTCGGTCTCGGCCGCACGGGTGCGGCCGTGCGCGCGCTCGTTGAGGTCCGGCTCGGCCGGCGGCCTGGTCAGGCGGATGGCCGATCCCCACGTGTCGACCCAGTCCCCGGCGCCGACGAACGGGCGGAAGTCGCCGTAGATGACCGTGTTGCCGTACTGCTGCTGCTCGATCTCTCGCAGCCGGGGCGCCTCGACCGGGGAGGCGGGGACCATCCCGGGGCGCAGGTTCTGCAGCTGGGCCTGGCGCCAGAGCGTCCAGCCGAGCGAGCAGCCGGCGAGGAGCGTCACGATCAGGAAGCCGCCGCCCAGTGTCGCGACGACCGAGGTGGCCGCGCCGTCGATGCTCGCCGCGCTGAGTGCGGAGAAGCTGAGCGCGGTGACGAAGAGGGAGGCGACGGAGATCGTGACGACCAGGCCGAGCCCGGCGAAGAGCAGCCGGGCGATCAGGGTGGTCAGGCCGATCGGCGTGCCGTCGCGCAGGCTGCGCACCAGGTCGCGGATCAGGCGCGCGGTGGCGACGGCGGTGTAGAAGCCGGCCAGGGTGGCGACGGCGGTGAAGAAGGCGGTGCCGGCGGCGCAGAACGACACGATCAGGACGAGCAGGATCGCGGCGTCGCGGAAGACCGCGACGGTGCGGGCGCGCAGGCAGTGGCCGAGCACCGGGCCGAGGTTGAACCCGTAGGACGGTGCGACGGCCCGGCGGGGCTGGTGATAGACCTCGCGCAGGGCGGTGTTGCGGAAATCCTCGTCGAGGTAGGCCGCCGCGCAGAGGTGCCGGGTCGCGGTGGTCGGATCTTCGGGAAAGGGCGTGGCGTACGAGTTCTGGTGCGGCACCGAGGTCATGCCGATCTCCATATCGTCGGAGTGACGATAACGGAGTCTAGGGGCATCCAATGGTTATCGTCAATACGACGTTTAGGTGACGCCGGATCGACGTCACCTGATCGATCGTCGTTACAGCTCGACCCGCTGGCCCTTGCCGATGACCACGATGCCGTTGTCGCTGACCGTGTAGAGCTTGCGGTCCCGGTCGAGGTCGACACCGATCTGCGCGCCCTCCGGGATCACCACGTTCTTGTCGATGATCGCGTTGCGCACCACCGCGCGGCGGCCGACCGAGACCCCCTCCATGATCACCGCACCGTCCACGTGGGCCCACGAGTTGACCCGCACGTTCGGCGAGATGACCGAGCGCTCGACGAGCGCGCCGGAGACCACCACGCCGGGGGAGATCATCGAGTCGATGGCCCGGCCCTGGCGGTCGTCGTAGCCGTGCACGAACTTCGCCGGCGGCCAGGAGCCGTAGTTCGTGAAGATCGGCCAGTCGTGGTTGTAGAGATTGAAGATCGGCAGGGTCGCGATCAGGTCCATGTGCGCCTCGTAGAACGAGTCGAGCGTCCCCACGTCGCGCCAGTAACCTCGGTCGCGGTCGGTGCTGCCCGGTACGTCGTTGTCGCGGAAGTCGTAGACGTTCGCCTCGCCGCGCTCCACCAGCATCGGGATGATGTTGCCACCCATGTCGTGCTTGCTGTCCGGGTTCTGCGCGTCGGCCGAGACCGCCTCGCACAGCGCCCGGGTGGTGAAGACGTAGTTGCCCATCGACGCGTACACCTCGCCGGGCGAGTCGGGCAGGCCCGTCGCGTCCTTCGGCTTCTCCCGGAACGCCTTGATCCGCTTACCGTCCTCGGCCACGTCGATCACGCCGAACTGGTCGGCCAGCGAGAGCGGCTGCCGGATGCCGGCGACCGTCACCGCGGCGCCCGAGGCGATATGGTCGTTGACCATCTGCTTCGGGTCCATCCGGTAGATGTGGTCGGCGCCGAAGACGATCACATAGTCCGGCGACTCGTCGTTGATCAGGTTGAGGCTCTGGTAGATGGCGTCCGCCGAGCCGGCGAACCAGCGCGGGCCGAGCCGCTGCTGTGCCGGGACCGGGGTCACGTAATTGCCGAGGAGCGTGGACATCCGCCAGGTCTTGGAGATGTGCCGGTCCAAGGAGTGTGACTTGTACTGCGTAAGAACAACGATCTTGAGGTACCCCGCGTTCGCGAGGTTCGACAGCACGAAGTCGATCATGCGATAGATGCCGCCGAACGGGACGCCGGGCTTGGCCCGGTCCGCGGTCAAGGGCATCAGGCGCTTGCCTTCCCCACCAGCCAGAACAATTGCAAGCACCTTGACAGCCATGGGAAGGACGCTAATGTTCCAGCGGCCGGTGCGCCACCCGAAAGGGCGGTTGGAAATATCTTGCGGACGCTGCCGTGGACTTGCTTCCATCGGTGCCGGTGAACCGGCCCGGCGGGCCCGGCACGGTCACGGCCCGGTCGCGCCTCGGCCGGGCCAGCTATCCTGCGACTCGTGACCGATTCCGGGACCCGACGACTGCGTGCCGACCTGATCACCCGCGAGTACCCGCCGGAGGTCTACGGCGGCGCCGGGGTGCATCTGGAATACCTGAGCCGTGACCTGCGGCGGCTCGCCGACGTGCGGGTGCACTGCTTCGGCGCGCCCCGGGACGAGGCCGGCGTCACGGCGTACCCGGAGGTCACCGAGCTGGCCGGCGCGAACGCGGCGCTGCGCACCATGGGTGTCAACCTCGAGATGGCGCACGGCGCCGCCGGGGCTGACTTGGTGCACAGCCACACGTGGTACGCGAACTTCGCCGGACACACCGCGAAACTGCTGCACGGCATCCCGCACGTGATGACCACGCACAGCCTGGAGCCGCTGCGGCCGTGGAAGGCCGAGCAGCTCGGCGGCGGTTACGCGCTCTCCTCGTTCTGCGAGCGGACCGCGGTGGAGAACGCCGACGCGATCATCGCGGTCTCCGGCGGGATGCGGCGGGACGTGCTCCGGGCGTACCCGGCGGTGAACCCGGACAAGATCCAGGTGGTCTACAACGGCATCGACACCGAGCTCTACCAGCCGAACCACGGCACCGACGTGGTGGACCGGCTCGGCATCGACCGCAACCGGCCCAGCGTGGTCTTCGTCGGCCGGATCACCCGGCAGAAGGGCCTGCCCTACCTGATGCGGGCCTGCCACGACCTGCCCGCCGAGGCGCAGATCATTCTGCTCGCCGGCGCACCCGACACCCCGGAGATCGCCGCCGAGGTCGCCGAACTGGCCCGCGAGCTGCGCGCCGCCCGGGACCCGCAGGGCGTGATCTGGGTGCAGGAGATGCTGCCCAAGCAGGAGGTCATCCAGGTGCTCACGCACGCGACGGTCTTCGTCTGCCCGTCGATCTACGAGCCGATGGGCATCGTCAACCTGGAGGCGATGGCGTGCGAGACCGCGGTGGTCGCCACCGCGACCGGCGGCATCCCCGAGGTGGTCGCCGACGGTGAGACGGGCCTGCTGGTGCCGATCGAGCAGCTCCAGGACGGCACCGGCACGCCGGTCGAGCCGGAACGCTTCGTGGCCGACCTGGCCGCCGCCCTGACCCGGGTGCTGCGCGACCCGCAGCTGGCCGAGACGATGGGCAAGGCCGGCCGCCGTCGTGCGGTCGAGCACTTCAGTTGGGCCCGGATAGCCGAGGACACCCTAGAGGTCTACCGTTCGGTTCTCTGATGTCCCTGCTGTCACGCCGCCCCCCGGTCCGCCTCGTCCTGCTGCTCGCCGTCGTGCTGTTCACCGTCGGCGTCCTCGGTGTCGGCCTGGTCCGCGCCGCCTTCTACCAGCCGCTCAGCGCCGGCGCGGCCGGCGGCGGTGACGTCCCGCTGGTCGCCGCGCCCGCACCGGCCTCGCCCGGGCAGTGCGGCGCCGTGCCGGTCCGGGCCGCCCGTGAGCTGCGCGGGATGTGGCTCACCACGGTCTACAACATCGACTTCCCGTCGAAGCAGGGGCTGCCCGAGGCGGCGGTCAAGGCCGAGTACCTGAGGTGGCTCGACCTCGCCGTCGCCCAGAACCACAACGCGATCTTCGTGCACGTGCGGCCCAGCGGCGACGCGTTCTGGAAGTCCGACTACGCGCCGTGGACGAACTGGCTGACCGGCAAGCTCGACGGCACCGACCCGGGCTGGGACCCGATGGCGTTCATGGTCGACCAGGCGCACGCCCGCAACCTGGAGTTCCACGCCTGGTTCAACCCGTACCGGGGAACCCAGCCGGCACCCAGCGGCGCCGGCACCGACCTGGCGAAACTGGCGCCCGGGCACCCGCTGCTGGAACACCCGGAGTGGCGGATCGCGTACCCGACCGGCAAGCAGGGCCGGCTCTACTTCGACCCCGGCAACCCGGAGGCGCGGCGCTTCGTCGAGGACGCGATGCTGGAGGCGGTGCGGAAGTACGACATCGACGGCGTCCACTTCGACGACTTCTTCTACCCGTACCCGGAGGAGGGCGAGGACTTCCCGGACGACGCCTCGTTCGCCAAGTACGGTGCCGGCCGCTCCCGGGCGGACTGGCGGCGCGACAACGTCGACACCCTGGTCCGGGAGATGCACGAGCGGATCGCCGAGCTGAAGCCGTGGGTGAAGTACGGCATCAGCCCGTTCGGCATCTGGCGCAACGGCGGCGAGGGCTCCGACACCAGCGGCCTGGAGAGCTACGACGCGATCTACGCGGACACCCGCAAGTGGGTGCGCGAGGGCTGGCTGGACTACATCGTGCCGCAGCTCTACTGGACGATCGGCTTCGACAAGGCCGACTACGCCAAGGTGCTGCCCTGGTGGGTGCGGACGGTCAAGGGCACCGGCGTGCAGCTCTACATCGGGATGGCCGACTACCGGGTCGGCGAGAAGGGCGACTGGAGCGATCCGGCCGAGCTCGACAGGCAGATGCGGCTCAACGACGAGTACGGCGTCCAGGGCCAGATCCACTACAGCGCCAAGAAGGTACGGGACAACCGGCTCGGCTCCGTCGACAGGTACCGGTCCCGGCACTACGCGTCGCCGGCGCTGCTGCCCCGGATGGAACGCCTGCCGGCCGCGCCGCCGGCCGCACCCCGGATCACCGGCGCCACCCGCGGCGACGACGGGTCGCTGACGTTCGACACCGCGGCGGAGGGCGTGAGCTGGGCGCTGTACCGCACCGGGGAGGGCACCGCCACCCTTGTCGCGACCGGCCGGGCCGGCACCGCGGTGGCCGACCGCACGCCGGCTGACTCCGGTGGCACCTACTGCCTGTCCGCGCTCGACCGATCCGGCAACGAGAGCCCGATCAGCGCGCCTTTCACGGTCGCTCCCGGTTGATCGGGTTCTAAGGTGGACCGGTGATCGCGCATCCGGGGCTGCACTTCACCGACCACACCGTGACCGTGCCGCTCGACCACCGGCGGCCGGGCGTCGCCGGGATCGACATCTTCGCCCGGGAGGCGGTGGCGGCCGACCGGGTCGGCGAGGACCTGCCCTGGCTGCTCTTCCTCCAGGGCGGGCCCGGCGGGAAGTCGCCGCGGCCGCTGCGGGCCGAGGGCTGGCTGGCGCGGGCGGTGCGGACGCACCGGGTCCTGCTGCTGGACCAGCGGGGGACCGGGCGGAGCACCCCGATCACCGCGCGCAGTGTCCGGGACATGCCGGCGGACCGGCTCGCCGCGTTCCTGAAACTGTTCCGGGCGGACAGCATCGTGGCGGACGCGGAGATCCTGCGGCAGCGCCTCGCCGGCGGCGCGAAATGGGACACGCTGGGGCAGAGCTACGGCGGGTTCGTCACGATGACCTATCTGTCGATGGCGCCGCAGGGCCTGCGGACCTGCTATGTGACGGGCGGCCTGCCGGGCTTGTCGGCCACGGCCGACGACGTCTACGCGCGCACCTACCCGCGGGTGGCGGCGAAGAACGCCGAGTTCTACCGCGCGTTCCCGCAGGATGTGGCGGCGGTCCGGCGGGTCGCCGACCACCTGGCGGAGCACGACGTGCGGCTGCCCGGCGGGGACCGGCTCACCGCGCGGCGGCTGCGGCTGATCGGGAACGCGTTCGGGATGAGCTACGGGTACGCCCAGGTGCACTGGCTCTTCGACGAGGCGTGGACCGGCGCGGAGCTGTCCGACACGTTCCGCCACGCGCTGCTGGCGATGACCGGATTCGTGGACAGCCCGTTGTTCGCGTTGCAGGAGTACAGCTACGGCCAGGGGAACGGACCGACCGGCTGGGCGGCGGCTCGCGCCCTCGAGCGCCACCCGGAGTTCGCCGAGGACGCGTCGCCGCTGCTGTTCACCGGGGAGATGATGTACCCCTGGATGTTCTCCGAGATCGCGTCGCTGCGGCCGTTCGCCGGTGCGGCCGACCTGCTGGCGGAGGCGGACGACTGGCCGGCGCTCTACGACACCGCGCGGCTGGCCGCCAACGAGGTCCCGGTGCTGGCGGCCGTCTACGCCGACGACATGTATGTGGACGCCGGGTTCTCGCTGGAGACGGCCGCGGCGGTCGGCAACGTCCGGACCTGGGTCACCAACGAGTTCGAGCACGACGGCCTGCGTACCGCGGGGGACGCCGTGCTCGGTCGCCTCATGGAGATGGCCGCCGGCTTGCGCTGAGCCCCCGGGGGCCGGGGCCGGCTTGCGCCGCTTCGCCGGCCGGTGCTGGCTTGGCTTCGCCGGCCCGTGCCGGGTTGGCTTCTCCGGCCGGTGCCAGCTTGGCTTCTCCGGCCGCGCCGGCCTGCGCTGATCAGTTCCGGTCGGCGAGGGCGTCCGTGCCGAGTGCCCACAGCCGGTCGGCGTTCGCCCGGTCCATCGACCAGTGCGCCGCGCCGTGGTGGAGCCCGGTGCCGCCGGGGACGACGTGGGCCTGCTGGACGTCCTCGTCGATGTACTGCCCGGTCATCCCGGCCGTCAGCGGCGACGCCGCCAGCAGGACCGACGCGGCCGCGCCCTGCTCGGGCGTCTTGAACCCGTCGGCGTGGACCAGATTGCCGTCCTCGTCCATCGCGCCCAGCGCCCGCATCTCCGCTGCCCCGATGTGCCGCTGCAGGTTGGTGTGGATGCGGCCCGGCGCGAGGGCGTTCGCCACGATCCCGTCGGCGGCCCAGCGGTCCGCGATCCCGACGGCGAGCAGCACGTCCGCGGTCTTCGATTGCGCGTAGGCGACCCACGGGTCGTAGGCGCGCCGCTCGAACTGTGGGTCGTCGAAGTCGACGCCGGCGCTCAGCTGCGCCCCGGAGCTGACGATCACCACGCGCCCGCCGGTCAGGTGCCGGCGCAGGCCGCCGAGCAGCGCGAAGTGGCCGAGGTAGTTGGTCGCGAGCTGCAACTCCCAGCCGTTGCGGGCCCGCTGCAGGGTCGGCAGCGCCATGACCCCGGCGTTGGCGACGACCGCGTCGAGGCGACCGGTCCAGGCGGCGGTGAAGGCGCGCACCGAGTCGAGGTCGGCTAGGTCGACGTCGCGGCGGGTGGTCGCGGTGACCGCGGCTCCGGCGGCTCGCAGTGCCTCGGCGGTGGCGAGCCCGATCCCGGAGGTGCCGCCGGTGACCAGGTAGTGGCGGCCGGTCAGGTCGACGCCGGCCAGGACGTCGGCGGCGGTGGAACGGGCGGTGAACGGGATGGCGAGGCGTGTCATGGGACAAAGGTAGGTCGGAGTGGTTGGACTTTGAATGATGCGGAGTCCAAGATAGTTGCGTGAGCGTCCAGCATGCCGATCCTCTCGACGAAGTCCTCGCCCTCGTCGGCGTCACCGCCGGCATGTCCACCTCCCTGGTGGCCGGTGGCGACTGGGCGATCGCGTTCGAACCGCCGCCGGCCGTGAAGTTCAACGCCGTGGCCCGCGGTGCCTGCCTGCTCACCGTCGCCGGGGTGCCCGAGCCGATCGCCCTCCGTGAGGGCGACTGCTTCCTGATGGTGCAGTCGCGCGCGTTCACGCTGGCCAGCAGCCCGGGCGTGCCGCCGGAGCCGGCCGGCCCGATCTGGGCGGCGGCGGCGGACGGCGGCGTGGCCACCGCGGGTTCCGGCGACGGTGTCCGCGTGATCGGCGGCCGCTTCGACTTCGGCGACCGTGCCCGGGAGCTGCTTCTCGACGCGCTGCCCCCGGTGCTGCACGTGCCCGGTGACAGCGCCGCCGCGGCCACGCTGCGCTGGTCGCTGCTCCGGATCGACGCCGAGATGCGGGACCGTCCGACAGGTTCCGCCCTGGTCGTCGAGCACCTCGCCCTGATCATGCTGATCCACATGCTGCGGCTGGTTCCGGCCGGCGGTGCCGGGTTGCTCGCCGGGCTGGCCGACCCGGTGGTGGCGCCGGCGTTGCGGGCGCTGCACGCCGAGCCGGCCCGCGCCTGGACGGTCGCCGAGCTGGCCGGTGTGGCGGCGGTGTCGCGGTCCACGCTCGCCGCCCGGTTCCGGCAGGTGGTGGGTCGCGGCCCCCTGGACTACCTGACCGGCTGGCGGATCGAGCTGGCCGCCGGACGCCTGCGGCGCGGCGACGGGACGGTGGCGGCAATCGCGCGGGGCGTGGGATACGGGTCGGAGAGCGCTTTGTCGAATGCCTTCAAACGGGTGACCGGGTTTTCGCCCCGCGACTACCGGCGCAGCGTGTTGACCGGATGAGCGCGCCGAAGTTTGCCACCATGCTCCGGACAAACCTGACTAATACCCCCGGAGGCACTTCATGTCACGACTTATCAACACTGGCACTGGCACCGGCATCGCTGTCGCCGCCCTCGCCTGCGTACTCGCCCCGGCCCCGGCCGTCGCCGCCCCGGCGCCCGCCGGGGAGCCCGCCGCCCCGCCGGCCACCATGACCTGCAGCATCCAGACCCGCACCGGCCACTACGTGACGGCGGTCGGCGGTGGCGGCCGGACGGCGGACGCGGTCCGCACCGACGCCACCAAGGCCGGGCCCACCGAGCGCTTCCAGCTGGTCGCCCTGGACGCCACCACGTTCGCGGTCCGCACCTCCGGCAACCGGTACATCAGCGTCGTCGGCGGCGGCGGCCGCACCACCGGCGCGATCCGCTCGACGGCGACCGCGGTCGGCGCCGAGGAGAAGATGGGCGTCGTGCCGATCACCGCCGACGGCTGGTCCGCGATCCGCACCCCGAAGGGCACCTACCTGACCGCGGTCGGCGGCGGGGGCCGCAGCAAGGACGTGGTCCGCTCCACCGCCACGAAGATCGGCCCCGACGAGCGTTTCAAGTTCACTTGCTGACGGCTCCGCCGGTTGACGGCTCCGCCGGCTGAACGCTCCGCCGGTTGGCGGCACCGGTTGACCGCTCCGTCGGTTGACGGCACCGGTTGACCGCTCCGTCGGTTGACGGCACCGGTTGACCGCTCCGCCGGCTGACCGCTCGCCAGTTGACGGGGACGGCTTCGCCGGCTGACCGCCGCCCTGCCGGCCGGGCCCGGTGCCCCGGCCGGCGGGTGTGTCCCGATGGCTCGGTTGAGCAACGAGTGCGCGCTTTCCACCGTGGTGCCGATTGAAGCTATGGGCGCGGAACATAGAGCGCAGGATGTCGATGCGGCGGCGTGGTGTTGCTCTGTTGCAATCCCTGGACTAGCGGCCGAGGTCGGCTGCGTGGTGTCCGCGCGGCGGTGTTGATCTGCTAGCGATGCGAAATCGCGGTTTCAACCCCTTGATCACAGCGATTTGGCATCGCTAGCAGATCAACATCTCGACACCGGCGGCGTGTCCGGGGCCACCACGGGAACCGGAGTCGATGGCTGGCCCCCGCCCGGCCCGGCCCCGTCCGGCCCTGCCCGGCCCCGTCCGGCCCTGCCCGGCCCCGTCCGGCCCTGCCCGGCCCCGTCCGGCCCTGCCCGGCCCTGCCCGGCCCTGCCCGGCCACGGCCGGTGCCGGGGCACGGTGGATCAGCCGGTGACCTTGCCGCCGGCCACCTCCAGGTGGCGGTTGGTGGCGACCGCCGACAGCATCCGGCGGTCGTGCGTGACCAGCAGCAGCGTCCCCGCGTAGTGCGACAGCGCGGACTCCAGCTGCTCGATCGCCGGCAGGTCCAGATGGTTCGTCGGCTCGTCCAGGACCAGCAGGTTCACGCCGCGGGCCTGCAACAGGGCCAGCGCCGCCCGGGTCCGTTCGCCGGGTGACAGCGTCGCCGCCGACCGCATCACGTGCGCCGAGCGGAGGCCGAACTTCGCCAGCAGGGTGCGCACGTCCGGGTCGTTCCAGTCGGGCACGGCCGCGCCGAACGCCCGCATCAGCGGCTCGTCGGAGAGGAACAGCCCGCGGGCCTGGTCGACCTCGCCGACCACGACGCCGGGGCCGAGATGCTGCGACCCGGAGTCCAGGGTTACCCGGCCCAGCAGCGCGGCGAGCAGCGTCGACTTCCCGGCGCCGTTCGCGCCGGTGATCGCCACCCGGTCGGCCCAGTCGATCTGCACGGTGACCGGACCCAGCGTGAAGCCGCCCCGGGTGACGACCGCGTCGCGCAGGGTCGCCACGACCGCGCCGGCCCGGGGCGCCGCGGCGATCTCCATCCGCAGCTCCCACTCCTTGCGGGGTTCCTCGACGACCTCCATGCGCTCGATCAGGCGCTCGGTCTGCCGGGCCTTGGCGGCCTGCTTCTCGCTGGTCTCGCCGCGCTGCGACTTCGCGATCTTGTCGTTGTCCGGTGCCTTCTTCCGGGCGTTGCGCACACCCTTGTCCATCCAGGCGCGCTGCATCCGGGCCCGTTCGAGCAAGTCCTCCTTCTTGTCGGCGTAGTCCTCGTACGCCGACCGCGCCTGCGCCCGCGAACGTTCCCGCTCCTGCAGGTACGACTCGTAGCCGCCGCCGTACAGGCGTACCTGCTGCTGGGCCAGGTCGAGCTCGAGGACCTTGGTGACGGTCCGGGTGAGGAATTCACGGTCGTGACTGACCAGCACCGTACCGGCGCGCAGCCCGCTCACGAACGACTCCAGCTGCGCCAGGCCGTCCAGGTCGAGGTCGTTGGTCGGCTCGTCCAGCAGGTAGACGTCGTAGCGGCTGAGCAGCAGCGACGCCATCCCGGCCCGGGCCGCCTGCCCGCCGGAGAGCCCGGTCATGGGTGCGTCGAGGTCGAGGGCGAAGGTGCCGGCGAGCGCGTCGGAGCGTTCGTCGAGGTCGGCCCCGCCCAGGTCGAGCCACCGTTCCAGCGCGGCCGCGTACCGGTCGTCGGCACCCGGCGCCGAGGACGCCAGCTCCTCGGCGGCCGCGTCCATCGCGGCCTGCGCGTCGGCCACCCCGGTGCGGCGTGCCAGGAACGCGCGCACCGACTCGCCCGCGCGCCGTTCCCGCTCCTGCGGCAGATGGCCGACGTTGGCGGTGGGCGGGCTCAGGGCGACGCTGCCGCTCTCGGTGGGGATCAACCCCGCGAGGGTACGCAGCAGCGTCGTCTTGCCCGCCCCGTTCGCGCCCACCAGGCCGATCACGTCGCCGGGTGCGACGACGAGGTCGAGTCCGGAGAACAGGGTGCGGTCGCCGTGCCCGGCGGCAAGATCTCGGGCGATCATCGTGGCGCTCATCAGGCGCCATCCTAATTTCAGCCCAGCCTGGCGCCGTACACGTGGTCCACCGTCATCGTCATCAGCACCCGCCGGTCGGCGACCATCACCGATCGGTACTCCGCCCAGTCCGGGTGCTCGCCGGCCGCCCGCCGGTAGTAGTCGACGAGCGCCTCCACGTCGGGACCGTCCGGGTCGGTGCCGGGTCCGGTGAGGGTGGCGACGCCCTCGGCGGTCGCCCAGGACCAGCCGTCGGCACTCGTCACCTCGAGGGTGGCGCGCGGGTCGCGGCGCAGGTTGATGGTCTTGGCCCGGCCCTCGGTCATCGAGACCATGATCACTCCGGCCTCGGCGTCGTAGTGGGGCGTGACCGGCGAGAGCTGGGGCCGGCCGTCCGCCTTGATGGTGGCGAGGACACCGAGCCGGCTCTCCGCGAGCAGCGTGCGCGGGTCGAACTGGGTTGTCGTCATGCCCGTGGCAGCCTCCGCCGTGCGCGAGTTATTCCGCCGGCGGCATTCCTATTCCGGCATCGGCACCGCGGTCCCGCTGACCCGCACGCCCGGTGAGCCGGCGACGAGCCGGACGGTGAGCCGGCTGGGCCGGCCCATGTCGTCGCCCTGCCGCAGGTGCACCGTCGCGTCGGCCGGCACGATGCCCAGCTCCCGCAGGTACCCGCCGAACGCCGCGGCGGCCGCGCCGGTGGCCGGGTCCTCGACGACCCCGCCGATCGGGAACGGGTCGCGCACGTCGAAGGTGTCCGCCGCGGCGCGGTGCACGAGCTGCACCGTGGTCCAGCCGCGATCGGTCATCAGCGCGGTCAGCGCCGGCATGTCGTAGTCCAGCTCGGCGAGGCGCTTGCGGTCGGTCACGGCCAGGATCGGGTGGTACGCCCCGGCGTACGCGACCCGCGGCGGCAGAGCCGGGTCCAGTTCGCCCGACGACCAGTCCAGCGCCGCCAGCAACGCCGTCAGATCCTCGGCCGCCAGGTCCGTCACGTGCGGGTCCACGCTGGTCAGCGTCGCGACACCGGACCGCACGGCGACCGGCACCACACCGGCGTTGGTGACGAACACATGGTCGCCCTCGCCCAGCGCGACAGCCGTCGCCACGGTCGCGTGCCCGCAGAACGGCACCTCGGCGAGCGGGCTGAAGTAGCGCACCCGGAGCCGGCCCTCCTCGTCACGTGCCGTCACGAACGCCGTCTCGGAGTAACCCACCTCGGCCGCGATCGCCTGCATCCGCTCGTCGGTGAGGTCGGCGGCGTCGCGCACGACGCCGGCCGGGTTGCCGCCGGTGGGCTCGGAACTGAAGGCCACGTACCGCTCGATCGTCGTCATGCGACGAGCCTGCGCCGCGGCACCGGAGCCGGGCCAGAGCCAATCCCGCGGCCCTGGATGCGTCGGGCGTCACAGTCGGCGATCGCCGCCGGCGCGGAGTAGCGTTCGACCGGTGACAGAGGCTCCTTCCGCGATCACACCCATTCCTCCCGCCGACCTGCCGCGCACCCTGGGCGAGCTGCGTGCCTCCGGGCACGAGTTCCGCACCGTCAAGGAGGAGCTGCGCGGCAACCTCCTCGACCGGCTGCGCACCGGGCAGCCGCGCTTCCCCGGCATCGTCGGCTACGACGACACCGTGCTCCCCGAGGTGGAGCGGGCTCTGCTCGCCGGCCACGACATGGTCCTGCTCGGTGAGCGGGGTCAGGGCAAGACCCGGCTGATCCGTTCGCTGATCGGGCTGCTGGACGAGTGGACCCCGTTCATCACCGGCTCCGAGCTGCACGAACACCCTTACCATCCGCTTACCCCGGCCGCCCGGCGGCTGGCCGCCGAGACCGGTGACCTGCTGCCGGTGTCCTGGCTGCACCGTTCCGAGCGCTACGGCGAGAAACTCGCCACGCCGGACACCAGCGTCGGTGACCTGGTCGGCGACGTCGACCCGATCAAGGTGGCCGAGGGGCGTGCCCTCGGTGACCCGGAGACCATCCACTTCGGTCTGGTGCCCCGCACCAACCGCGGCATCTTCGCGGTGAACGAGCTGCCCGACCTGGCCGAGCGGATCCAGGTGTCGCTGCTCAACGTCCTGGAGGAGCGCGACATCCAGGTTCGCGGCTACCAGCTGCGGCTCCCGCTCGACCTGCTGCTTGTCGCCTCCGCCAACCCGGAGGACTACACCAACCGCGGCCGCATCATCACGCCGCTCAAGGACCGGTTCGGTGCCGAGATCCGCACCCACTACCCGGTCGACCTGGAGCTGGAGACCGCCCTGATCCGGCAGGAGGCCGCCCTGGTCGCCGCGGTGCCGGACCACCTGGTGGACGTGCTCGCCCGCTACACCCGCGCGGTCCGCGAGTCGCCGTCGGTGGACTCCCGTTCCGGGGTGTCGGCGCGGTTCGCGATCGCCGCCGCCGAGACCGTCGCGGCCTCGGCGCTGCGCCGGGCCGGGCTGCGCGGCGAGCGGGAGGCGGTGGCCCGGGTCTGCGACGCGGTCTCGGTCACGTCCACGCTGCGCGGCAAGGTCGAGTTCGAGAGCGGCGAGGAGGGCCGGGAGACCGAGGTCCTCGCGCACCTGCTGCGCGTCGCGACGGCCGAGACGTTCCGGGCCCGGCTGGGCGGCCTCGACCTGTCCGGCTTCACCGACCTCGTCGCCGACGGCGCGATCGTCCAGACCGGTGAGCTGGTCAGCGCCGACGAGCTGCTCGCGCAGATCGGCACGGTCCCGGGCCTGGCCAAGGTGCTCGACCGGCTCGGGCTCGGTGACGCGCCCAGCCCCGGTCAGGCGGCCTCCGGCGTGGAGTTCGTGCTGGAGGGGCTGCACCTCACCCGGCGGCTGGCCAAGGAGCTGACCGACGACGGCCGCACGCTCTACGGGAGCTGACCGTGTCCGGAAACGTGTTCCGGTACGGCGCGTGGCGGGACGGGCCCGACCCGCTCGCCCCGCCCTATGACGTGCGGGCCGCCGTCGATGCGATGGGGGAGCGAGTCCTGCAGGGCGACAGCCTGCGCGACGCGCTCCGCGACCTGATCCGGCGTGGCCCGCGCGACGGCCGGGGCCTCGACGACCTGCGGGCGCGGGCCCAGCGGCTGCGCCGGGACGCGCTGCGCCGGGGCAACCTGGACGGTGCGGTCACCCGGGCCCGGCAGATGCTCGACCAGGCGCTCGCGGCCGAGAAGGACACCCTGGCCGCCAGGACCGACGACGAGGCCCGGTTCGCCGAGGCGCAGCTGGACAACCTGCCGCGGTCGGTGTCCCAGGCCGTCGCGGAGCTGTCCGAATACCGCTGGGCTTCCGCCGAGGCCCGGGACATCTACCAGCAGATCCTCGAGGGGCTGCGGCAGGAGGTCGTGGAGCAGCGCTTCGCCGGCATGAAGCAGGCGCTGCAACAGGGCGACATGTCGGAGATCTCGGCGATGGTCGGCGATCTCAACGACCTGCTCGGCAAGCACGCCCGCGGCGAGGACACCGACGACGCGTTCCGGGACTTCATGGACCGGCACGGCCGGTTCTTCCCCGACAACCCGGGCAGCGTCGACGAGCTGATCGACTCGCTCGCCCGGCAGGCCGCCGCGGCCGAGCGGCTGATGCGCTCCCTCAGCCCGCAGCAGCGGGAGGAGCTGCAGAGCCTGATGGCGCAGGCGCTCGGCGACGGCCCGCTGCAGGGGCAGCTGGCCGAGCTCACCGACAACCTGCGGTCGCTGCGCCCCGGTCTGAACTGGGGTCGCGGCGAGCGGATGCGCGGGCCGGCCGACCTGGGCTACGGCGACGCCGCCTCGGCACTGGGCGAGATCGCCGACCTGGACGAGCTGATCGACCAGCTCGGGCAGGAGCACCCCGGCGCCACGCTCGACGACGTGGACGTCGACGCCGTCGAGCGCCAGCTCGGCCGGGGCGCGGCCGACGACATGCGGCGGCTGCGCGAGCTCGAACGGGAGCTGCGCCGGCAGGGCTGGGTGCAGCGGGACAGCGACGGCCTGACGCTCTCGCCGAAAGCGCTGCGCCGGCTCGGCCACACCGCGCTGGCACGGATCTTCCACGACATCGCGGGAGGCAAGCGCGGCGAGCACGACATGCGGGACGCCGGCGCTGCCGGCGACCTGATCGGGTCGTCACGGCGCTGGGAGTTCGGCGACGACCAGCCGCTCGACGTGGTGCGCACGATCGGCAACGCGGTCCGCCGCCGGGCTGCCTCCCGCGGCGTCCGGACGCTTCCGGTGCGGCTGGAGCCGGACGACTTCGAGGTCGCCGAGACGGAGCGGCGCGCGTCGGCGGTGGTGGCGCTCTGCGTCGACCTGTCCTACTCGATGTACGCCGACGGCCGCTGGGGCCCGATGAAACAGACCGCCCTGGCCCTGTCCCACCTGGTCGCCACGAAATATCCGCAGGACGCCCTGCAGATCATCGGGTTCGGCCTGCACGCGCAGACGCTCAGCCAGGGCGATCTGGCCGCGATCGAGCCGACCGTGGAGAAGGGCACCAACCTGCAGCACGCGCTGATGCTGGCCGGCCGGCACCTGCGCCGGCACCCCGGTGCCGAACCGGTGGTGCTGGTGGTGACCGACGGTGAGCCGACCGCGCACCTCGAGGAGGACGGACAGGCGTTGTTCTGGTGGCCGCCGCTCAGCGAGACCGTGCAGGCGACGGTCCGTGAGGTGGATCAGCTCACCCGCTTCGGCGCCACGCTCAATGTGTTCATGCTCGGTGAGGACCCGGGGCTGCGGCGGTTCATGGGCCGGGTGGCGGAGCGCAACGGCGGCCGGGTGTTCAGCCCGGATGCCGAGGAACTGGGCCGCTACGTCATCGACGACTACGTGCGGGCCCGGCGCGGCCGCCGCTGACAGCCGGCCGCCCGGCGCTGATCGGTGTCAGGTGCGCAGCGTGTCGGAGGGGGAGATGCCGTACCGCTCGCGGTAGGCGGCGGCGAACCGGCTCGGGTGCGTGAAGCCGTACCGGTACGCCACCTGGGCCACGGTCGTCCCCGGATGGGCCTGGCGCAGCTCCTCGTGCACCAGGCCCAGCCGGAGCTGCCTCAGGTAGGTCATCGGCGGCATTCCCACGTACCGCTGGAAGCTCTGTTGCAGTGACCGCACGCCGACGCCGGCGATGTCGGCGAGATCGGCCACGGTGAACGGGCGGCCCGGCTGCGCGCGCATCGCCTCGACCACCCGCCGGATCGCGCCGGGCGCGGCCAGGGCGGGGCGGCGGCGCTCCAGCTGGTCGCGGTACCGGTGGTTGCTCGCCGCCAGCAGACCGCTGACCAGCGTCTCCCGCAGCCGGGCGCCGACGACCGGGTGCCGGGTGAGGCCGGCCTCGCTGATGTCGGCGGCGATCACCCGGGCCAGCCGGGACCAGGCGGCACCCGGGCCGGTCGTCACGTCGAGCTCCGGCGCCAGGTCGACCGGCCCGCGTACCGGCGAGTCCAGCATCCGGGCCAGCTGGTTCTCCAGCTCGGCCCGGCCGATCTTCACGGCGATGATCCGGCAGTCGCCCGCCCACCGGTCGATGGTGGTCTCACCGTTGGGCAGGAAGACGGCCGCCCGGGACGGTGTCGCGTACCGTGACGCGGCCTTGCCCTGGTGGTAGGCCATACCTCCGCTGAGCGGCATGTTGACGTGGTAGGCGCCCAGCTCGCCGGCGCCGATCCGGACGTCCACCCCGAAGTGCAGGTCGCCGATCGTGACCGTCTCGTCCCCGCCGACCGCGAACGAGGCCGTCCACCCCGGCCGCGGGTTGAGCACGTCGACGTCGAGGGTGTAGAACGCGCGGGTCAGTACGGTTCGCGCCTCGTCGACGTCCCGGATCGCGTGGGTCACTGGCAGCACGCCATACAGCTTGACGTTTGACTGAACAGCGCGCCAACCGGTGATGACCCGACGTGATCGTGGCTTCACGCCTCTGAGCTAGCCAAACGGAGATCGAATTCATTCTGGTGTGAAAGCCGACACTCGGCGTGTCGCACGATCGGGGTACGGGCCCGGCACTAGGCTAGCCTCCTAGGAAGCTCTAGAGGGTGTGGTGGTTGTGACTGGGCGCCGGTGCGGCGGACGCGGCTGGTTATAGTTGCTCCGCGAGCGGCCGGGAGGTCACCCGCGCAGCCGTCCGCGGGGGAGCGGGCGCAGAGCGCGCGGTCGTTTGCCAGGCGCCGAGCGGGGGCCCGGGCCGAGGGGGAGGGAAGTCGTGATGTCGCAGCGTCCTGCGCCGTCCATCGAGACCTCCAACCGCATCTTCACCCTGCCCAACGTGATAAGCCTGCTGCGGCTGCTGGGCGTGCCACTCTTCCTCTACCTGCTGCTGGTCCCGGAGCACGACGTCGCCGCGGTGATCGTGCTGGCGATCGGCGGTTCGACCGACTGGGTGGACGGCTACCTGGCCCGCCGGATGAACTCGGTGAGCCGGCTCGGTGAGCTGCTCGACCCGTTCGCGGACCGGCTCTACATCCTGGCCACCCTGGTGGGTTTCACGCTGCGCGAGGTGGTCCCGTGGTGGCTGACCGGCGCGCTCCTGATGCGGGAGGTCGTGCTCGGCGTGTCCCTGGTGGTGCTGCGGCGGCACGGTTTCGGACCGCCGCCGGTGCACTACGTCGGCAAGACCGGCACCTTCCTGCTGCTCGCCGCGTTCCCGATCATCCTGCTGGCGAAGGCGGTGCCGGGCTGGTCGGAGTGGGCCTACCCGGTCGGGTGGGGGCTGGCCTGGTGGGCGCTCGGCCTCTACTGGGCCGCGGCGGTGCTCTACCTGATCCAGACGGTCCGGCTGTTGCGGTCCGACCGGCCGGGGCCCGAGGCGGCGCAGCCGTGACGGTCCCGGATCCGGACGGCGCGGCCGCGGGCAAGCGGACGTACGGCCCGGACTTCCTCACCGCGCTCTTCCAGAACCCCCTCGACCCGGGTTATGCCGACGCCGCCGCCCGCCGGGCGGAGGGTCGCGGCCGCACCGGGACGGCACGGCAGGCCGCCCGGGTGTCCACCGTGGCCGTGCTGCTGGTGATCGGTTTCCTGCTGGTGGTCGGCTATCAGCAGACGGTCGCCGAGGAACCGGCCCGCACGCAGGCCCGCGAGGAGCTGGTCGAGCAGGTGGAGAACCGGCGCGAGGGGACGGCCGAGCTGCGGGCCCGGGCGGACGTGCTGGCCGACGAGGTCGCCGGGCTGCGCGAGCGCGAGCTCAGCGGTGCCGCGGTGGCCCGGCTACGCAACCTGGGCGCGGCCACCGGCTTCTTCCCGGTCCGCGGCGCCGGCACCAAGATCACCCTGGCGGACGGGCCGACCTCGGTCGATCCGGTGACGGGGGCGCGCCGCACCGAGAGCCGGGTGAAGGACACCGACCTCCAGCTCGCCACGAACGCGCTGTGGAGCGCGGGCGCCGAGGCGATCTCGATCAACGGGCAGCGACTCACCGCCACGTCGACGATCCGGCAGGCGGGCGAGGCGATCCTGGTCAATGTGCAGCCGGTCGCCACGCCCTACGAGGTGGTGGCGATCGGTCCCGGTGACCTGACCGGCGAGTTCCGGGACGGCTATGCCGGGCAGTTCTTCAAGACCCTCGTGACGCGCTACGGCATGGCGTTCGAGGCGACCGAGGTGAAAGACGTGACGCTGGAGGCGGCGACCGAGCTGAAGCTGCGGTTCGCCGTGCCGAGTACCCCACCGCCCGCGCCGTCGGGCTCTTCGTCGCCGGCCGGCTCCGGATCCCCCGTGCCGTCCGGCTCTGCGTCGGAAGGCGGCCGATGATCGCCGTACTCGCCCTGCTCGCCGGTGTCCTGCTGGGCATCGTCTTCCAACCGGCGGTGCCACCGGAACTGGTGCCGTACCTGCCGATCGCGGTGGTCGCGGCACTGGACGCTGTCTTCGGCGGCGTCCGCGCCAAGCTGGACGGCATCTTCGACGACAAGCAGTTCGTCGTGTCGTTCATCTCGAACGTGCTGGTCTCCGCGCTGATCGTCTATGTCGGCGACCAGCTCGGTGTCGGTGGTCAGCTCTCCACCGGTGTCGTCGTCGTGCTGGGCGTCCGGATCTTCGGTAACGTCGCGGCGATCCGCCGGCACCTGTTCCGCGCATGACGGGAGGGGACTGCGATGAGCGACCGTGACGAGCCGCCGGCCACGACCCGATCGGGTGAAATGCCGGAGACGCCGGAACCCGCAAAGAGTGATCTTGATCGCGAAGAGGCGTCCCCGGAGGCCGCCGCGGAGCCGGACCGGCAAGATCAAGAGCCGCAAGATCAACAACCGGATCAGGAGCCGGAGGGTACGGGCGAACCACGGCGCCGGGTACGGCGTCCCGCACCGGCCGGCACCCTGATCTGGGTGCTGCTCGCCCTGCTCGGGTTCACCCTGGTCGTCCAGTTGCGCAGCAACGACGCCGACCACGGCCTGGCCACCGCGCGCCAGGAGGACCTGGTCCGGATCCTCAGTGACCTGGAGGCGCAGGACAGCCGCCTGCTCTCCGAGATCCAGGCGCTGGAACGGACCCGGCAGCAGCTCTCCTCGGGCGTCCAGGGGCGCGAGGCGGCCCTGGACGAGGCGAACAAGCGCAGCGAGGAACTGGGCCTGCTGGCCGGCACGATGCCGGGGAGCGGTCCGGGCCTGGAGATCACGCTGGAGAAGGTGAAGGCGGCGGACGTCCTCAACGCCGTGCAGGAACTGCGTGGTTCCGGCGGCGAGGTGATGCAGCTCGGCGGCGAGAACGGCGCGGCGGTGCGAATAGTGGCGTCGAGCTATTTCGTCGATGCCCAAGGTGGTGGAATCATCGCCGACGGGGTGCGTCTGACCGGTAGGTTCCGACTTCTGGTGATCGGTCCGGCCGCAACGATGAGTACGGCGCTGCAGATCCCGGGCGGGGTGGTGGCGTCGGTGAAGAACGACGGCGGTAGCGTGACCATGGACTCGCGCTCCATGGTCGATGTGACCGAGGTGCGTAAGGCGACAGCCTTGCAGTACGCGCGTCCGGTTTCGTGATAAACGGAGGAAGCGTTGATTCCTGAGGATCTGCGGTACACCGCGGAGCACGAGTGGGTCGCCGGTGACGGCAGCGGCCCTGTGCGGGTGGGCATCACCCATTTCGCGCAGGACGCGCTCGGCGACATCGTCTTCGTGCAGCTGCCCGACGAGGGCACGGTCGTGCAGGCCGGTGACTCGCTCGGCGAGATCGAGTCGACGAAGAGCGTCTCGGAGATCTACGCCCCGATATCCGGCACCGTGGTGGCGAAGAACGCCACGCTCACGGACGAGCCGGAAATCATCAACGGCGAGCCGTACGCGGCGGGCTGGTTGGTGGAGATCGCCCCGGATGATCCGGCGGTGCTCGATTCGCTTCTCGACGCGGCCGCCTACCGGGCGATCACCGAGAGCTGATCGGCGTCAGCCGAAATCGAATATCGGTCTCCGCGAGTCCGGTTGCCCCGCGATATTGGCGCTGACTAGGCTCGCGAAGCACACGAAGAACTGTTATTCCGTTGAAACCGATAGTCGTGCGTCGGGCCATGATTGGCCTCGGCGGGTCCGTGATGTCGCGGACCTCGCCGGGAGGCGACGACCAACTGATCCGTGAGGTGGTCCGATGACGCGCCCAGACGACGAGTTCCCCCCACTCGACGTCACGTCCACGCTGAACCTTGGCGCCCTTGACGAGGTGCTCGAGGGACCCGAGACCGACGTGGTGCCGAGCCGGATGTCCGGCTCGCTCCCGCCCGGTATGGCGTTGCTCGTGGTCCGCCGAGGCCCGAACGCGGGCGCCCGGTTCCTGCTCGACCACGACGTGACGACCAGTGGGCGGCACCCGGACAGTGACATCTTCCTCGACGACGTGACGGTTTCGCGCCGCCACGCCGAGTTCCACCGTGACGGCGGCACCTTCACCGTCCGCGACGTCGGCTCGCTCAACGGCACCTACGTGAACCGGGAGCGCGTCGAGGCCGCGACGCTGAGCAACGGCGACGAGGTCCAGATCGGCAAGTTCCGTCTGGTGTTCATCGCCGGCCCGCGGCCGGAGGGTGAGGGCGGCCGGGCGTGAACGCGTCGGGGGCGGCCGCGCGCGACCCGGGGGCCTCGGGCCCCGCGGGCGGGCGTGATGGTGCGCTGATGAGCATCGGGGAGGTGCTGGCACATCTGCGCACCGAGTTCCCCGACACCACGATCTCGAAGTTGCGGTTCCTGGAGGCGGAGGGTCTTGTCGACCCGCAACGCACCGCCTCCGGGTACCGCAAGTACTCCTGGAACGACGTGGCCCGGCTGCGTTTCGTGCTGACCGCGCAGCGGGACCAATACCTCCCGCTGCGGGTCATCCGCGAGCAGCTGGACCGGCTGGAGCAGGAGCCGGCGGTGCCGCAGCGCCCCACGCTGGTGGCGGTGGGCGCGCAGCGCGCGGCGGATCCGGCGGACAGCCGGATCCCCAAGGCGGACCTGCTGGAACGTACCGGCGTGGACGAGGGCCTGCTGACCGAATTGGAGCAGATCGGTCTGGTCACGGCCCGCCCGCCGGGGTGGTACGACGCCGACGCGGTGATCATCGTGGAGGCCGTCGTGGGGCTCAGCCGGTACGGGCTGGAGGCTCGTCACCTGCGCGCGTTCCGCAACGCGGCGGACCGTGAAGTGGGCCTGTTCACACAACTGCTGGCGCCGCTGGCCCGGCAGCACGACCCGGCGGCCCGGGCACGGGCGGCCGAAACAGCACGTGACCTGCAGGCGCTCTCGCAGCGTCTGCACGCCGCTCTGGTCCGCTCCGGGCTGCGCGGCGAGCTGGGTCGCTGACCCGGTTGCGCCTACCCTTTCCGGGGTATCCCGCACCGGTCGGATACCGGTGCGGTGCGTGTACCGTGCAGGTAGGGGCGGCCGTGCGACACGGCGACAACGACGAACACGGAGGCGGGCGGTGCGCGAGCTGAGCGTGGTCGGGGTCCGGGTGGAGCTGCCGAGCAACCAGCCGATCGTGTTGCTGCGGGAGGTTGACGGCGACCGTTATCTCCCGATCTGGATCGGTGCGGTCGAGGCCACCGCCATCGCGTACGAGCAGCAGGGCGTCAAGCCGGCCCGGCCGTTGACCCATGACCTGCTCCGCGACATCCTCACCGCCCTCGACGCGCCGCTCAAGGCCGTCGAGATCACCGAGCTGAAGGACAACGTCTTCTACGCCGACCTGCTCATCGGTGACGACCTGCGGGTGTCCGCGCGGCCGAGCGATTCGATCGCCCTGGCGCTGCGCGTGGGCGCGCCCATCCGGTGCGCCGACGAGGTGCTCACCGAGGCCGGCATCGTCATCCCGGACGAGCAGGAGGACGAGGTCGAGAAGTTCCGCGAGTTCCTCGACCAGGTGCGCCCGGAGGACTTCGCCGGCTGAGCCGGTCTCCGCTCCACCGGCCCCTGCCGGGCCGGATCCTTCCCAGATGTGTCGAAGCGGACTGAAGTGGGCGGAAGCGGGCCCATCTATCGAAGCCCGCCGACCGATTCGCTCGCCCGGACGCGGCGTGTCGTGCGGTTACCTCCATGTTTCCGCCAGCGCTGAGATATACGCTCGTGAAGTCCAGGTGAACCGGCATACCGCCTAGATTCGTTCATGGGCAGGGGGAGGTATTCGCGTGCACGAGCAGCCTCTTGAAGGCCCACTCGTCGGCGAGGACGGCTCAGTCGGGTACCGCGGGGTCACCGCCTGTCAGGCCGTCGGCATCAGTTATCGGCAACTCGACTACTGGGCGCGCACCACGCTGGTGGTGCCGAGTGTGCGGGACGCGTCCGGCTCCGGCACCCAGCGGCTCTACTCCTTCCGCGACCTGGTGGTTCTCAAGGTCGTCAAGCGGCTGCTGGACGCGGGCGTCTCGCTGCAGAACATCCGCCGGGCGATCGACACGCTGCGCTCGCGCGGGGTGGACGACCTCGCGGAGATCACGCTGATCTCGGACGGGACGACGGTTTACGAGTGCCGCTCCCCGGAAGAGGTCGTCGACCTGCTCCAGGGCGGCCAGGGTGTGTTCGGCATCGCGATCGGCGGTGCCTTCAAGGAGATCCAGGGTTCCCTGTCGCACCTGCCGGCGGAGCCGGCGGTCCCGCAGCCGGTCGGCGGTGGCCTCGCCGAGGAGTCGTCGGCGGGTGACGAGCTCGCGGCGCGGCGGGCACGGCGCCGGGCGGGATAGCGGTCAGTTCCTGGCCGGTTGCCGCGATAGCTTCGGGCGGTGACTGAAGCCATCCAGGTCCGCGGCGCCCGCGAGAACAACCTCCTCGACGTCTCCGTCGACATTCCGAAACGGCACCTCACCGTCTTCACCGGGGTCTCCGGCTCCGGCAAGTCGTCGCTGGTGTTCGGCACCATCGCGGCCGAGTCCCAGCGACTGATCAACGAGACCTATTCGGCGTTCCTGCAGTCCTTCATGGGCAGTCCGGCCCGGCCGGACGTCGACGCGCTGCACAACCTGAGCGCGGCGATCGTGGTGGACCAGGAGCGGATGGGGGCGAACGCCCGGTCCACGCTCGGGACGGCGACCGACGCGTACACCATGCTCCGGATCGTCTTCTCCCGGCTCGCCGAGCCGGGCGCGGGCAGCGCCCTGGCCTACTCGTTCAACGGCGAGGGCATGTGTACGGGCTGTGAGGGCCTCGGCCGGGTGTCGACCATCGACGTCGACGAGCTGATCGACCGCGACCTGTCGATCAACGGCGGGGCGATCACGGTGCCGAACTTCGCCACCGGCGGGTGGTACGTCAAGAACTTCGCCGAGTCCGGCTACGTCGACCCGGACAAGCCGATCCGCGACTTCACCGAGCAGGAACTGCACGACTTCCTGCACCGGGAGACCACCAAGGTGAAGATCGCCGGGATCAACACCAGCTACGAGGGCCTGGTCGTGAAGGTGCAGCGGATGTACCTGAGCAAGGACCGCGACGCCCAGCAGCCGCACATCCGCGCCTTCATCGACCGGGCCGTCACGTTCGCGGTCTGCCCGGACTGCGGCGGCGCCCGGCTGCGGCCCGAGGTGCTGGCGTCCCGGATCGACGGGAAGAACATCGCCGAGTGCTCCGCGATGCAGGTCAGTGACCTGGCCGCGTTCCTGGCCGGCATCACCGCGCCGGCCGTCGCCCCGGCCGTGGCGGCGCTGCGGCAGACCCTGGACTCCCTTGTCGAGATCGGACTCGGCTACCTGTCGCTGGACCGGGAGTCCGGCACCCTGTCGGGCGGCGAGGCGCAGCGGGTCAAGATGGTCCGGCACCTCGGCTCACCCCTGACCGACATCACGTACGTCTTCGACGAACCCACGGTGGGCCTGCACCCGCACGACATCGAACGGATGAACGGGCTGCTGCGGCGGCTGCGGGACAAGGGCAACACGGTGCTCGTCGTCGAGCACAAACCGGAGACCATCGCGATCGCCGACCACGTGGTCGATCTCGGACCGGGCGCCGGCCCGAACGGCGGGCGCATCCAGTTCGAGGGAACGGTGGCCGGGTTGCGCGCCTCGGACACGGTCACCGGCCGCTACCTCGGCCACCGGGTCGCTCTGAAGCAGCATGTCCGGAAGCGGACCGGCGATCTGCCGATCCGCAACGCCCGGACGCACAACCTGTGCGACGTGTCGGTGGACATCCCGGCCGGGGTGCTGACCGTGGTGACCGGGGTGGCCGGGTCCGGCAAGAGCTCCCTGATCTACGGCTCGCTGCCGCGGCGCGACGGCGTGATCGTGGTGGACCAGTCGGCGATCCGCGGGTCCCGGCGCAGCAATCCGGCCACGTACACCGGTCTGCTCGATCCGGTCCGCGCCGCCTTCGCCAAGGCGAACAAGGTCAAACCGGCGCTGTTCAGCGCCAACTCGGAGGGTGCCTGCCGCAACTGCAAGGGCATCGGGCTGGTCTACGTGGACCTGGCGATGATGGCCGGGGTGGCGACGGTCTGCGAGGAGTGCGAGGGCAAGCGGTTCACCCCCGAGGTGCTCGGTCACAAGCTGCGCGGCCGCGACATCAGTGAGGTCCTGGCCATGCCGGTCACCGACGCGCTCGAGTTCTTCACCGAGCGGCAGGTGTCGGTGATCCTGGACCGGCTGGCCGCGGTGGGTCTCGGCTATCTGACCCTGGGGCAGCCGCTCACCACGCTCTCCGGCGGGGAACGGCAGCGGCTCAAGCTGGCCGTGCACATGGGCGGCGGCACCGCGACCTACCTGCTGGACGAGCCGACCAGCGGCCTGCACCTGGCCGACGTCGACCAGCTGCTGAGCCTGCTGGACCGCCTCGTCGACGCCGGGAACACGGTGGTGGTGATCGAGCACCACCTCGCGGTGATGGCGCACGCCGACTGGATCGTCGACCTGGGGCCGGGCGCCGGGCATGACGGTGGCCGGGTGGTGTTCACCGGCACACCCGCCGACCTGGTCGCCACGGACACCCTGACCGCCCGGTACCTGCGTGACTACGTGAGCCCCGCCGCCGGGCCCGGCGCCTCCGCGGCCGGGCCCGGCCCGGCGGGTCTCAGCTCTGCGGCTGGTCGATGAAGCCGAGGGCCGTCGCCGCGAACAGCGGGGACATGACCAGGTCGTAGTGGGTCAGACCAGGCAGGATGGCGAGGGCGTGCCCGCCCTTGGGGCGGCCCTCGCCCATCCAGCCGCCGTCCCGCAGACCGCCGTCGAGCAGCTCGAACACCTCCACGAAGTGGCTCGGCGGGCACAGGTCCGCGTCCGCCGCCACGATCAGCGTGGGCACCTGGAGGGCCTGGACCTGCTCGGTGAAGTCATAGTCCTTCGCCATCGCCTGGCCGATCTTGTCCAGCAGCCGGGGGAAGTCCTCCGGGCGGGGCGCGAGCCGCTGGTACGACTCGTACATCGGGGTGTCCTTCATGACCTCCGCCGACGCCCCGGTCACCTGGCCCTGCTGCTCCAGGATCTCCGGATAGGTGGCGTCGCGCCGGATGCCGGCGGACGCCGCGACCAGGCGGCCCACCCGCTCCGGGTGCCGGAACGCGACATGCATCGCCACGCCACCGCCGAGCGAGTACCCGACCACGTCCGGCCTCTCCAGCCCGAGGTGCTCGATGAGTGCCGCCACGTCGTCACCCATGGTGGCGATGTCGATCGGCCGGTCCACATCGGCGGTGCGGCCGTGGCCTTGGAGGTCGACCAGGATCACCTGATGCCCGGCCGTGAAGGCGGGCAGGATCGGCGCGAACATCTCGCCGGAGCCGAGACCGCCGTGCAGCAGCACCAGCGGGCGCCCGGTGCCCTGGATCTCGTAGTAGAGGTTGATGCCGTTGACGTCGGCGTAGGCCATGACCGCTCCCGCGAGGTTCGTGTTCTGTCGGTGTCATGGAGGTAGACCGGCCGGATGCCCGGAACTCATCGGCAGTGGCGCGGCGATTTCGAGTTCGGCTAAGTTCGGCTGCGTGACCGACATCGAGGCCCGGCTGGAAGCCTTCCGACCCGAGCTGACGGGATACTGCTATCGCATGCTCGGCTCCGGCTTCGAGGCCGAGGACGCCGTGCAGGACACGATGATCCGGGCCTGGAAGGGTTACGAGAGCTTCGAGGGCCGGTCCGCGCTGCGTTCCTGGCTCTACCGGATCGCCACGAACGTCTGCCTGACCATGCTGGGCAGCGCCCAGCGGCGGGTGCGGCCGATGGATCTCGGGCCGGCCGGGTCCGGCCTGGCCACGGACGCGGGCGAGCCGCGTCCGGAGGAGATCTGGGTGGGTCCGGTGCCGGACGGGAAGATTCTGGAGCGTACGGATCCGGCTCACGTGATCACCGAGCGGGAGACGATCCGGCTGGCGTTCGTGGCGGCCCTGCAGCACCTGCCGCCCCGGCAGCGGTCGGTGCTCATCCTGCGGGAGGTGCTCGCCTGGTCGGCGCAGGAGGTGGCCGAGCTCCTCGACACCACGGTGGCGTCGGTGAACAGCGCGCTCCAGCGGGCCCGGGCCACCATCGCCGCGGCCGACACCGCCGCCGACGTCCACCGGCCCCTCGACGAGGAGCAGCGCAAACTGCTGGCGCGGTACGTGCAGGCCTTCGAGGCGTACGACCTGGGCGCCCTGACCACGCTGCTGCACGAGGACGCCACGCTGTCCATGCCGCCGCTGCCGCTCTGGTTGCGCGGCCACGACGACATCTCGGCCTGGATGTCCGGCACCGGCGCCGGCTGCCGCGGGTCGCGCCTGCTGCCGACCGTGGCGAACGGGTTGCCGGCTTTCGCCCAGTACCGGCGGGCCGTCGGCGGCCCGGGCCACGAGCCGTGGGCCCTGATCGTCCTGGAGATCACCGGCGGACGGATCGCGTCGGTCACCAACTTCATCGACACCGCCCGTCTGTTCCCCTTCTTCGGCCTGCCCGCCCGCTTGGACTGAGCCCGCTCGGACAGACCCGGATCTCAGGCCGGCCGGTCGCCGGGCGGACCGGTCGCCGGTCGCTCCTCCGGTGTCATCGCCCGGGTCAGGCCGAGCAGGTCCAGCAGCTGCCACACCTCGGGACCCGCGTCGCGCAGGTGCAGGCGCCACCCGTGCCGTCTCGCGGTGAGCCGCAGCCGGGCGAGGGCCTCGACGGTGGCGACGCCGGGTGGTTCCGTGCCCCCCACGTCACAGATCACGATCCCGCCCGGCCGGCCGCGCAGCCGGTCGGCCAGGTCGGCGCAGAGCGCCGGGATCTCCGCGCGGCGGACCGCCGTACCGACCGGGAAGAGCAGCGCCATGCCCGGTACGACCGGCGAGCGCGGCCGAACTCATCGGCCCGCAGGGGCCAACCCTCCGAAATCGCGAAATACGCTCAATAGCCGTGGATAGCCTGAAATCCCTACAGAAGGAGATCAGAATGCTTTTCCGGCGCATCGCCACCGTCCTCGGGCTCACCGGGACGCTGCTCCTGCCCGCCGCCGCGGCTCAGGCCGACCCCGACGTCTCCAGCCCGGACGCCGGCTACCTCGTGGCCGCGCACCAGGTGAACCTCGCCGAGATCGCCGCAGGCCGCATCGCCTTCACCAAGAGCGCCGACCGCGGGATCAAGGACATCGCCGTCACCTTCATCCGCGACCACATCGTGATGGACGCCAAACTCACCCAGGTGGCCCGGGAACTGCGGGTCTCCCTGCCCACCGCGCCCACCGAGGAGCAGCAGGCACTCGCCCGCCGCTACCAGGCCGCCGGCACCGACACCTTCGACGAGTACTTCGTCGCCACCCAGCTCGCCGCGCACCGCGAGTCCCTGAAGAAGACCCGGACCGCGGCTGCCGAGAGCGACAACGCCGAGGTGCGCGAACTCGCCGCCGGCGCCGCGCCCGTCATCGCGAGCCACCACGGGAAGCTGCGCGCCCAGGCCGCCGCGGAGAACATGGTGGGCTACACCCAGGGCGGCCGGCACCACGACTGACCGGCATCCGGCCGCGGTGCGGGTGGTGCTGCTTCCGCCGCCCCGCCGCGTCCGCAGCCCTGCCCTGGCGCAGGCGGGCACCAGCGACCCCTCGGACGGCCGCTGATCCGCGTCACGCCGGGACCCGCACCGTCCCCGGGTCGGTGGATTACGCCCGGTGCGGCGTCTCGATACTCTGCGGCCGTGGCCAGAACCCGACTGTCCTATCCGGAGGCGGTCCGCCTGCTCATCGGCGGCGAGGACCCGCTCACCCTCCTCGGCCGGGCGACCGGGGGCGCGATGCTGCTCGTGGCGCCGTTCGCGGAAGGGCTGCTGAGCTGGTTCGACTACAAGGGCGAGGCGAACAACGTGCTGCGTGAGCTGGTCGGGCGAGCACCGGCACGGATCCGGTCCAGCCGGGGCAGGCGGCACTACGAGTTGATCGAGGCGGCGCACACCGTACTGGCGGTGTCGTCGTTCTTCGACGCTCTCCAGCAGTACATCGGTGACCGATTCGAGGACCTGAGGCTCACCGACGAGGAGCGGGAGCGCATCGCTCGCGGCGAGACACTCCCGCTGGGGGTCCGCAACACGGTGCCGATGCCGGATGCCATGACCGGTTTTGAGGGCAACCTTCCGGCAGTGAAGCAAGCGCTGTCCGCGATGCACACGGCCTTCCGTGGCTTCACCATGGGGCTGGACGCGGCGCAGGGCATGACCATACCGGCGACCGACGCCGTCGTCGGTGTCGCGTTGCGGCTCTACCGGGAGCGATATGTGCGGCTCGCGGTCGACGTTCCGGAGTTCGGCATCTGGTCGCAGCTGGACGAGCACGCGGCCACCCGGGCAGCGGTACACCGCCAGACCGAGACCCTGACCGGGCTGGAGCGACGACTGACGGCGATCATGGACGGGGCGGCGCCTGCGGCCGTGCGTGGCCTGCGCCAGCACTACGCGGCGGGCCTGAGCCGGCCGCTGTGGCGATCGGACGCGTTGAAGGGCTTGGTCTTCCCCACCGTGGAGGACGGATTCGTGAGTCCGCGGTTCCGATTGGTGGTCTGTGGCAAGGACTCAAACCTGGGCGATGAGTCCTGGTGGCGCGGGCAGGCGATCGGATACGACCTGGAGAAGTTTCTCACCGGCCATCTCGTCGCGCCGGCCAGTACTCAGAACCCGCTGGTGATCCTCGGTCATCCGGGTGCGGGGAAGTCTCTGCTCACCGAAGTCCTTGCTGCCCGGGTGCCGACCGAGTCGTTCACCACGATCCGGGTGCCGTTGCGCCGGGTCGACCCGGAGCTGCCGATCCACGAGCAGGTCGTGGCAGCCGTCGAGCTGGCCACCAAGGAGCGGATCTCCTGGGGCGATCTGTGCCGCGCCTCGGACACCACGAAGGTGGTGTTGCTGGACGGCTTCGACGAACTGGTGCAGGCAACCGGGGTCACTCAGTCGCACTACATCGAACAGGCCGCGACCTTCCAGCGGGAGGAGTGGGAGCTGGGGCGCCCGGTGGTCGTGATCATCACGTCCCGCACGCTGGTGATGGACCGCACGGTGGTTCGCGAGGGCACCGTCGTGCTCAAGCTGGAGCCGTTCAACGAGCCGCAGGTGGAGCGGTGGACACGCGCGTGGAATGCGGCGAACCGAGACCAGCCGGGCTTCCGCCCGTTGCCGGCGGCAGAGTTCTGGCGGCACGAGGACCTTGCTGGGCAACCGTTGTTGCTGCTCATGCTCGCCGTGTACGCGGCGGACGCCGGTCACGGCAGCCTCGCGGCGGACGACCTGTCAACGGATCGGCTCTACCGACTTTTGCTGGACTCGTTCATCCGCCGCCAGGTTCGCGAGAAGGCGAAGACGGATCTTGGCAAAGCCCGGTTCGCCGAACGGGAGGCGGACAGCCGGCGTGACCTTGCCGCAGTGGCCTTCGCCATGTTCAACCGGAGACGTCAATGGGTCGGGGAAGAGGACCTGGGCCGTGATCTCGAGGCGTTGCACCCTGAGGCGGAGCAGCCGGATTCCGTATTGGGCGAGCCGGTCAGCCGGGCGCGGCGAACGGTCGCCGCGTTCTTCTTCGTCCACGTGGCCCAGGCCGGCGACGAGACACGCGCCCGCAGCCGTCGGTCGTACGAGTTTCTTCACGCGACGTTCGCGGAGTATCTCGTCGCCGAGCACGCGGTCGAATTGCTGACCGTTCTGGCGGAGGATTGGCAGCGGGCCCGCCGCCGTTCCTACCGGCCCAATCTCGATGAGCGCGTGCTGCGGACGCTGCTGTCCCACCAACCGCTCACCAATGGCGAGCAGGTACTCCCCTTCGTGGTCGGGATGATCGCCGCCAAGGAGGAGAACGTGCGCGCGGCGCTGCGCGAGGTGTCGGTCGAATTGTTCAGATCAGCGCGACGGCGCATCCAGCACGACCCTTACCTGCCGACGCCCTTCGACGTGGTCAGCCGCACAGCCGCGTACACGGCGAATCTGGTTCTGCTGGCCATGGCCTCCTCCGACACCGGCGTCCCGGTCGACGAATTGTGCGGGCCGCCGGACGCTCCGAATCTGCAGAGCAGCGTGCGGTTGTGGCGCACAGGCCTCGACGCTGAGGTGCAGAAGAGCTTCTTCGCCTCGTTCACCCGCGTCGGTGAGCGTCTGTTGCGCAGATCCCGTCGATCTCCGAGCCCGTCGGAGATCGACGAGGCACTTCTGACCGGCGACGCCTTTCTGACCGCCGTTCTGAGGGCCGGCTGGGCGACTTTCAACCTGACCGGTGGGGACGTCCTCAGCCGTCCCGAGATAACCCACTTCCAGCGCGACTTCCACCGCCGAGTCGTCGACCTGACGCTCGGACTCCGATCGACGGGGGGTCTGACTGGTCTGGCGCCTCGGGACGAGCGCCGTTACCGTCGGCTCGCCGACTGGCTGGAGGGTGCCGCCGGCCGGTCACCTCACGAGAGCAGCTTGAGTCTGCTGGCACTCTGCCTGACTCAGGACGCATCGCGCCTCGATCCGGGGACCCTTGACCGGATTCTTGGCGCGACGCTTCCTCACTCGTTCACCGCGGCCCAGGAATTCACCCTGCCGATGGCGCTGCTCGCGGCCAACAATCTGTGGCTGATCCGGCGACATCCTCGCCTGCGGTTCGCCGTCATGGAGGCGGGTGTGCCTGATTTCCTTCTCGACATCGTGGCGGCGCACCGGGACCAGGACCCGGACATGGCCTTCTCGCTGGCCAACGAGCTGTCCGCCGAATGGGTCTGACCACGGCCACGGCCCGGTATGTTCCGGCTACGCCTGGACCAGACCGATCGGGGCCCGGGACGGTTCGACGGTGATGGACTTCTCGACGGCGATGGCGTGCCACAGGCAGAACATGGCGACCGTCCAGACCTTGCGGGACCGGTCGGCGTCGCCGCGGCGGTGTTCGGCGAGCAGGCCGCGGGCGTAGTTCAGGTCGATCAGGTCGCCGGCCTGGGAGCCGGCGAGCAGGGTGTCCACCCAGTCGCCGATGGGGCCGCGCAGCCACAGCCGGGTCGGGGTGGGGAAGCCCAGCTTGTCGCGGTCGCGCACCGACTCCGGCACGATGCCGCGCATCGCCTCCCGGAAGGCGTGCTTGGTGGAGCGCGAGCCGGCGGGCAGTTTCAGTTCGGTGGACAGGCCGGCGGCGGCCGCGTAGACCTGCTGGTCCAGGAACGGCACCCGCAGCTCCAGGCTGTGTGCCATCGACATCCGGTCCGCCTTGACCAGGATGTCGCCGGGCAGCCAGGTGTGCAGGTCGACGTACTGCATGGACGCCACGTCGTCGACGTCGGCGGTCTCGGCGTAGAGCGGGCCGGTGATGTCGGTGTGCGGCTGCGCGGTGTAGCGCAGCAGACGCGCCTTCTCCTCGGCCGAGAAGATCCGGGCGTTGCCGTAGTAGCGCTGCTCGATCGGGGTGGTCCCGCGTTCCAGGAACGAGCGGCCCCGGACGCCCTCGGGCAGCACATCGGCGAGGTGGCGCAGGCCGCGCTTCATGCCGGCCGGCAACCGGTCCACGCCGGCCAGCGACAGCGGCTCCCGGTAGATCTTGTAACCGCCGAACAGCTCGTCCGAGCCCTCGCCGGAGAGCACCACGGTGACGTGCTGCGCGGCGGTCCGGGCCAGGAAGTAGAGCGGGATCAGCGAGGGGTCGGCCACCGGGTCGTCCAGCAGCTGCACGATCTTCGGCAGGTGCGCGAGCACGTCCTCGTCGGTGACCACGGTGGGGGTCAGCCGTACGCCCAATTGCTCTGCCGTGTCCGCTGCCACCTCGATCTCGCTGTACCCGCCGGCGGCGAAACCGGCGGTGAAGGCGTGCAGGTCCGGCTTGATCCGGGAGGCCAGGGACACGATCGCCGAGGAGTCCACGCCGCTGGAGAGGAACGCGCCGACCGGTACCTCCGCGTGCATGTGCCGGTGCACGCTGGCGGTCAGGGCGTCCTGGATCGCCTGGTAGGCGGCTTCCGGCTGCAGGTGCAGCGGCCGCAGCGACGGCTTGAACCAGCGGTACTGGCGCACCCCGCCGCCCGCTGTCCAGACCAGCCGGTGGCCCGGCGGCAGGCGGCGGATGTGCCGGTGCAGGGTGAGCGGGTCGGGCACGTACTGGAACGTCAGGTAGTGGGCGAGCGCGTCGGCGTCGAGGGCGGCCCCGGCGGGCGCGGCGAACGGGTCGAGCGCCTTGCGTTCGCTCGCCAGGAACAGGCCGTCCGTGGTCTCCAGCAGGTAGAGCGGCTTGATGCCGAACGCGTCCCGGGCGGCGTGCAGGGTGCCGGTCCGGTGGTCGTAGGCGACGAACGCGAACATGCCGCGCAGCCGGGGGAGGGCGGCCTCACCCCAGTAGTGGAAGGCCGCGGCCAGGACCTCGGAGTCGCCGTCGGTGGCGAACGTCGCCTGGTGCTCGCGGATCAGGGCGGCGCGCAGCTCACGGTAGTTGTAGATCTCGCCGTTGAAGACCACGGTCCAGCGCCCGGCGTAGTGCAGCGGCTGCGCGGAGAGCTCCCGGTCGATGATCGCGAGCCGGTTGAAGCCGAACGCGTACCCGTCGCCGTACTCGATCCGGGTGTCGTCGGGTCCGCGGTGCCACATCGTGGCGAGCGCGGCACTGAAGGCCGCCGCCGTCGCGGCGTCCGGCGGCCCCGCGTCGGGCCGGCTGCTGACGAATGCGCTCAGACCACACATCGAAGCCTCCTGGGGGGTGATCGGGAGGCGACCGTAGGCCCGGGCTTGTGAAGAACCTGTGCGGTTCCGTCGCGGATCCGTGACCGCACCGGAAGCCGGGCCGGTTCTTCACCGGAACTTGACATTCCTTGGGCACGTTCGCGCGGCTGAGCCACAATGCGAGCCGTGACCGCCCGCATTCTCGTTGCCGACGACGATCCGAAGCACGCCCAGCTGATCCGCCTCTACCTGGAACGAGAGGGCCACCAGGTGCTGACGGTGGGTGACGGGCGTGCGGCCCTGGAACAGGCCCGCGCCCGCCGGCCCGACCTGATCGTGCTGGACGTGATGATGCCGCTGGTCGACGGCCTCGACGTGTGCCGGATCCTGCGCGCCGAGTCGGACGTGGCGATCGTGATGGTCACCGCCCGCTCGGCGGAGAACGACATGCTGCTCGGCCTCGACATCGGTGCCGACGACTACCTGGCCAAGCCGGTCAGCCCCCGCGAGTTGACCGCGCGGATCCGGGCGCTGCTGCGGCGCACCCGCGGCGCCGGGGACAGCGAGGTCCTGCGGGTCGGTGACCTGGAGGTGGACGGGCCGAGGTTCGAGGTGCGGGTGGCCGGCGAGCCGGTCCGGCTGACGTCCAAGGAGTTCGGGATCCTGGAGTTGCTGGCCCGCGAGCCGGGCCGGGTGTTCACCCGGGCGCAGATCCTGGACAAGACCTTCGGCTTCGAGAACGACGTCTCGGACCGCACGGTCGACGCCCACATCGTCAACCTGCGCCGCAAGATCGAGAAGGATCCGGGGGAGCCGCGGTACGTGCAGACGGTCTACGGCCGGGGCTACCGGATGGCCGAACGGTGAGCTTCCGCCTGCGGATCTTCGTGCTGGTGCTGGTCGTGGCGGTGACCGCGATCGGGGCGACCGCCTACCTGACGATCAGTCTCACCTCCCGTGAGGCGGCCCGGGTGGATCAGGCGCGGGACAAGCACGAGGCGGCGATCATCGACGAGATCCGCCGGTTCGGCATCCGCAACGGGAGGTGGGTCGGCATCGACGGCGTGGTGCGGGAGATGTCCGGAGACACCAGCCTGCACATCCGGGTGGTGACCGCGGACGGCGTCGTGCTCACCGACTCGGACAACCTGGAGAAGCGGGCGGCCGGCCCGGTGCAGATGCTGTCCCGCCGGGTCGAACCGGTGCCGGCGCTGGACCCGCGGATCGCCGCCGCGGCCGGGCGGCTGGCGGCGACGGCCCGGGTGTCCGGCGACGCGGCACCCCCGGCCGGCACGGCGACCCCACCCGTCGGCACCCCGGTGCCGCCCGACGCGGCGGCGGCGGCCCTCGCGCAGAAGGCCGCCGCCCGCCGCCTACCCCTACCGGCCCTGCCGAGGCTGCCGGCCGACCTGTTCGGCCCGCTCCCGGAGGACGAACCGCAGGTGCAGGCCCTGCACCAGCTCGTGCAGTACCGGGCCGCGCTGCTGCGGGTGCGCTGCGCGGCCGGGCACGACCCGGCCTGGTCGTCCGCGCTGGCTCGCAGCGAACCGCCCTACCTGGACCAGGAGCAGTTGCGGGCCGAGCCGTCGTGCGCCGCGTCGGCGCGCCACCGGATCAGCGCCGAACGCGAGTGGCGGCAGGCCCGGTGGGCGGAGCTGTCGAACTGCCGGTCGCTGCTGCCGATGTTCGGCGAATGCCTGGCGAACGCGTTCACCATGGGCGCACTCACCACGTCGGCGGTGCCCGTGGAGATCTACTTCGGGGCGGCGCGGGACACCGACATCTCCGACATGGGCCGGCCGGCGGTCTTCGCGGTGGCCGGGGTGGTGGTGGCCGCGGCCCTCGGCACCGCCTGGATAGCCCGCCGGGTGAGCCGCCCGGTGCGCCTGCTGACCGGTGCGTCGCTGCAGCTCGCGGCGGGCCGGCTGGACGTGCGGGTGCCGGACTTCGGCGGCGCGGACGATCTGGCGGCGCTCTCCAAGTCGTTCAACTCGATGGCCGAGGCGCTGCAGCGCAGCGAGGAGCGGCAGCGCCGGCTGATCGCGGACGTCGCCCACGAGATGCGGACGCCGCTGTCCAATCTGCGGGGCTACCTGGAGGGCCTGGCCGACGGGGTGATCGAGCCCAGCCCCGAGCTGTTCGCCTCGCTGCACGAGGAGACCCTGCTGCAGCGCCGGATCCTGGACGACCTCCAGGTGCTCGCGCTGGCCGAGGCGGGCGAACTGGGTTACGCCCCGGTGCCGGTGGACCTGGCCGAGCTGGCCGTCACGACCGCGACCGCGCACGCCGTGGTGGCCGCGAACGCCGGTGTGGAGCTGACCGTGGACGCGCCCGGACCGGCCGAGGTGCGTGCCGACCCGGACCGTACCCGCCAGGTGATCGGCAATCTACTGAGCAACGCGATCCGGTACACCGACGCGGGCGGGCGGGTGGAGATCCGGGTGCGCGGCGACGCCGAGGGAGCGATCCTGAGCGTACGGGACACCGGCGTCGGCATGGCCCCGGAAGAGGTGGACCGGGTGTTCGACCGGTTCTGGCGAGCCGACCCGGCCCGGCAGCGGACGACCGGCGGCTCCGGCCTGGGCCTGACGATCGCCCGCCGGATCGTGGACGACCAGGGCGGCAGCATCACGGCGTCGAGCACCCCGGGGCTGGGCACCACGTTCGAGGTGCGGCTGCCGGCACCCGGCGACCGGTTCGCGTACGGCCTCTGAGCCCGGCGTACGGTTTTGAGTCCTGTGAGCCTGGCGTCAGAACCGGCCGGCCAGCGCGGCGTCCAGGGTCTCCCGGTAGACCGCGCGGTAGACGTCGTCGTACGTGAACTGGCAGGGCTGCACGACGCGGGCCTCGGCGAGTTCCTTCGTCCGCAGCGCGTCGAGGGCCGCGAGTTGCTTCGGGGGCAGTACGTCGGCGAGGCGTACGCCGGTGGTGCCCGCGCCGGCCCGAGCTCCGCGGTGACGGTGCGCGCGCAGTGGTCGAGCTGCCCGGCGACGCGGGCCTGCCGGGCCGGGTCGAGCCGGTCCAGGGCGATCCTGTTGGGGTCCACCACGGCGGTGCCGGCGGGCACGAAGTCGATGAGTGTGGTGATGCCGTACCCGTACCGGTCGGTGAACTGCTCCCGGGTCAGTCCCAGCGCGCGGCGGGTGTCGATCGCGGCCCGGTCCACGTGCGGCTGATAGGTGAAGCCGGCCGGCCGCACGCATTGCGCCATCCGCTCGTTGCGTTGGTGCCAGTAGCCGAACGCGTCCGCGACGGCCACGTCACCGCGGTCGAACGCGTCACGCATCAACTGTTCGGCGGGTGGCCCGGACGCCGGTGTGGCGCAGGCGGCGAGGGCCGCCGGCAGGATCGCGAGCGCGAGGAGCGTACGCCGCATCGCTTCTCTTCCTCTCCGCGCGGAGGGTGCCGGGCCGCAGTGGCCCGGCACCGCTCGATCAGTAGCCGACGTTGAGGTACTGCCCGGTCTGCGCGCCGGAGGCGGTGAGCTGCCCGACGAAGTACGAGGCCGGGCTGCCGTTGCGGTCGTTGAACGTGTACGAGTAACCGGCCGAGTCGCAGCTGGTCGCCTGGGTGCTCCAGGTGCCGGCGTCGAGGTAGCGGATCCGCACGCAGGACCCGTCGCTGACGGTGTCCTTGATGCGCGTCACGCTCAGTACCGTGACGCCCAGGGTGGTGAGGGCGAGTACGGCTGCGCGTCCCTTACCTTTACGTGTGCTCCGCATAGCAGGATTCCTTTCTCGGATCTTGCTTGGCTCCCACACGGTAGAGCGGCAGGTGCCGATCTTCGCCGCTTGACCCATTCACGATGATCACTTATGGGTACGGCGTTCGCGCGGCCCCGGTGCAGGTGGGAGGCGGACACGCACGCCTGGTAACAGGTTGATCACGCGGCGTGTCAGAAGATCCATCCGGGACTTATCGTCAGCCGTGTTCCGCCCAGCGGAAGCTGCCCGGGAGTCAACCAGATGGGATGCCGGGACCCTGCCGGTCACCGCGCGCGGCCGCCAGGCACGATCATCGGGCGACCGTGTACCTCCGGAAGGACCACCGAACGTGTCTCTGACCCAGCAGGCCCCCGCCCCGCCGCACACCGTGCCCGCCGCCGCCGACCAGGCCGTCCTGATCGTGCACGGCCGGGACCGGACCGGGATCGTCGCGGCCATCAGTGCGGTGCTCGGCCGGCACGAGGCGAACATCGTGCAGCTGGACCAGCACTCGGACAACCCGCACGGCGGCGCCTTCTTCCAGCGGACCGTCTTCAGCCGGCCCGGGCTCAAGGCCGCCCTGCCGGCGATCGAACGCGACCTGCGCGAGCAGCTCGCCGACGGGTTCGAGCTGGAATACACGCTGCGGGACCTGTCCGTGCCGAAACGCGTCGCGATCTTCGCGTCCAAGGACGGGCACTGCCTGCTCGACCTGCTCTGGCGGCACCGCCGCGGCGACCTGCCGATCAACGTGGCCATGGTGATCTCGAACCACCCCGACATGGCCGACGAGGTGCGCTCCTTCGGGATCCCGTACTTCCACGTGCCGTCACAGGGCCCGGACAAGTCCGCCGCCGAGGCGCAGCACCTGCGCCTGCTGGCGGGCAACGTCGACTTCGTGGTGCTGGCCCGCTACATGCAGATCCTCTCCGGGGACTTCATCGAGCGGGTCGGTGTGCCGATCATCAACATCCACCACAGCTTCCTGCCCGCGTTCATCGGGGCCGGGCCCTACGCGAAGGCGAAGCAGCGGGGCGTGAAGCTGGTCGGTGCGACGGCGCACTACGTGACCGAGGACCTGGACGAGGGGCCGATCATCGAGCAGGACGTGGTACGGGTGAACCACGCGCACACCGTTCCCGAACTTCAGCGCCGAGGTGCGGATGTGGAGCGCGCGGTGCTGTCGCGGGCGGTGCAGTGGCATGCCGAGGACCGGGTCATCCGGCACGGCAACCACACGATCGTCTTCGCCTGATCACGCCTGTTCTTCGGGGCCCGCATTCTCGGCGGCCGCTTCTTCGGTGGCTGTTCCTTCGGCGGCCGTTCTTTCGGGGGCCGGTGCGAGCAGGGCGGCGACGAGGTTCTGGAAGCAGCCGGTCAGTTCGTCCTGGCCGGCGGTGGCGAGCGGCTGCAAGCGCGCCGCCCGCAGGATCACCGTGCCCAGCGCGGCGGCGAGCACGAGTTGGGCCCGCAGCAGCAACTCCGGGTCGTCCGGCTCGCCGCCCGCGGCGACCGCGAGGCGCCGGCCGAGTGAGCCGAGGGTGTCCAGCCTGATCTGCTCGGCCGCCTCGTCGCCGGAGGAACGCAGCAGCAGTAACAACTGATTCGGCTGCTCGGTGTGCGGCCCGCCCACCTTCTCGGCGATCAGCCCTGTGGCCGACTCGAGGGTGGTGTTCTCGAACACACTCTGCTTGAGGTCGTCGACGGTGCCGCGCAGGCAGGCGCGGAAGAGCCCTTCCTTCGATGTGAAGTACCGGCTGATCAGCGCGACGTTGACCCCGGCGTCCGTGGCGATGTCGCGCACCGACGTCGCGCTGTAGCCGTCCTCGGCGAAGCGCCGCCGGGCGGCGTCCAGCAGCAATTGCCTGGTGGCAGCCGCGTCCCGGCGCCGGGGGTTGGTCATTCGTTCAGCTTAGCGATCACGAGGTGTGACGTAAACAATCGTTGACTTGCCCGGCCGCGTGCCGATACTGGGTAAGTCAGCGATCGTTTACTTAGCTACGAGGACTCCATGACGCGGTCTCCTAAACTCCTCACCCTCTACCTGTCGCTCGGCGGCCTGGCCTTCGCCGTGCTGCAGTCCCTGGTGGCGCCCGCGCTCTCCACGATCGCCCGCGATCTCCAGGTCTCCACCAGCGACATCAGCTGGGTGATCACGGCGTACCTGCTCGCCGCCTCGGTGCTGACCCCGATCCTCGGGCGCCTCGGCGACATGGCGGGCAAGCGCAAGGTCCTGATCGGCGTCCTGGTCGCGCTCGCCGCCGGTACGGTCCTCGCCGCCGTCGCGCCCAACCTGACCGTGCTGATCGTGGCCCGGATCCTGCAAGGCGCCGCCGGCGCGATCATGCCGCTCTCCATCGGCATCGTCCGCGACGAGCTGCCCCGCGAACGCGTCGGCGTGATCGTCGGCCTGCTCTCGGCGATCTTCGGGGTCGGCGCGGGCGTCGGCATCGTGGCCGCCGGCCCGATCGTCGAACACCTCTCCTGGCACTGGCTGTTCTGGCTGCCACTGGTCCTCGTCCTGATCGCCCTGGCCGGTGCGGTCTTCGGCATGAAGGAGTCGCCGGTGCGTACCCCCGGCCGCCTCGACGTGGCCGGCACCGCCCTGCTCTCCGCCTCCCTGGTCGCGCTGCTCCTCGCGGTCAGCAAGGGCCAGGCCTGGGGCTGGGGCGACGCCAAGACCGTCGGCCTGCTCGCCGGCGGCGCCGTGCTGATGGCCGTCTTCGTGCTGGTCGAGCTCCGCACCGCCGACCCGCTGATCGACATGCGCCTGATGCGCATCCGCGGCGTCTGGGCCACCGACGTGGTCGCCGTGATGCTCGGCTTCGCCATGTTCGGCACGTTCCTGCTGGTGCCGATGCTGCTCCAACTCCCCGCCGCCACCGGATACGGTTTCGGCAAGTCGGTCTCCCAATCCGGCCTGTTCCTGCTGCCCACCGTGCTCTTCATGGTCATCTTCGGCCCGCTGGCCGGCATACTCACCCGCCGCTACGGCCCCAAGCTGCCACTCTTCCTCGGCACCCTCGCCGTGGTCGCCGCCTTCACCCTGCCCACGATCGGCCACGGCGAGCTGTGGCAGGTGCTGCTCTCCGGCGTCTTCACCGGCACCGGCATCGGCCTCGCCTTCGCCGGCATGTCCAACGCCATCATCGAAGCCGTCCCGGCCAAGCAGACCGGCGAGGCCACAAGCGTCAACACGATCGCCCGGACCATCGGCAGCAGCATCGGCACCGCCGTGGTCGCGGCCGTCCTCTCCTCGCACAGCACCCCACAGGGCCTGCCCACCGACGACGCCTTCACCTGGGGTTTCGCGGTCTGCGCCGGAGTCGGCGTCCTCGCGGTCCTGGCCGCGCTGGCGCTGCCGTCCGCCCACCGGCGCCACGAACAGGCCGTCGCCACCGGCGTGGGGGACCTGCCGCCGGAGCCCGAGGAACTGCACCTCCCGCACCTGGCCAAGCGCTGACCCTGCGGCGTGTGCCCGGGCGCTGACCCTGCGGCGTGTGCCTGGGTGCTGACCCTGCGGCGGCTGTCTTGCCGTCGGTCGAAGCGGCGCGGATCGTGTTTGTGGTCGTGGGAGAGCGTTTCCCGCGACCACAAGGACGAGCCGGTCGGTCCGGTTCGCGTTTACGGTTGCTGAAACCGCTCCCGGACAACCGCAACCACCGGCTGCCAGGGCCCGGCAACCGCGTCACACGCCAATGCCGCCGCACGCCAGTCCCTTCGCACGCTCGGCGTCCACGACAGTGCGTCCGCGCGGCGATGTTGATCTGCTAGCGCTACGAAATCGCTGTGATCAAGGGGCTGAAACCGCGATTTCGCATCGCTAGCAGATCAACTTCTCACGGCGGGCGCACCGTGGCTGCCGGGAGCGTGCTTGCCAAGAGCGGTCATGCCGCGGCAGCCTCCGACGCCTCGGCGTTGCCGTGCGTCACGTGAGGTGGTGGCAGTGTCCCTGGAGGTGGTGGCGGGGGCGTGACGGGCGTAGTGGCGGGCTGTCACGTGAGGGTGGTAGCCGTCGGGGCCGGTAGGGCGGACGCCGTGCAGGCCTCGACCCGGCGGCCGGGGAACCGATCACCGGGGCGCTCGTGAGCCGCGCACCCCGGCCGGCGGCGCATTCTCACCTCCTCGCAGGGTCGGCGGTCCACCGTGTGGCAGTCTTTGTCACACCGATGAAGAAGGGAACCTGGCACACATGCAGCAGGTGAAAGCGGTCATCGCACGGGCCAAGGGTGCTCCGGTGGAGCTCGTGACGATCAACGTTCCGGATCCCGGGCCCGGTGAGGCCGTCGTGAAGATCCAGTCGTGCGGGGTGTGCCACACGGATCTGCACTACCGGGAGGGTGGGATCAACGACGAGTTCCCGTTCCTGCTCGGTCACGAGGCCGCCGGTGTGGTGGAGGCGGTCGGCGACGGGGTGACCGGTGTCGCGCCCGGCGATTTCGTGGTGCTGAACTGGCGTGCGGTGTGTGGTGAGTGCCGGGCCTGTAAGCGTGGCGACCTGCACTACTGCTTCAACACGCACAACGCGAAGCAGAAGATGACCTTGGAAGACGGTACGGAGCTGTCGCCGGCCCTGGGTATCGGCGCGTTCGCGGAGAAGACCCTGGTCGCGGCCGGGCAGTGCACGAAGGTGGATCCGGCGGCACGCCCGGCGGCGGTGGGTCTGCTGGGGTGCGGGGTGATGGCCGGTATCGGTGCGGCGATCAACACCGGCGGCGTGACTCGCGGCAAGTCGGTCGCGGTGATCGGCTGCGGTGGTGTGGGCGTGGCGGCGGTCGCGGGTGCGGCGCTGGCCGGTGCGAGTCCGATCATCGCGGTGGACATCGACGCGGCGAAGCTGGAGGCGGCCCGCAAGCTCGGTGCCACGCATCTGGTCGACTCGTCGAAGACCGACCCGGTGGCGGAGATCAAGCGGATCGCGGCGGAGACGTACCCGGGTGCCGAGGGCGCCGACGTGGTGATCGAGGCGGTGGGCCGGCCGGAGACGTGGAAGCAGGCCTTCTACGCCCGTGACCTGGCCGGGGTGCTGGTGCTGGTCGGGGTGCCGACACCGGAGATGAAGGTGCCGGACCTGCCGCTGATCGACGTGTTCGGGCGTGGTGGGGCGTTGAAGTCCAGTTGGTACGGCGACTGCCTGCCGAGCCGCGACTTCCCGATGCTTGTCGATCTGTATCGGCAGGGCCGGTTGGATCTGGACGCGTTCGTGACCGAGGAGGTCGGGATCGAGGACGTGGAGGCGGCGTTCGCGAAGATGCACGGCCACAGCGGTCAGGCGCCGGTGCTGCGCTCGGTGGTCGTGCTGTGACCCGGGTCGACCACGGTGTCGTCGCGGGCACGTTCAGCCTGGACGGCCAGACCTACGACGTCGACAACAACATCTGGGTGGTCGGCGACGACGCGGAGTGCGTGGTCATCGACGCACCGCACGACGTCGAGGCGATCCTGGCGGTCGTCGGGTCGCGCAAGGTGGTGGCGATCGTCTGCACCCACGCGCACGACGACCACGTCCGGGTGGCGCCCGCGCTGCGCGAGCGGACCGGCGCCCCGATCCTGCTGCACCCCGAGGACCGGCCGCTCTGGGAGCTCACCCACGGCCCGGCCGAGACGTGGGACGCCGACCTGACCGACGGCGCGGAGGTCCCGGTCGGCGGCACCACGCTGACCGTGCTGCACACGCCGGGGCACGCGCCGGGCGCGGTCTGTCTGCACGCGCCCGACCTGGGCTGCGTCTTCACCGGGGACACCCTGTTCCAGGGCGGTCCCGGCGCGACCGGCCGGTCGTACTCCGACGCCGGCCTGATCGTCGACTCGATCAAGGCGAAGCTGTTCGTGCTGCCCGGCGAGACCGTGGTGCACACCGGGCACGGCGACGACACCACGATCGCCGCCGAGCGGGAGCGGCTGAGCTGAGCGCCGCCTGACGACCCGGCCGGGCCGGTCGCGACCGGCCCGGCGGGCCGATTGCCGAAAAAGGGCCGCCGAAAAAGGGCTGTCGGAAAGGGCTGCCGAAAAAGGGCTGTCGGAAAGGCGGCTCAGCTGTCGAAGCCGAAGCCGACCGCGTCCATGGCCTTGAGCCACAGGTTGCGGCGGCCGCCGTTGGCGTCGGCGTGGATGAGGGACCTGCGGGTCAGTTCCACGCCGGCCCAGCGGACCGGTTCCGGCGGGAACGGCAACGGCTTCGAGCTGACCATCCGGGTACGGGTCCGCGCCGTCGGCTCCCCGGCGAGGAGGTCGAGCATCACGTCCGCGCCGAACCGGGTCGCCGCGACGCCGAGACCCGTGTAGCCGGCCGCGTACGCCACCCGGCCGCCGTACGCCGCACCGAAGAACGCCGCGAAACGCGTGCAGGTGTCGATCGCCCCACCCCAGGCGTGGCTGAACTTCAAGCCCTCCAGCTGGGGGAACGTGTCGAAGAAGTGGTCGGCGAGCCGGTGGTAGGTCTCCTGCCGGTGCTCGTGCGACGGGTCCAGCTTGCCGCCGTAGTGGTAGATCGCGTCGTACCCGCCCCACAGGATCCGGTTGTCGGCGGTCTGCCGGAAGTAGTGGAACTGGTTGCCGGAGTCGGACAGTCCCTGCCGCTTCTCCCAGCCGATCGCGGCCCGCTGCTCGGCGGTGAGCGGCTCCGTCATGAGCGCGTAGTCGTACACCGGGATCGTGAACAGCCGGGCCCGCTTCACCAGTGACGGGTAGACGTTGGTGCCGAGCGCGACGTGCCGGGCCCGGATGCGGCCCATCGACGTCCGCACCTGCATGCCGGCGCCGTCCCGGGCCAGCCCGGTCGCGAACGTGCCCTCGAAGATGTGCACTCCCAGCTTCTCGGCCGCCTCCGCCAGGCCCCATGCCAGCTTCGCCGGGTTCACCAGGGCGGTGCCGCGCCGGTCGTAGGCGCCGGCCAGGAACCGCGGCGACCCGATCTCGGCCCGCACCGCCGCGCCGTCCAGGAACTCCACGCCCACACCGTGCTGCCGGGCCAGCTCCACGCCCTGGCGCAGCGCGTCGATCTGGTGCGGCTCGGTGGCGACGTCCAGGGCGCCGGTGCGTTCCCACTCGCAGTCGATGCCGTACCGCTCGATGGTGTCCTCGATGCCCTGCAGATTTTCCAGGCCGAGCCGTTCCAGTTCGGCGATCTCCTCGGGCCACCGGCTGTACCCGTTGGCGAACCCATGGGTCAGGCTGGCCGCGACGAAGCCGCCGTTGCGCCCGGACGCGGCATGCCCGATCCGGCCGCCCTCGATCAGCACGACCTCACGCCGGGGGTCGCGCTCCTTGGCGATGATCGCGGTCCACAGCCCGGTGTACCCGCCGCCGATCACCACGAGGTCCGCCGCGAGCTCACCGGTCAGGGGTCCGCGGGCGGCGGGCCGTCCCGGGTCGGCCAGCCAGTAGGTGGAATAACTCACGTCGCTCAGTGACTGTCGGTTCATGGGTTGCACCTCGGTGCGGAGTTGGGGGGAGCACTAACATTGGTCGGTTGCCCGAGCCGGAGACTGGAGAGAAATTGCGAGCCCGAGTCGCGCTGACCCCCGAGCTGATCGTCGACGCGGCGAGCCGGCTGGCCGAGAACGCCGGAGCTGACGCGCTCAGCATCCGGGCGCTCGGCAAGGAACTGGGGGTGGACCCGACAGCGGTCTACCGGCATTTCCGGGACCGCGACCAAATCGTCCTCGAGGTGGCCGACCGCCTGCTCGGCGGCATCGTCGACGGCCTCCCGGCGGATCTGGAGTGGCGCCCCCGCCTGGAGTGGCTGGCCCAGGAGGTCGTCAGGTCCTTCGTGGCGCACCCGGCGATCGCCCCGATCCTGGCGCTGCGCACCACCCGCCGGCAGGGCGAGTTCCGGCTCGCCGAGGAGATCCTCGGCGCGCTGCGCGAGGCCGGCCTCTCCGACGAACGGGCGGCCGTGCAGCACCGCGTCTTCGACGACACGGTGATGTCCTACGCCGCGATGATCAGCGCCTACACCGCGATGGACGAATCGAGCCGTGAGGGCGACGAGTCCGCCTGGTCTCGTGAGTACCGCGCGCTGCCGGTCCGCCGCTACCCGAACATCGCCGCGGTGGCCACGCACTTCGCCGGCATCGAGGACGAAACGGTCCTGCAGGAGCTGGTGGGCGCCCTCCTCGACCGCGTCGAGAAGCTCGCCACCCAGCCCGGCTGACCCGCGCAGTCCGGCTGACCCGCTCAGTCGGGCTGACCTGCGCAGCCCGGTTAACCCACCCAGTCGGGCTGACCTGCGCAGCCCGGTTGACCCACCCAGTCGGGCTGACCCGCGCAGTCCGGGCGAGGCGTGGCCGATGCCCGGGCTCGTCGACCCGGTGTCGCCGACCACGATGCCGGAAGGCATGGGACACCCCGTTCTGCGGCCGCCCGGACGGCGGCGCCCATCCAGCATCGCAGTTGTCAGCGGTGTTGACAACACCCTTTAGGCAGCCCGGAAAGGATCACAGGGGTACGGGCTACCCGCACCCGGGCCAGAAGAAGGGCCACGGCCGTCCCGTGACGCACGGCAATGCGATACCCGTCACAGACCGTCAGCCGCAATGCCGTCCCGGGCGGTCAGCCGCAATGCCGTCCCGGGCGGTCAGCCGCAATGCCGTCCCCGGGCGGTCAACCCGGATGGACCCAGGTGTCGATCAGCGCCTCGTGGGCCTCCAGCCGCAGCTGGGTGCGCTCCGGATCCGTCGCCGCCACCGCGTCGAGCAGCGTCGTCGACAGCAGCACGGCCGACGCGTGCGAGTCGAAGAGCAGGCCGGTGCCGGCGGGCGCGACAAGCAGTGCCGCGGCCTGCGCGGCGAAGGGTGCGAGCGCGCTGTCGGTGACCACCACCGGCCGCAGGCCGAGCCGGTGCGCCAGCCTCAGCGTGGTGACCGTGGCGGCGGGGTAGCGGGGCATCGCGAAGACCATCAGCGTCACCGCGCCCTGCTGGTGCAGCTGCAGGACGGTGTCGGCGGCCGTCCCGGCATCCGTGCAGACGGTGACGGACGGTAGCAGGCGCTTCGCGAAATACCCGAAGTAACCGGCGAGGGCCGCGGACGCGCGCAACCCGATCACGCCCAGCGGCGCCGGCGCGGCGAGCAGGCGCACCGCCTCGGCCATCGCGTCGCCGGTGACCACGCGGCGCAGGCTGTTCAGGTTGGCGCGCTCCTGGTCGATCGCCGCGAGCCCGTTGTGCGGCCCCGGCTGGGGTGCGCGCTGACCGGGTATGCCGGCCAGGACCACCTCGCGTAGCGCGGCCCGGAATTCGGCGAAGCCGGCGAAACCGAGGGCGGTGGCGAGCCGGGTCACGGTGGGCTGGCTGACGCCGGTGCGTTCGGCGATCTCCACGGTCGACAGAAACGCCACCCCGGGGAACATCCCGAGCATCCGCTGCACGATGTGCCGCTGGGTGGGGGAGAGGCGGTGCCGCTGGGCGAGGTTCGACAGCCAGTCCTCGGGCGCCATGACTGAATACTCTAAAACACAAATCCGATAGGGTGCATGTGTTGATTCAGTGCGTCTCGTTCCGAGGTGGTCGCCATGACGATCTGGCTGCGTTTCCTGAACGGCGCGGACATCGAGGCCCTGAACATCACGGACGACGAGGTGATCGAAGCCGTCGAGTCCGTCGTGGACGCGCACGGCCGGGGCCGCACGGTCTTCGAGCCGCGTACCCATCTGGTTCCCGACAACGGCGGCGCCGGGCACTTCAACATCCTGCGCGGGCACGTCTCCACCCTCGGGGCGAGGGGTCTGAGCGGTGTCAAGGTGGTCGGTGACTTCGTGCCCAACTACCAGCGCGGGCTGCCCAGCGAGCTGGCCATGCTCACCCTGTTCGACCCGTACACCGGCGTGCCCCTGGCCATCCTCGACGCCACCCTGATCACCGAGGTCCGCACCGGCGCGATGACCGCGGTCGGCGCCAGGCACCTGGCCCGCCCGGACGCGAAGGTGCTCGGCCACGTGGGCGCCCGCGGCACCGCGTTCGCCAACGTCACCATGCTGGACGGGCTCTTCGACCTCGAGGAGATCCGGGTGACGAGCCGGCGTCCCGAGTCCCGGGAGGCGTTCGCGGCCCGGCTGCGCGAGGTGACGACGACCCCGGTGCGGGCGGTGGCCACCGCCGACGAGGCGTACGACGGCGCCGACATCCTGGTGGAGGCGTCCCGGCTGACCGAGCCGCAGCCGCTGCTGCGTACCGCGGTGGTGCGGCCCGGCGCGTTCGTGGTCCCCTACGGCACGATAAGCGCCGTCGAACTGGACCTGCTCGACGTGATGGACAAGGTGGTCGTCGACGACTGGCGGGAGTCGCAGTCCGGCCGGTTCGGCGCGCTGCGGGCACACGTGGACACCGGCCGGCTCAGCGAGCGGACACTGCACGCCCAGCTCGGCGAGATCGTCAGCGGCGCGAAACCCGGCCGGGAACGCCCGGACGAACGGATCCTCTTCTGGCACCGGGGCCTGTCGATCCTCGACGTGGCCCTCGGACACCTGATCCTGACCCGCGCCGAGGCGGCCGGGGCCGGGACCATGCTCCGGTACCGCTGACGCCGCCCGCGATGGTGACGGTGCAGCACCTGGTCGTCCGCCGGGCCGGTGACCTCGACCCGGCGGCCGTGGCCGGCATCGCCTGCGGAACCCTGCGGCCGGTGCTCGGTGACGAGCTGCTGGCCGGGCTCCGGGCCGGCCGGGAAGCCGTGCTGGCGGCGCTCGGCGGCGACGAACCGGTCTACGGCGTGAACACCGGGATGGGCGCGATGGCCGGGATCCGGCTGGACGCCGAGGCGCAGCAGCGGCACCAGAACAACCTGATGGCGGGACGGGCGGTGGGATCGGCGCCGTGGCTGAGCCGGGTGGAGGCGCGCGCGGTGCTGGCCGTACGCCTGCGGACTCTGCTGCACCCGGCCGCCGGCGCGTCGCCGGAGCTGTGCGCCCACCTGGCCGCCATGCTCGCCGCCGACGTGGTCCCGGCGATCCCGGCACGCGGGTCGGGCGCGGCCGGCGAGATCATTCCGCTGGCACACGCGGGCGCCGCGCTGATCGGAACCGGTCAGGTGCTCGACGCGTACGGGTACGCCACCGACGCCGCCCCGATCCTGGCGCGGGCCGGGCTCGCGGGGTGGTCGTTCGGCACCAAGGAGGGGGTCGCCTTCCTGGAGGGCGTGCCCGCGCTGACCGGTCTGTCGGTGCTCGCCGCCCGGTCGGCGCGGCTGCTGATCGACCAGGTCACCGCCGTGGTGGCGGCCGAGCACGCGGTGGCGCGGGCGAGCACGGACCCGTGGCACCCGGCGTTCGCGGCCGGTGACCCCGAGCTGCGCACCGTGCTCGCCATGCTGGACACGACGCCCGCGGCCGGAGGACCGCCCCCACCCGGCGCGCCGCCCGGACCCGCCGCGCCTGCCGCGCCCGAAAAGCCCGAGACGTCCGCTACCTCGCTCCAGGCGCCCGTCTCGTTCCGGGTCAGCGCGCCCGCCCTGGCCGTGGCGTTGCGTGCCACCGCCGGCCTGGAGGCGGCCGTGGACCGGGCGCTGACCGCCGTCACCGACTCGCCGGCCTACCTGGACGGGCGGTTCGTCGGCAGCGCCGGGTTCGCCGGCACCGACCTGGTCGCCGCCGCCGGCACGCTCACCGGGGCGCTGGTGCACCTGGCCGAGCTGGGGGCCGCGCGCCTGCACCGGCTCCTGGACCCGGCCGTCACCGGCCTGAACCGGCAGCTGTCGCACGCGCCGGGCGCGCACGCCGGCATGGTCGCGGTGCACAAGCGGGCCGTCGGGGTGGCGCATCGGCTGCGGCGGTTCGCGGGCCTGGCGCTGGTCGGCCCGATGGAGACGTCGGCGGGCCAGGAGGATGTGCAGAGTTTCGGGTTCGAGGCGGCCGAATGCCTCACTGAAGCACTCGACGGGCTGCGCGAGGTGGTCGCCTGCGAGATCCTCGCCGTCCACCAGGCGACGCGCCTGCGCGCGGCGCCGCCGGAGCCGAGCGCGGTGCGCCCGGAGCTGGCCGCTGTCCTGCGCCGCCTGCCCGCCGGAACCGAGGACCGCCCGTTCGGCCGCGACCTCGACCTGATCATCGAGCTGTTGCGGGCGCCGCCGTCGAATCCCTGACGACCAGCTCCGGCCGGAACGTCGGCGGACTGGGCGCGCGCTCCTCCATCAGGTCGAACAGCTGCCCGACGGCCGCCTCCACGATCGCGTCCTCGTCCCAGGCCATCGTCGTCAGTCCGGGACTGACCAGGCCGGCCAGCTGGTGGTCGTCGTAGCCGATCACGGACAGCTCGGCCGGCACCCGCAGCCCGGCGGCGCGTGCCGCCCGGTAGACCGCGAAGGCCAGCGAGTCGCTCAGGCAGAACACCGCGGTGGGCCGGTGCGAGGCGTCGAGCAGGGCGGCGGCCACTTCGACCGCCTCGGCCGTGGCGGCGGGCGCGGAGAGGGTCACCAGGTCGAGGCCGAGTTCGGCGGCGACCGAGACGGCCAGGATCTCGGCCGGGCGGCCGGGGGTGGACGGCTGGGAGGGCGCGAGCACGCCCACCCGGCGGTGGCCCAGGGCGGCGAGGTGGGCCAGGGCGGTACGGACACCGTGGTCGTTGTCGAACAGGACGCTGCCGGAGCCGGGGCGGCCGGTCAGCGCGTCGCCGACCGCGACGACGGCGACCTGCGGGTCGAGCAGCCGCCAGTAGGCGGCGGACGGGTCGACCGGGGAGACCAGCGCGCCGTCGACACGCTGCGCGACGAACTGCTCGACGATCACGCGTTCCTGCTCCGGGTCGGCGGCGGCGTCGGCGATTGTCGCGTACCGCCCGCGCCGGCGCAGGGCCTGGGTGAGCAGCACCGAGAGGTCCTGCTGCCACAGGTCGCGCAGGGAACCGCTCACCCCGACCGAGCCGGTCCGCCCACTGGCCAGCGCGCGGGCGATCGGGTCGACGGTGTAGCCGAGGTCGTCGGCGAGCTGCCGGACCCGTTCGATGGTGGCGGCGGAGCCGCGGACGCCGCGCAACGCGTACGACGTGGCGGCGAGCGACAGGCCGGCGGCGTCCGCGAGGTCCTGCAGAGTTCGTCGCGGCGACATCGACAGAGAGTAACACCGCCCGGAGGCCGGGATCACCTTGCAATTTCGGCAGGGAAGCGCTTCACTTCTCGGGTGGGTGAAGCGCTTCAAAAGATCGACTGCCACCAGCACCTGTGGCCTGTCGAGTTCCTCGACGCACTGCGGGGCCGCGACACCTACCCCTATGTTCGGGGGTGGACGCTGCATCTGGCGGGCGAAGAGCCGTACGTCATCGATCCGGGTGACCACGACGTGAGCGCGCGCCGCGCCCGGGAGCTCGCCGAGGGCAAGGAGCAGGTGTTGCTCTCGCTCTCCAGCCCGCTCGGCATCGAGCACCTGCCGGCGGGTGAGGGCGCCGGGCTGATCGACGTGTGGCACGCGAGCGCGCTGGCGCTGGGTGACCCGTTCCGGGTGTGGGCGGCCGCCTCGGTCACCGACCTCGACCCCGGCCGTCTCGCGGCGATCCTCGGCGAGGACCGGATCGCCGGCCTGCAGCTGCCCGCGACCGCGCTCGGCGACCCGGCCGCGATCGAGCGCCTGCAGCCGCTGCTCGCCGAGCTGGAACGCGCCGGCAAGCCGCTGCTCGTGCACCCCGGCCCGGCCCCGGCCGGCCCGGCGGAGCTGCCGTCGTGGTGGCCGGCGCTGGTGCCGTACGTGGCCCAGCTCCACCAGTCCTGGATGGCCTGGCACATCAGCGGCCGCCGGCAGCACCCCGCCCTGCGGATCGCCTTCGTCGCCCTGGCCGGCCTCGCCCCGCTGCACCACGAGCGGCTCGCCGCCCGCGGTGGTTCGCTCGGCGCCCTCGACCCGTACGTCTACTACGAGACGTCGTCCTACGGCACCCGCGCGATCGACGCCATGGTCCGCGTCGTCGGGGTGGACGGCATCGTGCACGGGTCGGACCGGCCGTACGCGGAGCCCGGCGACCCCGGGATGGGGGAGGCGTTCGCCCACGCGGTGTTCACGGCCAACCCCCGCCACCTGCTCACCGGGAAACCGCGATGAGCCCGTCCGCTCGCGCTCACCGGAGCGCCTCGCCCGACCCGGAGTGTCTCGCATGACCATTGACACCGTCGCGGTCACCGACCCCGCCGACCTGCCCGACCTGCCCGGCCGCGTCCTGAGCCCGAAAGAGCTCCAGCGCTGGGTGACCGACCTGGCCGCGCGCACCGAGCTGTGGGAACCGCTGGTGCGGCACGACACGGGCCGGCGGCACTACGCGTCGCTCTACCGGGACAGCGACATCGACGTGTGGGTGCTCTGCTGGAACGTCGAGGACGACACCGGCTGGCACGACCACGACGTCTCCTCCGGCGCGGTCGCCGTGACCCGCGGCGCGGTCTCCGAGGCCAATCCCCGGATGGGCGGCGAGCCGGTGACCCGGGTGGTCCCGGCGGGGCGGGCGTTCGCGTTCGGTCCCGACCACATCCACCGGATGGCGGGTGCCGTGGACGGGTCGGTCTCCATTCACGCGTACTCGCCGCCGCTGTGGCGGATGGGCCAGTACTCGATCAGCCCCAGCGGGGTGCTGCGCCGCAAGGCGGTCAGTTACGCCGACGAGCTGCGCCCCCTCGACTTCCCGGTGCCGTCGGAAGAGGGCCCGGTGCCGTCGGAGTCCGGCCCGCTGCCGTCGGAGGAGGCCGGCCCGGTGCCGTCAGAGGTCGGCGAGGAACGGTAGGAGCGCGGCCGCCTGTTCCAGGCTGGGGCCGAGCGGGCTGTCGTCCTCGTCGGCGGGCAGGTTCTTCGTCGCCAGGTCGAAGGCCTGCCCGGCGGGTCCGTCGGGCAGCCGCCCGGGCGCCATCCGCAGGGCCCGGACGGCAGCGATCAGCTCGGCGGCGAGCATCAGCGGGGCCAGTCCGGTCATGGTGCGCAGCGAGCGCGCGCCCTGCGTGGCGAAACTCGCATGTTCTTCCAGACCCAGGGAGATCGACAGCGTTCCGGCCGCGGTGGGCTGCATGCCGACACGGATCTGCGTCAGCAGGTCCTGAACCACGTATTCGCTGATCATGAGGCCTGAGCTGCCCGGTGGACCGGCGGCCAGGAATGCCCGCAAACCGGTCAGGTCCGGGCGCATCAGCAGGCCCAGCCGTGCCGAGGAAAGAGATAGAACCGGTAGGAAAGCGCTTCGCATCGCGTCGAGTGCGGTGGCTAGGGTGGCGGTGTGGAACTGCCCGTGATGCAGGACGCCGCCGTCGGTCACCAGGGGGTTCTCGACCGCGGCGTTGAGTTCTGCGGTCAGCACGCCGTGCAGTTCGCGCGCCGCGTGGATCGCCGGGGCGGCGACCTGGGGCACCACCCGCAGGCCGAACGGGTCCTGGATGCGCGCCGCCGGGCCGCAGCCGGCGACGAGCGCGTGCAGCGTGGCCGCGACCTTGGCCTGCTGCGGGTGGGCGCGCGCCTGGTGGACCGCCGGGTCGTAAGCCTCCGGGTTGCCGCGCAGCGCCAGGAAGGACAGCGCCGCCACCACGATCGAGGCGCGCAGCTGGCTCTGCACGCTGGTCAGGGCGAGGGCGGCGGTCGCGACGGTCAGCGCGCTGGAGCTGATCATCGGCAGCGCGTCGGTGGCGTCGATCGTGGTGGTCGGGCCGGCGGTGTAGCGCCAGGGTCGCTCCCCGGCCAGGGTGAGACCGAGTTCGGCCAGGGCGGAGAGGTCGGCGGTGCCGATCGCGCCCCACGGGTGCAGGGTCGGCACGGCGCCCTGCGACAGCGCCTCGGCGAGCGCCTCCGGGATGCGGCGCGAGATGCCGGATCCACCGGCCAGGATCTGGTTGAGGCGTACGGTCATGGTGGCGCGAGCCGTCACGTCGTCCTCCGCCGGGCCCACCCCCGCGCAGTGGCTGCGCAGCAGTCGCAAGCCGTGATCGGCGGATTCGCCGGTGTCCTCGTGCCGGTTGGCGCCCACACCCGTGTTGGCGCCGTAGACAGCGCCGTGTGCGCGGGCCGCCTGGAGGATCCCGTGCCGTGCCTCGACCCGGGTCAGTGCTGCCGGGTCCACGGTGACGTCTGTCATGCCGGCGGCGATCGCGACAAGCGATTCGATGGAGAGCGAGTGACCATCCAGCGTGACGGGGTCCACCCCGCCTTGTGCCTGCATACCGGCTCCCACACACCTGTTGACGGCCGGTCACGGCGTGGCCTCGGCCGTTGACATCCTATTCACTACAACGCAAGTATGAATAGCAGTATTCACGATCGACCGCCAGGAGCAGCATGATCACATTCGACGACGTGGTGAAGGTCTATCCCGGCGGCAGCACGGCCGTGGATCACCTCACCGTCGAGCTGCCGACCGGCAAGCTGACCGCCCTGGTCGGGCCGTCCGGGTGCGGCAAGACGACGTCGCTCCGCATGATCAACCGGATGGTGCGCCCCACCTCCGGGCGGGTGCTCATCGACGGCGAGGACGTGGCCGGTCAGGACGAGGCGAAACTGCGGCGCGGCATCGGGTACGTCATCCAGCACGCCGGCCTCTTCCCGCACCGCACCGTGCTGGACAACGTCGCCACCGTGCCGGTGCTGCTCGGCAAGACCCGCCGGGAGGCCCGGGCGGCGGCGATCGGCCTGCTCGAGCGGGTCGGGCTCAGCGAGGAGTTCGCGAAGCGCTACCCGGCGCAGCTCTCCGGCGGTCAGCAGCAGCGCGTCGGCGTGGCCCGGGCGCTGGCCGCCGACCCGCCGGTGATGCTGATGGACGAGCCGTTCAGCGCGGTCGACCCGGTGGTGCGTGGTCAGCTGCACGCCGAGTTCCTCCGCCTCCAGCAGGACCTGGGCAAGACGATCGCGCTCGTCACCCACGACATCGACGAGGCGATCAAGCTCGGCGACCGGGTCGCGGTGCTCCGGCAGGGCGGGATCCTGGCCCAGTTCGGCACGCCTCAGGACCTGCTCACCAAGCCCGCGGACGACTTCGTGGCCGAGTTCGTCGGCCGCGACCGCGGTCTGCGCAGCCTCTCCTTCGACTCGGCGGCCGCCCTTCCGGTGCGTCCCCCGGCGGAGGCCCCGGACCTCGTGCTCGACGACGCCGGCCGCCCGGTGGCCTGGCGTTCCGTCGGCGATCTCGGCGGGGTCTTCCAGGTCACCGACTCGCTGCGGGTCGTCACCGACCTGGCGATCAGTTCCCCGGTCGGGATAGCCGTCCGGGTGGACGCCGACGGCCGGGCGGACGGCATCGTCAGCCACCACGACCTCGCCGATCACCTGGTGGCGCGGCGGCGGGAGAGCGCCTCCGCATGATCCAGTATCTGAACAACAACTCCGCGGTCGTGCTCGACGCGCTCCAGCAGCACATCTGGCTGGCGCTGCTGCCGGTGCTGCTCGGCTTCGCGATCGCGCTGCCGCTGGGCTACCTGGGTGTCCGGTTCACGTGGCTCTACCACCCGCTGGTCAACACGTCCGGGGTGCTCTACTCGATCCCGTCGCTGGCGCTCTTCGTCTTCCTGCCGGTGCTGCTGGGCACCAAGGTGCTGTCGCCGATCAACATCGTGGTGGCGCTCACCATCTACACGGTGGCGCTGCTCGCCCGGACCGTCGCGGACGGCCTGCGCTCGGTCGACCCGACGGTCACCCAGGCCGCCACCGCGATGGGGTACCGGCGCTTCCGCCGGCTGATCGACGTCGAGCTCCCGGTGGCGCTGCCGGTGATCCTGGCCGGCCTGCGGGTCGCCACGGTCGCCAACATCAGCCTGGTCAGCGTCGGCGCCCTGATCGGCGTCGGCGGTCTCGGCCAGTTGTTCACCCGCGGCTTCCAGCTGTTCTACCTGGAGCCGATCCTGGTCGGCATCATCCTGTCGGTGGCTCTCGCCGGCATCGCCGACCTGGTCATCGTGCTCATCCAGCGCGCGGTCACCCCGTGGGCCCGGTTCCAGCGAGGGGGTACGGCATGAACCTGTCCTACCTGTTCGACCCGGAGCACTGGCAGTTCGGCGTGGCCGGCGGCTTCCCGCAGCTCATCCTCTCGCACCTCGGCTACTCGGCCCTGGCGCTGCTGTTCGGGGTGATCATCGCGTTGCCGGTCGGGCTCTACATCGGGCACACCGGGCGCGGTTCGTTCCTGGCCATCAACGCCGGCAACGCGGGGCGTTCGCTGCCCACTCTCGGCCTGCTCATGCTCATGGTCACGCTGCTCGGGCTGGGCCTGCTGCCGGTCCTGATCGCGCTGACCGTCCTGGTCGTGCCGCCGATCCTGACCTCGACCTACGCCGGGATGCGTGCCGTCGACCACAGCGTCGTCGACGCGGCCCGGGGGATGGGCATGCGCCCCTGGCAGGTGCTCACCCGGGTCGAGTTCCCGATGGCCCTGCCGGTGATCATGGGCGGGTTCCGCAGCGCGGCCCTGCAGGTGATCGCCACCGCCACCGTCGCCGCCTCGGTCGGCCTGGGCGGGCTGGGCCGGCTGCTCATCGACGGGCTGGCCGTCAACGACTACTCCCGTGTCCTGGCCGGCGCCATTGTCGTCGCCGTGCTCGCCGTCGTCCTGGACCTGTTCCTCGCGCTCGTGCAGCGCTGGGTCGTCTCGCCCGGCATGTCCGGGCAGGCCCGGCGTGCCGCCACCTGACAAATCTCCATCGGAAGGCTTCACATGTCCCGTCTGCGTCTGATCGGTGCCACCGTCACCGGCCTCGCCCTTGCCCTCTCCCTCACCGCGTGCGGTGCCAACGATGATCCGCTCGCCGAGGAGACGACCTCCGGCGGGTCCTCCGGCGGCGCGGTCACCGTCGGCTCGGCGAACTTCGCCGAGAGCGAGCTGCTCGCCGAGATCTACTCCCAGGCCCTGGAGGCCAAGGGTGTCGAGGTGAAGCGCTCGTTCAACATCGGTGCCCGTGAGCTCTACCTCAAGGCGCTCCAGGACGGCTCGATCGACCTGCTGCCGGAGTACAACGGCGCCCTGCTCGCCGCCCTCTCCGCCGGTGGTGCCCCCGAGGGTGTCAGCAAGCCGGAGGACGTGCTCGGTGCGCTGAAGAAGGTGCTGCCGGCCGGCACCGAGGTGCTCGAGCAGGCCACCGCCGAGGACAAGGACACCCTGACGGTCACCGCGGAGACCGCCGCGCAGTACAACCTGAAGACCATCGCGGACCTCCAGCCGGTCGCGAACAAGCTGGTCATCGGTGCCGGCCCCGAGTGGGGCGAGCGCTACCAGGGTCTCAAGGGCCTCAAGGAGGTGTACGGGCTGGAGTTCAAGGAGTTCAAGCCGCTCGACGCCGGCGGCCCGCTGACCGTGAACGCGCTGAAGGACGGCGACATCCAGGTCGCGAACATCTTCTCCACCGACTCGTCGATCGTGACGAACAAGTTCGTGGTGCTCGAGGACCCGAAGAGCCTCTACCTGGCGGAGAACATCCTGCCGCTGATCCGCACCGAGGCGAACAACCCGACGGTCTCCGGCGCGCTGAACGCGGTGTCGGCGAAGCTGACCACCGAGAACCTGACGGCGAACCTGGCCAAGGTGCAGGTGGACAAGCAGGACACGGCCACCGTGGCGAAGGCGTTCCTCACCGAGAACGGCCTGGTCTGAGTGAACGGCCGGCCCGGGAGCACCGGGCCGGCCACCCCTCACGCCGGGGGGATGTTGTGGTTCAGGCGGAACAGGTTGCCCGGGTCGACCCGCCGCTTCAGCGCGCGGAGCCGGCGGTAGACGTCCGGACGGTAGGCGTGCCGCACCGCGTCCCGGCTCGCCTCGTCGGCGCTCAGGAAGTTCACGTACAGCCCGCCGGTGCTCCACGGGCGCAACCCGCGGACGACCGCATCCTCGGCGGCCCGGGTCGCGGCGGCCTGCCCCGGACCGGCGACACCGGCCATGAACAGCGAGAACGCGGCGTCCCGGTGGGAGACCGCGCTCGGTGCCCGCGACGGACGGGCCAGCGCGCCACCGAGATGCCTGACCTCGACGATGGTGATCGGGACGGGCGCGTCCGGACCGGCCAGCTTCACGAGCGTGTCCACGGTCTCCGCGGCGAGTTCGCGGAGCAGCCCGGAGCGCTCGTAGGCGGGCAGCGGGTCCACCGGGTCGCTGTGGATGCCCCCGAACGCGGTGTACGGCTGCCGCGCCACCGTGTCGGCGATCGGCCGGGCCAGGTCCCGCAGCGGCCGCACCAGCGCGGCGCCCCGGGCGGCGTCGCCGATGTAGGCGACGCGCAGCACGGCCGCGGCCTTGCCGCGCAGCGCCGGCGGGAGACCGTCGGCGTCCGGGTACCGCATCAGGGCCACCGAGGACGACATCTCGTCCGGGACGGTGCGGACCCACCGGCGGTACGCGTGCAGCAGCCGCCCCGCCTCCGCACCGGCGAACGTGATCGAACCGCCGTAGTACGAGGTGACCGGGAACAGGTCGAACTCGACAGCGGTCACCAGACCGAAGTTGCTCTTGCCGCCGCGCAGCCCGAAGAACAGCTCCGGGTCGGACGTGGCGGTGACCTCGCGCAGCCGGCCGTCGGCGGTCACCACGTCGATGCGGCGGACGTGGTCGGCGGCGTAGCCGTACCGGCGGCCCAGGGTCGGGCTCAGGCCGCCGCCGAGGGTGTAGCCGACCACGCCGACCGAGCCCGCCGAGCCGACGAGCGGGGCGAGACCGGCCGGGACGGTCCGGTCGACGACGTCCTGCCAGCGCGCGCCGGCCTCGACCCGGGCCACCCGGCGCCGCGCGTCGACGGTCACCCGCCGCAGGTCACGGGTGGAGACCAGGATCGCGTCGCGGCCGATCGGGACGGACGGCTGGTGACCGGTGGCGAGCACGGCGACGGGTCGGTGGTGGCGGGCGGCGTGGCGTACGGCGATGCGGACGTCCCCGGCGTCCGCGGCGGCGACGACCAGCCCCGGCCGGGGTGCCCGCACCAGGTTGTAGGTCGCGGTGTGCTCGGCGTAACCGGGCTCACCGGGCCGGTACACCCGGCCGGCGAGACCGTGCGGCTCCGCGTGCTCCGGTCCCGCGCCGGGCCCGGCGGCAGCCGGGACGGCCGGCGTCAGGGTGGCTGCCGTGGTGGCCCCGAGCAGGCCGAGGACGGCGCGGCGATGCACGCCTTCATGGTTCGTCATGGTGTCAGCGAACACCGGCCGGGCCGCCCGGGAGTCACCGTCGGGCCGACGCCACCCGTTTGAACGTGCGGCGCAGCTTGCCGGCCGCGCGGACCCGGAGCAGTTCGAGGGCGCGTACGCCGTCCGGGTTGGGTTGCCGCGTCAGTTCGTCGGCATGCTCCAGCATGCCGACGAGCGTCTCGATCGCGGTGGTCAGGATCCGGGAGTCGTCGAGCTCGTCCGGGCTGGTCGTCTCCCGCATGTGCGAGCGCGCCGGCCGCAGCTCGTCGAGGTCGCCGACGATGTGGCACGGGTAGTCCCGCAGCTCCTCGATCTGCTGCTCGGCCAGGCCGGCGACCCACTCGGCGCGGTCCAGCCCGACACCGAACCGCACGTCGTTGCGCCCGTTCTTCAGCACCGCGTTGACCAGGTGCCGCTGCACCACGAGCTGGTACGGCGTCCGGTGCGGGAACCTGTCGCCGAGCGCCTCGTTGACCCGGCGCAGCACCTCGATCTCGGCGGCGCCCAGTGACGGGTTCGCGGTCGGGTCCTCGAGGTCGCAGACGCCGTCCGGGATGCCGACGATGCCCGCGAACCGGTTCCACAGGGTGTCGTGCGGCGCCCCCGGGCCGGGCACCGTCACCAGGTGCCGCTGGGCGGGCGGGACCAGGTCGCCCCACTTCTTGAGCATCCGGTTCGGGGTGTGCATGTCCCAGAACGTCTCGAACCGGCCCTCCTCGACGGCCGTCAGGAACTCGGAGAACCGCCACTTGTTGCGGGCCCGGACGCTCTGCTGCCACATCGACGGGAACGTCCGCCACAGGTCCCGGCCGGTGACGATGATGTGCACCTCGGCGGGTGCGAACGCCGCGACGCCGCGGGCCGCCTGCTCGGCGGTGGCCCCGCCCAGAGCCTCGCTGCTGACGATCGCGTCGCCGTCCCATCTGCGGGTTTCGGCGGCGAGCATGTCCCAGGTCCAGACGGCTCGCGGGTCGCGCCACTCGACCTCGCGGAGGTCGGTCATCGCCTGGTCCTGTGCCCACGAGTAGCCGGGGAGCAGGATGCCGGCGCCCTTCAACGCGTCCTGGTTGTTCCAGAGCACGTTCTGCAGGTAGGTGCTGCCGGTCTTCGGCGCGCCGACGTGCAGGAACACGCGTCGCGCCATGTCTCCCCCACGATCATCAAGATCCGTTGAGAGGCCAGGGTGACATACCCGTGGCGCCGGGTGAACGCGCGTCCGCGAATGGTCGGCAGCGGTTCATCCCGGCGGCGGGCACCGGTCATCTTCCGGTCAACCGGCGACCCGGATCAGGCCTGCTTGGTCTCCCAGAAGATCTTCGAGATCTCCTCGATCTTGGCGAGCAGCCGGTCGGCGACCTCCGGGTCGGCGGAGCCCTTCGCGCCGCCCGCCCCGGCCAGCTTCGTGGCCTCGTTGAACAGGGTGTGCAGGTGCGGGTACTTCTCGAAGTGCGGCGCCTTGAAGTAGTCGGTCCACAACACCCACAGGTGGTGTTTGACCAGCTCGGCCCGCTGCTCCTTGATGATCAGCGCCCGGGTCCGGAACTCCGGGTCGGAGCTGGCCTGGTACTTCTCGGCCAGCGCCTTGATCGATTCGGCCTCGATCCGGGCCTGCGCCGGGTCGTAGACGCCGCACGGCAGGTCGCAGTGCGCGCTGACCAGGGTGCGCGGGGTGAGGAAACGGGGGAGACGCATCAGCGGGTTCCTTCGTGAGTGATGAATGTACGGTCGTGGTGGACCAGCCGGCCGCCGCCACTGCCCAGGTCCACCGACAGGACCGTGGCGATGACGACTGTCGAGTCGCCGACCGGGATCCGGTGCAGCGGTTCGCCGCGCATCGTCGCGAGGGCGCCGGGCAGCACCGGCTCACCGGTGGGCAGCACGTCCCAGCCCTGCTGGGGTGTGAAACGCGGCCGGCCGGCGCGGGCGAAGTCGTGCGCCAGCGCGGCGTGATCCGGTCCGAGCAGGTTCACCACGAAACTGGGCGCGGCGACGATCGCCCGGGCCGACCGGGAGCCCATCACCGAGAACGACAGGGCGGGCGGCGTCACCGACACCGACGCCACGCTGGAGGCGGTCAGGCCGACCGGCCCGTCCGGCGAGCACGCGGTGATCACCGCGACGCCGGTCGGGTAGCGCCGGAAGGCGGCCTTGAACAGTTCGTCCAGGCCGGTCTCGGTATCGAACACCCGGGAACGGTAAAACTTCAACCTGACTTGAGGTCAAGACCGCCGTGCGGGTCAGCCCGGGAAGGCCCGTCCGTATAGGTCACGCAGGCCTGGAGTGCCCGCCTCACCGCTGTAGCCACAGATCATCACGGTGCCCTCCGAGGACGCCACGAGGTAGCGTCCGCCCTGCTCGAAACGGCCGCTGCCGGTCAACTGCTCGGACGTCTCGCCGGCCTGTGCGACCTGCACCACATCGGCCTCGGCACCGTGGAAGACCCGGGACACGTCGATCGTCACCACGGCGTTCTCGACGCGGGTGACCGTACCCTCGAATGCCAGATCCGCCGCCGCCGCGAGGCGTTCCGCCGAGGGTTCCACACACTTGGCCCGGATGCCGGCGGCGGCATTGATGCGCACCGTCCGCGGCTCGTCCCGTCCGTCCGTCGCCGGCTCGCTCGCCGCCGTCCGGTTCGCCGCCGTCTGGTTCGCTGTCGTCTGGTTCGCTGTCGGCTGGTTCGTTGCCGGCCTGGTCAGTGCCCAGCCGGCGCCCGCCGCGACCAGCACGAGGGCCGCCGCGGCCAGGGCATAGTGCCGCCGCCGGCGCACCACGGGAACATTCGTCACAGTCGTCTCCACGAGTCGCGCGATCTCATCGGGAGAAGGCGGCGCCACGGACGCCGCCGGATCCGCGTGGCGCAGCCGGGCTCGCAGGTCGTCGTCGCTCATCGCCGTCTCCCCTTCGTCGACTCCTCATGTCCGGCGGCGCCGCCGCGCTTTCGCAGCTGCTCGCGGAGGCTCGTGCGTGCCCGGTGCAGCCGGATGTTGACGGCGTTCACCGAGACCCCGAGCACCACCGCGATCTGCGCCGGCGAGAGGTCCTCCCACGCCCACAGGCGTAGCAGCTCGGCCTCCTCCGGGCGTAGGCCGGCAAGCGCGTCGGTCAGACCGTCGTCCCCGGCGGGCGGTTCGCTCACGGTGCGCGGCGGATCCAGGCGGGCGATCCGGGCCGCGAGGCGCGCCTGGCGGCGCCGGCCACGGTCCGCGTTGGCGAGGCAATTGCGGGCGATGCCGTACGCCCAGAGCACGTGCTCGTCAGGCATCGCCTCCAGCCGCCGCCAGCAGATCAGCAAGGTCTCGGACAGCACGTCGTCGGCCGTCGCCGGATCCGTGCGCCGGGCCAGGTAACGCCGCACGGCGTCGATCACCGCGGGCGCCACCGCCTCGAACCGCGCCCGGCGTGCGTCCACGTTCACAAGGTCCACCTCACCGTATGTCCGGCAGCGAGCCGTAGCTTTCGCCTCGTCGACGTCCCGCCTGGGCGATTCTGCTGGCGCGGCGGGGCCATTTCCGCTCAGCGACACCCGGGAGCTGCCGAACAGAGGACAGGGCAACCCGTTGGTGATGGGCACGAATCGGTGAGGGCTCGGGATGAGTGACGCTCAGGGTGGAGCGGCGGGCAGGGGCGGCTGGTTCGCCGACCTGCGGGTCAACGCGAAGATCCAGGCAGGCATCGGGGTCGCCGCGATCGCGGCAGTCCTGGTCGGCCTGACCGGCCTGGCCGCCATCGAGAACCTCGGTGATCGCAACAACCGCCTCTACACCGACAATGTCGCCCCGCTCACCCAGCTGGCCGCGGTGCAGCGCAATCTGCAGGCGGTCCGGGCGCGGTACCTGGAGTACGGCGTTGCGTCCGCAGCCACTCGCGAGAAGCTGCAGGGCGAGATCGCCAAGCGGGGACAGCAGGTCGAGGACGGGCTGGCGGCATACCGCCCCGGGGCGGCGAGCGTCGAGAATGTCGACACCTTCGCGGCGGCGTTCGACAAACTGCGCTCCGACAGTGAGAACATCCTTCTCCCGCTCGCCAACCGTGGTGCCACCACCCGATTCGGGGCGGCCTACCGGGAGACGATCCTGCCCACCATGACGGTCGCCTCGGAGGCGCTCGAGGCTGAGAACACCGCGCAACTCGACCATGCCGCCATGCTGGCGGCGGAGAGCGCCGATTCGGCAGCCGCAGCCAAGCGTACGCAGATCGGTGTCCTTGTCGTCGGCGTCCTCGCCGCGATCTTCCTGGGTTTGATGGTGGCCCGCTACATCGTCCGGCGCCTGGAACGGGTCAAGAAGACGCTCACCTCGATGGCCAACGGTGACCTGACCGGCACCGTCGACGTCGCCGGCCGTGACGAGGTCGGCCAGATGGCGCAGATGCTGTCCCGCGCACAGGGACAGACCCGTGACGTGGTGTCCCAGGTCGGTGCCGCCGCGCACAGCCTCGCCGCCGCGGCCGAGGAGACCTCGACCATCGCCAACCAGATCAGCGAAGGCGCCGCGACTGCCTCCGAACAGGCCCGCCGGGTGTCCGCCGCCTCCGCCGACGTGTCGCTGAGCGTCACCACGGTCGCGGCCGGCTCCGAAGAAATGGGTGCGGCCATCGCCGAGATCGCGCAGAGCGCCAACGCGGCAGCCGAGGTGGTCGGCAAGGCGGTCGGCGTGGCCGCGTCGGCGAACCAGACGATCGCGACCCTGGGCGAGTCGAGCCGCGAGATCGGCGACGTCATCCGGGTGATCACGGCGATCGCCGAGCAGACGAACCTGCTCGCCCTGAACGCGACGATCGAGGCGGCGCGCGCCGGGGAGACCGGCAAAGGCTTCGCCGTGGTCGCCGGCGAGGTCAAGGACCTGGCCCAGGAGACGGCCCGGGCCACCGAGGACATCGCCCGCCGCGTCGAGGCCATCCAGAACGACAGCAACCAGGCGGTCGCGGCGATCGGCGAGATCAGCGAGATCATCGGCCACATCAGCGACTACACGACGACGATCGCCTCCGCGGTCGAGGAACAGAGCGCCACGACGGCGGAGATGAACCGCAACGTCAACGAGGCCGCCAACGCCACCGGCGAGATCAACAACGGCATCACCAGCGTCGCGGAGAACGCCCGGACGACAGCCGAATCGGTCGGCGACGCCCAGCGCTCGGCCGCCGAACTGTCCCGCATGTCCAGCGAACTCCAGGCCGCCGTCTCCCGGTTCGTCTATTAGCCCCCGCTTCCCTACCGTTCTCCGGCTCCCCGCGCCGCCTTGTCTCCCGGTGTGCTTGGCCTGGTCGCCGTGGGCTTGGGTGCTCGCTCTCTCACCCATCGTGCGTTGCTGCTTGCCGCGCGCCTGCCTGCTCGCCGCGCGCCTGCTGCTCGCTTTTGTCACCCTTCGTGGGTTGCTGCTCGCGGCGTGTATCTGGCGCTCATCCGCCGTGCGTCCGCTGCTCAGACCCCCGCGCACCAAGATCGGGCGGGGTCGCGCGGCTTGAGTAGACTCCGCGCGTCGCTTGTGCGGCGTGGGAAGGGGAGAACGTCACATGAGCATGCCGCTACGGCCGGGGGATTTGTCCCGGCTCGGCCCGTACGAGCTCGTCGGCCGGCTCGGCGAGGGCGGCATGGGCACCGTCTTCCTGGGGCGCGACCCGGACGGCCGGCCGGTGGCGATCAAAACAGTGCGCCCGGAGTACGCGGCCGACGCCGAGTTCCGGGGCCGCTTCCGCAGCGAGGTCAACCGCGCCCAGCAGGTTCCCCCGTTCTCCACGGCCGAGGTGCTCGACGCCGACCCCGACCACGAGCCGCCCTACCTCGTCGTCGAATACGTGGACGGCCCCAGCCTGGCCGCCGAGATCCGGGAGAAGGGCTCGCTCACCGGGGCCACCCTGCACAGCGTCGCCGTCGGCGTGGCCACGGCGCTGACCGCGATCCACGGCGCGGGCGTCATCCACCGCGACCTGAAACCGGGCAACGTGCTCTTCGCCCGCGGCGGCATCAAGGTGATCGACTTCGGGATCGCACGCGCCTTCGAAGCGACGAGCCAGCACACCCGTACCGATCAGATGGTCGGCACGGTCGCCTACATGGCGCCGGAACGCTTCGACCCCATCGACGGCCGCCCCGTCACCGCGGCAGCGGACATCTTCGCCTGGGGCGCCGTCGTGGTCTACGCCGCCACCGGCCGCACCCCCTTCGCCGCCGAATCCGCCGCCGCCACCGCCATGCGCATCCTCACCCAGCCGCCGGACCTGAACGGCGTACCCGACTCCCTGGCCGGCATCGTGGAACAGGCCCTCGCCAAGGACCCGGCCGAACGCCCCACCGCCCGAGACCTCCTCGACCTCCTCCTGGCCTCAGCCCCCGCGACGTCCTCCCGCCCCGCCGCGTCCCCGTCGCCCTCCCGCCCCGCCTCGATCCCGTCGCCGGCCCGTCCCGCCCCCTCGTCAGCCACCGGCCCTGCTGCGTCGCCCACGCCCGCCAGTCACGAGCCGGCCCGCCCCGCCAGCTCGGCCTCGCCGCCCGGACCTATCCCGGCCCCGCCGGCCGATTCCGCTTCGACTCCACCGTCCGTGCCGTGGTCCCCTTCCTCTTCGACCCCACCGTCCGGGCCGTCGCCTTCTCCCGCCGGAGCCCCGAACGCGTTGCCGCCGGCCTTAGGCTTTCCGGTTCCGGCACAGCGCTCACAGGCCCCAGGCTTGTCGTCGCCGGCCCAGCGCCCCTCGTCGCAGACCCCGAACCTGTCGTCGCCCGGCCCGTCGTCGCCGGGCCTGCCGTCGCCCGGCCCGTCGTCGCCGGCCTCGGGCTTGTCTGCGTCGGGTCCGGACTCGTCGTCGTTCGGCGCCGATCGGTCGGGTGATGGTGCCGCCTTCGCTGGTGTACCCGCGCCCTACTCGGGAACCGGAGTGCCGGTTCCCGCTTCGGACGGCTCTCCGCCCGTACGCCGCAAAAGACGCAAACCCGCACTCCTCGCCCTGGGGGTCGCCGTGGTCCTGGCCGGCGGCGGCATCGGTGCCGCGGTTCGCTACCTGCCGGAGGAGCAACTCGCCGGTGGAACGTCGGATCCATCGCCCACAGTGGATTCGACGTCCGGCGGGTCGCGTGTGACCGAGGAGCCGGTGACCCCCGAGGAGCGTCTGGCGGCGATCCTGCGCGGAAACCGGCAGACGCTCATCCACGTCGCCGAGATAGACCGTGACCTGGAGTTGGAGCTGCACTCGTCCGAGGTCGAAACGGGCGACGGCACGGGCACGAAGTCTCTTTTCCAGCTCGACCCCCTCGGCGTCGACTACATGATCCGGTCGCTGGACGACCCGGCCTTCGAACGTTGCGTAGGTGTGAAAGTCGTCCCCGACGTCGGATCACACCTGTCCCCGGCGGAGTGCACGCCCACCGAGGCGACTGTCTTCTCCCTACGCCGCAGCGGCGGAGCCGACGATCGGAAACGGCCAACCTATTGGCTCTACAACGAGGCGTACGGCTACGTCCAGTGGAGCACCGACCGCAAGGAACTGTTCGTCCAGGAGGTAGGCGACGCCGACCCCCTGTCAACCTTCAGCTTCGTCGACCGCGGCCCCCTGCCCTCCCCGTCCCCAAGCTGATCCTGCACCCGGCTCCGCCCGGCCAACGAGTCACCTGCGCTGTCCCATTCACACCTCCCGACTCGATCTCTTGAAATGCCTATCCGACGTGGACGTGCGGGCGGCGTTTCCGGTCGGGCTCGGCCTGCCGGATGATCTCGCGGGTCACCGGGGCCACCTCGCCCTGGCCGAAAATCAGGTAGCGGGCGAAGTTCACCACCGGGTTGCCCTCGGTCCATTCGAAGTACACGTGCGGCCGCCGGTGCGTCGTGTCACGGACCCAGAGCAGCAGCGCGGCCAGGGCACTCGGCACCGATGAGCTTTCGACGGTCAGCACCCGGTACCGGCCGTGCCGCAGCTCGCCACGCACGTGGAGCTCGGTCTCGAAGTCCGACGCGTCGCGCACGGTGACCTCGACGAAGAGCACGTCGCGCTGGTCGGTCATGTCGTTGTCGGCGATGATCTGGGTGAGCTTCGCCGAGTACTCCCGGGCGTCGCGCCCCTCCGGTTCGTTGGCGATCAGACGGATCTGCCGGTTGCCGGCCTCGGCGAGGAAGGCCTCGGCGACCGGGTCGGCGTCGATCGAGGTGACTCGCAGTTCGAACGAGCGGAACACCCGCGACAGCAACGAGACCACCACGATCGCCGCGATGAAGCAGGCCGCGATCTTCACGCCGTCCGGCCGTTCGATCACGTTCGCCACCGTCGTGTAGGTGAAGGTCGCCGTGATCGCGCCGAATGCCCAGGTACGGCCACGCTGGCCCCGGTGATGGGCGGAAAGGGTCACGGCCGCCGCTGCTGAGGTGATCAGGACGAGAACGCCCGTCGCATACGCGCCACCCTGTGCGTCCACGTCCGCGTCGAAGATCCACGTGATCAGGAACGCCGCACCGGTGAAGACCAGTACGAGGGGGCGCACCGCCCGTGCCCAGGACGGCGCCATGCCGAACCTCGGCAGGTAGCGCGGGACGAGGTTGAGCAGACCGGCCATGGCCGAGGCGCCGGCGAACCAGAGGATAGCGATGGTCGCGGCGTCGTAGATGCTGCCGAACACATTGCCCAGGTTCTGGTGCGCGAGGTACGCAAGGGCCCGCCCGTTCGCCTCGCCGCCCGGCTGGAATTCCTGCGCCGGGATCAGCACGGTGGTTGCGACGCTACTGGTCAACAGGAAGACGCTCATGATCCCGGCTGCAACGGTGAGCAGCCGCTTGCCACCCCGGATGCGTTCGCGCAGATCGCCCTTGATGTGCGGCATGACGGCGACGCCGGTCTCGAAGCCGGACAGGCCGAGCGCGAGTTTCGGGAAGACCAGCAGAGCGATGCCCGCCATCGCGAGCGGACTGCCGTGCGACGTGGTCAGCGCGTGCGTCCAGTCGGTGACCGCGCGCGGGTGAGTGACCACCTCCCACAACGCGTCGCCGATGACGATCACGTTGAGGCCGAGGTAGACGCCGACAAGTGCGACCGCGATGCCGATCGCCTCGGTGAAGCCCTTGAGGAAGACCGCGCCGAGCAGTGCGATGAGCAGCAGGGTGACGAAGACATGCTGGTCACGAAGGGACTCCGGCCAGAACGGGTTCTCGTCGATGTGCGCGGTCGCGTCCGCCGCCGACAGCGTGATCGTGATGATGAAGTCGGTGGCCGCGAAGCCGAGCAGGACGAGCACGAACAGCTTGCCCTTCCAGAACGAGAGCAGCCGGACCAGCATGGCGATCGAACCCTCGCCGTGCGGGCTGTCCGCGGCCACCCGCCGGTAGACCGGCAGCGCGCCGAGCAGTGTCACCAGCACGAGCACCAGCGTCGCCAGTGGCGACAGCACCCCGGCCGCGAGCGCCGCGATACCCGGCTGGTAGCCGAGCGTCGAGAAGTAGTCGACGCCAGTCAGGCACATGACCCGCCACCAGCTGTGCGGTTTCCCGGCCGGCTCCTCCGTGCGTTCGTCGAGCCCTTCGAGCATCCATCCGCGTACCGTGGTCATGCGCGTCCTTCCAGTCCTCCCAAGATCTTTCATCGCCCGGACCGCTGGACGCTTGCCACCAGGCGTTAATAAAACGTGAAAGTCCGAGCAGCCGACTGTCACCCCGCACTCCCCGCCGCTCGTCGCCCTTCCCCGGCCTGTAGACGTTCGTTCCCGTTAGTTGCCATGCCTCGCTGTCCTGCTGCCCTACTGCCTCGTGCCCGGCCCTTTGCTCGTTGCTCGTTGCTCGCTGCCGCTGCCGCTGCCGCTGCCGCTGCCGCTGCCGCTGCCGCTGCTCGTTCGCTCCCGCTCGTCGCGATGAGGCTCGTGCCACCGTCAGCAGATCCGGTAGCCGACTCCGGGCAGCGTCGTGATCGGCTGCGGGTCGCCCAGCTTGCGCCGCACCCGGCCGATCGTCACCGCGACGGTGTTGCTGAAGTGGTCGGCATGCTCGTCCCACACCTTCTCCAGCAGCTGCTCCGTGCTGATGAACCCCGGGCTGGCCTGTAGCAACTCCTCCAACACCGCGAACTCCTTGACCGAAAGACCGAGATCCCGTCCCTCGCGAGCCGCCGTCCGGCGCGCCGGGTCCAACTCGATCCCGGCCACTCGCAGTGTCCGTGGCCGCACATCCGGCCGGCGGCGGGCGAGGGCTCGCACCCGGAGGATGAGCTCTGGGAAGTGGAAGGGCTTGGCCAAGTAGTCGTCGGCCCCGACCGTGAGCCCGCTGACCCGGTCGCCGGGCGCGCTCGCCGCTGTCAGCATCAGCACCATGGGCCGCTCCGCGCGATCGGTTATCTGCAGACACAACATGTCGCCGTGCAGGCCCGGCAGATCCCGGTCGAGCACCATGACGTCGTAGGGTGCGAGCTCCAGTTTCTCGAGTGCCTCGGAACCGTCGTGGGTCATGTCGACAGCCATCCCGCTGTCGGTGAGCCCTTCCACAAGAACTTCGGCAAGCGCGTGGTCGTCCTCCACCACCAGCACCCTCATGACGCCGCGTCCAGGATGACCACGACCCGGAGACCTCCGTCGGTTCGTGCCGTCAGATCGAGCCTGCCACCGTGTGCGGCGGTCACCGCGGCCACGATGGACAAGCCCAGCCCCGCCGAGCCCGCCGCCTGCTCGAGACCCGCCGCCTTGGCATGCATCCGACCGGCCCTGCCGCCAGCTGGGCCGGAGCCCTCACGCGTCGGTTCGGGCGCGCCCGACAGGGCTTCAGCGCTGATTGACTTAGGTCCCGAGCTGCTGAGCGTTCTGCCGGTGCCGGTGCCGGTGCCGGCGTTCGTCGGGCTCGGGTCCAGGCGCTCGAACGGTCGCGTCAGTCGGTCGACGTCGCGCTGATCCAGTCGGTGCCCACTGCTGTCCACGGTCAGCACGATGCACTCTGCGCCGGGGACCACTGTGATCGCGAGCAGACCTCCGTCGGCGTTGTGCCGCACCGCGTTGTCCACGACGTTCTCCACGAGGCGGGCCAGCAGCGCCGGACTGCCTCGCGTCGTGGCTCCGGAAGGCACCTGGGCGGTGACAGTGAGCTGCTTCGCCTGCACGTCGGCGGCTCGTTGCCGCAACGCCTCCGCGATCAGGTCACCCAGCTCGACGGTGTCGGCATCCGCCAGGGCGCCGTGCTGCGCCCGGGCCAGCACCAGGAAGCCGTCAAGCAGGTGGTCGACCCGGTCCAGTTGCGTGCGTAGGCGGTCGGCCAGTGCGACTGTGGAGGGTGCTGGATCGGGCTTGGCAACCGCGACATCGAGGGCGGCCCGCATGGTCGACAGTGGAGTACGCAACTCGTGAGACGCATTGGCGACGAACCGGCGTTGCGCGTCGAACGAATTCTCGAGTCGCTCCAGCAGGCCGTCGATGGTGTCAGCAAGTGCTTTGACCTCGTCGGCGGGTCCGGCCACGGCGAGCCTGCGATCGAGGCTCTCCGCAGTGATGCGCTGCGTGGCCGTGGTGATGGACCGCAGCGGTCTCAGCACTCGGCCGGCCAGGATGCGCCCCATGACGAGCGACACCACCGCCATCATGAGGAGCGCCGCCGCCGAGCTTGTCATCAACTGCCGGTCTGGCTGCGCCGAGGTCGGGGGAGCGGGACCACCGGCAGGCGTGCCATCGGTGACCGGCATGCCGGAGAGTAAGAAGGCAAGCGCCAGCAGCGTGGCTCCGGAGCCGAGGAAGACGCTGGCGTAGAGGATGGTGAATCGTGCACTCACGGTCCCGCGACTGAGGATGAACATGTCCCACAGCATGCCCGGAACGACCTAACACCGATGTGACAGGAACGCTTCGGCTGGTGTTATGCCGGGGTGCGTACAAACAGAGGGCATGAGAAAGCGGAGCATCGTCGCACCGGCCGTCGCGGCCTTCACCGTCGTCGTGCCGAGTCTGGTGCTGGTGCTGTGGGCCGCACGCCGGAGTTCCGCTGATCCGTCGTTCGCCGAGACATTCCGCGGGTGTGAGGCCTCCACGACCGTCACGGCGGTCATGGTCTTCGCCCGCAACGTCAGGACCCCACCTGGACGCCGTTTTCGGCGCGGGCGGCGTTGTCGGGCGGCCGTGGGTGCGCCCCGGTTCGCCCGGCACGTTGCCGCCGATGGAAGCTCATCACCGTCATCACGAGAGCGACCGACCAGCCGCCTGGTCAACGGATCCAACGCACCGGGATCGCGATTCAGGAACGCGGCCGGTGAATCATCGGTTAGCCTCCGGACCCGTGGTGCTGCTGTTGATCGCATTAACGCTGACCGCCGTCGGCTGGCCCGCGTTCGCGGCGGTGGCGGTCGTCCTGAGTCTGCTGGGCCTGCTGGGCCTGCTGGCGCTGCGAGGCGGGCCTGCGAGCCGCGGAGCCGGCAAGGTGGCCACGACCCCGCCGGCGGAGCCGGACGCGGAGGCGAAGAGAGGGCCGGACGCGGAGGCGATGACCAGCGCGCAGGCGCAAGCGGAGCCGGGTGCGGATTCGAGGGCGGAAGCCGGCGGGGAATTGAGGGCGACGACCGGCGCGCAGGCCGGGGCGGAAACGGCCGTTGGAGCGAGGGCGGCGCACGACCGGGTGCGAGGCTCTCGACGACGTGCGGGGTGGCGGTTCGCGCTTGCCGCGGCGTGTACCGCGGTGGCTGTGTATGGCTACGGGCTCTCCCGGACCACGTTGCTGCTGATCACGGATGCCGACGACCGCTGTTCGATCGCCGGATCCCACGGGGATTGGCGTCCCGCAACTCAAGGCTGGTGGCCGCTTCGAGACACCGCCTGCGGAGACGACTTGGTGCCGAGCTTTGTGAACCCGCTGGTCAGCGTGGCAGTGCTGGTGTGTGTCGGACTCATGGTGGCCTTGCTGACCGGCCGGAGGTCGGCGACCCGCTGACGGGAGTGCCTACGGGCCGAGGGGCAGCTGCACCGCAGTCCGGTCGGCTCGCCGCAGTCGGGTCGCCCGGTCGGTGCGGGGGCAAGCCTGCCGCGCCCCTTCACATCGGCGGGGCGGGCCTGCCGCACCTCTTCACATCGGTATGCATAGATGACAACGTGTCCACATGAGAAGGAGAAGCCCGTTCGTCATTGCGATCGTCGCGGCTCTCGTCGCCGCCTCGGCGGGACCCGCCGGCGCCGCGCCGCAGGCACAACGACTGTCCTACCTGAGCCCAGGTGGTCAGCCCAGACTGGTCGAAAAGGTTCCGGTCAACGTGGTCTTCGTCGGCTACGAGCCGGCCCAGGTCGCCAAGGGCGCCTTCCTGGGCGAGCTGGCCCCGGGCTACGAGCCGGTGGTGCGGTCCCGGCTCTCCTACGGGGTGACCGAGAAGCTCGGCATCACCTACAAGTACGATTATCGCGTCAACTACGCGCCCCAGTCCTACGAGGACAAGTTCTTCAAGCAGCTCTCGAAGCTAGCGAAACCGGCGCCGCTCACCGCGTACCAACAGGCCTACAACGACCAGGAGAACAACGTCCTGGACATCGCGGACAACCACGCGATCGACGCGCCGAGCGTGGAGAAATGGCTGGCCTTCAACCCGCCGTCCGGAGTGGACACCCGGCGCAACACGGTGTTCTTCGTGAACTGGTATGGGCGATCCGACTTCAAGCACCACGTCTACACCAAGACCGGCGAGGCGGACCCGGACACCGGTTACGACTTCGGGGCCAACCGTGACTCCCGCAAGATGATCGCGTGGGGCGGCACCACGGCCGACGACGAGGAGACCGGCCTCGGTGCCACCCGGCGGGTCTGGTTCCACGATCTGTCCGCCGGACCGGAGTCGTGGACCTCCAACTACGAGGTCGACAACCCCGACCTCGACGGCGACGGCGTCGTCGACTACCGGATGCCGCCGACCTGGGAGTACACGGCGGACGGCTTCCGGTCCCTGGCCGCGCTCGCCGGTGACCTCGGGAAGATCACGCGGTATGTGGCGCTGAACCTGCTCTTCACCACGTCGCCGCTCTACCCGGTGGAGCTGCCCGCGGCGGAGCCACCGAAGACGCTGAATCTGGACGACAACACCTACGAGGGCTGGCCGGGCGTCGACGCCTCCGAGCAGTACACGACGCCGAGCCTGCTCAAGGCGGAGCTGTCGGAACTGCGCTGGCGCAATCGGTTGTCCTACGACTCGCAGGACCTGCCCTTCGACGCACGGGCCGAGGAGTGCTACCTGGGGCTGCTGACCGGTGAGTCCTGCTACCCGGGCACCGGCTTCCCGGCTTTCGCGAACCTCTACCTCTACAACCGGGAGAACTTGGACCGGGCGCTCGACGACGAGGGCCGGGTCGACTACGAGATCCCGATGTTCAACTACGCGGTCGGCGAGGGCGTTGACGTGCCCGCGCTCGGGTTCGCCGACGACGACTACGTGACCGGCACCCAGTCGTACGTCTTCTCGTTCATCTCCCCGGACGTCGTGGCCAGCGGATACGGCCTGACCACCACCCAGATCCATGAGGTGGGGCACCACCTGGGCATGAGCCACCCGCACGACGGCTACGACAGTGCGACAGGTGTCGACTACGGCCCGGCCGGCGAGTTCTTCTACGTCAACGCCGGCGACGAGAACAACTCGATGATGAGCTACATCGACGTGAACTGGGACTTCAGTCAGTTCGACCGGGACAACAGCGACCGGTTCCTGACCGCTGCCTACTGGGAGGCCGCCAACCGGCTGGCCGCCACGGTCCCGGTGGGCAAGGGGAAGGCCTCGTTGCGTGCGGCCGACGCCCTGCTGGGTCTGGCATCGGCGGCGTTCGCGGCGCACGAGTACCGGGCTGCCTATGCGCTCGCGGAAAAGGCCTACGACACGGTGGCCGGGATCCCCGGTGTCGACCGGGCGTCGGTGGCGAGCACCTTGAAGGCCGAGGCTGACGCGGCCCGCCAGTCCACCGACCTGCACGACCCGCACGAGTTCATCGACACGCTGGCCCCGGACAGCCCGCGAAGCCAGCCGTAACGCAGGAGGCCAGCTCACAGCTCACGAAGCTGGCCGCAACCCACGCCGGGCAGAAAGCGGCCGGCCGCAGGTCCGTGACACGCGGCCGGCCGCGAGGCCCGACACGCCGCTGCCCGCGAAGCCCGTGACACGTGGCCGGCCGCAGGTCCGCGGTGCGCTGTGGGTTGCGCGTCGGTGGAGGGTGGCCGGTCGGACGTTGCGGTGCGCGCGGCAATTCGTGCGTCGGCGATGTGCGGCCCGGTCGGGGAGCGCGGCTGTCGGGATCCGTGTCGCGCGGGAGGGGCCTGTGGGGCAGACCGACTCGCTTCCCATATGGCAAGATCCGTGCCCATGCTTGTCCCCGGTCGCCCATGGCGCTGATCGTCCGGCGGGCCGCAGCCGCGAAAGGCCTGCTGGCCGCCGGCGCGGCCGTCATGTTCATCGCTGCTCTGCTGCTTGCCGGCCTTACCGCTTATGCGGGTGCCGCCGTTGAGGCCGGTGTCCGTGCCGCTGTGGCGGCGGCCGCCCCGGCCGAACGGTCCGTGCTGGTGCGCGGCGCTGCCGGGGAGGGGCGGGACGAGGCCGTGCGGGTGGCGTACGCCGGTTCCGAGGTCAGCGGTGCGTCCTACGCCTCCGGGTGGGCGATCACGAACCCGGGCGGCGGTGCGACCCCGGATGCGAACGGGGTCGTCTACGCCGATGTGGTCGCCGTCGATGAGTTGCGGCGGTACGCCGACCTGACGGCCGGGGCGTGGCCGGCCGGTGCCGGTGCCGCACTCGCCGAACCTGTCGCGAAGGTGCTCGGGGTGACGGCCGGGGACACCGTGCGGTTGCTCGACCGGCGCACCGAGGAAATCGTGCCGGTCGAGGTGGCGGGGCTGTGGCGGCCGAAGGACGTGAACGACCCGTTCTGGCTGTTGCTGCCGGACGTCTTCTCCGGGCGGTTGCCGCAGACCGCCACCCACGGCCCCATCGTGGTGTCCCGCGAGGTGTTCGAGAAGCGGTTCGCCACGGGTGCTTCGGCGGGCTGGCTGGTGCGGCCGGACCTGTCCGGGGCGACGCTCGACAGCGTCGCCCGTACGTCCGAAGAAGCCGCCGCCGTCGCCGCCCGCCTGCCGGAGGAGTCCGGGCTTGGCACGTCCGCCACCATCACCACCGGCCTGTCCACCCTCGCCGACCGGTTGGAGCGCGCCGACCTGGTGCGCCGCTCCGCCCTCGTCACACCGGTGTTGTTGCTCGCCGTCCTCGGCGGGTACGCCCTCACCCTGGTAGCGGTGCTGCTCGGCGAGGCCCGCCGTGCCGAGACGGCGCTGCTGCGCGCCCGGGGCGCGTCGCGCCGGCAGCTGGCCGGACTGGCCGCCGCCGAGGCGTTCGTGCTGGTGATCCCGGCGGCGCTGCTCGCTCCGCCGCTCGCGGTGTTCCTCGTCGGGCACGTCCCGATCCCCGGCGGTCTGTCCCGGGAGACGATCCCCGGCGGTCTGTCCCGGGAGACGATCCCCGGCGGTCTGTCCCCGGAAACGATCTCCGGCGGGCTGTCCTCGGGGACGATGCCGCTGGAGCCGGCGCTGACGGCCTCGGTGTGGCTGATCGCGGCGCTGGCGGCGCTCGGCGGCGTGGTCGCGTTGACGGTGCCGGCGTTGCGCAAGGCCCGCACGTACGTGGCCGAGACGGCCGGCCGGGCCCGGTTGTCGATGTTCCGCCGGGCGGGCCTGGACCTGGTCGTGGTGGCGCTCGCGGTGCTCGGCTGGGTGCAGTTGCGGCAGTATTCGTCGCCGGTGGGTGCCGGGGTCGGCGGCGTGGATCCGCTGCTCGCGGCGGCGCCGACGCTGGGGGTGCTGACGGGCGCGGTGGCGGCGATCCGGTTGTTGCCGCCGGTGGCGCGGTTCGCCGGTTCCCGGCTGGGCCGCGGGGTCAGCCGGTCGGCGTTGCTGGGCACGTGGCAGGCGGGCCGCCGGGCGCATGCCGGGCCGATGGTGATGCTGGCGCTCGCGGTGGCCGCCGCCACGGTGTCCTGGGCGGTGGCGGGCACGGCCCGCACGTCGCTCGACGATCAGGCGGAGCAGCAGGTCGGCGCGGATCTGCGGGTGGTCGAGGAGGGTGGCGCCCCGGACGACCGGTTGGCGCAGCTGACCGCGTTGCCGGGCGCGACCGCGGTGGTCGGGGCGTGGCGGGAGTCGATCCCGTTGACCGCGGGCAGTGACCCGGCGGAGCTTGTCGCGCTCGACACGTCGGCGGCCCGGGAGGTGATGCTGGCCCGCGAGGACGCCACGGGGGGCGCACCGCGCGAGTTGCTGGACGCGATGGCCCGGGGCCGTGCGTCGCGGATGCCGGAGCGGGTTCTGCGGCCCGGGCAGATCACCACGTCGGGTGGCCCGGTGCGGACGATCGCGGTGTTCACCGACGGCCGCCGGCTGGATCTGGGTGTCAGCACCGACGGCAGGCCGCTGCGGATCACCGGGTCGGTGCCGGGTCTGGCGGGTTTCCTGGTGCTGGTGCCGGCCGACACCGAGGTCACTTGGCGGATCACCGGTCAGCCGGGTGACTGGCACGGGATCTCCCGCCGGGGCGCCGCCGTGTCCGCCGAGGACGACGGCACGCTGCGGGTGACGGGCGGTTTCGCGGTCACCCCGCTGGTGTTGCGGGAGCCGGTGCCGGTGGCGATGACGTCGCACGCGTTCACCGAGCTCAACGCGAGCACCGACCGGACGGTCTTCCTGGCGGTGCAGGGCGTGAGTGTCCCGGTGCGGGTGGTCGAGGTGGTCGACCGGGTGCCCGGCACGGCCGGGGGAGCGGCGGTGCTGGCGGACCGGCCGGCGCTGGACGCCGCCTTGTTCACCGCGTACGGCATCGCGCCGCGCACGTCCGAGTGGTGGGTCAGCGGCAACCCGTCGGGCACGGCGTCGCTGACCGGTGTCCGGGTTCTCGACCGCCGCGAGCTGGCCCGTGCCGCCGCCGCGGACCCGTTCGGCGCGGTGTCCCGGGTGGCGTTGTTCCTGGCCGCGTTCGGTGCGGTCCTGCTCGCGGCCGCCGGTATCGCCGCCGATTCCCGGGCCACCGCCGGCCGCCGTGCCGGTGAGCTGGCGATCATGCACACGCTCGGCGCCGGCCCGCGTCTGCTGGCCCGGTCCCTCGTCGTCGAGCAGGCGTTCCTGGCGGGGATCGGCGCGCTGGCCGGTCTCGTGGTGGGTCTGCTGGTGGCGGCGGCGATGGTTCCGCTGCTGGTGCTCACCCCGACGGCGGTGCGGCCGGTGCCGGAACCGGTTCTGGAGATCGGCTGGCCGGCGACCGCGGGGAGTGTGGCGTTGCTGGTCGGTGTCGCGCTGGCGTTGAGCGCGGCGACCGCGGCCTCGGCGGCGCGCCGGCTGCCTGCCGCGCGGCTGCGCCTGGGAGCAGATCGATGATCATGAGCAGAGTACGGGCTTTCGCCGCCCAGCTGAGCCTTCTCGCGGCCCTTGTCGCGCTCGCCACGTTCCTGTCCACCGGGCCGGGCCGGTTCGCCAACGGCACCACCGACGACGGTCTGCGCGCCGACGTGGCGAAGCTGGCCGACAGTTCCCGGGACGTCACGTTCAGCCTGATCCGCGACTTCGTCACCGGCCCGGGCGACGCACCGGACGAGGCGGGCCGGCTGGCGGAGATCCGGGCCGCCCTGCCCGCCCCGCTGCCGGAACTCGTCGAGACCGGCTGGTTCATCGATCAGGTCGGTCCGGAGAACGCGGCGGTCGGCGGCGTGTACCTCAAGAACTGCCCGACCCTGGTCGCGGTTCGCCGGCAGACCGGCACCGACGAGGCCACCAGACTGGTCGAGGGGCGCCGGCCGGCGTCCACGGCGACGACGGCCGAGGCGATGGTCGGCAGCGACGAGGCGAAGGCTCTCGGCATCGAGCTGGGTGACCGGGTCACGCTCAACGCGCTGTCCGGTTCGACCACCGTGACGGTGGTCGGGCGCTACGAGCCGGTCGACGCGGCAGCGCCGATCTGGGCCGACATGAAGCTGGCCCGGGTGGCGTGCCCGTCCGCCGACGAGGACACCCGGTATCGCGCCACCCTGCTCACCGATGTGGCCGGTGCCGCGCTCGCCAAGTTCGAGACCGTCCAGGTCAAGCAGAGCTGGCGGTACCGGCTGGACGCGCAACGTCTCACCGCGGACCGGCTCACCGCGCTCACCGCCGCGGTCGCCGAGGCGCGCCGGCACCCGCCGGAGCAGACCGCCCTGCGCAGCGCGGTGGACACCACCCTCGCCGAGTTCGACCGGCGGCTGCGGTCGGTCCAGTCGGTGCTCGGCGTGGTCCGGACCGGTATCCTCGCCACCGTGGCCGGGCTGATCCTGCTCGCCGCGCGCCTGGCCGCCGACCGGCGCCGCAACGAGTACGCGCTGATCCGCGCCCGCGGCGGCTCGGTCGGCGCGATCGGCGGCCGGGCTCTCGCCGAGACCCTGGTCGTGGTTCTGCCCGCAGCGGTGGCCGGCTGGCTGGCCGGTGCCGCTGTCCCGGGCCGGCCGGATCCACAGGAGTGGCTGCTGGTCGCCGGGTTCGCGCTGCTCGGGCTGCTGGCGCCGGCCGCTCTCGCGGCCGCCGGCGCCCGCCGTCCCGACTTCACCGGTCACCGGCAGGACCTGGCCGCGAGCCGGCCGTCGCCACGCCGGATCACCGCCGAGCTGTTCGTGATCGCGCTGGCCGCCGGTGGCGCCTACCTGGTGCGGCTGCGCGGCATCGACGCGGGCGCGGGCGTCGACCCGTACCTCGTCGCGGTGCCCGTCCTGCTGGCCGTCGCCGCCTCCCTGATCGCGCTGCGCGTCGTGCCGTTCCCGCTGCGCCTGGCCGGGCGCCTGGCCGGCCGGGCCCGGGGTGCGGTCGCCTTCCTCGGTCTCGCCGGAGCCGGCCGGGGCGCCGCGCTGCGGTCGTGGCCGCTCAGCGTCCTGGTCGTCGCGATCGCCACCGGCATCTTCACCGGAACCGTCGCCACCACCGTCGGGCACGGCCGCGACCGGGCCGCCGACCTGACCGTCCCCGCCGACGCCGTGGTCACCGGCTTCTCGTTCGCCGTCGACACCCCGGCCCGGGTCGCCGAACTGGACGGCGTCGACCGGGCCACCCCGCTGCTGCTGGTCTCGGCGGCCGAGGTCCGCAGCGACGCCAATCCGCTGATCGCCCAGGTCCAGGCCATGGTGGTGGACGCCGCCGCGGCCGGCCTCGACCTGCCTGCCGCACTCTCCACGGCCGGTCCCGCCGACGTGGTCCCGGTGGTGGCCTCGCCCAACCTGGCCGAGCGGATCGGGAGCGGCGGCCGGGTCGACATCCAGGGCCGCCGGTACGCCTTCCGGATCGCCGCCGTCCGCGACATGGTGCCCGGGCTCGGCACCGCCGTCCGCGAGTTCCTGGTCGTGCCCAGCCAGGCCCTGCGGATCCCGGACTTCCAGCCGCTGGTCCCGAACCGGATCCTGCTCGACGGCAGCGGCTGGGACGCCACCGAGGTCCGCCGGGTCGCCGACGACGGGCAGCGGGCGCAGACCCTCAAGGCCACCGGCCAGCAGGTCGACGACGCGTTCCAACTGAACATGCCGGCGACCGTCACCACCCGGGCGGACTACCGGGCGGGCCTCGACGAGCGCGGCGTGGACGGGGTGCTGAGCTTCACGTTCACCGCCGGGCTGGCCGCGTCGGCCGCGCTGGCCCTGCTCGCCGTCGCGCTCACCGTGCTCGCCGGGGCGCCGGCCCGCGGCCGGACCCTGTCGCGCCTGCGCACCCTCGGGATGTCGGGTGGTCAGGGGCGCCGGCTGCTGGTGTTCGAACTCGTACCCCTGCTGGGTGTCGCCGTTCTCGCCGGTGCGCTTGCCGGCGCGGCCCTGCCCGCGCTCATCGCGCCCGCGCTCGGTCTCGACGACTTCACCGCCGGGGTGCCCGCCGAGCTCAGCGCCGACCCGATCCTCGCCGCCGGGGTGCTCGCGGTCACGGTCCTCGCCGTGGTCGCCGCGCTCGTCGTCGAGGACGTCGCCAACCGCCGCCTGCGCCTCGGCACGGTGCTGCGGCTCGGAGAGGAACAGTCATGAGTCTTGCCGATCTGGAGTCGCGCGCGGCGGAACGGGCGGCCGCCAGGGCCGGTGGCAAGGACCGGCTCAGCGGGCACATCGTCTGCGACGGCCTGGTCCGCATCTTCCGTACCGAGGGCGTCGAGGTGGTCGCCCTGCAGGGCCTGGATCTGGTGGTGGACCGCGGTGAGCTGCTCGCGGTGGTCGGCGCGTCCGGCTCCGGCAAGTCGACGATGCTCAACATCCTGTCCGGTCTCGACGAGCCGACCGCCGGGGTGGCGCGGGTCGCCGGCTACGACCTGCTCGGCATGTCCGCGAAGAAGCGGCTGGAGTACCGCCGCAAGGTCGTCGGGTTCGTCTGGCAGCAGACGGCGCGCAACCTGCTGCCGTACCTTTCGGCCCGGGAGAACGTCGAATTGCCGATGCGGCTGGCCGGCGGCCGCGCGAAGAACCGTGCCCTGGACCTGCTGGGCATGGTGGGGCTGGCCGACATGGCGGGCCGCCGGCCGGACCAGATGAGCGGGGGTGAGCAGCAGCGTTGTGCGGTCGCGGTGGCGCTCGCCAACGATCCCGAGGTGCTCTTCGCCGACGAGCCCACCGGCGAACTCGACGAGGCCACCGCCGACGAGGTCTTCGGCGCCCTGCGGACGGTCAACGCCGAGCTGGGCGTCACGGTGGTGGTGGTGACGCACGACATGAACGTGGCCGGGCAGGTGCGGCGCGCGGTCGCGATCCGCGACGGGAAGACCGCTTCGGAGGTACGCCGATCGGCGCGCATCACGGCCGACGGCACCGAGGAGCACGTGAGCGAGGAGTACGCGGTGCTGGACCGCGCCGGCCGTCTGCAGCTGCCGACGGCGTTCGTGGAGGCGCTCAGCCTGCGCGACCGGGTCCGGCTGAACCTGGAACCGGATCACGTGGAGGTCCGCCCGGGCAACGAGGGGGCAGCCCAGTGATGAGCGTCGTCGAGGTGTCCGGGCTCGGCCGCGACTACGGTTCCGGTGACCGGGTGGTGCACGCGCTGCGGGACGTGTCGTTCTCGGTCGCCAAGGGTGAGCTCGTCGCGGTCCGGGGCCGGTCCGGCGCGGGCAAGACGACGCTGCTCAACCTGATCGGCGGCCTGGACCGGCCGGACCACGGGACGATCGCGGTGGCCGGGCGCCCGGTCACCGGCGCCGGCGAGCAGGAGTTGCTGGAGCTGCGCCGGGACGTGATCGGGTTCGTGTTCCAGTCGTTCGGCCTGATCCCCATCCTGACGGCCGCCGAGAACGTCAGCATCCCGATGCGGCTGACCCGCCGCCGACCGTCCGAGCGCGACGAGCGGGTGGCGGTGCTGCTGGAACTGGTCGGGCTCGGTGGGCAGGCGGCGCAGCGGCCCGGTGAGCTCTCCGGCGGCCAGCAGCAGCGGGTGGCGGTGGCGCGTGCCCTGGCCAACGACCCGGAACTGCTGATCGCCGACGAGCCGACCGGTCAGCTCGACTCCGACACCGGCCGGGCGATCATGGATCTGCTGCGGGCCGTGGTGGACGCGCGGGGGATGACGGCGCTCGTCGCGACGCACGACCCGGCGCTCATCGACCGGGCCGACCGGGTGCTCACCTTGCGCGACGGGCGCCTGGCCTGAGCCGGCTCATCCCGGACCTGATCGACTGTGCGGACTGTGTCCTGCCCGACGACGCCGGGTTGCGGCCCGGCGTCAGTGCCGGCACCCCGGTCTCGGCCCGGATCGCGGCGGCGGACGCGTTCGTGTTCGTCACACCGGAGTACAACCACAGCTACCCGGCCGGGCTCAAACGGCTCATCGACTGGCACCTACCAGGAGTGGATGTTCAAGCCCGCCACGGTCGTCTCCTACGGCGTGCGGGGCGGGCTGCTCGCCACCGAGCATCTGCGCGGCGTCTTCGCCGAGCTCAACGTGGTCACCACGCGTCGGGTGATCGGGCTGCGGCAGCCCTGGAACGATCTCGGCCCGGCCGGGTACACCGCGCCGGCCGACGTTCCGAGGCGAGTGCTGCGAAGATCCTGGCCGCCCGGCATCCGGCGCAGGCGAAGGACCTGGGCCGCGGCGTGGCCGGCTTCGACGACGAGGTGTGGGCGCGGGAGCGGTTCGCCGTCGTCACGGACGCCAGCCTCGCGAAGTTCTCGGCGCATCCGGACCTGCGGGACTACCTGGTGCGTACCGGTGACCGGGTGCTCGTCGAGGCCAGCCCGCTCGACCGGGTCTGGGGCATCGGCCTGGCCGCCGCCGATCCCCGCGCCGCCGATCCGGCGTCCTGGCGCGGACTGAACCTGCTCGGCTTCGCCCTGATGGCCGCCCGCTCCCGGTTGCGCTGACCCCCGGCTGCCTGCTCCCGGTTGCGCTGACCTCCGGCGCCGCGGGTACGACGAAGGCCGCGCCCCGGTGTGGGACGCGGCCTTCGCCGGTGATGCCGGTAAATCAGCCCTTGACGCTACCGGCGAGGAGGCCTCGCACGAAGTAGCGCTGGAGCAGCAGGAACACCGTCACCGGGACGATGATCGAGACGAAGGCGCCGGCGGAGAGCAGGTGCCAGGCGGTGCCTCGGGTGCCGCTCAGGTTGGACAGCTGGACGGTCAGCGGGGAGATCTCCGGCGAGCCGGCGAACGTGAGGCTGATCAGCAGGTCGTTCCACACCCAGAGGAACTGGAAGATGCCGAACGCGGCAAGTGCCGGTGTCAGCAGCGGCAGCAGCACCCGGAAGAAGATCGCCACGTGACCGGCGCCGTCCATCCGGGCGGCCTCGATCAGGCTGGACGGCACTTCTTTGATGAAGTTGTGCAGGATGTAGATCGCCAGCGGCAGCGCGAACGCCGAGTGCGAGAGCCACAGCGTCCAGAACGTGTTCGCGATCCCCATGTCGACGTAGAGCGACAGCAGCGGGATCAGCGTGACCTGCAGCGGCACGATCTGAAGGGCGAAGATCGTGATGAACAGGATGTTCTTGCCGGGGAAGTTCATCCACGCGAACGCGTACGCCGCGAGCGACGCCAGGCAGAGCGGAATGATCACCGCGGGCAGGGCGATGACGATCGAGTTCAGGAAGAAGTCGGCCAGGTTGATGCTGTCCGGGTCGAAGACTGCCTTGTAGTTCTCGAACGTGACCTTCGGATCCGAGAAGAACGTCCACCAGCCGGTCGTCTTGATCGCCCGCTCCGGCCGGAACGAGGAGATCAGCAGGCCGAACGTCGGCAGCGTCCAGAGGATCGCGATGACGACCGCGACGAGGGAGGCCCACGGCGAGGTGAGCTTCTTCTTCGCCTTCGCGGCCGCGGAGACGTCGCCCGGCTTCACCGGGGGCGTGGTGGTTACTGGGGTCGCGGTGCTCATCACGCCTCCGAACGGCGAAGCTGCCGGATGTTGTACACGACGATCGGGATCACGAGGACGAACAGCACGACAGCGAGCGCGGCGCCCAGACCCTGGTTGGCGCTGCGGAAGCTCTGGCTGTAGAACTCGTTGGCGATCACGCTCGTGTCGAAGCGGCCACCGGTCATCGTCTGCACGATGTCGAAGACCTTGAGCGTGCCGATCGCGATGGTGGTCAGCACGACGATGACGGCCGGGCGGATCGCGGGCAGCGTCACGAAGCGGAACATGCCCCACGGCGTGACGCCGTCGAGGCGCGCGGCCTCGATGATGTCGTCCGGGATCGCCTTGATGGCCGCGGAGAGCAGCGTCATCGCGAAGCCGGCCTGGATCCAGATCATCACGAAGATCAGCAGGAAGGTGTTCAGCGGCGAGTCGATCAGCAGCTGGACCGGCTCGCCACCGAGCCAGACGATGATCTGGTTGACCAGACCGATCTGCTTCACATTGCCCTGGTCGGGGCGGTACTCGTACATGAACTTCCAGATCACCGACGCCGCGACGAAGGAGATCGACATCGGCAGGAAGATCAGCGCCTTGGCGAACGACTCGATCCGGGCCTTGTCGACCAGGATCGCGTAGAGCAGGCCGACGCCGGTCGCGACGAACGGGGTCAGCAGCACCCAGAACGCCGTGTTCCGGAGCACGATGAGCTGCTCCGCGTCGGTGAAGATGGTCTTGTAGTTGTCGATCCCGATGAACGCATCACCTGCGGCGTTGAAGAACGACTCGTAGATGGTGCGAAGACCGGGGTAGAGAAGGCCCACGCTGAGCATCAGCACGACGGGGGCCAGGTAGAGGTAGGCGACCGTACGGTCGCCGCGCCGGCCGGTGAAGCGACCGGCGATGAACAGGATCACGCCGACGACGGCGACGAACAACAGGATCGCCGCGAACATCTGTAGAAGCTTGTCGGCAGTGGTGGAGGCGGTGGTGAACACGCGGCCCGTTCCTCCCTGGGCGGATGACCAAGCTGAGAAGAGTAGTGAAATGCGGATGGAGCGAGAGAGCTAGGGCCGGTCGGGCAAAACCCGACCGGCCCCGGTGGTTCAGTTATCTCACTACTGCGGCCAGGCCTTCTCGATGTTGTCGAGAGTGGTCTTGGTGTCCTGGCCGGTGATCCAGCTCGTGGTCTGCTTCCAGAACGCGTTCGAGCCGACCGCGCCCGGCATCAGGTCCGAGGCGTCGAAGCGGAACGTCGCGTTCGGGTCGAGCAGAATCGTCGCCGACAGCTTGTCGATCGGGTTGGTCAGGTTGTTGGGGTCGAGACCCTTGTTGGCGCTGACCCAGCCCGAGGAGAGCTTGGCCTTGGTGTTCGCCCAGACGTCGCTCGAGAGGTACGTCTGGAAGGCCTTGACCTCCGGACGGTCCGCGAAGGAGACGACGAACTCGCCGCCACCCAGGACCGGCTTGTCGGTGGCGTCCTTGCCCGGCAGGTAGAACGCGAAGACGTCGCCGTCCTCAGCGACCTTCGTGTCCTTCGAGAAGTTCGCCGCGTAGAAGCTCGCCTGGCGGTGCAGGGAGCAGGTGCCCTCGAGGATCGGCAGACCGGCGTCCTGGAACGTGGTGCTGGCGATGCTCTTGACGTCGCCGAGGCCGCCGTTCACGTAGGCGTCGTTCTTGAGGTAGCCGCCGACGGCGTCGAGAGCCGCGGTGGCCTCCGGGCCGTTGAACGGGATCTCGTGGCTGACCCACTTGTCGTACGCTTCCGGCCCGTTGAGCCGGAGCATCATGTCCTCCATCCAGTCGGTGAGCGGCCAACCGGTGGCCTCACCGCTGGAGATGCCGGCGCACCACGGCTTCTTGCCGTCCGCCACCATCTTGTCCGTGAGGGCCTTCAGCTCGTCGAGCGTGGTGGGGACCGTGTAGCCCTTCTCGGTGAACTCCGCCGGGGAGTACCACACCAGGGACTTCACGTTGGCACCCAGCGGCGCGGCGTAGAACTTGCCGTTGACCGTGCCGTAGGCCTTCCAGTCCTCACCGAAGAACTTGTCGACGTTGGCAGCCGTCTCGGCCGGGGCCTCGACCGCCTTGCCGGTGTCGACGAGCTGCTTGAGCAGACCCGGCTGGGGCACGAAGGCGAGGTCCGGCGGGTTGCCGGCCTTCGCGCGCACCAGGATCTGGGTCTCGAAGGCCTTGTCGCCCTCGTACTTGATGGTGGCGCCGGTGCAGTCCTCGAAAGGCTTGTAGGACTCCTTGTGCGGGGTGTCCTCCGGGGTCACGATGCCCGTGTAGATCGTGACCGTCTTGCCCTTGAGGTCGCCGAACGCCGTGTAAGGCGCGCAGTCGATGGCTGCCGCTTCATTGTCGGTGGTTCCGCTGTCGCCGCTGTCGCTGTCGCCGCACGCGGTCAGGCTGAACGCCAGACCGACGCTGAGGGCACCGGCGATCGCGACCCGGGACCGCGAACTCCCACGTTGACCGAACATACCGCTCCCTATGTCATATAGCGCCTCCGGCGTCATGCTGACGCCGCCGTCCGAAGCGCTTCTTGACCAACAGTCAAGAGGTAACCAGCAAGTTGCGCAATGATTTCGTCGTGATCGAGTCGGTAACGATATCGCTGCGACACCTCGGCACCTTAACCGGTTAAGAAGATTGGCGGAAGAGCCTATCTCCCGGCGATGGCTTCGGGGCGATTTACCCTGATATTTACACCGTCAAACCAAGCATTCGCTGGCAAAACCCGGTTTTGCTGCTGGTGTTCACTGCCGGTGAACGACGAGTCGAGCGGATCCGTCAACCGGCGGCTTGTTCAGACAAGTCCGGTAGTTCAGGAACAAAGGAACCCGTCGTGGCGGCCACGACGGGTTCCCGATGTTCCGATGCCGGCTCGCGACGGCCGGGCGGAGGTCAGCCGGCGACGGCCAGGTACCGGTAGCCGAGCCGGCGCATCCGGTCGGCGTCCAGCACGTGCCGGCCGTCCAGCACGATCGGCGTGCGCATCAGCCCGACGAACTTCGACCAGTCCAGCTCCAGGTACTGGGCCCACTCGGTCACCAGCACGACCGCGTCGCAGTCGGCGAACAGCTCGTCGATGGTCGAGGTGAGGTACGCCGCGAGCTCCGGCTGCTCGGTGCGGAACCGCTCGCTCGCCACCGGGTCGTGCAGCTTCACCCGGGCGCCCCGGGCGATCAGCGAGTTCGCGATGTCCAGGGCCGGCGCGTCCCGCAGGTCGTCGGTGTTCGGCTTGAACGCCAGCCCGAGCAGACCGATCTTGCGGCCCTTGAGGATCCGCAGCTCGTCCTGGAGGCGCTCCACCGCGATCGCCCGCTGCCGCTGGTTGACGTCGCGCGCGGCCTTCACGATCGGCATCTCGAGGTTGTACTCCCCGGCGGTGGCGATCAGGGCCTTGGTGTCCTTGCCGAAGCAGGAGCCGCCCCAGCCGACGCCCGGCTGCAGGAACCGGGAGCCGATCCGCTGGTCCAGACCCATGCCGCGGGCCACCTCGGTGATGTCGGCGCCGACCTTCGCGGCCAGCTGGCCGATCTCGTTCGCATAGCTGATCTTCAGGGCGAGGAACGCGTTCGCCGCGTACTTGATCAGCTCGGCGGAGGCGAGGTCGGTGGAGACCAGCGGCACCGCGTTGACGTCCTCGGGACGGGTCAGGAAGGCGGGCGGCGTGAACGTCTGGTTGATGATCGGCCGGTAGAGGCGGTTGAGGACCTCGAGGCTGCGCGGGTTGTCCGAGCCGATGACGATCCGGTCCGGGTAGAGGGTGTCGGCGATGGCGTTGCCCTCGCGGAGGAACTCCGGGTTCGACGCGACCGCGAACTCGACACCGGCCGGCCGGTCGGCGCGCTGCTCGAAGGAGTCGCGCAGGATCGCGTCCACCCAGTTGCCGCTGCCGATCGGGACCGTCGACTTGTTCACCACGACGGTGAAGTCGTTGTTCAGAGCCTGTGCCACGCTCTCCGCCGCGCTGCGCAGGTAACGCAGGTCGGGGCTGCCGTCGTCGGCCGACGGGGTCTGCACCGCGACGAAGACCACATCGGCGCCGGGAACGGCGTCGGCGTAGGAAGTCGTGAACGTGAGGTTCGGCGCGGCCTCGGCGAGGAGCTCCTCCATGCCGGGCTCGTAGATCGGGCAGCGACCCGCGGTCAGCATGTCCACCTTCGCCTGGTCGAGATCGACGCAGGTGACCTCGTGTCCCAGGAAGGCGAGGCTGACACCGGTGGTCAGGCCGACATAGCCGGTACCGACAACGCAAACCTTCATGCAATCTCCTCCGCCGCTACGCCGGCCCAGGAGCGCGCTGCGTACTGCTTACGCCGCGTCATTGGGCCGCGGCCTGCCGATCCGGCGGACCGGCCGGCGTCCTGTGCGGGGCCGGCCTGCGTGTTCCGCCGAATGATACACAGGTAATTCTCCTGCGTTTTGTCCATGGATGGCGCTTTCCTCCTGGCCGATGAGTGGACCCGGAACGGGGGAGTTCCCCGTTGTTCGCGCACTCAACCGAAGCGCGTCACCGGTGCCCGTGCGGCCGTCGCGGACCGTGATCGCGGGTGGCGCTGCGTAGTCGTGTTTGGCGCGATGTCAACGTCGCGTTTCCGGCTCTTGACACGGCGATGACAAAGGGCCGACGCTGCTGGGAGCGCTCCCACATGAACGTCCATCAATGGAAGGTGCCTATGCGCAGGTCCCCCGGCGGCACCACCGGTACCACCCACCCCGCTCCGTCCCCGATCACCTGCTCCACGACCCCGTGAGCCCGCCCGGACGGCGTCCGCGGCCCGCGCTGCGGACGTCACCCGGGCGGCGGAAAGGAACACCCGTGATCAGACCCCCAGGTCATCGCCTGCGCCGCAGGCTGGCCGTCACCGGCGCCGCCGTCCTCGGCGCCGGTGCGATCCTCGTGGCCGGCGCACCGGCGTACGCCGCCGCCGGCTGCACCGTCGTCTACAAGGTGCAGAGCCAGTGGACCGGCGGCTTCACCGGCGACATCCAGATCAAGAACACCGGTGACCCGCTGACCAGCTGGAAACTGGAGTTCGACTTCCCGGACGCCAACCAGAAGGCCACCCAGGGCTGGAGCGGCGTCTACAGCCAGTCCGCCCGGCACGTGACCGTGAACAACGCCGCCTGGAACGGCAGCCTCGCCACGAACGCCACCGTCGGCACCGGCTTCAACGGCACGTTCACGTCGGCCAACCCGGTGCCTGCTGCGTTCACGCTCAACGGCACCGCGTGCAACCAGAGCTCCGCCGCGCCGACCGTGCAGATCACCAGCCCGGCCGCGAACACCCGCTACACCGCACCGGCGTCGATCCCGATCGCGGCGACCGCGGCCGCGGCGAGCGGGCAGACCGTCAGCCGGGTCGAGTTCTACCACGACGGCCTGCTGCTGGGCTCGGACACGAGCGCGCCGTACACGTACACCTGGAACGGGGTGCCCGCCCAGGCGGCGGCGTACCGCGTGCAGGCCGTTGCCTACGACAGTGCCGGTGTCAAGTCCAGCACCGCCGACGTGCCCGTCTTCGTCGACGCGGCCACCACCCCGGCGATCGTCGCCGACGCCACCTCGCTGTCCATCTCGCCCGGCGCCAGCGGCTCGTTCAAGCTGGCCCTGAGCAAGGCGCCGGCGGCGAACGTGAGCGTCGCGGTGGCCCGGACCGCCGGCACCACCGCGGTGACCGCGACCCCGGCGACCCTCACCTTCACGCCGTCGAACTGGAACACCGGTCAGGCCGTCACGGTCGCGGCCGCGTCGTCGGCGACCGCCGGCTCCACGGCGACCATCGCGGCGACGGCCAGCGGGCACACCGCGGCGCAGCTCGGCGTCACGGTGGTCGAGGAAGGCTCGGTCGACGCCCGGTTCACGCAGCTCTACAACGACCTGAAGAACCCGGCCAACGGGTACTTCAGTCCCGAGGGCGTGCCCTACCACTCGATCGAGACGCTGATCAACGAGGCGCCCGACCACGGCCACGAGACGACGAGTGAGGCGTTCAGCTACTGGCTGTGGCTGGAGGCCGAGCACGGGCAGGTCAGCGGCGACTGGGCGCCGTTCAACAACGCCTGGGCGACGATGGAGAAGTACATCATCCCGTCGCACGCCGACCAGCCGACCAACGCCAACTACAACCCGCAGAAGCCGGCGACGTACGCGGCCGAGTACCCGCAGCCGTCGCAGTACCCGTCCCAGCTCGACCAGGGCGTGTCCGTCGGCACCGACCCGCTGGCCGCCGAGCTGAAGTCGGCGTACGGCACCGACGACATCTACGGCATGCACTGGCTGCTCGACGTCGACAACACGTACGGCTTCGGGCACTGCGGCGACGGCACCAGCCGGGTCGTCTACATCAACACGTTCCAGCGCGGCCCGCAGGAGTCCGTCTTCGAGACCGTGCCGCAGCCGTCCTGCGACACGTTCGCGCACGGCGGCCCGAACGGCTACCTCGACCTGTTCACCAAGGACGCGTCGTACGCCAAGCAGTGGAAGTACACCAACGCGCCGGACGCGGACGCCCGTGCCGTGCAGGTGGCGTACTGGGCGTACACCTGGGCCACCGAGCAGGGCAAGGCGTCGCAGATCTCGGACGCCGTGGCGAAGGCCGCCAAGATGGGCGACTACCTGCGCTACTCGCTGTACGACAAGTACTTCAAGCAGCCCGGATGCGCGTCCACCAGCTGCCCGGCGGGCACCGGCAAGAACGCGTCGAGCAACCTGATGTCCTGGTACTACGCCTGGGGCGGCGCCTACGACACCAGCGCCGGCTGGGCGTGGCGGATCGGCTCCAGCACCAGCCACTTCGGGTACCAGAACCCGATGGCCGCGCACATCCTGTCCAACGTCGGGGCGTTCGCGCCGAAGTCACCGACCGCGAAGGCCGACTGGCAGGCCAGCCTGGACCGGCAGCTCGAGTTCTACCAGTGGTTGCAGTCCGACGAGGGCGCCATCGCCGGTGGCGCGACGAACAGCTGGAACGGCAACTACTCGGCCCGGCCGGCGGGGACGCCGACCTTCTACGGCCTGGCCTACGTCGAGGCCCCGGTGTACGAGGACCCGCCGTCCAACCGCTGGTTCGGCATGCAGACCTGGTCGCTGGAGCGGCTGGCCGAGTACTACTACGTCACCGGCAACGCCAAGGCCAAGGCGGTGCTCGACAAGTGGGTGCCGTGGGCGCTCGCGAACACCACCATCGAGGCGGACAGCTTCCGGATCCCGGCCGAGATGGAGTGGACCGGCGCGCCGAACACCTGGAACGCGTCGAACCCGCAGCCGAACACGAACCTGCACGTCGAGGTCACCGCGCACGGTGAGGACCTCGGCATCGCCGGCTCGTTCGCCAAACTGCTCACCTACTACGCCGCGAAGTCCGGCAACGCGCAGGCCAAGACGGCGGCCAAGGGGCTGCTCGACGCGATCTGGGCGTACAAGGACGACAAGGGTGTCTCGGTGACCGAGACCCGCGCGGACTACAACCGGATGGACGACACCTACAACGCCTCCACCGGCCAGGGGGTCTACGTCCCGCCGGGCTGGCGCGGCGAGATGCCGAACGGCGACGTCATCCAGCCGGGCGTCTCCTTCCTGGACATCCGCTCCTTCTACCGCAGCGACCCCGAGTTCGGGAAGGTCGACGCGTACCTGAAGGGCGGCCCGGCACCGACGTTCAACTACCACCGATTCTGGGCTCAGGTCGACGTGGCCACCGGCTACGCGGACTACGCCCGGCTGTTCCCGGAGGGCTGATCATGAAACTCCTCAGAATGGCGGCTGTGGCCCTGTTCGCCGCGGCCGCCGGCATCCTCGCGGTGCAGAGCCCGGCACAGGCCCACGGCGCCATCCAGGTGCCCGGCAGCCGGACCTGGTTCTGCTACCAGGACGGCCGCAACCCGCAGACCGGGGCGATCGAGCCGAAGAACGCCGCCTGCGCCGCAGCGGTGGCGCAGAGCGGGGTCAGCTCGCTCTACAACTGGTTCGCGGTGCTCCGGTCCGACGGGGCCGGCCGGGTCAACGGCTTCATCCCGGACGGCCAGCTGTGCAGCGGCGGTACCGGTGGCCCGTACAACTTCAGCGGTTTCAACCTGGCCCGCAACGACTGGCCGCAGACCCACCTGACCGCCGGCGCGAACGTCCAGTTCAAGTACAACAACTGGGCCAAGCACCCCGGCACGTTCTCGCTCTACATCACCAAGGACGGGTACGACCCGACGAAGCCGCTGGCCTGGAACGACCTCGAGCCGACGCCGTTCGACCAGGTCACGAACCCGCCCGCGAACGGTGGGCCGGGCACCGACGCCGGGCACTACTACTGGAACGGCCGGCTGCCCGCGGGCAAGTCCGGCAAGCACCTGATCTACTCGGTGTGGTCGCGCTCGGACAGCCAGGAGACGTTCTACGGCTGCTCGGACGTGGTCTTCGACGGCGGCAACGGCGAGGTCACCGGCATCGGCAACGGGGGCGGCCAGTCGCCGTCGCCGTCCACGCCGGTCTCGCCCTCGCCGTCGGTGCCGACCTCGCCGTCGGCCTCGCCCTCGACCTCGCCCTCGGCCTCCGTTTCGCCTTCGCAGAACCCCGGCGGTGGCAGCGGTTGCACCGCGATGTACTCGGTCACCTCCGCGTGGAGCGGCGGCTTCCAGGGTGAGGTGATGGTGCACGCCGGTGCCACCGCGGTGAACGGCTGGAAGGTCTCCTGGACCTTCCCCGGCAACCAGACGATGGCGCAGGCGTGGAGTGGCAAGGGCACGTCGACCGGTTCGCTGGCCACGGTCAGCAACGAGAGCTGGAACGCGACGGTCCCCGCGAACGGGCACACCACCTTCGGGTTCCTCGCCTCGGGCGCGGCCGCGCCTCAGGTGCAGAACCTCACCTGCACCACCGGCTGAGTGATGGCCGCCCGGCGGTGTGCGTACCCTCGCACCGCCGGGCGGCGTCGTCTCCGCTCCGCCTGGGTGGCGCCTTGTCCGCTTGGCCGGGCGGCACCTTCTCCGCCCGCCGGGTGGCGGTAACCCGTCAGACGGCTTGACGGTGCCGGAGCTGATTGCCTAACTTACCGGGATAAAGCGGAAAAAGTTTCTCCTCGAGTCGTCGCGCTCCGGCGGCGAGGACGTGCCCGACCGGCTCCGGCGGACACTCCTCAACCGGGCAACCACACGCCGCGCCCTGCTGCTGGGTGGCACCGGCGCGGCCGTGCTCGCGGCCACGCCCGGCACGGCGGGGCAGCGCAACCCCGTGCTGCGGGTGCCGAACCGGGTCGGGACCTGGGCCGCGCCGGTCACCGCGCAAGCGCCCCGGACGCTGTTCACCCTCGCCGACCACACGGTACGACAGGTGATCCACACCAGCGTCGGCGGCGACCAGCCCCGGGTGCGGTTGAGCAACGAGTTCGGGGCCACACCCGTACCCCTGGGCGCCGTGCACCTGGCCCTGCGCGCCGGCACCGGCGCCAGCAGCGCGATCATTCCCGGCACCGACCGGCCGCTGACCTTCGCCGGCCGCCCGGAAGCGGTCATCCCGGCCGGCGGCACCCTGATCAGCGACGCCGCCGACCTGATCGTCCCGGCCGGCAGCGACCTGGTGATCAGCCTGTACCTGCCGGAGCGCACCGAAATCGCCACCGTGACGGCGCGAGCGCTGCAGACGAACCGCCTGGTCCCCGGCAACCGCGTCGCCGAGACCGACGTCGACGGCAAGGCTTTCGGGCGCTACATCTTCCTCGCCGGCGTCGACGTCCGGGCCCGCCGCTCCACCACCGCGATCGTCGCATTCGGCGACTCGATCACCTGCGGCGTGCACAGCCAGGAGAACGCCAACCACCGCTGGCCCGACCTGTTCGCCGCACGGCTGCGCGGCGAAGGCCTCGACTACGGCGTGCTCAACGTCGGCATCAGCGGAAACCGCGTCCTCACCGGGCCGGCCGGCCGCACCGGCAAGGTCGGCGGCAACGCCTTCGCCGGGGAGTCGGGCCTGCGCCGCTTCGACCGCGACGTGCTGGCCCAGCCCGGCGCCAGCCACGTCATCGTGCTGCACGGCGTGAACGACCTCGGCCGCAAACCCTCCGCCGACGTCCGCGAGCTGATCGACGGCCACCGCGAACTCATCGCCCGAGGCCACGCCGCCGGACTGAAAATGATCGGCGGAACGATGCTGCCGTTCGCCGGTTTCGCCCATTTCGACAACGCCCGCAACCGCAAGGGCCGCGACACCTTCAACGCCTGGCTCCGCGACGCGCGCGAATACGACGCCATCATCGACTTCGACCGCGCCCTGCGCGACCCGGCAGCCCCGCACCGGCTCGCCGCCGCCTACGACAGCGGCGACCACCTGCATCCGGACGACCGGGGGATGGCGGCCCTGGCCGCGGCGGTGCCCCTGGACCTCTTCCCCTGACAAGCACGGGTACGCGAGCCCGCCCGCCCTCGCCGCGGCATCGCCCCGGCCCCGCTGCCGGCGTCGCCCGCACCCGGCGCCTGCTCACACTGCGCCTCGGCGTCCGGGCCTCGGCTTTCCCGCCTGCCCTCGCGCCTTGGCTTTCGCGCCACCCGGGCCTTCGCTTTTCGCCCCGTGCCTTGCTTTGGCCCCGTACCTTGCTGGCCCTCTGCCTTGCTGGCCCTCTGCCTTGCTGGCCCTCTGCCTTGCTGGCCCTCTGCCTTGCTGGCCCTCTGCCTTGCTGGCCCTCTGCCTTGCTGGCCCTCTGCCTTGCTGGGCCTTCTGCCTTGCTGGCCTCCTGCCTTGCTTTGGCCCCGTGCCTCGCTTTTTGCGCCGTCGCTCGCTTTTGCGCCGCTCCAGTCTTCGCCCTGGCCCTCGCCCTGGCCCTCTCCCCGGCCCCTTGGCCCGCGCGGGATTTGTCAGGGTTTGTGCGCTTCAATCGCCGAATCGAGTCGGGTCGCCCGCGCCGACCCGCAGGATCTCCGGTGTGCCGCCCGACAGATCCACCACCGTGGTCGGTTCGGTGCTGCATTCGCCGGAGTCGACGACCGCGTCCAGGCTGTGATCCAGTGCTTCCTTGATCTCCCACCCCTGCGTCATCGGCTCCGTCTCGCCGGGCAGCAGCAGCGTGCTGGAGACGAGGGGCTCACCGAGTTCGGCGAGGATGGCCTGTGCGGTGGTGTGGCCGGTGATCCGTACACCCACGGTCTTCTTCTTGGGGTGCAGCAGCCGCCGCGGCACCTCTTTGGTGGCGGGCAGAATGAACGTGTACGGCCCCGGCGTCGACGCCTTCACCGCCCGGAACACCGCGTTGTTGATCTGCACGAACTGGCCGAGCTGCGCGAAATCGTGACACATCAGCGTGAAATGGTGCCGGTCGTCGAGGTGCCGGATCGCCCGGATCCGGTCCAGCCCGTCCTTGTTGCCCATCCGGCAGCCGAGCGCGAAACACGAGTCCGTGGGGTAGGCGATCAGCCCGTCACCGCGGATCACGTCGACGATCTGGTGAATGCTGCGCGCCTGCGGATTGTCCGGGTGCACGTCAAAGTACTTGGCCACTCCTGACAGCTTAGGGTCCGATCATGGACAGCGTGTACCGCCCGGCCGTACGGATCGTGTGCTTCGACGCGGATCACCGCATCCTGCTGCTGCACTGGGCGGACCCGACCAACGGCAGTCGCCTGTGGGAACCACCCGGCGGCGGCATCGACCCCGGCGAGACCCCACTGGAAGCAGCCCGCCGCGAACTGCTGGAAGAGACCGGCCTGAACCCCGAAGCAATCCGCCCCGACTTCCTGGACGTCCACCGCGACACCATCTGGAAGGGCCGCCGTTTCACCGGCCCCGAACAGTTCTTCACAGCCTCCTACGATTCGTCCGCGCCGGCGGTGGGCAGGGAGGGTCTACTGCCGTACGAAAAGCGCGACCTGATAGAACACGCCTGGGTTCCCATTCCCGAAATAGCGGCATTACCGGACCGCCTGGAGCCCCCCAACCTGGTAGAAATAGTAACCACTTTCCACCCCTGACCCGGCAGCCACACAACAATTCCCGATCCCTCTGCAAAAGGGCATCCCCACTCGATCGCTACCCAAGCAAGCCCAGCCGCCGTCCACCCCTTCAAGCGATTGCCGCAGACAACCGCCCCGGTGCCATCGCCATGCGATCCCAGGCTGCTGCCCCGCTCCATGGCCTAACCGCCCGATCACACGACGCGATCCGGTGAGGTGTCACGTCCGTTTCGCCGGGAGGGAGGCGCTCGGCTGGCAGGCCATCTCACATCGCCCGACGGTGCCGGCCCGTTTCGTCCCCCCGCCGCGTGCGGTGTTGCCGATAAGTCGAGGATGAGGCTGGAAGATCGCGTGGATGCGATCGCCCGAGCCGGCACAGCCCGAGCCGGCACAGCGCGAGCCGGCACAGCCCGAGCCGGCACAGCCCGAGCCGGCACAGCCCGAGCCGACGCGGCCACGGGGTGACACCGTGCCGCTAATCCGAACTGAGCGGGCTGTGCCGATCGTGTTGAGGTCGGTGGCTTCGTAGCGACGCATGATCGATGTGCGCCCGAACGCATCAAGGACGGCGTGCCCGCCGCTGCCCGCCGACTCCCGGCGGCCGGTTCTGGCTGGTCGAACGCCGTGGCTGCTCCGCGCGGTGCCGGTGACCCGCTGTTTGCGGCAGTCCTGGGCCGTGCGGCTTTGCGCCGCGGGCGATCAGTGGACGCTGCAAGCATGTAGAAGCCAACCCTGTTCTCGGTCCGGAGCTGGATGGTGGCCGGCTCGTCGGCAGAATCGGCTTCAGGAGCGGATGAGCAGGTCGACGTTCTGAGCTTGGTGGCGCCCGGCCAGCTACTGAGGATGACCGGCATGCGTCTGGCTGATCTGCCTGCTGTCGCGCCGGCTGCCATGTCTGGTGCGACGACAGCGCGATGCTCGGCTGGAGCGCCTGACTTACCTGTGGCGCGGTGCTCGGTCCGGGAGTCTCGTTTGCCTGTCGCGCGATGCTGGGCGGGAGCGCTTGGTTTATCTGCAGCACATCGTTCGGCGGAAGAGATTGGTCCATTTCCGGCGCCAGGCTTACCAGGGGAAACTGGTCCCTCGACAACATCAGGGATGTCCGTCCAGCTGACCGCTGCGGGCCTCGGGCGGCGACATTTCGGGCGTGGTGGCGGCGAAGCGGTGGGCTTGCTCGGGGCCAGCGTCTCCGAAGCGACGGCGGTCGGCCTGGGCGTCGAGGGAGCGGAGGTGTCCGGCTCGCGGAGAGTCGCGGCTGTCTTGCGGGAGGCGGGTGGGCTCGCCGGTGGGGGAGTGCGCGGGTTTTCGGTGCCGGTGGTGACTTCGGGATGACGCCGCCTCGACTGCTTGATCGACTGCCGCAGCCAGTCTCCTAGCGCGCCCGTCGGCGGAGGGGCGGCACCGGCCGCTTGCGACCGGCGCACCTTGGTGGTGTGCCGTTGCAGCAGGCCCCAATCACGGCGGTGTTGCTGCGCGCGGCGGAATTCATCGTGAGCAGTGGATTGGCGGCGGGGCGCAGTGCGGTCACGCATCCCGGCAATTTGTGCCGAGGTGAACAACTGTAACTGCGCCATAAATCCATTATCCCGCGCCACTCCATTGGCAACCACAATGGATCATGCCAATCTCGACGCCTTGATTGCTCAGCGAAATATCAGGAATACAAATGGAGTGCGCTGCCCGATGCGGGCGTCGGACAATCGTGATTAACTGGGGGAGGAGGAACCTCGCGATCCCGTGCAGCAGGGGAATGCTGCCGCGAGCGTAGTGCGGCGCGAGCGGTTCTGATGTAAAGAACCGGAACCGGCAAGGCTTCCCGGATGAAAGCTGCGCCGGCAATTGGGGCGAAGTGCGGCGGCGACCGGCATGCGCCGGCGCCTACAGCAGACGCAAGCGGTGGCGACCGGCCCGGATGATGGCGGCGGAGGCTGAGCGGTGGCGGCTGGTCCGGGTGGTGGCGGAGGCTGAGTGGTGGCGGCTGGCCCAGGTAGTGGCGCCGGAGGCTGAGCGGTGGCGGCGGAGGCTGAGCGGCGACACCCGGCACGAGTGGCGCCAGCAGCTCAAATGAGCACGGCAACCGGCGCGAGTGGCGCCAGCAGCGCACACGAGCTGCGGCGACCGGCCCGACCGGCGGCGACCGGCCCGACCGGCGGCGACCGGCCCGACCGGCGGCGACCGGCCCGACCGGCGGCGACCGGCCCGACCGGCGGCGACCGGCCCGACCGGCGGCGACCGGCCCGACCGGCGGCGACCGGCC
>NZ_JAHWGU010000158.1 GCF_020873875.1 Actinoplanes sp. DH11
CGCGCACGTGGCGGGACTGTGGTCGTTGGCGGATGCGGTGAAGGTGGTCGCGGCCCGGGGTGCGTTGATGCAGGCGCTGCCGTCGGGTGGGGCGATGGTGGCTGTCGCCGCGACCGAGGACGACGTGATCGCGCGGCTTGTTGATGGGGTGTCGATCGCGGCGGTCAACGGCCCGCAGGCGGTGGTGATCTCCGGTGATGAGGACGCGGTGCTGGCGGTGGCGGCGGGATTCGACAAGACGCGGCGGTTGCGGGTCAGTCATGCGTTCCATTCGGCGCGTATGGAGCCGATGCTGCGGGAGTTCGCCGCTGTCTTGCAGGACATCGATTTCGAGATGCCGTCGTTGGGCTGGATTTCGAATGTGACCGGTGAGCCGGTCGGTGTCGAGGTGATGGATCCGCAGTACTGGGTGCGGCAGGTCCGCCAGC
>NZ_JAHWGU010000159.1 GCF_020873875.1 Actinoplanes sp. DH11
GTTCAACCCAACGAGATGACAGCTAAAACTTCGGCGGCGCAATCGCCAACTGCCGTTTATGATGCGAACGTTCATGAAGCCGTTCAATAATTTTCCGATCGCGTTCTGGAATCTCTTCCCCTTTTAAATATTTATCGATCATTTCATACGTCGTGCCCATTTCGCTTTCATCCGTCTGCCCTTCCCACAGTCCGGCGCTTGGAGCTTTCTTGATAATTTCTTCGGGGACGCCGAGCAGACGGCCCATTTCGCGCACTTCGCCTTTTGTAAAGTGAATGTGCGGCACTAAATCGACTCCACCGTCACCGTATTTCGTAAAGTAGCCCGTATGCCATTCGGCGGCGTTGTCCGTACCGACGACGAGATAGCCGTAATTGTTGGCGACCGCATACAACGTCGTCATGCGCAAACGCGCCCTTGTATTC
>NZ_JAHWGU010000160.1 GCF_020873875.1 Actinoplanes sp. DH11
CATCTCCACATTGCCAGCGAAGACAGCACAAGAGGTGAAAAGATCACCAAATTGCGCGGGTGAAAACACGATTCAGATATGTGTGGAAGACGGGGAGTTGGATAAGTTTTAATCCCTCATAGGTACGATAAAAACTTTTGTGGGAAAGCAAAAAGCGTGAAGAAAAGTATGTTTCAATCCCTCATAGGTACGATAAAAACCGGTGGGTGAAAGAGTTCCTCCGTTGCAAACGCGATTTGGAGTTTCAATCCCTCATAGGTACGATAAAAACCCCAAAAATGCTTGTCGCATCAAACATTTCGATCTAGCGCTGTTTTCAGAATACCACATTTCAAAAATTCTGTCAATAACCTTCAACCTCGATGGCTGTAAGTCTGAACCACCAAAAACCATTGTCGTCGATCCCCCGGGATTTTTGCACGAT
>NZ_JAHWGU010000161.1 GCF_020873875.1 Actinoplanes sp. DH11
ATTAATAATAGCATTTAACCAATAAGTCATCAATAGATCACTATCCAGACTTTCATAGTGACTCCGACCAAAAACTAGTAGTAGAAGACCTCGATCACAATGTACCTTGTGTGTTCGAGGTCTTCTACTGTTTACGACATTGAGGGAGGAGTCACTAAGCTCTCCATAATAAAGCGATAGTATTTTTTAAACCATAAACAAAAAAATGTTCAACCAGATATATCGTAAGTCCGAAATATAAATACAGAATTGAACTTACCAACATTATAAAAATTTCAAGGAACAGTTTAACATTTACCAAATAAACTGTTCCTAATTTTAAGTTTATTTATTATCAAAAGGTCGGAGCAGGAAATTCATCAATTTTGATACGAAGTAAACTATAAGGTTTCTGTCGTAAGTCTTTTCCATAATGAAATCT
>NZ_JAHWGU010000162.1 GCF_020873875.1 Actinoplanes sp. DH11
GGCCATAACCGCGAATCGTTTGCGCCCGCCGCCCTTTTGGACAAGCGAGCGTTATCTCTCATGCAAAGGAGCGAATGAACGATGAAGGTGTATGACGTCACGGCCCCGATTTACGAGGGCATGCCCGTGTATAAAAACAAACCGGAAAAACAGCCGAAACGCACAACGATCACCAACGGTTATGTGACCGAATCGCGCATTGACATGGACGTGCACACCGGCACGCACATTGACGCGCCCCTCCATATGGTCGAAGGCGGGGCGACGTTTGAAACGATTCCATTGGACGACCTCGTCGGCCCGTGCAAGCTGTTCGATTTAACCGATGTCAACGACCGGATCACGAAAGACGACATCGCGCATCTTGACATTCAAGAAGGGGACTTCGTTCTGTTTAAAACGAAAAACTCCTTTGATG
>NZ_JAHWGU010000163.1 GCF_020873875.1 Actinoplanes sp. DH11
CGTAACCCCGCCCGCCGCGCGGGGTTTTCTTTTTTAACCCCTGTCAACAACCCCCTTGACAAAATCGCGTTTACTTCTCATTGAAGGCCGGTTGTAAGCGTTTTAAGATAAAGGTACAGTCAAGCAAAAGGAGGAGCGACGTTATGACGCATACAACCGGAAACGAAACAGGCTTCCGCGTGAAGATTCAGCGGTTTGGCAGTTATTTGAGCGGCATGATTATGCCGAATATCGGGGCGTTTATCGCCTGGGGGCTGATTACCGCCCTATTTATCCCGACGGGCTGGTGGCCGAACGAGACGTTTGCGAAGCTCGTCGGGCCAATGATTACGTATTTGTTGCCGCTGTTGATTGGCTATACGGGCGGCAAAATGGTGTATGACGTCCGCGGCGGCGTTGTTGGGGCGACGGCGACGAT
>NZ_JAHWGU010000164.1 GCF_020873875.1 Actinoplanes sp. DH11
ATCGTCACCGTCTTGCCCATCTCCTCAAGCCAACGGAGAAACCGATGCCCATCATTCGGGGCAAAGCCGCCCATCATTTTTAATGAAAACATCCGCTTGAATCGACGCCAAAAATCAGCCGGATCTTTTTTGTAATAATGCTCTGACAAATAATATTCGACATGGTCCACTTGGGCATAAAGGCCGTTTTCGCTGCGAAAATCAGGAATGCCGGACTCCGTGCTCATCCCGGCCCCGGTCAGGACGGCGATTGTATTCGCCTCTTTGATCCATTGCGCCAGTTGCCGGATTTTGTCCACTCTCGTTCTCTCCTTTCTTACGAACCTCTTGGACTTCGGGAATGGGAGCTGGGGGCTCCCGCCTGCAGCGAGGCTACCGTAAATTGAACCCTTTCCCTTCCACAAACTCCTTCATGT
>NZ_JAHWGU010000165.1 GCF_020873875.1 Actinoplanes sp. DH11
GCGTCAGCCATCCGCCAACCATCAAAATGGCTCCAACCATCAAGTTGTGGCCTAAAGTGGTCCAAAACGCCATGGAAGTCGGATGAATCGTAAGCTTTTGTGAAAAAATCACTGCTCCAAAAGCAAAACATACAATGTACACACCTAACGACAATAACATATACGGCAAATGAGTGTGAATCGCTCGTCTGATCACCGCAAATGCCTCCTCACGTGCGCCGAGCATATTGAGAACTATTCCATAATACAAGGTACAGCATCAAGACAAACAAAACGCTGTAACATGCCCAACTCCAACCTTTCAAAAGCATAAAAAAGGCAGAAAGAAGCGATGAAAAAACGGTTATGTAAATCAACAAGCGATGAAACGAATGATTTCCGGCCGCAATCACCATATACCCCGCATAATCACGCGG
>NZ_JAHWGU010000166.1 GCF_020873875.1 Actinoplanes sp. DH11
GTATGTGCTCATGGATTCGTGGTATCCGTCTAAGAAGCTCATCGAAGCCTGTCTGAAACAGGGATTCCATGTCATCGCGATGCTCAAGACGAACCGGATTCTCTACCCGAAAGGCATCGCCATCCAAGCCAAGCAGTTTGCCCGCTATATCGAGTCCAAAGACACCCGCCTCGTCACGGTGGGGCAGGAGCGTTATCGCGTGTATCGCTATGAGGGGGCCATCCATGGCCTCGATGACGCGGTGGTGCTGCTGGCTTGGAAGGCGGATCAGCCGATGGCGCCGGAACATCTTCATTGCATCTTGAGCACCGACCGGGAACTCGGGGACGAAGACATCTTGCGTTACTATGCTCAGCGTTGGACGATCGAGTGCTTTTTCCGGCAGGCGAAAGATCAACTGAAGCTGGATGGATAC
>NZ_JAHWGU010000016.1 GCF_020873875.1 Actinoplanes sp. DH11
GCGAGGATCGGGCGGCGAGGAGCGGGGGGTGGGGGGCGAGCGGCGAGGAGGGAGGGGCGAGCGGCGAGGGGGCGAGGTCCAGGGCGACGGCCTGCGGCCCGGTTGGGACGTAGTCCGGGCTACTGGAAAGAAAGTTTCCTGGGATATTGAGAAGGAGTCTTTGCATCGATATCTTCTCCTCATGGTGGACATCGAACCTCGTCATTTGTCCGACGTGGACACGCTCAAGGCGTTCGCTCACCCGCTCCGCCAGCGGATGCTGACCCGGCTGCAGCGGCGGGGGCCGGCGACCTCGGCTGATCTGGCTGTCGAGTTCGGGGCGGATCGTGGGGCGACCAGTTATCACCTGCGGCAGCTGGCGCGGTACGGGTTCGTCGAGGAGGACACAGCGCTCTCGGCGGGCCGGCGGAAGTATTGGCGGTTCGTTGCGCAGGACCTGCGTCTGCCTCGTGACTTCGAGGATCCGGATGTGGCGGCGGTGGTCGAGCAGATCGGCCGGCAGTGGTTGGAACGGGCCGATCGGGATCTGACCGAGTATTTGACGCACCGGGCCGAGTACGGGGAGTTCGCCGTTGCCGCGCAGCACTCGTTCGGGTCGACGGTGCTGACCGCGGAGGAGTTGGAGCGGTTCGGGGAGGAGTACCTGGCGTTTCTCAACCGCTGGCACCGCCCGCTCGCCGAACTGCCGGCGGGCAGCAGGCCGATCACCGTCCTGTTCCACGCGTTCCCGACACCGGGCGCGGTTCCGGAAGGCCAGGCGGTGCTGGAAGGCCAAGCGGTGCCGGAAGGCCAAGCGATGCCGGAAAGCCAGGGGATGCCGCAAAGCCAAGGGGTGTCGGAAAGCCACGCGGTGCCGGGAAGCCAGGGAACGCCGGACAAGGGAGCGGGGACGGCCCGGTGACGGGGAGTCTGTGGCGCAACCGGGACTTCACGCTGCTCTGGAGCGGGCAGCTCGTCTCCACGCTGGGGGCGCACATCAGCGCCACCGCCACCCCGCTGCTGGTTCTCGCCACGACCGGCTCGCCGGCTGATGCCGGGGTTGTCGGTGCGGCGGGCACGCTGCCGCACCTGCTGGCGAACCTGCCGGCCGGGTCGCTTGTCGACAGGTGGGATCGGCGGCGGATTCTGCTGGTCAGTGAGGTGCTGGCCGGGTTGACGCTGCTGACTGTGCCGGTGGCCGTCTGGTCCGGCGTCCTCACGGTCGCGCAGCTCTGCCTCGTCGTGTTCGTTCAGGGACTGTGTTTCGTCTTCTTCGGACTGGCGGAACGGGCGGCGTTGCCGAGGGTGGTGCCGGCTCCGCTCGTACCGCTGGCTATCGCCCACAACGAGGCCCGCGCCCGCGCCGGATCGCTCGCCGGGCCGCCCATCGGTGGGGCGCTCTTCGGGCTGGACCGGGCGTTGCCGTTCCTGGTGGACGGGATCTCCTACCTGGTCGCCGCCGGGAGTTTGCTCTTTATCCGTCGTGACCTGCAGGAACCTGCCACGGCATCGCCGGAACCGGTGTGGCGGGCCGCGGTCACCAGGTTGCGCTGGACGTGGCGGCACCCGTTCGTGCGGGCCGCGCTGGGACTGATCGCGGTCAGCAACGTGGTGTTCGGTGCGCTGGTGCTGGTTCTCGTGGTGCTGGCGCAGCGGGACGGTGCCACGCCGGGGGAGATCGGGGTGATGCTCGGCGTCTACAGCGCGGGTGGGCTGGCCGGGGCGCTCGCCGCGGGCCGCCTGCACCGGTATCTCGCGCCGAAAACCGTGATTATCGGGATCAATTGGGTGTGGGCGGCGCTGCTGCCGTTGTTCGCGGTCGTCGACGGTACTGTCTGGATCGGTGTGGTGGGCGCGTTGTGCGCGTTCGTCGGTCCGCTGTGGAACGTGGTGATCTTCAGTCATGCCACGCTGCTGGTGCCGAACGAGCTGCTCGGCCGGGTGATGAGCGCCGGGGCCACGCTGACCTGGGGTGTCATGCCGATCGGGTCGCTCGGCGCGGGGTACCTGCTGACCGTCGCCAGCCCGGTCGCCTCGATCATGGTGCTGGCCGGTCTGATGCTGGCGGCGGCGGTCGCGGCGACCGTGAGCCGGGCCATCCGGAGTGCTCCGCCGCTGGTCCCTCAAACGAGCGGTTTCGGTCACGATTAGTACATCTGATCTAATCATGCGGTAAGGTGCGGCCCATGAGCATCGACAGCGGTGAGGGGCCGAGGCGCCCGATCACTGCCAAGCAGGAGCGGATTCTGGCGGTCATCCACGAGTCCATCCGCGACCGGGGTTACCCGCCCACGGTCCGCGAGATCGGCGCGGCCGTCGGCCTGGTGTCGCCCTCCTCGGTCACCCACCACCTCAAGGTGCTCGAACGACACGGCCTGCTGCGCCGCCAGCCGCACGGGTCGCGGGCGGTCGACGTGCGGGGTCCGTCCGCCGACCGCACGATAAGCGTCCCCGTTCTCGGCGACATCGCCGCCGGCACGCCGATCCTGGCCGAGGAGAACGTGGAGGACCATCTGACGGTCTCCGCCGGGATGGTCGGTCACGGCACGTTCTTCGCCCTCAACGTCAAGGGCGACTCCATGATCGATGCCGCGATCTGCGACGGTGACGTGGTTGTCGTGCGCCAGCAGCCGGTCGCGGAGAACGGTGACATCGTCGCCGCGATGATCGAGGGCGAGGCCACGGTGAAGGTGCTGCGCCGGCGCGGCAGCCGGGTCGAGTTGGTGCCGCGCAACCCGGTCTACCAGGTCATCCCGGGTGACGACGCGACGGTCCTGGGCAAGGTCGTCTGCGTGATCCGCAAGCTCTGAGCGCCCCGGCGAGGCCGGTCAGAGGGATGGGCGGGGCGGAAGCGCGAGGCCGGTCCGGGCGGCGGCAGGGCGGGCGGGGGAAGCGCGGGGCGGGGCCGGGCGGCGGCAGGGCGGGCGGGGCCGGTCAGGGCGACGGCAGGGTACGCGCGAGGCGGAAGCTGACGTCGTCGATGGACAGGTCGGGGTGGCTGCGGCGCCGGACCGAGGCACGGCAACTCCAGTGCTCGTCGAACCAGCCGCCGCCGCGCAGGACGCGGTAGGTGCCGTAGACCTCGGCGTCGTACAGGTCCCAGCACCAGTCCCAGGCGTTGCCGAGCATGTCGTGCAAGCCCCAGGCATTGGGGGTAAGCCCACCCGGAGCATGAAGACGGCCGCCGGAGTTCTCCCGGTACCAGGCGATCTCGTCGAGCGGGCCGTAACGCGGGCCGGTGGTGCCGGCCCGGCAGGCGTGTTCCCACTCGGCTTCGGTGGGCAGGCGGTACCCGTCGGCGGCCCGGTCCCAGGTCACCCCGAACCCGCCGGGCGCCATCGCCGGCGAGAGGTCGCCGCGGGTCGGGGCAGGGGCCGCCGGCGAAGAGGTGGCCGGGGGAGTGGCCGCCGGAGCAGCGGGCAGCGGTGTGTTGCGCACGACCGGTCCGGTCCCGGGCGGCAGCGGTGCCGAGGGGACCTGCGTGAGGTGGTAGGCCGGGCGCAGGCCGGCGGACTTGGAGAGCGCGTTGCAGAACCGGACCGCGTCCCACCAGGAGACGCCGACCACGGGCAGCGAGCCATCCCGCGGCGAAGCGGAAGAACCGGCCGGCGGGCCGGAGAGGCCGGGCTGTGGGCCGGAAGGGCCGGGCTGCGGGCTGGAGAAGCCGGCCGGCGGGCCGGAAGCGGGCGCGACGGTGGTGAACAGGGCGACCGTGACCGGCGTCGCGGCCAGCTCGAACGGTGCGACCGGCACCTGCCAGGTGCGGGACGTGCGCCGGTCGGTGAGCGTGACCGACCCGGCCGGCACGGTGATCAGGTCGAGGCTCGGCTCCATGGGTGGCCGATCCTATCGGCGGGCCGGGCGCCGGCCGGCGGCGCGGGGCGGACCGCGGCCAGGATCAGCATGATCCACATGATGCGGGCGTCGAAGTAGTCGCCGGAGAAGAGGCAGGACGCGCCGATGAAGATGCCGCAGTAGACGGCTGCCCGGGCCTCCAGGCTGCGCTGCCCGCGGGGGGTCCGGATGTAGGCGTGCCAGAGCCCGAACCAGGCGAGCCCGAGCAGGGTGAGCCCGACGAACCCGCCCTCGGCGGCGACGGACAGCGGGAGGTTGTGCACGTACCGTTCGCCCTCGCCCAGGTTCGCGATGGCGTGGAAGCCGTTGATCCCGGTGCCGAGCAGGGGGCGCTGCCAGAAGAGGCGCAGCGCCCAGGCGAACAGGACGTCACGGTCGGAGGTGTAGCCCTGGCCAACGGTCGCCTCGACGAACCGGGTCTGCACGAAGCCGGCGATCGTCGGGCCGGCGGTCAGGGCGACCAGCAGGGAGAGGACGACGAGGGTGGCCAGCGGTTTGGCGATGTTCTTCCAGCGCAGGCCGGACCGGAGCGAGACGGCGGCGACGGCTGCCGTGATGGCGAGCGCGGCCATGCCGCCGCGGGAACCGGAGGCCAGGGCGCCGAAGAGGAACGCCGGGATGGGCGCCAGCCAGTAGAGCTTCTGGCCGCTACGGACGTAGAGGTAGAGCGACGTGATGACACCCAGGATCATGATGCGGATGAAGACGTTGGGACCGCCGCCGAGTGCCGCCCACCGGCCGTTCGACGCGTGGCCGCGCCCGGACGCGGCGGCCAGGAAGTAGATCCAGGCGGCCGCCTGGAACAGGTGCAGGGTCATCCGGGTGACGTGGTCGCGGTCCCACCGGGCCAGCGTGTAGTAGACGAAGATCAGGAAAACGGTGGCACTGAGGTCGCCGATCATCGGGCCGGTGATCGCGTTCGACGGCGCCCAGGAGGCGGAGAGCACCTGGTAGCCGTGGAGGCCGATGACGGGCAGGACGCAGTAGCCGCCGGCGGCCGCGCCGGGGCCGATCCGGTGCGACTCCAGCAGCAGGCACATGATCAGTAGCAGGTAGAGCAGGACCCGGACGTCGTTGAGGACCGGCACCTCCAGGCCGAGGCGGGCCAGGGTGAACCGGCCGGCGAGGGTGGCGATGAACGCGAGGACGACCACGCCACCGGGCCGTGGCCGGTCAGGCTCGAGGTCCAGCGTCATGCCGGGTCCAGGGTCATGCCGGGGCCAGCGCGCGGACGACGAGACGTTCGGACCAGGAGCCCAGCACCGCGGCGGCCAGGCAGAGGGCGAGCAGGGCGGCGTACGGCGCGGACAGGACCAACTGCGCCAGCTGGGTGAGCACGACCTGCAGCAGCAGGCAGCCCAGCAGCAGGCGGCTGATCACCGGCCGGTCGAGCAGGGCGTCCAGGGTGGGCCGGGCCGCGTAGAACATGGCGAGCGGCACCGCGGCCAGGACGCCGAGGCGCAGCACCCCGGCGGCCGCGGCGAACTCCGGTCCGAGGAAGCCGGACACCAGGGCCGGTGCGAAGAACGCGAACACGGCGGCGGCCGCGGCGGCCAGGGCGGCGGCGAACAGGGGCAGGCGCAGCAGCATCCGGCGGGTGGGCCCGCCCTCGCCGACCGAGGCGGACGACGTGTTGAAGGCCCGGGACAGCCGGGGCAGCAGGACCGGGGTCAGGGTGCCGAACACCGAGCAGATCAGGGTGATCGCGGACGTGACGAAGCCGACGTACCCCGCTTCGGGACTGCCGGGCAGGGCCACCGCGACGGCGAACGTCGGATAGGTGAAGAGCGCCGGCAGTGCCATGTCGCCGGGGAGGCGGCGCAGCCCGTACCCGATCAGGATGCGCAGGCTGGGTTCGGGCCGTGCCTCGTGCGGTGCCGGAGGCGCCGGTGACCGATGCCGGACGGTGAGCGTCCCCCAGGCCGCGACCAGGGTCATGCCGGCGCCCTGCAGCATCAGGAAGTCGTCGATCCGGTCGGCGAGCGGGAACGCGATGACAGGGATGAGACCGAAACCGACGGCGGCGATGGTGTTGGCCCGGGCGACCTGGTGGGTGCCGCGCAGGGCCGCGACGGCCATCGAACAGAGGCAGTTGCCGATCAGCATGATCATGATGGCGGCGATCGCCCCGGTGCCTCCGGTCAGGCCGAGCAGCCGGCTGACCTGGGGACCGAACGCGGTGCCGATAAGCGTGAGACCGATCGCCACCCCGGCCTGGGCGAGGAAGGCCTGCAGGGCGAGCCGTTCGGAGCCGAGGCCGGCGCGCGGCAGGTACCGGTGCAGGCCCTGTCCAAGACCGATCATCGCGAGGGGCTGGAACGAACTCACCACCCCGCGCGCGATCTGGTAGAAGGCGAAGCCCGCGACACCGCCCCGCCGCGCCACGACGTAGAAGAGGAACAGCCCGATGCCGAGGACGAACCACTGCGAGACGAGGGTGGCGGCGTAGTCGCGCCGCACCGCGCCGGGTACCGCCCGCAGCAGGGACCGCAGGGAGCGGTGCTCAACGCCGGACATGCGACAGGTCGAGGGGGACCTCACGTCTCAGGAGTTCCTGGGCGCCGCGGTACCCGACCAGGGTGAGCGCGGTCAGCGCGAGGATCCGCAGGTCGGTGCCGAGACCGCGGTTCTCCACGTAGGCGAGGCCGAGCGCGATCTTGCCGGGCCGGATCAGTTCGTCGTACGCGCGATCCACGTCCGCGTGCCCGGCCAGGATGGCGCCCTCGTCGTGGAAGACGATGGACGCCCAGTCGGTGACGCCGGGCCGCACGTCGAGCAGCCGCATCTCGTCGGCGGTGTACCGCCGCACGTCCGACGGCACCTGCGGTCTCGGCCCGACCAGGCTCATGTCGCCGACGAGCACGTTCACCATCTGCGGCAGCTCGTCCAGTTTCCACCGGCGCAGGAACCGCCCGGTCGCGGTCAGCCGGGGGTCGTCGTCGGCGGTGGACGGCCCGCCGAGCCGGGCCGCGTCCACCACCATGCTGCGGAACTTGAGCATCGCGAACGGCCGGCCGTACCGGCCGATCCGGGTGCCGCGGTAGAGGATCGGCCCGCCGTCCTCACGCTTGATCCGCCAGGCCGCGGCGAGGGCGACGGGACTGGTGGCGGCGAGCACGGCCGCCGCGACGGCGATGTCCATCGCGCGCTTGACGGCGTCGTAGCCGGCGGTGCCGCGGCGCGCCCCTCCGGTGCCGCGCGGTGCCTTCTCCATGGACGGAGCGTAACCAGCTGCTGTGGGCAATGTGTAGATATATATCCGGCTTTGCTGGTTTCTGTGGATGGCGGTCTGCCCGTGCGGCACACACCCCGACTTCTCATAGAAGCCGTGCGCCCGCCGCTGCCGCTCCCCGGTGACCGCCTTGAATGCCGGCACCCCGCGCGCCTCGAACCACACCGTCAGCTGCTCGAACAGTCCTGCCGCCACACCCAGGCCCCGCCGCGACGGCACCACCACGAAATTCATGATCTCGGCCCGCGGCAGGCCGGCGTCCGATGACCCGCCGTAGGCGAGCGTCTCCAGCATCCGCCGGGCACGGGCGGGGTGCATCAGACGCGGCACCAGCAGGGGTACGGCCGAAGCCCACCGCCGCCGCCCGAACTCGGTGAACAGGGCCGAGGTGTCCACGGCGGCGCAGACGTACCCGAGCGGCTCGCCGGTCTCCTCGCTCTCGGCCAGCAGCAGCACCCCGAGCCGGCTGCCGGCGACATGGCGGTAGAGCAGGCACAGCACCGGTTCGCCGAGCGACGACAGGAACCCGTCCGGGACCTCGGCGGCGTGCATCCGGGCCACCGCGGCGATCTGCGCCTCGCTGAACGGGCCGGCGGTGATCCGGAAACGCTCAGGCATCGGTGCCCGCCCCGACCGGTGCGGCGCCTGACTCCTCGCGCTCGATCCGGGTCAGCACGGCGACGGCACGCTCGATGTCGGCGGGACGGGTGCCGGGGCGTACCGGGAGGGTGACCACGTGCGCGGCGGCCCACTCGGCGTTCGGGCACGAGCCGGCGACGTATCCGGCCGCCGCCAGGTCGGCACCGGTGAGCGGGTGCACCGGCGTGGCGAACCAGTCGCCGGCCTCGACGCCGGCCCGGGCGGCGCCGCGCAGCACCCGGTCCTTGTCCCCGGTCACCACCGGGATCCGGTGCGGCACGTAGGGCAGCTCCCGGCCGGTCACCCGGCGGCGCCGGGCGGCTGCGACCCGGCCCGCGGCGACCCGGGACGGCAGGCGCCGCCGCACGGTCCGGCTCATCCGCCAGCCGTACTCCGGGCTGCTCATCGGGTCGGGGGAGTAGGAGCCGGTGACGACGCCGAGGCCGGCCAGCCGCCGGTACATCGCGCGCAGCCGCCACAGCACCCCGGTGCCGGCGGCGACCCGGTAGGCCAGGTACTCGGCGGCCATCATCGCCTCCCGGGCCGGTGGTGGCGCGGCGTAGCGGGAGTAGGCCGCGCGCATCTCGGCGGCGAGCGCCGGATCGTGCACGACGGCCGTGCCACCGACGCCCGCGACGACCGGCTTGCCCCACTCGAACGACCAGAACGAGGCAGCCGAGCCCGCCGGCGTGACGGTTCCCGGTGTCATGTGCGCGCAGTCCTCGATCACCGGCACCCCGGCGGCGCGGGCGATCGGCAGGATCTCGGCCATCGGGGACGGGATGCCGAAGGTGTGCTGCACGACGATCGCCCGGGTACGCGGGGTGAGCAGCGCGGCCAGCCCGGCCGGGTCGAGGCCGAAGGTGCCGCGGTCGATGTCGGCGTAGACCGGCCGGGCGCGCAGGCGCAGCAGCGGCTCGATCACGGCGGCGCAGGTGTACGCCTGCACCACGACCTCGTCGCCCGGCCCGGCACCCAGGCCGCGCAGGATCGCGTGCAACGCCACCCGGCCCCGGTAGTAGTGCAGGACGTCGTTCATCGCCGCTCCGCTCCGCTCGCCGCCGGGACCTGCCGGTGCGGTCCGGCGGACCGGGGGGTGCCCCGCTCGAGAAGGGCCCGGACCGAGCCGGCCCCGTAGATCACGTGGGTGGTCAGGAAGATCGCCGGCAGGGCCGCGGCCAGGGCGGGTTCCCGGTGCTCGCGGGCCAGCCGGGCGGCGAACGCCAGGGCCGTGAGCCCGTACCCGGCGAGCACCGCGCCGGTGAGCCGCCGGGCGGTGCGGCTCACCGGGGCTGCGGCGGCACCGGCGGCCAGGACCAGGACGAAGCCCAGGGGTACGACGTTGCGCCACGACCCGATCCAGCGGCCCACCGTCCGGGAGGCGCGGAACGGCCAGTAGCCGGCCTCGAAGGTCCACGAGCAGAACTCGCGGAAGTCGCTGCGCGCGTAGTACGTACACGTGATCTCCGGCAGCAGCAGGATGCCGCCGCCGGAGGCCCGCAGACGCTGGTTGAACTCGCGGTCCTGGGCCCGGGTCAGCTCCTCGTCGAAGAGGCCGATCCGGTCGAAGACGGACTTGCGGTAGCAGCCGCCGAACACCGTGTCCACCCACTGCGGCTCGGACACGCCCACCCGGTACTTCGAGTTGCCGGCGCCGAAGACGCTCGTCGTGGAGAGCGCGATGGCCCGGCCGAGCAGGGTGTCGTCGCGGGCCCGGGAGACCCGGATGCCGCCCACGTTGTCCGCCTCCGGGTGCTCGACGAGGCCGCGGACGCAGCGTTCCAGGTAGTCCGGCGGGTACTCGGCGTGCACGTCCAGCCGGACGATCACGTCACCGCGGGCCTGCCGGATGCCGAGGTTCAGGGCGGCCGGTTTGCTGTGCCCGGGGTTGTCGACGAGGATCAGCCGCGGGTCGCGCACCGCGTGGTGGCGGACGATCTCCCGGGTGCCGTCGTCGCTCATCCCGTCGACGAGCAGCACCTCCATCCGGTCCGCCGGGTACGTCGTGTGCAGCACCGAGTCGAGGAACGCGGCCACGAACCGGGCCTCGTTCCAGCACGGTACGACGACGCTGACGAAGGGCAGCCGCATCAGCGTGCCCCGAAGAACTCACGGACCCGGTCCGCCACCAGGTCGACCTGGTCGTCCGCCAGCTCCACCTGCATCGGCAGCGAGAGCACCCGGCGGCACAGCCGTTCGGTGTGCGGCAGGTTCCAGTGGTCCAGGTCAAGGCCGCGCTGCCGGTGCAGCGGGATCGGCCAGGAGATCAGCGTCTCGATGCCGGCGGCCCGCAGGTGCTCGACGAGACCGTCCCGGTCGTCCGTGGTGACCGGATAGTTCTGGTAGACGTCGCGGCGCAGCGGGTCGACGTCCGGCCCGACCGGGATCTCCAGGCCCGGCACGTCGCGGAGCCGCTCGTCGTACCGGCGGGCCAGCTCCCGGCGGCGTTCGATCCAGCCGGGCAGCTTGGTCAGCCGGTAGTCCAGGATCGCCGCCTGCAGGTTGTCCAGCCGGCAGTTGTAGCCCCAGCCGTCCAGTTCCGCCTTGGCCACCCGGCCGTGGTCGCGCAGCCGCAGCAGCCGGTTCGCCAGGTCCTCGTCGTCGGTGAGCACCGCACCGGCGTCACCGAGCGCGCCGAGCATCTTCGCCGGGTAGAACGAGTACGTGCTGGCCAGTCCGAACGTGCCCGCGGTCCGGCCGTCGAAGGTGGCACCCAGGGCCTGCGCGGCGTCCTCCAGGACCACGGCGCCGACGGACGCGGCCGCCTTGGCGACGGCGTGCATGTCGACGGTGCGGCCGTTCAGGTGCACCGGGATGACGACCTTGGTGCGCTCGGTGATCGCGTCGGCGAGCAGGGCGGTGTCCATCAGGTGGTCCGGGCCGATGTCGACCAGAACCGGGGTCGCCCCGCGCAGCACGAACGGTGAGATGGTCGCGACGAAGGTGTGCGACACGGTCACCACCTCGTCGCCGGGCCCGACGTCCAGGGCGTGCGCGAGCAGCCGCAGCCCATCCGTGCAGTTGCTCACCCCGACCGCGCGGGCCGAGCCGTTGAACGCGGCCAGGTGCGTCTCGAAGTCGAGCAGCTGCTGCCGGAGCATGAGGTCGCCCCGGGCGATGGTGTCCTCGATGATCGGCAGCAGCTCGGCCCGCTGCCGCCGCCACTGCTCGGGGTAGTCAACGAATCTGACTCGCCAGTCCACGGTTGCCCTCCGGATCTGCCGGTGCTGGGTGGGTCGCCGCCGGGTGCGCGGCCAGGTGGGTGCGGACGCGCCGGCTGATCGATCCGGCGTCCAGCTCGAATGCGGTACGCAGGTACTGCTGGTCCCCGACGACGGAGGACGACTGGGCGGGCAGGGCGATCCGCAGCAGCGGCATCCCCGCGCCGGCCTCGGCGAGGACCTCGGCGACGGCGCTGCCCAGGCCACCCACGATCGAGTGTTCCTCGACGGTGACCAGGGCCGCGTACCGGCCGGCGGCCTCGCGGACCGCGGCCGCGTCGAACGGGTCGAGCCAGGGGAAGGAGCGGACGTCGGCGGCGATCCCGTCGCGGGCCAGCGACTCGGCCGCGTCGCAGGCGGCGTCGAGGATGGCCCCGGTGCAGCAGAGCAGCACCTCGCCGCCCGTGCCGAGCGGGATCGACGCGCCGCGCGGCGCGGACACCCCGCCGCCGTGGATCCGCCGTTCCCCGGTCTTGCCGAGCCGCAGGTAGGCCGGGCCGCCGCCGGCCAGCAGGTCGGCCAGGACCGCGTCCACCTCGGCCGGGTCGCCGGGCGCCGCCACCGCCATACCGGGCAGCGCCCGCATGATGGCCAGGTCCTCGGTGGCGTGGTGCGACATGCCGAGCGCGCCGTACGCCAGCCCGCCGCCCACCGCCACCACCGTCACGTCCGCGTGGTGGTAACAGATGTCGTTGCGGATCTGCTCCAGGCACCGCAGGGTCGGGAAGTTCGCGATCGAGTACGTGAACACCCGGGCGCCGGCGAGCGCCATCCCGGCGGCCAGCCCGGCCATGTTCTGCTCGGCCACGCCGGCGTTGACGAACTGGCCCGGCCGGGCGGCGGCGAACTCGTCGACCGCGCCGAAACCCAGGTCCGCGGTGATCAGCACGAGATCGGGGTCGACGAGGGCGGCGGTCAGCAGCCCGGCGAAGAAACGGTTCCTCATCCGGCACCCACCTCGGCCAGCGCGCGGGCCAGCTCCTCCGGCGACGGCGGCCGGTAGTGCCAGAGCACCTGGTCCTCCATGAACGAGACGCCCTTGCCCTTGACGGTGTGCGCCAGCACGCAGCGGGGCCGGGCCCGGTCGGCGGTACGCGGCACCCGCAGCGCCGTGACCAGGGCGGCGTGGTCGTGCCCGTTCGCCTCCACCACGTCCCAGCCGAACGCCCGCCACTTGTCGGCGAACGGTTCCAGCCCCAGCGTGTCGTCGGTGGTGCCGAGCGACTGCATCCGGTTGTAGTCGACGATCGCGACCAGGCTCGCCAGCCCGTGGTGCCCGGCGAACATGGCCGCCTCCCAGATGCTGCCCTCGTCGCACTCGCCGTCGCCGAGCAGCACGTACGTCCGCCAGGACCGGCCGATCTGCCGGGCCCGCCAGGCCAGTCCGGCGCCGACCGGCAGGCCGTGGCCGAGCGAGCCGGTGGAGAACTCGACGCCCGGGATGCCCACGTGGCTGACGTGCCCGGACAGGTACGAGCCGTTCTGGTAGTGCCGGTGTAGCACGGCCGTGTCGAAGAAGCCGCGTTCGGCCAGGACCGCGTAGAGAGCGGCGCCGGCGTGCCCCTTGCTCATGATCACGCGATCCCGGTCGGGCCACTCCGGGTGCTGCGGGTCGACCTGCAGGACGTCGGTGTAGAGCACGGCGAGCAGGTCGGCGCAGGAGAGCGCGGAGCCGACGTGCGAGCTGCGGCCGGCGCTCGTCATCCGCAGGACGTGCCCGCGCACGGCCCGCGCCACGGCGAGTGAGCTCTGCGATTCGCCGGTCAACGGATCACCGCATAACCGATGTACGGGTCGAAGTCGAACCGCCGCAGCTCGAGGCTGTTCAACCCGACCTCGTCCAGCACCGCCGACGTCTCGCCGGGCCAGAGCGGGTTGTCCAGTTCGTCGAAGGCGAGCACCGCGCCGCGGGGCAGGCGGGGCAGCAGGTGCCGCAGCGCGACGCGGGTCGGCTCGTACAGGTCGAGGTCGAGGAAGAGCAGGCTGATCACCAGGTGCGGGTTCTCGGCCACGAAGGCCGGAATCGTCTCGGTGACGTCGCCGCGGATCAGCCGGGCCTTGGGCAGGTGACCCAGGAACCGGTCGGTGTCGTACACCTCGAGGAGCCGGTTCAGCTCGTCGTAACTGTCCGACGCGAGGTCTCCGGCGCGCACCTCGGTGGTCTCCGGCAGGTCCCGGCCGGACACCGCGGGGAAGCCGCCGAACGAGTCGAACCCGTACACCCGCCGCGTCAGGTTTGTCGGCTCCAGTGCCGCGCTGAGCTGCGCGAACGTCATGAAGCTCGATCCGCGGAAGACGCCGCACTCAACGATCGAGCCCTTCACCGGCAGCGCCAGCTTGACCAGCTCGTAGAGCGCGGCGAACCGGGTCACCTGGGCGCGCCGGGCGTAGCGGAACATGTTCGCCAGCCGGGTCGGCAGGTCGTCCGGGCTGCTCTGGAAGATCTCGGCGATCCGGCCCGGCACCCGGCGTTCCGCCTCGGTGCTCAGCCCGCCGGGTGCCGCGACCGGCCGGTCCGGGGCGCTCACGCGGCGACCCCCAGGGCCTCGGTGCGCCATTCGCGGTTGCGCCAGCGGCGCCGGCCCCGGCCGGGCCGGGCCGGCGGCGTGCGGGACGTGTACTGGTCGAACGAGGGGGTGGCGTCCGGTCCCCGGCGCGGCACCATGTTCAGCACGCAGCCGAGGAGCGAGGCGTTCACCCCGTTCAGCGCGCGGACCGCGGCGGTGACCTCGGCGCCGGTGGTCTTGGCGTACCGGACCACCAGGACGGTTCCGTCGGCGCGGGCGGCCAGGACCTCGCCGTCGGTGACCGGCAGCAGCGGCGGGCAGTCGAAGATGACCACGTCGAAGGTGCGCCGCACCTCGTCGACCACCTCGGTCATCCGCGGCGAGCTGAGCAGTTCGCTGGGGTTCGGCGGCCGCCGGCCGCCGGCCAGCAGCCACAGCCCGGCGCCCCACGGCTGGATCACCTGCTGCACGGTGGCGCCGCCGGTCAGCACGGTGCTCAGCCCGGCCGCGGACTCCCGGCCCAGGAACGCGGCCAGCCGCGGCCGGCGCAGCTCGGCGTCGACGACCAGCACCCGCTGCCCGGTCTCGGCGAAGAGCAGGGCCAGGCTGCACGTGGTCGCCGAGCGCCCCTCGCCGGGAACGGCGCTTGTCACGGCGAGGGTCTTGAGGGATCGCTCGGCGGCGGCCGACTGCAGCAGGGTACGGACCTGGCGCAGTGCCTCGGTGCGAGGCGAGTCGCCGGCCGAGACGAACGGGCCGGAGCGGGACGGCACCCGGCCGTCCAGCGGGATCCGGGCCAGCACCGGCACGCTGGTCAGCGTCCGCAGCACCTCGGCGCTGCGGATCGAGCTGTCCGCGATCTCACGGAGCACGGCCGAGCCGGTGCCCATGATCAGGCCACCCATCAGGGCGAGCGCGAAGTTGTTGAGCGGCTGCGGTGCGACCGGGTCGGCCTCCAGGTGCGGCCCGTTGATCACCTCGACCCGGATGGCCGACGAGTTCTGGCTCGCCTGCCACTCCAGGGCCTCGACCGCCTCCTTGAACCGCACGGCAAGGTTCTGGGCCATGAACAGGGCCCGTTTCCGGGACGGATCCTCCACCGTGACCTCCATCAGGACCGTGTCGGCGATGGTCTCCGCGCTGATCCGCTCGGCCACCTCCTCGGCGGTCAGGGCGACCTCCGGCAGGGCGGCGAGCGGTGCGGCGATCTCGTCGCTGGCGAGTAGTTCGGCGTACGTGGCGAGGCGGGCGGAGGAGAACATGCTGGCCGGGTAGAGCTCCGCCGCGCTGGACATGGGAGCGGTGAAGAAGAAGGTGACGCGGGCCGCGTACACCGGTGTGGTGCGCAGGTTGACGACCAGGGCGGCGCCGAAGGCCACGAGAACCCACGCCGCCACCAGCCACCAATGCCGCTTGGCGACGCCGAGGTAGTCGCGCAGGCCCATGGCAGACCTCCCCGTGCCCTGGCTGCTTGTCACGATAAGTTCGGATCACCGGCCGAGGTGGCAGATCGGTAAAGTCCGCTTTCCGCCCAAAATATGGTGATACCGTCGCGCTGACCGGCTGTCTGACGCGGGAGGGACGACATTGCCCGTACGCGCCTGGCTTCTCCATAACCGCCGGCTCCTCCCGGCGGCCCTGGACGCCGTGGCCTGGGCCGCCGGCCTGTTCGCCGCGGTGCTCGCCCGGTACGGCACCGACCTCACCCGGCGCCGGCTCGCCGGACTGCTGCTGGCCGGCGCGCTCGCCGTCGTCCTGCAGTTCACGATCGGCCACGCCCGGCACCTCTATCGCGGGCGGTACCCGTACGCCAGCTTCGAAGAGGTCCGTGCCGTCGCGGTCACCACCGCCGGCACCGCGGGCGCGCTGCTCGTCCTGGATGTGCTGCTGTTCCGCCACCCGGTGCCCGCGCTGGCGCCGCTCGTCGGTGGCGCCGTCGCGCTGGTCCTCATGCTCGCCGTGCGGTACGCGCAGCGGGTGCGCCGCCAGCGCCGCCGCCGGCCGGACCGCCGGACCGCGGCGCCCGTGCTGCTCTTCGGTGCCGGCGAGGCCGGCGCCGTGCTGGTGCGCTCGATGCTCCAGGACCCGAACGGCCGGTACCTGCCGATCGGCCTGCTCGACGACGACCCGGACAAACGCCGCCTGGAGATCTCCGGCGTGCCGGTGCTCGGCGCCCGCGACGACATCGGGGACGTGCTGGCCCGCACCGGCGCCGGCACCCTCGTGTTCGCCGTCGCCAACGCCGACGCCGAGCTGGTCCGGGCGGTCCGGGACCGGGTCGTCGCGGCCGGCGCCGCTTTCAAGGTGGTGCCCTCGGTCAGCGAGCTGATGGACCACGCCGTCGCCGTCGACGACATCCGTGACGTGCAGGTCAGCGACCTGCTGGGCCGGCACCAGATCGAGACCGACCTGGACGCCATCGCCGGTTACCTGACCGGCAAGCGGGTGCTTGTCACCGGCGCCGGCGGCTCGATCGGCTCGGAGCTGTGCCGGCAGATCCACCACTTCTGGCCGGCCGAGCTGATGATGCTGGACCGCGACGAGAGCGCCCTGCAGGCGGTGCAGCTCTCCATCGACCCGCTGGGCCGGCTCGACGACCCCGCAGTGATCCTGGCCGACCTGCGCGACGCCGGGCGGATCCGGGAGATCTTCCACAGCCGCCGGCCCGAGGTGGTGTTCCACGCGGCCGCGCTCAAACACCTCGCGCTGCTGGAGCGGTACCCCGGCGAGGCGGTCAAGACGAACGTGCTGGGCACCCTCAACGTGCTCGACGCGGCCCGGGACGTGGAACGGTTCGTCAACATCTCCACCGACAAGGCGGCCGACCCGACGAGCGTGCTCGGCTACTCCAAGCGGGTCACCGAACGGCTCACCGCATGGACCGCTAGCCACCGGCCCGGCATGTTCCTCAGCGTCCGCTTCGGCAACGTGCTGGGCAGCCGCGGCTCGGTGTTCACCACGTTCAGCGCGCAGATCGCCGACGGCGGCCCGGTGACCGTCACCCATCCCGACGTGACCCGGTACTTCATGACCACCCAGGAGGCCGTGCACCTGGTCATCCAGGCCGCCGCGATCGGCCGGGACGGTGAGGCCCTGGTCCTCGAGATGGGCGAGCCGGTGCGGATCGCCGAGGTGGCCCGGCAGATGGTCCAGCTGGCCCGGACCCCGGTGGAGATCCGTTACACCGGGTTGCGGCCGGGCGAGAAACTGGCCGAGACGCTCTTCGGGGCCGGCGAGCGCGACCATCGGCCGTACCATCCGCTGATCTCGCACGTCGCGGTGCCGCCGCTGGACGCCGCCCGGCTGCGGGTGCTGGACCCGGGCGCCGAACCGGCGAGCGTGGTCGACACGCTCGCCGGTCTCTGCACCGCGCCGGAACCCCGGCGCCTGCACGCGGCCTCGTAGGGTTCCGCTCACTTGCCCGCGGGCTTGGCGGGGTCCCTCACTTGCCGGCGGGTGATGGCACCGCCACCAAGGCCCGCCGCTCGGTGAGCTTCGCGCGGGGCCCGCCGGCGGCCAGTTCCAGCGCCGCCCGCAGCCGGGCCTCCTCGCTCGCCCGGTCCCGGTACCAGGCGATCGCCCAGATCCGGTGCAGGTTCCAGCCGAGACCGAGCAGCACCTGCTCACTGAGCCGGTCCCGGTCCCGGGCCGCCGCGCAACCCCCGTACGCCGCGCCGTCGCACCGGATGCCGAGCAGATACCCGGCACCCGGCCGGTCCGGGTGCCGCACGCCCAGGTCGACCCGGCCGCCGGCCCAGCCCAGGTTCGCCTGCACCGGGTACCCCCAGGACCGCACGGTCTGCATCACCGACTCCTGGAACGGCCCGTCCGGTTCGGCGGCCGCCCGCTCGGTGGCCGGGATGTCGAGGGCTGCCGCACCCCGTTCCGCGTAGTCGAGGTAGGCGGCGAGCAGCCGTACCCCCTCGTTGTCGGTGTCCGGCACGTCGCGCGCCGAGATCGAGGTGACGATCTCCACGCGGTACCGGGCGCGGGTGATCGCCACGTTGAGCCGCCGCCAGCCGTTCGGCCGGTTCAGCGCGCCGAAGTTCGCACTGATCTTGCCGGTCTCGTCGTAGCCGTACCCGATCGAGAAGATCATCACGTCCCGCTCGTCGCCCTGCACCGCCTCCAGGCTCTTCACGAAGAAGCCGTGCAGCCGGTCGTCGTCCAGGATCCGCTCCAGCTCCGGGCGACCCTGCGCGACCATCTCGACGGCCCGCTCGATGGCCTCGGCCTGCGCGATCGAGAACGTCACCACGCCCAGCGACAACCCCGGCCGGGTGGTGAAGTGGTGCACGATCCGCTCGGCCACCCGTTCCGCCTCGACCGGGTTGTCCCGGGTGCTGCTGCGCCGGTAGACGCCGCCCGCCGGCAGCAGCGCCACACCGGTGTCCGGGCCCGCGGTGCCCGAACCGGCGCCGTTCGCGCTCGGGAAGACGCTGAGCCGGCCCTGGTAGAAGGCGTGGTTCGAGAACGCGATGAGTGCCTCGTGCCGGCTGCGGTAATGCCAGTTCAGGCCGATGCTGCCGAACGCGCCGCAACCCTTCGCCAGCTCCAGGATCGACTCGAAGTCGAGGACCGCCAGCTCCTGCTCCGGCTCCTCGCCGGCACCCAGGGCCCGGTCGAAGAACGAGGTCGGCGGCAGCTGCCGGTCGTCGCCCGCGGTGATCAGGGCGGCACCCCGGTAGATGCAGTTGATCGCGTCGGCCGGGGTCACCTGGGACGCCTCGTCGAAGATCACCACGTCGAACTTGATGTCCGCCGGCAGCGACTGGCTCACCGTGAGCGGCGACATCAGGAAACACGGCCGCAGACCCAGGACCAGGTCACGGGCCGCACCGATCAGCTCGCGCACCGGCATGTGCCGGCTGGCCTTCATCGCCTCCCGGCGCAACAGGTCGGCCGCCGGGCTGCTGCCGCCGGCACTGCCCGTGTCCGGCCGGCGTGACGCGACGGACTCGGCGATGTCGTCGACCGCGGCCGCCGTGAGCAGCCCGTCCAGCGCCCGGAACTCGGCGACCAGCCGGTCCCGGTCGGCGGACCGCCACGGCCGCAGCCGGTGGTCGGCCTGGATGACCGCGTCCGCCCAGGCCCGGAAGAGGGCCCGCTCCACGGCCGGCGGCACCTGCTCGGCGTCGAGCCCCCGGTCGGCGCAGAACTCCACCACGCCGTCCAGGCCGTGACCGCTGAGCACCGCGCGGGCGTCCAGCGCGGCGAACCACTCCTCCTGGCCGTCCGCGTCCCCCCGGATCCGCTGCAGAAAGGCGCGCGCCCGGTCGTGGTCGCCGAGCTCCGCCTCCAGCTCGGCGCGGCGGGTCGGTCCGAACGCGGCGAGCACCGCCTCCCGGGCCTGCGCCCACTGCGCGGCCAGCTCGTCCAGGCCGGTCACCGGGCGCAGGTCACGCAGCGCCACCGCCTGAGTCCCGGTGAGCGGCTGCTCGGCGCCGGTGAGCAGGGTCCGCGCCTGCGCCGCCCACGCCACCGCGGCGGACAGGGCCGCCTCGTCGGTCTCGCCACCCCGGTAGGCGTCGCCGAAGACCGTCGCGTAACCGCCCGCGTGCGCCGCGATCGACGACTCCGCGGCGGCCACCTCACGGCGCAGCTCGGCCAGCCGGGCCACCTCGGCGAAGGTCAGGGTCCGGCCGGTCGCCACGTCGTAGGCGTGCACCACCCCGGCCACCGCCACCAGCGCCGTGGCGTGCGCGCGCAACCAGGTCACGGCGGTCTCGATGGGGCCGTTGAGCAGTTCGGGACGGTCGGCGGCGTACGGGCCGGGATGCTTCGCGAGCACCGCGTCCCGGGCGGTGGTGGCGAGGCGGATCAGCTCCGGATCAGGTTCCGGCGAGCAGACGTACGCGGCAACCGCCTGCACCCCGGCCGGCGGCGCGGCCCGCAGACCCGTCTCCACGACGGACAGCGCCTCGTCGATCGCGGTGAAGTCGGTGGCCGGGCCCTGCCAGTACCGGCCCAGCGCCGCACCGTACGCCGACTCGGCCGCCGCCAGGTCCTGCCGGGCCCGCTGCCACGCCACCGCCGTCTCCAGCCGGGGCAGCGCGTCCCGCACCGCGGCCGTCGGCAGCACGAACGCCGCGATGATCCGCCGGTCCCGCCGGTACGCGCCGAGCAGCTTGCGCCACCCCCGGTGCACCCGCGCGAACCGGTCGGCGAGCTCCTCGACCGGCTGGGTGAGAATCGCCTCGGCGAAGAACGGCCGGGCCCGCATCTCCGCGGCGACCAGGTTCTCCAGCGCCCGCCGCAGGGCCTGCGCGCCCGCGGCGACAGTGGTGGCCACGCCCGGACCGAACCAGAACGGTTCCGGCCGGTGCGTGCGCGACCCCAGTTCCGCGATGTCGGCGACCCGCCCGATGTCGGCGACCTTCACCGCGTTCGGCAGGCCCAGCTTCGCCGTGACCCGGTCGACGGTGGCCCGGTGCCGTTCCAGGGTGTCGGCCGCCTCCGTGCAGGCCCGCGCCTGCCGGTCCGCCTCGGCGGCGGTGAGCGGTTCCAGATCCACCGGCGGCGGGGTGAGCCCGCTCAGATCCGGTACCTCGGGCAGGCCCGCCGGGTCGGGCAGGGCCGACCACGAGATGCCGGCCCGCCGGGTGGCCGCCTCCCGGGCCGCCCGGACCGTCGTCAGGTCCCGGCCCAGCGCCGCGGCGGCCTGCCGCACCGGGTCCAGCGACGCCGACGTCAGCCACTCGTCCCGGACGTGCGGCGGCCGCTTGCCGGTGTGCGCGGCGAGCCGGGCCAGGGTGCCGGCGTCCTGGGTGCCGCTCAACCCGAACGCCTCCACCGGCGCCCGGTCGGCGAGCACCGCCCGGGTCAGCCCGGCCAGCGCCCGCTCGGCGGCGGACAACGCCGGGTCCAGAGGTTCGCGGCGGGCCACGTCACGCCACGGCAGGTCGTCGCGGGCCACCACGGTGCGCCAGGCCGCGGCGAGCCGGTCGGTGGCCTGGCGGATGCGGCGAACCGCCTCCGGGGTCACCGCCTCCGGCGCGACCACCGGGACCGGGGCGGCCGGCGCGTCCTGCAGCCGGGCACACACGCCCAGCACGTTGTGCAGGCTGCGGCCGAGCGGCAGCCTGATCTCGTTCATCGCGGCCGCGTACGCGCTCAGCTGCTCCCGCCGCTCCCGCGTCCCCCGCCGGTCCACCGCGTCCGGCCCGTCGTGCGGCGCCGGCGTGTCGTCCAGCGCGGCCGCCAGCGCGGTCGCCACCTCCTTGCGCCCGGCCTTGTGCCCGTGCAGCTCCAGCACGTACCGGTCCAGCCCGGCCTCGACCAGCCGGTGATGCACCACGTCCAGCGCGGCCGCCTTCTCCGAGACGAACAGCACCCGCTTCCCCGCGTGCAGCAGGCAGCCGATCATGTTGGCGATGGTCTGCGACTTCCCGGTGCCGGGCGGACCGTCCATCACGAAGCTGTGCCCGGCCACCGCGGCGGCGATGCAGGCCCGCTGGGACGCGTCGGCGTCCAGGACCAGCGGTACGTGCTCCGGCGCGGCAAGCCGGTCGATCTCCGACGACGGGATCGGGGTGAACCGGAACGCCCCCGTCTGCCGGGCGCCGGCCACCCCGGTGCCGGTCTGCCGGGCGCCGGTCGTCCCGGTGCCGGCTGTCGGGACGCTTGTCGTCCCGGTGCCGGTCGTCAGGGCCTGCACCACCGGGTGCGCGAGGATCCGGTCCTCGTTGACCAGCAGGTCCCGGTAGATCGCCTCCTTGTGGAAGGTCAGGCAGGAGAGCAGCACGGTGCGTTCCACGTGCCAGCCGCGGCGCCGCGCGACCACCCCTTGCAGCCGGGACCAGAGCCCGGCGACGTCCGGTTCGCCGTGCCCGTCCAGGGCCGGCGCCTCCATGCCGAGACGGCGCAGGCGGATCGCGAGCGCCGGGTTGACGACCGTCTCCTCGTCGCGCAGCCGCAGCCGCGGCGGATCACCCGGCCCGGTCGTGACCAGCTCCACCGGGACCAGCAGGACCGGGCTGGCGAACGGGTTCTCCTCCTCGTCCCGCCAGCGCAGCAGGCCCAGCACCAGGTGCAGCACGGAGACGCCCCGGTCCAGGTACTCCTGCCGGGCCTTCTTCATCATCCGGCGCAGCACCGCGTCCAGCGACAGGTCCGGCATCTCGGTGCGCAGCACGTCCTCGGCGGCCAGCCGCTGCGGGTCGGCGCCGGTGCCGGCCAGGGCACACTCCCCGCCCCGGTGCAGGGTGCTCACCACCGCCTCCGGCTCCGGGCCGACCACCTCCACCAGATCCGGATGGTCGGTCGGGAAGTTGATCAGCCGGTTCGTGTCGCCGAGGTCGACGAGGCTGTCCCGCCACGCGTGCAGCGCCGCCCGGACCTCGGTCCGTGCCTGTGCGGAATCGGACGGGTCATCTCTCATGTCCCGATTGCAACTTAAGTGAACCTGTTTTCGCTGGCGAATCGGCAACCGCGTGCCGCCTCCCGCGTGTCAGCTTGCGCCGAGGGGCCTCCAGCATGCCGGCGCCCGCCGCCTTCCTCGCCTGCGGGCCCGCCGGTCGTCTTCCCTCGCCTACGGGTACCCTCGCGGCCGGTAGATGCGGCCCGCCGGGTTGGCCCCTTGCCGTCGGTAGGTGCGGCCGGCCGAGTCGGTTTGCTCGTGGTCGTAGTAGCCGCAGCCGGCGGGAGGCGCCGCCTCGCGGTCGGTGGTGGGTGCGGCCGGCCGGATCGGCCCCTCGCCACGCCCCCCGACCGCGCACGTGGCCCCCGTCCCGGTAACTCCCCGCACTAACCCGTGCCCCATCCGGCCCCGGCGACGCCGTCCCCGTCTAGTTGTTGATCTGCTAGCGACGCAAAATCGCGGTGATCAAGGCATGATCACCGCGATTTCGTAGCGCTAGCAGATCAACAACGCCGGTCGGGCACCGATCACTGTCCGCGAGGGTGCCGGGGGCGATCGCTGCCGCGCGGCTCTGGTGCCGGTTCTGGTGGCACTGACCGCGGCGGCCGAGTGGGCGCCGGTGACCATGTCGCCATCTGATCGGGGCGGCGGGCCGGCGATGGCCCGGTCGGCTGGGGCGCAGCGCCATCGGGACCGCGGTGCACGATCGGGTCCGTGCGGTGCTGCGCTGGCATGGTGCACTCGCGCCGCTTGCCGGGGGACCGGCCGGGGCCGGCGTGCCGCTTTGCCGAGCGACCGACCGGGGCCGGCGTGCCGCTTGCCGGGGGACCGGCCGGGGCCGGCGTGCCGGGTGATCGGTTCAGGCTCGTGCGCCGCTCAGGACCGCGTCGACGAGTGTCTCGGCGAATCGTTCCTCGGGGACCGCCAGGTTCAGCCGCAGCATCGACTGGATCATGCCGGGCGCGGAGAGCATCAGCTGGGTCATCTCGATGTCCAGGTCGGCGCGGAGCTCGCCGGTCTCGATGCCACGCCGCAGGACCTGGCGGGTGACCTCGCGGCGCGGCTCGACGAAGGCCTGGTACATCCGGGCGAGTTCGTCGTCGCGGATCAGCTCCGGCAGCAGGCACGCGGTGACCTTGCCGTAGCGCTGGGCGCGAGGCGTACGGTTCGCCTTGATCAGCGCGATCAGGTCCTCCCGGACCGAGACGCCGGCGGGTTCGGGCAGCGGGCCCTTCATCGAGCGCACCGCGTCGATCAGCAGTGCCTCCTTGTTCGGCCAGCGGCGGTAGATCGTGGCCTTGCCGACGCCGGCCCGGGCCGCCACCGCCTCGATCGAGATGGCGGCGGCGCTCTGGCCGTCGCTCAGCAGGTCCAGCACCGCGTCGAGGATCGCCTCGTCGGCCTGGGCGTTGCGGGGCCGGCCGGGAGCTTTGCGCTCCTGGCCGGTCCCGGGTGCGGCGGTGCTGGTCATGGCGTTCATTGTGAACGAGTGATCTACGCTTCGACCAACGCGCCCGGCTCATCGGCCGGGGCCGGCGCCGTGGCGTCCGCCGGTTTGCGCCCGGGCAGCCACAGGGCCGCGACCAGGGTGCCGAGCAGGGCGAAGACGGTCGAGCCGACCGCCGCCCAGTGCATCGCCGTGACGAACGCCGCATTGGCGTCGGCCAGCAGCGCGGACGCGGCCGGCCCGGCCTGACCGGCCACCGCGTAGGCACCGGCGATCGACTCCCGGGCCAGGTCGGATGCCGCCTCGGGCAGCCCGGCCGGCGCGGCCAGGTTGTTCCGGTAGACCGACGAGACGACCGCGCCGAGCACCGCCACGCCGAGGGCGCCGCCGAGCTGGCGGATCGTGTTGCTGACCGCCGAACCCACGCCGGCCTTCTCCCGGGGCAGCGCCGACATGATCGCCTCGGTGGCCGGTGGCATCACGTTCGCCATGCCGACGCCCTGCACGAAGAACGCCACCGCGACCAGCCAGATCGGCGTGTCCACGCCGATGAACACCCAGGTCGCGAGCGCGGCCGAGACGAGCAGCAGGCCGACCGTGCTGACCGCTTTCGGTCCGAACCGCTTGACCATCGACGCGCTGGCCGGCGCGAAGATCATCTGGCCGAGCGCGAACGGGACGAAGAGCGCGCCGGAAGCCAGCGGGCCGTAACCGCGGACCATCTGGAGGTAGAACGCGCCGAAGAACATCGAGCCCATCGCCGCGAAGAAGACCAGGCCGATGATGCCGGTCGACGCGGAGAACTGCCGGTTCGTGAAGAGCCGCACGTCCAGCGACGGGAACGGGATGCGCCGTTCGTAGAGCACGAACCCGGCCAGCACCAGCAGCCCGGCGGTCAGCGGCGCCCAGGCGAGAGGCTCGCCGAACCCGTCCTCACCACCCTTGATCACGCCGTACGTGAGCAGGGTCAGGCCGGCGATCGACAGCAGCACGCCGAGCACGTCGACGCGTCCCGGCTTCGGGTCACGCGACTCCGGCACCAGCACGGCGACCAGGGCCACCCCGGCCACCACGATCGGCACGTTGATCAGGAAGACGGAACCCCACCAGAAGTGCTCCAGCAGTACGCCGCCGAGCACCGGCCCGATCGCCACGGCCAGGCCGACCGCGCCCGCCCAGACACCGATCGCCCGCGGCCGTTCCCGCGGGTCGAAGACGTTCGCGATGATCGAGAGCGTCGCCGGCATGACGGCGGCGGCGCCGAGACCCATCACCGCGCGGGCGGCGATCAGCATGTCGGGCGTGGTCGCGTACGCCGAGAACAGCGACGCCAGACCGAAGATGATCAGTCCGGCGATCAGCGAGATCCGGCGGCCGATGCGGTCCGCGAGGATGCCCGCGGTGAAGAGCAGACCGGCGAAGACCAGGGTGTACGAGTTGATCGCCCACTCGAGTTCGCTCTGGCTCGCGCCCAGGCCCTTCTCCGGGTCGGCGATGGTCCGCATCGCCACGTTGAGCACGGTGTTGTCGAGCACCACCACCAGCAGGCTGATGACGAGCACTCCGAGGATCGCCCAGCGCCGCGGATGGCCGGCGGGCGGCTGTTCCGGAGCGGTCCCCGCGGTGTCGCGGCGCGCCGGGTCGTTGTTCTGCACGTGCGGTGCCCCCGAAATATTTGCGAAACGGAACCGTTCCGTATCGCTTCGCAACCTAACCCCATGCCGAGCAAAACGGAACGGTCTCGTATCGGAAGTGTGCCCCGTCACCCGGCCGGTGGCCCGTGCGTGACGGGCTGGGGGAGCAGGTCCAGGATGCCGGCGGCGTCGATCGGGTGGGCCAGCAGGAAGCCCTGCGCGAACTCGCAGCCCAGCTCCCGCAGCACCCGCAGATCGGCGGGGTCCTCGACCCCCTCCGCGACCGAGGCCATGCCGAGCGCGTGCGCCATCCCCACCATCGCGTCGGCCAGGGAACGCCGGGCCGGGTCCCGGGAGATGCCGGACACGAAGGTCCGGTCGATCTTGACGATGTCCCAGCCGTGGTCGGCGACGCGGGCCATCGACGAGTACCCGGTGCCGAAGTCGTCCACCGCCAGCTTCACCCCGGCCCGGCGCAGCGGGCCCAGCGCCGCGTCCACCGTCGCCGGGTCCGCCAGGCCGGTCTCGGTCAGTTCCAGGGTGAGTGCCGCGGCCGGGCTGCCGGCCCGGTGCAGTGCCGTGAGAACGGTGTCCGCCGTCGTCGCGTCCAGCTGGCGGGGGGAGAGGTTGACGGCGACCGGGATCCACCGGCCGGTGCGGTTGTACCAGGTGCGCTGCTCGTGCAGGGACTCCTCGAGCACCGCGGCGAAGAGCTGCGCGACGGTGCCGGTCGCCTCGGCCACCGGCACGAAGGCGGCGGGCGGCAGCACGCCGTCGCCGGGATGCTCCCAGCGGGCCAGGGCCTCGACCGAGCTGAGGGTTCCGTCGTCGACCCGGAACACGGGCTGGTAGACGCAGAACAGTTCGCCCGGGTGATGCAGGGCCCGGCGGAAGTCGGCGTCGCGGCGCAGGCGCTGGGCGGCCTCGGCCCGCCGCTGCACGTCGAAGCGGACCATCCGGCCCCGGCCCGCAGCCTTGGCCTGGTACATCGCGGTGTCCGCGTCCTGGAGCAGGTCCTCCGGGGCGGCCCGCGGGTCACCCGTGGTGCGCAGGCCGATCGACAGGGAGGCGAAGAACTCGCTGCCGTCGGCCAGATGCAGCGGCCGGCCCAGGTCACCGGCCACCCGGTCGGCGATCTCGATGGCCTCCTCGTCGGTGACCGCGGGCATCAGGATGACGAACTCGTCACCGCCCAGCCGGCAGACGAGGTGACCGGCACCGACGGCGCCGCGCAGGCGCGCGGCGATGGCGACGAGGAGCTGGTCACCGGCGTCGTGGCCGAGACTGTCGTTGACTGTCTTGAAATGGTCAAGGTCGCAGAAGAGCAGACCCACCCGGGTACGCCCGTCCGCCGGCAGGGAACTCAGCGCCAGCGCGAGCCGGTCCATCAGCAGACTGCGGTTGACCAGCCCGGTCAGCGGGTCGTGCCCGGCGCGGCGGGCCAGTTCGTGGATCGGGGCGATCAGCCGGACCGCGACGAGCGTCATCGAGACCGCGGAACCCAGGATCAGGGCGGTGTCGTCGGGCGGCTCCCAGAACAGGTGCAGGGTCTGCAGCACCAGCGACGCGGCGAACAGGGTGACCGCCCGCGGCACGGTGAGCATCACCAGCGTGGAACGGCGCGGGGTGGTCGTGACCATCGACGGGTGCAGGCCTGCGGTGGCGAGCAGGATCGGCATCGCCATCCAGCCCAGGTCGATCGGACCGCCTTCGGTGTAGGTGCCGGCGAGGCTGCGGTGGGTGTAGAGCGCGTCCGAGACGAACCAGGCGAGAAGACCGAGCAGCAGGGCGCGTACGCCCGGGGTGCGCAACTGGACGCCGAGGGCGAGCGCCAGCGCGCAGTAGACCACGAAAAGCGTGCTGGCCGGGGCCGCGACCGCCACGAACTGGGCCGCGGTGGTGCCGCCGACGGTACGGACCGGTTCGGCCACCAGGATCCAGGCGAGAGCCGCCAGGGGTGCCAGGATCACCGCCGAGTCGATGAAGGCGGTCCGTCCCGCCCGGGCCGCGAGCGTCGCCGTCCCGGCCGCGATCGCGACGTGCCCGAGCAGGTAGAAGACGTCCGCGCCGGACGGGAAGGGCGCCGGCAGGTCACGGGCGGTCCAGCTCGCGAACAGCACGTCACCGAGCCCCGAGGCGGCCAGCCCGGCGGTGATCAGCAGCCAGGCGGTCCGGCGCTGCGGTGTGTTACGGACCAGGCCGTACCACGTGGCGACGGGTGCCGTGCAGTTCACCACCACATAGATCCACCGGGTGGCGGCGGTCAGTGGCGTGACCAGGTAGACGACGGCGGCCGCCGAGGCGACGAGCAGGTAGATCCACCACAGGTGCCGGAGCGGGCCGGTGGTGGCGCGGGTGCCCATGCCGTACCCATCGGCCGCCCGGGTCCGGATCCTGAACCGGCGATTCCCGCGGTGGCGCGAAGCGGCGCCGGATGTGAGGCTCGGCTGGTTGCCGCAACACCGCTCCTCGGAAAGGAACATCCATGACGACCATCGTGAACGGACTCGACGGCCTCAAGTCGCTCGCCGGCCAGGACCTCGGCCACAGCGAGTGGCTGGAGATCACCCAGGAGCGGGTGAACACGTTCGCCGACGCCACCGGCGACCACCAGTGGATCCACGTCGACGTGGACCGCGCCAAGGCCGGGCCGTTCGGCGGTCCGATCGCCCACGGCTACCTGACGCTCTCGCTTGTCATCCCGCTGTTCAGCTCGCTGCTGACGGTCGAGGGCATCACCATGGGCGTCAACTACGGCCTGGAGAAGGTGCGCTTCCCGAGCCCCGTCCGGGTCGGCGCCAAGATCCGGCTGCGGGCGTCGGTGGTAAGCGTCGAGGACGTGGCCGGCAACGGCGTGCAGAGCACCTTCGACTTCACGGTCGAGGTGGACGGCTCCGACAAGCCGGCGTGCGTGGCGCGGCCGGTCTACCGGCACTACGCCTGACGGCCACGGTCGGCCTCCGTGTCCGGCCACGCGGCGGCGACCAGGTCGGGCAGGATCCGGGCGGCGCTGCCGCGCAGGCTGACCAGGGCCACCGAGTCCATCGGGGTGGGCTGCGGGTTGACCTGGATCACGGCGGCGCCGGCGCGGGCCGCCAGCCGGGGTATCTCGGCGGCCGGGTAGACCAGCCCGGACGTGCCGACGGTCAGCAGCACGTCGCAGCCGGACGCCGACCGGGCGGCCGACTCCAGGGCCGCCTCCGGCAGCGACTCACCGAACCAGACGACGCCCGGCCGGATCAGGCCGCCGCAGCGCGCGCAGACCGGCGGCCGGATCCGGCGGCCCTGGTCCGGCTCCTCCGCATCGCCGGCCAGGTCACCTGGCCGGCCTCCGGTCGGGCCGCCTGGTCGGCCTCCGGCCCTGTCTTCGGCCTGGTCATGGGCTTTGTCGCCGGCTTTGTCGCCGGCCTTGTCGCTGGGCGCCGTGGCGGCCGTGCCGCACTCGGCGCAGCGGGGCGCGAACAGGCTGCCGTGCAGGTGCACCGGGTTCGCTGAGCCGGCGCGTTCGTGCAGGTCGTCGACGTTCTGCGTGACCAGGGTGGTGTGCTCGGCGCGGGCCTCGATCGCGGTGACCGCCAGATGCCCGGCGTTCGGGTGGACGCTGCGGACCCGGTGGCGGCGCCACTCGTACCAGCCCCAGACGAGATCCGGGTCGTCCCGGAAGGCCTGCGCGGTGGCGAGCGCCTGGGCGTCGAACCGCGCCCATAATCCGGTCAGCGCGTCCCGGAAGGTGGGCACGCCGCTCTCCGCCGAGATGCCCGCGCCGGTGAACACCACCACGCGCTGCGCCGCGGCCAGCAGCTTCGCCGCCTCCTGCAGGTCCGTCATCCGATCCCTCTCCCGTGCCATTCCGTATCCCCCGCACGGAGTGTCCCAGCGACGCGCCGCCGGCCGCATCACCGATCCGCACATGGGTCGTTGACCTCCTCGACCGAGGCGGTGCGTGGAGGTGGGCCGAATGTCCGGAGTGGATCGTCGGTGACCCCGGCACGACCCCGTTCGGCCCGGATCTGGAAACGACGGGTACGGCACGCCGGTACCCGTGTCTTCGCTGTCGTCGAGGACTGGACCGCCCCCGGCGGGCGCCCACCACGCTCCGAGTCCGAGGTGAGCACGCTGGTCGCCGCGGTCACCCTGGCCGCGGGCGGCCTCTTCCTCCTGATCATGCTGGTCACCTGGCTGACCCGCTCGTGACCGCCGCACCCCGGCGGCCACCCCAGGACCGTGCCCTGTCCGGTCCCGGTGGCGCCGAATGCGGCCGTCCCGGCCGAGAAGTGATCTGCTAGCGGAGCGAAATCGCGGTTTCAGGCCCATGATCACAGCGATTTCGTAGCGCTAGCAGATCAACTTCTCGCCGTGTGGACGCAACGTCGCGGATCGCGGCTGCCAGGGACTGGACACAAGGGAGCGCGCGGCTGCTTGACCAGACCATAGGGACACCCCGGGCCGCCAGAAGCACACGGTGGTCGCGGGGAGGGGAACATGGTGCCGGCGCGCCGGTGGAGCCGGGACTATGAGCTGATGCCCGGGGCGCCGAGGCAGCCGACCTGGGCTGCAAGCTGATGCTCGGGGCGCCGAGGTAGCCGGCCTGGGCTACGAGCTGATGCCCGGGGCGGCGAGGCGGCCGGCCTGGGCTACGAGGGGATGCCGAGAGCGGCGAGGCAGCGGGCCGGGTCGTCGGCGAACGGGAGGTGGCCGCAGCCGGGGAGGGTGACGTGGCGGGCGGTGGGCAGGACTGTGCGGGCCCGGCGGGCCTGGGTGCGGTACGGCAGGATCGCGTCCCGTGTGCCCCAGGCGATGGTGACCGGGATCCGGGTGAGCTCGCCCATCTCGGCGAACTGCCACGGCCGCAACCGGCTGAACGCGTCGCGGGCGCCGGCGAAACCCGGGGCGGCGGCGAGTGCGCGGGCCGCGGCGAGGGCGTCGGCGGCGGGCAGCCGGCCGGGGTGGGCGTAGAAGGGCGCGCAGAACGCGGACCGGCCGGCCCGCGAGTTCAGGATCCGGGGCAGGGCGGCGTCCAGGCGTTCCGCGCCCGCGCGGGCGGCCGTGACCACAGTCTGGCACCAGAGGCGGCCGGGGGTGTGCCAGAAACCGACGGGGGCGAACGCGGTGACGGCCCGGGCGTGGCCGCGCCGCCCCAGTTCGAGGGCCACGCCGCCGCCGAGGGAGCTGCCGGCGATCTCGGGGGCGCGCACGCCGAGTCCATCGAGGAACGCGGCGACCTGATCCGCATACCGCCCGACGGACCCGGGCCCGGTGCCGCCCGCCCCGCGCGACCCGAAAGACGATGGAGGGCCCGCGCCGCCCACTCCGCGCGACTCGGAAGACGATTGAGGGCCCGCGCCAGCCGGCCCGGGTGATGAGCTGGGCCCCGTACCGCCTTGACCGCGCGACCCGGAGGCGGACCTGGGCGCCGCGCCGCCCGCCCCGGGTGATCCGGAGCGTGCGCCGGGCCGGGTGCCTGTCAGGCCGCGCAGGCCAGGGCCCACCGCCGGTAGCGGGGTGCTGCCGAAACCGGGCAGGTCGAGGGCGATCACGTCGCGGTGGCGCGCGGCGGTGTCGAGGATCGGGGACCAGACCTGGCGGTGGCTGCCGAGGCCGTGGATCAGCACCAGGACCGGGCCCGAGCCGCGCCGTTCATAGGAGAGCTCTGCCATCGGGTCAGCCTGCCCGAAAGCGGATCACGGCTGGGGGTTGCGGACCGGATTCCGCGCTGCGAGCAAGACCTGAAACCCGTTGTTGACATGTTGCCAATAGCGGTGTGATGGTACGGCGATGTCGGACGACTACGACGTTCTCGTGATCGGCTCCGGGTTCGGCGGCAGCGTCACGGCGCTGCGCCTGACCGAGAAGGGTTATCGCGTCGGCGTGCTCGAGGCGGGCCGCCGGTTCGCCGACGAGCAGTTCGCCAAGACCTCCTGGCGGCTGCGCGACTACCTGTGGGCGCCCGCGCTGGGCTGCTACGGCATTCTGCGTCTCACCCTGCTCAAAGACGTGATGATCATGTCGGGGGCAGGGGTGGGTGGCGGCTCGCTGGGCTATGCGAACACGCTGTACGAGCCGCCGGACGCGTTCTACCGCGACCCGCAGTGGTCCGGCATCACCGACTGGAAGTCCGAGCTCGCCCCCTATTACGCGCAGGCCAAACGGATGCTGGGGGTGACCGTCAACCCGGTGGGCACGGCGTCCGACGAAGCCCTGCGCGCGGTCGCGAACGATCTGGGCGTGGGCCACACGTTCGCCCGTACACCCGTGGGGGTCCTCTTCGCCGCAGGCGCCCAGAAACCCGGCGCCGAGGTGCCGGACCCGTTCTTCGGCGGGGCCGGTCCCGTCCGGCGGACCTGCACGCTGTGCGGCTCGTGCATGACCGGCTGCCGTGGCAACGCCAAGAACACCCTGGTCAAGAACTATCTCTACCTCGCCGAGCGGGCCGGTGCCGAGGTCCATCCACTCACCACGGTCCGGTCCGTGCGGCAGCTGACCGGCGGGGGCTACGAGGTGCGGACGCGGCGCACCGGTGGCCTCGCCGGGCGGGTGTTCACCGCGCGGCAGGTCGTCTTCGCCGGTGGCGCGCTCGGCACCCAGCGGCTGCTGCACCGGATGCGCGACAGGGGGCTGCTGCCCCGGATCCCGGCCCGGCTCGGTGAGCTGAGCCGCACCAACTCGGAGTCCATCCTCGGCGCGCGCACCCGGCGCGCCGACCGCGACTTCAGCCACGGCGTCGCGATCACCTCATCGATCCATCCGGACCCGGTGACCCATGTGGAGCCGGTCCGCTACGGGCCCGGCAGCAACCTGCTCGCGCTGCTGGCCACCGTGCTCGTCGACGACACCGGGCGGACCCCGCGCTGGTGGGCAGCGGCGAAACAGCTCGCGCGGGCCGGTCGCGACCGGCGGCTGTTCGTCTCGCCGCGGAACTGGTCGAAGGAGACGATCGTGCTGCTCGCCATGCAGCCGCTCGACAACTCGATCACGTTGCACACCCGGCGCGGTCTGTTCGGGCGGCGGCTGACCAGCCGGCCGGGCATCGGGGAACCCAACCCGGTCTGGGTGCCGGCCGCGCACGACGTGGCGCGGCGGGTGGCGGAGAAAGTGGACGGCGTGGCCACCGGCGCCGCCACCGAACTCGTCGGACGGCCGGTGACCGGGCACTTCATCGGCGGGTGCGCGATCGGGGCGGTGGTGGATCCGTACCAGCGGCTGATCGGCTACGACGGGCTGCACGTGATCGACGGCTCGGTGGTGTCGGCGAACCTCGGGGTGAACCCGTCCCTGACCATCACGGCCCTCGCCGAGCGGGCCGTCGCGCTGTGGCCGAACGCCGGGGACCCGGATCCGCGACCGGCGATGGCATTGCCCTACCTCAGGCTGGAACCGATCAGCCCGAAGAACCCGGTGGTGCCGGCGCACGCCCCCGCCGCGCTGCGACTGACGATCGGGAAGCCGCGATGACGAAAATCGTGATCATCGGGGCCGGGTTCGGTGGCGTCGCCGTCGCCGCCCGGCTGCTCCGCGAGGGGCACGACGACCTGATCGTGCTGGAGAAGGCGGACCGGATCGGTGGTGTCTGGCGGGACAACACCTACCCGGGGTGCGCCTGCGACATCCCGGCGCCGCTCTACTCGTACTCCTTCGCGCAGAACCCGTCGTGGAGCCGCCGCTTCCCGCCGCACCAGGAGATCCTCGCCTACCTGGAGCGGTGTGCCGGCGAGCTGGGCGTCACCGCGCGCACCCGGTTCGGCACCGAGGTCACCGCCGCCGACTGGGACGGCGCCCGATGGGTGATCAGCACCGCGGCCGGTGAGCGGATCGAGGCCGACGTGCTGATCCCGGCGGTCGGCCAGCTGTCCCGCCCGTCGATCCCGGCGCTGCCCGGCGCCGGCGACTTCCGGGGCGTGGCCGTGCACACCGCGCACTGGACGCCGGACGTGCCGGTCGACGGCCGGCGGATCGCGGTGATCGGCACCGGGGCCAGCGCCATCCAACTGGTGCCGGCGATCGCCGGGCAGGCCGCGCACGTCACCGTCTTCCAGCGCACCCCGCCATGGACCCTGCCCAAACCGGACCGGCGGTACGGGCGGGCGCGGCTGGCCGCGTACCGCCGGATGCCCGCCCTGATGCGCGCCTCGCGGGCCGGCACCTGGCTGCTCACCCTGGTGACCGGCGCCGCGGTGACCGGGAACCGGTTCGCCGACTCGGCGGTGCGCGGCGTCTCCCACCTCCAGCGCCGCCTGCAGGTGCGCGACCCGGAACTGCGCGCCAAGGTCACCCCGGACGATCCGATGGGCTGCAAGCGGGTGCTGTTCACCAACGCGTGGCTGCCGACGCTGGCCCGGCCCGACGTGGACCTGGTCACCGAGAAGATCGTCGCGGTGACCGAGGACGGCATCCGTACCGCCGACGGTGCCCACCACCCGTGCGACGTGCTGGTCTACGGCACCGGGTTCGCGGCCACCGAGTTCCTGGTGCCGATCCGGGTGACCGGGCGCGACGGCACGGACCTGGCCGAGGTCTGGCGCGACGGCGCGCACGCCTACCTCGGTGTCACCGTGCCGGGCTTCCCCAACATGTTCCTGGTCTACGGCCCGAACACGAACACCGGGAACACCTCGGTGATCTACTTCCACGAGGTCCAGGCGCGATACATCGCGCAGGCGGTGCGGCGGATCGCCGCCGGGTCGAAGCCTCTGGAGGTACGGGCGGAGCGTGCCGCCGGCTACGACGAGGAGATCCAGTCCCGTCTGGCGACGAGCGTTTGGACGGGTTGCCGGAGCTGGTACCGGACCGCCGCCGGCCGGATCGTGACGAACTGGCCGGGCAAGGCGCAGGAGTACCGGCGGCGCGCGTCCCGCCTCGACCCGGCCGACTTCCACTGACCGTCCCGGCCGATTTCTGTCTGTTTCATGCCGCGCCCGCACGCAAAGGCCTTCGCGTTTTTCCGTGGCTCGGTCGGACTTTAGCCGCGAAATTTCCAAGGGCCGGACAGGTTTAATCGTCCGTGCCTAGGATCACGGCAGGAAATGTCCAAGAACGGAGAAATCGCTATGCGAACCAAACTTTGCGTTGTCGCCGGTATGGCGGCGGCCTTCGCGCTCCCGATGTCCGTCGCGGTCGCCTCGCCGGTGCAGGCATCTCCCGTGGCGGAAGTCGGCACGGCGGCCGGTGTCGGGGATTCACGCCCCGATTTCGTTCCGGCGGACGACCCGAAGGAAGATGACGAAAGTGATCTCGCGGACAGTCCCGTCGAGGTCAGTGGCGCCTTCTGACCAGTAATACGAAAATGCGGGCAGGGAGTCGTTTTTCTTCGGCTCCCTGCTGTTGTGTAAAAGTAAGACGACGAAAAGGCGAGCCATGCGTTCCTTGACCACTTTCCTGCTCGCCACCGCCGTAGCGGCCGGCAGCGCCCTGACGGCCGGCGTCGGCGGTGGGGCTGCCGCTGCGGCGCGGGCGGACTGGAGCACCACGGGGATGGTGCCGATCGGCCAGCCGATCGAGGCCGGCGGTGTCGCGGTGGCCTACGTGGTCCGGGACCGGCACGTCTACGCCCAGGGCCTGCGTCCCGGTGACGGCGACGTCCTCTGGGAACGCGAGATGACGCCGAGCATGCAGACCGTCGGCATCGAGTTGTTGCCGCACAAGGTCGGCGACAACGCGACGTTCCTTACGCCGGTGCCGGAACGGGGGCCGAAATGGGCCAGGCTGGTGATCGTCGACGCGGTGACCGGCCGGGTCGAGCAGAGCAGCCCGCCCGCGCTGTTCCGGACGGGAGTGTTTCGGCGGCCGGGCGGCGTGCGCCATGGCGACCACCGAGACGGGCGGGGAGATGCGCGGGTACCGGCTCGACGTCGGCACCGGTGCTTTCACGCCGTACCGGGTCGCGCTCCCGGCAACCGCCCGTGCCGTCGGGGAAGCGGGCCTGCACGACCTCGGCGGGCGTCCGGACGAGCGGCTCGCGCTGGTCAGGGACGGGGCGATCCGGTGGCAGCGACCGCTGACCGACGCCTTTCCGGCCGGCTTCAGCACCAGTAACGGCTGGAACTGGACACACCTCGCGGCGGCGGGCGTGTTCGCCGGCTCGGTGTTCAGCCGCGGCGTGCGGACGACCACGACCGTCGACTTCGACCTGCTGCCGGACAGCGGCAGCGCCGCTCTGGACGAAGCGACCGGGGCCGTGCTGTGGCGGGAGGTCGGGACCGTGGTGAGCTGCGCGGGCCAGGTCCCGCTGCCGTACGAGCCGGTCCGGTGCCGGGTCAGCGGCCGCGAACACATCGTCTTCGACCCTCTGAAGATCACGTTCGAGGACCTGGACGTGACGCTGGAAGGCTTCGACCCCCGCACCGGGAAGACACGGTGGGCGGTGCCCGCCGGCGCGTCCGAGCAGCTGGCCGGTGGACTGGAACGCGCCGCGGTGGCCGGCGAGCACACGATCGTCGCCCGGCTCGGCAGCGGCGACCGGATGATCGACCTGACAGACGGGACGGTCACCGTGCCGCCGGCCGGAGCCGCCTTCTGGTGCTTGAAAGCCGCCCAGTTCGACTACCACCAGGGGCACGTCGCCCCGGCGGGCACACCGGAGAGGTTCCGGCGTGAAGGCGGCAACCTCGCCACCGCATGCGATGCCACCGGGAAGCCCACCGGCTACGGCCGGCCGCCGGCCGGGGCGTCGCGGGCGGTAGGTGCGGTGGCGGGCGGCTACGCCGTGGTGGCCACCGCTGACGGCTTCCAGGGAATCGCCGTCGGCTGATCGGAACCGGTCGTGCGGCGTGCCGATCGTGGGTGCGTGACGGTCGTGGGGGGTGTGACGGTCGTGCGGGCGTGACGGTCGTGCCGGTCGGCATGGCGTGCGGGCGTGCTGGTCGTGCGGGCGTCCTGGTCGTGCACGGCGTGCGGGCATGCTGGGCGTGCGTGCTGGGCGTGCGGCTGTGTGGGCGTCCGGCTGTGTGGGCGTACCGGCGTGATCGGTTCTCAGGACCGGGGACGCCCCCGGCCGGTGGTGCCGTGTGCGCCCAGCCGCAGCATCGCCTCGCGCACCTGGCCGGGAGTCATCGGCGGCTCGGGCAGGGGGTGCGCGGCCGGGGCGCGCAGCCCGTCGAGCATCAGGGCGATGCCGCGCCGCCAGGCGCCCGGGGCCACCCCGGTGGTGGCGCGGACGAGCATCGAGGTGGACCAGAGGATGTGGGGCAGGTCCTCGGTGGTGAAGTCCGCCCGCAGCACCCCGGCCTCCTGCGCCCGGGTGACGAACGTCCGTGCGGTCGTCAGCTGCGCGTCACAGATCGCGGTGAGCTGACCCGCCTCGCCGAAGCGCCGGCTCACCGCGTCGTTGAGACCGAGGTCGCTCGCCTGAAGTTCGCACAGCCCCCAGACGTAGCGGGTGAACGCCTCCCACGGGTCGCCGGCCGCCTCCGCGTGCGCGGCGATTTCGCGGGCGCAGCGCGCGACCCGCTCCGTCATCACCGTGTCGACCAGGGCGTCCCGGCTGCCGAACCGGTTGTAGAGGGTGCCCGCGCTGACCCCGGCCCGCTGGGCGATCTCCTCCAGCGGGGCGTCCAGCCCGCGCTCACCGAAGACGGCCGCGGCGGCGGTGGTGAGGCGTTCCCGGTTGCGGCGGGCGTCGCTGCGCAAGGCCTTCTCCATGCCTCCAGCCTAACTTGAGACCCACCTCATCTTCGCTGTGGCGCAGCTGGCGGCCGCCCGGGAGGGTGTCCCTATGGTGTGTCGAGCGGCGATCGGAGGCTATTGGGCCGGTTTGCACCAGGACTCGGAGCATGGCGCGCAGGACGCCGACGTGGCAGCGGGCGAGCCGCAGGTGCCCGGCGTGCTGTTGCCAGCCTCGGCTCCGTTGAGACCCCTGGACAGGTGGCCGCGGCGGCTGCGTCGGCTCCGCGCGGCGAAGTTGATCTGCTAGCGCTACGAAATCGCGGTTTTGACCCCATGATCACAGCGATTTCGTAGCGCTAGCAGATCAACTTCTCGCCATGGGCGGCGCGACCGCAGCCGGGACGGCAGAGCCGGGTTGCCGCGCGGGCGGTATCGACTGGGGGACGATCGAATGGTGACGGGGCTGGTCGGGGGCGAGGGCTCCGGCTGGTCGGCGGTGAGGGCTGGAACTGACGGCGGTGCGGGCTGCGGCTGGTCGGCGGTGGGGCTCGGACTAAACGGGCGGTGCGGGCTGGGGCTGGTCGGTGGTGAGGGCTGGGACTGATGGGCGGTGCGGGCTGGGGCTGGCCGGTGGTTGGGCTGGTGGAGGCCCGGGGCGGGCGGCCTGCTGCGGAGGGGCGGTTGAGGCGGGGAGAGGGATCATCGGACAGAGGGGACGTCCGGCACTGGGCCGGACGTCCCCCGATGGTGTGGCGCGTCAGCTGAGCAGGAACGCGGTCGCCCGGTCGGAGACCGTGATCGTGCCCTTGACGTGGCGCAGGTACCGGCCTGCGGCGACCCGGACGGTCACCCCGTCCCGGGATGCGACCCGGGTGACCGGCGTGCCGGTTGCCGAGAGCGACACCGTGGTTCCGGTGACCGTCACGAACTTCGCAGGCTCGTCCACCGACTGCATTGTCTCGGTGCCGTCCGCCGCCGGGATGAACCGGAACTGGGTCTTCTCCAGGTCGCGCGGCGCCCGCGCGGCCTCGATCACGTCGCCGGTGTGCCGGACGAACCACTGCGGCGCGTCGGCGGGGGAGAGCCGGACGATCGGCCCGCCGTCGCCGACCGGGATGCCGAACAGCGGCGTCCCGTCCTCGTGCCAGTAGAGCTTCTGCACCCGCGTGTGCCGGTTCGGGTCGTAGAGCGGGTCGCCGGTGATGTCCCGGTAGTCGCGGGCGTGGTAGACCAGCACGTCGGTCTTCCCGTCCTCGGCGACCGTGAACGAGTTGTGCCCGGGCCCGTACCGCTTCGTCCGCTCGTTCGTCACGAAGACCGGATCCGGGGTCTTCACCCAGCTCGACCGCTGCAGCAGGTCGGCGTCCGCGTCCGCGGTGAGCAGGCCCATCGCGTACCGGGCGTCGGTGGCGCTGGCCGAGAAGGTCAGGAACACCCGCCCGTTGCGGATCAGCACGGCCGGGCCCTCGTTCACCCGGTAACCCAGGATCTCCCAGCTCAGGGTGGGCGTGGCGATCCGGGTGGGCTTGCTGCCCAGGGTCCACGGGTTCGCCATCCGCGCGATGTAGAGGCTGGAGTTCACCGCGATCTCCGGTTCGCTCTGCGCCCACACCAGGTACTGCTTGCCGCGGTGACTGAACGAGGTGGCGTCCAGGGTGAAGCCGTCCCACTCGGTGACGAGCTTGCCCTTCAGGGTCCAGCCGGCCGGGTCGCGCGGGTCGTCCAGTGCCGACTCGAGGACGTAGGTCCGGATCCGGAACACGTCGTCGGAGTCGCCGGCGGCGAAGTAGATGTACCAGCGGCCGCCGATGCGGTGCAGCTCCGGCGCCCAGATGTGGCCGCCCATGGTGCCGCTCGCCGGCCGCCGCCAGATCACCGACTCCTCGGCCGTGGACAGGCCCGCGAGGGTGCTGGCGCTGCGGACGACCAGGCGGTCGTACTCCGGGACCGAGCCGGTGAAGTAGTACGTGCCGTTCACCGGCCGGGTGATCCACGGGTCGGCACGCTGACTGATCAGCGGGTCCTTGGTGGTCACGCCGTAGATCTCGGCGTCGGTGCGCGGCGGTTTCGGCGCCGGGGCGCCCTCGGCACTCGCGGCGGTGAGCCCGGCGAGAGCGCCGGCGCCGGTCACCCCGAGAGAACCCCGCAGGAGGGTACGGCGATCGATCGCGTACGTCATTGTCGGCTCCTCATCGGGTCTTGATGCGCAGGAAGGTGACCGAGTTCGCCGGGAACTCCCGGGTGAACGTCGATCCGATGCCGTCGACCGTGCTGGTCCGCGGCTGGATCGGCTCGGCGGAGCGGGTGTTCTGTTCGCCCGGGTCGCCGGTGATCACGGTCATCCGCGCGGTCCTGGCGACCTTGCGGCCCAGGTCGACCTTCGTGACCGCCGGGGTGCTCTGCGCGTTGACCACCTTGACGATCAGCTCACCGGCCCGGGTGTCCTCCGTGACGACCTGCGCGAACGGCTCGGTGACCTGGTTGTCGTCGAAGCTGGCCCACTCGGTGCCGTCGACGAACAGGGTGACCTTGGTGCCGCGTACCTGCACCTTGAGGTTGTAGGTCTGCCCGGTGGTGACCGTGTTGGGCTTGGTGAGCAGCTGCTCTTTGGCGCTGGTGACGCCCTTCTCCACGGCGCCCTGGGTGTTGTTCCAGCCGCCCAGGTTCCACCAGTAGAACTGGCCGGTCTCCTGGACGCCGAACGCCACCAGGAAGCCCTCGGCGCCGGCCGTCTTGGTGGCCGTCAGCGTGTAGTCGTAGTCGCTCTCGCCGATGGTGGCCGCCTTGACCATGGTGTCCTCGGCGGTGACGTCGGTCTGGGTGTAGGCGCCGTCGGTCACGGTCCACGTGCCGCGCGGCTGCACCGGGGTCCAGCCGTCCGCGGTGCCGTCGTCGAAGTTGTCGCTGAACAGCACCGTACCGTCCGGGCGGGTGACCTTGACGTCGTCGTAGACGGCGGCGGTCCGCCAGGTGGAGAGCCCGACCGCACCGGTGATCGGCTTGGGCTGCACCACCGCGCCGCCGGTGACGCTCGTCGGCACCACCCGGTCACCGACGTTGTTCATGAACAGCTTCTGCACCTGGTAGCTGGTGGAACCCCAGGACTCGTCGTTGTCGAACCAGATCATGTCCGGTTTCCACTGGACGTTGTCGACGTTGGCGAGCAGCGGCGCGTAGGACGCCATCTTCACCACGTCGGCGTTGCGTTCCAGGCCGGTCATGTACGCGGCCTCGGCGAGCGAGTTGAACAGTTTGTTGTCGAGCGACGCGTACTCACCGAGGAACACCTTCGGCCCGTTACGGTCGTAGCCGTCGTACCGCTCGTTGTTCTGCAGGAACCAGGCCGGGCTGTTGTAGTAGTGCTCGTCGACCATGTCGGAGCCGTGCGCCCGGTTCTTGGCCCAGAGGTTCTCGAAGGTGCTGCCCTGGTCGTCCGGGCCGGAGTTGCTGACCACGGTGATCGCCGGGTGCTTCGCCTTGATGGCGGCCTCGAACTTGAGGAAGTTCGCCCAGTACTCCTCGGGCAGGTTCTCCTCGTTGCCGACCCCGATCGTGGTGAGGCCGAACGGCTTCGGGTGCCCCATCTGCGCGCGCAGTCTGCCCCAGGTGCTGCTGACCGGCCCGTTGGCGAACTCGATCAGGTCGAGGGTGTCCTGGATGTACTGCTGGAGCAGCGCCTCGTCGGCGGTGGCCCGGTTCTGCCCGCAGCCGGTGACAAGCGCCGGCACCACCGGCAGCGGCATCGCGCCGATGTCCTCGGAGAACTGGAAGTACTCGTAGTAGCCGAGGCCGTAGGTCTGGTTGTAGCCCCAGAAGTTCTTGTTGGTGGCCCGCGTCTCGACCGGCCCGACGGTGTCCTTCCACTGGTAGGACCGGGCTCGCGGGTAGTTGTTGGCGGCGTCGTACGGGTACATGCTGCCGGTGTTGACCAGGCAGCCGCCCGGGAAGCGGACGAAGCCGGGGTTCAGGGCCTCGATCTTCTCCGCCAGGTCCTTGCGCAGGCCGTTCGCGCGGCCCTTGTAGGTGTCCCGCGGGAACAGCGAGATCTCGTCGAGCCGCAGCGTGCCGGTGCCGGAGGTGGTCACCGCGAGCCGGGCGGCGTCGGTCGTCGCGGTCGCGGTCAGCCGGCCGGTGTACTTCTTCCACGTGTCGCCGGCGGCGGTGATCGTGAGCGGCCGGGAGAGCGCCGTGCCGTCCGCGGCGCGCAGCGAGACGTCGATCCTGGTGCTGGCGGCGGCCCGGGCCCAGACCGAGAAGGTGTAGCCGGCGCCGCGTTCGAGGGCGATCGCGCTGCCGGTGCTGGGGCTGGGGAAGCCGGCGTTGGTCAGGCCGGCCGCGCCGTTCACCGTGAGGTAGTTGCGGTTGCGTTCGTGGAGCCGCTGGTCGTCGTCGGTCACGGTGGCCGAGCCGGACACCGTCCAGCCGGTCAGGCCGTTCCAGCCGGCCGCGTCGGTGCCGTTGAACTCGAAGGAGCGGTTGCGGACCAGTTCGGCGTAGAGGCCGCCGTCGGCCGCGTAGTTGATGTCCTCGAAGAAGACGCCGTACATCGACTTGTCGATGGTGGCGCCGGTCGCCGCCGGGTTCACCGTGATGGTGTAGTCGGGCTCGGCCGCGGCGGCGGCCACCGGCGGTGAGACGGCGAGCGGGAGCGAGACCAGGACGGCGGCCACCCCCGCGGTACGGGTCGCGATGGATCTGGGCACGGATGGTCCTCCGGTGTGTCGGGGATGTTTCCGGTGGACGAGACTCTGCAATGTGTACGCAAACATCGATCGCCGTGTCAAGAGTCGCGTGTCGATGTATTTACCGGTCAAGAGTGGTTACAGTGCCGGGAAGAGCCTGTTGTTAGCGCTAACTCGAGGGGTTCACGTCTGGTTCGAGATCAAGAGGCTTTGCCACTGTCCATCCCCTGATCGGGGAGTTGTCCGGTAATGGGCGCCTGATGCTGTGCTGAGGCAACCGCCCGGCGCCACCCCGCCCAGGGCCGGACAGGCAGGGGACACGGGCTGTGGTGCTCACGATGGCGCTCGCGATGCTGGCGGCACTGGCCTGGGGCGGCTCCGACTTCCTGGCCGGCCTCGGCGCCCGGCGGATGGCGATCCGAACCGTGCTGATCGGGTCGGAACTCACCGGTCTGCTGGTCGCCGTGGTGTTCCTGGCCCTGCGCCAGGCGCCGCCGCCCGCCGATGCCCGGCTGATCGTGCTCGCCGCGGCCGCCGGACTCGTCGGCCTGGCGTCGATGGGCCTGCTCTACCGGGCGATGCGCGAGGGCAGTCTCGCCGTGGTCGCCCCGGTCTCCGCCGGTGCCGCCCTGGTCCCGGTCGCCTGGGGCCTGCTGCACGGTGCGAGCGCCGGACCGGCCGCCCTGGTGGGTGGGGTCGCCGCTCTGGCCGGGATGACCCTCGCCAGTTGGCCCGTCACGACCGGCCGTCCGGCCGACCCGCCCCGGGCACGGCCGTCGCTCGTGCCGGTGAACGCGGCCGCGGTCTGCGGTGCGGGCGCGGCCCTCGGCTTCGGCGCCTACTTCGTGCTGCTGCACGAGGCGGCGCCGGCCGATCCGTACTCGGCCACCGCGTACGCCGGGATCGCCGGTGGCCTCGCCGCGCTGCTGATGCTGCCGTACCGGCCGGCGTGGCCGGCCACCGGACGCGCCGGTGACCGGTGCCGGCGGACCGGCCGGCGGTGGCTGCTGCTGCTGCCGGTCGGTGTCGGTGTGCTCGAGACGGTGGGCGACGGGGCGTTCGCGCTGTCCGCGGCGGCCGGGACGGTCGGGACGGCGGCGCTGCTGGCCTCGATGTACCCGGCCGTGACCGTGCTGCTCAACACCGCCGTCCTGCGCGAGCGGCTGCCCGGCGTCCACCTGGCCGGGGTGCTCAGCGCGCTGCTCGCGGTGGCCTGCCTGGTGGCCTGAACGGCCGCGGCACCGGCGGCGCTCGACAAACGGTGCCTCGACGTTCACGTCCCGTTCACCTCGAGCGGGTGGTCGCCGTACACCTGGGCTTTTAGCGTCCGGGCAGCACGTCACCGATCGGGTGGCGTGAGACCGAGGAGATTCGATGTCCGACCAGAGTCGCCGGCTTCTTCCGCTGCTGACGACCCGTGTACCGGGTCACAGTGGTGGCGCGCGCGACGCGATGACCTGTCTGTACCGCTGCGCCAACGCGTGCGACCACCCGGCTCCGAACGAGTCGGCCAACCCGTACCTCGGCGACATCGTCAACGCCGAGATGAGCCGTCGTGGCGTGGTCCGGGCCGGCGCCGTCGGCGCGATGGTCCTGGGCTTCGGTGGCGCGGTGGCCGCCGCGAGCCCGGCCGCGGCCGCCCCGGTGGCCGAGGGCGTCGTGCCGGAGGCCTTCGGCGGACCCAAGCACCACCACAAGGCCGGCAAGCTGAGCTTCCGGGCGGTCGCCCCGAACACCGCGGACGCGGTCACCATCCCGCCCGGCTACCAGTCCTCCGTGGTGCTGCGCTGGGGTGACCCGGTGGTGCCCGGCGCCCCCAAGTTCGACCTCACCAAGCAGACCGGCGCCAGCCAGTCCCAGCAGTTCGGCTACAACAACGACTTCGTCGGCGTGATCCCGCTGCCCGGGGAGAAGAACCGGGCGCTGCTCGTGGTCAACCACGAGTACACCAACGAGGACCTGATGTTCCCCGGCTTCGTCAGCCAGGACGCGCTCACCCGTGACCAGATCGAGGCAGCGATCGCGGCGCACGGACTCTCCGTCGTGGAGATCGAGCGGGTCGGCCGGACCGGCCAGTGGAAGCCCGTCAAGGGCCGCAAGCTGCGGTACAACAAGCGCATCACGGCGCTGTCCACCGAGTTCAAGCTCACCGGCCCGGCGGCGGGGTCGGCTGCGCTGCGGACCGCGGCGGACCCGCGCGGCTACACGGTCATCGGCACCCTGAACAACTGCGCGGGTGGCGTCACCCCGTGGGGCACCGTGCTCTCCGGCGAGGAGAACTTCAACCAGTACTTCGTCGGCGGCGACGCGGTCGACGCGGCCACCAAGACCAAGTTCAACCGGTACGGCATCCCCACCACCAGCCGGTACCCGAGCGGCTCGCGCAAGTGGGACCGCGTGCAGGAGCGCTTCGACCTGGCGAAGCACCCGAACGAGGCGAACCGGTTCGGCTGGATCGTCGAGGTGGACCCGCTGAACCCGGACGCCCCGCCGCGCAAGCACACCGCGATGGGCCGGTTCAAGCACGAGGGCGCCAACGTCATCGTGGCCCGCAGCGGGCACGTCGTGGCGTACATGGGTGACGACGAGCGGTTCGACTACCTCTACAAGTTCGTCTCCGAGAAGAAGTACATCAAGAGCGACTCGCCGTGGGCGCGCAAGCACAACCTGTCGCTGCTGGAGTCCGGCACGCTCTACGTCGCGAAGGTGACCGGCGACAGCCCGGCCGCCCAGATCGACGGCACCGGCAAGCTGCCCGCGGACGGCAAGTTCGACGGCAAGGGCGTCTGGATCAAGCTGGTCTCGGGCAACCGCTCGTTCGTCCCGGGCATGACCGCGGCCGACGTGCTGATCAACACCCGGTTCGCCGGTGACGCGGTCGGCGCCACCAAGATGGACCGGCCCGAGGACGTGCAGCCCAGCCTGCGCACCGGCAAGATCTACGCGGCGATGACCAACAACTCCAACCGAGGTGTCGGCACCAACCCCGCCGCGGACGAGGCCAACCCGCGCAACGCCAACAAGCACGGCCACATCTTCGAGATCGTCGAGGACTGCGGCGACCACACCGCGCTCAAGTTCACCTGGTCGCTGCCGATCGTCTGCGGCGACCCGGCCGCCGCCGACACCTACTTCGGCGGCTACGACAAGAGCGCCGTCTCGCCGATCTCCTGCCCGGACAACGTCGCGTTCGACAGTGCCGGCAACCTGTGGATCTCGACGGACGGCAACGCGCTCGGCACCAACGACGGCCTGTTCGCCACGCCGATCGAGGGCCGGGAGAAGGGCCACCTCAAGCAGTTCCTGACCGTCCCCAAGGGCGCCGAGACCTGCGGCCCGTTCATCACCTCCGACGACCGCTCGGTCTTCGTCGCCGTGCAGCACCCGGGTGAGATCACCGGCGCCTCGGTGGAGAAGCCCGCGTCGGTCTGGCCGGACGGCGACTACGCCAAGCCGGGCGTGGTCGTGACCTGGCGGCCGGACGGCGGCCCGGTCGGCAGCTGACCTCCCGGAACGACCCGGCGGCAGCCGCGGTGCGGATCACGCACCGCGGCTGCCGCGTTTTCTTTCACGTTTTCGTCCTCGCAGGGCTGATAGAACCGCCGAAGTCGGGGAAGCCACGGTGAGTCGGCGGTAACTCTGGTGAACCCGGGACGCCCGGGTCAACGTGTCACTGACCGAGGATGGAGGTGACAGGTGACCGACTCATCGGCCCCGACGCTGCCGCGACCGGCCGCGTTGCACCGCAACGACGTGCCGGCCGACCTCGGCGCGACCACGGTGCGGAAACCGCCGAACCGGTTCCTGCCGGCCGTCGTCCCCGGTGTCCTGATGCTCGCCGCCGGCCTGGTGCAGGCGGGCCGGCCCGCGCTCAGCTGGGACGAGGTGACCTCCGCCGAGGTGGCACAGCGCTCCGTCGGGCAGATCGTCGCCATGGCACAGAACATCGACGCGGTGTTCGGCTTCTACTACGTCTTCCTGCACTTCTGGCAGGACCTCGCCGGCACGTCCGAGGTGGCGCTGCGGCTGCCGTCGATCGTGGCCATGGCGGGCGCGGTGGCCGTCGCGGCCGAGTTGGGACGGCGGTTGTTCACCCCGCTCGTCGGCCTGGTGACCGGCCTGATCCTCTGCCTGGTGCCGAACACCTCACGGTACGCGGCCGAGGTCCGCCCGTACGCGTTCGCCTGCTTCTTCGCCGTGCTGGCCCTGCTCCTTCTGCTCGGGGCGGTGCGACGCGGTGGCCCGTACCGCTGGGTGGCCTATGGCCTGAGCGTGCTGCTCCTGGGTCTCTCCCACCTGGTCGCCCTGACCACCCTCGTCGCGCACGCCGTGCTGGTCGGCGTGCTGCTGCGGCACCGGCGCCGCGGCCGCCGCCGGACCGTGCTGACCTGGGCCGGCGCCGTCGCCGCCGCCCTCGTCCCGCTGCTGCCGATCGCCTGGCTCGGCACCCGCCAGGACGACACCCAGCTGCACTGGGTGGAGCCGATCACGCTCGCCCGGATCCGGGCCATGCCGGCCGAGTTGTTCGGGTCCCGCGAGTTCGCCTGGCTGCTCCTCGGCCTGGTGCTGCTCGCCGCGTGGCGCCCGATGCGCCGGCTCGCCCCCGTCGCGGCCCTCGCGTTCGGGCCGCTGCTGGTGCTCGCCGTGGTCTCCGCGCTGCTGTCACCGATGTGGGTGGCGCGGTACCTGCTGGTGGTGCTCGCGCCGCTGGCGATGCTCGCCGCAGTCGCCCTCGCCGGACCCGCCGCGCGACCGTCGCGCACCGGCACGATCCGCATCGCCGCCGTGCTGCTCGCCCTTGCCGTGGTCGCCCTGCCCGCCCACCGGGAGGTCCGGGAACCGGCCGCGAAGAACGGGCCGGACTACCGCTCCGCCGCCCGCATCGTCGGTGACCACCAGCAGCCCGGCGACGTGGTCGTCTACCCGCCGCGGAACCGCGCCATCCGGGCCGGCATGGACTACTACCTGAACCGGCTGCCGCAGCGGCCCGCCGACCCGACCGTCCGGGTGCCGTCCGCGGAGACCGGGCGGCTGGTCGCCGACGAGTACACCGACGACCCGCAGCGACTGGCCGGTGCGCGCCGCATCTGGATCGTGGTCGGCGACCGCCGCGCCGACCCGGTGACGGCCCGCAAGACGATCCGGCCGCTACTCGCGGCGGGCTGGGAACGGGCCGGGTTCTGGCAGGTGAAACGGGCGACGGTGGCGCTCTACGAACGTCGCGGGTGACGGTGGCTCTCGGCCGCGCGCGGTGGCTCGCGGTGGCGCTCTCTGCCACGCGTGGCGGTTGATGGCAGGCTGGCCGGATGAAGGTTCTGCTGCCGGACACCATCGAACTCGAACTCGACCCCGCGCGCCTGGACGCGGAACTCGCCGGTTACGCGGCCGGTGAACCGATCCCCGACGAGCACACCGACGCGGAGGTGCTCGTCGTCTGGGGCAACAGCGCCGCCAACCTGAGCGACGCGGCCCGCCGGCTGACGAAACTGCGCTGGGTGCAGAGCCTCGCCGCCGGGCCGGACATGGTGCTCCAAGCCGGGTTCGACCCCGCGGTCGTCGTCACGGCCGGCCTCGGGCTGCACGACCGTACCGTCACCGAGCACACCCTGGCCCTCGTCCTGGCCGCGGCGCGGCGGCTGCACCTGCTGGTCCGGGCGCAGATCGGCCGCCGGTGGGCGGAGGAGCTCGGCGGCATCCAGCCGGTGCGGGAGCCGGCCGTGTTCCGGACGCTGCGCGACGCCAACGTGGTGATCTGGGGGTTCGGCGGCATCGCGGCGACCCTGGCCCCGGTGCTCACCACGCTGGGCGCGAACGTCACCGGAGTGGCCCGCAGCGCCGGCACCCGGCACGGCTTCCCGGTGGTCACGGCGGACGAACTGCCCGCGCTGCTGCCGCGCACCGACCTGCTGATCTCGATCCTTCCGGCGACCCGCGAGACGGTACGCCTGATCGACGCCACCGTCCTGTCCCATCTGCCGGAGCACGCCTGGGTCGTCAACGTCGGCCGGGGGACCGTGCTCGACGAGGCCGCGCTGCTGGACGCGGTGCGGGGCGGCCGGGTAGCCGGCGCGGCCCTGGACGTGTTCGAGACGGAGCCGCTGCCGGTGGAGTCCGGTCTCTGGGCCGAACCCAACGTGATCATCACGCCGCACGCGGCGGGCGGGCGGCCGATCGGCGCCGAGGAGCTGATCACGGCGAATCTGGCGGCCTTCCGGGAGGGCCGGCCGCTGCGTCACACGGTGTCACTCTGATCTGCCGGTGGTCCGGGCGCGGACGTGGACCCGCTCGCCCTGCGGGCCGAAAATGCTGATCATTTCGGCCGGCTCGGTGCCGCCGTTCAGGACCAGGTGCGGCAGCCGGGTGTCGAACTCCGCGACCTCCCCCGGCTCCAGCAGGACCTCGTGCTCCCCGAGCAGCAGTCGCACCTTCCCGGACAGCACGTAGAGCCACTCGTACCCCTCATGGGTCTTCTGCTCGGTGTGCTCCGGCTCGTCGGCCCCGATGATCGTCTTGAACGCCTGGAGGCCGCCGGGCCGGCGCGACAGCGGCACGTGCGTACGCCCGTTGCGCACGATCGGCCGGGACCGCACCCGCGGATCGCCGGTCTCCGGCGCGTCCACCAGGTCGTCGAGGCTCACCTGGTACGCCTTCGCGAGCGGCAGCAGCAACTCCAGGGTCGGCTTGCGGGTGCCCGACTCCAGGCGCGACAGCGTGCTCACCGAGATGCCGGTCGTCTCCGCCACCTGGGTGAGGATGAGATCCCGCTGCTGGCGGAGGTCGCGCAGCCGGGGACCGACCGCGGCGAGGGTTTCTTTTGCCATAACAGCAACAATAGTTGCCGGATTTCGGAAACGTGATGCACGGTGGCCGGGTAGCGAGACGCAACGAGAGGAAAAGACCGATGCGGCAGGAAGCGTACGACGTCGTGGTGATCGGGGGCGGTGCCGCCGGACTGAGCGGCGCGCTGGTGCTGGCCCGGTCACGGCGGACCGTCCTGGTCGTCGACAGCGGGGAGCCGCGCAACGCGCCGGCCGACCACATGCACAACTACCTGGGGTACGACGGCCGTCCGCCGGCCGAGCTGCTGGCCGCCGGCCGGGCCGAGATCGCCAAGTACGGCGCCGAGTTCGTCACCGCCACCGCCGAACACGCGGAACGCGACGACGACGGCTTCGTGGTCACCCTGAACGACAACTCACGGGTACGGGCCAAGCGTCTCCTGGTGACCACCGGACTCGTCGACGAGCTGCCGGACATCCCCGGGCTCGCGCAGCGGTGGGGGCGGGACGTGGCGCACTGCCCGTACTGCCACGGCTGGGAGGTGCGGGACAAGCGGATCGGCGTGCTCGTCAGCAGCCCGATGGCGTTCCATTCCACCCAGATGTGGCGCCAGCTCAGCCCGCACGTGCTCTACCTGCTCAACGGCGGCGCGGCGCCCGCACCGGAACAGGCCGAACAACTGGCCGCCCGCGGCATCCCGGTGGTGGCCGGGCGGATCGGCTCGGTCCAGGTCGACAACGATCAGATCACCGGCGTACGCCTCGAGGACGGCACCGAGATCGCCCTCGACGCGATCGCCGTGGGACCCCGGTTCGTGGCGCGCTCGGCACTGCTCGAATCGCTCGGCCTCAAAGCCGCCGACTTCGAGATGAACGGTGCCGTCCTGGGCAGCCACATCCCGGCCGAGCCGAACGGCGCCACCGCGGTACCCGGCGTCTGGGTGGCCGGCAACGTCACCAACCTCGGCGCCACCGTCGCCGTCGCCGCCGCGGCCGCACAGGCCACCGGCGCCATGATCAACATGGACCTGATCACGGCGGAGAACAAGGAAGCCGTCGCCGCGTACCGGCACCGCGCCGCCACCATGTTCACCCAGGAGGCGTGGGAGGAGCGGTACCGCAGCCGGGGCATCGTGTGGAGCGGCCGGCCCAACCCGCAGCTGGTGCTCGAAGCCGCCGACCTGCCCGCCGGCCGGGCCCTGGACGTCGGCGCCGGCGAAGGTGCCGACGCGGTCTGGCTCGCCGAACACGGCTGGCAGGTCACCGCGGCCGACATCTCCTCCGTCGCGCTCACCCGCGCGGCCGGCCACGCCACGACCGCCGGAGCCGCCGTCGCCGAGAAGATCACTTTTAGCCACACCGACCTGCGCACGGCGCCACCGGCCGAGCAGTCGTACGATCTCGTCTCCGCCCAATTCATGCACCTGCCGCCGGACGAGCGCCGCGAACTGTGGGCGCACCTGGCCGCGGCGGTCGCCCCCGGCGGAACCCTGCTGATCGTCGGACACCACCCGTCCGACCTGGTCACCACGGCGGGGCGGTTCCACTTCCCGGACATGCTGTTCACCGCCGAGGAGGTCGCCGCCGGCCTCGACGCCTCCGCCTGGGACGTGGTTGCCGCCGAAGCCCGGCCCCGGCAGGCCACCGACCCGGACGGCCGCGACATCACCGTCCACGACGCCGTTCTGGTCGCCCGGCGGCGCTGACTTCCGCAGCCACCCTCGACGAACGCCGCGACACCGCCGGGCACGCGCCGGCGTCGCGGCGTTCGCCTTGTGGCGGCGTCGCGGCGTTCGCCTTGTGGTGGCGTCGCGTGGCGTTCGCCTTGTGGTGGCGTCGCGCGGGTTCGCCTTGTGGTGGCGTCGCGCGGGTCGTTTGTGGCGCGCCGCTTGGCACGGTTCGCCAGCAGGTTTGGCCCGCGCACGTGTTGCCGGCGGCGTGGTGGGGTGCGCGGATTGCTCGCGGCGCAGGTGGGGACGCACGGCCGCGTGGCGCCGCGTGGTCAGGGGCTGTCTCGTCCGCTTCGGTATCACTCAGTCCGGCTCCCGCTCATGGTCGTCGCAGTGCGTTCCCCGCGGCCACAAGCATGAGCGCCGTCACCTGCCTTCTCCGTTCCCAGCCGGACGTCGCCGGCTGTCATCCACGGCTGTTGGGGAGCGCTCCCAGCAGCCGTGAGTGACAGCTGGCATCGAGCGGCTGTCATCCATGGTTGTTGGGGAGCGCTCCCGGCAGCCGTGGGTGACAGCTGGCGCTGGGCGGCTGTCATCCATGGTTGTTGGGGAGCGCTCCCGGCAGCCGTGAGTGACAGCTGGCATCCAGCGGTGGTCGTTCGCGGTTGTTGGCGGTGTTCTTGGCGGCCGTGGTGACGGCTGGCGCTGAGTGGCTGTCACCCGCGGTTGTTGGAGGCGCTTTCGGGCATCCGTGGGTGACAGCTGGCATCGAGCGGCTGTCATCCATGGTTGTTGGGGAGCGCTCTCGGCAGCCGTGAGTGACAGCTGGCACTGGCATCGCATGCGGTGACATGAGCCACGGCGATTCCGTGCGAAGCCACCGGGATTGCGGCGGTGGCTTGGTGTCGGTGGCAGCGTGGGCTACGCCGCTGCAATCGCCGTCACCGGCAGCCGACCGTCACCGGCAGCCGACCGTCACCGGCAGCCGACCGTCACCGGCAGCCGACCGTCACCGGCACCCGACCGCCACCGGCACCCGACCGTCACCGGCACCCGACCGTCAGCTCCGCCGGCGGCGTCACCCTCACCGGCCACCCGTGGGGCAGGGGCTTGGGGGCAACCGGCGGTGGGCGTGATGTGGGGCGGGAATGCCCCGCTGGGGGATATATCCGAAAAATACTGCTTCCGTCTCCGGCCAACCGGGCGAATCGCCAGCGTATTCGTGATCGCCTTGCTGGAATGGGCACATGCGGCCGGATGATGCTGAACGACACACCGGCCCGGGCGACGACGTCCGGGCGGCGCTCGCGGCCTGGCGTGACGGGGTCGCTGAACCTGGCGCGGCCAACCGGCTCGTCAACCTGCCGCGCGGCGGCGCCGACCTCGTGGAGATCGTCGCACCTGATGCGGCCGGTGTCCTGGCGGCGCTGCGGGCGGGGCGGGACACCGCGTTCGGACCGGGCGGTCTGCGGGTGGACGTGCCGGACGAGGTGCTGCATCCGCTGCTGCGGCGGCTGCGCCGGCACACCCGGCAGGAGCGGGACGACCGCGGGGTCGACGTACTGCACCTCGCGGTCGGGCTGCTGCACTGGCAGGACCGGGATGGGGCGGGGTACGCGAGCCCGCTGCTACTGGTACCCGTGGAGCTGGTGGCGCTCGGCCACGACGACGTGCCGAAGTTGCGGGCCGGTGCGGGCGATCCTGTCGTCAACCCCGCATTGGTAACCCGTCTTCAGCAACTCGGCATCGGCCTGCCGTCCGATGCGGCCGGGGATCGGCAAGAGAAGACTGGTCGGCAAGGAGAGAGACAAGAGAACAGCGACCAGCAACAGCAGAGCGACCAACAACAGCAGAGCCACCACCAGGACCAGGCGTACGGGCTGCGAGCCCGAGTGGATGCCGCGATCGCCGGCCGGCCCGGCTGGCGCACGTCGGACATCGTCGTGCTGGGGCGGTTCGACACGACCGCCGAGGAGATCCGGCGTGACCTGATCGGCAACGAGGCCGCGCTCGCCGGCCATCCGGTCGTCCGGGCGCTGGCCGGCGCCCCCGGGACTGCCGGTGCGTTCGCGTTCGACCCGATCACCGCCGATGAGATCGACACGCTGGCCCCGCCGGAGGACACCCCGCTGGTGCTGGACGCCGACGCCGACCAGCGTGCCTGCGTGGCCGCGGCGTCCGAGGGGCGCAGCTTCGTGATCGACGGGCCGCCCGGCACCGGGAAGTCGCAGACCGTCGCCAACATGATCGGCGCGCTGGCACATGCCGGCAAACGGGTCTTGTTCGTCTCCGAGAAGGCTGCCGCGCTCGACGCCGTGCAGCATCGGCTCTCCGCTGCGGGTCTCGGCAATTACCTGCTGGACCTGCACGGTTCCCGGGTGTCGCGGCGCACGGTCGCGGGCGCGCTGGCCGCCGCCCTGGACGCGGTGCCCACCCTGGACTCGGTGCCGCTGCCCGGGATGGACGACGCCGACCGGGAGGCGTTGCGGGAGAGGCGGGAGCGGCTGAACGCGTACGCCGAAGCGGTAAACGAGGTCCGCGACCCGCTGGGGTGCAGCTTCCACGACGTCGTGGGGCGACTGGCCGCGCTGGGTGACGTGCCGGACGCGCCCGCGCCGGGGGTGCACGCGGGTGCGCTCACCGAGCCGGTGCTGGACCGGATCCGGGAGGCCGCCCGCCGGCTGGAGCACGCGTGGCGACCGGCGAACGAGCGCAGCGGGTTCCGCTGGCGCGAGGTGATCGAGAAGGAGCCGCTGGACGAGGCGCTGGAACTGGCCCAGATGGCGCTGGAGGACCTGGCCGGCGCGTCGATGCCGAACGCGGCCATCGCGACCGCGTTCCATCTGCGGCTGCCGTCCGATGCCCCGGCCCTGTCCGAGGCGGCCGCGCACGCCGCCCGCCGGCCGCGTGACGTCGAGGATCAGTGGCTCACCGCTGTCGCGCTGCGGCCGGTGCGGCAGGCGGCCGAGGACCTGGAGCGCCTGCTCGACGAGGTGAACCGGGCGGTCGAGCAGGCCGAGGCGCGTACCGGGGTGTCCTGGGAGACCTTGGCCGCGCCGCTGGACGCCGGCCGGATCCCGGAGCCGCCGCGGCTGGAGCCACCCGCGGTACGCCTCGAGCCGCTCACCGCCGCTGAGGCGAAGGCGCTGGCCGGCCGGTTCGCCGCGGACGCCGACGAGTTGGAGCACCAGCAGCGCCGGCTGGACCGGGCCACCACCCGGTTGCGGCTGCCGGACGTCGTGATGTTCACCGACGTGGAGCTCGTCACGCTGATCACCGAGCTGGGTGGCCGGCCGGACAAGCCGCTGCCGGCCTGGTTCGCCCCGGGTGCGCAGAGCGCGGTGCACGGTGCGGCCGCGCAGCTGCGCCGGCACGTGGAGGCGGTGGCGGCCGCGGCCGGGCCGGCGAGGGAGTACTTCACCGACGCGGCGCTTGAGGAACCCGTCGAGGAACTGGCGGAACGGTTCGCCACGGTGCACCGGGGCCCCCGCAAGCTGCTCGCGCCGCACCGCCGTGACAAGGAGACGGTGGCCGGGGTCGCCCGGCCGGACGTGACAGTCGACGAGGCCGTCGCCCACCTGGATCTGGCGGTCGCCTGGCGCCGCGCCCACGAGGGCCTGGTCGCCGCGGAACGTCAGCACGCCGCGCTGCTGGGCCGTTACTGGCAGCGCCTCGGCACCGACTTCCGGGCCATCGGCCGGGCGCTGGAGACCGCCGCGGAGGTGCTGCGGGTCGCGCCCACCGAGGCGTTGCCGGCGATCGTCGACTACACCACCGCCGAGCACGCCGACGCGGAGCTGCTGGACGCGGTCACCGAGGCGCGGGACGTGTTCCGGCACTGGCGGGCGACGTTGCGCCCGGAACCCGAGCCGGCGGCCCGTCCCGAGCTGGGCCAGGGCAGTGTGCAGGCCGGCATCGCGTGGCTGCGCGCGCAGGTCGGCACGCTGCGGGATACGGCCGCGCTGCTCGACCAGCTGGGCGAGGCCATCGGGCGGGACCTTAACGTGGCCGAGGCGGCAACCGTGTTGCAGGCGCGGCAGGCGGTGCTGGACGCGGAGGAGGCGCTGGCGGGCGCGGCCGGCGGGTACCGGTCGGTGCTGGGGGCCGCCTACCGCGGCCGGCAGACCGACCTGCGGGCGCTCGGCGAGGCGATCGACTGGGCGGCGAAGGCGCGTACCCTGCGTACCGGCACCGATGCGGCCCTCAACAGCGAGCAGGTGCAGGCGCTGGCCGGCGGCGGCGCGAAGCCGTCCGAGCTGGCCCCGGTGATCGACGCCTGGCAGGAGGCCCGGCAGCGGATCCTGGACGCGTTCGGCCCGGCCCGGCAGGTCCGGCTGGCGACCGCCCTGGACCGCTACGAGACGGCCCGCGACCTGCTGCGCGACCTGCGCGACGACGACACCGGCCAGCGTGAGTGGTTCGACTACCTGGCGGCCCGGGAGGTGCTCGCCGAGTACGGCCTGGACGGCGTGATCGAGTTCTGCGCCGATCACGGTGTCGACGTGGGGCGGGTGCCGGACGTGATCGAGCGGGCCGCCTACCGGGCCTGGGCCGACGACGTGATCGCCAACGACGACCGTCTGGAGCCGCTCTCCGCGGCCGAACGCTCCGACCTGGTCGAGGACTTCCGCCGGCTCGACGTCGACCTGCTCCAGGACGCCGCCGGCCGGATCATCAAGGCCGCGAACGCGCGCCGGCCCCGGGTGCCGAAGAAGGTGCCGCCGACGATCGCGCTGATCCGCGGTGAGGGCCAGAAGCAGAGCGGCCACCTGCCGGTCCGCCGCCTGCTCGGGGAGACGTGGGAGGTCGCGTCCGCACTCAAGCCGTGCTTCCTGATGCCGCCGGCCGCGGCGGCCCGGCTGCTGCCGGACGAGGCCCGCTTCGACGTGGTGATCATCGACGAGGCGTCCCGGATGACGCCGGCCGCCGCGGTGGCCTGTGCCCGGCGCGGCACCTCGCTGATCGTCGTGGGCGACGCGGCGCAGCTGCCGCCGGCCGGTGACCAGCCCTCGGTGCTGGTGGTGGCCGACGACTGCGGCGCCTTCCCGCGGATCGGCCTGACCCGGCATTACCGCAGCCGGCACGAGGCGCTCGTCGACTTCGCGAACCACGCGTTCTACCGCGGCCGGCTCAGCACCTTCCCCGGGGCGTTGCCGTCCGGCCCGGACATCGGCGTGCAGCTGTTCCCGGCGGCCGCCGCCACGGAGGCCGCGCTCGTCGCGGAGCGGGTGGTGCACCACTTCACGCACCGGCCCGGTCTCTCGCTGGGAGTGGTCACGCTGACCGCCGAGCAGGTCGACACGGTCGCCGACGCGGTGGAGGCGGTTCTCGGCGGCGACCCTGACCTGGAACGTTTCCTCGGCGAGCTGTTCGTCAAGGACGCCGAGGCCGCGCAGGGCGACGAACGCGACGTGATCATCCTGTCGACCGGGGCGAGCCTGGACGCGGCCGGCGGGCCGACCGGCGCGCGCCGCCTCAACGTGGCGATCACCCGGGCCCGGCAGCGGATCGAGGTGGTCAGCGGGATCGGCGTGCCGGCCGAGCCGGCGGGGGAGGGCGAGCGGCAGCTTTCCGCGTACCTGGAGAGTGCGAGCGCGGGAATCACCGAGGGTGAGCGAAGCGATCGGGCGCGGCCCGGCACCCTGCTCGAGGACTCCGTCCTCGCGACCGTCGCGGGCTGGGGCTATGCGGTGGACGGCCAGGTCGGGATGGGGCCGGTCCGGGTCGCGGTGGGTGTACGGGCGAACGACGCGCCCGAACACCCGTACACGCTCGGTGTTCTCTGTGACGGCCCGGGAACCTCCTCGCCGGTGGCCCGGGACCGGGACCGCCTGCACGATCAGATTTTGCACAGCCTCGGCTGGAGTGTGTACCGGGTCTGGAGCGTCGCCTGGTACCGCGACCGGGCCGAGGAGGAGGCCCGGCTGCGCGTGGCCATCGAGAACGCCCTGGCCGTGCCGGACGTCTTCGCCGAGCCGGACGAGGAACAGCTCACCGTGCGCCCGGCGCCGCGCCCGGAGTGGGCGCTGCCCTACGAGCGTGCGGCGGTGGGCCCGCTGCCGGCGAGCGCCCGGGCCAACGACGACGTGGCCCGTGCCCAGCTGGTGCAGGCGGTGGAGCGGATCGCCGAGGCGGAGGGGCCGGTGCACCTGCAGGTGCTGACCCGCCGGATCCGCGAGGCGTGGGGGATCAGCCGGCTCACCCAGGGTGTGAAGACCGCGATCGAGGCGGCGATCCGGTCGTCGGGTGCGGGCTTCGACGGTACGTTCGTGACGTCGCCGGAGTCACCGATCCCGGCGGTGCGCGTCCCCGCCGACGGGGTGAACCGCAAGCCGGACCAGGTGGCCGACTCGGAGCTTCAGCTGGCCCTGGAGTATCTGGTGCTGGACGCGGGTCTGGTGGAGGCGGAGGATCTGCTGGCCGCGGCGGGCCGGTTGTTCGGCTGGAGCGGCAACAAGGTGGCCGCGTCCCGGCTGGCGGCGATGCTGGACGAACTGGTCGCGGCGGAACGGCTGCTGGCGCACCGCAACGGGCTGATCTCGGCGCCGGCGGAGGACCTGCTGGACCTGCCGGACCCGGCTACGCTGCCGCACCGCGACGACGCCGTCCGGCGGCAGGACGTCAGCGCCTGACGAATTGCGTCAGCGCTTGACGTATTCGTCGTGCGGGACCGCGACCGGCCACAGCGCGTCCCGCACGCGGGCGCAGTGCGCCACGATCGCCGGGTCCTCGGTGGTGGCGCCGGCGGTGAACGAGCCGTCCGGCGCCGCCAGTGTGAACACCACCCGCCGGTCGTCGAAGATCCAGTAGTCGTCGGTGGTGACCGGGAGGTCGCCCACCTCGTCCCGGGGCAGCCAGCGGATCATCTCGCCGGCGTCCACGTTGAGGTGCGAGATGTTGAGCAGCCAGCGGGTGTAGTCGCCGTGCGGCACGGTCACCACGCGCAGCCGGCGCACGCTGCGACCGGCCGCCGTGTTCTCCCGGATCAGGTTGAGCCAGGGCTGCTGCCAGGCGAAGTCGTCGGGTTCCCCGGCGAGGTACCGGCGGATCGGCTCGGCCTCGTCGGGTGTCCGGTAGACGTCGGCGACCTCCAAATGGAACGCCGACCGGTCGAAGTCGCGGAACAGGTCGTCGAGTTCGGAGTTCAAGAGCAACCGCATCCGTCCACACTGGTCACTCAGTGTGCCCAGGTCCACACCTCAGAGTGAAAAGTGCAACTTGCAGAAAAACCCGGCTCAGCCGTTGCGCCATTCGTCCGAGGTGAGATGGGATCCGGCCTGCGGGCCCATCAGCAGCATCCCGCCGTCCACCACCCAGGAGGCGCCCGTCACGTAGCCGGCGTCCGGCCCGGCCAGCATCGCCACCACCGCGGCCACCTCGTTCGCGTCCCCCGGCCGACCCAGTGGCACACCGGGACGGTCGATGGTGAACGGGTCGGCGTCCTCGTTGCCGGTCATCGGCGTCGCGATCTCACCCGGCGCGACCGCGTTCACGGTGATCCCGTCGGCCGCGAGTTCCTGCGCCATCACCTTGGTGAGCAGGCCCAGACCGCCCTTCGCGGCACAGTAGGCGCCGGAGCCGACCCGCGGCGCATGCTCGTGCACACTGGTGATGTTGATGATGCGGCCGCCGTTGCCCCGGCTCCGCATGTGCCGGGCGGCGCGCTGGGCGCAGAGGAACGGCCCGTCCAGGTCCACCGTGAGAACCTCGCGCCACTCGTCGTACCCGGTGTCGATCACGGGCGTCGAGATGCCGGTGCCGGCGCAGTTCACCAGGACGCCGAGGCCGCCGAACGCCGCCGCGAAGTCGTCGATCACGTCGGCCGCCGCCGGCAGCCGGGACAGGTCGAGATGCCTGACCTCGCACCGCCGGCCGGTGGCCCGTACCTTCGCCGCCACCTCCTGCGCGCCCTTGTCGTCGGACCGGAAGGTCACCCCCACGTCGAAACCCGCCTTGGCCAGGGCGATCGCGGTGGCCTCCCCGATACCGGAGTCCGAGCCGGTGACGACGGCGATCCGGTCGTAGTTGTCTCTCTTCGGCATGCGCCCTGGTTACCCCGCCGCCTCCGGGCGTAACTCGCGGGTCAGGATCTTGCCGGTGGCGTTGCGGGGGAGGCTCTCCAGGAAGATCACATCCCGGGGTACGCAGAACCGGGCGCGATGCCGGCGGACGTGTTCGCGCACCTTGTCCGGGTCGAGCCGGGCACCGTCGCGCAGCACCAGATAGGCGGCGAGGCGCTGGCCGTACCCGTCGTCCGGCACGCCGATCACCGCCGCCTCGCGGACCTGCGGCAGGTCGGCGAGCAGGCCCTCGATTTCGGCGGGATAGACGTTCTCGCCACCGGAGACGATCATGTCGTCCTCCCGGCCGTCGACGAACAGTCGGCCGTCCTCGTCGGCGTGCCCCAGGTCGCCGGTGCCGAGCAGGCCGTCGCTGGTCCGGGACTCGGCGCTGTTCGTGTACCCCTCGAAGAGCATCTCGTTCACCACGAACAGCCGGCCCGTCGTGCCCGCCGGGACCTCCCGGCCGTCGTCGCCGAGCACCTTGACCGTGGTGCCGAACGGCGGCCGGCCCGCGGTGCCCGGCGCGGCACGCAGATCCTGCGGGGTGGCGATGGAGACCCAGGAGGCCTCGGTCGAGCCGTAGAGGTTGTAGAGGACGTCGCCGTACCGGTCCATGAACCGGGTGGCCAGGCTACCCGGCAGGGCAGAGCCGCTCACCGCGGCGACGCGCAGACCTGGGCGGGCGGCCCGCGGTTCGAGTTCCATCAGCTGCTGGAGCATGACGGGTACGGCGACCAGCGCGTCGACGTCCGCCAGCGCCGCGTCCGTCCGTGCCGCGTCGAAGCGGCGGTGCAGGACGATCGTGGCCCGCAGTGCCAGGGCGATCTGGAGGCCCGCGAAACCCCAGGTGTGGAAGAGCGGCGCCGCGATCAGGACCCGGTCGCCGGCCCGCAGCGGGATCCGGTCGATCACCGAGCAGAGTGGCCGGAAGCCGCCCGGGGTGGGCCGGCGGGCACCCTTCGGGGTGCCGGTCGTGCCGGAGGTCAGCACGATCGTGCGGCCCGGCCGCCGGGGCGGCCGCACGTCCGGACCCGCGCCGCCCAGTTCGATCAGCCGCTCCAGGTCCTGCTCGCCGATCCGGAGCGGACTGCCGGCCGGGCCCTGCTCATCGCTCCGGGGTGGGTCGGCGGCCGGGTCCAGCCGCGGCCCGAACTCGTCGTCGTGGATCAGCGCGCGCAGGTCCTGGTCGGTGACGACGCCGGCGAGCTGGTGCGCGGACAGGCCGGTGTTGACGAGCACCGGGTCGGCGCCGAGCGTGGTGACGCCGATCAGCGACTCGATCATCCGGGCCGAGTTGCGGCAGAGCAGGCCGACCCGGTCACCGGGGGCGATGCCGCGGGCGGCCAGGCCCGCGGCCAGGCGTTCGGAGCGGGACAGCAGGTCGGCGTACGTCACCCGGCGCTCGTCGTCGACCACCGCGATCCGCCCCGGGCTGCGGGCGGCGGCCTGCCGCAGCTCACCGGCGAGCCCGAAGCCCCAGCGGCCGAGCGCGGCGAACTGCCGGACGATCCGGCCGGGGTGGCCGGGGGTGAGCAGGCCACGCCGGGCCATGGTGGTGGCGACGAACGTCAGGTCCATCCGGGCGCTCCTTCGCGTGTCGTTCCGGCCGTCCCGTCTGCAGGGCCGTCCCGGGCGGACGGTGGCTCTCAGCGGATCTGGACTCCCGAGATCGCCCGGACGATGACCAGTCGCTGGATCTCCGAGGTGCCCTCGAAAATCGTGTAGATCTTGGCGTCCCGGTACATCCGCTCCACCGGGTGATCGCGCAGGTATCCGGCGCCACCGAGGATCTGCACCGCCTTCTCGGTGACCGCCACGGCCACCTCGCCGGCCTTCAGCTTGGACATCGAGCCCTCACCGGCGCCGAACGGCCGGTCGTTGCGGCCCATCCACGCGGCCCGCCACACCAGCAGCCGGGCGGCGTCTATCTCGGTACGCATGTCGGCCAGCGCGAACGCCACCGCCTGGTTCTCGATGATCGGCCGGCCGAACTGGACCCGGGTGCGGGCGTAGTCGAGCGCGTACTCGTACGCCGCCCGCGCGATCCCGATCGCCTGCGCACCCACCGCCGGTCGCGAGATCTCGAATGTCCGCATCGCGGCCTGCCCGCTCCGGCGCTGCCCGTCCTGCCCGGCACCGTCCTTGCCCGCACCGCCGTTGCCCGCACCGCCGTTGCCGGCGGCGTTGTTGCCGGCGGCGTCCTTGCCGGCGGCGTTCTTGCGGGCCGCGGCCTCGCGGGCACGGGCGAGCCGGCGGTCGAGGGCCTCCTTGCCGCCCAGCAGGCAGCTGCCGGGCACCCGGACGTCGTCGAGGAACACGTCCGCGGTGTGCGAGGCACGCAACCCCAGCTTCTTCAGCTTGCGGGTGGCGGCCAGCCCAGGCGTGCCCGGCGGCACCACGAAGGCGGCCTGCCCCCGCGAGCCCAGCGCCGGGTCCACACTGGCGGTCACCACGTGGACGTCGGCGATGCCGCCGTTGGTGGCGTACGCCTTCTGACCGCTGATCACCCACTCGTCGGTCGCCTCCGACCAGACCGCCCGGGTCCGCATCGCCGACACATCGGAGCCGGCCTCGGGTTCGGTGCTGCAGAACGCCGCCACCTTCGGGTCGGCCGCGTCACCGAAACACTGCGGAACCCACTCCACCAGCTGCTCCGGCGTGCCCGACCCGTAGATCGCGGCGACCGCCAGTGACGTGCCGGAAATGGCCATCCCGATGCCGCCGTCACCCCAGAACAGTTCCTCGTTGGCGACCGGCAGGCTCAGCCCCGAGGTGTCGGACCAGGTGTTGATGAGAAACTCGAACCCGTACAGCCCGATTTTCGCCGCCTCCTGCAGGATCGGCCACGGCGTCTCCTCGCGCTCGTCCCACTCGGCGGCCGCCGGCCGGATCACCGACTCGGCGAACCCGTGCACCCACGCGCGCAGGTCTTGTTGCTCCTCGTTCAGATCGAGCCAGAACTCCACGTCGGATCAGCCCTTCCAGCAGAGTGTTAACTCGCCGGTAACTTTAGGAGCGCCACCCCACCCTGACAACCACCGTCGATGGACAAGTCTCCGAAGCAGCGGCAGGCGGCGCCGCCCGCGTGCTGGCCGCGGCCCGCGTCGACCGCACACCGGGCTGTCACTCAGGGCTGGACAAAGCGGGCGGCCGGCAGCCGTGGGTGACAGCCACCCCGCACTGGCTGTCGCTCAGGGCTGGACAAAGCGGGCGGCTGACAGCCCTGAGTGACAGCCATCCCCGCACCCTGCACTCGCGCCGCCCGTGCCGGCCGGTCCGGCGCGCTCCGGCGCCTGTCGGCTGGCGCACCGGTGTGGCGCGGCGTCAGGTGGTGATCGAGCCGAAGAGGTGAGGCCGGTCCGACCGGAGGGCGAATCGCCGGTCCGCGCCGGCGGTGGTGGTGGTGAAGGTCGCCGTCGCGGGCAGCGGCAGCGGGCTCTTGAATCCCACCTCGACTGTGTACGCGTCCGGCAGCCGGCCCTCCAGCGCGGCCAGGCAGCGGGCCTTGGTCCACATCCCGTGGGCGATCGGGTGGGCGAAGCCGAAGAGCCGGGCGCCGATCCGCGAGGTGTGGATCGGGTTGCGGTCGCCGGAGACGGCGGCGTAATCGCTGCCGGTGCGAACGGGAACACGCCACACAGCGCCACCCGGTGCAGCACCATCCGCCACAGCAGCACCCGCCGCAGCGCCCGGGGCGGCGGACGGGCGCGCCACCCGTAGGTACGTCGACACGCCGCGCCACGCCTCGGTGCCGTCAACCGACGCGACCGCCTCGATGTCGAACTGCCGCCCCCGCGGATGGTCGCGCAACCCTGCCGCCCGCACCGACAGGTCGAGCGGCTCATCCGCGGCGACCGGCCGCAGCACCGAGATCCGGTTGGTGACGTGCACCAGCCCGATCGGCGGGAGCGGGAAGTCCGGTGCCGTCATCAGGCGCATCGCCGGCGGGAACGCGAGCACGTGCGGGTACGTGGCCGGCAGCACCCCGGTGAGCCGGAAACCGCAGACCCGGCTGTACGCGGCCAGGTGTGCCGGGTCCACGACGACGCCGCGCTGCACCATCCGTATGTCCGGGAGCGCACCACCGGCCGCCGGCGCGAAGCCGGGGATCAGCCCGAGGGCGGCCCGCGCGTAGGACGCGCCGATGCCGGGGCCGGAGCTCAGTTCGACGACGGCGACCATGGTCAGGCGCCCAGCAGGCTCTGGCCGCAGACCCGGACCACGTTGCCGGTGATCGTGGCCGAGCCCGGCGAGGCGAACCAGGCGATCGTCTCGGCGACGTCGATCGGCAGGCCGCCCTGGGACATGCTGTTGAGCCGCCGGCCGGCCTCGCGGAGCCCGAGCGGCATCTTGGCGGTCATCGCCGTCTCGATGAAGCCGGGCGCCACCGCGTTGATCGTGATGCCGTGGCCGAGCAGGGTGGGTGCCATCGACTGCACCATCCCGATCACACCGGCCTTGCTGGTGGCGTAGTTCGTCTGCCCGCGGTTCCCGGCGATGCCGGCGATCGACGCCACGCCGACGATGCGCCCACCGGAGTGGATCAGGCCGCGTTCCAGGAGGACGTCGGTGACGCGTTCCGGTGCGCTCAGGTTGACGCCGAGCACCGCGTCCCAGTGTTCCGGTGTCATCCGGGCGATCGTCTTGTCCCGGGTGATGCCGGCGTTGTGCACGACGATGTCGACGCCGGCGTGCGGGCCGGCGGCGAGGTACCCGGCGAGCCGGGCGGGCGCGTCCGCGGCGGTGAGGTCGAGTTGCAGGGCGCGGCCGCGGGTGGTGTTGGCGACGTCGGCCAGGGCGTCTCCGGCGGCCGGCACGTCGAGGGCGATCACGTCGGCGCCGTCGCGGGCCAGGGTGCGGGCGATGGCCGCGCCGATGCCCCGGGCGGCGCCGGTGACCAGGGCGAGCTTGCCGTCCAGCGGCCGCTCCCAGTCGGCCGGGTCGCCGGGGTCGCCGGCGCCGATCCGGACGACCTGGCCGGAGACGTAGGCCGACCGGCCGCTGAGCAGGAACCGCAGCGTGGATTCGAGGGCGTCCTCACCGCCGGGCGCCACGTACACCAGCTGGCTCGTGGTGCCGCGGCCGAACTCCTTGCCGATGCTGCGGGTGAGGCCTTCGAGGCTCCGCTGCGCGGTCGCCTCCTTCGGGCTCGCGGCCAGCTCGGGCGGGGTGCCCAGCACGATCACGCGACCGGAGGGCTTCACCGAGCGGGCGTACGGGTGGAAGAACTCGAAGAGCGACCGCAACTGCCCGGAGTCCCGGATGCCGCTCGCGTCGAAGATCAGGGCGCTGTGCCGCGTACCCCCGTCGTCCGTGGCGGTGCCGCCTGCCGGGACCACCGGCACGCCGGCGCCGGAGAGCAGTTTGCGGATCGGTTCGGTGAGCCGTCCGCCGGGCGCGGCGCCCAGCAGGACCGGGCCGTCGGTGATCGGGTCGCCGGGCCGGTGGCGCCGCAGCCGGGGCGGATCAGGCAACCCGAGGCGCTTGACCACGGTCCGGCCGAGACCGGAGTTGGCGAAGTTCGCGTACCTGTCAGCCATGCGAGTAGCCTACCGGTGAGTAACAGAGGTGCTGTCGATGTGGAGGATAGTCGTGCCGGACATCAAGCGTGTGGCGGTGCTCGGCGGGAACCGGATCCCCTTCGCCCGGTCCAACAGCCGCTATGCGGACGCCTCGAACCAGGACATGCTCACGGCCGCCCTGGACGGCCTGATCGCCCGGTTCGGCCTGGCCGGCGAGCGCCTCGGCGAGGTCGTCGCGGGCGCGGTGCTCAAGCATTCCCGTGACTTCAACCTGACCCGCGAGGTCGTGCTCGGGTCCCGGCTCGACGCGCGGACCCCGGCCTACGACATCCAGCAGGCCTGCGGCACCGGCCTGGAGGCCGCCATCCTGGTCGCCAACAAGATCGCGCTGGGGCAGATCGAGGCCGGTGTCGCCGGCGGCGTGGACACCACATCGGACGCTCCGTTGCAGGTCAACGAGGACATGCGCCGTGCGCTGCTGGAGCTGAACCGGGCGCGCACGCTCGGCGCCCGGCTCCGGGCGGCCACGAAACTGCGTCCGCAGCACGCGTTGCAGCCGGAGCTGCCGCGCAACTCGGAGCCGCGGACCGGGCTGTCGATGGGCGAGCACGCGGCGATCACCGCCCGGCGCTGGCAGGTGACCCGGGAGGCGCAGGACGAGCTGGCGCTGACGTCGCATCAGCGGCTGGCGGCCGCGTACGACCGGGGCTTCTTCGATGATCTTCTGACGCCCTACCTGGGGCTCACCCGGGACCAGAACCTGCGCCCCGACACCACGCTCGAGAAGCTGGCGGCGCTGCGGACCGTCTACGGCACGGAGAGCCCGACCATGACGGCGGGCAACTCGACGCCGCTGACCGACGGCGCGTCGACGGTGCTGCTGGCCTCCGAGGAGTGGGCGGCCGCGCACTCGCTGCCCGTGCTGGCCTGGTTCGCCGACTCGGAGACCGCCGCCGTCGACTATGTGCACGGTGACGAGGGCCTGCTGATGGCGCCCGCCTACGCGGTGCCCCGGATGCTGGCCCGCAACGGGCTCACGCTGCAGGACTTCGACTACTACGAGATCCACGAGGCGTTCGCGTCGCAGGTGCTCAGCACGCTCGCGGCCTGGGAGTCGCCGGAGTTCTGCAAGGAGAAGCTGGGCCTGGACGCCCCGCTCGGTCCGATCGACCGCGCCAAGCTGAACGTCAACGGCTCCTCGCTGGCCGCCGGCCACCCGTTCGCCGCGACCGGCGGCCGGATCGTGGCCACCCTGGCGAAGCTGCTGGCGGAGAAGGGCTCCGGCCGCGGCCTGATCTCCATCTGCGCGGCCGGCGGCCAGGGCGTCGTGGCGATCCTCGAACGGTAGCCCCGCCCGGTCCCTGGGCGTCGGGGCGATCCTCGGACGTCAGCCCGGCCCGGGGCCCAGGACGAGGGTGTCGTCGTCGTCCTCGCCGGGCATCATGAACTGTTCCGGGTCTCGGTGTGCGGCGTCTAGCTGCTCCTTGCGCCAGTGCCGCATGACGGTGTGCGCGACCTCCCGCTGCACGTCGGCGACCTCGGCGACGTAGGCGTCGACGGCGGCGCGCTCGGCGGCGAGCAGGGCCTGCCGCTCGTGCGTGGTCAGGTCCTGCCGCCCGGTCATGTCGTCGACCGCGAGGTCGTGGGAGATCTCGTCCTTGCGGTCGCGCAGCCGGTCGTAGACGCTCGGCACCCCGGCGCCCAGCAGGATCTTGAAGACGACCGGCAGCACCTCGAACGCGGCCAGGAAGAGAATCAGCACGAGGTGCGCCAGCCCCATCGTGAGGTCCTTGTCGCCGAGCCGGCCGAGCGCGTTCATCCGGGCGAGCAGGCCGTCGTTCCGCTCCTCGGAGGCGCCGAACTCGCGCTGGGCCACGGCTTTCGCCTCGGTGGCGTCCCGGAGGGCGGCCCGGGTGGTCGCCAGGTCGTTGCGCAGCCGTTCCAGGGTGGCGGCCCGGGTTCCCTGCGCCGTCGTCCTGGCCCGGTTCAGCGACGCACGGGTCTCGGCCCGTTCGGCCCGGAGCCCGTCCGCGATCCGCTTCTTCAGCCGGTAGGAGCTGCCCGGGCCGGGCTGCCCGCTTCCGCACGAACCGTCCTGCTCGCAGACGAGCAGGTCGGAGGCCCTCTGGTAGGCCTTGCTCACCCGGTCGTACTCCGCCTGCGCCCGTCGGACGGTGGGGTCGGCGCTCACGTCCGGGCCCCGGTCCAGGTCGGCCTGCATCTCCCGCACCGAGGCGGTGAGCGCCGGGATCCGCTGGAACCGGGCGTCGGTCGTCAGCAGGACGGCGAACGCGTCCTGCGATTCCCGCTGCATGACCTTCAGCTCGGCGTTGATCTCGTCCTGGAAGATCCGGAGGGTGAGTGGCGTCGACACGACCAGGCCGATCAGCATGCCGAGGAGCACGCGCGGCGCGGCAAGCATCAGGTTCTGCCGCAGCGTGGCGTGCCGCTGGGTCCCGGCGATCAGCCACCGGTCCAGGTTCATGATCGCCGCACCCCAGGCGATCGCCAGGACCACGCAGAGCGCGAGGGGCAGGTCCATCGCCATGTGCAGGGCGAAGCCGCAGGAGACCGCGCTCATCACCGAGGTGGTGAGCACCGCCCCGCCGAGTCCGACGTACTTCGCCTGCTCCCCGTAGGGGCAGGCGGCGAGCAGGTCCGGATCCGCTCCGGAGAGCCAGATGAATGTCGACTTCATGGTCGGTGCCTTTCGGTGTGCCCGGTGCGTGCGGTCCGGCCGGGGTCCGGGGAGCCCGGCCGGGCCGGGACGACCGGCCTCGGCGGAGCCGGGACGGACGGTCGCGGTGGTGGCAGGGGCCGCCGGTCCGGCGGGCCCGGCGGATCGAGGTGGCGCAGCGGCACCGGCGCGGGGCGGTCCGCCGCCGGCGTGTCGTGTGCGGCGAGGACGAAGGGCGGCCGGACCTGTCGCAGCCGCAGGGGCGGCACGCGGACCACCTCGACGCGCGGGGTGGCGGCCTCGACGGTGCCGGACGGGCCGATGGCGCGTACCACGATCCGGCGCGGCCGGTCCACCGTGACGGCGCGGCTTCCGTCCGGGCCACCGGCGACGCCGTCGACCAGGACCCGGTGCGCGAAGCGCGTGTGCCAGCTGACGGTCACGGTGTCGCCGGCGAGGACGCAGGAGCGGTCGGCGTGCAACGCGGTGACGACCGGATGACCGGTCCAGGCGGTGAGCGTGGCGAGCCAGGTGGCGGCGGAGGGCCGGGCGTCCGGGTCGCGCCAGCCGTGCTGGAAACAGCGGGCAAACAGCTCGAGCACGGCGTCGGGCAGGGACGCGAGCGCGGCCGCGTACTCGACGGCGAAGGGCGCGGAGGCCGCGAGGCGGTGCTGCGGCCAGGTCTGCGACGCGGCATACCCGCCGATGGTCGCCAGGCTGAGATCGAGCAGGAAATGGTACGGGTGGAAGCCGGTCAGCACGACATGCGCCGCGACCGCCAGCGACCACCGGTCGGCCGCCTCGGTGGCCGGCTCGGGATGCTCGCCGAGGTCGTCGTAGAGCTCCGGCGCCAGATATCCGGCGGCGGCGCCCACCGCGAGCGGCGTGTCGTCGCGCCGCAGACTCGCGAACTCCACCTCGGCGATCCGTACGCTGTGATCCGCGGTCCGGGCCAGCAGCGTGGCCGAGTCCAGGCCGCCGTGCACGGCACCCACCGCCGCCAGGTCCCGCACCGCCGCGGCGAGGGCCCGCGCCAGCGCGAACCGGGCGTGCGGCGGCTCGTCGCCGAGCGGCGCCCCGTGCAGCGGGCGGTAGCCCTCGGCGGCCGGATCGGGCGCGAGCAGCGCATGACAGGTCCGGCCGTCCGGGAGTCGCAGGACGCCGTGCCAGACCGCGGCGGCGGGGAAGAGCCCCGGCCTGGCCTTCAGGACCTCGTGCAGGGCCCGCAGGTGTTCGCCGGCCCGGCCGCCGCGCACCGGGAACCCGATCAGCAGCGCCGGGGCGGCCGCGCCGTCGACCGTCTCCAGGCGGTGCTGGTAGGCGCCGAGACCGCCGGGCCGGAACCGGTACCCGATCGCCGCGCCCGGCCCGGGCAGGCCGGTGCCGAGGCTGGTGTGCACCTCGCGGACCCAGGCCCGGCGGATCGCCGCGGCGCTCACCGCAGCAACTCGGTCTGGCGGCGGCGGGCGCGCAGCGCGGCCAGCCCGGCCCACCAGGTGTCCGCGAGGCCGGCCAGGTCATCGGGCCGCTCGGTAACGAAGTCGCCGGGTTGCTCAGTGGCAACGTCGCCGGGGTGTGCGGTGGCGAACAGGAGTACCCGCAGGTCGTCGGGGCAGACGAGGCGGTCGCCGGGTGCGGTGAGCCCGAGGATGTCCACGCCGGCGGGCAGGCCGGCCGGTGCCTCGGCAAGGAACTCCGCCGCCGTACCGGCGAGGGCGATCGCCGCGCCGTCCGTGCGGGGGCGCCCGGGATGGGGCAGCCGAAGGTCCCATGGTGCGGGGGTGCCGGCCTCGACGACGCGGACCTCGTGCTCGCCGTACACGACCGCGGCGTACCGGTGGTCGGGCCCGCCCGGCGTCGCCGACAGCCGATCCATCACCGTCATGGCGGCCTCGCCGGCCCACCGGCCGGCCGGGCCGGCGAGCAGGGCACCGTCGAAGGCGAAGATCACCAGGCGGTACGCGGCGGCCGGCCGGGGCCGGCCCGGATGCAGGGCCGGCCCCGGCTCAGGCGGGAATCCAGCCATCCGGGCCGCGCCTCCATCCGGTCTCGTGCGGGGTGGTCACCGGGACGCCGGGCTCGGCCGGCATCGGCGGCATCGGTCGGTCGCCGAGCCGGGCACGCAGGTGGAAGAGCCATTCCCGGGCGAGGGGCCGGTCGCCGGGCGCGCCCTCCAGGCTCCGCCGCAGCAGGTCCGTGCCCCGGCCGTCGAGCATCGGTGCGGCGGCGGTCAGGTCCCGGTTGAGGGAGGAGCCCTTGCCGGGGGTGAGGCAGCGCAGCACGAACAGACCCAGTTTGTAGCGATCGGTACGCAGGGTCTGCTCGCCCTTCTCGGGCGGATCCCAGTCCGGGCTGTGCATCTGCCGGTTCACCGCGGAGGTGCTCGTCAGGCGCGCCGCGTCGCAGTCGACGAGGTAGACCGACGGCCGGGGACGCAGCCGGTACAGCACGTTGCGCGCGGACACGTCGCCGAACACGATCCGCGCGCCGTGCAGCAGGGACAGCGCGAACGCGAACCGTTCGCAGATCCGCAGCCGGCTGTCCGCGTCGCCGTCGGCCGGCACGTCCACCTCGCCCAGCCGTCCCTGCCCCGGGTCGGCGATCAGGTGCTGGATCTCGCGGGGCACCCGGGCCCGTGCTCCGGACGGCAGCGACATCTCCTCGAAGTAGTGACCGGGGATCAGTCGCATCAGCACGCCCGACGCCTCGTTGTCCGGGCCGATCACGGCGCGCAACGGCCAGGCGGCCAGCTCGTCGAGGGCCGCCTTGCGCTGCTTCACCAGCCGCCGGCGGACCGCCACCAGGGTGGCCAGCCCGTGGACCGGGACCGGCGTGGCCCCCTTCCGGTACTGCTTGAAGACCAGCTCGCCGGGCTCGTCCGGCAGGCGGAACTCGTCGAGCCGGTGGATCACCCCGTTCGCGCCGGAGTTGAGGGCCCGCATCGGACCCAGGGCGTCGATGTGGACGACGGCGTTCATCCGGGCTCCGGCCCGCCGCCGGGCCAGATCGACACCACCGTGCGGTCGTCGTCGTAGCTGCGCCGCCCGAAGCCCACCTGGTCGGCGAAGACCAGCGGCGGCGGTGGCCGGCGCCACCACGTGGCGAGTTGCCCCGCCACCTCGCCGTGCGCCGGACCGAGCGGATCGCCGGTGCCGTCGGTCATCACCAGCAGCGTCCAGTCGTCCCGCAGCGGGTACGCGGCCCGGGGCAGCGCCGCCGGGTCGCGGGGGATCCGGGGCAGCGCCTCCACCCGGCTGGAGGTCACCTCCGCACCGGCGCCCTTGATCCCGGACAGGTTGTGCCAGCCGCCGTCCGGGTCGAGCGCCCAGGCCGGGGAGTCGCCGATCCACGCCAGGTGCACGTGCCGCTCGCCGCCGCGGGGTGGCGTCGTGGGACAGATCAGGAAGGTCGCGGTGGTGGCCATCGCGGCGGCCACGTCGCCCTCCTCGGGCGGGTGCGCCGCGAACCGCCCGGGTTCGGCGCGCAGCAGGCTGCGGGCGCCCTCGGCCAGGATGGTGGCGGCGAGCCCGGTGAAGACCTCCGACCAGGGGAGCAGCTCGGGCGGCGTGCCGGCGTCCAGGTGGCGGACCACCTCGCGCGGGCCGCGCCGGCCGACGAACGCGGCGGCCTCGTGCGACAGGGCGCCGGCCGAGACGCCGTCGGCGACCACCACGACCAGGTGCTGTTCGTCGGCGGTGAGGGCGAAGCCGTACGCGTCCTGGCGGGGTGTCCCGGATTCGCGGTGCGACAGGCCGCGGACGCTCGCCGCGCGCACCTCCAGCGAGACGGCCGTGCCGTGGTCGACGACGGTGTCCGGCGGCTGTGCGGGGTCGCTGCGCAGCCGCGGGCGTACCTCGGTGTGCGCCCGGCCCGGATCGCCGATCGTCGCGGTAACCGGGCCGTCCGCCGCCGGGCCGTCCAGTCCCCCGCTCACTTCAGCCAGTCGTCGTCGACGTCGATGCTCGGTGGCAGCTGACTCCGGTCCGGCAGGACGAAGCCGGAACTGCCGTCCACCGCGCTCTGCCCGGACGCGAGCACCGAGGAGATCAGCACCTCGGCCATCGCCCGGATGGCGTCGGCGGCGTCCGCACCGGACCGCATCATGTAGAGCTTGCTCCGGCGGTACGGGTGGACCAGCCTGCGCATGGTGTCCCGGCCCGCCTCGTCGACGCCGCACGGCACGAGCACCGGGTACCACTTGAACCCCTGGCCGGTCTGCTTGTCGTACTCGGTGAGCGCGGCGAAGTCGGCCTCCCACCCGGGCTGCGGTTCACCGTCGCTCAGGAAGAAGACCGCCGGGCGATGCACCTTGAAGCCGTCCGCGCGCAGCTGGGCGACGTCCTGGTGCAGCCGCTCGCGCAGGGTGCGGAAGGCCGCGCCGAAGTCGGTGCCGCCCCGCACGGCCAGTTTCGGCAGGTGCTGGTGGCCGGTCATGTCCGACAGCGGCAGGACCACCTGGGCGTCGTCGGAGAAGTCCAGCAGCCCGAATCGGACCTTGTCGGCCAGGATCGGTGCCTTGGCGAGCGCGTCGGCGACGGCCGGCAGGATCTGGTTGGCCTGCTCCATCTTGGGGCCGTTCATCGAGTACGAGACGTCGACAACCAGGTAGAAGGGCAGCAGGATTCCCTGTTCGGACATGGCGGCTCCTCGGCGGTGGTCAGGACAGGTTCTGCACGAGCGCGGCGACCGCCTGGGTGGCGTCGGCGACCGCGGTCACGCCGCCCGCTCCGGCGGCCAGGTCGCGCAGCGCGGCCGACAGGCGTTCCCGGTTCGGCCGCGGGGCTTTCGCCTCCTCGCGCACCGTCGCGACGGCGGCGCGCACGGCGTCCGGGTCGGCGAGTTCGTCGCGGTGCTGCCGCAGGGCCGCCACCAGGGCGGCGACGGCGGTGTCCAGCGCGGCGGGCGCGGGGTGCACGGTGATCCGGCCGTGGTCGCCGATCACCGTGTGGCCGCCGTTGATGCTGCCGATCCTGACGTCCATCGGTCCTCCTGATCAGGGTTTCTCGTCGGGATCCCAGGGCGCCTTGGACGGCGGGGTTCCCGGTGGCTGTTGCTGCTGGTTGACCGAGTTGCCGGCACCGAAGGCGGCGGCGCTGTTGTTGATCGACCCGATGGTGATGCTCTGCGTGACGATCCGGGCCTGCTGCGTGTCGAATTCGGAGGTGTCGATGCCGTGCGCGCCGAGGAACCCGGCGATCGCCTCGAGCAGGGCCTTGCGCAGGACGGCCAGGTCGCGCTCCTCGTCGGCGTACTGGAAGAGGCCGATCCGCTCGGTGCTGGCGACCTTCTCCCGCAGGCCGGTCTCGGCGCCGTAGTCGTGCACCGGATCACGTTCGACAAGCCTCCGGGCCAGGTACCGCATCCAGTCCAGCCGGACGCCGGGCCGTACCCCGTCGAGCAGCTGACGCGGTGCCGCCAGCAGGCCTCGGAGCGCGTCGCGGGCGCAGGCGAGGACGTCCGTCACCGGGAACGTGCGGGAGAGTCTTCCGGCCGCGCAGAGCTGCTCCCGCAGGGGGAGCAGCACGAACGCGTGATGCTCCACGAACAGGTAGGCAGCGGTGCGCTCGACCCGGACGAAGACCTCCACCACCAGGTCGCCGTCCCAGGACATCTTGCGCAGGCAGAGATAGGTCCGCATGTTGCGCTGCGGGTGGGTGATGCCGGCCCGCAGGACAGCCGGGCCGACCCGGGTGGCCGGGTGGGCCGCCGGGTCCGGCACCAGGCCGGGCACCCGGCGCGCGGCACCACCGTGGACGAACAGCCGGTTGTGCACCTCCAGCCCCGGGATGCGGGTGCGCCGGGCCGCCAGCGTCAACTCCCGGTGCAGGTCGGCGGCGGTGAACGGGCGCACCGTGCCAGCGTGCTGTGCGGGCCTGGTGCAGTTGACGTGCAGCGGCCAGCGGGCCAGCAGCTGCCCGGATCCGACGAACGGCTCCTTGCCCGAGAAGACGACCACGTTCGCGTTCATCACCTCCTCCAGGTACGCCTCCGCGACCGGGTCCTGCGGCGGTGCCAGGCCGCGCGGCAGGCCGGGGTCGTCACGGACGAGCACGGCCTGCCGGTGCGAGCCGAGCCGGTGCGTCAGCAGTACGGTGAACCCGGCTGCCCACGCGACGGCCAGCAGGAGCAGCACGGCCGGGACGGCGTTCGCCCGGGAGGCTGCGACGACCGGGACGACCAGCAGGACGGTGCCGGCCACGATCGTCACCTGGCGGCGGCGCAGACGCCGGGAGCGGTCGACGGCCTGGCGCGCGTGCCGGGCCAGGGCGACCAGGTCCATGCCGGGTGCGGGACCGAGCGCCCGGGCGGCAGTGCCGGCGATGTCCGCGAGGACGTACGCGGCGTACCTGTCGCAGAGGTGCGCCGCCGAGCAGAGCCACCGGTCGGTGTACGGGCCGGCGGTCGCGGGGGCGCTGGTGGGGCTCGGTGTCGCGATGGTCATGGACGGGCACGAAACCCTTCGGTCGATGCGCTCGTTGGTCAGAGACGTCAACCGTAGGAACGCTCTGGCGCAGCTATGGCGCACACACATCGGGGGATCGGCTGGTGGTGTCCGACGGCCCGGGACGGCAGTCGCTCTGCGCGTCCCACCTCCGTGTCCTGCTGACCGGCCCGTACCGGCATGTCTGGCTGCGGATGGTCGCCCGGGAACGGGTTGGAGAGATCAACTTCAGTGCGGTGTCCAAGGTGCTCGCGCGCACGGCCGAACGGGACACCCCGGACGGGGTGCACCCGCGCGCGCTGCGGGACCGGGTCCGGCGGGCGCTGCGGCACGATGTGGTGAGCGCGCAGACGCTCGACCTGTTCATCCGGGGGTTCGGCATCCACGGCCCGGAGGCGGTACGGCTCTGGGCGCTGCTGCTGAGCGGTCCGGTCGTGCCGGAGCCGCGGACGCCGGCCCGGTCTCCGGGGACGTCCGCGGCTCGGCGGTGACGGTGCAGCGAGCGATGCGAACAGGTGCGCCGTCAGCGAGCGGTGCAGACCGGTGCGCCGGCGGGTGCGCCGCCGGTGCCCTGGAAGCCGAACTCGGTGCTGCCGCCGGCGGCCACCCGGCCGTTCCAGGCGGCGTTGGTGAACGTGCCCGAGGCGCCGCCGGTGGCGTTCCACGTGTTCGTCACCGCGGACCCGGACGGCACCGTGACGCCGACCGTCCAGCCGGTCAGCGCGGTCGCGCCGGCAGTCACCTTGACGGTCACGACGAAGCCGCCGGTCCAGGCGTTCACCGAGGTGGTGGCGGTGCAGCCGGCCGCCGGGTTCGAGCTGGACGGTGACGGCGAGCTGGGCACGGGCGAGCTCGGCGTGGTGGTGCCGCCGCCGAGTTCGGTGAGCACGGCGGCGTACGCCGGCTTGGGGTTGCCGCTGCCGTCGAAGAGCAGCGGGGTGCCGCTGGCCCGCCACGAGTCGGTGTCCCGGATGCCCCACACGGTGATGCCGTTGCACCGGGTCACGGCGAGGCAGGCGCGGACGGCGGCGGCGTAGGTCGCGGCCTGCGTGGCGCCGGACCCCTCGATGTCCAGCTCGGTGATCTGCACGTCGAGGCCGAGGTCGGCGAACCGCTGGAGGTTGGCCTGGTAGTCCGCGGGCAGCGGTGACTGCGCGTTGAAGTGGGACTGGAAGCCGACGCAGTCGATCGGCACGCCGCGGGCCTTGAAGTCGCGCACCATGGCGTACACCGCGTTGCTCTTCGCGTTCTGCCCGTCGGTGTTGTAGTCGTTGTAGCAGAGCTTGGCGGCCGGGTCGGCGGCCCGCGCGGTGCGGAACGCCACCTCGATCCAGTCGTTGCCGGTGCGCTGCAGGTTGGAGTCGCGGCGGGCGCCGCTGCCGCCGTCGGCGAAGGCCTCGTTCACCACGTCCCAGGAATCGATCTTGCCGCGGTAGTGCGTGGCGACCTGCGTGACGTGGTTGACCATGGCGTTGCGCAGCGCGGTGCCGCTCAGGTTCTCGGCCCAGGACGGCTGCTGCGAGTGCCAGGCCAGGGCGTGCCCGCGGACCTTCTGCCCGTTGGCGATCGCCCGGTTCACGATGGTGTCGGCGCTGCCGAAGCTGAAGGTGCCCTGGGTCGGCTCGGTGGCGTCCCACTTCATCTCGTTCTCCGGGGTGACCGAGGTGAACTCCCGGTTCAGGATGCCGGAGTAGACGGAGTCGGAAAGTTTGTAGGCGGCGACGGCGGTGCCGAAGTACCGCCCTTTCTCGGCGGCGGCCGCGCCGAGCGTGGTGGCCGCGTTCGCGCTGGGTGAGAGGGCGACGACGGCGGCGGCGGCGGTCACGGCGCCGGCCGTCAGCAGGACGAGGGTGCGTCTCATGGGGATCTCCACTGGGGACGGGCTTCGGCGGAAGGGGATCGAAGCTCATCGAAACGCTACCGACATGTTCCGGAAACCTCAACCGGTTCAGCGGATGATCTGGCAGGTGACAGGCTCCGAAACTTACGAAGCCTCGCGCAGCACGGCGGCGACTGCTGCGGCCGCGTCATCGGCGTCCACCCCTGCGGCGGCGACCACCACCGTGCTGCCCGCGCCGGCGCCCAGCGACATCAGGCGCAGCGCGCTGCGGGCGCTCGCGGTGCGGCCGTCATGGCGTACCTCGACGCTCGCCTCGAAGCCGGCCGCGGCCCGGACCACCGCACCGGCCGGGCGGGCGTGCAACGCCGCCGGCAGGACCACCGTGATCTCAGAACTTGGGTTCATCGCGGGCCTCCCGTGCGGCGTCCGCGACGGTTGCCAGGTCGGCGCCGGTCGAGGCGAGCACGGCGGCCGCCACCGCGCCCTCCACGAACGGCGCGTCCACCAGCACCGGCCCCGCCGCCAGGTCCGCCAGGACGGCCCGGGTGGTCAGCACCGCGCTGCCCAGGTCGGCCAGGACGACCACGCCCGCCCCGGTGTCCGCCCGCCCGATCGCGGCCTCGATCGCCGCGGCGTCGGTGCCGAGCTCACCGGAGGCGGTGCCGCCCGCCGGTTCCACGCGGACCTCCTCCGTCGCGACCTGCCGCAGCAGATCGCGCACCCCTTCCGCCAGTTTTCCGCTGTGCGACACGAGCACGATCCCGACAAGCGCCATGTCCATGGATGTTAGTCACCGAAAGGGTTGGCTCAATCGCGCAACGCGACGATGCTGATCCGTAAGGGCACCGCCGCCCTGGAGGAAGGAGCCGATCGTGAAGAAGTTCATCAACGATCCCGCCGACGTGGTGACCGAGGCGCTCACCGGCCTCGCCGCCGCGCATCCGGAGCTGCGTGTCGACGCGACCGGGCAGTACGTGGCACGCGCCGGTGCGCCGCGCGCCGGAAAGGTCGCGCTGGTGTCCGGCGGCGGCTCCGGCCACGAACCGCTGCACGGCGGTTTCGTCGGCACCGGCATGCTCGACGCCGCCTGCCCCGGCGAGATCTTCACGTCCCCGGTGCCCGACCAGATCCTCGCCGCCACCCAGGCCGTCGACGGTGGCGCCGGTGTCGTGCACGTGGTGAAGAACTACACCGGCGACGTGATGAACTTCCAGCTCGCCGCGGAGATGGCCGCCGACGAGGGCGTCGCCGTGGAGACGGTTCTGGTCGACGACGACGTGGCGGTGGAGGACTCGACGTGGACGGCCGGCCGGCGCGGCACCGGCGCCACCCTGCTGGTCGAGAAGATCGCCGGGGCGCGGGCCGAGGAGGGCGGCAAACTGACCGAGGTCGCCGCGATCGGGCGCGAGGTCAACATCGGCTCCGCCTCCTTCGCGTACGCGTTGACGGCCGGCACCACCCCGGCCGCCGGCCGTCCCGGGTTCGACCTGCCGGACGACGAGATCGAGGCCGGTGTCGGCATCCACGGTGAGCCCGGCCGCCGCCGGGAGCCGCTGCGCCCGGCCCGGGACCTGGTCGCCGCCGCTCTCGACGCGATCCTCGAGGCCAAGCCGCGCGACCGCGGCGATCGGGTGATCGTGCTGGTCAACGGCCTGGGTGGCACACCGCTTATCGAGCTCTACCTGGTTTACGGCGAGGTGGCCCGGATCCTCGGCGAGAGGGGCGTCGAGATCGCCCGGCGGCTCGTCGGCAACTACGTGACGAGTCTCGACATGGCCGGCCTGTCGATCACCCTGACCCGGGTGGACGACGAGATGCTGCGGCTCTGGGACGCGCCGGTCGTCACCCCCGGCCTGCGGTGGGGTGCCTGACATGGATGTGGACCTCGCCACCGGGTGGCTGCGTGCCGCCGCCGCGTCGATCGCCGAGGCCGCACCGGAGCTGACCCGGCTCGACTCGGCGATCGGCGACGGCGACCACGGGTCCAACCTGACCCGCGGCTTCACCGCCGTGGTCGCGGCCCTCGACGCCGGCGCCTTCGCCAACGTCGGTGACGTCTTCGTGAAGGCCGGTACGACGCTGATCTCCACGGTGGGTGGTGCGTCCGGCCCGCTCTACGGCAGCGCGTTCCGGTCCCTCGGCAAGGCGCTGCCGGCCGGCCCGTCGGTGACCCTGCCGGACCTGGTCGCGGGCCTGCACGCCGGTCTGGAGTCGGTCCGGAAACTGGGCGGGGCGGAGCCGGGGGACAAGACCATCGTGGATGCGTACCGGCCGGCCCTGGACGCGTTCGAGGCCGCGGTGGCCGCCGGCTCGGCGCTGCCGGTGGCGGCGGCCGAGGCGGCCCGCGCGGCCGAGCAGGGTGCCGGCGCGACCGCCGGCCTGCGGGCGCGCAAGGGACGGGCCTCCTACCTCGGCGAGCGGAGTGTCGGGCACCGGGATCCGGGCGCGACGTCCACCGCGCTCATTTTCACCGCTCTGGCCCGGTCGGCAGGCAATTCCGGATAATTCCCCCAACGGGGGTCCAGTAAATCCAGAATAGTAATGAAATGCCCCGCACCTCCTCAAGCCGCGTGCGGGAGTGCCGATAGCGCGTGGCAGAGCCCAGAACGGGCGGACGGTGAGGAGGCCGGGATGGGCTTGAGTGGGATGTTCGACGATCGCTCGCTACGCACGAAGATCGGTGTCGTGGCGCTGACCGCGGCGGCCAGCGGCCTGCTGGTCGGTGGCTTGGCGATCAGCACGGTACGCACGCTGAACGACGATGCCGCCGACGCGCAGCACCGGGCGATCGCCATCGAATCGGCGGTCGGTGCCTACAGCACTGGCATCGAGGCGTTCAGCGGCAACGTCTCGTCGCTCCAGCTCTACCCGACCCTGGCCGACCAGATCCAGAGCAGCATGGCGGCGAACCAGGAGACGATCGAGGAGGCGCTGACCACGCTCGACGCCAACCTGCCGGGTGACGGGGCGGTGGCCAAGGCCAAGGAGGACTGGGCCGCGTACCAGGAGTTCATCGGCACCGACCGGACCAAGGCGTCGCCGGCCGAGCTCGCCGGCGTCCTCGACGAGTACACCGCCCTGCGCGCCGCGATGGCCGAGGACCAGGCCGCCCTGCAGGCGCAGGCCAAGGCCGTCGGTGAGAAGAGCATCAGCGACGCCGAGGCCGCCGGCAACCGCGCCACCTGGACGATCGCCGCGGTTCTTGCCGCCGGCCTGCTGCTGAGCCTGTCGATCGGGTTCTACATCGCGTCCCGGGTCGGCCAGACCGTCCGGAGCGTCTCCCGCCTGGCCGAAGGCCTCGCCGAGGGCGACCTGACCCGGACCTCCGGCGTCACCAGCCGCGACGAGATCGGCCGGATGGCCGTCGCGCTGGACAACGGCCTCGCCCGCCTCCGCGAGGACGTGGTGCAGCTGGCCGCCAGCGCCAACACCATCCAGTCCGCGGCCGGGCAGCTCAGCTCCGTCTCCAGCGCGGTGGACGCCGCCGCCAACCAGGCCTCCTCGCAGGCCGGCACGGTGTCGGCCGCGGCCGAGCTCGTCTCCGGCAACCTCCAGATCGTTTCGGCCGGCTCGCAGGAGATGGGCTCGGCGATCCGCGACATCAGCGTCTCCACCTCGGAGGCGACCGAGGTGGCCGCGCAGGCGGTGCAGGTGGCCTCGCAGACCAACGCGATCGTGGCCCGGCTCGGCGAGAGCTCCGAGGAGATCGCCACCGTGGTCAAGGTGATCACCAGCATCGCCGAGCAGACCAACCTGCTCGCCCTGAACGCGACGATCGAGGCGGCCCGGGCCGGCGAGGTCGGCAAGGGCTTCGCGGTCGTCGCCGGCGAAGTGAAGGACCTGGCGCAGGAGACCGCGAAGGCGACCGAGGACATCTCGCAGCGGGTGCAGGCGATCCAGGCCGACACCAGCGGCGCGGTCATCGCGATCGGCGAGATCTCGACCATCATCGAGCGGATCAATGGCCTCCAGCTGACCATCGCCTCGGCGGTCGAGGAGCAGACGGCCACCACGCAGGAGATGAACCGGACGCTCTCCGAGGCGGCGAGCAGCGCGGGGGACATCGCGGCGACGATCACCACGGTCTCCGACGCGACCCGGCGGACCACCGACACGGTCGGCGAGACGCGTACCGCGGCCGACGACCTGACCGTCACGGCGGCTCAGCTGCAGTCGGTGGTCTCCCGCTTCCGCTACTGAGCGACAGCTTCCGCTACCGAGCGACAGGTGCCAATGTAAAGGGATGTACCCGCCCGAGCCCTGGCACCTGCGCGGACAGATGTACCTCTCGGTCTTCCTGATCCCCCGGCGGAAACTGCCCCAGCTTCCGCCGGTCCTGGACGCGGCTGTCCGGCCGATCACGGTCGGCGGCCGCGTCGCCGTCGGCGCCGCCTGGGTGCGGTACGAACCCGGCGGCGTCCTGCACTACCAGGAACTGCTCAGCGCGATGCTCGTGCACGAGCGCGGCCGGCCCCGGGTGAGCATCACCGACATCTGGGTGGACAGCATCGCCTCGCGCGAGGGCGGCCGCCGGCTCTGGGGCATCCCCAAGGAGATCGCCGGCCTCCGGATCGACACGACCGACGACACCCTGGTCGACGCGTCCGCGACCCTCCCGGCCGCCGCGCCCGGCGCGGCCCCCGCCTCCGGCATGCCATGGGCCCCCGGTTCCGGCACGCCTGCCGGGTCCGGCACGCCTGCCGGGTTTGGCGCGGACACGGCGATCGGGTCGGCGCTGATCCGGCTCAAGGGGCGGCTGCCGGGCCGTTTCCCGCTGGGTCTCACGGTGGCTCAGGCCCTGGGCGGCGCGGTTCGGCGCACACCGGTGCGGGGCCGTGCCGGATTGCGTACGGCCGACGCGGCGTGGCGCACCCACCCGGCGGGCCCGCTCGGATACCTGGCCGGACGGCGTCCCGTGCTGAGTCTCGCGATCACCGACTTCTGGCTCAGCTTCGGGCGGACCGCGACCGACCGGGCACGCTCCGCCGGTACCCCCGGGAAGGGGAACCCCGGCGGGTGATCCGGCGCGCCCGGGTACGGTTCGGCAGGGCACCCGACCGCCGACCGTGACGAGGAGCGAGATGAACCAGGCCGGCCACGACCACCATCACCACGGCGCCGGCCCGGCGTGGCCGGCGTCCGCCCGCGCCCGCCGGCTCACCCTGTGGCTGCTGGTGCCCGCGGTCCTGCTCACCGTGATCGGGATGCTGATGCTGTGGCCGCGTGACGCGCCGCGGAGCACCGAGGGCGAGGGGCCGCAGCGGGCGTTCGGGCAGATCACCGCGATCACGCCGGAGGCCTGCCCGGAGGTGCCCGAGGGCGAGGCGCCGCTGGAGAACTGCGGGACCGTGACGGTCCGGCTGGACGACGGCGCCGAAATCATCACCGAGGTGCCCGGCGGTCCGGGCGCGCCCGTGGTGACGACCGGTGACGACGTGGTGCTGCTGGTCCTGGCCGAGGAGGACGGCAGCCGGTCCTACTCGATCTCCGACCATCAGCGGTCCACCCAGCTCTGGCTGCTCGGGGCGGCATTCGCGCTGGCGGTGGTCGCGTTCGGCCGGTGGCGAGGACTGACCGCCCTGGCCGGGCTCGCGGTGACCTTCGGGATCCTGCTCTTCTTCATCGTCCCGGCCATCCTGGACGGCCGGTCACCCATCATGGTGGCGGTGGTCGGTGCCGCCGCGATCATGCTGATCGTGCTGTACCTGACACACGGGCTCAGTCTCACCACGACGATCGCGGTGGCCGGCACCCTGGCCAGCTTGGCGATCACGGCGATCCTCGCGGCGGTGGCGACGGCCGCGGTGCACCTGACCGGTGTGGCCGACGAGACGTCCAACTACCTGACGATCACCCAGGGCGACGTGAACATGCAGGGCCTGCTGCTGGCCGGCATCGTGATCGGCTCGCTGGGAGTGCTCGACGACGTCACGGTCACCCAGTCCGCCACGGTCACCGAGCTGGCCCTCGCCAATCCGGCGTACGGGTTCCGCCGGCTCTACGGCGCCGCCACCCGGATCGGCCGCGCCCACATCGCCTCAGTGATCAACACGATCGTCCTGGCCTACGCGGGCGCCTCGCTCCCGCTGATGCTGCTCTTCGCCGCCGGCAACACCCCGGTGAGCGAGCTGCTCACCTCCCAGCTGATCTCGCAGGAGCTGGTCCGCGCCGCGGTCGGCACGATCGGCCTGGTCGCCGCCGTGCCGATCACCACGGCCCTGGCCGCGCTGCTGGCGTCCCGCTCGCCCCGGCACACCCCGCCGGCCGCGCCTTTTGCCGGTGTGAGCGCTCCGGCTGGTTCCGCCGTTCCAGCGGGCCCGGCCGGTTCCGCCGGCCCGGCCGGTTCGGCCGGTTCCGTCGGTGCGGCAGGTTCCACTGGTCCGTCGGGTTCGGCCGGCTGGTCCGGTCCTACTGGTTCGACCGGTCCCGCCGCCGACTGGGCCGGGCCCGCTGCGACGGCACCCGCCGGCGGCGCCGTGCCCGCGGAGAGCGGGGCGCGGCGTCCGCCGGAGGACCCGTGGGCCGCGTTCGTCGACCGCGACGACACGCGGGACCGCTGAGCGACGGTCAGCCGCCGCACTTCTTCCAGGCGATCCGGTAGATCGTGTCCAGGTTGCCGTCGGTGGCGTCCATCGTGATGAAGCTGGTCAGCTTCCGGTCCGAGGTGCCGCGGTTGACGCGCAGCTCGGTGTTGATGTTCAGGTTCCGCCGATCGCCGCAGTTCAGGAAGTTCAGCGACGCGATGCCCACCTGGTCGGTGCGCTGCCAGTTGTCGTTGAACGGGCCCTTGATGCGGTGCTGGGTGTGGTTCGTCTGCGAATAGCCCTGGAAGTAGTAACCGGCGATCTGATCGGCATACGCGCCCTTCTGCAGGTCCGCGAATCCCCGATAGTCGGCAGTGGCGATGGCGAACGTGAATCCGTTCGGCACCTTGATCTGGAGCTGCAGCAGACAGTTCTTGCGGAAGTCGGTCGGTTTCGCCTCAGGTCCGACCTGCGCGAGGTACTCGGAGTACGACACGGTGAACGCCTTGTTGTCCGGCGACACCGTGACGGTCGCGCTGTCGTTGTCGCAGCCCGAACCGTTGACCGACCCCACGTCGATGACCATCATCTCGTCGGGTGTCGGCGACGGCGCGGCTGCGGCGGCGGTGGCCGGCGAGGCGGCGGCCAGCGCGCCGAGTACGGCTGCCCCAGCGGTCAGCTTTCGCAACATGAGAATTCTCCGTTCGTTTTCGAATCCATTGAGCGAACCGGAAAATTGTTCGCCAAATAGGATTCTTTATTTGTTTCCATCGCCCACCATAGTGATCTAGCGGAACGGCATGGCGAATGCCGGAAACAGTCGAACGGAAGTCCGGGAAAGGCGGCCATTCGGCCCGATCTGACGAATGACCGCACGCGCCGCGCGTAACTGTGCTACTCGGCCGCGACACCAGTCGTCCATCGAGGTGCCCCGGTCGGTCCGGCTGTCGCTGGCGGTTGATGGGAAGCGCTTTCTGGCAGCCGTGGGTGACAGCCGGTCGGTCTGGCTGTCGCTGGTGGTTGGTGGGGAGCGTTCTCTGGCAGCCGTGGGTGACAGCCGGTGCCGTGGGTGTCAGCCGGTGGGTCTGGCTGTCGCTGGCGGTTGGTGGGGAGCGTTCTCCGGCAGCCGTGAGTGACAGCCGGTGCCGTGGGTGTCAGCCGGTGGGTCTGGCTGTCGCTGGTGGTTGGTGGGGAGCGTTCTCTGGCAGCCGTGAGTGACAGCCGGTGCCGTGGGTGTCAGCCGGTGGGCCTGGCTGTCGCTGGTGGTTGGTGGGGAGCGTTCTCTGGCAGCCGTGAGTGACAGCCGGCGGGCGGGCAACCCCACCAGCTCGCGCCGGAAAGCGGGCGGGTGAGGCGTGGGGGCCGGGGGAGCGGCCGGGCGAGGCGTGGGCGCGGGGGAGCGGGCGGGCGAGGCGCGTGGGCGCGGGGGGAGCGGGGGCGAGGCGCGTGGGCGCCCGGGACCGGCCGGGGGGGGGTGGCCTGGTCAGCCGAGGCGCTGGGCCAGGGCGGTGTGCCGGCGCCCGGCGCCGACCGTGCGGACGGCCGCGGCCAGGGCTCGGCGGGAGCCGACGAGCACGACCAGCCGTTTGGCGCGGGTGATCGCGGTGTAGAGCAGGTTGCGCTGCAGCATCATCCAGGCGCTCGTGGTCAGGGGGATCACCACGGCCGGGTACTCCGACCCCTGCGACCGGTGGATGGTGATGGCGTACGCGTGGGTCAGCTCGTCCAGCTCGTCGAAGTCGTAGTCGATCAGCTCGTCCTCGTCCGTGCGTACCGTCAGGGTCTGCTCCTCGGGTGACAGCCCGGTCACCACGCCGACCGTGCCGTTGAAGACGCCCGCCGCGCCCTTGTCGTAGTTGTTCCGGATCTGGGTGACCTTGTCGCCGATCCGGAAGACCCGGCCGCCGAGCCGCTTCTCCGGCAACCCTTCGCGGCCGGGGGTGAGCTGCTGCTGCAGCAGGGTGTTCAGCGCTCCCGCGCCGGCCGGGCCGCGGTGCATCGGGGTGAGGATCTGCACGTCGCGGCGCGGGTCGAGGCCGAACCTGCGGGGCACCCGGGTGCACGCCACGTCGACGGTGAGCGCCGCCGTGGCCTCGGTGTCGTCGCACGGGAAGAGGAAGAAGTCGGCCAGGCCGTCGAGCAGCGGCGGCCGGCCCTGGTTGACCCGGTGGGCGTTGGTGACGACGCCGCTCTGCGCGGCTTGCCGGAAGATCTGGGTGAGCCGTACCCGGGGGATGACGTCGGCGGCCAGCAGGTCGCGCAGCACCTCGCCGGCGCCGACGGAGGGCAGCTGGTCGACGTCGCCGACGAGCAGCAGGTGCGCGCCCGGTGGCACCGCCTTGACCAGCTTGTTGGCCAGGATCAGGTCGAGCATGCTGGCTTCGTCGACGACGATCAGGTCGGCGTCGAGCGGGTTGTCCCGGTCGTAGGTGGCGTCGCCGCCGGGCTGCAGCTTGAGCAGCCGGTGCACGGTCGCGGCCGGGTGGCCGGTGAGTTCGGCGAGCCGTTTCGCCGCCCGGCCGGTCGGTGCCACCAATTGGATCTTGGCGCGCTTGGCGGCGGCGAGCTCGACGATCGACCGTACCGTGAAGCTCTTGCCGCAACCCGGCCCGCCGGTCAGGACCGCGACCTTCTCGGTGAGCGCGAGCCGCACCGCCTGTTCCTGTTCGGGGGCGAGCGAGGTGCCGGTGCGCTTGTGCAGCCAGGTGAACGCCTTGGGCCAGTCGACGCCGGCGAAGTGCGGCATCCGGTCGGCGCGGTCGGTGAGGTTGCGGCGCAGCGTCGAGGCCAGCGACTGCTCGGCGCGGTGGAACGGCACCAGGTAGACCGCGTCGTCCTCGCGGACCACGCCCTCCTCCTCGACCAGCTCGGCCAGGCAGGACGGGATCAGCCCGCCGGGCACGTCGAGGATCTTGGCAGCTTCCTCGGTGAGCCGGTCGGCGGGGAGGAAACAGTGCCCGTTGTCGGTCGCCTGCGACAGCGTGTACTGCAGGCCCGCCTTCACCCGTTCGGGGCTGTCGTGCGGGATGCCGACGGCCTGCGCGATGGTGTCCGCGGTCTTGAAGCCGATGCCCCACACGTCCGACGCCAGCTTGTACGGCGAGTTCTTCACCACCGCGATGGAGGCGTCCCCGTACTTCTTGTAGATCCGCACCGCGATCGACGTGGACACCCCGACGCCCTGGAGGAAGACCATCACCTCCTTGATCGCCTTTTGCTCGGCCCACGCCGCGGTGATCTTCGCGGTCCGTTTCGGGCCGAGGCCGGCCACCTCGATCAGCCGGTCCGGTGACTCCTCGATGATCTCCAGCGTCTCGAGTCCGAAGTGGTCCACGATCCGCTCGGCGAAGACCGGCCCGATGCCTTTGATTAGCCCCGATCCCAGATAACGCCGGATGCCCTGGATCGTCGCCGGCAGGACCGTGGTGTACGAGATGACCTCGAACTGCCGCCCGTACTGCGGGTGCGACGACCACCAGCCGCTGAGCCGCAAGCTCTCACCGGGCTGCGCGCCCAGCAGGGCACCGACCACGGTCAGCAGGTCCGAGCCGTGGCCGGTGGCGACCCGGGCGACCGTGTAACCGGTCTCCTCGTTCACATAGGTCAGCCGCTCGAGAACCGCTTCCAGCACATGCGGGGTCTTGGACACGTCAGCAATGGTGCCTCGCGCCCTGGAACAGATCATCGGCAGGGCATAGCGTGATCGGCATGGCGTTGTTCGACCACCCCCTGCCCACGTTGCGCACCTACCGTCCCGAGCAGCCGGAACCGGCCGGCTTCGACGCGTTCTGGTCCGGCACCCTCGACGCGGCCCGCCGTGCGGCGACCCCGCCCACGGCGACCGAGGTGCGCACGCCGCTGCGCGGCATCACCACCCACGACGTCACCTTCAGCGGTTACGCCGGGCAGCCGGTGCGGGCCTGGCTGAACCGGCCGGCCGGCGCGACCGGCCCGCTGCCGGTGGCGGTCGAGTTCATCGGGTACGGCGGTGGCCGCGGCCTGCCCGTCGACTGGCTGGTCTGGGCCAGCGCCGGGTACGCCCACCTGGTCATGGACACCCGCGGGCAGGGCGGCGGCTGGCGGGGTGGCGACACCCCGGACCCCGACGAGTACGGCGCCGGCCCGTCCACCCCGGGCTTCCTCACCCGCGGCGTGCAGTCGCCGGACACGTTCTACTACCGGCGGCTGATCACCGACGCGGCGCGGGCCGTGGAGACCGTCGCGGACCTGCCCGGCGTCGACGCGTCGCGGATCGTGGTCACCGGCAAGAGCCAGGGCGGCGCGCTGTCGCTGGCCGCGGCCGGTCTGGTGCCGGACCTGGTCTCGGCGGTGGTGTCGGCCGTGCCGTTCCTGTGCGACATCCGCCGGGCTGTCACGGTCACCGACGTCAACCCGTACGCCGAGGTGGTGCGGTTCCTGCGGGCCAACCCGTACGCGGCGGAGCGGACCCTGAACACCCTCGACCACGTCGACGGGGTCAACTTCGCCCGGCGGATCACCGCGCCGGCGCTGCTCTCGGTCGGCCTGATGGACGACGTGTGCCCGCCGTCCGGCGTCTTCGGGGCGTTCAACACGCTGACCGGCCCGAAGCGGATCGAGGTCTACGAGTGGGACGGCCACGACGGCGGCCGCACGTACTTCGACACCGAGGCGCTGGAGTTCGCCACCGGCATCGTGGGCTGACGGCCCGCGCCCGGCAACGACGGAACGGCCGGCCTTCCGGCCGGCCGTTCCTCTCGCGAAGCCTCAGATGAAAGCGCGGATCAGGCCGATCACCAGGAACACGATGATGAACGACAGGTCGATCGCGACGCCGCCGACCCGCAGCGGCGGGATCACCCGGCGGACCGGGGCGAGCACCGGCTCGGTGACGGCGTAGACACCCCGCAGCGCCTGCGACCGGAACGAGCCCGGCATGGCAGGGCCGGCCAGGGTCACACTCCAGTCGAGAACGGCACGGGCGATGAGCACGAACTGGAACAGGAGCAGAACCAGGCTGACTAGGCCGAGGAGCATCAAGACCTCCAACTGCGGGGATGTGCCTCCACTATGAGTCGGTTTCCTGTGAGCCGGCTTTAAGCTTCCGTGCGGTCCGGATTCCGCCGGCCCGGATTCAGTTGAAGTGGTCCGGGTGCGGACCGGTGCGCCCGTCCGACTCCAGCCCGTCGATCGCGGCCAGCTCGCCGGCGGTCAGCTCGAAGTCGAAGATCGCCAGGTTCTCCCGGATCCGGGACGGCGTCACCGACTTCGGGATGACCACGCGGCCCTGCTGCACGTGCCACCGGAGCACCACCTGCGCCGGGGTGCGGTCGTGCGCGTCGGCGATCGCGGTGACCCGCGGGTCGCTGAGCACGGCGGCCTGCGCCAGCGGGCTCCACGCCTCCGTCACCACACCGAGTTCGGCGTTCGTGGCCTGCGCCTCGCGCTGTTGCAGGGCCGGGTGCACCTCGATCTGGTTGACCGCGGGGACCGTGCCGCCGAGACCGGCCACCGCCCGCAGGTGTTCCGGCAGGAAGTTGGAGACGCCGATGGCGCGGACCCGCTTCTGCTCGAGCAGCGTCTCCAGGGCACGCCAGGTGTCCAGGTACTTGCCGTGCTTCGGCGTCGGCCAGTGGATCAGGTAGAGGTCCAGTTGGTCCAGCCCGAGGCGGGCCAGGCTGGCGTCGAACGCGCGCAGCGTCTCGTCGTACCCCTGGTCGCTGTTCCACAGCTTCGTCGTGACGAACAGTTCGTCGCGCGGGATCCCGGCATCCCGCAGGGCCGCGCCGACGCCGGCCTCGTTGCCGTATACGGCGGCCGTGTCGATGCTGCGGTACCCGGCCTCGATCGCGGTGGTGACCGCCTGGGCCGTCTCTGCCTCCGGGATCTGGTAGACGCCGAACCCGATCTGCGGCATCGTGACGCCGTTGTTGAGCGTGATGACAGGCGTGTCAGCCATGGATTTCCCTCCGGAGTTGTGCGCGCGCCGGTTGGGCGCGCTCAACGTCTACCCCGATCCGAGGGAGCCCAACTGTGGTTCGCCGGAACCGGCGCCGGGAGACCAGGGTGGTGGGCGCGCCGGGTGCGGCGATCCGGCTTCGATCAACACCGCTGTCGTACGGGCGACCGCACCCGCCCGTCCGCCCGCCACGGGTCCGCGGCTTCCGCCCACGGGAGCGCCTTCGCGGGCCGGCAGTGCCGTGCTGCCGGCCGGCGGGCGACCGGTGGAACCCGCGACGTGAGCCGGCTCGCCGGCGGCACGTTCCCGGGCGGCTCCGGTGTCGATGTGCGGGCGGATCCCGATGTCGCGGCGACCGGGGCCGGCGACGCGATGTCCGTGCGCGGGGCGCGCGAGGCGGCGCCCGGCCGGCGGGGGTGGGCCGGTGCGCGCGGTCCTGGTGAGCGGGGTTCGTCCGATCCGGCAGGGTGCGATGGTGCCGATTGATCCGGGCCGCCGCGGCGATCCAGTCCGGGGGGATGCGGAGTTTCGCGGGGATGCGGAGCTTCGCGGCGGTCCAGATCTTCGTGGCGATCGGGGGCCGGGGGAGGGGAGTCCGGCGGTCGTGGGGGCGCGGCTCGCTGGTGGTGGGGCCGGCGGTCGCGCGGATTGGTTCACAGACCGACCAGTCTTCGCAGGACGCCAGGCGTGCGGCGCACCGGCGGCGGTGGGCCGGCCGCCTGCCCCGGTCGATCCGGTGGGTCCGGTTCGCCGGGGTCCGGCGGCGGGATGCTCAGGGGTACGGCGTCACGGAGGCCCGCGCCGGTCGTGCTCCGGGATCCGGGATCCGGTATCTCCTCGGCTCGATGCATGGCGCTCATTATTGATGAACGTGCATGTAACGCAACCCTCCGACGCTCGCTTTAACGGTGCGGAAACAAGTTCCTCAGAACGGGTACGCGGGCGGCTTGTCACGCACAGTGACCCATCGCGTCTCGGTGAACGCCTCGATGTTCGCGGCCGGTCCACCGAAGCGGGAACCCGTGCCGGACGCCGCGAGGCCGCCGAACGGGCTGTTCGCCTCGTCACTGACGGTCTGGTCGTTGATGTGCACGATGCCGGTGGGTACCCGGTCGGCCAGGGCGAGGCCTTTCATCACGTCACGGGTCACAATGCCGAGTGACAGACCGTATTCGCTGGCCGTCGCGAGCCGGACCGCCTCCGCCTCGTCGGAGAACCGCAGCACCGGCGCGACCGGACCGAAGATCTCCTCGACGAACGCGGGCGTGTCGTCGGCGACGTCGGCGAGCACGGTCGGCGCGTAGAAGAGATCACGGTAGGTGCCGCCGGCCGCGATCCGGGCGCCGTACCCCGTCGAGCGGGTCACCACGTCATGGATCTTGTCGCGCTGCCCGGCGTCGATGATCGGCCCGAGGACGACGGTCTCCCGGGCCGGGTCGCCGACCGGCAACGCGGCGGCCTTGGCGGCGAGCCGTTCCACGAACTCGTCGTGCAGCCGCTCGTGGACCAGGTGCCGCCCGGTCGTCATGCAGATCTGCCCCTGATGGAACCAGGAGCCGAAGGAGGCCGCGTTCACGGCCGCCTCGACGTCCGCGTCAGCCAGCACGATCAGCGCCGAGTTGCCGCCCAGCTCCAGGTGCGCCCGCTTGAGGTGCTGCCCGGCGAGCGCGCCGACCCGGCGGCCGGCGGCGGTGGACCCGGTGAACGAGATGACCCGGACCAGCGGGTGCGTGACCAGGGCCTCGCCCACGTCGGCGCCGCCGGGCAGCACCTGGAACACACCCGCGGGCAGGCCGGCCTCCTCGAAGATCCGGGCCAGGGTGGCGCCGCCGGTGACCGCGGTGCGCGGGTCCGGCTTGAGGATCACCGCGTTGCCGAGCGCGAGGGCCGGGGCGACCGAGCGGATGGCCAGGATGATCGGCACGTTGAACGGGGCGATCACCGCGACGACGCCGGCCGGCATCCGGCGGGCCATCGACAGGCGCGGTTCCTCACTGGGCAGCAGTTCGCCGTACGGGCGGCCGGGCAGCGACGCCGCCTCGTAGCACTCCTGCTCGGCGGTGTGCAGCGCGAACCCGGCCATCGGCGGGATCGCGCCGACCTCCCGGACGTTCCAGTCGCTGATCTCCGCGGCGTGCTCCGCCCAGAGCTGCCCGGCCCGGCGCAGCACCGCGGCCCGGACCGGGTGCGGTGTCGCGGCCCAGGCCCGCTGCGCCGCCGCGGCCTGGCGTGCCGCCTCGTCGACGTCCGCGGGGGTGGCCTGGCCGATCCGTCCGAGCACCGCGCCGGTGGCGGGCTCGACGACGTCGTACCCGTCGCCGCGGCCCGGCCGCCAGGCGCCGCCGAGGAAGATGTTGCCGGTCCAGGTGGTGTCGTCCAGGAGCATGATGCGCGCCTCCGTACGTGCTGGGGTGCGCTGACGGTAGGCCCATGTTTCCGGCAGATCAACGGAACGTTCGACCTGCCGAGACGGTGTTTCGGCTACTGGAACGTCTGGCGATGACCCAGCCGGCTGGAGATCTCGGCGGCGGTCTGCCGCAACGGCCGGTCCAGACGGCTCACCACCGCATCGGCCGTCGTGGACCAGACCGTCAGGTGCACCGCGATGTTGATCGCCGCGACGACCCGCCCGGTGCGGTCGCGCACCGGCGCCGCCACCGACCGCAGCCCGGCCGCCAGCTCCTCGTCGTTGACGCCCACGCCGCTCCGCCGGATCCGGGCCAGGTCCGCGGTGAGCTGCTCGCGGTTGGTGAGCGTCCGCGGCCCGCGCCGGGCGAAGTCGCTGCGGTCCAGCAGCCCGCGCAGCACGGCCGGCTCCTGGTACGCCAGCAGCACCTTCCCCATCGACGTGCAGTACGCCGGCAGTCGCGAACCGACCTGCAGGTCCAGTCCGAGAGCGTACCCGCCGGTGGTCCGGCCGCCGCGGCGCCGCTCGACGTAGACGATGTCGGGACCGTCCAGCACGGCCATGCTCACCGTGTACCCGGTCTCGTCGGCCAGTGCCTGCAGGCAGGGCGCACCCACCCGGTTGACGTCCAGCGAGGTGATCGCGGCGAACCCCAGGTCGGTGGCCCGCGGACCGAGCGCGTACTTCTTGGTCTCCGGGTCCTGCGCCAGATAGCCGAGCCGGGCCAGGGTCGCCACGTACCGGTGGGTGGTGCTCTTGGTCAGCGACACGGCCCGGGACACCTCGGCGATGCCCAGCACCGGGCGATCCGCGCCGAACGCCGACAGGATCGCCAGCCCGCGCTCCAGGGACTGGGAGAAACCGCTGCCGGCAGCGGCGTCCTCGTCGACGGCCATGCCGCATCGTAGCCAGCCGTTCGACTCCGTGAAACACCCGCGGCGGGCGCTAGCATGTGCAGCGCGATGGACCAGGACCTCAGTACCGTGCGGCACCACATCGGCGGCGTCCGGGTCGACGCCGCAAGTGGCCGCACGTTCGTCAAGCACACCCCGTGGACCGGCGCCGTCCTCGCCCGGGTCGCGGCCGGTGACGCCGAGGACGCCCGCGCCGCGGTCGCGGCAGCGTCGGCGGCCTTCCCGCAGTGGGCCGCCGCCCCGCCCGGCCGGCGGCAGGAGATCTTCCTGCGGGCGGCCACGCTGCTGCACGACCGGCGCGACCGGGTCCGCCGCCTGCTCGCCGCCGAGACCGGCTGCGGTGCCGTCTTCGCCGGCGTCCAGCTCGACTCTGCGTGAACCTGCTGCGCCAGGCCGCCGCCCTCGGGTACGCCCCGACCGGCCAGGTGCTGCCGTCCGACGTGCCCGGCACCCGCGCCGTGGCGATGCGCCGCCCGGTCGGCGTGGTCGCCGCGATCGCCCCCTGGAACGCTTCCCTCGTGCTGTCCGGCCGCGCCCTGGCCGGCCCGATCGCGCTCGGCAACACGGTGGTGCTGAAACCGTCCGAGGAGGCGCCGTACACCGGTGGCGCGTTCTGGGCCGAGCTGTTCGCCGAGGCCGGCCTGCCCGCCGGGGTGCTCAACGTGGTCACCCACGCGCCCGGTGAGGCCGGTGCGGTGGCCGAGGCGCTGATCGCCGACCCGGCGGTCCGCCGGATCAGCTTCACCGGCTCCACGGTGACCGGCCGGCGCATCGCCGAGCTGGCCGGCCGCCACCTGAAACGACCGGTGCTCCAGCTCGGCGGCCACAACCCGCTGCTGGTGCTCGGCGACGCGGACGTCGGGTACGCGGTCGCTGCCGCCGCCTACGGCGCTTTCGTGCACAGCGGCCAGACCTGCATGTGCGCGCGCCGGATCATCGTGGACCGGTCGATCGCCGCGGAGTTCACCGAGCGGTTCGTGGACCGGGCCGCCCGGCTGCCGATCGGGGACCCGGCCGACCCGGCGACCGTGATCGGCCCGGTGATCAACGAGTGGGCGCTGTCGCTGCTCGAACGCCGGGTCCGCGAGGCGGTCGACCTCGGCGCGACGCTGCTGACCGGCGGTACCGCCACCGGCCGCTGCTTCCCGCCGACCGTGCTGACCGGGGTGCCCGCCGAGGCGGAACTGGCCTTCGACGAGACGTTCGGGCCGGTGGTGCTGCTGGAGGAGGCGGACGATGCCGAGGACGCCCTGCGCCGGGCCGACGCCTCGGCGTTCGGGCTGACCGCGGGGGTGATCACCGGTGACCCCTATCGGGGGCTGGAGCTGGCGCGGCGGCTGGCGGCGGGCATCGTGCACGTCAACGACCAGCCGGTCAACGACGAGCCGCAGATGCCGTTCGGCGGGGTGAAGGAGAGCGGGGCCGGCCGGTTCGGGACCGGGTTCGCGGCCGAGGAGTTCACCGAGGTCCAGTGGGTGACGGCGCGCGACGGGCCGCGCGCCTTCCCGTTCTGACCGGCCGGTCGCGTCTCAGGCGGCGGCCGCGGCGGCCTGCGAGTTCCACAGGGAGATCAGCACACCCAGCACGAAGATCTGCACCGGCAGCGGCAGCCCAGGGAGGTCGGCCTCCACTTTCGAGCTGAAGGAGTTGCGCCGCTTGATCGTGCCCACCGGGATGCCGTTGTGCACCAGCTGCTGGTCGTTGCGCCACGACGACGTCCGCTGGAACTCGTAGACCCGGCCGTCGGCCTCGACGGTCCAGTTCTTGCGGCCGACCCGGACCGCGGAGGCGTGCACCGCGTCCTGGTCGTCGGTCATCGTGTACTTCGTGCCCCAGCCGTTCGCCCGCACCCGGTAGGACCGGCCGTCGAGGGTGAAGCTGCCGCCGGTGGACCACATGCTCGGGTCCCAGCAGGCGACCTTCACCCCGTCGTGGAGCAGGTCGTACTTGTTCTTCCAGAAGCCACGTCCTTCGGCTTTCAGCATGGGCCGATCATAGGAAACCGTCACCACCCGCGCCAGCTAGCGCTCCCAGGGCGGCGGCACCCGGACGGCGGCCATGCCGGCGGCCGCGGCGGCCCGCATGCCCAGTTCGGTGTCCTCGAAGACCAGGCAGCGCGCCGGGTCGACACCGAGCAGCTCGGCGCCGCGCAGGTAGGCGTCCGGGAACGGCTTGGGCCGCGGGTACTCCCCGGCGCAGACCAGCACCTCGAACCGGTCGAGCAGGCCCAGCGCCTCCAGCGACGCGGTGACGGCCAGCCGGGTGCTGCCGGAGACGACCCCGAACGGCAGTTTCCCGTACGACTCCTCGATGTGCGCGAGCACGCCCGGCACCCCCTTGATGTCCGGCAGCCCGGCCCGGAAGAGCTCCTCCTGGCGCTCGGCGACCCGGTGCACCGGCATGTCCAGGCCCTGCCGCGCGTTCAGGTCGGCGACGATGTCGGCGATCGGCCGGCCGCCCCACGCGTAGAACAGGTCCTCCGGGAAGACGCCGCCCCACTCGGCCAGCGCGGCCTGCCAGGCCAGGTAGTGCGCCGGCATCGAGTCGGTGATCGTTCCGTCGCAGTCGAAGAGGTAGGCCTGGAATTCGCCCTCGGGCACGGGTAGCAGCACCGGGACGACGTTACCGACCGCCGTTCGACCGCCGGGCCGGCGCGTGGCAGGTTGGTGACATGGACTACCGCCGTACGTACCGCTCCGCCGCCATCGCCTTCACCGACCTGGTCTCGCGCATCCCGCCGGACCGGCTCGACGGACCGGGACTCGGTGACTGGACGCTGCGGGACCTGCTCGGGCACACGGTGAGCTCGGCGTTGCGTCAGGTCCCGGACGTGCTGGCCCAGCGCGCGCCGATGCTGGTGGTCCCCGGACCGGAGTGGTATTTCGCGGCCGCCCGCACGGCGCCCGAAGCGGTGGTGCGCGCGGCCCGGGCGGCGTCCGCCGACGATGCCCGCAGCACCGGGAAAGCCCTCGGCGACCGGCCGGCGGACGCGGTGGGCGCGTTCGTGGGCCGGGCCACCGGCGCACTGGCCGCCGCGACCGACGACGACCTGGTGGCCACGCCGGCGGGCGGCATGCGGGTGGCGGACTGGCTGCCGACCCGGACGTTCGAGCTGGTGGTGCACGGTTCCGACGCGGCCGTGGCGGCGGGTGTCCCGATCACGTTCGACCAGGACACCCTCACCGAGGCGGCCGCGCTGGCGGCCCGGACCGCGGTGGCGGTGGGCGACGGACCGGCCGCGCTGCGCGCGCTGACCGGCCGCGGCCCGCTGCCACCCGGCTTCTCCGTCGTCTGACCCGGCGCGAGGCCGGGGGAGGACTCGCGCTGCGGGGCCGTCGGCGGGCCCCGCAGCGGCGGCGGCCTCAGAGGACTTCGGCGGCCAGCGCGAGCGGGTTGCCGAAGCGGTGCGCGGTGATGCTGACGGCCTGCTCGCGGACGAACGGCAGCAGCTCCACCCGGCCGGACTCGGTCACCGGACCGGCCCAGACGGCGAGGTCCGGGCGGCCGCCGGTCGCCTCGGCCAGCGCGGTGGCGGACCCGCCGACCAGCCGGACCCGGCCGGCGCCGAGACCCGCCGCGAACGCCGCGTCGTCCTCGACCACCGCACCCGGGAACCGGGCCGCCAGCGCCGCCGGCAGCGGCACCGCGGTGGAGACCCGCAGCTCGGCGCCGGCCAGCGTGCCCGCCGCGAGCACCCGCACCAGGTCGGCGACCGCACCGTCGGCGGCGAGCCGGACCGTCACGGGGCACGGCAGGTACCGCAGCACGTTGCGCTCCGCGCCCAGGGCCGAGACGTCGCTCGCGGCCAGCGGGAACGCGGCGTCGCTGCGCGCGGCCCGATCCAGGCGGGCCCGGTCCTCGTCGCCGAGCACCGCGGCGGCGGCAGCGAGCAGGTCGCGCACCCCGGCGTCGGTGACCTCGGCGCCGGCGGTGGCGGGGCGCGGCTCCCAGCCGGTGAGGCCGACCAGGTAGTTGGGGCCGCCCGCCTTGGTGCCGGGGCCGACCGCCGAGCGCTTCCAGCCACCGAACGGCTGGCGCCGTACGATCGCGCCGGTGATGCCGCGGTTCACGTAGAGGTTGCCGGCCTGGACCCGGTCCAGCCAGGTCCGGATCTCACCGGCGTCGAGCGAGTGCAGGCCCGACGTGAGACCGAAGTCGACGTCGTTGACCAGGTCGATCGCCTCGTCCAAGGTGTCCGCGGTCATGATGCCGAGGATCGGGCCGAAGTACTCGGTGCGGTGGTACGCGGACCCGCGCCGTACGCCGTCCCGGATGCCCGGGCTCCACAGCTTGCCCGAGTCGTCGAGCGAGCGTGGCTCGATCAGCCAGCGCTCACCGGCGCCCAGCGTGGTGAGACCGTCGAGCAGCTTGCCGGCGGCCGGTTCGACGAGCGGGCCCACCTGGCTGCGCGGGTCGGTGGGGTAGCCGACCTCCAGGGACGACACCGCGTCCAGCAGCTGCGTCCGGAACCGGTCGGACTTCGCGACGCTGCCGACCAGCACGACCAGGGAGGCGGCCGAGCACTTCTGGCCGGCGTGGCCGAACGCGGACGACACCACGTCCTTGACCGCGAGGTCCAGGTCGGCGCTCGGCGTCACGATTATCGCGTTCTTGCCGCTGGTCTCGGCGAGCAGCGGCAGGTCGGTACGGAACGAGCGGAACAGCTCGGCCGTCTCGTAGGCGCCGGTCAGGATGACCCGGTCGACGAGCGGGTGCGCGATCAGTTCGCGGCCCAGTTCGTTCTCCTCGACCTGCAGCAGCGTGACCAGGTCGGGGTCCGCGCCGGCGGCGCCGAGCGCGGCCCGGATGATCCCGGCGAGGACGGTGCCGCAGCGCTCGGCCGGGCCGGCGGGCTTGAGGACCACGGGCGAGCCGGCGGCCAGGGCGGCCAGCACCGAGCCGGCCGGGATCGCGACCGGGAAGTTCCACGGCGGCGTGACCAGGGTGAGCCGGGCCGGCGCCGGCGCGGCGCCGTCGGTCGCGGCCAGTTCGGCGGCGAGCTCGGCGTAGTAGTGCGCGAAGTCGATCGCCTCGGAGACCTCCGGGTCGGCCTGGTCGACAGTCTTGCCGGCCTCGGCGGCCATCACCTCGAGCAGCGTGTCGCGCTGCGACTCCAGGGCCTCGCCGATCCGGTGCAGCACCGCCCGGCGGTCGGCGCCGCCCCACGTCGCGGCGGCGGCCTTCTCCAGCGCGGCGTCCAGCTCCGGCCGCGCGTGGATCCGGGGCAGGTCGAGGCCGAGCGGGGAGGCGGGCACGCGGGCCAGGATCTCGCGGACCCGGTCCCGGTGCACGGCCACGGCGGGGTCGGTGTCCGGGGTGTTCACGAACCGGCCCGGCTCGGACCGGGGCACGGCGGCGAACCGGTCGGCCACCCGGTGCGGCGCCGGAACGGTGTCGTCGAGGTCGGCCAGCGAGGCGCGGAACCGCTGCTCCTCGCGGGCGAACAGGTCCTGCGAGGTGTGCAGCTCGAACACCGCGGACATGAAGTTGTCGGTGCTGGCGCCCTCTTCGAGACGGCGGATCAGGTAGGCGATGGCCACGTCGAACTGCTCCGGGCGTACCACCGGGGTGTAGAGCAGCAGCCCGCCCACCTCGCGCCGCACCGCCTCGGCCTGGCCCTCGGCCATGCCGAGCAGCATCTCGAACTCGATGCCGTCGCGGACCCCGCGCCGACCGGCCAGGATCCAGGCGTACGCGACATCGAACAGGTTGTGGCCCGCCACGCCGAGGCGCACGTTACGGATCCGGTCCGGGTGCAGGGCGTAGTCGAGCACCCGCTTGTAGTTGGTGTCGGTGGCCTGCTTGCTGTCGCAGGTCGCGACCGGCCAGCCGTGCAGCTCCGCCTCGACCCGTTCCATCGGCAGGTTCGCGCCCTTGACCAGGCGCACCTTGATCCCGGCGCCGCCGCGTGCCCGGCGGGCCGCCGACCACTCCTGCAGCCCGATCATGGCGCCCAGCGCGTCCGGCAGGTAGGCCTGCAGCACGATGCCGGCCTCGAGGCCGAGCAGCTCGGGGCGGTCCAGCAGCCGGGTGAAGACCGCGACCGTGAGATCGAGGTCCTTGTACTCCTCCATGTCGAGGTTGACGAACTTGCCGGTCCGCGCGGCGAGCGTGAAGAGCGGCGTGAGCTGCTCGGCGATGTCGTCGACCGCCTCGTCGAAGGCCCACGGGTTGTGCGGGGAGACCGTCGACGACACCTTGATCGACACGTAGTCGACGTCGTCCCGGGCCAGCAGGCGTTCGGTGCTCTTCAGGCGCTGGGCGGCTTCGCGGCGGCCAAGGACGGCCTCACCGAGCAGGTTGACGTTGAGCCGGACGTTGCGCTTACGGATCCGCTTGATCGCCTTGCCGAGGCGGGCGTCGGTGGCGTCGACGATCAGGTGGCCGACCATGTGGCGCAGGGCCCGGCGGGCGATCGGGACGACCACGCCCGGCATGATCGGGGCGAGCGCGCCGCCGGCCTTCACCGCGGCACGCAGGTGGATCGGCAGGAAGCGCGGCACGTCGCTGGCCAGGGCGCGCAGGGCCCGGGCGCTGACCCGCTTGTCCTCGGGGCGGATCACGCCGTCCACGAAGCCGACCGTGAACGCTAGACCCTTGGGGTCGCGCAGCACCCCGGCGAGCTGGGCCGCGGAGCCGCCGACGGGAACGTCCGCCGCCTCACGCAGCCAGCGCCGTACCAGGGCGATCGTCTCTTCCGCGATCTCAGTCATCGAGATACTCCTTCCGGTTTCGGCAACAGTGTGAGTCCGCGCATCCGGTTAGGAAAAGCGATGCTTTGTGAGCAGTACTCTTCAGTTCGGCTAACGTGTTGCTGGTGCTCGAGATCCGTCGTCTGATCCTGCTCCGCGAACTGGCCGTCCGGGGCACGATCGCCGCGGTCGCCGAAGCGCTCAACTTCACCCCGTCCGCGGTGAGCCAGCAGCTCAGCCAGCTGGAGAAGGAGACCGGCACCCAGCTGCTGCGCAAAGCCGGCCGCCGGGTCCAGCTCACCCCGCAGGCCGAGGTGCTCGTCGCGTCGGTCGGCGAAATCCTGGACACCCTGGAACGTGCCGAGGCCCGGCTGCAGGCGGCCGCGACCGGGGTCAGCGGCCGGGTCCGGCTCGCGGTCTTCCAGTCGGCGGCGCTGGCGTTCATGCCGGCCACGCTGCGGGCGATGGCGGTGCGTTTCCCCGGCGTCCGCGTCGAAATGGTCCAGCGCGAACCCGAGGAAGCCCTCCGGGAAACCTGGGCGCGGGACTTCGACATGGTCATCGCAGAGCAATACCCGGCGCACGCCGCCCCGCACCATCCCGGCCTGGATAGGCGCGATCTGACAACCGACGCGATTCGCCTCGCGCTGCCACCGGCGGCGGTGTCGCTGCACCCGGTGGACTCGTTGCCTGGCGCCCGGCACATGCCGTGGGTGATGGAACCGCGCGGCGCCGCATCCCGGCACTTCGCCGAACAGCTGTGCCGGCGGGCCGGTTTCGAACCCGACGTCCGCTACGAGACGGCCGACCTGCAGGCACACATCCGGCTCGTGGAATCGGGCAACGCCGTAGCCCTCATCCCGGACCTGGTGTGGGCGGGCCGCGACACCTCATGCCGGCTGCTGGACCTGGACGGCCGCCCCCGCCGCACCATCTTCACAGCCCAGCGCCTCGCCGGCGCGGCGTCACCGGCCGCCCGAGCCCTGCGCGAGGCGCTGACCGAGGCCGTCCAGCCACCCCCGCCCTGACAACGGCCTTCCCCGCTGGCCTTCTCCCGCGCGGTCGCCCCTGCGCAGCGTGGTCCCCGCGCGGCCTCCGCTCCGCCCGGCCTTGGCCTCCGCCGTGCCAGCGTGGCCCCCGCGCAGCGTGGCCTCCGCGCAGCGTGGCCTCCGCGCGGCCTTGTTGATCTGCTAGCGATGCAAAATCGCGGTGATCAAGGGGTGGAAACCGCGATTTCGCATCGCCAGCAGATCAACATCTCGGTGTGCGTGCCGGCTCCGCCACCGGAGAGCCCGCGGTGACGCCTCGGCACCCGTGGCTCAGCCGCGGGAGTGGGCGCGGCGCCCCCACCGGATCGCAGAACGAAGGCGAGTTCCTCGCGGGCCTTGGCGTCGGGGGGAAGGGGGCAGGGCCGCGTCTCCGGCGTTCCGCACGCCCTGGAGGATCATCGTGGCGTGGGCACGGCTGCTGGAGAGCGTGTTCCGGCGACCACAAGCGCAAGCCGGGCCGAGCCAAGCCGGGCCGAGCCAAGCCGGGCCGAGCCAAGCCGGGCCGGGCCGAGCCGGGCCGAGCCGAGCCGAGCCGAGCCGAGCCGGCTCGCGTTCATGGCCGCTGAGACCGCTCCGAAGCGACCACAAGCACAAGCGCCTCGATCCGGTCACCAACTATCCGGATCCGCCGGCCGGACCCAGCGGACCCGACCGTCCAATCAGCACCAAGCGGCGAAGCCGGGCGCAGCGCAACCCGCCGCGCCCGGTCGTCAGTCTCCGCAGGGGGCGTACCCGCCCCGGACGCCCACGGTGAACCGGCACCCGAAGTCCGGTGCGGCCACCGCGCGCCGGTTCAGGATGGCGTCGCCGGCCGGTCGGTGGCCGTTCTCCACCCAGCGGACCAGGTCGTCGAAGCCCTGCTTGAGTTCCGGCTGGGTGAAGCCGCAGTGGCTGACGTCGCGGATCGCCCGGGAGACGAAGAGCCGGGAGCCGGCCCGTTTCGCGTACTCCTGCTCCATCGAGAACGGCACGAACAGGTCGCCGAGGCCGTGCAGCGACAGCACCGGGATCCGGGGCCGACCGGCGATCACCGGGACGTCGGCGGTGGTGGTGCGGCGTACCCGGAGCACGTCGGCGTTGAGTTCGCGATCGGTGCGGGGCGGCCACCAGGTGTCGGTGGAGCGGTAGACGGTGCGCCGGTTGTCGACCGAACCGGCGGTCAGGCTGGGGTAGTTGCCGAACAGGAACGGCACGCCGCCCTGCGCCGCCGTGTTCCAGTAGGCGAACGCCGCGTCGAATCCGGGCCGTTCGCCACCGCTGCGCCGTTCCACCACGCCGGACCAGGTGCGTCCGGCGGCGGTCAGCGCCGGGGGCCGGCCCGGGGTGACGCCGAGCGCCGGCAGGATCGCGCCGAGTTGCGCGCCGAACGTCGCCGGGTCCGCCGGGAAGCTGATCTCGGCGTCGGCGAGGGCGGCGGCGGTGACGGTGGTGTCCAGGAAGTAGTCGAACAGTTCGACGTCCCCGAGCACCCCGCAGGTCGGCATCGCGCCGGCGAAGGAGCGCGGGAACCGTTCGATCGCGACCGCGGTGACGTGCCCGCCCATCGACGCGCCGGTGATGTAGACCTTGCGCGGGGCTTTCGCGGTGACCTGCCGGAACACGTCGAGCAGCGCGTGCGTGTCGGTGACGCCCTGGTTCACGTTGTACCCGTTGGCGGCGTAGCTGGAGGCCGCCCACGCGAACCCGCGGGCGATGTAGTGCTCGCGCAGCGCCGGGTCGTCGACGAAGACGGTGGTGCCGTTGCCCCGGAAGCCGTGCGCGTAGACGACGAGCCGCCCGTTCCACCGCTGCGGCACCTCGATCCGGTAGGCCGCGCCGTCCCGGATGCCGGTCCAGGTCCGCGCGCCGGGCAGCGCCTCGAACGGGGTGCCGTCGAGGTCGCAGTCCGGGTCGGCGACGACGTAGCCGGGGGCGCCGGGCACGGGTGCGGTGCACACCGGCGCCGGTGCGGGTTCGGCGGCCGCGGCCGGTGCCGAACCTGGCACGGCGAGCAGCAGGAAGAAGGCGAGCGCTGCGGCGACCCGGCCCCGGCGAATGATCATGGTGTTACCTCCTGGTAACAATCCAATGATCAGACGCGATGGATGTCAAGGGCGGAACGGTCCGTCCAGGGCCGCCCACTGCAGCAGCATGATCGTCTTGGCGTCGGCGATCTCGCCGCTGCGGATCATGTCGAGCGCCTTGTCGAACGGCAGCTCCACCGCCTCGATGTCCTCGCCGTCGTCGGCCAGGCCGCCGCCGGCGGAGACGCGGGACTCCGGACTGTACGGCGCCGCGAAACAGTGCACCCGCTCGGTCACCGACCCCGGGCTGGTCCAGACCGCGAACACCGGCTGCAGCGCACCGACCGCGACGCCCAGTTCCTCGCTCGCCTCCCGCCGGATGGCCGCGGCCGGGTCGTCGCCGTCGAGCAGGCCCGCCGCCGTCTCCAGGAAGGTGCCGTCCGGATGCCCGTTCACATAGACCGGGTAGCGGAACTGCCTGGTCAGCAGCACCGTCCGCCGCTCCGGGTCGTAGAGCAGCACGGTCGCGCCGTCACCCCGGTCGTAGGTTTCCCGCTGCTCCCGGCTCCACGACCCGTCCCGCCGCCGGTAGTCGTAGGTGGTACGCCGCAGCACGTGCCACGCCGCCGCCAGCAACTCCACGTCCCGGATCACCACGTCCGGGTTGCCGGTCAGGTCGCGCCCGGCCCGGTCCAGCCCGGTGCGGCCACGCGCGTCCGGCACGTCGACGCCGGGTCTCGGGCTCATGCCGGAATCCCGGCGGTGGCGACCCCGGGGATCTGCTCGAGGCGTTCGTAGACCGGGATCCCGCGCTGCCGGGCGATCGCCACGTCCTGGTCCGCGCCGCGTGACTCGCCGGGCAGGCGCAGCACCGCGTCGCAGTGTGCGAGCAGCCGCTCGGCGGCCGGGTAGAGCACCTGTCCGGCGATCGGGTCGTTGACGCTCGTGGCGCCCGCGCCGCGCAGCACCGGCAGCGCCACCCATTCGCCGATCATCGGCACGTGGCCGGCTTGGAAGATCGGCCACGCGGCTGCCTCCAGGCGGGCCAGGTTGGCGGCCAGCAGGGCAGGGTCGTCACCGGTGCCGAACCGGTACGGGCCTGCGATGAGGATCATCATTGGCTTCGTCACGGGGAGAAACGTACACTCGAAACACGCAAGAGTCGACAACTTTGAGGGGAAACACGGAATGCTGGCGGCGGAGCGACGCGATTACCTACTGACCCGGCTCCAGGCCGACGGCAAACTGGTGGCCAAGGACGTGGCGGCCGAACTCGGCGTGGCCGAGGACAACATCCGCCGCGACCTGCGGGAGATGGCCACGGCCGGCCTCTGCCAGCGGGTCTACGGCGGTGCGCTGCCGGTGTCGCCGGCGGTCGCCGACTACGCGACCCGCACCACGGTCGCCGCCGACGGCAAGGAACGGGTCGCCCGCGCCGCCGCCGCCCTGATCCGGCCCGGCGCGACGGTCCTGCTCGACGGCGGCACCACCGCGCTGGCCGTGACCGCCGCCCTGCCCCGCGACCTGGCAGCCACCATCGTCACGCACAGCCCGACCGTGGCCGCCGCGCTGGTCAGCCACCCGGCCGTCGAGGTCTACGTGCTCGGCGGCCGCCTCTTCAAGCACTCCGCGGTCACCTCCGGCGCGGCCGCCGCCGAGGCCGCCCAGCGGGTGACCGCCGACCTCTTCTTGCTGGGCGTCACCGGCGTCCACGACGAGGCGGGCCTGACCACCGGCGACGCCGACGAGGCCGCGATGAAACGCACCCTGGCCGCCCGCGCCGCCGACGTCTTCGTCCTGGCCAGCAGCGAGAAGATCGGCGCCGCCTCACCCTTCCTGGTGCTGCGCCCGGCCGAGGTCAGCGGCGTAATCACCGACGCACCCGAGGACCACCCGGTGCTCACCCGCCTGCGCGCCGCCGGCACGCCGATCATTCAAGCCCCATAGGAGTACGGGCCGCCACGACGTCCCCCGCCCGAGGTGCCCGGCCAGGCGGGTGCGCCGGGCCGTTCCCCGCCGCCGGCTCATGCGCCCCGGCGGAGCCGCCGCCGGCTCAGCGCTCGCGAACTCAGGCGCCCCCGCGGAGCCGCCGCCGGCTCAGTGCCCGCGAAATCAGGCACTCCCGGCCGGCGGCGGTGCGCCCGGTCAGGCCTTGTGGAGGCGGACCGCGACCGTGTCGTTCTGCTGGACCAGCTCGGCCCGGTAGCCGGGGGTCGTCACCACGACCCGGCCGACCCGGCCGCGGACCCGGCGGGCCTTGAGCACCGGGAGCGCCTTGTCCCGGTCCTGGAAGCGCTCGCTCACGGCGACCTCGAGCACCGCGTCCGTGCCGATCACCACGTCCTCGTGCACGGTGAGCGGCGGTGCGCCGTGCGGCCGTACCGTCGCCGCCAGCGTCCCCGCGCCCAACCGCAGGCCGCCGCCGATGTGGACCTTCTCCGCGGCCAGGCGCAGCGTCCCGCCGGTGACCGTGACGTCGCGGTCGCCGAGCGCGCCCTTGGCGTCCGCGACGAGCGTGCCCTGCGCGACGGTGGTGCCGCCCCGGTAGTCGTTGTCGCCGGTCAGGGTCAGCGTGCCGGAGCCCAGTTTGATCAGGCCGCCGCGGCCGGTGATGTCGTTGCGCCAGGTGTCGGCGGCGGCGAACCCACCGGCGGCCGCGTCCAGCGCGACCGCCACGGTGGTGTCGAAGGCGCCGTAGCCGTCGGCCGCGGTGAACAGGTCGATCCGGCCCCACTGCTCGCCGCCGTCCAGCAGCGGGTTGCCGGCGGCCAGGCCGGTGGTGCGCAGGACTTCGCGGCGCTGGGCGGCGTCCAGGTAGGGCAGCCGGGTCTCGAGCAGCGCCTCGGCACCCTTGGGGACGACGAAGGGAGCCCGGTTGCGGGTGCGCGGGAGCCCGTACGTCTGCTTGGGACGCACCGTGGCGGCGTTGCGGGAGCGGTCCGCGTACGCGTCGGCGGAGGTCCCGGCGATCGTGGCGTGCGCGTAGCCGAACACGTCCGCACCCACCCGGTCCTGGAAGTAGGCCAGCGCCTGCGCGCGCGCCTCGGCCTTGAGCGTGGCGTTGGCCGGGTCGCCGAGGATCGCCGCCGCGAGCGCGGTGCCCAGGATCCGGCCGCCGATCACGTCGACCGGCGAGTGCATGCCCGCGACGATCCGGGTCTCGGCCAGATCGTAGGCCGCCGTGATCATCTCCTGGAACCGCTCGGGCACGGCGTAGGCGAGCGCGATCGAGGCGAGGTACAGCGCGTTGGTGTGGCCGCTGACGTAGCCGCCGTCCTCGGCCGGGTTGGTGCTGCGCTGGCGCAGCAGGGCCGGCACGACAACGGTGCCGGAGTCGTAGACCGGGTAGCCGAGCGCGTCGACCGCGCCGGTGGGGACGACCTCGCTGTCGTCGTTCATCCGCCACGGCCGCGGGTACTGGTAGGCGAACTTCGCCGGGTTGCCGGAGGAGAAGCCGCCGCGCAGCGTGTTGACGAGCGTCACCACCGAGCCGAGCGCGGAGGCCGGCGAGCCGGCGCCGATCGCCGAGCCAGCCGGTGCACCGGCCGGGACCGCGTCGCTGATCGTGGTGGCGGGTGTGCCGGTGGGCGCCGAGGTGATGCTGGTGACGGCGAGCGCGCCCGCCTTGTAGACGTCGGCGAGCGGGCCGAGGCCGGCGATCACCGAGTAGCTCTGGTGCTGGCGGTCCACGACGAACGCACGGGCGGCCTCGGCGGCGGTCCGGTTCCGGGTGGTCCGCTCGCAGTAGCGCACGTTGGCACGCAGGAACGCCTCGTCGAGCACGGTGCCGGTGTTCCAGGCGGTACCGGTGGACCAGACCTGCGTCATGCCGGCCAGGATCCGGACGGCGGCGTTGGTCTCCGCGGTCAGGTTGGCGGTGACGTTGGTCCGGTAGCTGTCGACGAAGGCGGGCAGGGCGGATGCGGGCGCAGCGGGCGTGGTCGCACCGGACGCGGGGGATGCGAGCGCGCCGGGTGCCGCGGGCGCGAGCACACCGGGGCCGGCGATCACACCGGCGGTGCCGGCGGCGGAGGCGCGCAGCAGGGTACGGCGGCTGAGTTTCATGCGGATGCTCCACGGTGATGCTCGAGGGTCAAGATCATGTTCAGCTTTCGGGCGGCGCGCGAAGAATGCGCCAACGGTTCCTGATGAGAGCGTGAACAAAACCGCCACGATCGGCGGACCGGACCGCGAGAGCGGGTCGGCGGGCTTCCTGCGGTCGCCCGGCGGATCCACGGGCGAGGGCGTCAGGGCCGGGCGGTCCGCTCCACCAAGGCCGCCGCCACGTCGCGGAGTTTGCGGTTGGCGTCCTGGGACGCCTTGGCGAGGATGCCGAACGCCTCCTCGGCGGTGCACCGGCGCTGGCTCATGATGATGCCCTTGGCCTGCTCGATGACGGCACGGCTCGCCAGCGCGGCCTCCAGTTGCCGTGCCACGGTGGCGGTCGTGTCGTACAGGTGGGCGTTGGCGAGGGAGATCGCCGCATGCCCGGCGAAGGTCTCGGCCAGCACCACCGAGTCGGTGTCGAAGACCCGGGCCGCGGTGGCGTAGACGTTGAGGGCACCGGTCACCGTGTCCTCGATGGGCAGTCCCACGCAGAGTGCGCTGTGCACGCCGACCGAGCCGGCGTGGTCCTGCCAGCCGGGCCAGCGCACCTCGGCGCGGACGTCGTCGACGATGAGCGTGCTGCGGTCGCGGGCGGCCTGCAGGCAGGGGCCGCAGTCGTTCTCGTACTGCCACTTGTCGATCCAGAGCGCCGCGTCACCGGTGCACGCCACGGTCCGCGGGCCGGCGGCGCGGATCAGCGTCACCGACACCTCGCAGGATCCCGGCACGGCCCGTTTCGCGAGGGCCGCCACCTGGTCGAGAACACCGTCGAGGTCGGTGCCGGCCAGACTGATCCGGCCCAGCTCGTGCAGCGCGGCGACGGTGTCGGCCGGGTCGGTCGTCATGAGACCGAGTCTTCTCCACCGCGCCCACCCGTGCTGTCACTTCCCCGACGGCGCACGCTCCCGGGATGCCGCCGGTGTCCGGTGGACGGAGGTTCTTCGGTATCATCGGCGTCCTGCGGCCGGAGTCGTCTCCCGACTCCCGGCCGACCGGCGTCAAGCAGCGGCGCGGGTCCGGGGCTCGTTCCCCGGGCAGCCTCACCGATCACCGAACGCGACCCGCCGACGCGGTTCGCGGACCGCTGCGGGGACTTCCTGACGTTGATGGCGCACGACCTGACCGACTCCGGCACGGAGATCGGCCGCATCTTCGCGGAACTCGGCTCGATCCGGCTGGGCGAGACCGACCTGGACGGTGTCCTGCACCGGGTCGCCGACCTCGCCCGGCGGACGTTGCCGGGCGCCGCCCAGGTGACGATCACGATGGTTCGCGGTGGCGACGCCCGGTCGGCGGCGTCCACCGCGGAGGCCGTGCTGCGCCTCGACGAGCAGCAGTACGCCCGGGGTGCTGGTCCGTCGCTGGCGGCGGCCGCCGGCCGGTCCACCGTCGCGGTGCCGGACACCGCCGGCGACGACGGTTTCGACGACGACGGCGTGCACCTGACGCAGACCTTCGTCCGGTACGCCGCGGTCGCCCTCGCCAACGCCCACCTCTACGACAGCACGGCGTCCCGGGCCCAGCACATGCGGGCCGCGATGGAGAGCCGAGCCGTCATCGAGCAGGCCAAGGGGATCATCATGGGCGAGCGCCGGTGCACGGCCGAGGAGGCGTTCGGCATCCTCACCAAGGTCTCCCAGGACAGCAACCGCAAGCTGCGTGACGTCGCGGCCGCCCTCGTCGGGCGGACCCAGCGCGCACCCTGATCCCGGCCGGCGTGGGCGCCTGATCGAAACGGGGGCGGTTCAGGCGCTCACGTCGAGCCGGCCACCGCCGCCGTGCTGGGCGAGGTGGCGCAGCGCCGGTTCCAGGTAGCCGCTTATCGGGTTGCGGCCGCCCACCTGCTCGTACCGGCGGGCCAGGTCCTTGAGGTAGGCGGGTGTCACCTCCTGGCCGGGTGCGAGCCGTCCGGCGGCGCGGTCGGCGGCGATCGCGGTGGCGAGCGAGTTGATCCAGCCGGCGTTCACCTCGCCCGGTGCGATCCGCTGGCCGGTGGCCTGGAGGATCAGCTCCCGGTCCCGGTCGGTGAGCGAGGCGGCGTCCTCGCGGGTGTGCGGGTGACGGTCCCGCACCGGCCGGGCGGGCACCGCCGGTGGCATCGGCTGGCTGCGGTTCAACCGGGATATGGACATGTCGGCTCCGACTGGAGGTGAGCGGTCTTCCTCCTCCTGATCGGTCCGTCCCGGTCCGGCCTGAGGAGAAACCGCCGGAGCGTATCCGCAGCTCAGACGGGTATTCCTGACCCATGACCAGTTGGAGTACTCAGGAACGGATCGACATCGGCGGTGTACTGCTGGACGGCGACCTCATGCTCCCGGAACACCCGGCCGGACTGATCCTCTTCGCGCACGGCAGCGGCAGCTCCCGGCACAGCCCGCGCAATCAGATCGTGGCGACCGAACTGCACGAGTACGGGTTCGCCACCCTCCTGCCCGATCTGCTGACGCCGGAGGAGGAGCTGGCCGACGCCCGGACCGGGCATCTGCGCTTCGACATCGGCCTGCTCGCCGACCGGCTGATCGGGTTGATCGACTGGGTGCGTGACCATCCGCCGACGGCTGCGCTGCCGATCGGGTTGTTCGGCGCGAGCACCGGCGGGGGAGCGGCCCTGGTCGCGGCGGCGGCCCGGCCCGAGGCGGTACGCGCGGTCGTGTCCCGCGGCGGCCGCCCCGACCTGGCCGGTCCCGCGCTGATCGAGGTGCGCGCGCCCACGATGCTGCTGGTCGGCGAGCACGACACGGAGGTGCTCGACCTCAACGAGCAGGCCCGCAACAGCATGCGCATCACCGCCGAGCTGCGGGTGATCGCCGGCGCGTCGCACCTGTTCTCCGAGCCGGGCGCTCTGGACCAGGTCTCGGAGGAGGCGGCCGGGTTCTTCGAGATGCACGTGGCCACGGCGGTCTCCCAGTGATCTTCGCGGACCGCCGGGCGGCCGGTGCCGCGCTCGCCGGGCGGGTCGCCGATCTCGGCCTGGCCGGCGCCCTGGTGCTGGGTCTGCCCCGGGGCGGCGTGCCGGTCGCCGAGCGGGTCGCCACCCGGATCGGCGCCGGCCTGGACATCGTGGTGGCCCGCAAGATCGGGTCGCCGGGGCGCCCGGAGTTCGGCCTGGGCGCGATCGCCGAGGACGGCCCGCCGGTCTTCGACCCGGTCAACCTGCGTTCTGCCGGTGTCACGGAGGCCGAGCTGGCGCCGGTCGTGGCGGCGGAACGGGCGGAGCTGCGCCGCCGGATCCGGGATTACCGCGGTGACCGCCCGGCGCCGCAGGTCGGCGGCCGGGAGGTGGTGCTCGTCGACGACGGGCTGGCGACAGGTGTGACGGCCCGGGCCGCGATCGCCTGGTTGCGCGGGCACGGTGCGGCCCGTGTGGTTCTCGCGGTGCCGGTCTGCTCGCCGGCAGCCCGGGACGCCTTGGCGGCGGTGGCCGAGGTGGTCTGCGTGTCGGCGCCGGAGCGGTTCACCGCGGTCGGGCAGTGGTACGAGGATTTCGCCCAGCTCACCGACGCCGACGTGACGACGGTGCTGTCAGAATTCATCAGGTGTTGAATTGACCTCGGCGGAGGCCTACCGTCGACAGGCATGGATACCGCTGTCGAGGTCAGGGACCTCGTGATCAGGCGAGGCAGGCGGACCGTGCTCGACGGGTTCGCCTGCGCCGTGCTGCGGGGCAGTGTCACCGGCCTGCTCGGGCCGAGCGGCAGCGGCAAGACCACGCTGATGCGCGCGATCGTCGGCGTGCAGGTGGTCGCCGCCGGCACCGTGACCGTGCTCGGGCACCCGGCCGGCTCGCCCCGGCTGCGCCACAAGGTCGGTTACGTGACGCAGGCACCGAGCGTCTACGCCGACCTGACCGTCCGGGAGAACGCGCGCTACTTCGCCGGGCTGTACCGGCTGGGGGCGAGCGCCGCCGACCGGGCGATCGAGACGGTCGGCCTGACCGGTCACGCCGGGCAGCTCGTCGCGAACCTCTCCGGCGGCCAGCGCAGCCGGGCTTCGCTGGCCTGTGCGATCGTCGGCCGGCCCGAGGTGCTGGTGCTCGACGAGCCGACCGTCGGGCAGGACCCGCTGCTGCGCGACGAGCTCTGGGCGCACTTCCGCCGCCTCGCCGCCGAGGGCGCCACCGTGCTCGTCTCCAGTCACGTGATGGACGAGGCCGGCCGCTGCGACCGGCTGCTGCTCGTCCGCGAGGGTGTGCTGATCGCCGACGACACCCCGGCCGCCGTGCGGGCCGCCGCCGGCACCGATGACCTCGACCAGGCGTTCCTCCGGCTCATCCGCGGCCGGGTGGCGGCATGATCGCGGAGGTGGCGGCATGATCCTGGTGGGCACGATCCGGCGGATCCTGAGCCAGCTGCGGCACGACCCGCGCACCATCGCGCTGATCGTCGTGGTGCCCACGCTGCTCATCACACTGATCTACTTCATGTACGAGGGGCGCCCCGGCGCGTTCGACCGGATCGCCCTGTCCATGCTGGGCGTCTTCCCGTTCACGGTGATGTTCCTGATCACCAGCATCGCGATGCTCCGGGAGCGCACCAGCGGCACCCTGGAACGGCTCTTCACCACCCCGGTCGGCAAGCTGGACCTGCTGTTCGGCTACGGGGTGGCGTTCGGGCTGGCCGCGGCGGTGCAGGCGGGCGTCGCGGCCGCGGTGGCCTACACGTTGCTCGGGCTGACGACCGCGGGCAGCGCCGGCCTGGTGGTGCTGATCTCGGTCTCCAACGCCGTGCTCGGGGTCGCGCTCGGCCTGCTGTGCAGCGCGTTCGCGCGGACCGAGTTCCAGGCCGTGCAGTTCATGCCGGTCGTCGTGGCGCCGCAACTGCTGCTCTGCGGGCTCTTCGTGCGGCGCGACGAGATGGCCGGCTGGTTGCAGGCGATCAGCAACGTGCTGCCGATGTCGTACTCGGTGGAGGCGCTGACCGAGGTGGGCGCGCACGCCGACGCGACAGCCACCATGTGGCGTGATCTGATCGTGGTGCTCGGCGCGGTCGTGGTGGCCCTCGTCCTCGGTGCGGCGACCCTGCGCCGGCGGACCGTCTGACACCTTCTCGTGAGGGGTGCGGGCGCGAGGGCGTACGCGATGGGGGTGTGCAGGAGTGCGACGGACCGGACGCCGTCCCGGCAACCCGGACACCCGCGAGGCGATCCTCGGCGCCGCGCGCGCCGCGTTCGCCGAGAAGGGGTTCGACGGCGCCTCGATCCGCGGCATCGCGGCCGGGGCCGGTGTCGACCCGGCGCTGGTGCACCACTATTTCGGCACCAAGGACAAGCTCTTCCTGGCGAGCATGAACGCGCCGATGAACCCGCTCGAACTGATCGCCGAGGCGGCGGCGGGGGAGCGCACCGAGATCGGTGAGCGGTTCGTCCGGCTCTTCCTGGAGATCTGGGACGGCCCGGCGGGCGCGGCCGGTGTGGCGCTGCTGCGTTCGGTGGCCGGCAACGAGTGGACCACCCGGCTGTTCCGGGAGTTCATCCTCACCCAGATCCTGCGGCGCGCGGTGCCCCGGCTGGGCCTGGACCCGGCGGAGGGCGCGCTGCGCGTGACGTTCGCGGCCAGCCAGATGGTGGGGATGGCGATGGCCCGTTACGTGGTGAAGGTGGAACCGCTGGCGTCCGCGCCGCCCGAGGTGGTGGTGGCCGCGATCGGCCCGGCCGTGCAGCGGTACCTGACCGGTGACCTTCCCGGGGTGTTTCCGCCGGGCTGAGAAGGGGCACTCGCCCGGAATGCGCCTGCTGTTCGTCCCGTTGTGCCTGGTCGCGCTCGTGGGGTGCGCCCCCGCCGACGATCCGGCCGCCGCGGAAACGGCGTCCGCCTTCCTGCGGGCGGTCGCCGACCGGGACGGCGCGGCCGCCTGCGACGCCCTCGCTCCGGCGGTCCGCGACAAGATGGGCGAGACCTGCGCGGAGGACATCCTGAACGCATCGCTGCCGGCGCCGTCGCCGGTGACCGACACCCAGGTGTACGGGCAACGCGCGCTCGTCCGGCTCGGCACCGAATCGGTGTTCCTCGGCATGTTCCCCGGTGGCTGGCGGGTCGTCGCGGCCGGTTGCACAGCGCGCGGTGACCGCCCCTACGACTGCGCCGTCACGGACTGAGGTGACGATGAGATTCCAGTTCTGGCTGCTTCTGTTCGTGGTTCTGGGCGGGCTCGCCTACCTCGTGACGCTGGGGGTGCTGCACCGGTGAAGAGGTTCCTCCGGGAGAACTCGCTCGGCCTGGTCTTCGGACTGCTGTTCCTCGTCGTGCTCGTCGGCCAGGCTTTCGCCGGTCACGCCGACTACAACCAGCAGCAGCTGGCGGCCGGGATGGAGCCCGTCCCGATGGGCCGCTACCTCACGTCGGCCAGCTTCGCGGTCGACGTCGCGGAGAACTGGCAGAGCGAGTACCTCCAGTTCTTCCTCTATATCTTTCTGACCGTCTGGCTCGTGCAGAAGGGCTCGCCCGAGTCGAAGGAGCTGGGCAGCGAGGGCCGCGGCTCCGACAAGGAGCAGAAGGTGGGCGCGTTCGCCACGGACGCCTCGCCGCGCTGGGCGCGCCTCGGTGGCCTGCGGGGCACCCTCTTCGCGAACTCGCTGGGCCTGGTCATGGGTACGCTCTTCCTGCTCTCCTGGCTGACCCAGTCGATCGCCGGGGTGGCCGCGTTCAACGAGGAGCAGTTGCGTGACCTCCAGGAGCCGGTCACCTGGGCGCGGTACCTCACCGAACCGGACTTCTGGAACCGGACGCTGCAGAACTGGCAGTCCGAGCTGCTGGCCGTCGCCTCGATGGTGATCCTCTCGATCTACCTGCGGCAACGTGGCTCACCGGAGTCGAAGCCGGTGGGCAGTGCCCACGACGCTACCGGGGTGGAGGGCTGATCCTCAGCGATTCCCGGGTTCCTGCCGATCTTTGAGGGTGTCAGCGTCCCGCCGTCGGAAGGTGCACCGTTGTCGCGTTGGAGGCGCCTGCCCCGCCGGTGGAAGTTCCTGATCTCGTTGCTCACCGTGCTGGCGCTCGTCGCCGGGCCGGTCGCCGTCACCACGGGGTTCCTCGCCTACCGGTTCAACGACCTGGTGGGACGCGACGACGTGCTCGGCGAGGCGGCGGCGCTGCCGGCCATCACGGAGAAGCCGGAGTACACCTCCTGGCTCCGGCGGTCGTCGTCCTCCGCGCCCCCGGTCGTGCCCGGCGCCGCCGCGGCCGCGGCCCGTAACGTCCTCGTGCTCGGGGTCGACACGCGCAAGGGCTGGACCGCGGGGCAGTCCCGCAGCGACACCATCATGCTGGTGCACGTCGACGGGACCGGCTCGGCCGCCTCGGTGGTCTCGATCCCGCGCGACTCGTACGTCTTCGTCCCGCCCGTCGCCGGTCGCTGGGCCGGCGGCAAGACAAAGATCAATTCCGCGTACGCCTGGGGCGGCGCCCCGCTTGTCGTGCAGGTGGTGAGCCACCTGACCGGTCTGCGGATCGATCACGTGGTGCGCGTCGACTTCGCCGGCATCCGCACAATCACCGACGTGGTGGGCGGTGTCGACGTCACGGTGGCGCGCACGGTGCACGACAAGCGGACCGGGGTGACCTTCCGGGCCGGGAAGCACCACCTGGACGGGCGGCTGGCCGAGGTCTACGTCCGCCAGCGGTACGGCCTGCCCAACGGCGACTTCGACCGGGTCAAGAGGCAGCAGCAGTACCTGCGGGCGCTGGCCCGCAAGGTGACGTCGCTGGGCATCCTCACCAACCCGATCAGGATGGACGCGTTCGTCTCCGCGATCGCCGGCTCCCTGGTGGTCGACTCGGGCATGAACCTGGTCGGCATGTTCCGCGACCTGTCCGGGCTGCGCCCCGACGACCTGTCGTTCACCACGCTGCCGTCCGACGGTTTCGTGCGCAGCCCCGCGGGCACCGCCAACCGCCTCGACCCGGAGGCGTGCGCCGACCTCTTCGCGGCCCTGCACACCGACACGATGGAGAGCTACTTCGTGTCCCGCCCGGCCTTCGACGGCACGACCGGCGCCTGACCCCGATCCCGCCCGGCTCCAGGCGCGGGGTTTCGGCCCGCTCAGTTCCTCGGCCCGCTGGAGGTCCCCAGCCCGCTCAGTTCCCGAGTCCGCTCAGGTATCGCTCGATGCCGGTGCGCAACGACTCCGGCACGTCGACGAACTCCAGGCCGATCTCGGCGGCGCCGTCGCGGGGCAGCCGCCGGGCCACCCGGGCCTCGGCCACGCCGCGCAGGCCGTCGAGGACCAGCTCCGCGCGGACCGGGTCGCCGACCGCCAGCGGTGCCGGGCCCGGCACCGTGCAGCCCAGCCCGTCCGCGCTCAGGTCGACCAGCTCGGCGCCGACCGGCTCGGGCCGGGCCGGCAGGGTGAGGCGGACCGTCCCCCGCACCGGTATCCGGTCGTGCCGCCGCCGCTCCAGCCGCTCGGCGACGTCCGACAGATCGCCGATCTGCGCCATCGTGGCGTCCACGCTGCGGTGCAGCAGCACCACGATGTCGTTCTGCTGGTCCGCGATCCCGCCGAGCTGACGCATCGCCTCCTCGATCTCGCCGACGTCCCGGATGATCGCGTTGAGGGTCTCGCCCATCTGCGCCACGTCCGCCTCGAGCGCCGCGATCGTGCTGGTGATCTGCTCGGTGGAGTCGGCGGTCGTGTCCGCCAGCCCTTTCACCTCGTCGGCCACCACCGCGAACCCGCTGCCCGCCGTGCCGGCCCGGACCGCCTCGATCGTCGCGTTCAGTGCGAGCAGCCGGGTCTGCGAGGCGATGCCGGAGATCACGCTGGCGATCCCGGCGACCTGCCGCAGGCTCGCGTTCAGAGCGGTGGCCGCCTCGTCCGCGCTGCGGGCCCGCCGCACCAGCGCTTCGGCGGCGTCGCTGGTGACGGTGACCCGCTCCTGGGTGGCGGCCGCGGCGTCCCGGGCCGCGCCGACCTGGACGACCACGTCCTCGAGCTTGCCGCCGATCACCTCGGCGGTGTCGTCGATGGCCTCCTTGGCGCGCCGCCGCAGCCGCTGGTTGAGCCGGACCTGCTCGACCTGGGCGACCTGCGCCCGCGCGTCCCGTTCGGCGCGCAGCCGCTCCAGCTCGGCGTCACGCTCCGCCAGCGCCGCGGTGAGTTCGTCGATCGTCCGCTGCGCGTCCCCGGTGGCGGTGCCGCCGGGGTGCCGGAGTCGTGCCGTCCAGCTCATGCCGCATGCGGGGCCGTCATCGGCGTCATGGCGGCCTCCCGTCCGGCACTTCGCAGGGAACTCCGACGCTACCCGCCGCAAGCGTCCTACGTATGCGGGTTGCTGACCCTGCTACCCGCCGGCCACGAGCAGCGCGTCGATCTGGGTCTGGGCCTCCCGCATGCCCTCCTCCATGCCCATCGCCGCCATCCGTTCCAGCTGTTCCGCGCTGGTGAACGTGGAGACCGTGGTCATCCGGGTCCGGCCGCCGGCCGTCTCCAGGGTGACGACGCCGTGCGTGGCGTCCTTCGGGTCGACCGGTTCCGCGTTCTCGTCGGCGAACCCGTCGTCGAACTCCAGCCGGTGCGGCGCCTCGACCGCGGTGATCGTCCACCAGCCCCGGGCCTTCTCGCCGTCCGGGCCGGTCATGTAGTAGCGGACCTGCCCGCCGGGCTCGAACTCGAACCGCTCGAAGGTGGCCGGCCAGGTCGGCGGCCCCCACCAGCGCTCCAGCCGGCGCGGGTCCGCCCAGACCTGCCAGACCCGTTCCACGCTCGCCTCGAACTCGGCGACGAACGTCATCGTGAGTGTGTCCACGTCCTTGTGCGAACTGACAACCGGCATGACCGGTCTCCTTTCACTCCTGGTCCAGGATGTCGGCGATCCGGTCGGCGCGGTGCCGCCAGATCTCCTCGTACGCATCAAGCAGGAGAGCCACCCGGCGCAGCGCCGTGACCTCTCCGTGCACGATCTGTTCCCGTCCGCGCCGGACCTTGCTGATCAGGGCCGCGCGTTCCAGCACCGCGACGTGTTTCTGCACCGCGGCGAAGCTCATCGGGTAGTGCTGGGCCAGCTCCGAGACGGACTTCCCGGAGCGGATCACCTTGGTCAGGATGTCGCGCCGCGTCGCGTCGGCGAGCGCGTGGAAGACGCGGTCCGCTTCCGTCCCGGCGAGTCCACCTACAACCATGTGGTTGTACGTTAGTCGCCCACCGCCCGCCCGGCAACCCCTCCGGTAGCAGAGTGGTAGCGCGGGTGAAAGTTCTCTGCTGTCCGGCCCGGTGCCGCCGATCAAGGGGATCCACAGCTGATCGAGCCGACACAGGAGTCGTCATGAGCATGAGCATCGGTACCTCGACCCCGCCGACCACCCGGGACACCCACGCCGCGTGGTTGCGCCGCCGGGAGGACGACCGGCCGGTCAGCTGGCGGCACGACGGCCACGAGGGCGCGATCGGCGCGGGCGCCCGCCGCGAGCCGCTGAACTCCCTGCAGGCCGCCCTCGCCTGAACGGCGCCGGACCCGGGGACCGCTACGCCGGGTCCGGCCGGACCGACACGTCCACCGGGCCCACACGCAGCACCCCGTCGTTGAGCGGGACGCAGCGGATCCCGCCCCGGCGGCGCAACGCCCGCCAGGCGCCGGGTCCGATCGTCACGTCCATCCAGGCGCACGGGTTGGCCGGCCGCCGCACCCGCAGCCGGACCGGCCCGTCGCCCGAGTCCAGGGTGAGCACCGAACCCACCAGGTCGTCCACGGCGATGCCGGTGACCAGGATGTTCCGGCGAACCTGAGCCAGGCCGACCCCCGGCGTCAGCGACTCCCGCGCGATCACCGTGACGCTCGCGTCCCGGTGCGCCGGGTGATTGAAGTACCGGTCGCCGACGATGCCCAGGCCGGCCCGGATGTGGATCTCGCCGGTCAGCTCACCCGCCGGGGCGGGTGCCGGCCCGTCTGACGGCCGGCCCTCGAAACGGTGCACGGGAGAGGCGAGCAGTTCGACGATCTCCGGCATGGCCGGGAGTGTAGGTGTCAGCGCAACGTGGACAGCGCCTCGGCGAGCGCGTCGGTGGCGTCCTTCACGTCCACCTCGCACGACTGCAGCGGCCCGCCGGTCTCGGTCAGCCGGGCCGCCTTCGCGCCGCCGGCGTAGAACGGGGCGAACCCCAGGTCCCGGATGATCCGGCAGGCGGTCTCCCGGGCGTCCCGCTCGTCGGTGCAGACGAACTCGGCCATCAGGGGATCGTGCCCGCGCCGCCGGCTCAGCACATCGGTCGGGATGGTGTTGAACGCCTTGACCCAGTGCGCGCCGGGCGCCCACTCGATGAGCGTCTCCAGATTGCTCTTGCCACCGGCGTGGGCGAACATCCGGTCACCGGCCTCGCCGGCCGGTCCGGTCAGCGCGGCCGCCATCAGCGGCGTGCTCTTGGTGCTGGCACCGGTGAGGAAGCTGCCGGTGAAGGCGCCGGCGAACGCGCCGGCCGGCGGGCTCGGCACCTCGTCGGCCGGGTTGGTGGCGTCGATGACGACCTTGCCCGCGAGGGCACTGCGGGTCTGGTCGACGGCCTCCTTCGCCGACGACCAGTTGGGCGCGAAGAGCACCACCTCGCCGAAGGACGCGGCCTGGTGGATCGACATGACCCGCAGTCTCCCGTTCATCCGGTCCAGCCGCTCGCGCAGTTGTTCCGGGTGACGTGAGGTGACCGCCACGTCGTGCCCGCTCTCGGCGCACCACGTGGCGAGAGTGCCGCCGAGCCGACCTGCCCCAATGACACCGATACGCATGACCTCAGGGTGCCTGCCGGATCATCCGTCCGAGCGCTGTTTCGGCAAATCACCGGGTTCCGGCCGGTCCCCGTACAGCATCCGCAGTTCCACCGTGACCAGGTCGCCGACCAGGCGGTCGGAGATCTCACCCGGACCGGCGAAGGTCGCCGTCCGCAGGTCGTCGATCATGCCGGCGAGCACCGCCGGCTCCGGCCCGCCGGGTGCGAGCCCGGCAGCCCGGTCCCGCTCGATGCGCGCGGCCAGCCGCGACACGTGCGCGTCACGCAGGCCGGCGCGCCACGCGGCGATCGGCGGGCAGCCGGGCGCGGCGGCCAGGGCACCGGCGAGCAGGCGGCCGTGGCTGCGCCACAGCTCGGCGAGGCCGGTCAGCGAGCGGCGCAGTGCGTCCTCGTCCGGCCCGGTGCCGTCCAGCCACGGCCCGGAGCCGGCCATCAGCTCGCCGGTGAGGCCGTGCAGCAGAGCGACCACCACGGCCAGCTTCGAGTCGAAGTAGAAGTAGAAGCTCGACCGGGAGATCTCCGCGCCGGCCGCCAGCTCGTCGATGGTGATCTCGGCGAGCGGCTTGCGGGCCAGCAGCTCCCGTGCGGTCGCCAGGATCGCCTGCTCACGCCGGTCGCCCTTGCTGGGGCCACGGCGCCTTCCCGGTTGACTCATGCGATCACAGTAACGCGGTTAACAGCGAGGAGTCGACACGGAGTCGACTTTCTCGACATACTGTCGAGAAGCCACGACAGCCCGTACCCAAGGAGCTTCTTCGATGAAAGAGATCCGCCTCGCGTCCCGTCCCGCCGGCTGGCCCACCGCCGAGAACTTCGAGTTCGCCGAGCTCGAGACGCCCACGCCCGGCGACGGCCAGGTGCTGATCCGCAACATCTACATGTCCGTCGACCCGTACATGCGGGGCCGGATGAACGACACCAAGTCCTACATCGCGCCCTTCGAGGTCGGCGCGCCCCTGGACGGTGCCGCGATCGGCGAGGTGGTCGCCTCCAACGCCGCGAAGATCCCGGTGGGCGCGGTGGTCGCGCACGGTCTGGGCTGGCGGGAGTACGCGGTGGCGGACGCGAACCGGGTGCGCGTCGTGGACCCGGCCGCCGCGCCGACCCTCTCCGCGTACCTCGGGCTGCTCGGCATGACCGGCCTCACGGCGTATGTCGGCCTGCTCGACATCGCGCAGTTCCGCGAGGGCGACACCGTCTTCGTCTCCGGTGCGGCCGGTGCGGTGGGCAGCGTGGTCGGCCAGATCGCCAAGCTGCGCGGCGCGAAGCGCGTGATCGGCAGCGCCGGCTCCGCGGAGAAGGTCCGCCACCTCGTCGACGACCTCGGTTTCGACGCGGCGTTCAACTACAAGGACGCCCCGGTGCGTGAGCAGCTGCGCGCCGCCGCGCCGGACGGCATCGACGTCTACTTCGACAACGTCGGCGCCGACCACCTGGAGGCCGCGATCGGCTCGCTGAACAAGTTCGGCCGGGTCGCGCTCTGCGGTGCGATCGCGCAGTACAACGACGTCAACCCGCCGGCCGCGCCGCGCAACCTGGCGCTCGCCGTCGGCAAGGAGCTCAACCTGCGCGGCTTCATCGTCGGCAACCACAACCACCGGATGCCCGACTTCCTCGCCGAGGTCGGCGGCTGGCTGCGCGAGGGCCGCATCTCCGCGCGGGAGACCGTCGTCGAGGGCCTGGAGAACGCGCCGGAGGCCTTCCTCGGCGTCATGCGCGGCGAGAACACCGGCAAGATGGTGGTCAAGGTGGGCGACGAGCCTACTGTCCGTTCCTGACCATTGCGGTACGGGTCTCCGAGTCCCGCTCGCAGCGGGACTCGGAATCACTCTGCGTAACGAATCCCGGTTTGCCGGATCCTGAACGGTGATTCGGTCGCTGGGCGCGTTTGATCGGGATACGGAACGTACGGATGATCGCCCTCACCCGTTAGGCGGAGGTCACTGACGGAAAGCAGACACTAGCGTTCCCGTGTGGCGAATCGGTTCCAACTCTGGGGACAAGCAGGCTGGGCAAGTGCCGAGGTGGTCGGCGAGACGCACTACGCCAAGGCGATACGTGCGCTCTTCGGCCCCGACTTCGACCCCCAGGGCACCGACATAACCGTCCCGCTGCAGCTCATACCGGACCGCAACAACCGCCACGACCGGAACGCGGTCGGCGTCCGGTCCGGTGCCGCCCTGCTCGGTCACCTGCCGCGCCCCGAGGCCGCCCGGTACGTCAAGGTGCTCACCTCGCTCACCGAGCGTGGCCTGCTGCCCGAGGTGAACGCCCAGATCCACGGCCGAGAGTGGGGCGAGTACGACGGCCGTCCCCCCGCCTTCGTCGGCACCATCCGTCTCGACCTCGCCGAACCGCACATGCTGGTCCCGGCGAACGACCCGCCGGCCCAGGACCACCGGCTGCTGCCCTCCGGCTCGGCCGTGCAGGTCAACAACCAGCAGCAGTTCCTCGAGGCGCTGCGCCCGCTGCTGCGCCCCGAGGGCGAGTGCTGGGCCTACGCGACCCTGCACGAGATGGCCGACCACCTCGTCGAGGTCCGGCTCGGTGACGCCCGGGTCGGCGACCTCAGCCCGAAGATGAGCGGCGAACTGCTGCCCACCCTCCGGCACCTCTCCGAGCAGGGCCTGCTGACCGCGGCCCGGGCCGTGGTGAAGGGCAACGCCGGCGAGACAAGCGTGATGCTCTACATCGCCCGGGTCCAGGACCTGCCGGAAGCCTGGCAGGGCCGCCAGCCCGCGGCAGCCCCGGTCTCGCCGTCCCCCTCCGGCCGGGCCGCGGCCGGCACCCCGGGTGCGACCTCCACGGGACCGGCCACACCCGCCGTGCCGCCCGGCCCGGCCGGAGGGATCACCCCGAGCTGGACGCAGCCCGGCGAACCCGCCCAGGCCCCGGCCGCGCCCGCGTGGGCGCAGCAGGGGGAGCCGGGCCAGGTTCCGGCGGCGCCTGCATGGGCGCAGCAGGGGGATTCGGGCCAGGTTCCGGCCGCGCCCGCCTGGAGCCAGCAGGGGGATTCGGGCCAGGGACCGGCCGCGCCCGCGTGGGCGCAGCAGGGGGAGCAGGCTCAGGTTCCGGCCGCGCCCGCCTGGACGCAGCAGGGGGAGCCCGGCACGGCTCCGGCCTGGACCTCGCCCGGTGAAGCGTCCCCGGGCCAGACCCCGGGGTCGGAGCCGGTGCCGAGCTGGGCCACCCGCGACGACACCCCGCCGAGCTGGGCGCAGCCGTCCGGCGAGACGTGGGCCACCGCCGGCCGGTCCGCCGGCCTGCGCCTGGGCATCGCCAGCGACGCGGGTCTCGGCCGCGGCCTGATCGCCGACTCCGCCCAGTCCCGGCCCGCCACTCCCGACCCCGGCCAATCCCGGCCCTCGCCCGCCGAGTCCCGCGGCTTCTCGCCCGATCCCGGCCAGTCCCGGGGCCTCCCGGCCGACGCCGCGCAGTCCCAGGGCCTCCCGGCCGACACCGGCCAGTCCCGCGGTTTCCCGGGTGACGCGGGCCAGTCCCGGGGCTTCCCGGCCGGGTCCGCGCCGTCCCGAGGCCTTCCGGTCGATGCCGCTCAGTCACGCGGGGCGGTTGCTGATCCTGCCCAGTCACGCGGCGCAGCTGCCGAGGCCGCCCAAGCTCGTGGGCCCGTGTCCGATTCTGGTCAGGCCCGCCCCGACGTCACCTTCACGCGCGACACCTCGGGCCGCGGCGACACCTCGGGCCGTGACACCTCCAGCCGTGACACCTTCAGCCGTGACACTTCTAGCCGCGACACCTCAGCTCGCGACACGTTCGCCCGGGATCCCGAGCCCAGCCGGGGCTCCCTGCCGGTGCGCCCGGCCGGCGGCGAACTCCCCTCCGCGACACCGAGCTGGGCCACCGCCGAGTCGGTACCGAGCTGGATCGCACCGAGCGAGCCCACTCCCAGCTGGGCCGCACCGGGCGAGCCGACTCCGAGCTGGGCCGCACCGGGCGAGCCGACTCCGAGCTGGGCCGCACCGGGAGAGTCCATCCCGAGAGAGTCCATCCCGGGCGGTGCCGTGCCCGGCGAGCGGTCCTCGAGCCGACCGGCGTCGGGCGAGCCGTCCCCGGGCGGGTCCGCCCCGAACGAGCCGGCCCCGGGCTGGGCCGCTCCCGGCGAGTCGGTGCCGAGCTGGGCGGCCCAGGCCGGGCCCGTCCCGAGCTGGGCAACCCCCGGGGAGCCGGTGCCGAGCTGGGCCACCCCGAACGAGCCGGTACCCAGCTGGGTTGCCGCCGGCGAATCGGCACCCACCCTGGCCGAACCCGGCAACGCCGTGCCGAGCTGGGCCGCACCGAACACCGCCGTCCCGGCCTGGGCCTCCCCGGACTCGTCGGCCCTGCCCACGCTTCCTTCCACCGGTTCCCTGCCGGGCAGCACATCCCCGCGCCTCGACCCGCCCGCATCCCCGCGCCTCGACCCGCCCGCATCCCCGCGCCTCGACCCGCTCGCATCCCCGCGCCTCGACCCGCACGCGGACCCGGCGACCGGATCGCCCGCTGAAGCCGGAGCCACCCGTCCGGCCACCGCAGGCTCGGCCCAGGTTTCCGCGCCGCCCGCGGCCAGGTCGTCCGGTCCCCTGGGGGCACCGGGGTCGCCGCTGTCCGCGATGCCTGCCTCGGCGCCACCCGCGCCCGGCGGCGACAGCACCCCGGCGGAGGCGTTCCCGCACCCGGCGAGCCCCACCGGCGACCACGACGGCATCGCCGAGACCACGGTGATCCCCGCCCTGGCCGCCGTCGTGGCAGGCAACGCCGACCGTCTCCCGGGCGCCACCACGACCACGGCGCTGAACTCCCGCCCCTCCGCCGCCGCGGTCTCCGCCCCACCGGCCGCGCAGACTTCAGCCCAGCCCGCCGATCAGTCCTCGGGCCAGCCCGCCACGTCGCTCCTCACCCAGCCGGCCGGGCCGTTGTCCGCTCAGCGCGCCGACCAGTCCTCGGACCAGCCCGCCGCGTCGCTCCTCACCCGGCCGGTCGGGCCGATGCCCGCTCAGCCCGGGCCGATCCCCGGCCAGCCCTCCGCCGCGCCGATCTCCGCCCAGCCCGCCGCGCCGGGCACCATGACCGCTGCCGCACCGGTCTCCGCACAGCCCGAACCGAACCCACACCCGCCAATCCCGGGCGCACCCACCGGCATCAAGTTCGCGGTGCCGCCGGGCTGGCCGGTGCCCCCGGAGGGCTGGTACCCGCCCGAGGGGTGGCGCCCCGATCCCGGCTGGCCGCTCGCCCCCACCGGCTGGCAGTGGTGGGTGCCCACCTGGGACTGACCGCATGCTCGCCTTCATGGGCGCCCGCCCAAGGCTGGCCCGGGTCCGACCCAGGCCAGGTCCGGCCCCACGCCTGGTCCAGCCCTGAAACGGGTCCAGCCTCAGATCGAGGGCCCGGCCCAGCTCGAAGCCCGGCCCAGCCCAGGGCCGAGTCCTGCTCAGTCTGCACAAGGTCGCACAAACTCTGGCTGTCACCCACGGCTGTCAGAGGGAGATCCTCACGACCGCCAGTGACAGCTCGCCGACCCTGGCTGTCAGTCATGGCTGCTGGGGAGGGCTCCTCACGACCGTCAGTGACAGCCGGCCGACCTCCGCTGTCAGTCACGGCTGCGGGAGAGCGCTCCCCGCAACCACCAGTGACAGCCGGCCACCCCGGCTGTCGGTCATGGCTGCTGGGGAGCGCTCCTCACGACCGTCAGTGACAGCCGGTCGACTCGGGCTGTCAGCCATGGCTGCTGCGGAGGGCTCCTCACAACCACCAGTGACAGCCGGCCGACTTCTGGCTGTCACTGGTGGCCCACAGAACGCTTGAGAACCACCAGTAGACAGCCGATAGGCCCTGGCTGTCAGTCATGGCTGCTGGGAAGGGCTCCTCACGACCGCCAGTAACAGCCGGCCACCCCGGGTGTCAGTCACGGCTGCGGGGGAGCGCTCCCGGTAACCGCCAGTGACAGCCGGCCACCTCGGCTGTCAGTCACGGTTGCGGGGGAGCGCTCCCCGCAACCGTCAGTGACAGCCGGCCGACTCGGGCTGTCAGCTATGGCTGCGGGGGAGCGCTCCCCCGCAGCCACCAGTGACAGCCAAAGACCGTGCAACGGTGTCGGCCACCGGAAGGTTTGGGGGGATAAGGCCTGCGCCACGCCCGACGTGTACGACTAGCCGGAAATGAGTGGAATGTGGGCTTTCGAATCTTGGTGAGCACGTCCCGGCCATGGTTGAACAGGCCGAATTCGATCGCTGGAAGTCCGGAACGTCGGATTAACCCGGAAAAGACCCACGGTGACCCACCTTCGCTTGCTGGAATGGGCGAATGCGGTGGGATGATGCTGACGGGTTGACCGGCCGGCCGGATGCGCGCGTCCGCGGAGTTCTGGAGTCCTGGCGTGCCGGCCTGCTCGACTTCAGCGACGGCAATCCCCTGATCGACGTGGACCCGGCCGGGCCGGGTGTGGTGGCGATCGTCAGCCCGACGCCGCGCACCATCATCGAGGCGCTGCAGCAGGGGCGGGAGTGCGGGTTCCTCGGGATCGAGGAGCAGGCCGAGGGGCCGCGCCCGCGGGCCGCCAACGTGTTCCAGACCGAGATGATCGACGCGGACATGGACGCGACGCTGCACGCGCTGCGCCGGACCGCTCGCCGCGACCAGTACGAGCAGGGCATCTCCGCGCTCTACCTGGCGCTCGGCTCGCTGCACTGGGAGGACGGCGGCCAGCGGTTCACCAGCCCGATTCTGCTGCTGCCGGTGGAGCTCGGCACGCCGGACCCGCTGGACTACCCGCGGTTGCGGGCCCGCCCGGACGACCCGATCGTGAACCCGGCCCTGGCGGTACGGCTCCGCGCGTACGGCGTCGAACTCCCCGTGGTGGACAGTCTCACCGGGCTGGACCTGACCGTGTTCTGGGCCCGCCTGGACGCCGCGATCAGTGAGCACCCGGACTGGCACTCCGACGAGGCGGTGCTGCTGTCCCGCTTCGACGTGCAGCGCGAGGTCATGTACACCGACCTGGTCGAGAACGAGCGGCAGATCCTGGCGCACCCGGTGGTCCGCGCCCTGGCCACCGACCCGCTGGCCCAGCCGGACGCGTTGCGCTTCGACCCGGTGCCGGTGCGCCGCATCGACGAGCTGGCCGCCCCGGACGACGTACCGCTGGTGCTGGACGCCGACGCGGCGCAGCGTTCCGCGATCGCCGCCGCGGTGGCCGGCCGCACGTTCGTGCTGCGCGGCGCGCCCGGCACCGGGAAGACGCAGACCGTCGCCAACATGATCGCCTGCCTGATCCACGCCGGGAAGCGGGTGCTGCTGGTCTCCGAGAAGGCGGCCGCGCTGGACGGCGTCAAGGAGCGGCTGGGCCGGGTGGGGCTCGACGACTACCTGCTGGAGCTGCACAGCGACCGGATCGGCCGGCAGCAGGTGGCGGCGACCCTCGCGGCGGCGCTCGACTTCATCCCGCTGCCGCCGCCGAGCCTCTCCACCGACGAGCGTGAGGAGCTGCGCCGGCACCGGATCAGGCTGAACGCGTACGCCGAGGCCATGAATGAGGTCCGCGAGCCGCTCGGGCACCGGTTGCACGACGTGCTGGGCATGTGCGCGCAGATGACGGACCTGCCGGCCGGGCCGGTGCCGGCGACGCTGCCGGTACCCCTGACCACGCAGTCGTTGCAGCGTGTCCGGGACGCCGCGGCGGCGCTCGGCCGTGCCTGGCGGCCCGTGTCGGAGGGCGACGAGTTCCTCTGGCGGGACGTGATCGACCGGACCCGTCTGGACGCCCGGCTGCACCAGGCGCAGGTCGCGCTGGAGCACCTCGCCGAGGCGGTCGCCGGTGACCGCCTCGCGGCGGTGTTCGAGGCGCACGCGCTCGCCGACGCGATCACCTTGACCACCCTGGTCGGCCACGCCACCCGCCGGCCCGCCGAGGTGCCCGACGAGTGGCTGACCCTGGAAAGCCTGGAACCCGTCGCCAAGGCGGCGGAGAGCCTGGTCAGCCACCTGCGGGCGCTGCATCACGCGGAGGAGGTGGTACGCACCAAGGCCGGCGTGACCTGGTCGGCGCTCCCGATGCCGGCGAAGCTGCCGGTGGTGCCGAACCTGGTGCACCTGAACCCGCCGGCGGTGGAGATGCTGCCGCTGACCGCCGCACAGGCGCGGGGTCTGGCCCGCCGGTTCGCCGAGGAGGCCGACCGCCTGGAGCAGCACCAGCACAGCCTGGACCGGGTCACCGCCCGGCTGGGCCTGCCCAACGTGGTGGCGTTCACCGACATCGGCCGGGTCGCCGCGATCGTGGAACTGCTGAACCGGCCGCACAAGCCGGAACCGGGCTGGTTCGACACGACCGGGATGGCGGCGGCACGGGCCGCAGCGCGGGTGCTGCAGCGTGCCGTCGACGTGGTGAAGGCGGCCGAGGCCCGGGCCCGGGAGCACTTCAACGACTCGGCGCTGGTGGAGCCGGTGGACGAGCTGGCCGAGCGGTTCGCCAACCAGCACAAGGGGATGCGCAAGCTGCGGGCGCCGTACCGGCGGGACAAGCGGGTGGCCGCCGGCATCGCGCGGGCCGACGTGAAGCGCTCGGAGGCGGTGGCGAACCTGGCCGCCGCGGCCGCCTGGAAACGGTCGATCACGGAGCTGCAGCAGGCCGAGCACGAGTACGCGCGGGCGCTCGGCAGTCACTGGCGGCACCTGGACACCGACTTCGACGCGATCACGGAGGCGCTGAGGACGGCCGAGGAGGCGTTGCGGATCACCCCGCCGGCGGCGCTGCCGGGCGTGATCGAGCGGGTCTGCGCGCCGAGCCCGAACAGCGCGATCATCCGGATCGTCACGGAGGCCCGCAAGGAGTTCGACAGGTGGACGGCGGGGCTGCGTCCGCCGCCGGAGCCGGCGCCACGGCCGCAGCTGGCGTCCGGGCCGATCCACGACGCGGTCACCTGGCTGCGGGCGCACGTGGAGCCGCTCACCGCCGCCGCCGATCTGGTGCAGGCGTACGGCGTGGCGGCCGGGCGCGACTTCACCCTCGCCGAGGCGGCCTCGATCGGCCTGCTCCGGGAGACCGCCGCGGATGCCGCGGGCGCGCTGTCGGCGAACGCGAGCGAGTACGCCGACGTGCTGGGACCGGTCTACCGCGGCACCCAGACCGATGTGGAGGCGCTTGCCAAGGCGATGTCCTGGGCGTCCGAGGCCCGCCGGGTCCGGGCCGGCGCGGACGTGCCGTTCACCCGGGAGCAGGCCGAGGCGCTGGCCCAGGTGCGCCCGACGGACGCCTTGCCGTCCCGGGTCGCCGAGTGGCAGGCCGCCCGTGACTGGATCCTGCGGGCGTTCGCGCCGCGCCGGCATCCGTCGCTGACCGCAACCCTCGACGACTACGAGCACGCCCGGGAGCTGATCGCCGCGCTGCTCGCGGACAGCCGCGGCCAGCAGGAGTGGTTCGACCACCAGGCGGCCCGGGCGGTGCTGAGCGAGCACGGCCTGGACCAGGTGGTGGACTTCTGCGCGCACGAGAAGCTGGCGGTGGATCAGTTGCTGCCGGTGATGGGCCGGGCGCTCTTCCAGTCCTGGGCCGACATGATCATCCGGGAGGACGAGCGGCTGCCCCCGCTCGACGCGGCCTCCCGGGACCGGCTGATCCACGAGTTCCGGCTCTGGGACACGCTGCTGGAGCGGGGTGCGGTCGCGGACGTGATGAACGCGATCGACGCGATGCAGCCGTCCGGCACCGCGGTCGCCGAGGCGGCGGTGCTGCGGGCCGCGGCCGCGCAGCAGGGCCGCCGCCCACCGGTGCGCGACCTGCTCGGCGAGACCCGGCACGCCACCCTCGCGGTGAAGCCGTGCACGCTGACCATCCCGGCGGACGTGAGCCGGCTGCTCCCGTCCGACCTCTTCTTCGATGTCGTGATCGTCGACGAGGCGTCCCGGGTGCCGGTGGCCGACGCGATCACCTGCGCCTACCGGGCCAGCTCGATGATCGTGGTGGGGGACGACCGGCAGCTCGGCGCGGCGCCGCTGCCCGGCGGTGACGGGCAGTCCATCCTGGGGCTGGCCATCCATTGCGGCGCCTTCCCGGTGCTCGACCTGACCACCCACTACCGCAGCCGGCACGAGTCGCTCATCGCCTTCGCGAACCACAGCTTCTACGCGGGACGGCTCAACACCTTCCCGGCGGCCGGGCCTGCGGGGCCCGATGCGGGCGTGCAGCTGTACGCGGTGGACGGCGACACCTCCCTCGCCGAGGAGGTCGCCAGCCGCGTGGCGCATCACCTGGTCACCCGGCCGGATCGGACGCTCGGCGTGGTCGCCTGCACCACGGCCCTGCGCTGGGAGATCGAGGCCGCGCTCGCCGACATGGTGGGTTCGCCGGACTCCGACCGGCTGCGCGGCTTCTTCGTCAAGGACCTGGACTCGGTGCAGGGCGACGAGCGCGACGTGGTGATCCTGGCGATCGGCACCGACCTGGGCGGGCTCGACGGCCCGGACGGGTGGCGCCGGCTCAACGTCGCGTCGACCCGGGCCGCCCGCCGGCTCGAGGTGGTGTCCGCGGTGCGCGAACGGGACCTGACCGGCACCGAGAGCTCGCGGCACCTGGCCGCCTACCTGGACTACGCGGCACGCGGCGAGGACGCCCTGGAGATCCCGGACCCGGCGGCCGAGACACAGATGCCGTTCGAGGACTCGGTCCGCGAGGTGATCGCCTCGTGGGGCTATCACGTGCGGACCAGGGTCGGCACCGGTGCCTTCCGGATCGACCTGGCCGTCCGCCTCTCGCACCGGCGCAACTCCCCGTACGTCCTCGGCATCGAGTGCGACGGCACCACGTACGATTCCGCGCCCGCCGCCCGGGACCGGGACCGGCTGCGTGAGCAGGTCCTGCAGGGGCTGGGCTGGCGGCTGCACCGGATCTGGGGCACCGCCTGGTACCTGGACCGGGAGCACGAGGAGCAGCGGCTCCGGATCGCGATCGAGGAGGCCTTGGCCGGGTACCCCGCCGAGGTGGCGCCGGAGCTGACGGTCGAGGAGAGCCCGGTGCCGGCGCCGGCGGGCGCGTTCACCGAGTCGTTCGCGGAGACGGACATCGAGGAGGAGGTCTTCGCGGGGGCGTTCACCCAGGTCTTCGCGGAGCCGGAGCTCTACGCGGAGCCGGAGCCCGTCGCGGAACCCGAGTCCGTCGCGGAGCCCGAGCCGGTCGCGGAGCCCGAGCCGGTCGCCGGGTTCGACGAGGTCACCGTCGAACTCACCGCCGAGGACCTGGCGCAGGCCTTCCAGTACGAGCACCCGATCGGCCCCGAACCCGTGCCCGAGCAGTACCTGGTGGACGAGGCCGGTGCCTACCTGGCCGGTGTCGACGACCTGGAGCGGCAGATCGCCGACGCCGGGATCGTCCGGCCGGTGGCCGAGGGCGTGCCGGCGGAGTGGCCGGCCGCACCGGCGATGTCCGGGGTGGAGCTCGACGCCGACCTGGAACCGCCGTTCGAGGCCGAGGAGCACCACACCGTGGTCCCGGCGATCTTCGAGCACCTGCACCGCGCCGAGATCAACCCGGCCGACATGCACCCGATCCCCGCGCACCAGCAGCCCGCCGAGCCGGAGCAGCCGGTCGCGGTCGAGGAGCCGGCAGCGGAGGAGTTCGAGGAAGCAGCCCCGGCGGAAGTGGAGCTGCCGGTCGCCGCGAACCTCAGCGATCAGTGGACCCAGCCGTACCACAAGGCCCATCTCGAAGCCCTCCCCGCCGGCGCCGGACTCACCGACCCGGAGACCCACCCGGTCCTTCTGGAAGCCGTCCGGCAGCTGGCCCTCGTGGAGGGGCCGGTGCACATCGCGACAGTGCTCCAGCGGATGCGCGAGGAGTGGGGACTGACCCGGATCACCAAGCAGGCCCGCGCGGCCGTCGAGGAGGCGATCGTGGAGGCCGGCCTGACCTGGGACGGCACCTTCCTCAGCGACCCCGAGCACCCGGTGCCGGCGGTCCGGTTCCGGGCCGAGGACGTGGCGCGCAAGGCCGACCAGGTCGCCGACTCCGAGTTGCGGGTGGCGATGGAACACCTGGTCCACGACGGCGGGGTGCTGACCGTCGACGAGCTGCTGGCCGCCACCGGGCGGCTCTACGGCTGGTCGGCGCGCCGGTCCACCGAGGTGGACGCCCGGCTCACCGCGCTGATCGCCGACCTGGTCGACGAGGGTCACCTGATGCACCAGGCGGACGGCCTGGCCACCGCGCACGGCCTGCCCGACGTGCTGTCGCTGCCCCGGCACGACGCGGCGGTGGCGAAGAAGGCGGCCCGGCCCCGTCGGTCAGCGGCCAGCCGGAAGTGAGACGGCCGCCATCACAGCGTGTACCGCGGTTAACCCGCGGTACCTAACCTCCGGCCACATGGGAAAGATCATCAATCGTACGATCGCCGGCGCCGGTGCCGTCGCGCTCACCCTGGCCCTCGCCGGCACCGCCTCGGTGGCCGGCGGACACCACTCGAAGGTGACGGAGCCGACCCTGACCGGGTTCGCGTCGCTGCCCGCCGGCACGTTCGTGCCCGGTAGCGAGCCGTCCGGCAGCCTGGTCACCGGCAACACCAACGGCTTCGCCGCGCCCTTCGCCGACCAGCCGATCCAGGGCTTCTCCGGCATCGCCGACAACGGTGACGGCACGTTCGACGTGCTGTCCGACAACGGGTACGGCAACCAGGCCAACTCCGGTGACTTCCTGCTCCGCATCCAGAAGCTCGCCCCGGTGTTCCGGACCAACCAGGTCGACGTGCTCGGCGGCGTCAACCTGACCGACCCGGCCGGCAAGGTGCCGTGGAAGCTGACCCGCCCCGACCGGGTGCTGACCGGCGCCGACTTCGACGTCGAGTCGATCGTCAAGGCCGCGGACGGCTCCTACTGGATCGGTGACGAGTTCGGCCCGTACCTCCTGCACTTCGACCGCGCCGGGCGCCTGCTCGCCGCACCCACGCCGCTGCCCGGCGTGATCGCGCCGGAGACCGCCGCCCGCACCGGCGCCACCGCCACCCTCGGCGGCAGCAAGGGCTTCGAGGGCCTGGCCCAGTCGCCCGACGGCCGCTACCTGTACGCGCTGCTCGAGGGCACCGTGACCGGCGACGCGGCCGGGCGGCTGCGGTTCAACGAGTTCGACACCCGGACCCGGCAGTACACCGGCAAGCGCCTCGCCTACCAGCTGGACGCGCCGGCCCACGCCATCGGTGACGCCATCGCCGTCGACAAGGACCGCTTCCTGATCATCGAGCGGGACAACGGCCAGGGCGCCACCGCGGTCAACAAGAAGATCTACCTGGCCGACAAGCGGGACCGTAACCGCGACGGCCTGCTCGACAAGACCCTGGTCGTCGACCTGATGAAGGTGGCGAACCCGCGCAAGCTCGGCGGTTTCGGCACCACGTTCACCTTCCCGTTCCAGACCATCGAGGACGTGGTGATCCTGGACGCGAAGACCATCGCCGTGCTCAACGACAACAACTTCCCGTTCTCCAGCGGCCGCACCGCCGGCGTCGCCGACAACAACGAGTGGATCACCATCGAGCTCCCCGCGTCGCTGCGCCCCGACAAGCGCGTCCTGAAGTAACAGCACCCCGCGCCGGCCGGTGCGTCACCTCGGCGCACCGGCTGTTCGGCGAGTGTCCATCCGGCGTGAGTCCGCGCCTCGCCGGGAGCGCCTAGCGTCAGCGGCATGGCCGCGGTGATGGAGGCGACCAGGACCGCCGCACGGGACCTGGTCCGGGACGAGACGCCGGCGCGGCTGCGGCTGCTGGCCTCGCTCACCGCCGGCGCCGCCGCCGCGCTGCTGCTGGTGACCGGCCTGGTGATGGACACGGTGCAGGACCAGGTCCGGGTGATCGGCCATCAGGCGGCCCCGCTCGCGGCCACGTCCGCCGACCTGTACTTCGCGCTCAGCGACCTGGACGCGCAGGCCACCCGGATCCTGCTCGCCGGTGACGCCGACGCCTTGGCCGGCAGCCGGCTCGACGCGCTCGGCGCCTACCGGGAACGCGGCCGTCAGGTCGACGCGGACCTGCGCGACGTACTGACGATCAGCGCCGGCAGCCCGGAACAGCGACTGGTGACCGACCTGCTCGACGGGCTCGCCGTCTACCGCCAGCGGATCGGCCAGGCACTCGCCGCCCAGGAGCAGGCGGCACGCACGACCGGCCCGGCGACGCCTGCGGGCCGGCTCTCCGACGACGCTCTCGGCTATTACACCCAGGCCACCACGGTGCTGCACGAACGGCTTCTGCTTGACGCGCAGCGACTGCGGGCGACGAGCGAGGAAAGACTGACGAGGGCGTACGAAGCCAAAACTTCCACCGAGTCCGCAGGAGGGTTTTTCGCCGTCCTGCTCGGAACGGCATTGCTGATACTGCTGGTCCTGTCGCAGGTGTGGCTGGCCCGCCGCTTCCGGCGCACCTGGAACCCGGCCCTCATCGCCGCGACCGCGATCAGCCTGTTCCTGGTCGTGGCCGTCACCGCGGTGCTCGGCGCGCAGGGCAGCCGGCTCACCGAGGCGCGGGCCGGCGGCCTCCAGCCCTATCTGGAGCTCTCCGAACTGCGGGCGGTCGGCTCCGACGCGGCCGCGGACACCAGCCGGTACGTGGTGAGCGGCAACCTCGCCTACTACCGGGACGACTTCACCGGGAAGTCGACGCTGCTGACCGTCGGCGACCTGGACAGTCTCGCCGGGGCGGAGGCGGTGCGGCGCTGGGCCGCCTACCGGGACAGTCACGAACGGATCCTCGGGCTCGCTGATGACGGCCGTACCGCCGAGGCGGTGACGGCACTGACCGGGATCCGGCGCGGCGACGCGGCGTTCGACTTCGCGTACTTCGACGCCGCCGTCGCCACGGTCACCGACGCCCGCCGGCTCGAGTTCGACCGGGGGCTGCGCGCGGCGGAAAGTTCCCTGACCGGCGCGGTGACCGTACCGGTCGTGGCGCTGGTCCTGGTCATCGTGCTTGTCGCGCTCGGGGTGCGCCGGAGATTGGCGGAGTACCGATGAAGGCCCGGACGGCAGTGCTGCTGCCTCTGCTGCTGGTCCTTGCCGGCTGTGCCGAGCATCCCGAACCGGGGCCACCGCCGATCGCCTGCGCGGCCGGCACGACAGGTGGTCAAGGCTCGTCCGCGCAGACCAACGCGTTGCAGGCCTGGATCAAGGAGTACCAGATCGCCTGCCCCGAGGCGGCGATCCAGTACACCAGCACCGGCTCCGGCGCCGGGGTGCGCGCCTTCCTGGCCGGTGACGGTGACTTCGCCGGCACCGACACACCGCTCTCCGCCGCCGACCGGACCCGGGCCGAGCAGCGGTGCGGCGGACCGGTCGTGCAGCTGCCGCTGGTAGCCGGGCCGATCGCGCTGGCCTACAACGTGGCCGGGGTGGGCGAACTGCGGCTCACCCCGGAGACCATCGCCCGGATCTTCAGTGGAGTGGTGCGGGTCTGGAACGACCCGGCCGTCGCGGCGGACAACCCGGCCGCCGCGCTGCCGGCCACCGAGATCCGGACGATCCACCGCGCGGACAACTCCGGCACGACCGAGAACTTCACCCGCTACCTGACGGCGGCCGCGCCGGCGGCCTGGCGGCACGGCAGCAGCGGGGACTGGCGGGCGCCGGGCGGTGCGGCGGAGCGGGGCAGTCACCGGGTGGCGGCGGCGGTGGCCCGGACGGAGGGGGCGATCGGATATGTGGAGTCGTCGTACGCGTCCGTCAATGATCTGCCGGTGGTGTCCGTCGGCGGCGACGGGCGGTTCGTGGCGCCGACCAACTCGGCGGCGGGCGCGGCGATCGAGAACGCCGGTCTCAGCGATGCCGATGGTGCGGTACGGCTTGATGCCTCTTGGTCCGGTGGGACGGCCGGTTACGCGTACCCCCTGGTCCTGATCTCCTATGAGGTGGTGTGCCGGACCGGCGCCTCGGCCCTGACCCGCGCCTTCCTCGCCCACGCGGCGGGTGCGGCGGGGCAGGACACGGCGCAGGCAGCGGGGTACGCGGCCCTGCCGGAAGCGCTGCGCAACCGGGTAGCGCAGACCGTGGCCGCCCTGCGCTGACCGTGGCCGCCCCGCGCTGACCGATTTTGTTCACGCTCATCCGGCCGTTCGGAGGTCCTTCCGCCGTCGATCCGGCTCTGTGGGCGACCGCCCGGGGTCGGTTAAGGTGAGCGCTAACATTCGCGGGTCGAGGGGAAGACGAAGTGACATACGGTTCCAAGGCGTTGCGCCGGGCCGTGCTGCGGGCCAACCTGATGATCCCGGCGGCCGGGCTCGCCCAGCTGACCTGGGGAAACGTCAGCGGCATCGACCGCGAGGCCGGGCTCTACCTGATCAAGCCGTCCGGTGTCGCGTACGACGAGCTCACCGAGGACCACCTGGTCCCCGTCGACCTGGAGACCGGCAAGGTGCTCGGCGGCGACCTGCGCCCGTCCGTGGACAGCGAGTCGCACCGCGCCTTCTACCTGGCCTGGCCCTCCATCGGCGGGGTCACGCACACCCACTCCACCAACGCCGTCGCGTTCGCCCAGGCCAACCTCGACATCCCGCTGCTCGGCACCACGCACGCCGACACGTTCAACGGCCCGATCCCGGTCACCCGCGGCCTCACCGCCGCCGAGTGCGCCACCGACTACGAACTCAACACCGGCCGCGTCATCGTCGAAACCATCGGCGACGACGACGCCGCAGCCGCCATGCCGGCCGCCCTGGTAGCCAACCACGGCCCGTTCACCTGGGGCGCCGACCCCATCAAATCGGTGCAGAACGGCATCATCTGCGAGGCGGTCGCGGAGATGGCCCTCAAAACCCTGGCCCTGAACCCGGCCGCGACCATCCCGCAGCACCTGCAGGAGCGGCACTTCAAGCGCAAGCACGGGCCGGGCGCCTACTACGGCAACCCCAAGCCGGCCTGACAGCCGAGCTGATCGCTCCCGGCTCGCGGTCGTTGTCGCTTCCGGGCGACCAGGCGAGCAGCGGTGCCCGGCGTGGTGTTCGCCTGCCCCCGCTCTGTTGCGGTCCCCGGATAAGTAGCCGCGGTCGGTCGCGTTGAGGTCAGCACGGCGAAGTTGATCTGCTAGCGCTACGAAATCGCTGTGATCATGGGGTTGAAACCGCGATTTCGCATCGCTAGCAGATCAACATCTCGACGGGGACCGCCCGTCCGGCGCTACCCTCGGCCACCATCGGGGAAGCGGGTTCGATGCGCGGGCGGTGTCGGCTGGGCGGCGGTCAGGCTTGCGGTGGCGGTATCGGCTGGGCCGCGATCCGGGGGTGCGGTGGCGGCGGAGTGGGCGGGTAGCGGATCGCTGAGCCGGATTGTCGGCTAAGCCGGATGTGCTTCGCCGAGGGGCGGCGTGGCGTCGGGCCAGTGGTGTGCGGACTGGTCGGGTATCGCCGAGTCGGATTGTCCGCTGAGCCGGATGTGCTCCGGTTAGGACGGGCGCGGCGAAGGCCCGGTGATGTGCTGGCCGGTGGCGGCTCGCTGAACCGAATTGTCTGCCCGCGCGTTGGGGGCGCCGGCGCGTACCGCGTTGCGCCCGGCACCGGTGGCGGCCGGATCCTCTGCGTGCGCATTGAGTCGATGCGTGCCGGCGGGCTGACCGTCGACCGAGTGCGTGCCGGCCCGTTGTGCGGGTGCGACCTGGTGGACGGCGGCCTGGTTGGTGAGAGCCGTGTGGACCGGGGCGGCCTGGACCGGCGTGGCTTGGACCGGGGTGGCTTGGACCGGGGTGGCTTGGACCGGCGTGGCTTGGATCGGGGCGGCCTGTTCGGCGGGCGCGGGCTGGTGTGCGGGCTGTGTGGGTCGGGTGTGGGGGCTGGTGGCCTCGCGCGGGGCCGGGATCGGTGCCGGGCGGTGGACGAGGCCGGCTTCCCGGAGCCAGGTGAACCGGACGCCGGACAGGGTGACAGCGCTGCCGGCGGAGCAGAGGCCGGACTGCTGGGTGGCTTCCTCATGTCCGTAACTGATCATCAGGCTGACGTCGTCGGACCCGGCGCTGGTGTGCACCGCGTGGATTTCGCCGTAACCGGCCAGGCCGGTGGCGCCCCCGGTGAGCATCGTGGCGCGGCCGCGCAGGGGAATCGACAGCTCCTGGCCGCCGGCGCCGTGGATGTGCAGGGTGCCGGAGAGTCTCGGGGATCTGCGGCGTTCGAACCATCCGTTACCCACGGTGCACCGCCTCGGCCGGGAGTGTGTCGTCGTCGAGCACCCCTCGGACTGTAACGGCGCGCCGTGGCGATGGGCGGTTCTGTCACCGCTGCGGGTGATCGGATTCGGCCTGTAGGGCCTGGTTAACGCGTGGGTACGACGCCGACTGCAAGATCTCGGACAGTGTTCCGGACACGCTGTGTGATCGCAGCCGGGTACGTCAGCGGCGTGCCCGGCGGCCGGCCGGGGGAGCGGAACTGGCCCGCGGCACCAGGGACGGCGCCACCACGACGTCCTCCGGTGGGTCGTCGCCGGCGGGGCGGCCCAGGTGACGCAGGAGCAGAGTCAGCGCGCGCCGGCCCAGTTCGGCGAAGTCCTGGTGGACGGTGGTGAGCGGGGGCATGAAGTATCCCGAGTCGGGCATGTCGTCGAACCCGACGACGCTCACCTCGTCGGGCACCCGGCGGCCCGCCTCGTGCAGCGCGCGCAGCACGCCGAGGGCGATCCGGTCGTTGGCGCAGAACACCGCGGTCACGGCCGGGTCGGCGGCGAGGCGCCGGCCCTGCTCGTACCCGGCGGCCGCGTCCCACCACCCGTAGGTCACCGGCGGCACCGGCGCGCCGGCGGCGTAGAGGGTCTCCCGCCAGCCGTCCACCCGCGCCTGTGCTTCGGGCCAGTCGGGTGGACCGGCGACGTGGTGCACGGTGGTGTGGCCGAGTTCCAGCAGGTGGCGGGTAGCCAGCCGGGCCCCGGCGGCGTTGTCCACCCGGACCGTCGGGAACGGCTCGCGCGAAGGAGTGCCGACGGTGAGCGGCCGGGCGTCGAGCGCAGGCCGGGCATCGAGTGTCGGCCGGCCGTCGAGTGCGGGCTGGGCAGCGGGCGCGGGCTGGGCATCGACTGCCGGCTCGCCATCGACTGCCGGCTCGCCATCGAGCGTGGGCTGGCCATCGAGCGCGGGTCCGGTACCGGGCGTCGGCCGAGCATCAGACGGCGGGGCGTCGAGGGTGGCGGGATGGAGGCCGGGGCCAGGCTGGGGGTCGAGCGTAGACCCCGGACCCGGCGCCCGCCGGGGGCCGAGGACTGTCGGCCCGGTGCTGAGGGTGGCCGGTCCGGTGCCGAGGACTGTCGGTCCGGGGCTGAGGCCGGCTCGCCGCGGCCCGAGGATCGTCGGCTCTTGGCCGAGGACGGCAGGCCGCGACGGGTCGGTGAACTTGGAGCCGCGTGCCGCCGGCGCGGGGGCCGGGCCGGCCGGGCCGGCGCCACCGACCGCGACGCAGGCCATGCCGCCGGGCGCGTGGGTCAGGGCGGTGATCACCGATGGCTTCGGCGCGATCGCGATGATGCCGTCGACGTCGTGCTGGGCGAGCCGGTCGACGGCCTCCAGTACCGGCTTGTGTTCCAGGTCGCGGACGGTGGCGACGCTGACCAGGTAACCGGCGGCGCGGGCGGCGCTCTCGATGCCGTACAGCATGGATTCCGGGCCGAACAGCGTGGTCTCGAAGCCGATGATGCCCAGCGTGTGCGATTCGCGGGTGGCCAGGGTGCGCGCGGCCAGGTTGCGACGGTAGTTGAGCGACCGCATCGCGGCCAGCACCCGTTCCCGTGTCTCGGCGCGCACGTTCGGATGCTCGTTGATCACCCGGGAGACCGTCTGATGTGAGACGCCCGCCAGCTTCGCCACGTCCCGCATGACGGTGCCGCGCTCCTTGCCGCTGCGGATCTCACGGCGGGCCCGCGGGCTCTTCCGGCCCGCGTCGTCCGGCGGGGCCGACGGCGTGGTGGTTCGGGCCGGCGGTGGTGTGATCCGGGCCGGCGGGGGCGTGGCGGTGCGGGCCGGTGGCGGCGTGGTGGCGTGGGCCGATTCGTCCGGGCGGGTTGCCGGCGCGGTGGCGCGCCCCGCGTCGTCCAGGCCGTCCGCCGGGGAAGTCCCGCGCGCGGACAGGGAAGCGGACGGGACAGCGGACAGGGAAGCGGACGGGACAGCGGACAGGGAAGCGGACGGGACAGCGGACACGGAACCGGCGCGGGCCGCCGGGGCAGCGTCGCGGGCTGCCGGTGCGGTCGCGGGTCCGGGCTGGTGGGCGCCGGGTTCCGGGCCCGGAGCGGGTGCTGGGGTCGCCATTGGACGATTCCTAGCAGGTGACTGCCCGATGGCTCTGCGTGAGACCGCCGTTCTTGCAATCAGGCGGAAACAAAGATCGGGATCTCTTGACGGTGACGTTGAGAACGGTAACACTCACGAAACGCAAGCTGTGACGCCAGTCGCAGTGGGTCGAAAATCCCTGCGGTCAGACGTGTCGTGTCTGCCGCTGCTCAATTTGTGAACGGTAACACTTCGGGAGGTTATGGTGCGCAGGAACTGGACCGCGGCCGCGCTGAGCGGCGTCCTGGCCGTCTCGGTGCTCGCCGGTTGCGGCGGCGGCGACGGCGGCAACGGTGGTGACAGCGGCTCGGGCAATGACGATGGCAAGATCACTCTTGGGTTCTCCCAGGTCGGCGCCGAGAGTGGTTGGCGTACCGCTAACACCAAGTCGATCCAGGAGTCCGCTGCATCGGCCGGTATCGATCTTAAGTTCTCCGACGCCCAGGGCAAGCAGGAGAACCAGATCTCGGCGATCCGCAACTTCATCACGCAGAAGGTCGACGTCATCGCCTTCTCGCCGGTGGTCACCTCCGGCTGGGACGCGGTGCTCCAGGAGGCCAAGGACGCCGACATCCCGGTGATCCTGACCGACCGCGCGGTGGACTCGCAGGACACCTCGCTCTTCAAGAGCTTCATCGGCTCGGACTTCGTCGTCGAGGGGCAGAAGGCCGGTGACTGGCTGCTCAAGGAGTACGAGGGCAAGAGTGAGCCGGTCAACATCGTGGAGCTGCAGGGCACCACGGGCTCGGCGCCGGCCCTCGACCGGCAGAAGGGCTTCCAGGAGAAGATCGCGACGAACCCGAACATGAAGATCGTCAAGTCGCAGACCGGTGACTTCAAGCGTGCCGACGGCAAGACGGTCATGGAGACCTTCCTGCAGTCCACCCCGGACATCGACGTGCTCTACGCGCACAACGACGACATGGGTCTCGGTGCCATCGAGGCGATCGAGGCGGCCGGCAAGAAGCCCGGTACCGACATCAAGATCATCACGGTGGACGCGGTCAAGGACGGCATGACGGCCCTCGCCGACGGCAAGATCAACTTCATCGTCGAGTGCAGCCCGCTCCTCGGCCCGCAGCTGATGGAGCTGGTCAAGAAGGCCGACGCCGGTGAGGAGATCCCGGCCCGGGTGCTCACCGAGGAGACCACCTTCACCCAGGAGCAGGCGAAGGAAGCCCTCCCCACCCGCCAGTACTGATCGATCCCGCGGTGTCCCGGCCGGCCCGGCCGGGGCGCCGCGGAGGTTCGAAACGGAGCACGAATGGGCGAGCAGTCCCCGGTCCTCGAGATGACCGGGATCCGAAAAGTCTTCCCCGGCGTCGTCGCACTCGACGGTGTCGATTTCCGGCTGTTCCCGGGCGAGATCCATGCGCTCATGGGTGAGAACGGAGCCGGCAAGTCCACCCTGATCAAGGTGCTGACCGGGGTCTACACCATCGACGGCGGCCAGGTGCGGCTCGGCGGCGAGGTGGTGCACATCAACGGACCCCTCCAGGCGCAGCAGGCCGGGATCAGCACCGTCTACCAGGAGGTCAACCTCTGCACCAACCTCTCGGTGGCGGAGAACATCTTCATCGGGCGCGAGCCGCGCAAGTTCGGCCGGATCCAGTGGGGCCAGATGCGGCGGCGCGCGAGCGAGCTGCTCGCCCGGCTCGATCTGAACATCGACGTGTCGGCGCCGCTCAACACGTACTCCCTGGCGATCCAGCAGATGGTCGCCATCGCCCGCGCGATAAACGTGCCCACCGCCGGTCCGGCCGCCACCTCCGCGACCGGCACCGCCTCCGGGACGGGCACCGCCGCCGGTGGCGGAGCCAAGGTGCTGATCCTGGACGAGCCGACGTCCAGTCTGGACGCCTCCGAGGTGGCGCAGCTCTTCGCGGTCATGCGGCGGCTCAAGGCGGACGGCGTGGCGATCCTCTTCGTCTCGCACTTCCTGGACCAGATCTACGAGGTCTCGGACCGGCTCACCGTGCTGCGCAACGGCCAGCTCATCGGTGAGTACCGGACCGCGGAGCTGCCGCAGGTCAAGCTGGTCGAGAAGATGATCGGCAAGGAGCTGGCGGCGCTCGAGGACCTGGAGGACAAGGCCCAGCGGTCGCGCGAGCGCACCGCCGGCGCCGAGCCGATCGTCGAGGCCAGGGGGCTGGGCCGGGCCGGCGCGATCGCGCCGTTCGACCTGACCATCCACGCCGGCGAGGTGGTCGGCCTGGCCGGGCTCCTCGGTTCCGGCCGCACCGAGCTGGCCCGGCTGCTCTTCGGCGCCGACCGGGCCGACTCCGGCGAGCTGCGTTTCGCGGGCAAGCCGGTCACCCTGCGCGACCCGCAGGTGGCGATGAAGCGGGGGATCGCGTTCTCCTCGGAGAACCGGCGCACCGAGGGCATCATCGGCGACCTCAGCGTCCGGGAGAACATCATCCTGGCGCTGCAGGCCTCCCGTGGCTGGACCCGGCCGATCCCGCGCCGCCGGCAGGACGAGATCGTCGAGAAGTACATCAAGGCGCTGCAGATCCGGCCGGCCGACCCGGAGCGTCCGGTCCGCAACCTCAGCGGCGGCAACCAGCAGAAGGTGCTGCTGGCCCGCTGGCTGATCACCGAGCCGCGGCTGCTGATCATCGACGAGCCGACCCGGGGCATCGACGTCGGCGCCAAGGCGGAGATCCAGAAACTGGTCGCCGAACTCTCCGACGGCGGGATGGCGGTGCTCTTCGTCAGCGCCGAGCTGGAGGAGGTGCTCCGGCTCAGCCACAAGATCGAGGTGCTGCGCGACAGGCATCTCGTCGAGGAGCTGCAGAACACCGAGGGCGTCGACGCCGACCGCATCATGCAGACCATCGCCAGCGGAGCCACCTCATGACATCCCTTCTGAAGAACCGGCTGTTCTGGCCCGCCGCGATCCTGGTGGTGATGCTCGTCGTCAACGCGTTCACCTCGAACCAGTTCATCACCGTGCGCGACGGGCACCTCTTCGGCAGCCTGATCGACATCCTGCGGGGCAGCGCGCCGCTGCTCCTGGTCGCACTCGGGATGACCCTCGTCATCGCCACGGGCGGCATCGATCTCTCGGTCGGCGCCGTGATGGCGATCTCCGGCGCCGTCGCGTGTCTGCTGATCCGGGACCTCAGCGATCAGAACAGTGTCGGCCCGGTCCTGCTGATCATGCTGGTGGCGGTGGGAGTGTCGCTGCTCGCCGGCCTGTGGAACGGAGCGCTGGTCGCCGTCGTCGGCATTCAGCCGATCATCGCGACGCTGATCCTGATGGTGGCCGGACGCGGCATCGCCCAGCTGGTCACGGACGGTCAGATCATCAATGTGCAGTCCGGCCCGTACGCGACGATTGCCTCCGGCTTCTTCCTCGCCCTGCCGGTGGCCTTCCTGATCGCCGCCGCGGCGGTCGTGCTGATCACGCTGCTGACCCGGCGCACCGCGCTGGGCCTGCTGCTGGAATCGGTGGGCGGCAGCCCCACCGCGAGCCGCCTGGCCGGCATCCGGGCCCGGCGGATCACCGTGATGGTGTACGTGGTCTCCGGCGGTTTCGCCGGGCTGGCCGGTCTCATCTACAGCGCGAACATCAAGAGTGCGGACAGCATCTCGGCGGGCAACCTGATCGAGCTGGACGCGATCCTCGCCGTGGTGATCGGCGGCACCGCCCTGATCGGCGGGCGCTTCTCGATCGCCGGCACCGTGCTCGGCGCGGTCCTGATCCAGGCGATGACCGTCACGGTGGTCGCGGTCGGTGTGCCGTCCGAGGCGACGCTGCTGTTCAAGGCCGTCGTCGTGGTGGCGCTCTGCCTGTCCCAGTCCCCGGTCTTCCGGGAGAAGGTCTTCGGCCGGTTCACGCCGCGCCCGGCCGCGCGAGCGGAGGTTCCCGCGTCATGACGACCATCGACGCCACGCCGGACACCGGCAACAAGAAGGACTCGCCGAGCAACCCGCGCCGCCGGGTCTATCGGCCGAACACCAGGTACATCCCGATCCTGGCGACTCTCGCCCTGCTGGTGATCATGTACGGGGGCGCGGTCGCCAACTACGAGAACTTCGGTCAGCCGAGCGTCGTGGTGAACCTGTTCCGCGACAACGCGGTGCTGCTGGTGGTCACGGTCGGCATGACGTTCGTGATCCTCACCGGCGGCATCGACCTGTCCGTCGGCGCGGTCATCTCGCTGACCACCACGCTGACCGCCACCCTGCTCCAAGGGGGCTGGCCGCCGCTCGTCGTGCTGGTGCTGGTGCTGCTGATCGGATCGCTGATCGGTGCCGGACAGGGCGCGGTGATCCACTTCTTCAAGGTGGAGCCGTTCATCGCCACCCTGGCCGGGCTCTTCCTGGCCCGCGGCCTGGCGCTCTTCATCAACCAGCAGTCGATCCCGATCCGCGACGAGACCTGGAAGGCGATCTCGGAGTACCGGATCCCGCTCGCCGACGGCGTCGTCACCAAGCCGGTCGCCGTCGTCGCGGTCGCCGCGGTGCTGATCGCCGCGGCGGTGCTGGCCTGGACCCGGTTCGGCCGCAACGTGTACGCGATCGGCGGCAGCGCCGACTCGGCACTGCTGATGGGACTGCCGGTCGGCCGTACCCGGATCGCGGTCTACACCCTCAGCGGGTTCTGCGCCGCGCTCGGCGGCGTGCTGTTCAGCATCAACTCCACCTCCGGGTGGGCGTTGCAGGGCAACGGCCTCGAACTGGACGCGATCGCCGCCTGCGTCATCGGTGGTGTGCTGCTTACCGGCGGTTCCGGTTACGTCTTCGGCGCGCTGCTCGGCGTGCTGGTCACCGGACTGATCCAGACGATCATCATCTTCCAGGGCGACCTGAACGCCGCCTGGACCCGGATCATCGTCGGTGTCCTGCTCTTCGCCTTCATCGTTCTGCAGCGACTTGTTACCAGAAAGGCGAAGTGACATTGAGTAACGGAGAAGTCTGGTTCCTGACCGGCAGCCAGGGGTTGTACGGGCCGGAGACGCTGGAGCAGGTCGCCTCCCAGTCCCGCGAGATCGCGGCACGGCTCGACGCGAGCATCGACGCCGACGTGGTCTGGCAGCCGGTCCTGACCAGCGCCGAGCAGATCCTGGACGTCTGCCGCCGCGCCTCGGCCACGCCCGGCGTGCTGGGCGTGATCACCTGGATGCACACGTTCTCGCCGGCCAAGATGTGGATCGCCGGCCTGGACGCGCTGCGGGCCCCGCTGCTGCACCTGCACACCCAGCACAACGTGGAACTGCCCTGGTCCGAGATCGACATGGATTTCATGAATCTCAACCAGGCGGCGCACGGCGACCGGGAGTTCGGCTTCATCGAGAGCCGGCTGGGTGTGCCGCGCAAGACGGTCGCCGGCCACGTCAGCAATCCGGCGGTGGTGGCCCGGATCGCCACCTGGGTGCGGGCGGCCCGGGGATACTCCGCGATGCGCAGCCTCAAGCTGGCCCGGTTCGGCGACAACATGCGCGACGTCGCGGTCACCGAGGGCGACAAGGTCGAGGCGCAGCTGCGGTTCGGGGTGTCGGTCAACACGTACGGGGTGAACGACCTCGTGGCCGTCGTCGACCAGGTGCTCGACGCGGAGATCGACAAGCTGGTCGCGGAGTACGCGGACGTCTACGAGATCGCGCCCGAGCTGCTCAGCGGCGGGGAGCGGCACGACTCGCTGCGGTACGGCGCGCGGATCGAGCTGGGTCTGCGGCAGTTCCTCACCGAGGGCGGCTTCCGGGCGTTCACCTCCAACTTCGAGGACCTCGGCGGGTTGCGCCAGCTGCCGGGCCTCGCGGTCCAGCGACTGATGGCCGACGGGTACGGGTTCGGCGGCGAAGGCGACTGGAAGACGTCGGTCCTGGTGCACACGCTCAAGGCGATGGCCCCGGGCGGCGCGACCTCCTTCATGGAGGACTACACCTACGACCTCACGCCGGGCAACGAGGTCATCCTCGGCGCCCACATGCTCGAGGTCTGCCCGTCGATCGCCGCCGGCACCCCGCGGCTGGAGATCCACCCGCTCGGCATCGGCGGCCGGGAGGACCCGGTCCGGCTCGTCTTCGACGCCGCGCCCGGCCCGGCGGTCGTGCTCGGGCTGGCCGACCTGGGTGAGCGCTTCCGCCTGGTCGCCAACGAGATCGAGGTGGTCCCGCCGACCGCGCCGCTGCCGAAGCTGCCGGTCGCCCGGGCGGTGTGGAAGCCGGCGCCGTCGCTCTCCACGTCGGCCGAGTGCTGGCTGACCGCGGGCGGCCCGCACCACACCGTCCTGTCGTCGTCGGTGGGCACGGAGGAACTGGCCGACCTGGCCGAGATGGCCGGCACCGAGCTGCTGATGATCGACGAGGCGACCACGACGCGGTCCTTCGTCAAGGAGGTCCGCTGGAACCAGGCGTACCACCGGCTCGCCCGCGGCTTCGGCCGCTGAGAAGCCGCTTGAGAAGCTCCTTGAGAGGCCGCTGAGAAGCCGCCGGAGACCCCCGGCCCGTGCGTCACCCCCTTGGCTGCGCGGGCCGGGTCACCACTGCTGTGGCGGCACCGACTCGATCACGATGTAGCCCAGGTCGCCGGCGTAGTAGTCGCAACCCACCTCGACCTGGTCGCAGTCCAGCTTGCCGCCGATCGAGACCGGCCAGGCGTTGGCGATCGGGCCGGTCCAGCCGGCGCGGGTGGCGACCTGCCGGCCGTCGATGACGAGTTCCACTCCGGCGCGGTACCGCGTACAGCTGATCTCGTGCCATTCCCCGTCGTTGATCGAGAAGGGGGCGATCACCTCCAGGAAGCCCTTCGGGCCGCGGAACGTGCACTCCACCCGGCCGCTCGGTATCTGCAGCTTGAAGTTGCCGCCGGACACCGTGGCCTGTCCCTTCTGGATGATGTTGCCGAACTTGTTGGTGGTCCGGAGCCGGACCGTGACCGCGAAGTCGTTCGTGCCGGGATCGAGCGACGAGTCGTCGGGAACGGTGACCAGATGGCCGGGCCGGGCGGGCGGAGTGTCCGGTTCGAGTCGTTCGAACCGGTAGCCGATGTCGTCGCCGAGCATCAATCCGGTGCCGACCTCGTCACCGATCCTGCCGTGCAGGCGGTTGCCGCTGCTGTCGATCATCCGGGTCGCGCCGGGCTCCTCGTTCATCCGCCAGTACGCGGCCGGGTAGCCGGTGTACTCGCCCTCGGCCCTGGCCGGCGCCGGGAGCAGCACCAATCCGGTCGTCAGAAGCGTGCACAACAACCGGCGGCATCCCATGGTTCATCCTCAGACCGACGAAGCAGAAGTTTCCTGAGCCTATGGGGCGAGATGTTCCCTTTGCGAGCTCTTCGGGAAATCGACTGCTCAGCGTGGCCGGACGGTCACGTTCGCGCTGTCGCAGTGGCGCGGGCCGGCTTGGTAGCATCCCGCCGATCATGGCCGCATCCCACCGGGGAACCCGGGGCGCTGCCAGGAGGCAACACCGCCCCCGCAAGCCGGTGCGGGGGCGCGCTGACAATCAGATAAGGAACGTGTCGAAGTGCTGCTCAATGGGACGGACAGTGACACCTCGGAGCACGCGATGATCGCGCCCACCCCCGGCCTGCCGAACCAGGCACTCCAGGTGCTGGCCCTCGCCCAGCGCACCGCCGAGGAGCACGTGGCGAGCGCCCAGCACCACGCGGACAAGATCCGTACGGATGCGCTGGCCGCCGCCGAGCAGATCGCCCGGGACGCGCAGGCACACGCCAACAACGTGCGCCGCGAGGCCGATCGGGTGATGGCCGAGGCGCGGGCCGGCGCCGAGCAGATGGCCCGGGACGCACAGTCCCGCGCCGAGGAGGCCCGGCGCAGCGCCGAGAAGATCGTGGCGGACGCCCGCGCCCGCGCCGAGACGATCGGTGCCGACGCGATGGCCGGTGCCGACCAGCTGCGCCAGCAGGCGCAGCAGCGCTACGACGACGTGGTCGGCAGCCTCGGCACCAAGCGGGAGGCACTCCAGCAGCAGATCGAGGCCCTCGAGGACTTCGACCGGGAGTACCGGGGCCGGCTCACCGCCTTCATGCAGAGCCAGCTGCGTGCCCTCTGGATGGACGCGCCGCAGCTCACCGCCCAGGTGATCGACGAGGAGCCGGTCGCCGAGGAGCTGGAGACCGCCCAGAGCCGGGCCCGGCACGCGCGCCTGCAGCAGGTCACCCTCCAGCAGGTGCAGGCCCAGCACGCCCAGGCCGATGCGGACGCCGACGAGGACGAGGACGAGCCCGCCGCCAAGTGAGCCCGCCGCCGCGCGGGGGCCCGGGAAATCCGGGTCCCCGCGCGGCGCCGATGCTCAGGCGTCCGGGGCCGCGTACACCCGCTCGCCGCCGACATAGGTGATCGCCACCGACGTGTCGCCGATCTCCAGCGGCGCCCCGGCGAACGGGTCCCGGTCCAGCACGACCAGGTCGGCCCGGTTCCCGGCCCGCAGCACGCCGCTGTCGTCCAGGTGATTCACGAACGCCGAACCCGCCGTGTACGCGGTGAGCGCCGCACCCAGGTCGAGTTCCTGACCGGGCAGGAACGGCGGGTGGTCGCTCCCGTGGTGCACCCGGTTCACCGCCACGTGGATCGCCTCGATCGGGTCCGGCGTGGTGACCGGCCAGTCGCTGCCCGCGGCCAGGTGCGCGCCGGCGCGCCGCAGATCGCCGAACGGGTACTGATGCACCGCCGCCTCCGGGTCCAGGAACGGGATGGTCAGGTCGTCCATCTGCGGCTCGTGCGACGCCCAGTAGGCCTGGATGTTCGCGCTGGCCCCCAGTTCCCGGAAGCGCGGCACGTCGTCCGGGTGCACCACCTGCAGATGGGCCAGGTGCGGCCGGGTGTCGCGCCACCCGTTCGCGGACCGGGCGGCGGCCACCGCGTCCAGGGCGTCCCGGACCGCCCGGTCACCCAGCGCGTGGAAGTGCGCCTGGAAGCCGAGCGCGTCGATCTCGGTGACGTAGGCGGGCAGTTCCTTCGGGTCGATGAAGGACAGCCCGCGGTTCGTGGTGGCGCACCCGCACCCGTCCCGGTAGGGGGCGGTCATCGCGGCCGTGAAGTTCTCGGCGACGCCGTCGAGCATCAGCTTCACACTGTCGCTGCGCAGCCGCCCCACCGTGAACATCTCGCGCTTGGCGACCAGTTCCGGGATCTGCTCGGCGCCCCGGTCGCGGTCCCACCAGAGCGCACCCACCACGGTGGCGCGCAGCGAGCCGTCCCGCGCCGCGGTGAGGTACGCGTCGGAGACGTCCGGGTACCCGTTCGTCGCGCACATCATGGCGTCCTGCCAGGCCGTGACGCCGAGTGAGAAGAGCAGCTCCTGGCCCCGGTACAGCCCGGCCAGCCGGTCCGCCGCGGTGAGCTCCGGCAGCAGGTCGGCGACCAGCCGCATGGCGCCCTCCTGCAACCCGCCGGCGGGGGAGCCGTCCGGCGCCCGGTCGATCCGGCCGTCCGCCGGGTCCGGGGAGTCCGCGGTGATCCCGGCCGCCTCCAGGGCCCGGCTGTTCACCCAGGCGCCGTGGTGGTCCCGGTTGGACAGGAACACCGGCCGGTCCGGCACGATGCCGTCCAGCAGCTCCCGGCCCGGCACCCCGCCCGGGAAACTCTCCATCGCCCAGCCGCCACCGGAGATCCACGCGAGGTCCGGGTGGGCGTCGGCGTAGGCGCGGACCCGGCGCAGGTACTCCGCCACGTCGGTGGTGCCGGTCAGATCGCACTGGTTCAGCTCGACCCCGCCCATCACCGCGTGCACGTGGGCGTCCTGAAAACCCGGGAGCAGCAGCCGGCCGCGCAGATCGACGATCTCCGTGCCCGGGCCGGCCAGGTCGCGCAGCTCGTCGGTGCCGACGGCCTGGATCCGGCCGGCCCGCACGGCGACGGTGGTGGCGTGGCCGCGGGCCGGGTCGGCGGTGAAGACACGCCCGCCGACGAAGAGCAGGTCGGGGGAGGGAACAAGCACGGGCATGGCGGCTGGTCCGATCTGTTCAGGAATGGTGATCGAATCACCCGCCGCTCGGAGGCGTCAATCACGCGCGGACCGCGGGCCGTCCCCCGTGCGGATGAATCGACCTTCACCCGGATGTGGCCGGGTCATGCGCACGATCGTGGGCAGGAGCTGTCCGGTGCGCTTTTCGGACAGGGAAAGCGCACAAACCGCGTTTGTTGGCCTGGATCGGCGGAACTATGGTGACCCCATGGCGTCGACCTCTGTCGATCTAGATCACGACAACCGCCCCGGTGGTGTCGACGCACTTCCGCCTGCACGGTATCGGAATGATCGCTTCTGCGCCGCCCTCGAACTCGCCGTCGTCGCCGGCCACGAGCTTGACGCCGGCCACGAGCTTGACGCCGGCCACGAGCGGATCCAGCGCGACGCCGTCGTCCGGCTCCGCGCCGGCGCCACCGCCAACCCGGGCCTGCTCGCGCTGCTCGCCGAGGGCCGGTTCGCGCCGCCGGTGCCCGCGCGGGGCCGGTTCGGGCCGGCGAGCGGCTGGCCGGAACCCGGGCCGGGCGGGCCGTTGCCGGGCGGCTCCGGATCTCAGCCGGGTGGCTTCGGGTCCGGGTCGGTGGGGTCGTTGCCGGGCGTCTTCGTGCCGGGGCAGGTGCGGCCGGATCGGGCCGAGGCGGTGCGCCGGGCACTGTCCGTACCCGATCTGCTCTGCCTGCTCGCCCCGCCCGGCGGCCCGCGCACCCTGGCCGTGGTGGAGATCGTGCGGGCCGCCGCGGAGCGCGGTGAGCGGGTGCTGATCACCGCGCCCGACCCGGCGGCCGTCGACGAGGTGATCGCCCGGCTGCCGCCCGGCCCGACAGTGGTCCGCGCCGACCAGGCCGACGGTGGGCCGGGCAGTCTCGCCGCCGCGGCCGCCGAGACGCAGCGCCAGATCCTGGCCCGGTCGCAGGCCGCGGCGCACCGCCTGGAGTCCTGGCTCGGCGACCCGTCGCCGGCGACCGGCTGGTTGCGGCGCCTGACCGGCGCGCTCGCCGAGGCCCGGCGGGAGCGCGAACGGGCCGACGCCGCAGGCGCCGAACGGGACGCGGTCGCCTCCGCCGCGCGCCGGCGGCTCGGCGGACCGGCCCGCGAGTCCGGCCGGGATGCCGAGGCCGCCGAGCGGGCGGCGGCACTGGCCGACGACGCGGTGCGGGAACTCGAGGAGGCTCTGCGCCGCGCCGAGGCCGCTCGCTTCGGTCGCCGGCGCGCCGAGCGGCTGCGCGATCGGCTGGCCGCCGCGGTCACGGCCGCCGAGGAGGCGCGCGCGGCGCTGGCGCGGGCCCGGCAGGAGCACGCGGAGCGCCGGGAGTCGCTGGACACCGCGGTGGAACAGGACAGCGAGGTCCGGGCCGCGGCTGACCGCGCCGCCTTCGCCGATCTGGCCGCGCGCCGGGCGCTGGAGTCCGCGGAACGGTGCGCGCACCGGCTGTGCCGGCTGATGGACGGTGTCACCCCGGAACCGGCGTGGACTGCCGACGAGGCCGGGCTGTCCGATTTTGCCCAGCACTGCGACGCCCTGGGGCCGGTGCTGCGCGACCGGGCCCGGCTGCTGCGCGAGTGGCGCCGACGGGCCGCGCGGCCGAGCCGGCAGTTGCATCCCGAGCTGTTGCGCTACGCCGACGTGGTGGCCACCACCTGCCTCGGCGTCGGGCGCCCGGAGCACGGCGACCTCGAGTTCGACCTGGTGGTGATCGTCGACGCGGGCCGGATCGCGCTGCCGCTCGCGCTGGTGCCGCTGGTCCGGGGCCGCCGGGCGGTGCTGGCCGGCGAGTCGGTCCCGGGGCCGCTGCGCGACCTCGGTCCGGTCCCGATTCCCGGCGAGGTCGCGGAGCTGCTGACCTGCAGCGTGCTGGAGCGCCTGATGGCGCGGGCGCCGGCGGCGAATCGGGTACGCCTGCGGAACGTCCTGTGAGCGCGCAGCCGCACCTGCCGCTGCGCGAGATCGAACGTCGTGTCGGCGCCCTGCCGGGGGTGCGCCCGTCGCGCATCGTGCCGCTGCTGCTGCCCGTCCTGGCGGTGGAGGTGACCGCGACCGTGCGGGAGGCGCAGACCTACGACGTCCTGGATCGGTACCTGACCCGGGCGGTTGCCGAGGCGGGGCTGGACCGGACCGGTGACCTGGCCGGCTTCCTCGGCGTCGACGTGCCCTTGGTCGCTCGTGCGGCACGTCATCTGGCCGGGATCGGGCACCTGGTGCGGGACGGCGACAAGATCAGCCTGACCGAGCTGGGCCGGCGGTCGGTGGCCGACGGCCGGCGCTACCGGCTCGCGCCGGGACGCCGGATGGTGCTGCGGTTCGACGGTCTGCGGTTCGATCCGGTGCCGTACGCGACAGTGGCCGGATCCGTCTGGCTCGCCACGCCGTCGCTGACCCTGCCGGACGGCACCACCTTCTCCGTCGTGCCGGGTTCCGCCGCCGGGCCGGGCGCTCTCCCGGACGGCGCGGTCACCGCCCTGCTGTCCCGGCCGGACCTCGCCGACTTCACCGGTCCTGTCACGCCTGTCACCGCCGTACCGGTGAAGGGTGGGACAGCGGTGCAGTACCTGCCCGTCTACCTGGTCGAATGCGCGGAGGACGACCTGGTGTTCGGCCGGGCGATGGACGGGCCGGACCCCTATCTCGCCGGGTTTATCACTTTCCTGTCGGGGAACCGGGAAACGTAGCATCCCGAAGTGTGGGGACCACCACGGTCCCTGGCGGACCATGTTGGTCCATTACGGTCTACGGTGGTCCTATGCCGCGTCCCACCAAGCAGCAGATCGACGACGAGATCCTGGACGCCGCCGCCGGCCTCTTCGCCCGGCACGGTTTCAAGGAGACGTCGGTGCAGCGCATCGCTGACACGGTGGGCTATTCGAAGACCGGCCTGCTGCACCGCTTCCCCACCAAGGAGGCGCTGCAGGCCGCGGCAATCGAGCGCTGCGTCCGCCAGGTCGGCGACACCGCAACCGGGGTGTCGAACCTGCCGGTCGGGCCGGAGCGGGACCGGGCCGTCATCACGGCCGTCGCCGACCTCGCCATCGCCCAACCCGGCGTCGTGGCCCTGCTTCTCTCCTCCCTGGTCAGCGAACCGGAGAGCGAGATGGGTGTCGCGTTGCAGTCGATCGGGGAGGCCATCACCGCGGCGTTCGGCACGGATCTGCTCTGCGACTCGGCCCGCGCGCTGCGCACGGTCGGGGCGCTCGGCGCGATCGCGGTCGCCAGCGTGGCGTTGCGGGACCACCTGACGCCCGACGCCCGGGCCGTCCTGGTGGAGGTCGGCTACGACGCTCTGGGACACGCGCGTTCCGGCACGCCTGAAGACATCGGCTCACACTGACAAAGGGATCCCCTCATGGCAACGTTGTTGCACCGCCTCGGGCTGGCGTCCGTCCGGCACCGGATCGTCGTCACGGTCGTCTGGCTGCTCGCCCTCGTGGCCGTCGGGGTCGGCGCCGCCACCCTTTCCGGGACCACCGCGAACACGTTCAGCATCCCCGGCCAGGAGTCCACCAAGGCCCTGGACCTGATGACCGACAAGTTCGGGGCGGCCTCGGCCGGCGCCACCGTGCAAGTGGTGTTCGAGGCGCCCGGCGGCCAGACAGTCACCGCCCCGCAGAACGCGGCGCAGATCGCCAAGGCGGTCGCCGACCTCGGGACGGTGCCGGGCGTCGTCAACGTCAGCAACCCGCTCGACCAGGCGAACCCCACCGTCTCCCGGGATCAGGTGGCCGCGTACAGCACGATCACGTTCGACGTCCAGCCCTCCGAGGTCACCGAGGAGCAGCGCAAGGACATCATGGACAAGGTCGAGCAGGCGCGCTCGTTCGGCATGACCGTGGAGGCCGAGGGTGAGGCGCTGAGCAACCCGGCCGACATCGGTGGCGCCTCCGAGATCCTCGGCGTCGTCGTCGCCCTGATCGTGCTGGCCCTGACCTACGGCTCCCTGGTCGCCGCCGGCATGAACCTGCTGACCGCGATCGTCGGCGTCGGCATCGGCGCCGCCGGCATCGTCACCCTGACCGGCTTCGTCGAGCTGCAGTCCACCACCCCGATCCTCGCCGTCATGCTGGGCCTGGCCGTCGGCATCGACTACGCCTTGTTCATCGTCACCCGGCACCGGCACGAACTGCGCCGAGGCCTGCCGGTCGAGGCCGCCGCCGCGATGGCCGTCGGCACCGCCGGTTCCGCCGTCCTCACCGCCGGTCTCACCGTCGTGATCGCACTGGCCGGCCTCTCCGTGGTCGGCATCCCGTTCCTCACCGAGATGGGCCTCGCCGCCGCCGCGACGATCGTGATCGCGGTCCTGGTGGCGATCACCCTGGTCCCGGCCATCCTGGGCTTCATCGGCCTGCGGGCCCTGCCGCGCAAACAGCGCGACATCCGCGCCCTGAACGGCGAGATCCCGGACGGCCGCGGCTTCATCAAGGGCTGGGCCGGCATGGTGACCCGGCAGCGTACGCTCAGCCTGATTTTGGCCGTCGCGGCGCTCGCCGTCGTCGCGATCCCGTTCTTCTCCATGCAGACCACGCTGAACCAGCGCGCCGCCGAGGGCAGCACCCAGGCCGAGGCCCAGGCGATCATCGACAGTCGTTTCGGCCCCGGCGTGAGCAGCCCGCTGCTGGTGCTGGTCGACGGCCCGAACGCCGTGCAGTACGCCGCGACCGTCCAGAAGCAGGTCGCCGCCCTCCCGGACGTCGCCCTGGCCACCCCGGCCCGGCCCAACCAGGACCAGTCCGCCGCCCTCATCACGATCATCCCGGCTTCCGGCCCCGAGGACGACAAGACCGTCGACCTGGTGCACTCCATCCGCGACACCGTCCCCGACGAGGACGGCGCCGAGGTCTACGTCACCGGCAACACGGCCGTCAGCATCGACGTCTCGCAGAAGCTGAACGACGCGCTCCCGGTCTACCTGGCACTCGTCGTCGGCCTCGCCTTCGTCCTGCTGGTGCTGGTGTTCCGTTCCCTCCTGGTCCCCGTCGTCGGTGTCCTCGGCTTCCTGCTCACCATCGGCGCCGCCTTCGGCGCGACGGTCGCCGTCTTCCAGTGGGGCTGGGCCGCCGACGCGGTGAACGCCGGCTCGACCGGCCCGATCCTGAGCCTCGCGCCGATCATCATCGTCGGCATCCTCTTCGGCCTCGCCATGGACTACCAGGTCTTCCTGGTCTCCCGCATGCACGAGGCCCACGCCCACGGCGCCGCCCCCCGCGACGCCATCGTCACCGGCTTCCGCCAGGCCGCCCCGGTCGTCGTGGCCGCCGCCACGATCATGTTCGCGGTCTTCGCAGCCTTCGTCCCCGAAGGCAACGACACGATCAAACCGATCGCGTTCGCGCTGGCAGTGGGCATCGCCTTCGACGCCTTCATCGTCCGCATGATCGCCGTCCCCGCCGCGCTCGCCCTGCTGGGCCGCTCGGCGTGGTGGCTCCCGTCGTGGCTGCGCTGGCTCCCGGAACTCGACGTCGAGGGCGCCGCCCTGGAACGCAAGGCACCGGAGTCCGCCACCGCACCGAAGTCCGGCACCGCGGTTTCGGAGGCGCCGGGCAAGCACACCCCGAAGCACTCCGCCGACGAGACGACGAGCAGCGAGTCCGAGTCGACGTCCGTCTAGACCCAGAAGCCTGATCCACTGGAGGCCGTCACCCTCGCCGGGTGGCGGCCTTCACCGCATGCGTACGAGTCCGAGTCGTCGCGTTGACACAATGTCCGGGTGAAGACCGTGCCGTACGGAGCAGTACTGCGACCGGACGCGGAGACGTCCCGGTCACTTGTCGCGTTGTCGCACGCTGTCGGCGGTGACCGGGAACCGCTCATGCTGCTGGGCGACACGGCGCCACCGCACGTCTCGGTCCTTCACGTCGACGGCACCGAGGACCAGATCCCGGCGATCGAGGCGGCGATCGAGCGTCACCGCGACCGCAGCTTCGAGGTCACCGTCATCGGCCTGCTGTACGCGGTGGTGCCTCCGGGCGACTACTACGTGCCGACGGGCGGCTACTACTTCGGCCTGGAGGTGATCCGCCGCCCCGACCTGGACGCCCTGCACCAGGAGTTCCTGCGGCTGGGGCTCCCACCGCTGGGCCTGGTGGGCCCGGATTACCGCCCGCACGTCACGCTCGGCATGTCAGCCCGGCAGCCGGCACTCCCCGCGCTCACCGACGTGCCGACCGGCACCCTGCGAATGACGATCGCCGGAGGCCTGATCGGCCCGCACGGCACCTTCCCCGACCTGTAACAGCACGCCCGTCCCTGGCGAGATGTTGATCTGCTAGCGATGCGAAATCGCGGTTTCAACCCCATGATCACAGCGATTTCGTAGCGCTAGCAGATCAACATCGCCGCGCGGACGCGGGGCAGGGGACCGCGGCTACCTATTCCTACGCCGGGGTACGACTCAACCTCTGGTGGCGCGGATCTTCTGGCGAGCGCGACGGGCCATCTGGACACCGCGCAGGCTGTGCAGGGCGGCTCGGCGCTGTGCCCGGACAATCGGCACATCGGCCTGATCGGCCGGCTCGGTGCCCGCCGGGTCTGCCGCGGTGAAGTGGCCGAAGTTCGAAGTGCGCCGCGATGCGGAAGCTGGGACGGCAACGCCGCTAGCTGGGACGACAACGCCGCTAGCTGGGACGGCAACGCCGCTGCCCACCACGCCATGATCGGGGAGCCCGGATGCCGGATCTTCGGCAGCCACGCCGGTGGCGGCTGCCGCACTGTGCGGGGCCGGCTCGCGGCCTGATTCATCGGCTGGCGAATCGACGTCGGGCGCGGGGTCGTGCTGCTCCGGTTGGTGGGTCGGGTGGTCGGCGGCGTCGGATGCCGGGTCGCGCGGGGCGGCCCAGGACGCCCGGAAATCGCCGTCGCCGTCGCCGTCGCCGTCGCGGTCGCCGTCGCGGTCGCCGTCGCGGTCGCCGTCGCGGTCGCCGTCGCGGTCGCCGTCGCGGTCGCCGTCGCGGTCGCCGTCGCGGTCGCCGTTGCGGTCGCCGTCACCGTCACCGTCGGGGTCGGGGTCGGGGTCGGGGGTGAGGACGTCGAGGCCGCCGGCCGGCACATGGACCGGGAACGAGGGCGCCGCCGCGCTGCCGGCCCGGCTCAGGTGCCAGCCCGCGATCACGTTGGCCAGCGCGAACGGGGCCGCCGCCAGCACCACCCCGGGTGACTCGGCGGCGGAGAGTGCGAGCAGCAGGGTGGCTGCCGCGGCGGTGGTGAAGGCTACGGCGGCGTCGGTGTGCCGGGGTGGGTCGGTGGGGCGCCGGGCGAAGCGGATGGTGGACAGCATGGCGGCGGCGCCGAGGGCGGCGGCTGCCAGCCAGCCGGCGACCAGGGGCCAGAGGCGCTGCCAGGAGGCGGTTTCGTCGGCGAAGAAGAAGAGCAGGAAGGGTGCGCCGAGTGCGGCGGTGCCGAGCAGTACGAGGGCGTCGGCGGTGAGCACGATCGCGGCGGCGGTGAACCGGTCGAGGCGGCGCCCGTCCCGGGGCGTTCTCGTCTCGATGCTGACCATGGTGGTACCGCCCTTCCCGAGTGTTTCCCTCTGCCATCCCATGACACGGACGCGGGAATCCGGACGAGGTCACGGGAAGATAACGCCTTCGGTGGAGAAGGTGGGCAGAAGGCAGGGAAGGGCGGACCGTCCGTCAAGCGGTCCAGCGCAGGCCCGGGTTCACGTTCCCGGTCCAGTCGAAGGTGGCCATGTTGTCCCAGCCGTCGCCGGTCCCGTTCATGTCGGCCGGGTCCCACCCGTTGCCCGGGATCGCGTACCAGGTGGGTTCCCAGTAGAAGACGCCGGCGGCCCCGGCGTTGCGGGCGGTGTTCTGCACCCAGGTGAACTGCTGTGCCTGCCCGGCCCAGGTGGACGGGATGTTGTCACAGAGCACGGTGCCGGGGATGGAGTTCTTCTCGTGGTCCGCGTCGGCGCTGGTGAACTGGTACGCCGTCTCCACCACCACGACCGGTTTCGCGTACCGGCTCCGCAGGTCGGTGATCACGGTGTGCAGGTTCGCCAGAGTGCCGTGCCACATGCAGTAGTAGGAGAGTGCGGTGATGTCCCACGTGACGCCGGCGGCCCGGATGCCGTCGTAGAACCAGCGGGCGTTCGTGAGGCTGTCCGAGTTCGCCGTGTGGATCATGACTTGGGTGGAGCTGTTGCAGGCCTTGGTGGCGTTGTAGCCCTGTTTGAGCAGCCCGGCGAGCGGGCCGAAGTTGCTGTTCACCACCTGGCCGCGCGGCCACAGCATGCCGACGTTGATCTCGTTGCCGATCTGGACGCTGTCCGGGGTGGTGCCCTGCGCCTTGAGGGCCGTGCAGACGTCGTAGGTGTAGTTGTAGACGTCCGTCTGCAGCTGCGTGAGCGAGTGCGCCGACCAGGCCACCGGCGGGAACTGCTTGCCGGGGTCGGCCCAGGTGTCCGAGTAGTGGAAGTCGATCAGCAGCTTCAGGCCTTTCGCCTTGATCGCGCGGGCCTGCTGCAGCACCTTGGCCTTGTTGTTGTAGCCACTGGCCGGGTTGTTCCAGACGCGCAGCCGCATGTAGTTGGCGCCGGCGCCCTTCAGGATGTCGTACGGGTCCGCCGCCGTACCGTTCTTGTAGTACTTCGCGCCCAGGTCGAGGCTGCGCTGCAACGACGAGACGTCGGCGCCGAGCATGGTGAGCGGTGCGGCCTGCGCCGGAGACGGCGTGGCGGCGATCAGCACCGCGGCGACGAGGAGTGCCCGGAGAACGCGCATCACTTCACCCACCTGATGTACGGGTTGATCCGCCCGCGGTCGTCGAAGGTCGCCATGTTCTCCCAGGCGTTGCCGGAGTTCTCGATGTCCTCGGTGTCCCAGCCGTTGCCGTCGACAGCGGTCCAGGTGGGTTCCCAGTAGAAGACGCCGATCGCGCCGGCGGCCCGTGCGGTCCGCTGCACGTCGGCGAACTGTTTCGCCTGGCCAGCCCGGGTGGCGGGGATGCCGTCGCAGGGTGCCGGGTCCAGAATGATGTTCTCCAGGTGGTCGAAGTTCCGGGTGGTCCAGGGGTACGCGGTCTCGGCGATCACGACAGGCTTGCCGTACCGCTGCCGCACGTCGGTGATCACCGTCGCGAGGTTGGCCAGGGAGCCGTGCCACATGCAGTAGTAGGACAGCGCGGTGATGTCCCACTTCGCGCCGGCCGAGGTGATCCCGTCGTAGAACCAGTGCGCCGCGCCGAGGTCACCGGCCAGCGCGGTGTGCACCAGGACCTTCGTCGAGCGGTCGCACGCCTTGGTGGCGTCGTACCCGGCGTTGAGCAGCCGGGTGACCGGCCCGAAGTCGCTGTTCACCACCTGGCCGGCGGGCCAGAGCATGCCGACGTTGATCTCGTTGCCGATCTGGACGCTGTCCGGCGTGGTGCCCTGCCGTTTCAGCGAGGTGCAGACGTCGTAGGTGTAGTCCCGGACGTCCGTGGTGAGCCGGTCGAGGTCGTGCCCCGCCCACGCGGCGGGGACGAACTGCTTGCCGGGGTCGGCCCAGGTGTCCGAGTAGTGGAAGTCGATAAGCAGCTTGAGCCCTTTGGCCTTGATCGCCCGAGCCTGCTCGAGGACTTTCGCCTTGTTGCTGTATCCGCTGGTGGGGTTGTTCCAGATGCGCAGCCGGGCGTAGTTGACGCCGGCCCGCTTGAGGATGTCGTAGGCGTCGCCGCGCCGGCCGCGGGCGTCGTGGTAGGTCTCGCCGAGGTCGAGCGCGCGGGGAAGGGTGGAGACGTCGGCGCCCCGCATGCTGAGCCCGGGCTGATCAGAAGCGGACGAGGACGTGGAGGGGGATGCGGATGCGGGGGACGGGGTGAGGGTCACCGCCAGGACGGCGGCGGTGACCCAGGTAGCGATTCTCATGACACTCCTTTGTGGACGAAAAGGGTGAAATGGTGCCGCGTAACGGGGGAGAGCAGCCCGAGAGGGAACTCAGGCGGGTGAGGAGGAGCGGATCACCAGGCTGGTGGGCACGGTGATCGAGAGCGGGGTACGGCCGGCGATCACATCCGTGAGCAGCCGGACCATCTCCTCGCTGATCCGTTCCAGTGGATGCCGGACGGTGGTGAGCGGCGGCTCGGTGGTCGCCGCCAGCCCGGAGTCGTCGAACCCGACGACCCGGACGTCCGCGGGCACCTCGCGGCCGGCCTCGCGCAGGACCGGCAGGGCGGCCGCGGCCATCGCGTCGGACGCGGCGAACACGGCGTCGACGTCGGGGACGCGGTCGAGCAGCGTACGCATGCCGGCCGCTCCGCTCTCCCGGCTCCAGTCGCCGTGCACGACGCAGGCCGGGTCGGCGGCGATGCCCGCCGCGGCCAGGGCGTCGGACCAGCCGCGCAGGCGGTACACCCCGCCGAACGTGTCCTGCGGCCCGGTGATCGTGGCGATCCGCCGGCAGCCGGCGGCCAGCAGGTGCTCGACCGCGGTCCGGGCGCCACCCCGGTCGTCGGCCGAGACCGAGCTGATCGAGTCCTCGAAGCCGAGCACCTGGCCGCACGCCACGATCGGCACCTCGGCCTGCACGAGCTGCCGCAGCAGCGGGTCGCCGGAGTGCGGGGAGACGAGCAGCACCCCGTCGACGTGACCGCCGGCGAGGTACGCGATGGTCCGTTCCCGCTCCTCCGGCGTCGACGCGATCATCAGGATCAGCGTGAGCTGCCGCTCGGAGAGGGCCTGCGCCACCCCGCGCAGCAGCACCGAGAAGTTCGGGTCCTCGAAGAGCAGGTGCTGCGGCTCGGTGAGCAGGAACGCGATCGAGCCGGACCGCCCGGTCGCCAGCGAGCGGGCGTGCTGGTTGGTCGTGTAGCCGGTCCGGGTGATGGCGTCGTTGACCGCGCGCACCGCCTCCGGGCTGACCCAGTCCCGGCCGTTGAGCACGCGGGAGACCGTCGCGTAGGAGACCCCGGCCTCGCGGGCGACGTCGCGGATGGTGGGGCGTTTGCGCGACGACACGTTCGGGATCATAGTCACGCCTTCACACCTCCGGCGGCCAGGTCGACCTGCCAGTAGCGCTGCAACGCCAGGAAGAGCGCGATCAGCGGGACGATCGAGACGAGCGCGCCGGTGACCACGGCGGTGTACATGGCCGGTTGGTTGGCCCCCTGGTTGAGCAGGCCGTTCAGGCCGACCGTGATCGGGTAGAGCCGGTCGTCGCCGAGCATGATGTACGGCAGCATGAAGTTGTTCCAGATCGCCACGAACTGGAAGAGGAAGACGGTGACCAGACCGGTACGCATCATCGGCAGCACCACGCGGCCGAAGGTGCGCCAGTCGCCGGCGCCGTCGATCCGGGACGCCTCCAGGATCTCGGTGGGCACCGCCGCAGCCGCGAAGATCCGGGCAAGGTAGATGCCGTACGGGCTGATGAAGCTGGGCAGCAGCACCGCCCAGTAGGTGTTCGTCATGCCGACCTTGGCGAGCAGCAGGTACTGCGGGATGGCCAGGATGACGCCGGGCACCAGGACGCCGGCGAGGATCACGTTGAAGGCGAGGCTCTTGCCGCGGAAGTCGAACTTCGCCAGGGCGTACCCGGCCATCGCCGAGATCAGCGTGGAGACGGCCGCGCCGACGCCGGCGTAGAGAGCGGTGTTCGCCATCCAGCGCCAGTAGAGGCCGTCCCGGTAGGCGTTCAGGTCGACCAGGTTGTCCCAGAGGTGGGTGCTCGGCGCCAGCGTGAAGGTGGAGAACAGCTCGCCGGCGCTCTTGCTGGACGCGATGAGCACCCAGAGGACGGGGAGCAGGCAGTACGCGGCGCCCAGGAGCAGGAGCGTGGTGGCGACGACGCTGCGCTTGCGCGCTGGCTTCGGCATGGCAACGGTGGTCATCTCTCAGTCTTCCTGGTTGAACGCCCGGCGTCCGACGAGCTTGAGGAAGCCGAAGGACAGGAGGAACGTGGCGAGCGCGATGATCACGGAGGTGGCGGCGGCCGCGTAGATGTCGTTGCGGGTGAACGCGTCCCGGTAGACCTTCATCAGCGGTGTCCACGTCGTCGAGATCGTGTTGGCCAGCGGCCGCAGCGTCATCGGTTCGGCGAAGACCTGCAGGGTGGCGATCAGCGAGAACACGAACGTCATCACGAGCGACGGCATCACGATCGGGATCTTGATGCGCCAGGCGATGGCGACCTCGGACGCGCCGTCGATGCGCGCCGACTCGTACAGGCTGGTCGGCACCGCGCGCAGGGCCGTGTAGATGACGATCATGTTGAAGCCGGTGCCACCCCAGATCGCGATGTTCGCGACCGCCCACAGGGTCAGGTCGGAGGAGAGCAGGTTCGGCGCGGTGATCCCGGCGGCCTCGAACAGGTCGGTGATCGGGCTGACCCGGGGCAGGTAGAGGAAGCCCCAGAGCAGGGAGGCGACCACGGCCGGCACCGCGTACGGCAGGAAGATCGCGATCCGGGCGAACTTGCTTATCGATTCCCGGGTGCGGGAGGCGTCCAGCAGCAAGGCCATCAGCAGGGCCAGCCCCAGCATGGCCGGGACGACGATCAGGCCGTACGCCCCGACGCGCCACACGCTGGGCAGAAAGTCGGGATCGGTCAGCGAGCGGGCGTAGTTGCTCAGCCCGGCCCACACCTCGGTCCGGGACGCCGCACCCAGGCCCAGTCCCTTGACCTGCACCTTGCGCAGGCTCAGGTACCCGGCGTAGACGATCGGCGCGGCCAGGAAGAGGGTGAACAGGACCAGGGCGGGTGCGAGGAAGGCGTACGGTGTCCCGCTCCGTCTCGTCCTCGCCCGCGGGGGCCGTGCCGCGCTCTGCCGCACCGGCGCCGCGGGCTTGTCAATGATCAGCGACATCGCCGAACCTTTCTTCCGCACGCGCCGGGCGAGGCCGTGGCCCCGCCCGGCGAGGAACTCAACCGGCGACGGTGAAGCCGCTGTTCTTCAGGTCGTCGACCGTGGTCTGCTGGATCGTGGCGAGCGACTCGGTGAAGGCGGCGGCCTTCTTCGACTCGGCGGCCTTGCCGAAGGCGTCGTTGAACGCGCTGTACGCGACGTTGACGTTCGGGCCGTAGGTGAACGGCTTGGCGGCCTTGGCCGCGTCACCGGCGATCGTGTAGTAGTCCGCCTGGTCGGCGAAGAACGCCGGCGGCGCCGTCAGCACGGCGGACGCGTCGGTGGCGGCTGGGTAGATGTTGGCGTCGGTGGCGAGCAGCTTCAGCGCGGCCGGGTCGCTGTTGAGCCAGGTGACGAACTTGGCGGCCTGCGCCTTGTGCTTGCTCTGGGCGGTCACGCTGGTGGCCGAACCACCCCAGTTGCCGGTCGCCGGCGCGGCGGCGTCCCACTGCGGCATGGGCGCGGCCGCCCACTTGCCCTTGGTGTCCTTGGCGCTGCCCTCGAGCACGCCCGGCGCCCACACGGCGCTGACCCAGCCGACCTGGGTGCCGTCGTTGAGGGCGGCGTTCCACTCCGGGGTGTACATCGGTTTGTTGTCGATGACGCCCTTCTCGACCAGGCCGCCCCAGTAGGCGGCGACCTTCTGGGTCGCGGCGTCGTTGATGTTGACGCTCCAGGCGTCGCCGGTCACGCCCCACCAGGACGCGCCGGCCTGCTGGGCGAGGCCGGTGAACAGGCCCGCGTCGGTCGCCGAGAAGGTGCCGAGGTACTGCTTCGGGTCCGTCTTGTGGATCTTCTCAGCGGCGGCGGCGTAGTCGTCCCAGGTCTTCGGGGCGGCCAGGCCGTTGGACTCGAACACGTCCGAGCGGTAGAAGAACATCAGCGGGCCGGAGTCCTGCGGAACGCCGTAGACGGCGTCGGAGCCGAGCGTCACGCCGTTCCAGACGCCCTCCGGGAACTTCTCCTTGAGGGAGCCGACCTCACCGGCGATGTCGGTGATCGCGTTCGCCGAGACCAGGGTGGGGATCTTCTGGTACTCGGCCTGCATGATGTCGGGCGCGCCACTGCCGGCCTTGACCGCGGTCAGCAGCTTGGTGACGGCCGGGTCGCCGCCGTCCTGCTTGTTGACCGTGACCTGGATGTTGGGGTTCGCCGCGTTCCAGGCGGCGACCACCTTGTCCATGTTCGGCGTCCAGCTCCAGTACGTCAGCGCGACCTTCTCGTTCGGGTCGGCCGCGGCGGTGTCGCCGGAGTCGGAGCTGCTGCAGGCGGTGCCGGTGAACAAAGCCGCTGCGGTCAAAGCCGCCATGAGCGGGGCGAATTTTGTCTTCATCGATCCTCCTTGATCGGCTTGGCCGGGGGACGGGCAGCCGTGGACGGGCCCAGCCGAGTGACGAGCGTCTCGGTGGGGCCTGTGACCGGTTACAGTGCTGCTGTTACGGCGATGTGTCAAGCCCTTGCGTCTGACCCGTTACGCCTGTGTATCGTTCGGCCGGACCGGCCTGTGACCGGTTACAGTCAAATCGCAAGGAGGGGTACTCGTGCCCACTGAACCGACCTCGTGGCCCGAGCCGCTCACCGTTCGCCACCAGGCCTGGGCGACGCCGTTGCGCCGCCCGCGGATGAGCAACGACGAGGACGTCCGGGCCGGGATCTCGCTGACCAACCGCTACCTGGAACGCGACGGCGTGCCGGTCGTCCCGGTCTCCGGCGAGCTGCACTACAGCCGGGTGCCCCGGGAGCGCTGGGCCGAGCGCCTGCGCCAGATGAAGGCCGGCGGCGTCACCGTGGTGGCCAGCTACCTCTTCTGGCTGCACCACTCCGGCCGCCGCAGTGAGGCGCGCTTCGACGGCAACCTCGACGTGGCAGCGTTCGTCGACCTGGCGGTCGCGACCGGCCTCGACGTGGTGCTGCGGATCGGCCCGTGGTGTCACGGCGAGTCCCGCAACGGCGGCTTCCCGGACTGGGTGCAGCAGGCACCGGTCCGGCACCGCACCGACGACCCCGCCTACCTGGAACTGGTCGCCGAATGGTTCGGCCAGATCGGCGCGACCCTGGCCGGCCGTGCCGGCGAGGCGGGTGTCGTGCTCGGCATCCAGCTGGAGAACGAGCTGTACACCCAGCCCGAGCACCTGCGCACCCTCAAGCGGATGGCCCGCGAGGCCGGCATGTCCGCACCGATCTGGACGGCGACCGCCTGGGACAGCGCCGAACTGCCCGAGGCCGAGGTGCTACCGCTCTACGGCGGGTACGGTGACGGCTTCTGGGTGGAACCGGATGCGCCCTGGGCACCCAACTTCCGGGACCACTACTTCTTCTCGCACGTCTGGGACGACCCGGGCATCGGCGCGGACGTGCGGCGGGCACAGAACATCCAGGCGGCCGAGGGCGGACCGCGTACGCCCTCCGACGACTTCCCGGCCGCGACGTGTGAGCTGGCCGGTGGCATGGCGACCGCGTACCACCGGCGGCCCCGGCCGGACGCCCTCGACGTCGCCGCCATCGCGCACTGCAAGATCGGCAACGGTTCGGCCTGGCAGGGCTACTACATGTACTCGGGCGGCACCAACCCGTCCGCACCGGACGGCATGCAGGAGTCGCACGCCACCGGGTACCCGAACGACCTGCCGCGTCTCGGCTACGACTTCCACGCCCCGATCGGTGAGGCCGGCGCCCTGGCCCCCAGCCACGCCGAACTGCGCCGCCAGCACGCGTTCCTGCTCGCCTTCGGTGACCGGCTCGCCGAGATGCCCTCCACCCTGCCCGACGTGCGGCCCACCGGTGTCGAGGACGGCGAGACCCTGCGCTGGGCGCTGCGCGGCGACGGCCGGTCCGGTTTCGTCTTCGTGGCCTGGCATCAGCCGCACATCCCGCTCGCGACGTACCGCGGCGCCCGGTTCCGGATCACGCTCGACGACGAGGTCGTGGAGTTCCCGCCGGCGCCGATCGACATCCCGCCCGGCACCCTGGCCCGCTGGCCGGTCAACCTGACCGCCGGCGGCGTCCGCATCGCCTGGGCCACCGCCACGGCGCTGACCCTGCTGCCCGGCGACGTGCCGACGCTGGTCCTGGTCGCCGACGCGGGCATCGCACCCCAGGTGGCCGTGCACGGGCCCGGCGGCGTGCGGGTGCACGACATCGAGCCCGGCCGGACCCCGCACCGGTTCGGCGGTCTCGACGTCCTCGTCCTCCCGGCCGGCCTAGCGGCGTCGGTGTGGGTGGTCGAGGAGCCGGTCCGCCGCCTGCTGATCAGCGACGACGAACTCCAGTGGGACGCTTCGGGCCGGATCCGGGTCAAGGCCACGACGACCCCGGGGGTACGGGTGTACGACCCGTCCCGGCAGGCCTTCGCCGACTTCGGCGCCGTCCCGCCGACCCCGCCCGCGCCCGTGCCGGTCACCGCCGAACCGCTGCGGCCGGCGGCCGGCGCGGTCCCGGTCAGTTACGGCAAGCACGACGGCCGCCCGTCCGCACCCGCGCCCGACGTCTTCGACGAACTGGCCGCCGTGCACAGCCTGACCCTGCCCGACTGGGCCGCCGACAAGTCCCTCGACCCGCTGCTGCGGATCACCTGGGCCGGTGACGTCGGCGAGCTGCGCATCGACGGCCGCACCGTGACCGACCGCTTCTGGGACGGCGCGGACTGGCTGGTCAACCTGACCGACGCCGGTCACCGCGCCGGCGCCGAGGTCACCCTGCACCTGCTGCCGCTGGCCGCCGGCACCCCGGTCCACCTGCCGGCGGACGCCCGCGCCCGCCTCGCCGGCGTCGAGGACCAGCTGCTCTCCATCGACGCCGTCGAGGTGCTCGCCCGCACCGCCGCCACCGAACCGGCCCCCTGACCCACCCCGACCGGCCGACCCAGCCCGCACGCTGAGTCTCACGCCACGGCCTTGGCGGCGCCGTTCTCCTGGTCGAGCGGGGTGTCAGGATCCATGGTGTCCGGGTCGATCAGGTCGTGCTGTTGTGCGAGCCCCGCATCGGCCGGACTCAGCGGGTGCGCCGGGGTGCCGAAGGTGGGGTGGGGAGGAATGGCCGCGCGGAAGGTGACGTCGCATGTCCCGTTCGCCGTTGCAACGACTCAACGACCTGCCGCTGGGCGTCAAGGTGATCACCTCGGTCGTGGCGGTCGCGATCGCCTGCGCCGCGGTGATCGGTATCGCCGTCGGCGGCCTGCGTACCGTCGAGACCAGGTCGCGCGCGGTCTACGACCACGGGGTGACACCGATCCAGCTGCTGGCCGCCCTGCATCAGGACGCGTTGCGCAACCGGATGTTCACGCTCAACTACTTCATGTCCGGCGCCGAGTACCGGACGAAGATCACCGGGCAGGTGGCGGATCTCGACGACAAGTTCGACGAGACGTGGCAGCGGTACGCGCCGCTGAGTGCCGACCCGGCGGTGGCGTCGGATCTGCGGACCGGCTACGACCGGTTCCTGACGTTGCGCGACGACGTGATGCTCCCGGCGTCGGCCAAGGGGGACCTGTCCGGGTTCTGGACCGGGTGGAACGAGGCGACCACCGTCTTCACCGAGGTCGACGAGCAGTTCGCCGCGCTGGAGTCGGCGCACGCGGACCAGGCGGTCCAGGCGACCGACGAGGTCACCGAGGCCAAGGGTTCGGTGACCACGCAGGTGCTGGTGATCGGCCTGGTCGGCCTGCTGATCGGCCTGGCGGTGGCGCTGCTGGTGGTGCGGGCCCTTGTCGGGCCGGTGCGCCGGCTCACCGAGGTGCTGCAGGCGGTGGCGGGCGGTGACCTGACCCGGGAGGCCGACGTGCGCAGCCGTGACGAGATCGGGCAGATGGCCGACGCGTTGCGCCGGGCGACGACAGGCATGCGCGACGCGGTCGGGGTGATCAACGGCAGCGCGGCGACCGTGCTCGAATCCAGCCGGAACCTGAACGCGGTGAACGACAACCTCGCCGGTGGGGCGGCCACGGCCTCGGACCGTGCGTCCGCGGCCCAGCAGGCGGCGGGTGACGTGGCACGGCACGTGAGCACGCTGAGTGCGGCGGCCGAGCAGATGGGTGTCTCGATCCGGGAGATCGCCACGAACGCCTCGGACGCGGCGGGCGTCGCCAACGAGGCGGTAGCGGTGGCGCACGAGACCAGTGGCATCGTGGCCAAGCTCGGCGAGTCGTCGAACGAGATCGGCAACATCGTGAAGGTGATCAACCAGATCGCCGAGCAGACGAACCTGCTGGCGCTGAACGCGACGATCGAGGCGGCTCGGGCGGGGGAGCTGGGCAAGGGCTTCGCGGTGGTCGCCGGCGAGGTCAAGGAGCTGGCGCAGGAGACCGCGAAGGCCACCGAGACGATCAGCCGGCGGGTGCAGGAGATCCAGTCGGACACCGCGAGCGCGGTCGCCGCGATCGAACGGATCTCCGAAGTGATCATCCGGATCAGCGACTACCAGACCACTATCGCCTCGGCCGTGGAGGAGCAGACCGCGACGGCCGGGGAGATCAGTCGCAGCGTCACCGAGGCCGCGGGCGGCGCCGAGGAGATCGCCCGCAACATCAGTGACGTGGCGGACGCGGCGCAGGCCACCACGAGCGGGCTGGAGGGTTCCCGGTCGGCGGCGCACGAGCTGGCCGGGATGGCCGACGAGCTGACCGGTGCGGTGCGCAGGTTCGAGATAACCCGCTGACCGTCATCCGGCAGGGTAAGCGTCGTTACAGATAAGAGTGGACATAGTACTGTCCGTTTCATGGGCGAAGATCGATCTCTTGGTGGGCCGGGTGACCCCGCGGCCGTCCATTACGACGAGGAGGAGCGACCCGCCCGCGCGCTGACCGGCCGGTTCGGCGCGTTCGTCTCGATCGTCGCCTTCGGTGTCGCGCTGCTGGTGCTCTGGCAGGTCTTCCGGCCGCTCGCCCAGGGCAGCCAGTTCTACTTGATCATCTTCCTGGCCGGTACGCTTCCGCTGGTCTTCCTCGCCTACCGGATGGGGCTGGGGACCCGCGGCGGCCGGGACCGGCCCACCGTGGCCGACCTGCTGCTGGCCGTGCTCGCGCTGGTGGTCTGCCTCTATCCGGTGAACCCGTTCGGCGGCGGTTACGACGCCTTCCTCAACCGGCAGGGCCTGCTCGAATCCGTGGACGTGGCGTTCGGCGCGGTGCTGCTGGTGCTCGTCGTCGAAGCCTGCCGCCGGACCACCGGCTGGGCGCTCCCGGTGGTCTGCCTGGGCTTCCTGGCGTACGGCTACTACGGCGGCCTGCTGCCCCAGCACCTGCCGGTCGCGCACGCCGGACTCGACTTCGCGCAGATCGTCGACGCCCTCTACAACTCCGGCAGCGGGTTCTACGGCACGCCGCTGGACGTCGCGGCCACGTACATCGTGCTCTTCACCATCTATGGCGCCGTGCTGGAACTCTCCGGCGCCAGCCGGTTCTTCGTAGACCTCTCGGTCGCGGCCTTCCGCCGTTCGCGCAGCGCCGCCGGGCGGACAGCGGTCGCCGCCGGCTTCCTGCTCGGCACGGTCAGCGGATCGGGTACGGCCACCGCGGTGAGCGTCGGCGCCGTCACCTGGCCGATGCTCCGCAAGGCCGGTTACCCGCCGGAGCAGGCCGGTGGCATGCTCGCCGCGGCCGGGGTCGGCGCGATCCTCTCCCCGCCCACCCTCGGCGCGGCCGCGTTCATCGTCGCGGAGTACCTGAACGTCTCCTACCTGACCGTCCTCGGCTGGGCGATGATCCCGACGGTCCTCTACTACCTGGGCATCCTGCTCGCCGTCGAGATCGACGTGCGCCGGTTCGGCGTCCGGCCGGTCGAGGCCCCGGCGGTGAGCGCCCGGCGCCTGCTGCTCCGGTTCGGCTACCACTTCTCGTCGCTCGTGCTGATCGTCGTGCTGCTGGCGCTCGGCCAGTCGGCGACCCGCGCGGTCGTCTACGCGACCGTCCTGGCGGCGGCGCTGTCCTTCCTGGACCGGCGGGTCTGGCTGACCCCGCGCCGGGTGTTCGAGGCCCTTGCCGCCGGGGTGCGCGGCGTGCTCCCGGTCGTCGCGGTCTGCGCGGCCGCCGGCATCATCACCGCCACCACGACCAAGACCGGCCTCGGCGCCCAGCTCGCGTCGTTGCTGGTCAGCGGTGCGCAGGCGGTCACCGACAACCCGGCCGCGGTGCTCGCCCTGACCGTGGTGCTCGCCGCGGTCGCGCTGGCCCTGCTGGGTCTCGCCGTCCCGGTCACGGCCAGCTTCATCATCGGCTGGGTGATCATCGGGCCGGCGCTGCTCGCCCTGGGGGTGCCGGCGCCGGCGGCGGCGATGTTCGTCTTCTACTACTCGGTGCTCTCCGAGGTAACACCGCCCACCGCCCTGGCCGCGGTGGGCGCCAGCGCGATCACCGGCGGGCGGGCGATCCCGACGATGTGGCAGGCGCTGAAGTACGCGTTGCCGGCGTTCCTGGTCCCGATCGCGTTCGTGCTCACCGAGAACGGCGAGCACCTGCTCGCCCGCGGGCCGGCCGCCGGCGTGCTCGGGGCGACCGTGGTGGCGGCACTGGCCGTGCTCGGCCTGGCCGTCGCCGCCGGCGGCTGGGTGTTCGGCATCGGCCCGGCCGGCACACCGAGCCGCGTCCTCGCCGCGCTCGCCGGCCTCGCCCTGCTCTACCTGGAACCGGTCGCCGTCGCGGCCGGCGCCGCCGCCCTGGTGGCAGCGGCCGTCCTGGCCGCCCTGCACCGCCGCGACCATCCACCGGCACCCCCACCGGCGGCACCCGCATCCGCTCCCGCACCGATCGATCAGCCTGAGCCGTCCGACCCGACTCCTCGGAGGAGTGCATGAGAAGGATCTGGAGCATCACCCTGACCGGCGCCCTGCTCGCCACCGTCGCGGCCTGCGGCGGCCGGCAGGACAGCGCCGCCACCGACGCCGGCGGCGACGTCACCTGCGAGGTCGGCCAGGCCACCCGGGTCGGCATCGCGACCGGCAACGCGACGGGCGTCTACTTCGCCCTGGGCAACGCCTACGCCGAGCAGGTCAACGCGAGCGGCGGCAACGTGCAGGCGACCGCGTCCGAGACCGGCGCCTCGGTGCAGAACATCCAGCAGCTGGTCGCGGGCACCTACGACGTGGCGTTCTCGCTCGCCGACACGGCCGCCGACGCGGTCGGCGGCACCGGCAGCTTCACCGGCAAGCAGCCGGTGGCCGCGCTGGCCCGGATACACACCAACTACACCCAGGTGATCGTCCGCAAGGCGGCCGGGATCACCGACGTCGCCGGGATGAAGGGCAAACGGGTCTCCACGGGCTCCCCGAAGTCGGGCACCGAGGTGATCGCCCAGCGCGTGCTGACGGCGGCCGGGCTGAACCCGGAGTCCGACGTCAGCGCCCAGAAACTGGACCTCACCAAGACCGTCGACGGGATGAAGGAGGGCACGATCGACGCGCTGTTCTTCTCCGGCGGGCTGCCCACCCCGGGCATCACCGACCTGCTGACCACGGCGAAGGACCAGGTCGAGTTCCTCGACATCACGCCGCTGCTGCCGGAGCTGCAGAAGACCAACCAGGTGTACCAGGAGGGCGTGATCCCGGCTGCCACCTACCGGACCCCCGCCGACGTGAAGACGATCGTGGTCCCGAACGTCCTGCTGGTCCGCGAGGACCTCGACCCGGACGTGGCCTGCGTGCTGACGAAGACGCTCTTCGACCGCAAGACCCAGCTGGAGCAGGCGAACGCGGCGGCCAAGGAGATCAGCCTGGACACCGCCCGGGCGACCGATCCGGTGCCGGTGCACCGGGGCGCCACGAAGGCGCTCGACGACCTCGGCGCGCCGCAGTAGACGGAGCGTTCACCCTGGCCCGGCGGACGCGCCAGGCCACGCTGCTGATCGCCGGCGGGATCGGCGTGACCCCGATCCGGGCGCTGCTGGAGGACCCGGCGATCGGGTCCGATGTGGTGGTGCTCTACCGGGTGCGTACCGCCGCCGACGCGGTCCTGCTCGGCGAACTGCGCAACCTGGCCCGTGCCCGGGGCGCCCGGCTGCACGTGATCAGCGGCCGCACCGGCGGGCGCAACCAGCCCTTCCAACCGGCGAACCTGCTGACCCTGGTGCCGGACGTGGCCGTGCGCGACGTCTACGTCTGCGGCCCGGCGCCGCTGACCCGGGCGGTGCTGGCCGCCCTGCGGTCGCTGCGGGTCCCGTCCCGGCAGGTCCACGCCGAACTCTTCCGCCTGGCCGCCTGAGCCGCGCCCGGCCCTCTGAGCCGTGCGTCTGAACCGGCGTGCCGCTCGCCCGCGCGCTGCTCAGACGTCGTGGACCTCGAGGACCCGGGTGGTGGGTGCGGCGTCGCCGAGCCGGGCGCGCAGGGACCGGCGTTCCGGGTCGTCCAGGAAGGATCGCAGGCCGGCGCGGTCCCGGAAGCGGATCACGTGGACCTCGGTGCCGTCCGTGGTGTCGCGCATCCGCCGTTCCAGGACGCCGCCGTGCCGGTGCAGCAGGGTGAGCACGTCGTCCTCGTACCGCCGGCCAGCCGCCACCCGCCCGGCCGCCATCTCCACCACCGCGACCAGCAGCAACCCTGGATCCGTCATCCGGCCAGTATCCCCATGATCGCGGGAGCTGTCATGATGCGCGGATGAGTGCGAGGTTGCGGGCGATGGCGACGGAGACCCTCGCCATCGTGGCGGACGGGCGGCTCGGCGGGGCCGACATCTCCGGTGCGATAGCGGACGCGGTCCGGGGTACCCGGCTGTACCTGCCCGGCGACCCGCTGCCGGAGCCGGTGCCGGTGGCCGGCCCGCCGGTCGTGGAGGTCACCGGCGAGTCCACTCTGGCCGCGGCGGCGCGGCTCGACGACCCGCTGTGCCTGAACTTCGCCTCGGCGCGCAGCCCGGGTGGTGGTTTCCGCAACGGGGCGCAGGCGCAGGAGGAGAGCCTGGCCCGCAGTTCCGCGCTCTATCCGTCCCTGCTCGCGGCCGGTGACTTCTACGCGTTCCACCGGGCGGACCGCGGCCTGCTCTACACCGACCGGATGATCTACTCGCCGCGGGTGCCGGTGTTCCGGGACGATCGGGGGCGGTTGCTGGCGGTGGCGTACCCGGTCTCGTTCCTCACCGCCGCCGCCCCGAACCGCGCGATGATCGTCCGTGACCAGCCGGACCTGTTGCCGCAGGTCCCCGGGGTGCTGGCCGGGCGGGCGGAACGGATCCTGCGGGTGGCGGCGGCGCACGGGCACCGGGAGATCGTGCTGGGCGCCTGGGGCTGCGGCGTCTTCGGCAACGACCCGGGGCAGGTCGCCGACGTCTTCGCCGCGGCGCTGCGCGCGGCACCGTGGTTCGAGCGGGTCGTCTTCGCCATCCTGGACCGCCGCGAGGAGGTCCGCGACGTGTTCCGGGCCCGATTCCCTTGATCGTGCCGCGCGGGGACCGTTGCCCGGCAGATCGTGCCGCGCGGTCCGCGGCGACAGCTCCGCGGCGGGGCCCGGCCCCGGTAGGCTGACCGGAGACTTCCGCTCGGCAGGGGACCGGCAGGTGGGCTGCGATGGCGATGAACCCGACGGCGATGAACCCGGCGGCGGGCGGTGACGACGTCCTGGTCCGGTTCGGCCGGTGGGCGCTGGGCAAGGTCTGGTTCGGGTGCGTGCTCTCCGGCGGCTGGGCGATCGGCCGTCATTACGACTGGTCGCAGGCTTTTCTCACGGTCGCCGCGGTGCTGGGTGCGATCGGTCTCGCGCTGGCCACCTCGTTCCTGCCGATCTGGACCCGGGAGCGGCCGAGCGGCATCCCGGTCGTCGACGTCGGCCTGCGGGTGATGGTCTGGGGCGGCCTGGCCGGGTCGGTGCTGGCGCTGCTGCTGAGCCTGCCGGCGATCGGGATGGTCGCGGCCGCGCTGCTGCTGAACACGGCGGCGCGCACCTTCGGTGATCCGTTCCTGCCGGTCCTGCGCCGGTTGCGCATCACTCCCGACGTGCCGTACCGCGACCTGAGGAAACGTGACGCGGCCCGCACGGGCTTGAAATAGGTATGCCGTCATACCTAATAATGGACTCATGACCGGACCGGACGACGCTGTGGCGTTGATGCACCTGGCACACCAGCTGCATCGCAACCTTGAACGCCGCATCCAGTCCGATTTCGCTCACCCCAAGCCGCCCGAGATGCAGACCATCGCGCTGTGGCAGGTCCGGGAACGCCCCGGCATCACGGTCCGCGAGCTCGCCGACGAGCTCCAGCTGCGGCCCAACAACGCCAGCGCCCTGGTCACCGCGATGGTGAACGCCGACCTGCTGCGCCGGGAACCCGACGAGCGGGACCGGCGGGTCGTGCGCCTGCACACCACCGACGAGGCGCAGCGCCGCATCGACGAGGTGCAGGAACTCTTCACCGGCTACCTCACCACAGCTCTGGAACGGCTCGGCCCCGAGCAACGGGCAGCAGTGCGTGCCGCGTTGCCCAGCCTGACGGAACTGGCCGGACTCCTCCGGTCGGACGGTCGCTGAGCTTTCCCCGTACCGCATCGCCTCGCGCGCAAGCGCAATCGGAACATCCCAGATGGAGCCCCACCATGCCTCCGGCAACCGTGACCGCATCACCCACCCCCGCACACTCCCCGCCCGGCGCGGCGGGCCGCCGGGGCAAGCCCTGGCTGTCCCTGATCGCCGTCGCGTTCGGCCTCTTCATGGTCGGCCTGGACGGCAGCGTCGTCTCGATCGCCAACCCGGAGATCGGCCGCGACCTGGGCGCCAGTACCGCCGAACTGCAGTGGGTGACCAACTCCTACCTGCTCGCCCTGGCCGCCGCGCTGATCCTCGGTGGCAAGCTCGGTGACCGGTTCGGACGGCGCCGCTACTACCTGATCGGCGTCGCCGGCTTCACCGTCGCGTCCGTCGCCATCGGACTCGCCGGCTCCATCGAGGGCGTCATCGCCTTCCGCGCCCTCCAGGGCTTCTTCGGTGCGCTGCTCATGCCCAACACGCTCGGTATCCTGCGCGCCACCTTCCCGCCGAAGAAGTTCGGCATGGCGGTCGGTATCTGGGCCATGGTCTCCTCGGTCTCGACCGCGCTCGGCCCGATCGTCGGCGGCCTGCTGGTGCAGCACGTCAACTGGGAGTCGGTCTTCTACATCAACGCGCCGATCGGCGTCATCGCCCTCGCCTTCAGCGCGTGGGTCCTCGCCGAGAGCAAGAACTCCACCGGACGGCACCGGTTCGACGTGCCCGGCGTGCTGCTGCTCGCGGCCGGCCTGCTCGTGCTGGTCTTCGGCGTGGTCAAGGGCGAGACCTGGGGCTGGGGTTCGGCGAGCACGATCGGCACCATCGTGGCCGGCCTGCTGATCCTGGTCGTCTTCGGCTGGTACGAGACGCGCCAGGAACACCCGCTGCTCCCGATGCGGCTCTTCCGTAACCCGGCCCTCACCATCGGCGCCGTGATCACCGCGATCAACTTCTTCACGCTGCTCGGCTCGATCTTCTACATCATGCTGTACCTGCAGAACGTGCGCGGCTACACCCCGGTGATGGCCGGCGTGCTCACCCTGCCGCTCAGCCTCGCCTCGGTGGTCGCCTCCCCGATCGGCGCGGCACTCACCGACCGGTTCGGCCCGCGCCTGACCATGCCGCTCGGCATGGTGCTGCAGGGTGCCGCCTCGTTCGGCCTGCTCCTGCTCGACACCGACTCCAGCTTCAACGCGATGTGGCCGTCCTTCGTCGGCCTCGGCCTCGGCGTCGGCATGGTGATGGCCGCGTCCTCCGAGGCGATCGTCGGCAACGCTCCGGTCAAGGACGCCGGTGTGGCCGGCGGGCTCCAGGCCACCATGCTGCAGATCGGCGGCGCGCTCGGCACGTCGGTGCTGATCTCCCTGATCAGCAGCCGGGTGGGCAGCACGCTCGTCGACTCGCTCACCGGCGCCGGCGTGCCCGCGCCCCTGGCGCAGGGCCTCACCGAGGCCGAGGACGCGGTGAGCATGGGCGTCGCGCCGGTCTCGGCGGAGATGACCGATGCGGTACGGGCGGCGGTCGTCGACGGTGCCGGAACCGCCTTCATGCACGGGGTGCACACGGCGGCGCTCGTCGCCGGCATCCTCTGCCTCGCCGGTGCGGTCGTCGCGGTCGCCGGGATCCGCCGCGGCACGCCGGCACACCAGTAACACCGGCACCACAGACCCCGGCGCGTACCGTCTGCGCGCCGGGGTCTCAGCAGGTGGGGGCAGGTTGCCGACTGGTTGTACATGAGTGTGATGACAGCGGAGGCCGTGGTGCCGCGGGCCGGCGGCCGCGGGTTCTGGGCGGACCTCAGTGTCAACATCAAGGTCCTGGTGGCGGTGAGTGTGGCGGCTGCCGTCGCCCTCCTGGTCGGGGTGCTCGGGCTGCGGGCGCTCAGCAGTGCGAGCGACTCGGCGCAGCAAATCTACAGCGGCAACGTGCTCGGCGTGGCGGCGCTGGGCGACGTGCAGAACGACATGACCCAGGCCCGGCTGGACCTGTCGAACAACGCGGTCAACCGGGACACAGCCACGAAGCAGCAGTACGCCACGGCGTTCGCCGACGACGTGCAGGCCATCGAGGAAGGCTGGACGGCGTACCTGGCAACCAACCCGGTTCCGCCGGCCGCCATGATCGAGGACGTCCGGGCGGACTGGCAGCAGGTCGTGGACCTCGCCGAGGACCAGCTGCTCCCGGCATCCGCCCGCAACGACCTCGCCACCTGGGCGCAGGTCCGCAACGGGGAGATGGCCGGTCTGATCACCGAGGTCAAGGAACACCTCGGGGAGATGACCGAGATGGAGAAGGCATCCGCCGCGCAGGCCGCCGAGGACGCCCGCAACTCCTACGAGTCCAGCCGGCTGCAGTCCATCGGCCTGCTCGTCGCCGGCCTCCTCGGCGCGCTAGCCCTCGGCCTGCTGGTGGCCCGCGGCATCGTCCGCTCCCTGAGCCGGGTCACCGACGTCTGCGAAGGCCTCGCCGACGGCGACCTGACCCGCACCTCCGGTCTCACCTCCGCCGACGAGCCGGGCCGGATGGGCCGGGCCCTGGACACCGCGGTCCTGCGCCTGCGCGAGACCGTCAACACCATCGGCGGCTCCGCGGCCACCCTGGCCGGCGCCTCCGAGGAACTCTCCACGGTCAGCGCCCAGCTTCAGGGCGGTTCTGCCGACGTGGCCGCCAAGGCCGACTCGGCCAGTTCCGCCAGCGAAGAGGTGAACACCGGCGTCCAGTCGATCGCTGCCGGCGCCGAGCAGATGAGCGCCTCGATCGCCGAGATCGCCTCGAACGCGTCCCACGCCGCCCGGGTCGCCCAGGAAGGCATGGCCGTCGCCGAACGCACCAACAACCAGGTCGCCGAACTGGGTGCGGCAAGCGCCGAGATCGGCGACGTGGTCCGGCTGATCACCAGCATCGCGGAACAGACCAACCTGCTCGCCCTGAACGCCACCATCGAAGCGGCCCGCGCCGGTGAACTCGGCAAAGGCTTCGCCGTGGTGGCCGGCGAGGTCAAGGAACTCGCGCAGCAGACCGCCAAGGCCACCGAGGAGATCACCCAGCGGATCGGCGCGATCCAGGAGTCCAGCAACTCGGCGGCCGCGGCGATCGGCGAGATCACCCACGTGATCCAGCAGATCGGCGACTACACCACCACGATCGCCTCGGCGGTGGAGGAACAGACCGCGACCACCGGCGAGATGAGCCGGTCCGTCGCGGACGCCGCCACCAGCAGCGGGGACGTCGCCCGTACCGTCTCCGGGGTCGCCGAGGTCGCGAACGCGACCGCCGACGGCGCCCGGGCCACCCAGCAGGCCGCCGCCGACCTGACCCGGCTCGCCGGCGACCTGGCCAACCTGGTCGGCGGATTCAAGCACTGAATCCCTCGGGTCCGCAGCCCTGCCGCCGATCCTTCAGTTGCCGGCCCCCACGCTCCCCGATCCTCTCCCGTCGCCGGCCTTCCCACCTCGAACCGGAGTACTGGATGAGTAACGACGCACCGTACGGGCTGAACCGCCCGACTGCGGACGACGCCCGCGCCGCCGTCCTGCGGGTGCACGGCGACAACGGTCCGCAGATCTGGGAACAGCTGGTCCGGGCCGCCGGGTCGGACACCTCGCTGGACCGGCTGCTGCCCGCGATGGCCGCCGCCGACCCCACCACCCGGCTGTGCGCGCTCGCCCTGCGGATCCGGGTCACCACCCACACCGAACTCGCCGCCGCACAACTGACCATCGCCAGGAGCTGACGTGCAGCACACCGAACTCTACGACCGACTCGGCGAGCCGGAGCGGATGCGGGACATCGCCGGGCTCGACCTGCTCAACCCCGACCTGCGAACCAGTCTCGACGAGATCGCCGAGCGCAGCGCCACCCTGCTGGAGGCGCCGGTGTCACTGGTCTCCGTGGTGCTGGACACCTCCCAGCTGATACTCGGCTCGCACGGGGTGTCCGGATGGGTCGAACAGGCACAGGGCACCCCCGCCGAGTGGGCGATGTGCACGCACACCGTGCTCGCCGGTGAGCCGTACTGCGTCATCGACGGATACGAGGACCCCAAGCACATCGACAACCCGTTCCTGCGGATGACCGGGCTGCGCAGCTACCTCGGCGTGCCGCTGCTCGGCGTGGGCGGCCAGGTGATCGGGGCGCACTGCGTGATCGACGCCCGGCGGCGGATCTTCACCGATGTGGACCTGGCGGTGCTGACCGACGGCGCCGAGAAGGTGATGCGGTTGCTGCAGGCGTACCCCGCCTGATCTTTGTTCCCGCCCTTTCTCCTACCGCTTGATTTTGTGGCGATCGCTTCTCCGGTCGCGGCCTGATCTCGCCTTTTGCGCCGTCCGTCTGCCGCCGCCGGAAAAATGTCATAGGCAGGCGGCATCATCGCCACATGGGACAACCAGCCACACCGATCCGCCGTCGCCTCGAGCTCAGCATCGCCGAGGCGCGCCTGCGGTTTCAGCAACTCGTGCGCGTGACCGGGCTGACCGGCCAGGTCACGGTCGTGGTCGACGGCGGCCGGCCGATCGCCGCCATCGTGCCGATCAAGGATCTGCCGGGGGAGGGCCCCCCGGCCGGCAGGCCGCCCGCCGGGGCGCCACCGGCCTCGGCGCCGTCCTCCGGCGCGCCGCCCGCCGGGGTTCCGGTGGCGCAGCGGCCGGTGGCGCCGATCCATGCTGCGGCGCCCCGGGCCGAGGCCGGCTGGCTGGAGCGCATCGAGAAGGTCCGGGCGGATGTGCGCCGCCAGCACGCCGGGCGGATCCGCGAGCTCACCCAGGCGCTCGACGAGGCGTGGCAGGCGCTCGACGCGGCACGTCCCGCCGGTACCGATCGGGTGGTCGACACCCTGCGCGCCGCCCATGCCGACCTGCGCACACCACGATGATCAATGGATATTTCACCTACCGGGGCGGGGGTAAGATCGGACGATGGCTGAGCAGCTCGACCTGTTCGTGCCGGGGGTGGTGTATCTCGATGTCATCTTCACCGGTCTTCGTGAGCTGCCCGAGCCCGGGACCGAGGTGTGGGCGCCCGGGATGGGTTCGTGCCCCGGCGGCGTCGCCAACCTGGCGGTCGCGGCCAGCCGGTTGGGCCTGCACACCGGGCTCGGCACGGCGCTGAGCACCGACGCCTACGGCGAGTTCTGCCACCAGGTGCTGAGCCGGCAGGAGGGGATCGACCTCTCCGGGTCGAAACGCGTGGACGACTGGCATTCACCGGTTACGGTCTCGCTCGCCTACGACCGTGACCGCAGCATGATCACTCATGGGCACCCGTTGCCGACCGACGCGGACGGGCTGGTCAACGGGCTGCCCGCGGCCCGCAGTGCGGCCGTGAGCCTTGCCGGTTCCGGGATGGGCTGGGTGCACCGGGCCAAGGCGGCGGGCACGCTCGTGTTCGCGGACGTCGGGTGGGACGAGACCGACACGTGGTCGCGTGACGTGCTCGCGGCGCTCACCGACTGCCACGCCTTCCTGCCGAACTCGGTCGAGGCGATGCGCTACACGCGTACCGACGATCCCCGCCAGGCGCTCGACAAACTCTCCGGTCTGGCCCCCGTCGTGGTGGTCACCTGCGGTGGTGACGGTGCCCTCGCCGTGGACGCGAGCACCGGTGAGGTGGCAGCCGTCCCGGCCGTGCCGGTGGCGGCCCTGGACCCGACCGGCGCCGGTGACGTCTTCACCGCCGGTTTCATCACCGGCACCCTGAGCGGCTGGCCGCTGGCCGACCGGCTCGCCTTCGCCAACCTGGTCGCGGCCCTGTCCGTGCAGCACTTCGGCGGGTCGCTCTCGGCCCCCGGCTGGGGAGACATCGCCGACTGGTGGCGTGACGTGCGCTGCGCCGCCGGCCGCCGGCACGACGAGTCCGCCGAGTCCGAACTGGCCCGGCGGTTCGGTTTCCTCGACGACGTGATCCCGCCCGGCCGGCGGGCCGCGGTGCACCGGGCCACCGCCACGATCGCCCGGCTCTCCGACGCCCGGGCCGAACACTGAGGACAGCATGCGACTGACGATCCTGGGTGGCGGCGGCTTCCGCGTCCCCCTGGTCTACCGGGCCCTGCTCGCCGATCACCGGCGCACCGGGATCACCGAGGTGGCGCTGCACGACGTCGACGCCGGCCGGCTCGCCGGTGTCGGGCGGGTGCTCACCGCCCTGGCCCGCGACGTGCCGGACGCGCCCGCCGTCGTCACCACCACCGACCTGGGCGAGGCCGTGACCGGTGCCGCGTTCGTGTTCTGCGCGATCCGGGTGGGCGGGCTGCGCGGCCGGGTCCGCGACGAACGGGTGGCGCTCGGCCTCGGCGTGCTCGGCCAGGAGACGGTCGGTGCGGGCGGCCTGTCGTACGGTCTGCGTACCGTCCCCGTGGCCCACCACATCGCCGCGACCGTGGCCCGTCTCGCCCCCGAAGCCTGGACGATCAACTTCACCAACCCGGCCGGCCTGGTCACCGAGGCGATGACGGCCGAACTCGGCGACCGGGTGATCGGCATCTGCGACTCACCAGCAGGCCTCGCCGACCGGGTGCTCCGGGCGGCCGGCGCCGACCCCGCCACCACCCGGGTCGACTACGCGGGGCTCAACCATCTGGGCTGGCTCTACGGGCTGCATCCGGTCGGCGACGCGGTTCCGGGTTCGCTGTCCGGCTCGGTCGGCGGCGCGGTTCCGGGTCTGTCCTCGGGCTCGCTGTCCGGGTTCACCGGCGGCGCGGCCCCGGGCGCGGCTGACCTCTTGCCGGGGCTCCTCGCGGACGGCGCGCTTCTCGGGACGATCGAGGAGGGGCGGCTCTTCGGCGTCGATCGCCTGCGTGAGCTGGGAGCGATCCCGAACGAGTACCTGCACTACTACTACGACCCCGCCGGCACCCTCGCCGCCGTCCGGGCGGCCGACCAGACCCGCGGCGAGTTCCTGCTCGAGCAGCAGGACCGCTGCTACACCTCGCTGGCCGGGCCGGGTGACCCGCTGGAAACCTGGCTGGGGGCCTGGCGGGAACGCGAGGCGACCTACATGGCGGAGAACCGCGAACTCGCCGGCGCCGGCGAGCGAGCCCACGACGAGTCGCGCCCGGCCGGCTACGAAGGCGTCGCGCTGTCCGTGATGCGCGCCCTGGCCCGCGACGAGCCGGCGCGCCTCATTCTGAACGTGCGCAACCAGGGCACCCTCAGCGTGCTCGACAACGACGCGGTGATCGAGGTGCCCTGCACAGTGGACGCCGGCGGCGCCGCGCCGGAACCCGTTGCGCCCCTGCCCGAGCACGGCGTGGGCCTGGTCCGTGCGGTGAAATCCGCCGAGCGCGGCGTCCTGGAGGCGGCGGCGTCCGGGTCACGGCTCGCCGCGGTACGGGCCATGGCCGCCCACCCCCTCGTCGACTCGGAGCGGCTCGCGGCCCGGCTGGTCGACGCCTACCGGGCGGAGTTCAGCGAACTGAGCTACCTACGCTGACCGAAAACGATCCGTTCCGACAGGCGGTCCGCGTCGACCCGGGCCGTACCCCTTCGCGACGTCCGCGGAGGTCAGCGGCCCGTGGCGGCGACCTTCCCCCGCAATGAGGAGTACGAGTATGTACGGATATGTCAACACCATGAAGGCGAAACCCGGCCACCGCGACGAAGTGGTGTCGATCCTGGTGAGCGGGGCGGACGGGTTGCGTGCGGCGGGGTGCCGGCTCTACGCGGTGGGCGTCTCGGACCAGGACGAGCAGACGATCCTGGTGAGCGAACTGTGGGAGAGCAAAGAACACCACGACGTGTCGCTGCGCCTGCCCGAGACGCGCGCCGCCATCGCTGCCGCCATGCCGATGCTGACCGGCGAGTTCGACAGCAAAGAGGCCACCATCGTGGGCGGCCTCTTGTAGCCCGCCTTGTGGTTGCCCGCAGGCGATGGGGGCGGTCGGTGACAGCTGGGTGGTGGGCTGTCGTTGGTGGTTGGTTGGGGGTGGTTGGTGACGGCCGTGGGTGACAGCTGGGTGGTGGGCTGTCGTTGGTGGTTGGTTGGGGGTGGTTGGTGACGGCCGTGGGTGACAGCTGGGTGGTGGGCTGTCGTTGGTGGCTGTTCCGGAGGTGTCGGCGACGACCGTGGGTGACAGCCGGGCTCTGATCGATGACAGCAACGCGGATGGGCCACTCGGCGGACCGGCCGCTGGGGATCGGTCAGCTTGAGCGGGATGGCTGGCTTGAGCGGACCGTCAGCGGGCAGATCCGCCTGCTGACGTAGATCCGCCTGCTGACGCAGGTCCGCCCGCTGACGCAGGTCCGCCCGCTGACGCAGGTCCGCCCGCTGACGCGGACCGGCCCGCCGTCGCCGGGGGTGGTCGGCGACGGCGGGCGCGGGGTGAGTCAGACCGTGGCGGGTTCGGCGGCCGGGTGGCGCGGGGGGATGGAGTGGTCGATCTCCTTGGGCTTCTCGCGGTTGGGGAGGGCGAGGCGGAAGACCTTGGCCCAGGCCGACGCCACCTGGACGACGAGGGGGCCGGTGACGTAGTTGAGCTCGTACTTCTCGAAGAGGGCCTTGATCTTCGGCGCGATTTCGGCGTAGCGGCTGGCCGGCAGGTCGGGGAAGAGGTGGTGTTCGATCTGGTGGGACAGGTTGCCGGTCATGATGTGCATCAGCTTGCTGCCGGAGATGTTGGCCGAGCCGAGCATCTGGCGCAGGTACCACTCGCCGCGCGTCTCGCCGGTGATGGAGGTGCGTTCGAAGGTTTCGACGCCGCTCGGGAAGTGGCCGCACATGATGACCGAGTGGCTCCACAGGTTGCGGACCACGCTTGCCACCGCGTTGGCGCTCATCGTGCCGAAAAGGGCGCCGAGCGGGTTGCCGAAGGCGAGGCCGACCGGGACGGACAGCAGCGGGTGGACGACGTAGTCCTTCGCGACCTGGCGGCGGATCTTGCGGCCGACCTGGCGGAGGGCGGCGCGGAAGGCCGGGTTGGCGCGGCGCTTCTTGGTCTTGAGGTTGCGGCCCAGTTCGAGGTCGTACGCGGCGATGCCGTACTCGAAGAAGATGGCGTTGATGAAGTTGTAGAGCGGCTGGCCGAGGTGCGCGGGCACCCACTTCTGCTGCTCGTCGACGCGCATGATGCCGTAGCCGAGGTCGTTGTCCCGGCCGACCACGTTCGTGTACTTGTGGTGCAGCTCGTTGTGCGAGTGCTTCCACTGCTCGGCGGGGGAGGCCGAGTCCCACTCCCAGGTGGTCGAGTGGATCTTCGGGTCGCGCATGAAGTCGTACTGGCCGTGCAGGATGTTGTGGCCGATCTCCATGTTCTCGAGGATCTTGGAGATGGAGAGGCCGGCGGTGCCGAGCAGCCAGGCCGGCGGGAAGAAGGAGAACAGCAGCACCGCGCGGCTGCCGAGTTCGAGACGGCGCTGCACGTTGATCATGCGGCGGATGTGCGCGGCATCTTTCTCGCCGCGCTTCTCGAGGACCTCGTCGCGGATCGCGTCCAGCTCGCGGCCGATCGCCTCGATGTCCTCGGGGGTGAGGTGGGCGATGGGGTTGACGTCCTTGCGCTGCAGAGTGGTCACGGTGTTCCTCAGTTCTTCGTCTGCGGGGAAAGGGGCGGAGTATCAGGCGACCCGGCGGCCGGCGGGACGGGCACCGGGCGGACCCGGCGGCCCGGCGGGGGCCGGCGGGTCAAGCGTCCAGGCGGCACGGCCCGGCGGAGGCCGAAATACACGTCTGGACCAGGACGGGCTCGTCGAGCTCGGTCGCGGTGGTGAGGGAGCCGTCGCGCATGTCGCGGACGATGCCCTCACGCATCGGGAGCACGCACTTGAAGCAGATGCCCATCCGGCAGCCGGACGGCATGAGCTGGCCGGCGGCCTCGCCGGCGTCCAGGATCGAGACACCGGCCGGCGCCTCGGCGACGGTTCCGGAGCGTTCGAAGGTGACCGTGCCCCCGTCGCCGGCCACCAGGACGGTGGGGCGGAACCGCTCGACGTGCAGGCGCTCCCCGGCGCCCGCGTCGGCCCAGTGCTCGGCCAGGTCGTCGAGCATGTCGCCGGGCCCGCAGGCCCAGGTCTCCCGCTCGAACAGGTCGGGCACCAGGTCGGCCAGGTCGGCGGCCTTGATCCGGCCGTCGGCGCGGGTGTGCCGCTCGATCAGGCGGATCCGGCCCTGCGCGGCGAGGGCGCGCAGTTCCTGGCCGAAGACGACGTCCTCGGGGGTGCGTGCGGAGTGCACCACCACCGCGTCGGGCAACTCGTGCACCGCGCTGCGCAGCATGCCCATCACCGGGGTGATGCCGCTGCCGGCGGTCACGAACAGGGACTTGGCCGGCCGTCGCGCCGGCAGCAGGAACTCGCCGGCCGGCAGGTCCAGGTTGACGAGCATGCCGCGCTTGGCGTGCCGGTGCAGGTAGGCGCTGACCACGCCGTCCTCGACCGCGTTGACGGTCACCGTGAAGCGGCCGTCGGCGCGGCCGGGGGCGCTCGTCACCGAGTAGGCGCGCCACAGGCGGGTGCCGTCGACGTCCACGCCGAGTCGCACGTACTGCCCGGGCTGGTGCGGCTGCCAGTTCCGGCCGGGGCGCAGTTCGAGGGTGACGGCTTTCGCCGTCTCCGGACGGACGGACTCGATCCGGGCGCGCAGGACTTCGGGATTGCGCAGCGGGGCGATGACGTCGAGGTAGTCGGCCGGCACCACCGGGGTGGTGAGCAGCTCGACGACACGCCATGCTCCGTTGCGCAAGTTCTGTGTTACTGGCACGTCACCAAGCCTGCTACCTCAAGTCGGCGAAAGCATGACCAGGAGAAGTGAATCCGAGGCCGCATAATTGTTCGGCGGGGACAAGAATCGGTTCGAGAGTGAGGGAAGTTCGGGTGAAAGAGCCGCTACGTGATGTGCGGTCCTATCGTCTGCCCGAGGAGGTCGTCGCCCCGCTGCGGCAGGGGCTGCCCGAGGTGTCGACGCAGACCATCGCCGCGATCACGATGGAGGTCCCGGCGTACGCGGAGGCGTTCGCCGGCGAACTGGGGCACAAGATCGAGCGGGCGGTGCAGGCCGCCCTCGGCACCTTCTTCAACCTGGTGTCCCGTCCGGGCGGGGATCCGGGGACGCCGTTGCAGGCGGCGCTGGACGGGGCGTACGCGCTGGGCCGGGGTGAAGCCCGCTCCGGCCGCAGCCTGGACGCGCTGCTCGCGGCCTACCGCGTGGGTGCTCGCGTGTCCTGGCGTGAGCTGGCCGCGATCAGTGTCGGCGCCGGGCAGCCGGCCGCCACCATCGCGGACTTCGCCGAACTGGTCTTCGCCTACATCGACGAGCTCTCCGCGGCAAGTGTGGCCGGGCACGCCGACGAGCTGGCGGCCTCCGGGCGGATCCGGCAGCGGCACCTGCAGGAGCTGGCCCAGATGCTGATCGCCGGGGAACCGGCGCACGTCGTGCAGGCCGCTGCCGAGCAGGCCGAGTGGGTGGCGCCGCAGACGCTCACCGCGATTCTGCTGCCGGAACGTGCGGCGCGCTGGGTGATCGAGCTGCTGGACCCGCGGACGCTGCACCTGACCGACGCGGTGCCGGAGATGCCGGGGATGACCGTGCTGCTGGTGCCGGACCCGCAGGGCACCTCGCGCCCGCACCTGATCCGGCTGCTGACCGGGCACAGCGCCACGGTCGGCCCGCCCCGGCCGTGGCTGGAGGCGCAGAGTTCGCTGAAGCGGGTGATCCGGGTGCACGAGTTGTGCCGGCCGTCCGGCGGTGGCGTGGTCGACACCGAGGAGCACCTGGCCGCCGTGGTGGTGACCGCGGATCCTAGCGCGCTCGCCGACCTGCGGGCCCATGCGCTGGCGCCGCTCGCCGACGAGCGGGGGGCGGCCGCGGCGAAACTGATCGAGACGTTGCGGAGCTGGCTGCTGCATCAGGGCCGGCGGGAGGATGTGGCGGCCGAGTTGTTCGTGCACCCGCAGACGGTGCGGTACCGGATGGCGCGGCTGCGGGAGCTCTACGGCGACCGGCTGAAGGAACCGGAATGGGTGCTGGCCCTGACGATCGCGCTGGCGGTCCCCGAGCAGGCGGTCCCCGAGCAATGAGGGGCCGATATACCAAAGTCACCGACTTCCGGCGGCTGCCCCCGGCCGGGCACCGGGCTTAGCGTCGACACCGTGACAGCACCGACCGTCCTCACGCTCTCCCGCACCGACCGGGCCTGGATCACGGCCGGTCCCGCCGCGCTCGGGCTCGCCCTGGCCCTGCTGCTGCCACCGGCCGCGCGCCTGCTGCTCGACCTGGGCACACCGCTGCCGTTCGGGTTCGTCGTCAAGGCCGTCGCGCGGGTCGACGTCGCGTGGGAGCTCGGGGTCCAGGCGGCCCTGCTGATCGCGGCCGGGTTGCTGACCAGCGCCGTGATCCTGCGGCAGGTCACCCGGGTCACGGTCGCCGGCGACGAGGTGGAGCTGCGGACCGGCGATGAGCGGCGCAGCATCCCGCGGGACGCGATCGGCGCGCTCTACCCGGAACGGGACGCGCTCGTCGTGCTGGACCACGACTCCCGGCAGATGTTCCACGGCGAGCCGGGGGCGAGCCGTGAGCGGCTGCGGGTGGCGTTCCGCGAGCACGGATACCCGTGGCACGACGCGGACCCGTTCGCCGGCCTGTACCACCGGTGGGCGCCGGAGACCGGCACGGTGCCGATCGAGGTGGAGGCGGTGCTGTCGGCGCGGGCGGTGGCGCTGCGCAAGAAGGCCGGCAAGGAGGCGGGCGAGCTGCGCGATTCACTGCAACGGCTGGGGTACGCGGTCCGCGACGAGGGCGGCCAGCAGTTCTGGCGTCCGCTGGTCCGGCAGTGACCGCACCGTCGGCCCCGGCCGGTCTCGCCGAGACGCGGGCCCGCGCGCTGGACGCCGCCGCGGTTCTGCTCTCCTGCTTCTGCGCGTTGATCCTCGCCGGTGCGAACGAGTCGTCCGGCCGGATCCACGGCGACGAGACGTTCTGGGTCCTGCTGCTCGGGATCCTCGGCTCCGTCGCGCTCTGGTGGCGCCGCACCCACCCGATCGCCGTGCTGGTCGTCCTGACACCGATCGGCGCGATCACCGACACGGCGGCGTACGCCGGAGTGGTCATCCTCCACACGCTCGTCGTCCAGCGGCGCACCCGGGCGGTCGTCGTGGTGACGGCGCTGAGCCTGCCCGCGGTGGTGCTGTACGCGGTGCGCCGCCCCGATCCCAGCCTCCCGCTCTACGGCGAACTGGTGATCACGGCGATGTTCCTGGCGCTGACGATCGCGATCGGGGTGGCGGTGCGGAGCCGGCGTGACCTGATCGACTCGTTGCGGCAGCGCGCCGAGCAGGCCGAGGAACAGGCCCGGCTGCGAGCCGATCGGCTGCGCGCGCTGGAACGGGAACGGATCGCCCGGGAGATGCACGACGCCCTCGCGCACCGGATCTCGATGGTCAGCCTGCACGCGGGCGCCCTGCACATCCGGCCCGACCTGAGCGCCGGCGAGGTGGCGAAGGCGGCGTCGACGATCCGGGACAGCGCCCACCAGGCCCTGGAGGATCTGCGCGAGATCCTCGGTGTGCTCCGCGCCGACCAGGGCGACGGCGGCCTGCGGCCACAACCTGACCTGCGCCATCTGGACGACCTGCTCACCGAGGCGCGGGCGGCGGGGGTACGGGTCGAAGCGACCGACCATCTGAACGGGACGCCCGTCTCGGCGTCGCTGGGCCGGACCGTCTACCGGCTGGTGCAGGAGGGACTCACCAACGCGGGCAAGCATGCGCCGGCGGTGCCCGTACACCTGCTTCTGGAACGCACCCCGGACGGTGAGCTGCATGTGCTGGTCTCGAACCGCCTGCCGGTCGCCGGGTCGGCGGGGGTCCCCGGCGCCGGTGCCGGGCTGGTCGGCCTGGCCGAGCGGGTCGCCTTGATCGGCGGGCGGCTGCGGCACGGTGTGCGGGCCGACCCGGATGCGGGCGCCCTCTTCGATCTGGAAGCGTGGTTGCCGTGGCCGAACTGATCCGGGTGCTCATCGCCGACGACGACCCGCTGGTCCGGGTGGGCCTCTCGCTGGTGCTCGGCGCCGGGTCCGACCTCCAGGTGGTGGGGGAGGCCGGTGACGGCGCGGAGGCGGTCGAGGCGGCCCGGCGACTGAAGCCGGACGTGGTGCTGATGGACATCCGGATGCCCCGGATGGACGGTTTGGCCGCCACTGCGGAGCTGCGCCGGGACGGTCCGCGGCCGGCGATCGTGGTGCTGACGACGTTCGACACCGACGAGCACCTGCTCGGCGCGTTGCGGCTGGGTGCGAACGGCTTCCTGCTCAAGGACATCGCGCCGACCGAGATCCTGCAAGCGGTACGCCGGGCGTCGGCCGGCGAGTCGATCCTGGCGCCGTCGGTGGTGCCGAGGTTGATCGAGCACGCGGTGCAGGGCGGGGACGTCGCGCGCAGGACGGTGGCCGGTGACGCGCTGGGCGGTCTGACCGAGCGCGAGCGGGAGGTCGCCGAGGCGGTCGCGACCGGGGCCTCGAACGCGGAGATCGGCCGGGAGCTGCACATGAGCGTGCCGACGGTGAAGGCGTACGTGTCCCGGCTGCTGGAGAAACTGGGCTGCGCGAACCGGGTTCAGGTGGCGATCCTGGTGCACGAGTCCCGCCGAGGGTGAGCGTCGTTACATCCATTGGCCTCTCCGCGTTGCTCCCGTTACGGTTGGCCACGGCGCAAAGCCCATCGGGCGAGTAGGTTTTGCGACGCTCGTCACATCGGCTGACCAGGGTGTTTCACGTGATCGAAATAAGCGGTCTGCGGAAGACGTACCGCTCACGCAAGCGCAGTGTGGTTGCCGTCGACGACGTCGACCTGTCCGTGGGGGAGGGTGAGGTCTACGGCGTCCTTGGGCGCAGCGGCGCCGGCAAGAGCACGCTGCTGCGGTGCGTCAACATGCTGGAACGGCCGGACGCCGGCACCGTCTCCGTCGGCGGCGTCGAGCTGACCGGGCTGCGCCGCAAACAGCTGCGGGTCGCCCGGCACGGCATCGGGATGATCCACCAGCACTTCGCGCTGCTGTCCTCGCGAACCGTGGCCGGCAACGTCGCGTTCGCGCTGGAGGTCACCGGAGTGCCCCGCGGCGAGCGCCGGGCCCGGGTGGCGGAACTGCTCGAACTCGTCGGGCTGGGTGACCGCGCGGACGCGTACCCCTCGCAGCTCTCCGGGGGCCAGAAGCAGCGGGTGGGCATCGCCCGCGCGCTCGCCGCCCGCCCCAAGGTCCTGCTCTCCGACGAGGCGACCTCCGCGCTCGACCCGGAGACGACCGAGTCGATCCTGCGGCTGCTGCTCGACCTCAACCGGCGGCTCGGCCTCACCATTCTGCTGATCACCCACGAGATGACCGTGGTGAAGCGGATCTGCACCTCCGCCGCGGTGATGCGCGACGGCCGGTTCGTCGAGTCCGGGCGGGTCGCCGACCTGCTGCGCGGCGACTCCGAACTGGCCCGCGACCTGTTCCCGATCGACGCGCCGGTGTCGGTGCCCGGCGCCACCGTCCTGGACGTCACGGTCAGCGGCGAGGACGCGGACCGGCCGCTGCTGGCCGAACTGGCCCGGCGGTTCGACGTGGACGTCCGCATCCTCGGCGGTCACGTCGAAACCCTGGCCGCCACCCGGGCCGGCCGGTGGCGGATCGCGCTGCCGGACGACTCCGGTGAGGCCGCGGACTTCCTGCGCAAGACCGGCGCCCGGGTGGAGGTGGCATCGTGACCTGGTCCGAAGTCTTCGAACTGCTCGGCACCGGCCTGCAGGAGACCGCCTGGATGGTCGGCGTCGCCACGCTGCTCACCGCGATCGGCGGCCTGCTGATCGGCGTGCTGCTGGTGCTCACCGACAAAGGCGGGCTGCTCGCGGCACCGCCGGTCAACGCGGTCCTCGGCCTGATCGTCAACGTCGGCCGCTCACTGCCGTTCATCATCCTGCTGGTCGCGATCATCCCGTTCACCCGGGCCGTGGTCGGCACCACGATCGGCACCGACGCGGCGATCGTCCCGCTCACCGTCGGCGCCATCCCGTTCTTCGCCCGGATCGTCGAGGCCGCGCTGCGCGAGGTCCCCGCCGACGTGGTCGCCGCGTCCGTCGCGATGGGCGCCACCCGCCGGCAGATCGTCGGCAAGGTGCTGCTCCGCGAGGCGCTGCCCGCCCTGATCGCCGGCCTGACCATCACCGTGATCGCCCTCGTCGGGTACTCCGCGATGGCCGGCACGGTCGGCGGCGGCGGCCTCGGCGACCTCGCGATCCGGTACGGCTACCAGCGCTTCGAGACCGAAGTCATGATCGCGACCGTGGTGGCCCTGGTGGTCTTCGTCCAGCTCGTTCAGATGGTGGGCGACGTCCTCGTCCGCCGGCTCTCACACCGTTAGTTCAGAAAGGTTCCCCATGCGCCGCTTGGCCGCTCTCCTCGCCGCCGGTTCCCTCCTCCTCGGCCTGGCCGCGTGCGGTTCCGGCGACGACTCCGCCGCCTCGTCGTCCGACACCCTGAAGGTGGGCGTCAGCCCGGTACCGCACGGCGAGATCCTGAAGTACGTCGCCGACAACCTCGCCGCCGCCGAAAGCCTCAAGCTGGAGATCGTCGAGTTCAACGACTACATCCAGCCGAACGTCGCCCTCAGCGAGAAGCAGATCGACGCCAACTACTTCCAGCACATCCCGTACCTGGACGAGGAGGTCGCCGCGAAGGGCTACAAGTTCACCGCGCTCAAGCCGGTGCACATCGAGCCGCTCGGCGTCTACTCCAAGACCGTGAAGGCGATCGCCGACGTGCCCGCCGGTGGCGTCGTCGGCATCCCGAACGACCCGTCCAACTCCGGCCGGGCCCTGAGCCTGCTCGCCAAGAACGGCCTGCTCACGCTGAAGGGCGGCGTCGGCGTCAAGGCCACCGAGAAGGACATCACGGCCAACCCGAAGAACCTGCAGTTCAAGGCCCTCGAAGCGGCGCAGCTGCCGCGCAGCCTCGAGGACACCGCGATCTCGGTGATCAACGGCAACTACGCCATCGAGACCGGCCTCAAGCCGTCGACCGACGCCCTGGTGCTGGAGACGGGCGAGGACAACCCGTACGCCAACCTGGTCGTCGTCCGCGCCGGCGGCGAGACCGACGAGCGGATCGTCAAGCTGGAGAAGCTGCTGCACTCCGCCGAGGTGAAGAAGTTCATCGAGGACAAGTACCAGGGCTCCGTACTCGCGGCTTCCTAACTGGCCTTTACTGTCGCTCGGCGGCATCGCGCCCTTTGAGTCGATGACGAGAGCCCCGGAAACGACCACGCTTCGCTAGTCGTTTCCGGGGCTCTCGTCATCGACGGCGCGATGCGACTGCGGTTGCGCTCAGAACCTGTCAGCAGGCGCCTTGGTCGACCCAGACGCTTGCGGCGCCGGGGGTCTCGCCCTGGGTCCACCACTGTGCCCGCCACTTGCGGCCGTTGTGGGTGGCGAGGTTGCCGCCGACGTAGACGGTTCCGCTCGCCCACGCGCCGACCCCGCCGCAGTTGCCGGTCGGCGGCGGCGTGGTCGGGCCACCGCCGCTACCGCCGATGTTGATGTCGATGCACGAGTAGAACGCGTTCGCCGTGTCCGAGATGTTCCAGATCGCGAGCAGCTTCTGACGCCCGGAGAACCCGCTCAGGTTCACCGTGTGCGACAGCGTCGCCGGCGGCTGCTGGTTGTTCCCGCTGATCGACGCGACCCGGGTGCCGCCGATCCAGTACTCCCAGTTCGCCGTCGCGTGCCGTGCCGTGTTGATCCAGGTGAGGGTCAGCGAGGTGCCGACGTTGGTGGCCGGCCAGCCCCGGCTGTCGTCGTTGAGCTCGGCGAACTGGGGCACGTTCGCGTTGCAGCTCCGCAGGTTCTTCGGGCCCTCGACACTCTGCGGCTCGTACTTGATCTGCCCGCACGCCATCTTGCCCTGCGCGCAGAGCGCCTGGCGGCTGGGCGGCGAGGAGACGTAGCCGTGCGCGGCCGCCGGGGATGCCGCCAGCAGCGATCCGGCGGCACCGAGCATGGCCACCGCGAACAGGGCAAACAGTTTGCGCATGTCACTCCTCCAATGATGAGCATCAATTGACGGGTGTGACAGAAATATAAAGCAAGGTTTCCTAACAGAAAACCCGCAGGCGCAAGGTCAATTTGCGGATGCCGCACCGGTCGGGGCCCGCCGCCGGCTTGGCGGGGCGGGCCGATCGAGGGTGGAGGCCCGCGCGGCCCGGGCCTGCGGGCGCCGTGTGGCGGTGTTGATCTGCTAGCGGTGCGAAATCGCTGTGATCATGGGGTTTTGACCGCGATTTCGCGTCGCTAGCAGATCAACATCTCGCCATGGGCGGCGCGGCAGGCGCGCCAGCGGAGCCGGCGACAGCATTGCCGGGTCAGGGGCGGTGCAGGCGGCGTCGGCGGGGTCGGGCGGGCGCATACTTAGCGCATGACCGAGGTGAGCCGGCCCGACGAGGCCGCTGTCGACGAGCAGCGCAGGGCGAAGTACGCCGCCCTGCCGCCCCGGATCCGTCCCGACGACTTCGTCGGCTCGGTGGAGACCCGCAAACTCGGCGGACGTCCCTCAGCCGCCATGAGCGAGGCGCAGGCGGCGGTCCTCCCGATCTCGGGCTGACCGCAACCGGCACCTCGCCGCAGCTCGACGGAACGGGGCCGGGCCGCGCAGGGTGCCGGCTCGAGGGCCGGGCCACGCGGTGTGCCGGTCGGGGGTCCGGCTGCGCCGTGTGCCGGTCGGGGGGCCGGTTGCGCGGGGTGGCGGGTCGGGGGGCTACGCGGTGGGCTGGTCGAGGACTGTGCTGACGGCCTCGGTGGGCAGACCGAGCGCGGTGCCGACCGAGGCGTTGGTCAGGGTGCCGTCGTGAGCGTTCAGGCCCATCGCCAGCGCCGGGTCGGCCCGCAAGGCGTCCCGCCAGCCCAGGTCGGCGAGCCGCAGCACGTACGGCAGGGTGGCGTTCGTCAGGGCGTAGGTCGACGTGTTCGGCACCGCGCCGGGCATGTTCGCGACGCAGTAGAACACCGAATCGTGCACCCGGTAGACCGGGTCCTCATGGGTGGTGGGCCGGGAGTCCTCGAAGCAGCCGCCCTGGTCGATCGCGATGTCGACGAGCACCGAGCCGGGCTTCATCCGCTTCACCAGGTCGTTGCCGACCAGGGTGGGCGCCTTCGCGCCGGGCACCAGGACCGCGCCGATCACCAGGTCGGCCTCGAGGACGGACTGCTCGATCGCCAGGGAGCTGGAGACCAGGGTGCGCACCCGCCCGCCGAACCGGGCGTCGATCTGGCGCAGCCGCGGGATGCTCAGGTCGAGGACCGTCACGTCGGCGCCGAGACCGAGCGCGATGGTGGCCGCGTTGACGCCGGAGACGCCGCCGCCGATCACGGTGACCTTGGCCGGGGCGACGCCGGGGACGCCGCCGGGCAGCACGCCGCGGCCGCCGCTGTTGCGCATCAGGCTGTAGGCGCCGACCTGCGGGGCGAGCCGACCGGCCACCTCGGACATCGGGGCCAGCAGGGGCAGGGAGCCGTCGGGGAGTTGCACCGTCTCGTACGCGATGGCGGTCGTCCCGCTCGTGAGCAGCGCCGCGGTTCCCGGCGCGTCGGCCGCCAGGTGCAGGTAGGTGAAGAGGACCTGCCCGGCGCGCAGCCGGTGGTACTCGGGCGCGATCGGCTCCTTCACCTTGAGGATCATGTCGGCGGCGTCCCAGACGGCGTCGGCGTCCGGTGCGATCGTCGCGCCGGCGGCCACGTAGTCCCGGTCGGTGATCGCCGAGCCGGCCCCGGCGCCGGCCTGCACCAGGACGTCGTGACCGTGGCGCACCGCCTCGACCACGCCGGCCGGGGTGATGGCCACCCGGTACTCGTGGTTCTTGATCTCTGTCGGCACGCCGATGCGCATGGGATGTTCCCTTCGACCTCGTTGTCTGGTGGCGATAGGGTGAAACGATGTGCAGCAGGCAGGCAATACGGGCGAACATAATTCTGTTTACGGCCCACGGCGTACGCATTCTGCGGTTCAAGCCCTCCCGATGATCGATCTGCCGAAGGATGTTCGGGGTCTCGACGAGGTCGACCTTCAACTGCTGAGCCTGCTGCGCGCCGACGGCCGGATGCCGAACAACGCGCTCGCCGAGCAGGTCGGCATCGCGCCCTCCACCTGCCTGACCCGCGTGCGCCGGCTGCGTGAGATCGGCGCGATCCGCGGTTTCCACGCCGACGTCGACCCCGCCTGGATCGGCCGGCCCATCCAGGCGATGATCGCGGTGCGGATCCGGTCGGACGCGCGTGACGGCATCGGCAAGTTCGCCGAGTCGCTCGCCGGGATCCCGGCCGTCCGCGACGTCTACTTCGTGTCCGGCTCCTACGACTTCCTGCTGCACGTGGCGGCCGCCGACGTCGACGACCTCCGCACCGTGATCACCGAGCGGCTGAGCGGCACGCGGCTGGTCGCCGGCACCGAGACCTACCTGATCTTCGAGCACCGCCGCGGCACCTGAGGCCCCGGTAGGCCGATCGTCGATCATCATTGCGCTGTTGTTCGGCCGTCCGGTATGGAGTCTTCATGCTCCGGCGATCGGATGGTGGGATGAGACGACTTCTGGCAGCTGCGCTCGGCGCGGCGGTGATCTCCTCGGCGCTCGCGGCACCGGCACAGGCGGGCGGCCGGCACGACGAGGTGCGATTCGCGACGTTCAACCTGTCGCTCAACCGGCCGGAACAAGGGCTGCTGCGGGAGCACCTGGCGAACCCGGACGTCGACGACGTCTACCGGCGGCAGGCGCGCAACGTGGCCGAGGTGATCCAGCGCGCCCACCCGGACGTCGTGCTGATCAACGAGTTCGATTACGACCCGCAGGCGGCCCGGCTGTTCGCCGACAACTTCCTCGCGAAGTCGCAGAACGGCGCACCGGCGCAGCGCTACCCCTACCGCTACGTCGCGCCCTCCAACACCGGCATCCCGTCCGGTTTCGATCTGAACAACAACGGCGTCGTGGACACCACGCCCGGTGACGGCGGCTACGGCGACGACTCCTTCGGGTACGGGGTCTTCCCCGGCCAGTACGGGATGGTCGTCTACTCCAAGCACCCGATCGACTTCCGGTCGGTGCGCACCTTCCAGCGGTTCAAGTGGGCCGACATGCCCGGCAACCTGATCCCGGGCGACTTCTACTCCCCGGCGGAACAGGCCGTCCTGCGGCTGTCGTCGAAGAGTCACTGGGACGTGCCGATCCGGGTACGCGGCCGGACCGTCCACTTCCTCGTGTCGCACCCGACGCCCCCGACCTTCGACGGCCCGGAGGACCGCAACGGGCGGCGCAACCACGACGAGATCCGGTTCTGGGCCGATTACGTGTCGCCGCGCACGTCCGGCTACATCTACGACGACCGTGGCCGGCGTGGTGGACTCCGGGCGGGACAGCCGTTCGTGATCGCCGGTGACCAGAACGCCGACCCGTTCGACGGCGACTCCTACGACACCGCGATCCGCCGGCTCACCACCCACCCGCTGATCAACTCCCGGGTGGCACCGGCCTCCGCCGGTGGCGCCGAGGCGGCCGAGCTGCAGGGCGGCGCCAACGCCGCGCACGAGGGCGACCCGCGCTTCGACACGGCGGACTTCGCGGACACGGCGCCCGGCAACCTGCGCGCCGACTACGTGCTGCCGCGCGCCGGGCTGAAGGTGGTCGGCAGCGGCGTCTTCTGGCCGGTCCGGTCGAACCCGCTGTCCCGGCTGACCGGCGTCTACGGCGCGGAGTGGGCGGCGGTCGGCGGTTTCCCGACCTCCGACCACCGTCTGGTCTGGACGGATCTGTCGCTGCGCCGCTGATCAGCCGGCCGGGGCGCGCCGCCGCTGACGAGCCGGCGGTGGCGCGCTGCTGCTGACCAGCCGGCAGGGACGCACTGCTGCTGACCAGCCGGCAGGGACGCACTGCTGCTGACCAGCCGGTGATGCGCTGCCGCTGGTTTGCTTGGCAGGTGCGAAGCAGCCGCGTGTCCACCGGGGTGGAAAGGTGGTCACGCGGCTGCCGGCTTCGCAGGAAAGAATCGGTGCGGTGCGGCGGTGCGGCGGTGCGGCGGTGCGGCGGTGCGGCGGTGCGGCGGTGCGGCGGTGCGGCGGTGCGGCGGTGCGGCGGTGCGGCGGTGCGGCGGTGCGGGAAGGCTCGGGTGGTGTGGTGCGGTGCGGAGCCGGGAGGGCTCAGCGTGACAGGCGGTCGGTCAGGACGTGTGCGGCGAAGAGGTGGAAGCCCACGATCAGCGGGATCGTCGCCGGGACAGTCAGGGCCAGGAAGAACGTCAGCGCTCCGACCGCGCCGGCCGCGGCGACCGCCCGGGGCTGGTTCCACGCCCAGGCGGCGGCCTCCGCCCAGGCCCGATCCGGTGCACGGCCCAGCGCGACCAGGATCACCGATGCCAGCCCACCCAGGGCGAACGCGGCGACCGCGGTCACGGTGAGCAGCGGCCGCCCGCCGGGGACCCAGCCGCGGCCCACGGCGGTCAGGTCGGCCAGCACCAGGACCGCCACCAGCAGCATCGGCAGGCCGGGCAGCAGCCCGCGGCGGAACTGGCGCAGCAGCGGCCGGAGCGGCCCGAACCCGCCCTCCCGGTAGCGGTGCCGGATCGCCGCGGAGCCGGCGGCCAGCGCCGCGGGCGCCGTGAGCAGCGGCAGGGCGGCCACCGTCGTCACGATGCCGATCAGCGCCACGTCGGCGCCCAGGGCGAACCGTTCCCGCCAGTCCGGACGCGGGGTGACCTGTTCCTCAGGCCACCCGGAACCCGGAGCCGACGAACCGGCGCCCGACGAACCGGCGCCCGACGAACCGGCGCCCGACGAGGCGGCGCCCGACGAGGCGGCGCCCGGCGAACCCGTACCGGATGAATCCGTACCCGATGAATCCGGCGACGTCGACAAGGGAGCCTCCGGGAGGGCGGTCGTCATCCCTTGAGCCCTGTCGTGTTGATGCCCTCGACGAGCATCTTCTGGAAGGCCACGAAGAACAGGAACACCGGCGCCAGCGACAGCACCGACATGGCGAACATCGGGCCCACCGCGCTCTGCCCGGTGGAGTCGATGAACAGCGTCAGCGCCACCGGAACGGTGTACTTCTCCAGGTCGGAGAGGTAGACCAGTTGCCGGAAGAAGTCGTTCCAGGTCCAGATGAACGAGAAGATCGCGGTGGAGACGAGGGCCGGCCGGGACAGCGGCAGGATGACGTGCTTGAAGACGCCGAAGGCCGTACACCCGTCGATCTTCGCCGCGTCGTCGAGTTCGCGGGGGACGCCGCGCATGAACTGGACCATCAGAAAGACGAAGAACGCCTCGGTCGCGAGCAGCTGCGGGACGATCAGCGGGGCGTACGGCCAGTCGCCGCCGACCCATCCGAAGGTCTTGAACATGACGAACTGCGGCACGATCAGCACGTGACCGGGAAGCAGCAGCGTCCCGATCATGACGGCGAACCAGAAGCCGCGGAGCCGGAAACGCAGGCGGGCGAAGGCGTACGCGGCCAGCAGGCAGGAGACGCAGTTCGCGACGACGGTGAGTCCCGCGACCATCGCGCTGTTCACGAAGAACCGGCCGAACGCGACGTCGAAGTGGCTCCACCCGTCGGCGAAGTTGCCGGGGGTGAACTCGCGCGGCCACACCGCCATGTTGTTCAGGATCTCCTGCGGCGACTTGAACGCGCTGCCGAGCATCCAGGCGAGCGGGTAGAGCACGATCGCGGTGAGCAGGACCAGCACGACGGGCCGGCCGAGGGTGCGTGGCATCAGTCGTCTCCGTCCGAGTAGTGCACCCAGAACTTGCCGGTGCGGAAGATGAGCACGGTGACCAGGCCGATCGAGAGCAGGAAGACCCAGGCCATCGCGGACGCGTAGCCCATCTGGTACTCGGTGAAGCCCTTGTTGTAGAGGTGCAGCGTGTACATCAGGGTGGAGTCGACCGGTCCGCCGGTGCCGCCGGAGAGCACGAACGCCGAGGTGAAGCCCTGGAACCCGTTGATCGTCTCGAGCACCAGGTTGAAAAAGATCACCGGGGACAGGATGGGCAGTGTCACGTTGAAGAACTGCCGGACCGGGCCGGCGCCGTCCACCGACGCCGCCTCGTATAGCTCCTGCGGCACCTGCTTCAGACCGGCCAGGAAGATCACCATCGGGGCGCCGAACTGCCAGACCGCGAGCAGGATCAGCGTGCCGAGGGCGTAGTCCGGGTCGTTCACCCACGCCTTGCCCTCGATCCCGAACCAGCCGAGGAACGAGTTGAACGCGCCGTCGCGGTTGAACATGCTGACCCAGACGATCGCGACCGCGACGCTGCCACCCAGCAGCGACGGCAGGTAGAACAGGCCGCGGAACAGGCCGGCGGCCCGGAACGCGCGGTTCAGCAGCAGCGCGACGCCGAGCGCCGCGGCCAGCTTGAGCGGGGTGGCGACCAGCGCGAACGTGATGGTGACCCGGACCGCGTGCCAGAAGGAGGGGTCCTCGGTCATCATCTGGCGGTAGTTGTCCAGCCCCACCCACTCGGTCGACGACCAGTCGCTGAGCACGTCGTAGTTGGTGAAGCTGAGGTAGAGCGACATGAGCATCGGGATCGCCGTGATCGCGGCGAAACCGAGCAGCCAGGGCGAGAGGAAGATGTAGCCGGCCAGGCCGTCGGACTTGTGCCGGGCGGGCCGGGCCCGCCGCCGGGTGGCGGCGGGACCGGCGGGCGGCCGTTGCGGTGACGGCGGCGCCTGGGTGACAGCCACGGGACTCACCGGCTGACTGCCGCCTGGCTGGCGGCGAAGAACTGCTCGGCGGCCTGGGCGGGGGTGGCGCGGCCGTACTGGGCCTCCTCGGCGGCCTTGATCAGTTCCGAGCGGACCGTGCTGTGGCCCTTCGGCGGGACCGTCGGCGACGGGCCGTAGTTCTTGGCCAGCTCGTCGATGGTGGCGATGGTCTGCTTCATCGACGCGTTGTCGGTGGAGGCGGCGACCGAGGCGCGGATGTCCAGGTTCGACGGCAGGCCCCGGTCGGTGCCGAGGATGGCGCCGGCCTCCGGGTCGTTCGCCAGGAAGTTGATCACGTCGACCGCGATGTCCTTGTGCTCGGTGCCGCGGAAGACCGAGAAGTACATCGAGGCGCGCGGCCACTGCTTGCTGGCGTCACCGGGGTACGCCACCAGGCCGAGCTCGTCCGTCGTGTTCTTCTGCAGCTCGGGCATCTGGTTCGCCCACACCCACGAGGTGAGCGCCTTGTTCGTCACCACGAGCTGCTTGGTGATGTCGGTGGCGTTGCCCTCGTGGATCACGTCGGCGGTCGGGGTGGCCTTGCCGTCCCGGGCGCCCTTCCACAGCTCGAACCAGGCCTGCACGTCGGCCTGGGTGAAGCCGAGTTCGGCACCGTTGTACATCTCCTTGCCCTGCTGGCGCAGCCACACCCAGAACGCCTTGTAGTCGGCGCTCGGGTCCTGCGTGCCGGGCAGTTTCGCGGCGGCGCCGGCCTTCTGAGCCCAGGCGATGTGCTCCTCCCAGCTCATCCCGGTCTCCGGGAGCGGCTGCTTGGCGGCCTCCAGCTTGGACTTGTTGTAGACCAGGCCCTGGGTGTTCTCGCCGAACGCGAGGCCGGCGAGCTTGCCGTCGACGACGCCGTACTTCCACAGGCCCTCGGGGAACTTCGTGGTGTCCAGCTTGCCGGACTCCTGGTACGAGGTGAGGTCCAGCGTGACGTTGCGGGTCGCGTACTCGGAGAGGAAGTTGTCGTCGATCTGGAAGATGTCCGGCGCGTCGTCACCGGCGGTGAGCGTGGCCAGCTTGTCGAAGTAGCCCTGGTTGGCCTGCCAGGTCTTCTTGAACGTGACGTCCGGGTGCTTGGCGGTGTAGAGGTCGAGGGCCTTCTCGGTGAGTTCGGCGCGGGCCTCGCCGCCCCACCAGAAGAAGCTCAGTTCGACCTTGCCGTCGGAGCTGCCCTCGTCGTCACCGCCACAGGCGCCGAGCACGAGGGGAAGGGCGATCATGCCGGCGACGATGCTGCTCAGGAAGCGGCGCCGGGGGGTATGTGTTGCGGTCATGGCTTGTCGTCACTCCTTGACGTATGCGGCGACCTCAGCGGTGGTCGCACCGGCGGGCAGGAACGGTCCCGGGCCGGTGGAGTTGCGGATGACCAGGTCGGTGTGGAGGTTGATCTGTGCGGTGGATCCGTCGTCGCCCTGCTGCAGGAGCATGTCGACGGCGGCCCGTCCGGCGGCCGCGGTCGGGTTCGCCACGGTGGTGAGCTGCGGACGGACCAGCTCGCTGGCGGCGATGTCGTCTATTCCGACGACGCTCACCTGACCGGGCACCGGGACGTGCCGGTCCTGCAGCGCCTGGAGCAGGCCGATCGCCATCAGGTCGTTGTAGGCGAGCACGCCGGTGGCACCGGTGGCGAGCACGGCCCCGGCGGCCGCGGCGCCGGCCGCGGTGACCGGCTGGTGCGGGCCCAGGACGGTGAGTTCCGCGCCGGCCGCCCGGGCGGTGGCCCCGGCGGCCCGGCGGATCTCCCGGTTGGTCCAGGAACCACGTGGTCCGGACAGGTAGACCAGGTGGCGGTGACCCAGGTCGAGCAGGTGACGCACGGCGGACCGGGCGCCCTGACCCACGTCCATGACCACCGCGGGCAAGCCGGTGATCATGCGGTTGATGACGACCAGCGGCACCTCACGGCGGAGCAGCTCGATCTGGTCGTCGGTCATCCGGGGGCTGCAGAGCAGGATCCCGTCGACCTGTTTCGCCAGGGCCTGGACCAGCTCGGCCTCGACGATCGGGTCCTCGTCGGTATCGGCGACGAAGACGTGATAGTCGCGCCGCCGGGCATGTGTCTCGGCCGCCTTGATCAGCGGCGGGAAGAACGGGTTCGCTATGTCGGCCACGATCAGGCCGATGTTGTGGGTACGACCGGTGATCAGTGCCCGGGCCGCCCGGTTCGGGCGGTAGCCGAGCTGCTCCGCGGTGGCCAGCACCCGGGAACGGGTCTCGGGGTTGACCAGGTGCGGTGCTGAGAAGGTGCGCGACACCGTGGAGATGTGCACGCCGGACGCTCGTGCTACGTCCCGGATCGTCACGGCCACGGTGCCCTCCTCGTTGAGAGTTTCCACCGGCATCGATGTGACGCCGGTCTCTCGGTGAGAGCCATTCATGCAAACGGTTGCGGACGTGTCAACCCCTGTCGATGTCAATCCTGTTGCGTGGGCGTATCCAAAAACCCATAAAACCGGACAAATATCAGCAGGATATTGACATCTGTTGTTGACCGCTCCCTAATCTGTTGCAAACGTTTGCCGAAAACGGAGGCGACGGAATGACGCAGTCACCCCGCCGCCGGTACGCCCTCGTGGGCGCCGGCGCCCGGGCCGGTCTCTTTCTCAGAGCGCTCAGCACCGACCACGCCGACGTGGCCGAGCTGGTGGCCCTGGCCGACACCAACCCCGCCCGCCCGGCCGTGCACAACGCCCGCCTGCAGCGCCTCGGCGCCGCGCCGGTCCCGGTCTACGACGCGGCCGACTTCACCGAGATGCTCAAACGCGAGCGGGTGGACGTCGCGCTGGTCACGACCGTCGACCGGTACCACGACCACTACGTAGCGGCGGCGCTGGAGGCCGGCTGCGACGCGATCACCGAGAAACCGATGACCGTGGACGCGAACGGTTGCCGGCGCATCCTGTCGGCCGCCCGCCGGACCGGGCGCGACGTGCGGGTCACGTTCAACTACCGCTACAACCCGTTGCACGAGGCGGTGAAGCGGATCATCTCCGGCGGCGAGATCGGCGAGGTCGGCTCGGTGCACTTCGAGTGGCTGCTCGACGTGCGCCACGGAGCCGACTACTTCCGGCGCTGGCACCGGGACAAGGCCAACTCCGGCGGCCTGCTCGTGCACAAGGCGAGCCACCACTTCGACCTGGTGAACTGGTGGCTGGACGACGAGCCGGAGCAGGTCTTCGCGGCGGGTCGGCTGTTCTTCTACGGCGATCAGGGCCGGCGGCACGGATACGCGCGGGACTATGCGCGGGCCCACGGCGAGGCGGGCGCCGACGGCGATCCCTTCGCGCTGCGGCTCGCCGACGAGCCCGGGCTCAAGGAGCTCTACCTGGACGCCGAGCGGCACGACGGCTATCACCGCGACCAGAACGTCTTCGCATCCGGGGTATCCATCGAGGACGATATGGCAGTGCTGGTCCGCTACGCCCGCGGGGCGTCGATGAGCTACCACCTGACGGCCTACGCGCCGTGGGAGGGTTACCGGCTCATGATCAACGGAAGCCGGGGACGTCTCGAGCTCGAGGTGGTGGAGAGCGATCATGTGGCGCCCTCGGCCGCCGGCGCGGTCAAGGGCGAGCCCGGCGCGGAGTCCACCGCCGAGCGGGGCTTCAAGCGGCTGCTGGTCCGGCCGTACTGGGCGCCGCCGCGCGAGGTGGTCGTCGAGGGACTCTCCCGCGGTGGCCACGGCGGTGGCGACGTCCGGATGCTGGCGGATCTGATCCGGCCGGACGGGCGGACCGACCCGCTGCACCGGAGCGCCACCGGAGAGGACGGCGCCCGGGCCCTGCTGACCGGGCTCGCCGCCAACGAGTCGATCAGGACCGGCACAGCCGTCACGGTGAAGGACGTCCTGAACATCGAGGAGATCAGGTGACCCATCTCTTTCCCGCCGAGCCGACTGTTCGGCAGATCGCCGGCGAGCTCTACGAGCACGCCCGGCACCTGCCGCTGATCAGTCCGCACGGTCACGTCGACCCGGCCCTGCTGGCCGACGACACCCCGTTCCCCGACCCGGCCCGGCTGTTCGTGGTGCCCGACCACTACGTCACCCGGATGCTCGCCAGCCAGGGCATCCCGCAGAGCCGGCTCGGCGTGCCAAGCATCGACGGGTCCGAGGTGGAGACCGACGGCCGGGCCATCTGGCGGCTGCTCGCCGGGAACTGGCACCTGTTCCGCGGCACCCCGTCCCGGCTCTGGACCGAGAAGGTGCTGGCCGACGTGTTCGGCATCGACAAGCGGCTCGGCGCGGACACCGCCGACGAGATCTACGATGAGCTGAGCGCCCGGCTGGCCGAGCCGGAGTACCGGCCGCGGGCACTGTTCACCCGCTTCAACCTGGAGGTGCTGGCCACCACCGAGAGCCCGCTCGACGAACTGGCCGCGCACGCCAAGCTGGCCGCGGACGGCTGGGGCGGTCCCGGCGGGCGGGTGATCACCACGTTCCGGCCGGACAACCTGGTCGACCCGGAATGGCCGGGATGGCCGGAACGGGTGGCCGCCCTCGGCGAGCTGACCGGCCGCGACGTGGGCACGTACCCCGGCTTCCTCGCCGCCCTGCGCGCCCGCCGCGAGCTCTTCGTCGCCGCCGGCGCCACCAGCTCCGACCACGGGCACCCCACCGCCGCGACCCTGGTGCTCGACGACGGCGAGGCGGCGGTGCTCTACCGCAAGGCCCTCGGCGGCGGCGCCGACGAACGGGACGCCGAGGCGTTCCGGGCGCACATGCTCACCGAGTTCGCCCGGATGTCGCTGGAGGACGGCCTGGTGATGCAGCTGCACCCCGGCTCGGTGCGCAACCACGACACGTACCTCTACGGCCGGCACGGCCGCGACGTCGGCGGCGACATCCCGTCGGCCACCGACTACGTGCGCGGCCTGCGGCCGCTGCTCGACGCGTACGGGCACGACCCCCGCCTGCGGATCGTGCTCTACACCCTGGACGAGACCACGTTCACCCGGGAACTCGCACCGCTGGCGGGCGGCTACCCGGCCCTCTACCTCGGTGCGCCCTGGTGGTTCCTGGACAGCCCGGAAGGCCTGCGCCGGTTCCGCGAGGCCGTCACCGAGACGGCCGGCTTCTACAACACCGCCGGGTTCGCCGACGACACCCGCGCGTTCTGCTCCATCCCGGCCCGGCACGACGTGGCCCGCCGGATCGACGCCGGCTTCCTGGCCCGGCTCGTCGCCGAGGGCCGGCTGCCCCTCGACGAGGCCGCCGAGACGATCGCGGACCTCGCCTACCACCTGCCCAAGCGAATCTTCCGACTGGATGGTGCCTCGTGACGGTCCGAATCACCGGCGTCGACGTCCACGACGTCCGTTTCCCCACCGCGGCCGCCGGCGACGGCTCCGACGCGATCAACCGGGGCGACTACTCCGCCACGTACGTCGAGGTCACCACGGACGCCGGCGTCACCGGCAGCGGGCTCACCTTCACCAACGGCCGGGGCAACGAGCTCACCTGCGCGGCGGTCGAGGCACTGGCCGGGCACGTCACCGGCCGGACCGTCGAGGAACTCGCCGCCGACCAGGTCACGTTCTTCCGCTCGATCACCGCGGACCCGCAGCTGCGCTGGCTCGGACCGGAGAAGGGCGTCATCCACATGGCGTCCGGCGCGCTGATCAACGCGGTCTGGGACCTGCGGGCGCGCCTCGCCGGGAAGCCGATGTGGCAGTACCTCGCCGAGATGCCGAGCGCCGACCTCGTCGCCGCGATCGACTTCCGGCACATCAGCGACGCGATCACGCCCGGCGAAGCGCGCGAGATCCTGGAGAAGGGCACCATCGGGTACGCGGACCGCCGCGCCGAACTGGAACGCGACGGCTTCCCGGCCTACACCACGAGCGTCGGCTGGCTGGGCTACCCGGACGACAAGGTCCGTGAGCTGACCCGGCAGGCCGTGGCCGACGGGTGGCGGGCGGTGAAGATGAAGGTCGGCGGCCCGCTCGACGACGACGTGCGGCGCGCCGGCATCATCCGGAGCGAACTGCCCGAGGGCGCGCTGCTGATGATGGACGCCAACCAGGTCTGGGACGTCGACGAGGCGATCGCCGCGATGGCCCGGCTGGGCGAGTTCGACCCGTACTGGATCGAAGAGCCCACCCACGCCGACGACGTTCTCGGCCACGCCCGGATCGCCGAGGCGGTGGCACCGGTCCGAGTCGCCACCGGTGAGGTCGCCGCCAACCGGGTGATCTTCAAGCAGCTGATGCAGGCCCGGGCGATCCGGGTCTGCCAGGTGGACGCCTGCCGGGTCGCCGGCGTCAACGAGGTGCTCGCCACCCTGCTGATGGCCGCGAAGTTCGGCGTGCCGGTCTGCCCGCACGCCGGTGGCGTCGGCCTCTGCGAGTACGTCCAGCACCTGGCGATCTTCGACTACCTGCGCGTCGGCCGGTCACTGGACGGCCGCATGATCGAATATGTCGACCACCTGCACGAGCACTTCACCGACCCGGTCACGGTCGTCGACGGCCGGTACCGGCTGCCGCAACGCCCCGGCTACAGCGTCGAGATGAAGCCGGCCTCGATCGCCGGGTTCCGCTTCCCGGAAGGACCGGCATGGCGGTGACCTATCGGCTCGGCCTGCCCGCGCTCGCGTCGATGCCCGCCGGCCGGCGACCCCTGGTCAGCCCCGGCGAGGTCCGGCCCGGCATCGTCCACCTCGGACTCGGCGCGTTCCATCGGGCACATCAGGCCGTCTACACCGAGGCGGCGGTCGCCGCGTCCGGCGGGAACTGGGGGATCGTCGGCGTCGCGCCGCGCTCCCGCGACGTGCTGGACCGGCTGCGCGAGCAGGACCGGCTCTACAGCGTGCTCACCGTGGGCGGGCCGGTCGACGAGGCGCGGGCGGTGGGCATCCTCGCCGGGCTCGGGCATGCCGCCGGGGACCCGTACGGTGTGGTCGCCGCCATCGCCGACCCCGGTATCCGGATCGTGTCGCTCACCGTGACCGAGAAGGCGTACCGCCTCGACCCGTCCGGCCGCCTGCTGCTCGACGACGAGCTGCGCGCCCAGCTCACCGGGCTGGCGCCGCCGACGACCGTGCCCGCGCTGCTGGCCCGGGCAGTCCTGGCCCGGCGGATCGCCGGCGCCGGACCGCTCACCGTGCTCTGCTGCGACAACCTGCAGGGCAACGGGCCGCGGATCCGGGGACTTGTCGAACAGGCCCTGGAGGTGGCCGGTGCCGCGCTGCCGGACGACGTCGCCTTCCCGGCCACCATGGTCGACCGGATCGTGCCGGCCACCAGCGCCGACCACCGGCGGCGGGCCGCACTGGCGCTGGGAGCCGACGACGCGGTGCCGGTCGTCGCCGAGCCGTTCACCCAGTGGGTGATCGAGGACCGGTTCCCCGGCGGGCGGCCGGACTGGGCGGCGGCAGGGGCGGTGCTCACCGACGACGTGACCCCGTGGGAGATGCTCAAGCTGCGCGCCCTCAACGCGGTGCACTCCGCGACGGCGTACCTCGGTGCCCTCGCCGGCCGGGAACTGATCGCCGACTCCCTGGAGATGCCCGGCCTCACCGGCGTGCTGCGCCGCTTCGTCGCCGACGAGGTGGCGCTCACCGTGCGCCCGCCGGCCGGGGTCACCGTGATCGGTTACGGCGAGACCGCGCTGACCCGCTTCGCCAACCGCGAACTCGGGCACCGCAACCTGCAGGTCGCGATGGACGGCACCCAGAAACTGCCGCACCGCCTGCTCGGCACCGTCCGGGACCTGCGCGCGCTGGGTGCCCGCCCCTGCTGGGCGGGGCTGTTCCTGGCCGCGTGGATGCGCTTCGCGCGGGGGTACGCCGACAGCGGCGCGACCCTGCCCCTCGACGACCCGCTGTCCGGGCGGATCCGGCAGGTGCTGGACGCGGCACCGGACACCCCGGACGGTGTGGTGACCGCGCTGCTCACCCTGCGCGAGGTGTTCCCGGAATCCCTCGCCGGCGACGACGTGCTGCGGCGTGAACTGCTCCACTGGTACACCGAACTGGACCGGCACGGCGCCGAGGCCACCATCGGGGCGCTGTCATGACCGCCTGTCCCGCCGCTTCCGCGGCCGTGCGCCTCCCGCCCGTGGCTCCTGCGGCTGTGCGCTGCCCGCCCGCCGGTCCTGCGGCTTTGCGCCGCGCGGTGTCCGGGGCGCTGCCGTGACGCCGCGGGTCGCCCTGATCGGGGCCGGGGGGCACGGTGCGTCCCACCGCCGTACCCTCGCCCGCCTCGCCGCCGAAGGCCGCCTCAAGGTGGCCGGACTCTGCGACCGGGAGCCCGTGGAGGCGCCGGACGCGCCGTTCTTCACCGACCACAATGCGCTGCTCGCCGAGGTGCGCCCCGACGTCGTGATCATCTGTACGCCGCCGCACACCCACCTGCCGATCGCCCTCGACGCGCTCACCGCCGGGGCCGACCTGCTCCTGGAGAAACCGCCGGTGATGTCGCTCGACGAACACCACCGGCTCGCCGCCGAGGTCGCCGAAACCGGCCGGCTGTGCCAGGTCGGATTCCAGGCCCTCGGCTCGGCGGCGCTCGCCGCCCTGATCGCCGCCGGACCCACCGGGCCGATCGGCGTCCTCGGGGCGTGGTGGCGGCCGGACACCTACTACTCCCGCGCGCCCTGGGCCGGCCGGCGAGCCGTCGGCGGGCGGCCGGTGCTCGACGGCGCCCTGGTCAACCCGTTCGCGCACGCCCTCATGCAGGCCCTCGTCATCGCCGGCCCCGGCTTCCGCCCGGTCACGCTCGAACTGGAGCGGTACCGCACCCGGGCCATCGAGACCGACGACACCACGTTCCTGCGGGTCACCGGCACCGACGGGCGGCGGATCACGCTGGCCGTCACGCTCGCCTCCGAGGTCTTCCTGGCCGGCGAGATCCGGGTCGGCCGCCCGCCCGGCGAGGCCGCCCTGGAATACCCCACGGACCGCCTGCGACTGCCCGGCTCGCCGTTCCGCGAGGTGCCGGGACGGGCCGGGCTGCTGGAGAACCTCCTCGACCACCGGGACGACCCGGCCGTCGAGCTGCTCGCACCGCTGGAGCGGACCGAGGTCTTCACGGCCGTCGCGGAGGCGATCGTGCGGTCGGAACCGCCGGTGGAGATCGGGGGACGGTGGCTCCGGCCGCACCCGGCGGGCGGCGGGCAGGTGCTGCCGGGGATCGACGCGCTGGTCCGCCAGGTGGCCGAGACCGGCGAACTGCCGTCCGAGGCCGGGGTCGGCTGGGCGGTGCCGGCCCGCCGGATCGGGGTGCGGCTCGGTGCGTACCCGGCCACCTGAGATTGCTCCCCTCCCGTGCCTCCTCGCGTTCCGCCTCTCTCGAAGTGAGGAAAGGAAAAACGATGCGCAAGATGTCCGTCGCAGAACTTGAAGCACATCATCGTGGTCCCACCTTCACCAGCGTCCTTCCCGGGCACGTGGTGCAGCGGGGCGGGTTCCGCGTCTACGCGGAACCCCATTTCCGGACGCACGACGAACCGGGCCGGCATGTGCACACGGTTCCGGAAGTGTTCGTCATCGTCCAGGGCAGTGGTGCGATCGAAGTTGAAGGAGTCCAAGTGGACACATTCCAGTCCGGTGAGGCGATAGTCTTCGAACCGGGGGAGGACCACCATCTGATCAGCAAGGGCGCGGATCCGCTCGTATTCGTGTGGATGCATCTGGAACCGGTCGCGTAACCGCCATGTTCACCCGACCCGCTCCCGCACTCACCGCAACGCTCGGCGCTGTCCTCGCCGGCGTGCTCGCCGTTCCGCCGGCCGTCTCCGCCACCGTTCCGTCCGCGTCCGCCGTCCTTCCCGCCGCCGTCCCTCCCTCGGCTGCGCCTGCCGTCCTTCCCGCGGCGGCCCGTCAGGTGCTGCCCGCCAACGACGGCTGGGCCGCTGCCGCCGGCGGCACCACCGGCGGTTCCGCGGCCGACGACGCGCACGTCTTCGTCGTACGCAACCGATCAGAGTTGGCCACCGCCCTCGCCGGCGGCACCGACCCGACACCGCGCATCGTGCTCATATCCGGAACCGTCCAGGCCAACGTGGACGATGCCGGCGCGCCACTGACCTGCGCCGACTACGCGGACCCGGCCTACTCCCTCGACCAGTACCTGGCCACGTACGACCCGGCCGTGTGGGGTACGGCGACCCGGCCGACCGGCCCGCTCGAGGAGGCCCGGGTCCGCTCGCAGCGCAACCAGGCCGCCCGGATCCAGCTGCGGGTCGGGGCCAACACGACAATTCTCGGACTGCCGAACGCCCGCCTGGTCGGCGCGAACCTGCTCGTCCAGAACGTCGACAACGTCATCGTCCGCAACCTGCGGCTCGAGGACGCGGCCGACTGCTTCCCGGCGTGGGACCCGACCGACGGCTCCGCCGGGAACTGGAACTCCGCCTACGACCTGGTCACCCTGACCGGAGCCACCCACGTGTGGGTCGACCACAACACGTTCAGCGACGGCAACAATGTGGACTCGGCGCAGCCGCGCTATTTCGGGCGCCCCTACCAGGTGCACGACGGTGCCCTCGACATCATTCGCGCCTCCGATTACGTGACAGCGTCCTGGAACGTCTTCCAGGAACACGACAAGACCATGCTGATCGGTTCCACCAACACGGTCGGCGCCGACGTCGGAAAGCTGCGCGTGACAGTTCACCACAACCGTTTCGCCAATGTCGGGCAACGGGTGCCGCGTGTCCGGTTCGGCCAGGTCGACGTCTACAACAACTACTACTATCTGACCGACGAGGACGCCTACTCCTATTCGTGGGGCGTCGGCGTCCAATCGGCGATCTACGCGGAGAACAACTTCCTGCTCCGCAGCGCCGACATCCCCCTCGAAGACTTCGTCTACGACTGGGGTGGCGCCGGGATGACCGAGATCGGCACCCTGACCCGGGTCGGCACCGGCCCGGTGAGCGCGGTGAGCCTGCTCGGCGCCTACAACGCCACCCACGACCCGGACCTCGGCACGGACGCGGGCTGGGTGCCGGTGCTACGGCCCGGCCCGATCACCCCGACCGCCCAGGTCCCCACCGTGGTGAACGCCGAAGCCGGCGCCGGCCGCCTCTGACCCGATCCGTCCCGCCGATCCCGTGAGCCACAGCCGCAGCAACTCCGGCTGTGGCTCACGGCCGTCAGCGGGGTGTCCCAGCCTGCGCGGCGATGTTGATCTGCTGCGTGACACCTGCGCGGCGATGTTGATCTGCTGCGTGGCGCCTGCGCGGCGATGTTGATCTGCTACGTGGCGCCTGCGCGGCGATGTTGATCTGCTAGCGCTACGAATTCGCGGTTTTAACCCCTTGATCACAGCGATTTCGTAGCGCTAGCAGATCAACATCTCGGCGTGGGCGGCGCGGCCGGCGCCACTCGGGCTGGAATCGGAGGACCCGGGGTGCTTAAGACCGGGCGGTGTCGGCTGGACGGCGATCGGGTGCGCCGCCCGGGTGCGCCGGCCCGGGTGCGCAGGCCGGGGTGTGTCGCCCGGGGTGCGGCGATCGGGGTGCGGCGGCCGGAGGCTCACGGCTGGCAGCAACCTCGGCGGCCGGAGGCGTCAGGCGTGCCTGAGCGGCGGCTTTGGGTGACCAGAAACGGACTTGGACCTTAAAGCGGCAGCGCCCACAACCTTAAGTTTCTCTTTAGTTCGATCCCTCCTGGGAGCGTTCCCGTATGGACCGGCGAGAACGTGGTCCGACAGGAAGGCACGCAGATGAAGCGGTACCGGAGCTACCGGAGCAACGCGGGGGGATCGAACGTTCGGCGCTGGCGGGTGGCCGGCGTGGCGGGTGTCGCGGTGGCGATGGTCGGTGTCGGACTCGGGGTGGCGGCGGCTGCCGACACGGCGACTCCGACGGTGAACTGCGCCAGTGTGGCTGACAAGCTTCCGGCGGTTCCGGCGTCGGCGCAGGCGGAGATCGAGCGGAACCTGGCGCTGCTGAACACGCAGATCCAGGAGGCGAACAATCGGATCGCGAGTTCGGTCGGTCAGGGCGGCGCCAACTTCATCCAGAACGCGATCCTCGGTCCGCTGGAGGACAAGCGGTTCGCCACGATCAACCGGATGGAGACGGCGATCGGGCGGGCGGCCGCGAAGCCGGACCTGAACGCGGAAGGGCTGGCGCCGTGCTCGCTGAACGAGAACGGTGGCGGTGACGCGGCGCCGGAACCGACCGCGGTGCCGGGCGCACCGGCCGGCAACAGCGGCGGCGGCAACGCCGGCGGTGGCAACGGGAACAACGGCGGTGGCAACGGCAACGCGGGCGGCGGCAACGCGGACGGGCTGCCCACGGTGAACTGCCCGTCGGTCGCTGACAAGCTTCCGGCGGTTCCGGCGTCCGCGCAGGCGGAGATCGAGCGGAACCTGGCCCTGCTGAACACGCAGATCCAGGAGGCCAACACCCGGATCCGCAACACCGTGGGTCAGGGCGGCGCCAACTTCATCCAGAACGCGATCCTCGGTCCGCTGGAGGACAAGCGGTTCGCCACGATCAACCGGATGGAGACGGCGATCGGGCGGGCGGCCGCGAAGCCGGACCTGAACGCGGAAGGGCTGGCGCCGTGCTCGCTGAACGAGAACGGTGGCGGTGACGCGGCGCCGGAACCGACCGCGGTGCCGGGCGCACCGGCCGGCAACAACGGCGGCGGCAACGCCGGTGGCAACGCGGGGAACGGCGCCGTGCCGACCGTGAACTGCCCGGCCGTGAACATCGGCGTGGCGATCCCGGCGTCGGCGCAGTCCGAGGTGACCCGCAACCTGGAACTGCTGGAGACGCAGATCCGGGAGGCGAACAACCGGATCGCCGGCACCGTGGGCCAGGGTGGTCCGAACTTCATCCAGAACGCGATCCTCGGTCCGCTGGAGGACAAGCGGTTCGCCACGATCAACCGGATGGAGACCGCGATCGGGCGGGCGGCCGCCAAGCCGAACCTGAACGCCGAGGGCCTGGCCCCCTGCGGACTGAACCAGTGAGGAACTGACCTTCCCGGACGGCCCGGCCACCACGCCTTGGGTTCTAGGAGTCGTCGCAACACCCCAGTTCAGGGGATGCGATGGACTTCGAGGTCCGGGACCGGTCGGTCAATCAGGGCCGTCGACGTCTGACCCGCGAGCGTGAGGCATATCTTGCGCTC
>NZ_JAHWGU010000167.1 GCF_020873875.1 Actinoplanes sp. DH11
CCAGCCACGGCACCGGACCCGGCACCCGCACCGACTCCCCCGGCACCTCAACGCCCGGACCCTGCTCCAAAATCACGTGCGCATTCGTGCCACTGATCCCGAACGACGACACCGCCGCCCGACGCGGACGCCCATCCACACGCCACTCGACCGGCTCAGTCAACAACTCCACCGCACCCGACTCCCAATCCACCTGCGGAGTCGGCTCATCCACATGCAACGTGCGCGGCATCACACCATGCCGCATCGCCTGCACCATCTTGATGATCCCCGCGACACCCGCCGCCGCCTGCGTGTGCCCGATATTCGACTTCACCGACCCCAGCCGCAACGGCTGCTCACGGTCCTGCCCATAGGTGGCCAGCAGCGCCTGCGCCTCGATCGGGTCACCCAGCGTCGTCCCCGTGCCGTGCG
>NZ_JAHWGU010000168.1 GCF_020873875.1 Actinoplanes sp. DH11
CGATGGATCCGCAGCAGCGGTTGTTGTTGGAGGCGTCGTGGGAGGCGTTCGAGTCGGCCGGTATTGATCCGGCTGTTCTGCGGGGTTCGTCGACGGGTGTGTTCGCCGGCCTGATGTACCACGACTATGCGACGCGGTTGTTCGGCGTGGAGGACACCGAGGGGCACAGCGGTACGGGTACGTCGGGGTCGATTGCCTCCGGGCGGGTGGCGTACACGTTCGGTCTGGAAGGTCCTGCCGTCACGGTGGATACCGCCTGTTCGTCGTCGCTTGTCGCCTTGCATTGGGCGGTGCAGGCGTTGCGCTCGGGTGAGTGTTCGATGGCGCTTGCGGGTGGTGTGACGGTGATGGCCACGCCGACGACGTTCGCCGAGTTCAGTCGTCAGCGGGGTCTGTCGTTCGACGGCCGGT
>NZ_JAHWGU010000169.1 GCF_020873875.1 Actinoplanes sp. DH11
CCCACAAGCTGCTGATGCTCTATCGACAAGCCGACAGCCTGGTGTGCTGAAGCGCCGGCATCAGTACAATCGCCACCCTTTTCTGATTTGAGGACGCCGGATGTCCTGGCTCGAACTCGTTGCTGCCGGGCTCGGCATCGTCGCGGTCTGGCTGACGGTGAGACAGAACCCCTGGTGCTGGCCCATCGGCCTGGTGATGGTGTTGCTCTACGCCTGGCTGTTCTATGACTGGCGCCTGTACTCCAACCTGCTTCTGCAACTGTTGTTCGCCGCGCTGCAGCTCTACGGCTGGTGGCAGTGGACCCGTGGCGGCGACCGCCACGATGGACGTAAGGTCAGCCGCCTGGGTGTGGTCGCCGTTCTGACTGGATTGCTGAGCGGCGCGCTCGGTGCCGGGTTGCTCGGCTACCT
>NZ_JAHWGU010000170.1 GCF_020873875.1 Actinoplanes sp. DH11
CCTTCTTCTGTGCGACGCCGGTCTCCGGTGCGGTCGCGCTGGCGGTGGCCGTGCCAGCCGGGCAGTCGAAGGTCACGTCCACGGTGGTGCCGGCTGGGGCGTCGAAACCCACGGTGCCATTCTCCGCGGTGAATTTGAGTTCCTTGGTCTGGATCTCCGGCCACGTGCTCGTGTAGGCACACCGCATGGGAAGGCCGACGCGGTCCACGACGGTGAAGATGACGGTGCCCTTCGTCTCGGTCGGGGCGCTTGACCCGAGTCCCGGCACGAGGGAGGCGATCAGCGTGATGATGAGCGCGACCACCGCGGCGGCAGGGCCGGCGAGCTGTTGCAGTTTATCCAGGCTAAAACCAGGCGTGACGAACTCCTTGTAAAAAATGAGAACTAGGTTATCGTCAGCCTATCCCATG
>NZ_JAHWGU010000171.1 GCF_020873875.1 Actinoplanes sp. DH11
CGGCCGGGTTCGACAAGACGCGGCGGTTGCGGGTCAGTCATGCGTTCCATTCGGCGCGTATGGAGCCGATGCTGCGGGACTTCGCCGCTGTCCTTGACGAGGTGGTCTTCGCGGCGCCGTCGTTGGGTTGGGTTTCGAATGTGACCGGTGAGCCGGTCGGTGTTGAGGTGATGGATCCGGAGTATTGGGTGCGGCAGGTCCGCCAGCCGGTCCGGTTCGCTGATGGTGTCGCCGCGATGCGTGCCGCTGGCGTTACCCGTTTCGTCGAGGTGGGCCCGTCAGGTGCGCTGACCGCCCACGTCGACGGGGTGTGTCTGCCCACGATCCGTAAGGGCCGTGACGAGCCGGACTCGTTGGTCAAGGCGCTGGCGGTGGCCGGCCCGGACTGGGTGAAGGTGTTCCCCGGTG
>NZ_JAHWGU010000172.1 GCF_020873875.1 Actinoplanes sp. DH11
GGCGAAGTGAACTTTTTTGGCCTTCAAGCTGTTGTGGCAGATGGCGAACTCCGTGTGACCGTGCTGATCCGCAACGGCAGCGACAAAACGATTTATCTTGAACAGCTGCCGCTTCAAGTGGAAGATGCGGCAGGTGAGGTGGTAGCTAAAGGAGGCTTTAAGCTGGATCGTCTGGAGGTCAAAGCGAACACGACCAAACCGTGGACATTCATTTTTCCTCAATCGCTCATTCAAAAAGAGGAGCCGGATTTCAGTAGTTGGAAACTCAGCATTATCCAATCGTAATTTGCCGCTGATCCGCTATATATACGTTGCAATTTTGTTTTACATGGCATTGTTTACTCTTCCTGTCACCTTGTCAGGAGGTAAAGAATGGAGATCGCAAATTCTTTATTACAACCTATATAG
>NZ_JAHWGU010000173.1 GCF_020873875.1 Actinoplanes sp. DH11
TCCTGTACAAGCGATACCAAAATTCCATATCAGGCTGCAGTAAAGCTCCACGGGGTCTTTCCGTCCTGTCGCGGGTAACCTGCATCTTCACAGGTAGTATAATTTCACCGGGTCTCTCGTTGAGACAGCGCCCAAGTCGTTACACCTTTCGTGCGGGTCGGAACTTACCCGACAAGGAATTTCGCTACCTTAGGACCGTTATAGTTACGGCCGCCGTTTACTGGGGCTTCGGTTCGCACCTTCGCTTCCGCTAAGCGCTCCCCTTAACCTTCCAGCACCGGGCAGGTGTCAGCCCCTATACGTCGCCTTTCGGCTTCGCAGAGACCTGTGTTTTTGATAAACAGTCGCTTGGGCCTTTTCACTGCGGCTCGTTCGGGCTCTTCACCCAAACGAGCACCCCTTCTCC
>NZ_JAHWGU010000174.1 GCF_020873875.1 Actinoplanes sp. DH11
GGAGTCGGTCATGCGGTGCTCAGACCCCGGCCTTCGCCATGATCGACCTCGGCCGCAGGTAGAACGCCCACGTCACGGCGAGGCACACGCCGTAGAAGATCGTGAAGACCACGAAGGCGCTCTTGACCGCGTCGACCGGATCGGCGATCCACGGGGCGCTGAACGTGATCGGGATCAGGAACCCGCCGAGGGCGCCGATGGCACCTGCGATGCCGATGACGGCCGATGCCTCCTTGGTTCGACCGTCCCTCGGTCGCGATTCGCTCGGGTGTGCCGTCGGCACCTGCCCGCCGGGCGTACGTCTTCCAGATCAGCGGGATCATCCGGTACGTCGATCCGTTGCCGATGCCCGTCGCGGCGAACACGAGCAGGAACGCGGCCAGGAACCACGGGAAGATGCCGGAGT
>NZ_JAHWGU010000175.1 GCF_020873875.1 Actinoplanes sp. DH11
GTATCCGTGTGCTGGTCGTGGACGATCAGGCGATCGTCCGCGCGGGTTTCGTGGCGATCCTGACGGCCGAGGCCGACATGACCGTGGTCGGCGAGGCAGCGGACGGTGACGCGGCTGTGGCGATGTCGGCACAGCTCGCGCCCGACCTGGTGCTCATGGACATCCGCATGCCGGGTATGGACGGACTGACGGCGACCCGGCTGATCACCAATCACGGCAGCGGCGCCCGGGTTCTCGTGCTCACCACGTTCGACCTCGACGCCTATGTCTACGAGGCTCTGCGCGCCGGGGCCTCCGGCTTTCTGCTCAAGGATTCCGAGCCGGAGGACCTCCTGACCGCGATACGGGTGGTCGCCTCCGGTGACGGCGTCCTCGCGCCCGCGGTCACGGGACGTCTGATAGCAG
>NZ_JAHWGU010000176.1 GCF_020873875.1 Actinoplanes sp. DH11
CAACAGCCAACCGCCGCAACGACAGCAACCCCTGTACAATCGACTGTCTAACGCCTTGCTTGTCGTGTATGACCAAGAGGGGAAGCGACTTGGCGTATTGGAAAACGCCGATGATCCGATTTTGGAACAAGAGATTGGCAGCGTGGATACGCTGACGTTTTCCCTTCCATACAACGATCCAAAACGGGAGTACATTCAAAACGAAAACATTATCGAAGTCGTAAATCAGCGATATTTCGTTCGCGATGTTTCAAAAGTGAGAGCCGGAGGGCGGCTTGAACTCGTTGTGTATTGCGAAGCGACGTGGTACGACTTGCAATATACCGAGCCGATGAAAGCGTTGAGTTGGCAGGACGCGACGCCGGAACAAATCATGGCGGATATTCTGGACGGGACGGGGT
>NZ_JAHWGU010000017.1 GCF_020873875.1 Actinoplanes sp. DH11
TCCCGGCAACAAACAAATGTTGCCAAAGGAATCTCCAACCCACCTGTAAACAGATAGGCCGGGGTATTGCCATAATTGGCACTGGCTTATCAAGCACCCTGTTGAGTTCTCAAAGAACAACCGCACATCGGAGCAGAACCTCAATCAAGAGGCCCAACCTCGAGGCAACCGTTCGAATTTGTCTGGTCGGATTTCGCCTTTCGGCATCGCCCAGATCAGTGGCTCGTGCAGGTCGGCCGGATTTTCATCCGCCCGTTTCCCTGCCGGCTGAACCACTCTAGCCGGTCGGCGTCGCAACCGCAAATCCAACTTCGTGGATCTCGCTGCACCGCCCGGTTCGTCGAGGCCAAGCATAGCTCGTTCCCGACCGGTCCCGAGTCACCTTCTGGATTGTCACTTTCGTGCCGCTCCGTACCGGTTTCCCGTTCGCAGAGAAGAAGTTACGGGACACGGGTGGGTGACCGCAAATCGACGGTCATGACCACCGCGCCGCCGTGGTGGCACACGACGGAAGGAAACCGTGACAGAGTGACGTCATGGACGCTTCCGAGACGCTCGCGGTCGACGCGTTTCTCGGCCTCATCGTTCCGCTCTGGCAAGTCGTCATCGGCTTACTTGTGCTGGTCACGGTGGTTGTCTCCGTCCATCGGCTGTTCCTGCGAGGCCCCTCCCGCATGGGTGGGGCTCTCCTTTTGGCCGGCGCCGCGGTCGTCGGACTGGCCGTCGTCAGCTATCTCGTGCAGAGTCTGTGACGCCCGATACACCGGCGTCGCTACAGGCGCCGGTTCGCAAGACTCGGCAGCTCCGCGCGGATCTTCTCCAGGCGCGGGAGGTCCAGATCCGCGATCGCGACACTCTCCGCGTCGGGCGCCTGGGCAAGGACGGTCCCCCACGGGTCGATGATCATGCTGCGACCGAAACAGGTACGCCCGGGCTCGTGGTCGCCGATCTGCCCGGCCGCCAGCACGTAGCACTGGTTCTCGATCGCCCGGGCGCGTAACAGCACCTCCCAGTGATCACGGCCGGTGTGCATCATGAAGGCCGCCGGGACCACCAGGAGCTTCGCGCCGGCGATCGCCAGCCGGCGGTACAGCTCGGGGAACCGGAGGTCGTAGCAGATGCTCAGACCGATGGGAGCACCGTTGACGGCGGCCACCACGGTCTCGTGCCCGGGAGCGACGGTTCGCGACTCCTGGTAGGACACGCGGCCGGAGATCTCGACGTCGTACAGGTGGATCTTGCGGTAGGCGGCGGTGAGGGTGCCGTCCGGCGCGAAGATCAGCGACGTGTTGTAGGTCCGGTTCTGATCAGGCCCGGTCTCGTGGAACGAGCCGGCGTGCACCCAGATCCCCAGATCTCGGGCCGCCGCCGCGAAGAACGAACCGAACTCGCCGTCGACCGGCTCCGGTTCCGGCGCGTCGGCGGACCGCCCGAGGAAGTCGACGTACTCCGGGAGGACGGCGAACTCGGCGCCGCCCGCGGCGGCACGCTCGAGCAGATCACGAGCCACGGCAAAGTTGTGGGCACGGTCTTCGCGTGAATTCAGCTGGCAGACGGCGACGCGCATAAATCGAAGAGTACGGGTACCCGAGGGCTTTCGTGGCCACCACCGACCCGGCTGCCACGAAAGCCCCCTGCCGGGCTTCCGGCAGGATCGGTGGGCGCGGCACACCCCCCGCGCGGCACCCGCCCCGCAGACACCCGGCCGACAGACACCCGTTCGCAGGTATGCGGCCGGAAGGCGTGCGGCCGGCAGACGCCCGGCTGGCGGCTATGCGGCCCACAGGTGTGCGGTCGGCAGGTGCGCGGAGTATGAAAAAAGCCGCCGCCCGGAAACCGGGCGGCGGCGACAGAACAGGGCCGGTCAGGCCGACTTCTCCTCGCGATCCGGCCGGCGACGCCGGCCGACGAACTCGCGGGGCACGATCGTGGGGTTCACGTTCTCCAGGACCACCTCACGCGTGATCACCACGCGGGCGGCGTCGGGGTTGCTGGGCACCTCGTACATCACGGAGAGGAGGACCTCTTCCATGATCGCGCGAAGGCCGCGGGCCCCGGTGCCGCGGAGCATCGCCTGGTCGGCGATCGCCTCAAGGGCGCCCTCGTCGAACTCCAGCTCCACGCCGTCGAGCTCGAAGAGACGCTGATACTGCTTGACATACGCATTCCGCGGCTCGGTGAGGATCTTGATGAGCGCCTCACGGTCGAGGTTGCGGACCGTGGTGATCACCGGGAGGCGGCCGATGAATTCGGGGATCAACCCGAATTTCAGCATGTCCTCCGGCATCACTCTGCTGAAGATGTCGTCGGTGTTCCGCTCCGAGATCGACCGCAGGCGGGCGCCGAAGCCCACGCCGCTCTGGCCGACGCGCTGCTCGATGATCCGGTCCAGCCCGGCGAAGGCGCCGCCCACGATGAACAGCACGTTCGTCGTGTCGATCTGGATGAACTCCTGGTGCGGGTGCTTGCGGCCGCCCTGCGGCGGGACGTTGGCGACCGTACCCTCAAGGATCTTGAGAAGTGCCTGCTGAACGCCCTCACCGGAGACGTCGCGCGTAATCGACGGGTTTTCGCTCTTGCGAGCGATCTTGTCGACCTCGTCGATGTAGATGATGCCCTGCTCAGCCCGTTTGACGTCGTAGTCCGCCGCCTGGATCAGCTTGAGCAGGATGTTCTCGACGTCCTCGCCGACATAGCCGGCCTCGGTGAGCGCCGTGGCGTCCGCGATCGCGAAAGGCACGTTCAGCATGCGGGCCAGCGTCTGCGCCAAGTGCGTCTTGCCGCAGCCGGTGGGGCCGATGAGCATGATGTTGGACTTGGCCACCTCGACGTCGCTGCTCCCACCGGGGGCGCCGTTCGACTCGGCCTGGATCCGCTTGTAGTGGTTGTAGACCGCGACGGAGAGGGCCTTCTTCGCCTGCTCCTGGCCGACAACATAGTTGTCCAGGAACTGGCAGATCTCCATCGGCTTGGGAAGCTCTTCCCACTTCACCTCGCCGGTCTCAGCCAGCTCCTCTTCGATGATCTCGTTGCAGAGGTCGATGCACTCGTCGCAGATGTAGACCCCTGGGCCCGCGATGAGCTTCTTGACCTGCTTCTGCGACTTCCCACAGAACGAGCACTTTAGTAGGTCGCCACCGTCGCCGATCCGTGCCACCTACGTTCTCCCTGCGTTCAATGGCCGATCGCCGACCGGTCCGTGTCCGAGGACGGAATGCCTCGTTGCCATCTCATCGTCCGCCGACCCGCGTAACTGAGGCTGCAGACTCGACGTTACCCGCTGTGGCGCTGTTCTCCGACCCCCCAAAACGGGCGTGTCAGGGGTCGGCCAGTTTAGCGTCACCCGGCCGACCCCTGACACCGCCCGGTCAGCTACTCGCGCCGACGGTCTGCAGGCTCTTCTTACGCGTGGCCAGCACGACGTCCACCAGGCCGTACTCCTTGGCCTCGTCCGCCGTCATGATCTTGTCGCGGTCGATGTCCTTGCGAACCTTCTCCACCGGCTGGGTGGAGTGGTGCGCGATCATGTCCTCGAGCTGGGTCCGCATCCGCATGATCTCGCGGGCCTGGATCTCGATGTCCGATCCCTGACCGTAACCACCCTCGGTGGCCGGCTGGTGGATGATGATCCGCGAGTGCGGGAGCGCCATCCGCTTGCCCGGGGTGCCACCGGCGAGCAGCACCGCCGCAGCGCTGGCCGCCTGACCGAGGCACACCGTGCTGATGTCGGGGCGAACGTACTGCATGGTGTCGTAGATCGCGGTCATCGCGGTGAACGAGCCACCAGGCGAGTTGATGTACATCAGGATGTCGCGGTCCGGGTCGGTGCTCTCCAGCGTCAGCAGCTGGGCCATCACGTCGTTGGCCGACGCGTCGTCCACCTGGACACCGAGGAAGATGATCCGGTCCTCGAACATCTTGTTGTACGGGTTCGACTCCTTGACACCCCACGAGGTGCGCTCGGAGAACGAGGGCAGCACGTAGCGGTTGTGCACCGGAGCGAACCCGGGAGGCATGGAAAGGTCGGTCATGGTTCAGCTCCTCAGTTCAGCGTTCCGGCGCCGTCCGGAACCTGCGTGGCCCCGGTGATCACCTTGTCGATGAAGCCATAGTCCTTCGCCTCGGTCGCCGTGAACCAGCGGTCCCGGTCGAAGTCGGCGGCGATCTGCTCCGGAGACTGTCCCGTGTGGTGGGCGATCCGCTCCTGGAACATCTTCTTGGTGTAGAGCATCTGCTCCGCCTGGATGGCGATGTCGGCGGCGGTGCCACCCATGCCGCCGGACGGCTGGTGCATCATGATGCGCGCATGGGGAAGCGCGTACCGCTTGCCCGGTGATCCGGCGCAGAGCAGGAACTGCCCCATCGAAGCCGCCATGCCCATCCCGACGGTGGAGACGTCGTTGTCGATGAACTGCATGGTGTCGTAGATCGCCATGCCCGAGTAGACCGAGCCACCGGGCGAGTTGATCCACAGGTGGATGTCTGCCTCAGGGTCCTCGGCGGAGAGCAGCAGCAGCTGCGCGCAGATGCGGTTGGCGACCGCATCGGTCACCTCGCTGCCGAGGAAGATGATGCGCTCACGCAGCAAGCGGTTGTAGACCGAATCGTCGAGGTTGCCACTGAGTGCTTCGCCCCGCCGCGCCACGGGGGTGGCGGGGATGTGGAGATCGGTCATGGCAGCCCTTCACAGCTGACTGTGTCGGCCGAAACTGTCCGGCCGGCAGGTTGTCCGTCGTACGACCAACCTAACTGGTCGGATGCGCATCAGCTTCCCGCTCGGGCAGGTGTTCGCTGACAGCGCACCCGCCCCCACACGCGCCCGGAAACGCCGCGGCCACCGTGTGACGCGAGCGTCGCACGGTGGCCGTCCGGAGGCGGTGGATCAGTGGTTGTGCCCGGCGTGCTCGTCCTCGCCCGCGGCACGCAGGTCGTCCAGCGTCAGGGTGTTGCCCTCGCTGTCGGTCATGGTGACCTGCTCCATGACGGAGGCCAGCGCCTTGCCCCGGCGCACGTCGCCGAAGACGGCGGCCGCGGCACCCGAGCGCACGAGCTGGTCGTAGTACTGCTGGGGCTGCATCTGGGCCCGCTGCGCCCGGTGCACGATCTCGTGACCGAACTCGTCGTCGGAGACCTGGACGTCCTCGGCGTCGGCGATGGTGTCGAGCAGCAGCTGGATCCGGACGCCCTCCTGGGCCGCCTCGGTCAGCTCCTGGTCGATCTGCTCCTCGGTCTTCTCCTCCGAGGCGAGGTAGTCCTGCAGCGTCGCGCCGATCCGCTCCAGCTGGTCGGTCATCGCCTGCTTCCGGCCGTCGACCTCGTCCTTGACGACGCCCTCCGGAGCCGGGATCGCCGCCGCCTCGACGAGCTGCTTGAGAGCCTCGTCACGAGCCGCGTAGATCTGCTCGACCTTCTTCACCTTGGCGAGCCGCTCGCGCAGGTCGCCCTTGAGCTCCTCGAGGGTGTCGAACTCGCTCGCCAGCTGGGCGAACTCGTCGTCGATCTCGGGCAGCTGCTTGTCCTTGACGGTCCGCACGACGACCTTCACCTCAGCGTCGCGGCCGGCGAAGTCGCCGCCCACCAGCTGCGTGGTGAAGTTGGCCTCCTCGCCGGCGGAGAGGCCGACGAGCACCTCGTCCAGACCGGGGAGCAGCTGCTTGCTGCCGACCTCGTGGGAGATGTTGGTGGCCGAGCCGCCCGGCACCTCTTCGCCGTCGACGGTGGCGTTGAGGTCGAGCTGGACGTAGTCCCCCTCGGCCGCGGGCCGCTCGACGGTCTTCAGGGTGGCGAACCGCTCGCGCAGGCCGTTGATCTGCTCATCGATCTCGTTGTCGCCGATCTCCACGGCCGGAACCGTGACAGCGATCGTGGAGAGATCCGGGACGGTGATCTCCGGGCGCACGTCGACCTCAGCCGTGAACTTCAGCGGCGCGTTGTCGGCGAACTCGGTGATCTCCACCTCGGGACGGCCGAGCGTCTTGACGTCGTGCTCCTGGACCGCGGCGAGGATCTGCTGCGGGATCGCCTCCTGCACGGCCTCGTTCAGGACCGCGCCACGGCCGACACGCTGGTCGATGACCGCGGACGGAACCTTGCCACGACGGAAGCCCGGCACCTGAACCTGCGCGCCGATCTCCCGGTACGCCTTCTGCAGGCTCGGCTTGAGCTCGTCGAACGGCACCTCGATGGCGAGCTTCACCCGAGTCGGGCTCAGAGTCTCGACGGTGCTCTTCACAGGCGTACTCCTTGTTGCTGCGGATAGTTGTAATCAGTCGGGGTGGCGGGATTTGAACCCACGGCCCCTCGCTCCCAAAGCGAGTGCGCTACCAAACTGCGCCACACCCCGTGGCGACGGCCAGTGTATGCGGTCCACTCACTCGAGTGTGCGCTGGAGTCACCTGGTGGGTAATCCGGTTCGCGCGGACGGGAGATGATTCAGTAAGCTGTACGCGGGCCCCGGGCGTTGCCAGGGGTCACGCGGGCGTAGCTCAATGGTAGAGCCTCAGTCTTCCAAACTGATTACGCGAGTTCGATTCTCGTCGCCCGCTCAAGTTTACGCTGCTCAGAGACTTTCGACATCGACGTGTGCCGATTAGTCAAGGTCGTTCAGCAGGGATCTTGGTCGGGGCTAGGCCTCTAACCGCCACGGCGGCCTCGGTCTGAGTCGGCAACCCGGCCAAGCACCGTCCCCCACGTCACACCCGTTCAGGCCAAAGATCTCATCGACCGTGACACACCGGTCTCTCCGATGCGCCGGCATGTCGTCAGAGCGGGAAATCTGAAGACAACGGCTCGGCGACAGCGATTCCGGCGCATCGGCAAGGCAGTCGGTGCTCCACCCGTGTCGACCACAGTTGCGGCACAGGCCGCAACCGTGGCGGCCAACTCGCCTGGGGACGTGCAGCCGGAACGTCGCTGAACCGGAACGTCGCTGAAATGGTGTCCGCGAGTGGAGCAGTGACCGGTTCATCCGGGACAAATCGGGTAATACGCGAGCGAGCCTGTAGTTGTCGGATGTGGTGGCTAAGTCGGATGGTCATGGTGATGCTTGACGAGGCGGTTCTGGGTGATCCGGCACGTCTGGTTGCGGTGCAGCGGGCACGCCACGCGTTACCGGCCCAGCCGATTCCACTCAACGGGATCGCCCGGCTGGCGGCGCGGCTTCTGAACGCGCCGATGGCGACGGTGACCCTTGTCGGCCGTGACGAAGAGTTCTTCGTCGGCACGTATGGGCTACCACACGCACTGGCCGCGGACGGGCGAGCGCCGATTACCTACTCGGTGTGCGCGTACGTCGTCGCCCAGGATCATCCGGTGTCGTGTGGCGACATGCTGCATGACGACTCGGCTGCCCTGCGGGACCACCTGCTCGTAACCGAGTACGGCGTCCAGGCGTTCCTGGGTGTGCCGGTACGTGACGCGGCCGATCGGCTGGTGGGTTCGATGACCGTGCTCGACACCGCGGCCCGCCTGTGGACCGATGGACAGCTGGCGGCGCTGCTGGAGATCGCCGAGTTGTTGCGCCCGCCGGCGCCGGTCGAGGCGTCGACGCAAGTCGCGACGCTCGACAGTGCGGCGTTGCTGGACAGCGTTCAGGAGGCGTTCCTCGCGGTGGACCCGGACGGGGTGGTCGTCGGTTTCAACCGTGCCGCCCAGGACCTGCTCGGGTTCACGGCCGCGCAGGTGTGCGGCGGGCACCTGGATGGCAGCCTGCTGCCTGATTACGACGGCCAGCCGATCGGTGCCGCACTCGCCCGGCTGTTCGCCGCCGGGCCGAGCCGTCCGGTGCTACGCCAGGTGAGCATGCGCCACCACGACGGGCACCGGCTGACCGTGCAGACATCCCTGTCTGTGGTACGTGGCTCGGCTGGTGCTTTGGCCTGCGTGTTCCTCACCGATCTGTCGCAGCAGGTCGCCGCCGAAGACCGGGCTGACCGCGACGGCAGCTTCCTGGCCGCTCTGCTGGACAGCCTCTCGGTGGGTGTCATCGCCTGTGACGACACCGGCCAGGTGGTTGTGGTGAATCGGGTACTGCGGGAGTTACAGGGACTCCCGGCCGCTGCTCCGCTTCCGGTGGACTATCCGGCGTCGGTGGACGGCATGCTGCATGACATCGCGATGCGACCGCTGTCCTGGGAGCAGACGCCGCTGATGCGCGCCTTGCGCGGTGAGCACATCGACGGCGTGGACGTCCTGACCACGATGCCCTGCGATCAGGTGCGCACCTTCGCCACCGCCGCTCAGCCGATGATCGCCGACGACGGACGGCTGCTGGGCGCGGTGGCCGTGGCGCACGAGTTGACCGCGATGCGGCGTGCCGAACGGTTCCGGGCTTGTCACCTCGCCGTCGAAGCGGCGCTGCGGGCCGCGGACACGGAGACCGACGCGGCGCCCGGCGTGCTGCAAGCGGTCGGCACCACGCTCGGCTGGCCGTGCGCAGAGCTGTTCCTCATCGACGAGGCCAGCGGCCGGCTGCGCTCGGTCGGGCACTGGGATGTCTCCGGACACGACGCCGACGGCTTTTTCGGGCACACCCCGATCCTCGGGGCCGGGATCACCGGCCGGGTTTGGCAGAGCGGGCGGGCGATGTGGGTAGCCGACATCGCCGACAGCCCGTACCTGACGACCGTGTACGAGCAGACGAAGGCGCAGGCGTGGCTGTCGCGCGGTATCCGTACCGTTCTGGCGGTCCCAGTTCGCGACGGTGACACGCTGCTGGGTGTGCTGACCTGCTACGCGGGCGCCCAGGAAATCCACGAGGAGTTGCTCACCGTGCTGCTGGACGGGGTGGCCGCACAGATCGGCGTGTACGTCGCGTTGCGCCGCGCCGAACAACTCGCTCGGCAACTCGTACGTGCCCACGACGACTTCATTGCTCTGGTCGGTCATGAGATGCGCACCCCGCTCACCTCGATCGCCGCGAACGCCACCATGCTCGATGAGGACTCCGACGGCACGGACGACGACCGCCGGCAGATGCTTCGCTCGGTTGCCCGCAACACCGCCGTGCTGCAGAAGCTGGTGGACAAGCTGCTCGACCTCGCCGGTCTCGACTCCGGCCATCTGCGTCTCAACGTCGAGCGAGTCGATCTCGCCGTGATCGTCACCGATGCCGTCGCGGCGGCCCGTCACACCGCCGCCGACGTCGGCGTCCTGCTGCGTACCGACCTGCCGCCGCAGCTGCAGGTCGACGGTGACGCGTCTCGGTTGCGGCAAGTCGTCGTTGACCTGTTGTCCAACGCCGTTCAATACAGCCCTTCCGGCGCACAGGTGCAGATCGGACTACGTGCGGACGATGGCACGGCCGAGCTGTGCATCACCGACACCGGCATCGGCACGCTGGCCGACGAACGCGACCGGGTCTTCGACCGGTTCTTCCGCGGCAGCAACGTCCGTCACCAGGGGATCATCGGAAGCGGCCTAGGGCTCAGCCTCGCCCGCGCCATCGTCGCACTGCACAGCGGCACGATCCGGCTCACCGACAACCAGCCGTCCGGCACGGTGGTCCGCGTCCGGCTACCCCTGCACGAGCCGCCCACCCTGCCGGAAGCATGAAGCCACGTCAGCAACGGTGCGTTCGTCCTTGAGGTTTCGCCGGTTGCCCAACTTTGTCCCTCTAGTCGACCCGCACGCCGGTCTTCAAAAACCTACCCGTACAGGCTGGCGCGCCGCTCCCGCTCATCGACGAGCCGTTCCCGGACGTCCGCGGCGGCATCGCGCTCATCAGCGAGGGCGCTCACGCTCCTCGCACAGAGTTTTCGAGCTCGATGAGCGATCGTTCCTCCGCCCGAAGCTCCGCCGCGAGGAGCTGTGCATCTCTGTCTCTCACTTCGACGTTCGATTTCACGCTGCTCGGCGAAGGCTTCACCATCAACGCATGTCGTTCCAGGCGGTGATCTCGCGATCAATCTCTCGCTGGTCGGCGACACGTTCTCGTTCACCGAGTTGCACTTCACGCAGATCGAACAGGCGGTCCCGCTCGTCGGCCGCCCATTGCCGGTCATCAAGGGTGGCCTCTTGTTGGGTCGCCTGCTCCTCGCGGTGCTCGACAGCCTTGGCGCGGCGGTCCAGGTCGGCGTCGAGTCCACGGCGCTGCAGGTCCGCCTCCCGCTCCTGGCCTGACTCGCGCAGCAACTTCGCCGACGCCGCCATCTCGGCGTCGATCTCGGCCTGCTCGCCTGCGGCGCTCACGTCAGTGGTCTGAGCGTCCTCCGTCATCGCTTCACCTTGCACCTTGACGGCGCTATGGTCGAGGCGTTCTCGCCCGTGACACCCTTCCAACCGTGCGGCGCTGCAGGTCAAAGTCTGCTCGGCTGCCTGCTGGGCCCGTGTAGCGCGGTCGAGCAGGGTCAGGGCCCGGCTCTGTGCGCGCGAGACGGCGAGCAAGATCAAGCTACGGTCCAGCCGCCGCTGTTGAGAATGCACCCGAATTCCACCTCCGCCTGCCACCGATGTCGTGGCGGGCCGCGTCCAATCAGCGCCGCATTCCCCACAATGGCCGACTCAATACGCTGTTGCCGTCGTGGGCCGCTTGCCTTCACTCTCTAGTGGATCTTGCGATCTGTCAGGCGCCGGCGAGGCATGCGGACGCCGGCGCGTTGAAGGAGACGCGTTGCTCGGCGGCCCGGATCGCCAGACGCCGGTGGACCTCCTCGGGCACCCGCACCTGGAACTTTCCGGAGTAGCGCCGGTCGGCGATCGCCATGGTCGGCACCTCCCGGGACGCCTCCATGTCGGCGACGATTCCTCCGGCCACGCACTGAATGCCGATGAACGCTTCCAAGCGGCCGGGCGAGCCAGGAGACAGAGGGCAACTCGGCCACGGTGCCGACGTACTCACGTCCTCCGCCGACCAGTGAACCCGGTAGGTGTAGTGGTCCGCCACGCTCACGATCGTTCCACCAGCTTCTCGACCGCGGTCAACGCCTGCTCCACTATCACCGGCGATACTACGAGGGCGGAGGTCAGTAACCCTCGCATGTCGGTGAGCCGCCGCCGGGATCAGGCCGGGCCCGCCCCAGCGCGCGGCGGAGAGTGGCTGGTGGGAGGCCTGTCTCGGCGCGGATCGCGCGGGTCATGTGGGCCTGGTCGGCGAAGCCGGTGCGGGCCGCGGTCGCGGCCAGGCCGGCCCCGGCGTCGAGGGCGTCGAGGGCTGCGCGGATTCGCAGGCGCCGGCGGTACGACCGGAGGGTGTCACCGGTGACCAGGCGGAACGAGCGGGACAGGTGCCACGGTGACCAGCCGACCGCTGCGGCGAGTGCGGTCAGGTCCAGGGCCGGTTCGAGGTGCAGCAACTCGCGGACCTCCTCGATCACCGGGTGCGGCGCCGCCGGGAGATGCCCGGCCGGGAGCAGCGCGGTCACCAGTTCCACGGCCAGCTCCACGGGAGGGGCCGGGTTCATGGGAGCGGCCGGGTTCATGGGAGCGGCCGGGAACATGGGGAGGGCCGGGGTCACGACGCGGAGCAGGCGGCGGTGCAGGAGGTCGGCGGCCGGTGTCACGCGGACCGGGCGGCGCGGGAAGCGGTCGGCGATCTCCGCCGGCAGGGCGACCGCCGTGCACACGTCGCCGCCGGCCGGGTGGGCCACCTGCTGGACCTCGCCGGGGCGCTGCACGTAACCGGTGGTGACGTCGGCGAGCTGTGCCCGCCCGTCGACGCGCCGGACGAACCGGCCCTGCCGGACCAGGACGAGCGCGAACCGGGCAGCGTGCTCGGCGGGACTCCAGCGCTCACGGGCCGGGCCGGCGCAACGGACTTCGGAGACCGGCACCTCGGGCATGTCGTCGACGCTATCCGCAAAACCGTTCAAGACCGGGGGCCCCGGTGGCGCGCAGGCTGCCGGCATGACTCTTGCGAACGTGCTGGGCGCGGCGGGGCCGCGACCTGGCGACGAGAAGGCGATGCGGTTGTACGGGCGACTCGTCGGCACCTGGGACGTGGCGAACCGGTACCGCGGCGACGACGGCTCCTGGGTGTCCGGTACCGCGGTCTGGACCTTCGGCTGGGTGCTCGCCGGCCGGGCGGTCCAGGACGTCATGTGGTTCAGCGATCCCGGTCCGGACGGTTTCCCGGCCGTCACGACCGGCAGCACGATGCGACTCAAGCAGGCCGGGGACAACGACGACTGGCGCGTCGTCTGGTTCTCCCCTGATGGACGGACTGTCACGCTGGTGGGTCGCCCCGGTCCGGGCGGCGACATCGTCCAGGAGGGTGTACGCCTCGACCGTACCCATGTGCGCTGGCTCTTCAACGACGTCACCGAAACCAGTTTTCGCTGGCTGGGGTACATGCGTCGCAGCGCTGACGAGCCGTGGGACTTGGAGCAGGAGATGCTGGCACGCCGCCGTCCTTGACATGTGACCAAATGGTCACCTAACTTGGCGTCATGACGGACGACGATCGGGTTTTCAAGGCTCTCGCCGACCCGAGCCGTCGTTTCCTGCTCGACCTGCTCTTCGCGCGTGACGGCCGCACGCTCACCGAGCTGGAGTCCGAGCTCGAAATGACGCGGTTCGGTGTCGCCAAGCATCTGCGGGTGCTCGAGGAGGCAGGTCTCGTCGTCGTGCGCCGTTCCGGCCGGGAGAAATTGCACTTTCTCAATCCCGTGCCGATCCGGCAGATCCACGACCGGTGGATCGACAAGTTCACCGAGCACCAGGTCACGGCACTCATCGATCTGAAACGACAGTTGGAGGAAGAGCCATGAGCACGACGCAGGTGCACCGCATCTGGATCAAGGCGGCGCCGGAGAAGATCTGGGACGCGATCATCGATCCGGAGTGGAACGCGCGCTACGGCTACGCGGCGCCCCAGTTCTACGAGCTGGAGAAGGGCGGCCGCTTCCACTCGACGCCCAACCAGGGGATGAAGGACTACGCCGCGGCCCACGGCTTCGCGATGGCCGACACCATCGCGGACGGCGAGATCCTCGAGGTGGACCCGCCGCGCCGGCTGGTGCAGACCTGGCGGATGCTGATGGACCCGGCCACCGCCGCCGAGCCGTTCAGCACGCTCACCTACGACATCGAGGACGCCGGCCCCGGGGTCTGCCGGCTCACCGTCACCCACGAGCTGACCGGCGCGCCGGCCACAGCCGCGCTGGTGCAGGGCACGCCGGAGCCGGGCGCGCCGGGCGGCGGCGGCTGGGCCTGGGTTCTCAGCGACCTCAAGTCCCTGCTGGAAACAGGCGCACCCCTGGCCGGCTGAACCAGCGCCGGGCGACGGCGTCGGAAGACGGCGGATCAGACGAGAGGGGTACGGGCCCAGGACCGGCCGGTGGTGCCGGTCCTGGGCCCGGACCACCGTCTCAGCCGACGTAACGGCGGGCCACCGAGCGCCGCTGCGCCTCGTCCAGCCCGGACAGCCGGGCCTCCACCATCGGTGGCCTGGGCCGCCGGTTCGCCAGCAGCCAGCCCAGTCCCCGTGCCGCGTCGGCGGCGGCGAGCAGGGACGTCCGGTCCCGCGGGACGGTCCGGGCCAGGAAGAGCGTCCGGCGGACGGCCGCCCCCGCCGGCCGGCGCAACCAGGTGAACCAGAGTGTGTTGCGCAGGCCCACCCGGCGCCGGTGCGTGGCGTCCCGCAGCAGCGACGCCCGGTGGTGCACGGTCAGCTCCTCCAGGTAGCAGAGCTCCCATCCGGCGGTGAGCAGGTCGGTCGCGAGCAACTCCTCCTCACCGCCGAGCCAGAGCCGCTCGTTGAATCCGCCGGCCGCCTCGAACGCCTCCCGCCGCACCACTGACGCACCGGCCAGGAAACTGCCCAGTGCCGGCCCGGGCAGCCAGTCCGGCCCGGGCACCGGCGAGTCCCGCAGTTCCGCCACGATCGGGTCCTCGGCGCCGGACGGCTCCACCACGATCCGCGCATTGACCAGACCCAGCTGGGGATGGTCGTCGAGCGCGTCGGCGGCCCTCGTCAGCGAACCCGGCGACCACCACGTGTCGTCGTCGCAGAAGGCCACGTACGGCGTCCGCAGTCTCCGTACCCCGATGTTGCGACCCACCGCGCCGAGGTTCTCGCTCAGAGCGACCACCTCGACCGTGGGAAAGCGGTCCCGGACCGCGTCCGCGGTCCCGTCCGTGGAACCGTTGTCGACAAGCACCACGTGCGGCTGTTCCGGCAGCTCCAGCAGCCGTTGTACGCACGCCACGGCCTCGTCGCGCCGTTGCCAGGTGATGACGACGACGCCCACCCGTGGATCCCCCATGAATGCCCCTCCTCAATGGCGGCGGGTGTCTTACCCCGGAATTGGTTATTCGCACGTTCCTGGGGCAACCGACTGATCAGAGACACCCGGACGAGGAGGAGACGACGTGGATCCGCGTAGCAAGTACCCGAAGCCCGAGCTCGACGGTGGCGACCAGCAGCCGCCCGGCTCGACCTCCGCGATGCCGGACCGGCCCGATCACGGCGAGGAGAGCTACCGGGGCAGCGGACGGCTGACCGGCCGCAAGGCGATCATCACGGGTGGCGACTCGGGGATCGGGCGGGCGGTGGCGATCGCGTACGCCCGGGAGGGCGCCGACGTGCTGATCTCGTACCTGCCGGAGGAGGAGGCGGACGCCCGGGACACCGCGAGCTGGATCGAGAAGGCCGGCCGCAAGGCGGTCACCGTGCCCGGTGACATCCGGGACGAGGCGCACTGCCGGGCCATCGTCGATCGCGCGCTCACCGAACTCGGTGGCGTGGACATCCTGGTGAACAACGCCGCGTACCAGATGTCTCAGCCGGGTGGGATCACCGACATCACCGACGAGCAGTTCGACCGGGTGATGAAGACCAACCTGTACGCGATGTTCTGGCTCTGCCGGGCCGCGGTGCCGCACCTGACGCCCGGCGCCTCGATCATCAACACCGCGTCGATTCAGGCGTACCAGTCGTCGAGCGCGCTCCTCGATTACGCCACCACCAAGGGCGGCATCGTGGCCTTCACCAAGGCGCTCGCCGAGGACCTGGCGGAGAAGGGTGTCCGGGTCAACGCGGTGGCACCCGGCCCGATCTGGACGCCGCTGATCCCGGCCACCATGCACGAGGAGAAGATCAAGTCGTTCGGCTCGGACACGCCGCTCGGCCGGGCCGGACAGCCCGCCGAGCTGGCTGCCGCCTACGTCTACTTCGCCTCGCAGGACGCGAGTTACACCACCGGCGAGGTCCTCGGCATCACCGGTGGCAAACCCGTCAGCTGAGCCGGCCGGTCACGCGCCGAACAGGCCGGTCACCCAGTGGACCGCGGTCATCACCCACTCGGTCTGCTGCAGGTGGGCGAGCCCCACGCCGATCAGGAAGACACCGGTGGCCATGTGCGCGCCGCGGGCGGTGTGCCGGACCCGGCCCAGCTGACGCTCGAGCACGAGCCGGCCGGCCAGCCGGGCCAGGGCGAACACGCCCGCGGCGACGCACAGCGAGGTGATGAAGACGATGATCGGGGTGATCTTGGAGCCGTCGGTCGACAGCACCCAGATGCCCCACGAGACGAACGCGAAGATCAGTGGGGCGTTGCTCCACTCGCTGCCGCGGCGCAGCCGGCGGATGTGCCAGCTCAGCGGTTGCCGCTCGGCCGACGCCTGACCCTCGGCCTCCGCCGGCCAGCCGGTGCCGGTCGGCTCGTGCTCGGCGGCGAAGTGCTCGGTGCGCTGCGTCACCCGGGCGCGGCCGCGACTGAACGGCGACGGCTCCGGCGCTGCCGGGTGCGCCCCGTGCGGGCCGAACGGCGGCACGCCGGGCTGCTGCGGCGACGCGTCCGGCCGGTGCACCTGCGTCTGCGCGTGGGCCTGTCCCGGCTTCGCAGGCTGCTGGGCCTGCGTGTGCCCCGCCTGAGTGTGCGGATGGTGCACCTGGGTGCGCGGCGCCTCGTGGTGCGGCGCCTGATGCGTCACGGGCGTGGTCGGCGCCTCGGCCCACGGGTCCTGCGGCGGCATGTCGAGCGTCCGCTCGGACCACTGCGGTTGCTCCGGCATTTTTCCCCTCTCGGACTGCGGTCGGCGACCGGCGTCAGTTCGAGAGTAACGAGCCAACAAATCGGTCGCCCTCGCAGACAGCAGTCCGTTACACACATGCCATGGATGAAGAGCTTTCGGTTCGGCCCGCCACGCCGGCCGACTTCCCGGCGATCTGCGAACTGCTGAGCACGGTCTTCCACGAGGACGTCGACCCGGACCTCGAGTCGGAGATCTACGAGACCGAGCGGTCGCTGGTCGCCGACGACGCCGGCACGGTGGTGGGACACGCCGACGCGTTCACCCGCGAACTCACCGTCCCGGGTGCGGTCGTCCCGGCCGCGCACGTCTCCGCGGTGGGTGTGCTGCCCACCCATCGCCGGCGCGGGATCCTGACCCGGATGATGCACCGCCAGCTGCGGGACACGGCCGAGGCGGGGCGCGAGGCGGTCGCGGTGCTCTGGGCCAGCGAGACCACGATCTACCCCCGCTTCGGGTACGGGCCCGCCTGCAACCGCCTCACCATGTCGATCATGAATCGTGAGGTACGTCTCCCCGCGCCACCGGCCACCCCCACCGGCCGCCTGCGGATGGGCGATCCGACCGAGCTGCTGCCCGGCATCGGCAAGGTCTACGAACAGCTCCGGCCGGAACGTCCCGGCTGGTCCAGCCGGCCCGACCACTGGTGGCGGCACGTGCTGAGCGACCCCAAGGAGAAACGGGGTGGCGCCGGTCCGCTGCGTGCCGTGGTGCACGAGGGCCCCGGCGGCACCACCGGGTACGCGCTGTGGCGGATCAAGGACGACTGGACGGCACACGGGCCGAGCGCCGAGGTCGTGGTGCGCGAGGTGGTCGCCGCCGACCCGGAGACGTACGCGGCGCTGTGGCGATTTCTGCTCGGCATCGACCTGACCCGTACCGTGACGCATCGGCTGGCGGCCGTCGACGAGCCCCTGCAATATTTGGTCGACGAGCCCCGGCGCCTCGGCGCAGCGGTCGGTGACGGCCTCTGGGTCCGCCTGGTCGACGTGCCCGCCGCGCTCGCCGCCCGGCGCTACGCGACCGAGGTCGACGTGGTGCTCGAGGTCACCGACCCGATCCTGGAACAGAACACCGGCCGATGGCGGCTCGCCGGCGGCCCCGGCGGCGCGGCCTGCTCCCGGACCACCGACCCGGCCGATCTGGCCTGCACGGTGACCGAGCTGGGCGCGGCCTACCTGGGCGCCACGTCGCTCACCTCGCTGGCGGCCGCCGGCCGGGTGCGGCAGCTGACCGGGAACGATCCGTCGATCGCCTTCGGCTGGCACCGGAAGCCGAGTCCGACCGAGGTGTTCTGAGGTGGGCCGCACAGCGGTAGCGTCGGCGTCATGGGTCAGCCCGAACGACGGCGCCGCCGTGTCCGTCCTTCGTCGGGAACGACGGAGAACACCACCGCGCCCGCCGAGCCGTCCGACGAGACGCCCCCGCCCGCGCGGACCGGCCCGGTCCCGGGCCCACCCCCGTCGGCGCCACCGGTGCCCGGCCCGCCGCCCGCCGCCGTTCCTGGTCCACCGCCCGGCGCCGTGCCAGGCCCACCAACCGGCGCCCAGCCAGGTCCACCAACCGGCCCGGCTTCGGGGCCGACGCCGGTCCCTACGCCCGGTCCGCCGCCCGGCGTTGCTCCCGGCCCGACTCCTGGTCCCACTCCTGGTCCGCCTCCCGGCCCGACTCCTGGTCCAACTCCTGGTCCGCCACCCGGCGCGGCTCCCGGCCCGACTCCTGGGCAGGGTTCCGGCGCGGCGGAGGTGAGTCCTGAGCGGGTGCGGCCGACTCGGGGCGGCTATCCGAAACGGCCCGGCCCGGGTGCTGGGGCGAGCGACGACCGAGAGACCGAGCGCGGGCTGCGGGGCCTGGTCGGTTCCGGGTCTTCGCAGGTCAGCGTGGGGGCGGCGCTACGGGCGCGTGACGCGTCCCGGCCGAGCGACGAGCAGGTCGCCGAGGCCGAGCGCGACCTGGTGATCGTCCGCCGCAACTGGCTGCCCCGCGAGGAACTCCCCCGCCGCTGACACGAGGCCGGCCCGCGAACAACCCGGCCCGCAAACAGGCCAGCCCGCAAACAGCCGGGCTCGCAAACAGGCCGGCCCGCAAACAGGCCGGCCCGCAAACAGCCCAACCCGCGAACAGCCCGGCCCGCAAACAGGCCGGGCAGGAAACGGCCCGGCCGGGACCGGTGGTGCCGGTGGTGCCGCCGGGTGTGGCGCGCGCGGTGCTACGCAGGCAAACCCGGGACGCGCGGCGGGCTCTGGGGCCGATCGTTCCCGGGATGTCCCTGTGGATGCGTGATGCGGCCCGCTGCGTTGGGTCCGCGTGACGTTGTTGATCTGCTAGCGGTGCGAAATCGCGGTTTTGACCCCTTGATCACAGCGATTTCGTAGCGCTAGCAGATCAACATCTCGACATGGGCCGGCGCGTCCGGCGCCGCCGGGCAGAGGGCACACGGGCTGACACCCGGGCCGTATCGGCTGGCCGGCAGGCGGGTGCGGCGGGCACAGGCGGACCCGGGACGCGGGTGCGGCGGGCACAGGCGGACCCGGGACACGCGGGCCGCCGGGGACACACGGGCCGCGGACACGCGTGCCACCGGCGGACACGGGCCACCGGCGGACACGGGCCACCGGCGGACACGGGCCACCGGCGGACACGGGCCACCGGCGGACACGGGCCACCGGCGGACACGGGCCACCGGCGGACACGGGCCACCGGCATCATGATGCGTGCGGCAGGTGCCGAGCCCTCACCCGCAACGCCCACCTGCGCGACGCGCGGGCCGCCGGGAACGCCTGCGGGGTCAGGGCAGCTCGGGGAGCGCGCGGTCCTGCTCGTAGGACGAGAGCTGCGCGATCCGGCGGGCGTGCCGGGGGTTGCCCGAGAACGGCGTGGCGATGAACGTCTCGACGAACGCGGTGGCCTCGTCGAGGGTGTGCTGGCGCGCCCCGATGGCGATCACGTTGCTGTCGTTGTGCTGCCGGGCCAGTTCGGCGATCTCGGTTTTCCAGACGAGCGCGGAACGGACACCCGGCACCTTGTTCGCGGCGATCTGCTCGCCGTTGCCGGACCCGCCGATCACGATGCCGAGCGAACCCGGGTCGGCCACCACCTTGGCGCCGGTGTGGAAGCAGAAGACCGGGTAGTCGTCCTCGGGGTCGTAGGCGTGCGGTCCGACGTCCACCACATCGTGGCCCTGCTTGGTCAGGTGGTTCACGAGGTGACTTTTCAACTCGAAACCGGCGTGGTCGGAACCCAGGTAAAGGCGCATGTTCGAAGTCTTTCAGAAGGTGAGTGCCGAACGCAGGGCGGACGCCACCTGGTCCGCCGCGGCCCGGGCTGCGTCGATGGTGGCCAACTTGCGGGCGAAGCCGTGGTTCACGCCCATGTACCGGGTGTGCACCACCGGGACGCCGGCGGCGATCAGCGCGTCCGCGTAGTCGGCGCCCTCGTCGCGCAACGCATCGTACTCCGCGGTGATCAACAGGGTTGGCGGCATTCCGGACAGATCGGTCACCGCGAGGGGTGCCACGTCCGGGGTGAGCCGCAGCGCGGGATCCGGTACGTACGTCTCCCAGGCCAGCTTCATCGAGGCCCGGTCCAGCCCGTACTCGCCGACCTCGTCGTAGGACTCGGCGGAGGTGAGCGGGTCCAGGGCCGGGTAGATGAGCACCTGGTAGTCGAGCGGGGTGCCGGCGTCCCGCTGCCGGCGGGCGGTGACCGTGGCGAGCTGGCCGCCCGCGCTGTCCCCGCCGATCGCCAGCCGGGAGGCGTCCAGGCCGAGCCCGGAGCCTTCCTTGCGCAGGTGGTTCAGGACCGTCTCGGCGTCGTCCAGGGCGGCCGGGTGCACGTGCTCCGGCGCCAGCCGGTAACCGGCCGAGACCACGGCGCAGCCGGACCGGTCGGCGACCCGGCGGCAGAACCGGTCGACCGTCTCGATGCTGCCGTAACACCAGCCGCCACCGTGCAGGTAGAGCAGCACCGGGGCGCCGATCTTCGTCGCGTAGAGGCGGCAGGGCACCCCGTCGGCGTCGAAGTCGGCGACGACCGGCAGCGGCAGCGCCGGACCGGTCTCCGCCTCGTTCGCATCCTCCATGGCCGCCCGCACGCCGAGCAGCCGCGTGTAGGGGTCGGCGGCCAGTTCGTCGGCGGTGGGACGCCGCCGCAGGGCTGCGGCGGCGTTCACCTGGGGGTGGAGCATCGGCTAGCCCAGCTGGGCGAGGACGAGACCGCCGCGGGCCTTGGGGGTGAACCAGGTGCTCTTGCGGGGCAGCTTGAGCCGCTCCAGGTTGACCTCGACGAAGTCCTCGACGGTCACCGGCGCGATGAGCACGGCCAGCTCGGCGCGGCCGCTGTCGACCTCGCCGCGCAGCCACTCGACCGGGTAGTCGCCACCGATGTAGGAGATGCGCTTGTCCCCCGGGTCCAGGCCGAGCGTGTCACGCAGCAGCGCCCGCTCGACGAGGGCGTGGTCCAGGTTCTCCACCGAGGTGCCGGCCGGGTCGGGCGGCAGCCCCACCGCGAACGAGCGGCCTCCCGCGTACATCTCGATCGTGCCCTTGGCCGGAAGCTGCGCGGGACGCGGCAGCTCGGTGACCGTCGCACCGGCCGCGCGGAGCCTCTCCAGCAGGTCGTCGAGCGCCGCCGGCAGCTCGCTCACCAGGCGGTTGTAGGGCTGGATCGCGACCGACGCGGGCGTGGTGATCACGGCCAGGAAACGCGGCAGCCCACCGGTCTGCGCGGCCAGGCTGCGGTGGTTGCCGTCGGCGACCACCAGTTCACCGCCGCCGGCCAGTTCGAGGAGCTTGTCCTGCTGGGCACCGGGACCGAGCACCCAGATCGCGTGGGTGCGGCCTGTCGCGTCCTGGTCGGTCGCGTCGGGCTCGCCGGACGCCGCGACCGCGTCCGCGAGGGCCGCGTGCAGCTCCGCACCCTTTCCGGTCTGGAGCAGGAGTACGGGCGAGAGCAGCGTCCCGATGGCTTCCGCGAGGGCGACGCGCTCGCGCACCTTCGCGATGAACACGTCCTCGTTGCGGATCACCAGGCCCGGCTCGTCGGCGCTCGTCGAGATCTGCGCGGTCTCGACGGCGCTCCAGAGGCCGTAGGCGGGCGCCTCGCCGGCGCCGGTGATGCGGTAGAGCACGACCACGTTCTCGGCCGGGCGGTACTTGCCCTCGGCCTTCGCGCGTTCCAGGCGGACAGCGGCGTCCGGCAGGGAATCGCTGAAGGACTTCCCGAGGGACTCGGGCGCGAGGTGGGGCATCTCGACGGCCAGCGCGCTGTACGCGTTGGCCTCGATGATCTCGGTGATCTCGGCGTCGTCGGCGAACTCGTCATAATTCTGGGCCCCGGTACCGCCATTGGTGATCCAGGCCCGGCTGATCGGGTGCACGACCGTCATGGCAGGCAATTTACCCGGCACGCCTGCGATGCCTGCCAACCGGCATGTTCCCGCGTGACCTGCTCAACTGGGCCTTCCGATGAGGATTCACCGGACGGGCCACCGGACTCGCGGTGACGGTCACCGGAGGCGCCACCATGACCGCGACATCCGGGGGCAGATCCACCCAGACGCCACGCTGGACGGCGATCGTGGACGAGGCGATCGGTTCACTCTCGGGCATGACTCGCTCCGCGTTGGATGAGGTTGTTCACACCCCATCCAACGACGGACGCGAGGCCGGGAGTCGCGTTTCCCGATTTCAGTCGAAGATCGGGTCCAGGTCGCGGCTCCGCTTGAGCTCGTAGAAGCCGGGCGTGCCGGCGACCAGCACGACACCGTCCCAGAGTTTGCCGGCGGCCTCGCCCTTGGGCGCCGGCGTGATCACCGGGCCGAAGAACGCGACGGTCTCGCCCGGGTTCGGGCCCGGCGCGTGGATCACCGGGGTGCCGACGTCCGTGCCGACCGGTTTCATGCCGGCGTTGTGGCTGGCACGCAGCGCCTCGTCACGGCTGTCGGTGGTCGCTGCGGCGGCCAGCTCGGGGTCGAGACCGACCTCGGTCAGCGCCTCGCGGAACAGCTTCTCGTCGAGCTCGTACTTCTGCAGGTGAATCCGGTTGCCCAGGGCCGTGTAGAGGTCACGCAGCACCTGCGGGCCGGCCGCCTCGGCGGCGGCGATGCAGACCCGGACCGGGCCCCAGCCCTTGGTCATGAGCTGCTGGTACTGCTCGGGAAGGTCGCGCCCCTCGTTCAGGACGGACAGGCTCATCACGTTGAAACGGATGTCGAGTGGCCGGACCTTCTCCACCTCCAGCAGCCAGCGGGAGGTGATCCATGCCCAGGGGCAGAGAGGGTCGAACCACATGTCGACGGTCGCGCGTTCGGTCATGGCTTCGATGATCCTCCTTTTCCGGGTGCCCGGTCGGGGTGAGTTCGGTCGCCGTCGACGCATAGGCTTCGAGGAACACAAGTCAGCTCGAAGCTCGAAGGAGAGTGCACGTGGCCGGTGTTCACAACCTGACCCAGGTCGAGGCTGCGGAGCGTAGTCGATTGCTCGAGGTGACCGGGTACGACATCACCCTTGACCTGACCGACGGGCACGGCAACCCCGGCTCCGACACGTTCCGGTCCACCACAGTGATCACATTCAAGTGCGCCGAGCCTGGGGCGGGAACCTTCGTCGAGGCCGCCGCCGCGAAGCTCCACTCCGCGACGCTGAACGGTGAGCCGGTCGACGTCGCCGCCTGGACGCCGGAGAAGGGCCTGCCGCTGACCGGCCTGGCCGCCGAGAACACCCTGGTCGTCGACGGCGACTTCGGGTACTCGGCGAGCGGGCAGGGCCTGCAGCGCAGCCTCGACCCGGTCGACAAAGAGATCTACCTCTACAGCCAGTTCGAGACCGCGGACGCCCAGCGGACCTACGCGTGCTTCGACCAGCCCGACCTGAAGAGCGTCTTCACCTGGCGTGCCACGGTGCCGGCGCACTGGAAGGTCATCTCCAACATGCCGGTCGACACCGAGGAGCAGGCCGGCACCGGCGCCAAGAAGATCAACTTTGCGACGTCGCCGCGGATGAGCACCTACATCACCGCGATCTGCGCCGGGCCGTACCACGAGGTCCGCGACTCGCACGACGGCATCGAGCTGGGCGTCTTCTGCCGGGCCTCGATGGCGCAGTACCTGGATGCCGACGACCTGTTCCTGATCACCAAGCAGGGCTTCGACTTCTTCCACGAGCAGTTCGGGGTGCGGTACCCGCTGCCGAAGTACGACCAGCTCTGGGTGCCGGACTTCAACGCCGGCGCGATGGAGAACTTCGGCTGCGTCACGCACGCCGAGGCGCACTACATTTTCCGCTCGCAGGTCACCGACTACGAGTACGAGCAGCGCGCCAACACGATCCTGCACGAGCTGGCCCACATGTGGTTCGGCGACCTGGTGACCATGCGCTGGTGGAACGACCTGTGGCTGAACGAGTCGTTCGCCGAGTGGGCGAGCCACTGGTGCAACACCCACGCCACCCGGTTCACCGACGCCTGGTCGACGTTCCTGTCCATCCGCAAGGCCTGGGGCTACCGGCAGGACCAGCTCTCCTCGACCCACCCGGTCTACTGCGAGATGCCGGACCTGGAGGCGGTCGAGGTCAACTTCGACGGCATCACGTACGCCAAGGGCGCCAGCGTCATCAAGCAGCTGGTCGCCTACGTCGGGCTGGACCCGTTCCTCACCGGCCTGCGCGCGTACTTCGCCAAGCACGCCTGGGGCAACGCCACCTTCGACGACCTGCTCACCGAGTTGGAGACGGCGTCCGGCCGGGAGTTGCGCAAGTTCGCCGCGCAGTGGCTGGAGACGGCACAGGTCAACACGCTGCGCCCGATCGTGGAGATCGACGCCGACGGCCGGTACCGCAGTGTCGTGGTGAGCCAGGAGGCGCCGTCGGACTACCCGACGCTGCGGACGCACCGGATCGGCATCGGCCTGTACGACCTCGACGGCGACCGGCTGGTGCGCCGCGAGCTGATCGAGGCGGACGTGGCCGGCGAGCGCACCGAGATCGCCGCGCTGGCCGGGGTCAAGGCACCGGACCTGCTGCTGGTCAACGACGAGGACCTGACGTACGCGAAGCTGCGGCTGGACGAGCGCTCCCTGGCGACGCTGGTGCAGCACATCGCCGGGTTCGACTCGGCGCTGCCGCGGGCGCTGTGCTGGGCCGCCGCGTGGGACATGCTGCGCGACGCCGAGATGGCCGCCCGGGACTACGTTGCGCTGGTCTGCGCGGGCCTGCCCGCCGAGACCGACATCAACCTCACCACCGCCACCCTGCGGCAGGCGGGCATGGCGCTGACCAGCTTCGCCGACCCCGCGTGGGCACCGACCGGCTGGTCCATGCTGGCCGGCCTGGCGCAGAGCCAGCTGGCCGCGGCCGAACCCGGCAGCGGCTGGCAGCTCACCTGGGCGCGGGCGTTCATCACCGCGGCCCGCACGCCGGAACAGGCCGCCGTGCTGCGCGGCTGGTTCAGCGGCGAGTCCCGTCCCGAGGGCCTGGTCGTCGACACCGAGCTGCGGTGGAGCCTGCTCCAGGCGCTGGCCGCGCTCGGCGCCGCCACCGGCGAGGAGATCGAGCAGGAGCTGGCCGGCGACCTGACGGCGAGCGGCGAGCGGGAGGCGGCGATCGCCCACGCACTGGTGCCGACACCGGAGAACAAGGCCCGCGTCTGGGCCGAGCTGACCGGGCCGGCGTTGCCGAACTGGAAGAACCGGTCGCTGCTCCAGGGCTTCCAGAGCACCCGGCAGGTGGCGCTGACGGCGCCGTACGCGGAGAAGTTCTTCGAGGTGGTCGGCGACGTCTGGGCCCGTTCGGACAGCGAGCCGGCGCAGGAGTTCGCCACCCTGGCGTACCCGGCCTACCAGATCAGCGAGGAGACGGTGGCGCTGACCACCGCCTGGCTGGAACGCACCGGGCAGCCGGCGTCGCTGCGCCGCCTGGTGGCCGAGGGACGCGACGGCATCCTGCGGGCGCTCAAGGCCCGCGCGAAGGACAGCGGCCGCTGACGAACAGTGCGGCGCCCCCGCTCCGCGACTGTGGAGCGGGGGCGTTTCACATGGCTGAGTTACTGCGGGATAACCCGCCGGAAACAACGCTGTGTGAGTAGTCTGGCACTCCGCGGTGATGGAGGTGGCCCGTGACGATGCTGAACTCCGGTGTCCCGGCGCGATGGACCGCACCGGAGGGCCGGTGGACCGAACCGGACCTGCACCTGTTCCCGCAGGACGGCCACCGGTACGAGATCGTCGACGGCAGCCTGCACGTCACCCCGCCCCCGGACGCCCGGCACGACGCCCTGGTCGCCGCCGTGGTCGAGGTGCTGCGCGCGGCCGCGCCGGAAGGCTGGTGGGTGTGCGACCGCAGCGGTGTCGCCGCCGGCGAGAGCAACCTGGTCCCGGACGTCACCGTGCTGCGGCCCCGGTCCGGCGGGCGGAGCTGGGCCGACCCGGCCGACGTCGCCCTGGTCGTCGAGGTGGAGTCCGCGGAGACCCGGCAGTACGACCGGTTGCTCAAACCCGCGGTCTACGCGGCCGCCGGCATCCCGGGGTTCTGGCGGGTGGAGCCGGGGCCGGTGCTGCGCACCTTCACCCGCGACGGCGCCGGCTATCGGGCCCTGGACAGCGTGGAGGGCGCCGAGCAGATCCGGCTCGACGCCCCGTACCCGATGCGGGTGTGCCCTGCGCAGTGGCGCCTCGACAAGCCCTGAGACGGCCTTGGTCAAGCTTTGAGGCGGCCTCGGGTCAAGCCCTGAGGCGGCCCGGGTTCAAGCTTCGAGGCAGCCCCGTCAAGCTTTCAGGCGGCCTCGTCGCGCGCCGGGCCTCAGGACCGGCCGGCGTGTGTGGCCAGCTGGTCGACGCCGATCAGCAGGCCACCGGCCAGGTCACCGCCGGCGAAGGCGGCCGCCATGGACAGGCCGGCGAGCTTCGCGTCCCGGTCGGTGATGCGCTTGCGGGCGTCCGAACCGGTGACGATCTCGAGCTTGCGCTGGTTCGGCGAGACCGCGACCAGCACCGAACGCGACGGCGTCCGGGTGCGGCGGTGCAGGTCCTCGGCCGTCTCCCGGGTCGACTCGCCCAGCTCGCCGAGGTAGATGCTGAAGTTCAGGCCGGTCACCTGGTCGGCGATCCGGAGCGCCTCGTCGAGACGCAGCAGCTGCCGGGTCGAGAAGGGGCCCTCGACGGGCTGCTCGACCCGGGTGAGCTCACCACTTGTCACTTGCGCCTCCTGTCGGGCCGGGCCGGACCGGAGCGCCGGAGCTGTCCTCGATGACCAGTCCACGCTCGATGGCCGGGGCGGTGTGATGGCCGTCCGCCGTCAGAGCCGGCGCGGCGGTCTTCTCCGGCGCGGCCGAGAGCCACATGGCCGGGAAGTCGAACGGCTGGCCAGGGCGGTAACGGCGGGACGGCTTGGAGCGGTCAGAGCCCGTGAGGACGAGCGTCGCCACCGCCCCGATGACCACGGCCGGAATGATCACAAAGACCAGAACGGTGCTGATAACTGACAACTGAAAACGCCCCCAGGCGCCGGTGACAAAACCTCATCCGAACAACAATCACGGTAGCGGAGCGCGAGTCGTACCGGAGCGTCGGGTCTCGAACCGGCGTCTCACGCCGTCGGGATCTACGCGGATTGTGGTCGGAGGTGCGAAAATCACCCTCACGCGCCGTCCGCGTCCTATCCGCCGCTGACGGCCAGGAGGGGGGATTTCATGCGCATGTCCGTCCCCGCCGCTGTGGCGGCACTCGCCATCGGTCTGGCGCTCACCGCAACACCCGCACATGCCGCCGCGGCGGTCTTCGTGGAACTGAACCCGAGCACGGCGCCCGCCGGTGACGAGATATCGGTGCGCGCCTCCTGCGACGACAACCTCAAACCGGCCACGGTCACCGCGGAGCCGATCGGCGACGTGACGGTGCAGCCCGAGTTCGGCTTCCTCACCGCCACCGTCCGGGTGCCGGCCGAGACCGAACCGGGCGACTACCCGGTGCGGCTGGCCTGCCCGGACGGCGGTGGCGTCGCGACCGCGACCCTGCACGTCGTGGCGAAGGTGGAACCGACCCGCGGCCCGGCCACCGGCGGTGGTGGCACCGCGGGCAGCCAGGTCCCGTCGATCCTCGTCGGGGGTGGTCTGGCGGCGATCGCGGCCGCGCTGGTCCTCGGCGTCGTCTCGGTGCGCCGCAGGCGTCTCGGTTAGGCCGGGCGTGCCGAGTTCGAACCGGGTGCCCGGCAGCTCCCGGGTGCCCGCTTCCGTGCAGCGCAAGCGGCCGGCCCAAGTCATCACCGCGCCACCGCCGGGGGTGGTGACCGGGCCGCTGCCGCCGACCCCGCCGGTGCGGGGCCGGTCACCTTTCTCGCTGCCCGGGCCGCGGCGTGGCCCACGACCACGCCCACGACCACGGCCGCGACGCGGGCGCCGGTCCGGGCCGATCGCGCTGATCGCCATGATCCTGCTCTTCCTGGGGCTGTTCGCCGTCGGGATGGGGCTCGGCTTCGCGACCGGCTTCGACCTGGGCGGGCTGTTCCGCGGCGCGGACGAGCCGCCGCCCCGGGCCTTCCCGGTGCTCGAACCGAGCCGCCCGGAACGGCTGGAGATCCCCGCCCTCGGCATCTCCGCGCCGGTCCTGGAGGTCGGGCTGGCGAACGACGGCTCGGTGGGCGTGCCACCGCTGAAACGGCACAACGAGGCCGGCTGGTTCGACGGCGGCCCCAGCCCCGGTCAGTTCGGCCCGGCCCTGATCGTCGGGCACGCCGACACCCGGACCGGCCCGTCGATCTTCCACGACCTGCACCGGATGAAGCCGCGCCAGGAGATCCAGGTGAGCCGCTCGGACGGCACTGTGGCGATCTTCGAGGTGAACTCGGTGGAGACCTTCGACAAGGACGATCTGCCGATCAAGCGGGTCTACGGCGATTACAGCCGGCCGTCGCTGCGCCTGATGACCTGTGGCGGCGACTGGCTCGGCGACACCCGCGGGGGCTACGCCGACAACGTGGTCGTCTTCGCCTCACTCGTCGACTCGCAAGCCGGCTGACCGGCGGCGTACCCTGCCGGCCGACCTGGCGCGGACCCCGCCGGCTGACCGGGGGCGGACCCTGCCGGCGGACCGGGGGCGGACCCTGCCGGCGGACCGGGGGCGGACCCTGCCGGCGGACCGGGGGCGGACACAGAAAGAGGCCGGGCGGCTATGCCGCCTCGGCCTCTGCGGGGGCGGACGGAAGATCGAGCCAATCCGTCCACCGGGGATCAGGGGTACGGTGCCCGAGCACCCGCCAGGCCACCCCCCGCGGCGCCGCCGGTAACGAGTGCAACCGCCAGCCAAGCTCGGCAGGCGTCTTGTCGCCCTTGCTGTGATTGCACTTGGCGCACGCGGCCACCACGTTCTCCCAGGCGTGCAGCCCGCCCCGGCTGCGTGGGAAGACGTGATCGATGGTCTCGGCCGAACCCCGGCAGTAGGCGCAGCGGCCACCGTCGCGGGCGAAGATGGCCCGGCGGGAAAGCCCGACATGAGTCCGGTACGGAACCTTCACATAACGAGTGAGGCGGACCACCGAGGGAACCGGGAGAGTGCGATGTGCGCTGTGCAGCATGCCGTCACCGTCGGAGATGCACTCCGCCTTGGCGGTCAGCAGCAGAATGGTCGCCCGACGCACCGATACGACGCACAGCGGCTCGTAGGTAGCGTTCAGCACCAACGCGGAAGAGCCCACTGCGGGTCGTATGTCAGGCATCGCGATCACCCTTCCGGTGTCAGTTGCTGCTAACCGCTCCCATAGCCCAAACGTGTGTGATCTGGCCCTCGAAACGCGACGGCCCGTGCGCCAATAGTCCCTGATGGATGACCCAATTGCCAGCACAATCTGTGGCTACGGGGTAAACGTCTGAGGTCTCCGGCTACCGGACCCGGTACCTTGACTACCCGTGGTTCAACTAGCTCCGACCCCTGCGCCCTCCGGTTCCGGCTCCTGGCCCAGCGAGTTCCCGAGCATCGACGTGGATGCCGCCTGCAGTGCGGACGTGCTCTGCAAACAGGTCCTCGACCTGACCGGGAACGAGTGGCTGGCCGCCAGCAGCTACGTCATCTTCATCAAGCCGCTGCGGGTCCTCGGCATCATCCTGATCGCCATGCTCATCCGCTGGGCGCTGCACCGGGCGATCGACCGGCTCACCCAGAGCACCTCCCGGGCCGCGATGCCGGCGCTGCTGAAGCCGCTCAAGGAGAAGGTGAGCACCACCGCCGAGGAGGGGCAGTTCATCCCGGAGCGGCGGCGGCAGCGTGCCGAGGCGATCGGGTCGGTGCTGCGCAGCTTCGTCAGCGCGGTGGTCTTCACCATCGCGGGGTTGCTCGTGCTGGGCGAGTTCGGTTTCAACCTGGCCCCGCTGCTGGCGAGCGCCGGCATCGTCGGCGTGGCTATCGGTTTCGGCGCGCAGAGCCTGGTCAAGGACCTGATCGCCGGCCTGTTCATGCTGCTGGAGGACCAGTACGGCGTGGGTGACACGGTTGACGTCGGCGAGGCGACCGGCGTGGTCGAGAGCGTCGGCCTGCGGATCACCACGGTCCGCGACGCCCGGGGCGTGCTCTGGTACATCCGGAACGGCGAGATCGTCCGGGTCGGCAACAAGAGCCAGGGCTGGGCCATGGTGGTCATCGACATCCCGATCGGCTTCGTCAACGCCGAGGAGGCGGTGACGGTGATGCGCCGTGCGGCCGAGGCGGTCGCGGCGGAACCCGAGCACCAGACCGAGTTCCTGGAGAAGCCGGACGTGGTCGGCGTCGAGCAGCTCACCGTCGACGGCGCGGTCATCCGGACCATCGCGAAGACGACCGCTGACGCGCAACCGGTCCTGCAGGGTGTGCTGCGCCGGGCGCTGACCGAGGCGCTGGACGTCGCCGGCATCTCGGAGCGGATCGCCGCGTCCCGGCTCGGGCCCCGCAGCGCGATCCCGCCGGCGTGGCTGGCCGGGCCCGACAATTCTTCGTCATCGATGGGTGAGCGCCCGCCGGGCAGCACTCCCTGACCTGCGCTTACGAGATCGACGACGCGCCCGCCCTCGACCGATTGGCCGATTTTTGACCCAACTGCCCTAGCGTGGACTCGGACGATCGGGCAGAATCCGCTAAGGATTCCCTGGAGAATCGGCCTGTTCGCGCCCAACCATCCCCTCAGCGGGATGACACCGGGACGGCGGACGGCCCCTGACTGGGATGGCCCATTGGTGGGACGACCCGTCGGCGGGATGGCCCCTCGGTGATCGTCGACCGCGATGGAGGGCTCGGTGTCAGATCAACCCGCACGGTCGAGCAGTGCGGCCGGCGCGGTCACAGAAAGTGAAGATACGGTCACCTTCAGCGAGCTTTTCGCGCTGCGTGAATACCGGGCACTCTTCCTCTCCGGGATCGTCAACTGGATCGGCGACTACCTGAGCCGGGCCGCGATCACCGTCCTGGTCTACCAGCAGAGCCGCTCCGTCCTGCTCTCCGCGGTGGCGTTCGCGATCCCGTACCTCCCCTGGCTCGTCGGGCCCCTGCTGTCGGCGCTCGCCGAGCGGTACCCGTACCGCCGGGTCATCATCGCGGCGGACCTGTCCCGGATGGTGCTGATCGGCCTGCTGCTCCTGCCCGGGCTGCCAATCCCGGTGATGCTCGGACTCGTCTTCCTCGCCAGCCTGGGCGCGCCCCCGGCACAGGCCGCCCGGTCGGCGATGCTGCCACTAGTGGTCCCGCGCGAACACCTCGCCCTGGCGCTGGCCACCAACCAGACCAGCGGGCAGGCCGCCCAGGTCGTCGGCTACCTGACCGGCTCCGCGCTCGCGGTGGCCCTGACACCGCGGATCGCGCTCGGCATCGACGTGCTCACCTTCGCCGTCTCCGCGGTCGTGGTGGCGTACGGCATCCGGCACCGGCCGACCGCGCGGGCCCGCTCCGAGCGCACCCACCTGCTCCGCGAGACCGCCGAAGGGTTCAGCCTGGTCTTCGGCGACCGGGTGCTGCGCTCCATCGCCCTCGTGGTGTTCACGATGACCGTCTTCGCGATCGTCCCGGAAGGGCTCGCCGCCGCCTGGGCCGCCGAGGGCACCTCCGGCACCACCGTCCCCGGCCTCGACCAAGGCATGATCATGGCGGCCGGTCCGCTCGGCTTCGTCATCGGCGGCCTGCTGTTCAACCGCCTCGTGCCCGCCGCCCGGCGCGCCCGGCTGCTCCCGCTGCTCGCCGTGCTCGCACCCCTCGTCCTGATCCCCACCATCATCGGCCCCAGCGCGCTCGTCGTGGCGTCCCTGGTGCTGCTCTCCGGGACGGTGCAGGGCGCGATCATGCCGACCCTGAACGCGACGTTCGTACTGGCCCTGCCGAACGGGTACCGTGCCCGCGCCTTCGGCGTGGTCAACAGCGGGATACAGCTCAGCCAGCTGAGCGCCGTGGTGATCACAGGTACGCTCGCCGACCACTTCTGGCTGCCCCTGGTGGTCGGCCTGTGGAGCGTCGGCGGCACCCTGGCGATGCTGCTCGCCGCCGTGTTCTGGCCGCGGCCGGTGACGTTCGCCGAAGCCGCCGAGAAGGCCTCCGCCGGCGACCAGATCCCGCCGCCCCGCACGCCCACGACGAGCGTCACACCCGAGCGTCCCTGAGCTGCTGGCAGGATGGAACAGTGAGCGCACCCGTACCGGAAGAGGCCAGCTTCTTCACCGCCGTCGGTGGCGAGCCCACGTTCCGCCGCCTCGTGGACAAGTTCTACGAAGGCGTCGCCGCGGACCCGCTGCTGCGCCCGATGTACCCCGAGGAGGACCTGGGGCCCGCCGCCGACCGGCTGGCGCTCTTCCTCATGCAGTACTGGGGCGGCCCGAACACGTACTCGGCAAGCCGCGGGCACCCGCGACTGCGGATGCGGCACGCGCCGTTCCGGGTCGACGCCGCCGCCCGGGACGCCTGGCTCCACCACATGCGCGTGGCGGTCGACTCCCTCGGCCTGCCCGAAGCGCACCGCACGGCGCTCTGGGACTACCTGGAACGGGCGGCCTACTTCATGGTCAACGCCATGGATTCGCCGGAGCCGGCGCACTGATTCGTGTCGCCTGAGCAGGTGACTCGTTGATCGGTTGACCACTCGCGACCGATTCCAGGAGCCTGCACATGCGCCGTCGCCTGCTCGCTGCCGCCGTCGTGGCGGCCGTGGCCGTACCCGTGGAGGTGGTGGCCACCCCGGCCGCGGCCGACAGTGCCCACCCGGCGGTGGTCTCCACCAACCCGGTCGACTGGACGCCGCACGTGCTGGACGGAACCGTCTGGTCCCTCGCCGTCGTCGGTGACACCGTGATCGTCGGCGGGGCGTTCACCAAAGTCGCCGACAGCCAGCGCCGGATCACCCTGGCCCGCAAGAACATCTTCGCGTTCGGCCTGCACGACGGCGAAATCCGCACCTTCGCCCCGCAGGTCGACGGCGCGATCTACTCGCTGGCCGCCGGCGACGACCACACCGTCTACATCGGCGGCGCCTTCAAATCGGTGAACGGGACCGGCCAGCGCGGCGTCGCCCGGGTCTCGCTGCGCACCGGCGAACGGATCAGCTCCTTCGGCACCCGGGTCAACTGGGGTGACGTGCGGTCACTCGCCACCCGCGGCGACCGGCTCTACGTCGCCGGCACCTTCTCCGCTATCAACGGGGTCAACCGGGTCGGCCTGGCCCGCCTCAACGCCACCACCGGCTCCGTCGACCAAGGTTTCGACGCCCGGCTGTCCGGCCCCGGCCTCAAACGGGTCCGGGTCGAACACTTCGACGTCTCCCCCGACGGCCGCAAACTGATCGCGGTCGGCGCGTTCCTGCGGTCCGGCGGACACGACCGGACACAGGTCGCCCTCTTCGACGTCGGCGGACCCTCGGCGATGCTGTCCAGCTGGTACACCGACGCCTACAAGCCGCCGTGCATGAAAGGCTTCGACACCTACCTCCGGCAGGTCAAATTCTCACCCGACGGGGCGTACGCGGTGATCGCGGCAACCGGGCGGGCCTCGTCGGCGCAGAAGCTCTGCGACTCGGCGGCGCGCTTCGAGACCCGGGCCGGTGGCCGGCACAACCCGACCTGGGTGCAGCGCACCGGCGGCGACTCCCTGTACGCCGTCGCAGTGACCGGGCCGGCCGTCTACCTCGGCGGGCACCAGCGGTGGTTCGACAACCCGTACGGCACCGACGGCAACGGGCCGGGGCCCGGCGCGGTGTCCCGGCCCGGGATCGGTGCGGTCAGCCCCAACACGGGGAAAGCGCTGCCGTGGAACCCGACCCGATCACGTGGGGTGGGGGTTCGGGCGTTCCTGGTCACCAGCCAAGGGCTGTTCGTGGGGTCCGACACCGATCAGCTGGGGCGGGAGTATCACGGTCGGGTGGGGATGTTTCCGATCTAGCTGGCTGCGCTTCGCTCCGCGGCGATTGCCTTGTAACCGGTGAGTTGGCCCCGATTTCCCGACGCCGCACACCCCGCGGCGTCGGGAAATCGGGGCCAACTCACCGGCGGCAATCGCGGGTGGGGGGTCTGCTTCACACCGGGGTTGCGCTGTGGTTTGTTTGGCAGCGGGTGGCGGATTTGTCGGGTTGGGCTGGTAGGACCGGCGGGTGCGGAGCTGGGTGTGCGCGGCGGCGTGGTGTTGGTTGTCTTTGGGTCGGTTGCGTTGTGGATGACGAGGCTGGGTGGGTTCGCGTGGTGGTGTTGATCTGCTGGCGGTGCGAAATCGCGGTTTTGGCTTCTTGATCACAGCGATTTCGTAGCGCTAGCAGATCAACATCTCGCCGGGGGTGGCGTGTCCGGTGCCGCCGGAGACGGAGCCGGAGCCGGAGCCGGGGCCGGGGCGGGGACGGGGTGACGCGCGGGCTGCATCGACTGGGTGGCGGGCCGGCGCATGACCGGGTCCGGACGGTAGGGCGATCTGGGCGCTCACGCGCCCTGGCCACGGTCGCGTCCGCTGGGGTGGTGTATGAGAGTGGACCATCGCTGATCCGTTTCACAGCTGGCCGAGCGTGGCTGTCACCCATGGTCGCTGGAGAGCGCCTCCGGCGACCGCCAGTGACAGCCAACCCTGCCCGGCTGTCAGCCACGGTGGCTGGAGAACGCCTCCGGCGACCACCAGTGACAGCCAACCCTGCCCGGCTGTCAGCCACGGTCGCTGGAGAACGCCTCCGGCAACCACCAGTGACAGCCAACCCTGCCCGGCTGTCAACCACGGTCGCTGGAGAACGCCTCCCGCAACCACCAGTGACAGCCAACCCTGCCCAGCTGTCAACCACGGTCACTGGAGAACGCCTCCCGCAACCACCAGTGACAGCCAACCCTGCCTGGGGTTGCGTCCGAGAGCGAAAACCCTGGCCGCACGGCGAGCCGACGCATGAACAGGGCCGGCAGTAAGGACCATCTGGCCCCCACGCTCTCCGGCCATGGTGACGGGCAGAGCACCGATCAAGGTTGGCTGGACCACGGCCAGAACCCAGCAGTGACGCCCGTGCCGACCCTCCGACACGTGCCGACCCGTTGACCCCAGGCCCGTCGACCCCAGGCCCGTCGACCCCAGGCCCGTCGACCCCAGGCCCGTCGACCCCAGGCCGGCCCGTCGGCCCAGCCCGTGCCGGCCCGTCGGCCCAGGCCGCAGCCCCTCTCACCCGGGCCGCCCGAGATGGTCGATCAGATGGCGTGGGCTGGCCTGGCCGGTTCGGCGGCGCCGGGTCTTGCGGCCGCTCGCCCGTCGGATCCGGCGCGACCGCTCGATGATCTGTATTGCCGACGTCCGGGCCGGGGACCACGCCGTGATCGTTGATCACGCTGGGCAGGCGTCGCTCCGGAACGGACCGGCGAGGGCTGGTCTCCCACGATGTCCGCCATGGGGCGGCCGCTGGTGAGAGCGCCGGACTGCCGGCAGCCAGGGTATGCCGAGCCACGGTATTGCAGGTAACGGGGCGGCCTTGGAGGGGCTGCTCAGAGCAGGGCGCCCTCGTCGTGCAGCCAGTCGACGAACGAGGTTGCCACTGCGGCTCCGCAGTCGAGCATTTCGACAAGCAGGGCGTCGTGGGCTCCGGCGGCCAGCGGGACCTGGAGTTCGGCGTAGATGGGCAGCTGGCCCCGCTCGGTGGGGTCACCCACGTACGCCTTGCAGAAGCGCCGGGTGTGGTTCCACTCGTTGACCACCCGGTAGGCCCGGTCCGCCCAGTCCGGTGGGACCGTCGCGTGCGGACGGGCGCGCATCACCAGGATCTCGTCGTCCGGTCCCTCCAGGGTGAACAGCACCGCGTGCCGTTCCCACATCGCCAGGAGGCTGCCGCCACCGTCGGCGAGGAACCGGATGTCGAGCATGTCGAGCGCCTTGCCGATCCGCGCCAGCGACACCGGGGCGACCACCGGATCGGCGGCTCCCGGTGTGGACAGATCGGACGGAACTCCGGTCCTGGCCGGCTCGCGTTGGGCCGGGACACCGACGCGGACCGTGCTCTGCACCGCCACCTCGCCACCGGTATCCGGCTCGTTGCCCGACGCCGATCCCGGACGCCATGACCACCACGGCATCGTGTGCACCTCACTCCCCAACAGACCCACACCGGACGTTGCAGTGGATCCGAGGGCCGACGGTACCCGTCCAGTTCCTGAAGGTCATCCCCCCAACCGGAGGGCGGGTCCGTAAGAACGATGCGGCGTCATCCTTTTGGGTGACTTGACATCGGAGTAACGGTCAATTTATGCACGCTCTGTCGCCACGCTACTCCATATGGTGCAGAAATTCCCACCCACGACCCGGCTACGCGCACCCTCGCCTCCGGAGCGTCAGCGCCTCGCGGGCCGAGAAAACCCATCCGCGCGACCGCCTGCACGAGCCGCTGGGAGACCTGGACCGGTGTGCCGTCCTCGGGCGTGACGACGAGAGCGACGTGATCGAGCAACGCGTCCCGCACCGCCCGCTGGCCCACCGCCCGGCCGGCCATGCCACCGCCGGCGATCTCGCGCAGGGTGCCGGCGGCGGCGCTCGCCAGCCGCTCCAGCTCGCTGCCGGCGACCGACTCGACCGCCTGGCTCGCCGGTGGCGGCAACGGCCACCGCCACATCACGTCACGCCGCTGCGGGAGGGTGTCTCCGGCGGCGGCGAGCACCGCGAGCAGCTCACCGGCCGCAACCGTGGCATCGCCCGGACCGGGGCCGGCGACCTCCCGGGTGACGAGCACGTCCCAGGGCAGACGGGCCCAGAGCGCGGTCCGGCCGGCGGCCGAGCGCAGCCGCACCGGGGCGGCCGGGTCGAGCCGGGTGAGGCGGGCCAGGAACGCGCCTGCGTCGGGAACCCCGAGCAGGCCGTGCCCACTCATGACCGGCCACCGGCAGGCTCGGGCACGTACGGCTTGAGGAAGTCGCGCTCCGCGTCGGAGAGCCGCCGTGGATGCCCTTCGGCGAGGTTGTACGGCACACAGACCGACTTGGCCCGGCTGGCCAGCACACCGTCGTCGAAGAGTTCGTAGTTCACCGTGAACGCGGCGGCGCGCAGCGCGGAGACCCACATCTCGATGCGCACCGGGTCACCGAAGTCGATCGGCCGCAGGTAGTCGATCTCGTGGCGGGCGATCACGATGCCCTCCTCGAACGAGCCCAGCCCGTGCGCACGGGCGCCGACGAAGAACATCGCGACCCGGGCCTCCTCGTAGAGGGTGAGGAAGCGCGCGTTGTTGACGTGCCCGTACGCGTCCATGTCGGACCAGCGCACGGGCACGTCGTAAACGAACCGCTGTGAATCAGTCACGCGTGAGCTTGCGGTACGTGACCCGGTGCGGCCGAGCAGCCTCGGCGCCCAGTCGGTCGATCTTGTTCTTCTCGTACGCCTCGAAGTTGCCCTCGAACCAGAACCACTTGTCCGGCTCCTCGTCGGTGCCCTCCCAGGCCAGCATGTGCGTGGCGACCCGGTCGAGGAACATCCGGTCGTGGGAGATGACCACGGCGCAGCCGGGGAACTCGAGCAGCGCGTTCTCCAGGCTGGAGAGCGTCTCGACGTCGAGGTCGTTCGTCGGCTCGTCGAGCAGGATCACGTTGCCGCCGATCTTCAGCGTCATCGCCAGGTTGAGCCGGTTGCGCTCACCGCCGGAGAGGACCTTCGTCGGCTTCTGCTGGTCGGGGCCCTTGAAGCCGAAGGCCGCGACGTAGGCCCGGGACGGCATCTCGACCTTGCCGACCATCATGTGGTCGAGACCGTCGGAGACGACCTCCCACACCGTCTTGGCGGGGTCGAGGCCGGCGCGGCTCTGGTCGACGTAGGACAGCTTGACCGTCTCACCGATCCGGACCGCACCCTCGTCCGGCTTCTCCAGCCCGACGATGGTCTTGAACAGCGTGGTCTTGCCGACGCCGTTCGGGCCGATGATGCCGACGATGCCGTTACGCGGCAGCGAGAACGACAGGTGGTCGATGAGCGTACGCCCGTCGAAGCCCTTGACCAGGTCCTTGGCCTCGATGACGGTGTTGCCCAGACGCGGGCCCGGCGGGATCTGGATCTCTTCGAAGTCCAGCTTGCGGGTCTTCTCCGCCTCGGCGGCCATCTCCTCGTAGCGCTCGAGACGGGACTTGCTCTTGGTCTGGCGCGCCTTGGCGTTCGACCGGACCCACTCGAGCTCCTCGGAGAGGCGCTTCTTCATCTTGGCGTCCTTGCGGCCCTCGACCGAGAGACGCGCCGCCTTCTTCTCCAGGTAGGTGGAGTAGTTGCCCTCGTAGCCGATCGCCCGGCCGCGGTCCAGCTCGAGGATCCAGCCGGCCACGTTGTCCAGGAAGTACCGGTCGTGGGTGATCGCCAGGACGGTGCCGGCGTACTTCGCGAGGTGCTGCTCCAGCCAGCTCACGCTCTCGGCGTCGAGGTGGTTGGTGGGCTCGTCGAGCAGCAGCAGGTCGGGCGCCTCGAGCAGCAGCTTGCAGAGCGCGACGCGGCGGCGCTCACCACCGGAGAGCTGGGTGACGTCGGCGTCCGGCGGCGGGCACCGCAGCGCGTCCATCGCGAGCTCCAGCTTGGAGTCGATGTCCCACGCGTCGGCGTGGTCCAGCTCCTCCTGGAGCTTGCCCATCTCCTCCATCAGCTCGTCGGAGTAGTCGGTGGCCATCTGCTCGGCGATGGCGTTGAACCGGTCCAGCTTGGCCTTGGTGTCGGCGACCGCTTCCTCGATGTTGCCGAGGACGGTCTTCTCGTCGTTCAGCGGCGGCTCCTGCGCCAGCATGCCGACGGTGTAGCCGGGCATCAGCCGGGCCTCGCCGTTGCTGGGCGTGTCGAGGCCCGCCATGATCTTCAGAAGGCTGGACTTACCGGCGCCGTTCGGGCCGACCACACCGATCTTGGCGCCCGGCAGGAAGCTCAGCGTCACATTGTCGAGCACGACCTTGTCGCCGTGCGCCTTGCGCGCCTTTTCCAGGACGTAGATGTATTGGGCCACGGGGTGCCCTACCTCCAAGATCGTGAATTATCGGGGCGGGAAGCCAGGAATCAAAGGGCAATCTTTCCAGGTACCCCCGCACTGCGAACGACAACCCCGCCAGGTTTACTCCCGGACCGCCTTCTGCTCCTCGGCGCGCCCGTCCGCGTGCCGGATGACCAGGCCCGCACCATCCACGGTGAAGACGTTGCCGTCGACCGCCCGCGCGGTGTACCGCCCGGTGCCGTCGTCCTCCACCCCGCCGAGGAAGAGCGCGGTCTTCCCCTCGATCCACTCGGCGTCGGTGCCGCCCTTGTTGGCGTGGTAATAGAGCAACCCGGCCCGGTCCTGGCAGATCCAGACCACGGTCTTGCGGACGGTACGCACCCGGAGCACCTCCACCAGGTCGCCGGACGCGCCGTAGAGCGAGCCGGCCTTCTGGGTCTGCTCCGGGCACAGCGGGCCGTCGACCAGTTCCAGCGGCGCCGGAGCGGCATCGAACGGGTCCCGCGAGCCGCGCTCGTCCTCCGACCGGTTTCGTTCCTCGCCGAGGAGGTATCCACCGATCATCCCGATGATCGTGAGCAGCACCGTGGCGATCACCACAGGAAAGAACAACGGACGCCGCTGCTGGGAATGATCATCAAGGGGGGCCACCGGCTCAGGATGGCACCCCGGTTCCAACCGGTCCATCACGGCGCGTTCCCACCGTGAGATCGGAGGCGGTGCAACGCGGCAGCCTATGCCCAGTAGGCTCGCCTGGGGAACAGAAACCACTCGGAGGTGTACTCAGCGTGGCCGAACGAAGTTCCTTCGTCGTCGTCGCCAACCGTTTGCCAGTGGACGAGGTCACCACCCCGGAAGGGGACAAGCAGTGGCGTCCCAGCCCGGGTGGGCTGGTCACGGCCTTGCACCCGGTGCTGACCGAGCACCGCGGCACCTGGATCGGCTGGGCGGGTGGGTCCGGGCCGGCGCCCGAACCCTTCGAACTCGAAGGCATCAACATCCATCCGGTCCCGCTCAGCACCGAGGAGCTGGAACGCTACTACGAGGGCCAGTCGAACGCGACGATCTGGCCGCTGTACCACGACGCGGTGGAAACACCCGTCTACAAGCGTCGCTGGCGTGAGACGTACCGGATCGTCAACCAGCGGTTCGCCGAGGCGGCCGCCCAGGTCGCCGCCGAGGGCGCCACCGTCTGGGTGCAGGACTACCAGCTGCAGCTGGTGCCGGCCCTGCTCCGGGAGATGCGCCCCGACCTGCGGATCGGGTTCTTCCTGCACATCCCGTTCCCGCCGATCGAGCTGTTCATGCAGATGCCGTTCCGGGCCGAGATCCTGCGCGGCCTGCTCGGCGCCGACCTGGTCGGCTTCCAGCAGCGGCTGGCCGCGCAGAACTTCGTCCGGCTCGCCCGGCACCTGCTCGGCCTCCGCTACGAGGGCCAGTCGATCAAGGTGGACGGGCGCAGCGTCAAGGCCGGTGCGTTCCCGATCAGCATCGACACCAAGGACATGGAACGCCTCGCCGCCGACCCGGCGGTGCAGGCCCGGGCCAAGCAGATCCGGGCCGAGCTGGGCGATCCGAAGACGGTGATCCTCGGCGTCGACCGGCTCGACTACACCAAGGGCATCGAGCTGCGCCTCAAGGCGTTCCGCGAGCTGCTCGCCGACGGCAAGCTCAACGTCGGCGACGCGGTGATGGTGCAGGTGGCGACGCCCAGCCGGGAGCGGGTCGAGCACTACCAGACGCTGCGGGTGAAGGTGGAGCGCGAGGTCGGCCGGATCAACGGCGAGTTCGGGCGGGTCGGCACGCCGGCGGTGCACTACCTGCACCAGTCGGTGAGCAAGCAGGAGCTCGCCGCGATGTACGCGGCCGCCGACGTCATGATGGTGACCCCGCTGCGCGACGGCATGAACCTGGTCGCCAAGGAGTACATCGCCTGCCGCGGTGACACCGGTGGCGCGCTGGTGCTCAGCGAGTTCGCCGGTGCGGCGACCGAGCTGCGCCAGGCATTCCTGTGCAATCCGCACGACCCGGACGGCGTGAAGGACGCGCTGCTGCGTGCGGTCGGCGCGGAAGCGCCCGAGCTCAAGCGCCGGATGCGCGTGATGCAGCGTCACCTGCGCACGCACGACGTCGCGCGCTGGGCAAAGACCTTCCTCGACGAGCTCGGCGTCGACGACGGTGACGGCGAGAAGCCCGCCGAGGACTGAGCAGGACCCGTTTTCGGGCGCCGGGCCGTTTTTCGGCCCGGCGCCTTTCTGGTACGCCCTGCGACTGCCCCTTCCGGTACGGCTTCGTCAGCTCGCCGGGGTGAAGGTGTCGGCCACCTCCACCACCGCGCCGATCACCACGACGGCCGGTGGGCGGATGCCGGCCGCCGCCACGTCGGCGGTCACCGCCTCCAGGGTGCTGCGCAGCGACCGCTGATGTGCGGTCGAGCCCTCCTGCACCACCGCGACCGGTGTGGTGGCGGCGCGGCCCTCGGCGATCAGGCGCTCGGCGATCTTCGGCAGGTTCTTCAGGCCCATCAGCACCACCAGGGTGCCACGCAGCCGGGCCAGCGCCGGCCAGTCGACGAGCGAATCCGGATGGTCCGGCGGGATGTGACCGGACACCACGGTGAACTCGTGCGCCACTCCGCGGTGGGTGACCGGGATGCCGGCCAGGGCGGGCGCCGCGATCGAACTGGTCACGCCCGGAACCACCATGACCGGGACACCGGCGGCCGCGCAGGCGAGCGCCTCCTCGCCGCCGCGGCCGAAGACGAAGTTGTCGCCGCCCTTGAACCGGACCACGAACTTGCCCTGCTGAGCCCGGTCCACCAGGATCCGGTTGATCTCCTCCTGGGCGGCCGACGGCCCGTACGGGATCTTGGCCGCGTCGATCAGTTCGACCTCCGGGCGCAGCTCACCGAGGAGCATGCCGGGGACCAGCCGGTCGGCGACCACCACATCGGCCGCGGCCAGCAGGCGCCGGCCCTTCACCGTGATCAGCTCGGGGTCGCCGGGTCCGCCACCGACCAGCGCCACCCCCTTGAACTCGGGCGCGGCCGGCGGCACCGCCTCCAGGGCGTGCGCGACCAGGTCACGGACCGCCATCGCGCGGCGGCGGTCGCCCCCGTCGGTCACCGCCACGGTCACCTGGCCGTGCCGGGTGACGGCCGGGGTCCAGGCGGTGGCGGCGTCGCGGTCGTCCGCCCGTACACAGAAGATGCGGTGCGCCTCCGCCGCCGCACTCACTTGAGCGGCAGCCTCCGGGTCGTCCACCGCGACGTGCACCAGCCAGGCACCCTCGACGTCCACCGGCGCGAAGCGGCGTGGCGTCCAGGCCACCCGGCCGGCGTCGGCGTACGACCGGAGCGCGGGGGTGAGTTCGGGCGCGACGATCTCCACCTGGGCGCCGGCGGCGATCAGTGCCGGCACCCGGCGGGTGGCGACCGTGCCGCCGCCGACCACCAGCACGCGGCGGCCCTCCAGCCGCAGGGCCATCGGATAAAGGCTCATAGTCCCGCTTTCCCGCTCAGTTCTTCACTCTCGTCACTGCTCCGCCGACGCCCGCGGCGCCCCCGCCCGGCGCTCGTCACGTCCCCGACCTGCCTTGTCATTTCCCCGCCCGGGCCTGTCATTTCTCCGAGACGCCTGCCGCGTCGAACGTCGCCACCTCGTGCAGCACCCGCACCGCGGCCGCCACCACCGGCAGGGCCAGCACCGCGCCGCTGCCCTCGCCCAGGCGCATGCCGAGGTCGAGCAGGGGCGTCAGGCCCAGGTGCGCGAGGACCACGGAGGCACCCGGCTCGGGCGACCGGTGCCCGGCGACCATCGCGGCGACCGCGTCCGGCGCGAACGCGGCGGCAGCGACGGCGGCCGAGGCGGCGATCACGCCGTCCACGATCACCGGGACCCGGCGGGCGGCCGCGCCCAGGATGAAACCGGCGAGCGCGGCGTGTTCCAGGCCGCCTACGGTGGCGAGCACGCCCAGCGGGTCGGCCGGGTCGGGACGATGCCGGGCCAGCGCCGCGGCGACCACCTCGGTCTTGCGCATGAGCGTGGCGTCGTCGATGCCGGTGCCCCGGCCGGTCACGGTGGCCGCGTCCGCTCCGGTGAAGGCCGCGATCAGGGCCGCCGCCGGTGTCGTGTTGGCGATCCCCATGTCGCCGGTGAGCAGGCACTTCGCGCCCGATTCGACGAGCTGGGCGGCGACCGCGATGCCGACCTCGACGGCGGCCAGCGCCTCCTCGCGGGTCAGCGCGGGCTCCACGGTCATGTCCCGGGTGCCGCGGCGGATGTTGGCGTCCAGCAGGTTCGCGCCGCCGTGCAACGGGATGGACACCCCGACGTCGATCACCATGACGTCGGCGCCGGCCTGCCGGGCGAACGCGTTGACCACCGCACCACCGGCCACGAAGTTCGCCACCATCTGCGCGGTGACCTCCTGCGGCCAGGGGCTCACCCCGCGCGCGTGCACGCCGTGGTCACCGGCGAAGACGGCGACCGTCGCGGGCGCCGGCAGCGGCGGCGGGCAGATCCCGGCCAGCCCGGCCAGGCGCACCGACAGCTCCTCCAGGTCGCCCAGCGAGCCGGCCGGCTTGGTCAGCCGGCCCTGCAGCTCACGCGCGGCAGCGAGTGCCTGCTCGTCGGCCGGCCGGATGGCGGCAAGGGTGGTCTCCAGCGTCACGATCGCTCCTCGATCACTTCGGTGAGAGTCTGCACGAATCTGTCGGTGGTGGCAGTGTCGCGTACCGCAATCCGCAACCAGTCCGCGCCCAGCCCCGGAAAGGTGTCGCCCCGGCGTACCGCATAACCGCGTCGACGCAGCTCAAGCCGGATCCGCTCGGCCGCCGGGACGTGGATCGTCACGAATGCGGCGGCCGGTTCGCCGGCAACCGTGACGCTCGGCACGTGTCGCAGCCGGTCCACCAGGTGGACACGCTCCGCCGTGACCTGCGCGGCGATCTCCCGCTCGGCGGCGACGGCGACCGGGGAGGCGCAGGCGGCCGCGGCCGCGAGCGCCGGCGTGGAGACCGCCCAGAGGGGCTGCGCTGCGGCCAGCCGGGGTAGCAGGCCGGCCGGCCCGAGCAGGTAGCCGATCCGCAGCCCGGCCAGCCCCCACGTCTTGGTCAGACTGCGGAGCACCACCAGACCCGGCACGTCGCGGCGCCCGGCGAGCGACTCCGGCTCACCCGGCACCCCGGGCCGGTGAGTGATGTCGGCGAACGCCTCGTCGACCACCAGGACCCGGCCCGGCCGCGCGAGCGCCGCCACGTCGGCGGCCGGGTGCAGCACCGAGGTCGGGTTGGTCGGGTTGCCCACGAAGACCAGGTCGGAGTCGTCCGGCACCAGCGTCGGGTCCAGCCGGAAACCGTCCCGCGCGCTCAGCAGCACCCGGTCCACGTCGTGCCCGGCGTTGCGCAGCGCCGCCTCCGGTTCGGTGAACTGCGGGTGCACCACCACCGGGCGGCGGGCGCCGCGCAACGCCTGCGCGAGCAGCACGAACGCCTGCGCGGCGCCGGCGGTGAGCAGCACCTCCGCGGGGTCGCGGCGGTGCCGGGCCGCGACGGCGGCGGTCGCGGATGTCGCGTCGGGGTACGCGGAGAGCCGGTGCAGCGAATCCACGATGGGAGCGGACAGCCACCCGGGCATCGGCTGGTGCCGCACGTTGACCGCGAGGTCGATCAGGCCCGCCCCCACCTCGGCGTCGCCGTGATGATCGAGGTCGTACGTCATGCCCCCAGCATGCCGTCAGCGGCCTGGCGGCCGTTCCCGGGTCACGCCGGGGGCGATCATGGCCCGACTTCTGCCGTTCCGGGCGAACATGAAGCCTTTTGTCCTACCGTCAAGGAGTGACGAGCCGACGCCTCACCGTAGCCGGAAGAGTCGCCCTCCTGATCCGAGCCGGGCTCATCGCGGGCCTGGTCCTCGCCGGCCTCTCCTATCCCCTGGCCGCACTCGCCGGGATGGGGGTCAAGGCCGGCACCGACGCGCTGCAAGCCATGCCCGAAGAACTCACGGAGGTGCCGACCGCGCAGACCACGTACGTGTACGCCAACGACGGCAAAACCCTGCTCACCATGTTCTACGAGGAACATCGCAAGCAGACCGCGCTCAAGCACATGTCCCCGTACGTCATCAAGGCGATCGTGGCCTCCGAGGACTCCCGCTTCTACGAGCACAACGGCGTCGACGCGAAAGGCGTGGCGCGCGCGTTCGTCGCCAACCAGCAGGCCGGCGGCGTCTCCCAGGGCGCGTCCACGCTGACCATGCAGTACGTCCGGATGGCGCTGCGGGACAGCGCGCGCACCCCCAAGGAGGCGCTCGAGGCCACCGAGCAGACCGCGACCCGCAAGCTGCGGGAGATGCGGATGGCGATCGAGGTCGAACAGCGCCTCAGCAAGGAACAGATCCTCGAGCGGTACCTGAACACCGCGTACTTCGGGCACCGCGCCTACGGGATCTTCGCGGCCTCGCAGGTGTTCTTCTCCAAGGCGCCGAAGGACCTCACCCTGACCGAGGCGGCCCTGCTCGCCGGGCTGGTCAAGGCGCCGTCCGCGTACGACCCGGCGACCAAGGACCAGCGGGCGGCCCGGCAGCGCCGCAACTACGTGATCGACCAGATGCTCAAGATGGGTTCGATCACCCCGGACCAGGCGGCCGCCGCCAAGAAATCCAAGATCAAACTGCGGCTGACCGCGCCGCCGAACGACTGCGTCTCGGTGCCGGCCGCGCACAACGACTGGGGCTTCTTCTGCGACTACTTCAAGAGCTGGTGGCGGGAACAGCCGGCCTTCGGCCGCACCGCGCAGGAACGCGAGGAGAATCTGCGGCGCGGCGGGTACCGGGTGGTCACCTCCATCGACCCCGGCATCCAGAAGCACGCGATGAAGCACGTCCTGGACAAGGAGAAGCGGGGCAGCCCGTTCGCGCACGGACAGGTCGTCGTGCAGCCCGGCACCGGGCGGCTGGTCAGCATGGCGGTGAACCGGCGGTACTCGCTGGACCAGAAGAACAACGGGCGGCACAGCGACCGGCGCACCGGCCGGGACACCAAAGGCAACTACCCGAACACGGTGAACCCGCTGCTCGGCGGCGGCAGCATGGCCGGTTACCAGGCCGGATCCACCTTCAAGATCTTCACGATGCTGGCCGCCCTGGAAGCCGGGATGCCGCTGCGCACCTCGTTCTATTCGCCGGAACGGTTCTACTCGCAATACATCACCGCGCCCGGCCCGGCGACCTGCGGCACACACTGGTGCCCGAAGAACTCCAGCAAGTCGATGACCGGCAACCAGACCATGTGGAGCGGCTTCGGCAAGTCCGTGAACACCTACTTCGTGCAGCTGGAACAGCGGGTGGGCGCGGACAAGGCGGTCCGGATGGCGGAACGGCTGGGGCTGCGCTGGCGCACCGAGGTGGACCGCAGGCTCGCCACCCCGGAACACGCCGCCGGCTGGGGCGCCTTCACCCTGGGCGTCAGCGACGCCACCCCGGTCGAAATGGCGAACGTCTTCGCCACCCTGGCCGCCGAAGGCCGGTACTGCGAGCCCCTGCCCGTCGTGTCCATCCGCAACCCGGACGACACCCACGCCGTACACGACGGCAAGCTGGTCGCGGCGCCGCGCTGCCACCGCGAACTGGCGGTGGACGTGGCCCGCGCCGCCACCGACGCGGCACGGTGCGTCACCGGTTACGGCTCGGCGCGAGGCAGCTGCGGCGGCTGGGGCACCTCCGAGATGGTGCACGCCACCCTGCGCCGCCCGGTCGCCGGCAAGAGCGGCACCACGGACGGCAACAAGACGGCCTGGTTCAGCGGTTACACCCCGGAGCTGGCGGCCGCCGCCTTCGTGGCCGACCCCGACAACCCGGAGCACGTGGTCGGAACGAGCCGCGGAACCATCTCGAAGTTCACCGTGGCCCAAACCCTGCGCGACGCCCTGGAGGGCCAACCCAAGACCAAGTTCACCCCGCCCTCCGACAAGCTCGTCTGGTAGCCACCCCCGCCCTGCCGCACCGCATTGCCGCACCGCATTGCCAACCCACCGGCCGCCGCGCACCCGCGCGGCGGCCGGCCCGCTTTCCGGCCGGGCCTCTACCGCTCTCCGCCGGGCCTCAACCGCACTCCGCCGGGCCTCAACCGCTCTCAGCCGGGCCTCAACCGCACTCCGCCAGGGCCGCTTTTCGCTTCGGCCGGTCGGGGATCAGCCTGCGCGGCGCAGCTGGGTCCGGCGCCGGGGTGGTCGCCAAGCGGGGTCGTGGCCGGCCAGGCCCACCGCCTGCAGCAGCGGATCCTCTGCCGCGTCGACCGGCACCACCGGCCCGAACAGGCCCGGCGTGCCCTCCGGCGGCGACTGCGAGAGGAAGTCGATCAGGATTTCCAGGGCACGCGGGTCGGCCGCGTAGTCCTGACCGGTCGCGCGAGCCAGATCCCACCCGTGCACGACCAGCTCGGTCATCGCGAACATGCCCATGTCGGCGGCGGGCAGGGTCACCCCGCCCACGGTCGCCGTGCCCGACCAGGCGGACGGGTCACGCCACGCGGTGGCCAGCTCCTCCAGCACCACCGGAAGCCGGCTGCGCCAGTGCCGCGACAGATGCTCGGCGGACGGCTCCGTCGCCGGGTTGTCGGCTCGCTTGCGGGCACCCTGGGCGAACGCGTAGGACAGACCCATCAAATGATCCAGGAGAGCCGCGACCGGCCAGCCGGTGCAGGGCGTAGGCCCGGACAGATCACCCTCGTCGACCCCGAGCAGCAGAGCCCTGATCTGACGAACCTGTGGATCGAAATCCAGCGGCACACGATCGGCCACGACGCCCTCCTTCGCTTGTCGTATGCCTCACGGTACGAGTGAGGTACGACAACTTCCGGGGACGACGATCACCTTTCGCACGCAGGGCGGTTTCCGGCTCCCGGGGCTGGTCACCCACGTGCGAAGCCTCCCATCAGGCCGCCGGATCGGGGCCGGCTCAGGCTCAGTTGTGGAGCGTGATGTCCGCGGTGGGGCGGCTCTCCTGACCGGCGGGATGTCCGGGACCCTGGTTCGCCGGCCGGAGCGGCCCCTGGTTCGCCGGCGGCCCACCGGGGTTGGGCCCCTGCGGGCCGGCAGGTCCGGACGAGCCGGCAGGTCCGGACGGCAGCATCGCCTGAGCGGGCGGCCTCGGCGGCATCGGGCCGTTCGACGGCATCGCCGCGCCGCCGGGCGGCCTTCCGTCAGGTACCCACTCCCCCTGGGTGTGCTGCCACTCGCCGGCAGCTCCGGGGCCGTGCTGCCACTCACCCACACTGCCCTGCCGGTCACCCGGTGCGCCGGACCCGTGCTGCTGGTCACCCTGCGCGCTGGGCCCGTGCTGCCACTCGCCCTGCGCGGCCGGGCCGTTCTGCCGGTCACCCTGCGGGCCGTGCTGCCACTCGCCCACACTGCCCGGGCTGTACTGCCGGTCACCCTGAGCGTCCGGCCTGTGCTGCCGCTCGCCTGCGGCCTCCGGTCCGTTCTGCCGGTTGGCCTGCGCGCCGGAGGCGTGGTGCCATTCCGCATGCACGGCTGGGCCATCCGACCACGCGCCCTGTGGAGCTGCGCCCTCCGACCACTCACCGCGTGCGGCGGGACCGTCCAACCACTCGCCCGGGATATTCGGCCCGTCCGACCGGCCGCCGGGGCCGTTCGACCACTCGCCGGGCGCTTCCCAGTTCTCCTGTTCCTGCCGGTGCGGGCCGCTGTGCCACTCCCCCGGCGGCATGCCACCGGGGGGCCCGGAGCGTCGCGGAGCGCCGTGGCCGCCCGGACCATACGGCGTGGCCGAGCCGGAACCCGGCATGGCCGGGCCGGAGCCTTGCCGCACGGCCTGGCTGGAAGCCGCATGCCCCGCCGGACCGGAACCGGGCTGCACCGCCGGACCGGGCTCCTGCTGCACGGCCGGACCCGATCCCGGGTGCACCGCCGGACGGGATCCGGGGTGGACCGCCGCGCCCGGACCGGGCTGCACGGCCGGACCCGAACCGGGCTGGACCGCCGGGCCTGAACCCGGCTGGATGGCCGGGTTGGCACTGGGCTGGACGACGGGGTTGGCGCTGGGCTGCATCACCGGGTTCGCGCTCGGCTGCGACGCCGAGCCGGCGCCGGACTGCCTGGCCGGGCCGGACCTCGCGGGCATCGGAACCGGTGGCATCGGCACGGGTGGCATCGGCGGCATCGGCACCGGGGGCATCGGCACTGGCGGCATCGGGGGCATGGGCGGCATCGGGCTCGCCGGGTGGGGCTGAGCCGGCCCGGAGGGCACGCCCCCCGGCGGCATGTTCGCCGGCTGGTGGTTGGGCGGCGGCTGAGATGCCGGCTGGTGGTTCGGCGCCTGGTGCGGTGCCGGGGCGTGGTTCGCCGGGGGCATGGCCTGCGCCGGGCCGGGTTGCGCACCCGCGGCCTGGCTCGGCCCGGCCAATGCCGCCGCGACCAGCCGTTTGGCGATCTCGGGGGCGGCCGCCCAGTGCAGGCCCAGCTGGGAGGCGTGCACCTGGCGCCAGACGAAGCCCTCCGGGTTGCCGCCGGACCAGGTCCACGCCGGGGTGGCGCCGGCGCGCGGCGCGACGATCGCACGGTGCTGCTTGTAGCCAGTGATCCGGGCGCCGGCGGGCGCCAGCACGGACGTGCTGGGCGCGGTGGCCTCGCGGTACCCGGCGACGGTCTGCTCGCCGGTCGTCGCGGTGGCATCCAGGACGCCGCACATCGGCCGGCCGTCCAGCTCCCGGGTCAGCCAGGGGAAGGCGATGCCCTCCGCGACGACGGGCCAGCCGTCCCGGGCGAACTGCGCGACGGCCGCACTGAGCCGGTGGTTGGCGGAGAGCTCTTCCGCGTACCCCTCGGGCAGACCCGCACCCACCACCAGGCCGCGCGTGCCCGGCGGGAGCGTCTCGTCGCGCAGCGGGTCGATCACCGCGACGTCGGCGCCGGCCGCGGCGAGCAGCTCGGCGGTCTCCACATACGTGTACGGAGCGCCCTGCCCACCCGCCAGCGCGATGATCGGCCGCTGGTCGCCGGCCTCACCGCCGGCGGCTTCGGACGGCGTCCAGATCGGGCCCGGCAGCGGGGGCGCGGACGCGGCGAGCGCCATCAGCCGGTCCATGTCGAGCATCGACGCGACCGCCTCGCCCAGCCGGCGGATCGCCCGGCCGGCCTCGACCGTGCGGTGTGCCACCGGCACCAGGCCGTGCGTGCGGGCCGGCAGCACGTTGGGCAGTTCGCCGCGGTGCAGCGCGCCCAGCACCGGCATGCCGATGTCGTCCATGGCGCTGCGCAGCATCTGCTCGTGCCGGGCCGAGGCCACCCGGTTCAGAATGACGCCGTTGAGGTGCACCATCTCGTCGAACATGCGGAACCCGTGGACCAGCGCGGCGAGCGAGTGACCCATCGCGGCCACGTCGACCACCAGCACGACCGGGGCACGCAGCGCGGCCGCGACCGCAGCCGTGCCGTCCACCTCGGGCTGGCCGGTGAGGCTGTCGAACAGGCCCATCGCGCCTTCGACGACGGCCAGCTGCGAACCGGCCGCGCCGTGCGCGAAGAGCGGGGCGACGCGCTGCGCGCCGACCAGGCGCGGGTCGAGGTTGCGGCCGGGGCGGCCGGCGGCCAGACCCAGGTACGCCGCGTCGGTGTGGTCCGGGCCGACCTTGAAACCCGCCGCCGGGATGCCGCGTGCCGTCAGCGCCGCGAGCAGCCCGACGGCGATCGCTGTCTTGCCGTGGCCCGACGACGGTGCGCTCACGACCAGACGAGGCTGGGTGATCAATGTCTCCCCCGAGGATTCCGCAAACGGCGGTCGCGTGGTAACAACTGCCGGATGTCGCAGACTACCCGGCTGCGGCGGGCCGTACCGCCTCGCCAGGTAGCCTCGGGGGGTGTACCGGTTCCTGCTGACGCCCCGCTGGCTGGCCGCCGCCGCGCTGACCGTCGTCGCTGCGGTGGTCATGGTGATGCTCGGCAACTGGCAGCTGCGGCGCTATCACGAGCGCACCGGGATCAATGAACGGATCGACTCGGCGAACTCGGCGCAGGCGGTCCCGCTCACCTCGGTGCTCACCGCACCGACTGCCGCCGGGACGCCGGGCGCTGCTCCTGGGGAGTCGCTGGCCTGGACAAAGGTGACCCTCACCGGTCGATACGACCCGGCCCACGAGATTCAGGCCCGGGGCCGGACGGTCGAGGCCGAGGTGGGCTTCGAGATCGTCACCCCGCTGATCCTGGACGACGGCACCGCGGTCCTGGTGGATCGCGGCTGGGTGCCGGCCGGTCCGGGCGGGGCACTCGCGTCACCGGAGGTCCCGGCCGCGCCGGCCGGGCGGGTGACTGTCGTCGGGCAGATTCACCTGTCGGAAAGCCGACCTGGCGCCGTGGAGCAGCGGGACGGCCGCCTGGACACCCGCCGGATCAGCATCCCGCGCCTGGCCACGGAGTTGCCGTTCCCGGTCTACGGGGCCTACGTGTTGCTCACCGAGCAGAGCCCGGCCGCCGATCCGGCGTTCGTCCCGGTGCCGATCTCGCACGAGGACGCCTGGCAGAACGGCGGCTACGCGGTCCAGTGGTGGATCTTCGCGGGCATGGTCTTCGTCCTCTTCGGCTGGCAGGCACGCCGCGAGGCCCACGGCCTGAACACCGACGGGCCGGCGCCGGGCGTGCCGGCCGAGGCGACGCTCGACCGGCGCCCCGAGAGGCCCCGCGACCGCGTCGAGGCCGCTGACCAGCGCCGCGCGCAGCAAGCCGATCAGCGCCGCGCGCAGAAGCCGGAGCCACTCGACCGTGTCGAGGCCGCTGACCAGCGCCGCGCGGAGGAACGTGCGGCCGCGGCGGGTGCGGGCGCGGACCGTCGTCTCGCGGCGCCGGGCGAGGGCGATTAATCTCGCGGGCATGACTTTCCCGCCGGGTGACCCGTGGGGCTCTCCGGGGCCGTTACGCCCGGACCCGGCAGCTGCGCCCGGCCCGGGTCCAGCGCCCTACCCAGGTCAAGCACCCGGCCCGGCACCCACCGGACCGGGTCCGGCACCCGCACCCGGTCCGGCACCCGCCGGTCCGCCCGCCACCGGGCCGGTGATCGTCCAGATCGCGGAGATCGAGGTCACGTCCAGCCTGGTACGCACCCCGGTCGGCGACTTCCCGCTGGCCGGCTCGCAGTGGCAGGTCACCGACCACTGGTACGGCCAGCGGCGTACCCCCGGCTGGGCGAAGCTCGTCGCCTTCGCCGGCATCTGCCTGACCGCCGGTCTCAGCCTGTTCCTGCTGCTCTACAAGGAGACCGTTCCGCAGGGCACGGTGCACGTCACCGTCGTCAGCGGCACCCGGCAGTACGTGGCCCGCATCCAGCTGAGTTCCGAGGGTGACGCCGTAGCCATCAATCAGCAGGTCAACTACGTCCGCAGCCTGGCCGCCCTTTAGCGCGCGCCCGTCGCGGCAACGCGGCCGAAGCCGGAACCGCGGCCGGAACCGGAAACGCGGCTAGGGCTTGAGGGCGCGCACCGCATCGATGGTGTCCGCCTCGGCGGCCGTCTTGTCGTCGCGGTAACGCAGCACGCGGGCGAACCGCAACGCCACCCCGCCCGGGTAACGCGGCGACGTCTGGACCCCGTCGAACGCGATCTCGACGACCTGTTCCGGCCGGACCCGCACCGCCCAGCCGTCGTCCGCGACGGCCAGCTCCTGGAATCGTTCGGTCTGCCAGCGCAGCAGTTCGTCGGTGAGCCCTTTGAACGTCTTGCCGAGCATCACGAACCCGCCGGTGGCCGGGTCGCGTGCGCCGAGGTGCAGGTTGGACAGCCAGCCGCGGCGGCGGCCGTGGCCCCACTCGGCGGCGAGGACGACCAGGTCGAGGGTGTGCCGGGGTTTCACTTTCACCCAGGCCGCGCCGCGACGGCCCACGTCGTACGGCGCGTCGGGCGCCTTGACCACGACGCCTTCCTGGCCGGCGGCGAGCGCGGCGGCGAAGGCGGCCGCGGCTTCCTCCTCGGTCCCGGCGGTCGCCCGGCCGACCAGCAGTTCACCGGGGAGTGTGTCGGCGAGGGCCGCCCAGCGCACCCGGCCGGGTTCGTCGAGCAGGTCGGTGCCGTCGAGGTGCAGCAGGTCGAAGAAGTAGGGCACCAGGGCGACGTCCCCGGCCGCCGTGGTGCGGGTGGCGGCCCGGCTGGAGATCTCCTGGAACGGCCGCGGCCGCCCGTCGGGGCCCAGGGCCATGGCCTCGCCGTCGAGGACGGCCTCGCGCAGGGGCAGCGCACGGACGGCCGCGACGACGCCGGGCAGCCGGGCGGTGATGTCGTCGAGGCTGCGGGTGTAGATGGAAACATCGTCGCCGGATCGGTGCACCTGGATGCGGATGCCGTCCAGCTTGGTGTCGACGACGGCCGGTGTGCCGGTGGCGAGCAGGGCGGCGGCGACGTCGGGCGCGCTGCTGGCCAGCATCGGGCTCAGCGGGGTGCCGACCCGCAGGTGGATCTCGGCGAGGGCGGCGGCACCGCCGGTCAGGGCCGCCGACGCGACCTGTTTGAGGTCGCCGCAGAGCAGCAGGGCGCGGCGCACCGCGGTGGCCGGCACCTGGGCGGCTGCGGCGACCGCCTCGGCCAGCAGCCCGGCCTGCGCGCCTTGGCGCAGCTCGCCGCCGAAGAGGCCGACGAGCAGGCGCTGCTCGTCGGCGGTGGCGGCGCCGAAGAGCGCGCCGAGCCGGTCGCGCCGGCGGGCCTGGGAGCCGGCGCCGGCGACCGTCGAGATCTCGGCGATCGCGGCGTCGACCGCGGCGACGGTCAGGGTGGGCTCGGCCGCCGCCGGTGGCAGGTCGCGGAGGGCCGCATACCCCACACCGGTCTGCCGCTGGCGCAGCTCGCCGGCGAGGAAGGCCGCGCCCGCCGTGATCTCGCCTGGCTCGAGGCGGCGCAACGCGTCGGCCAGCAGCTCGATCTTGGCTTTCCGGCCGGAGGTCGAGGTGACGGCCGCCGAGGTGGCAGCGATGTCGAGGAATCGCACGTGACCCATCCTGGCAGTTCAGGCCGCTTTCGGCTCGCTCACCCGGAAGCCGCGGGCCCGCACCGAGTCGGCGACCCGGCTCAGCTCGGCATCGAGGGCGCAGAGCACCCGGGAGAGGTCTTCGAGGTGGTCGGTGAGCGTGGCGTCGTCCCACCCGGAGACGTCGACGTCTCCGAGGGCGTGGGCGGCGGCACGCAGGCGGGCGATCGACTCTATGCGATCGCGGGTCCGTAGCCGGTCGAGCGTGTCCCGCGGGCCGGCGGGCAGGGCCCGGACGACGCGGCTGGTCGGCACAGGCGCGATTATCGAACGCATGTTCGAATCCTAACAGGATTGATCGTCCGCGCTACCCCCGGAGATCCACCGATGTCGTCATCCGGACAGCGCGTAGCGGAACCTCGGCTCCGCCTCGGCCGGCTCCGCCCGCGCCGCCACGAACCCGTCCGGCCGCACCAGGTAGAGCAGGCCGGGACGCAGCGCGGTGCCCGGGGCGGCGGGGAACAGATGGACCGCAAGGCCCAGGTCGGGTACGGCCTCGGCAGCCACACCCCCGTACCCGTGGATCTGCCACTCAGCCGCGCGCAGCACCTCGTGGTTGCCGCCGGTCCACGGCAGCCGCCGCCCCACCACCGGGTCCCGGCGCCGCGACCGCCCGGGCACGTCCGATCCGAGCCGGTAGTGGATGCGCGTCTGCGAGACGTACTGGAACAGCCGCGACCCGGCCGCCGAGCGCGGCAGCAGGCGGACACCGATCGGCGCGATCAGGGGGACGACGAGGCGGCGCAGGGTACGGGCCGGGAGGCGAGCCGACGTGATCAGGCCGAACAGCCGGTCCGTGGTCGACACGAGCTTGCGGGCGACCGGGCGCCGTTCGGCCTCGTACCGGTCCAGCCAGCCGTCCCGGCGCACCCCGCGCAGCACGTCGGCCAGTTTGAAGGCAAGGTTGTGCGCGTCCTGCAGACCGGTGTTCATGCCCTGCCCGCCGACCGGCGAGTGCACGTGCGCGGCGTCACCGGCCAGGAAGAACGGCCCGTCCCGGAACGCGGCCGCGACCCGGTGGTGCACCCGGTAGGTGGCGAACCAGCGCGACACGTCGTAGGTGACGCCGAAGGTCCGGCCGATCCGCTCGCGGGCGTCGTCCTCCTCGAGCCGGCCGTCGCCGCCGGTGTCCCGGACCGCGCCGATCAGACGCCAGTTGCCGTCGCCGCGCATCGGGAACGCGACAAGGAAGTCGGAGCCGTCCGGTCGTACGTTTATCGCGCCCCCGACCAGGCCGCGGGTGCCGGCCGCGTCCAGCACGAAGAACCGGTACGGGTTGGTGACCCCTTCGAACGGGATCCGGCGGGCCCGGCGGACCAGGGAGTTCGATCCGTCGCAGCCGACGCAGAACCGGGCCCGCACGGTGTCGTTGCCGACTTTCGCCTCGATGCCGTCCTCGGTCTGCACGACCGCCGTGACAGGCGTCTCCCAGTGCACCTCCCGGCCGAGTTTGCGCAGGTTGTCGTAGAGGATCTCCTCGTTGCGGCTCTGTTCGAGGACCTCGATGTACGGGTACGGCGTGATCAGGGCGCCGAGCGGTCCCAGCGGGATCCGGCCGAACGCGCGCGGGCCGTAGCCCGGCGCGAACGCCTCGGCCCGCCGGGCCGCGTCGAGCACCTGGTCGCCGATGCCGAGCTGGTCGTAGATCTCCAGGCTGCGCGCCTGCACGACGAGCGCCCGGGACTCCCGGGTCGGCCCGTCCTTGGTGTCCGTGACGATCACGCGCACCCCGAGGCGGGTCAGCCAGTTGGCGAGCATCAGGCCGGTCGGCCCGGCGCCCACCACAAGGACCTCGCACGACAACTCGGCCATCGGCCAACCCCGATCTACTTCGTGGACAAGGTCTCCGCGACGTTCTTGAGCAGCAAGGCCTCGGCCACGCAGACCCGCTCGAACTCACCCAGGTGCAGGCTCTCGTTCGGGCCGTGCGCCGCCGAGTACGGGTCTTCGACGCCGGTCACCAGGATCGCCGCGTCCGGGAAGAGCTCCTGGAACGTGGCGATGAACGGGATGGAGCCGCCGACACCCATGTCGACCGGTTCGGTGCCGTCCCAGGCGTCGCGGAAGGCCGCCCGGGCAGCGTCGTAGACCGGTCCGGTCGCGTCGATGACGCACGGCGAGCCGTCGCTCTCCAGCTCGATCGTCAACTGCGCGCCCCAGGGCACATTCTTCTGCAGATGCGCGGAGACAGCGGCGAAAGCGGACGCCGGGTCCTCCCCCGGTGCCAGCCGCACGCTGATCTTGGCCCGTGCGGACGGCTGGAGAGCGTTCGCCGCCTCCAGCGTCCGCGGCGCGTCGATGCCGAGCACCGAGATCGACGGCTTGGTCCAGATCCGGTCGGTGATCGTGCCCTTGCCGATCAGCTCGACGCCGTCGAGCATCCCGGCCTCGTGCCGGAACCGCTCCGCCGGGTAGTCGACGCTCGCGCCCTCCCGGCCCACCAGGCCCTCGACCGCGACCTCGCCGGACGCGTCGTGCAGCGTGGACAGCAGGCGGGACAGGGTGATCAGCGCGTCCGGCACCGGGCCGCCGAACATGCCGCTGTGCACGGCACTCTTCAGCACCCGGACCTCGGCGAACAGGTTGACCAGGCCGCGCAGCGAGGTGGTCAGCGCGGGCTGCCCGATGTCCCAGTTACCGGAGTCGGCGATCACGATCACGTCGGAGCGCAGCTCCTCCAGGTGCTCGTGGATGATCGTGTCGAGGGAGTCGGAACCGTACTCCTCCTCGCCCTCGACGAAGACCACCACGCCGACCGGCAGCTGGTCGCCGAACGCGCGCAGCGCCGCCACGTGTGCCATCACGCCGGCCTTGTCGTCGGCGGCGCCCCGGGCGTAGAGGCGGCCGTCCCGCTCCACCGGCTCGAACGGGTCGCTCGTCCAGAGCGCGGGGTCGCCGGCCGGCTGCACGTCGTGATGTGCGTACAGCAGGACGGTGGGCGCGCCCGCCGGGGCCGCCTTGCGGCCGATCACGGCCGGCTGTCCGCCGTGGCGGACGATCTCGGTGTCGAGCCCGCACCCGCGCAACAGCTCGGCGACCGCCTCGGCGGAACGCTCCACGTGCGAGTGGTCGAAACCTTCGAAAGCGATGCCCGGGATCCGCACCAACCTTTCCAGGTCGGCGCGGACACCGGGCAACTCGCGCCGGATCGCGGCGCGCAGATCGGAATCACTCAGGCTCATGCCGCCGATGGTAGGCCCGCCGCCTGCCGGGCAGGGGCCGGGCTGCCCGGCTCACGGCTCCGGTGTGCCCTCGCCGCCGTTGGTGCCCCGCCCGCGGCGGGCCGCGTCGCTCGCCCAGTTCATCGCCCGGCCGGCGGCCGCGCCCGCCATGTCCGTCGCGCCACCACCCACCCGGCGGATCAGGCCGACCAGCGGATCCTGTGACTCCGAGAAGTCCTGCCGGTAGGCCTTGGCCGCGGCCTTCACGTCCTCGGAGACCGAGGCGTCGCCGTCCGAGTCGCGCCGCGGATAGTCGCCGCCGAGGATCGCCGCATACTCCCCCGAATCGATCCACCTGCGCAGGTCGGCGGCCCGGGCGACCGGGAACGGGTGGGTGCTCCACGCCGTCATGCCGAGCTTGTGGAGGCTGTCGCGCAGGTCACCGCCGCCCTCGTACTCCGCGGCCTGCTCGAGGAACGCGGCCGTGTCGATCTGTGAGAGGTCGCCGCCGCCGGCCAGTTTCATCAGCAGCCGCAGCGAGGCCGCCGGATCCTGACCGGCGAGCAGGCCGGCCCGGTCGGCGGAGAGCTCCGCCTTGCGCCACCACTCCAGCATCGCCGCGATGATCGCCCGCAGGGCGATCGCACCCACCGGCAGCCAGCTCAGGTTCGCCGCCCAGCTGGTCAGGATCGACATGATCGTCTTGTAGACGGCGTGGCCGCTGCGCACGTGACCCAGCTCGTGCCCGAGCAGGGCGCGCAGCTCGTCGTCGTCGAGTTTCTCCACCGCGCCGGTGGTGATCACGATGAACGGCTTGTCCAGGCCGATCGCCTGACCGTTGATGATCGGGTTCTGCGAGACGTAGAGCTCGGGCAGGTCGGGCACGTCGAGCGTGGCGGCCGCCTCGGTGAAGCGCTGGTAGACCCGCGGGTACTGCCGGTGGTCGACGCGGATCGACCCGGCCAGGAAGGAGAGTCGGAAGCCCCGCTCGTTCCACATCCCGAAGAAGGTCTTCACCACGTCGTCGAACCCGCGCAGCTCGCGCAACGCGGACAGCGCGCCGCGGTCGGCCGGATGCTCCCAGGCCCGCGAACTGATGCCCGTCAGGGTCACCCGCCGGCGCACCGGCTGATTCGCATCGTCGGTCGTCGTCATCGATGTCACCCCGATCCCCACCGCTTCGCGCGGCGGTCATGGCTGCGTCCGGCCCTGCCAAAGTACGCCCGGAGCGCAACCGTGTCGTCAGGGTCAACCCCCTACGGGGGCTCCCGGCGGCACGAACGGCAGCCCCACCGGCGCGCCCTTCTCGATCAGCCGCCACAGGGCATCGGTGTCCAGATGCTCGGCGACCAGATCACCGAGCACGTCCAGGGCACGCTCCCGGATCGCCGCGTATCGGGTGTCCGGCGCGACCCGGAAACCCGTCCGGCCGGCCTGCCGGGCAGCCCGGTCCAGGAACCGCCGGCGGAACTCGTCGGACTCGAACGCGCCATGCCAGTGCGTGCCATGAACGTTTTCGGCCACGGCACCTTCCGGACGGCCGTCCGCGTACCTCAGCAGCGGCTCCGGCGCGCCCGCGGACACGTACCCATGATGGATCTCGTAGCCCCGCACCGGCGCGCCCAGGCCCGACCCGGACGGACGCGCCAGCGTCTTGCGCGCCGCGAAAGTCACCTCGGTGGGGAGAAGTCCCAGGCCGGGCACCGTGCCGCGGCCGCTCTCCACCTCGTCGTGGATGCTGCGCCCCAGCATCTGGAAGCCGCCGCAGACGCCGAGCAGCGGCTTGCCGGCGGCGGCATGCGCGCGCACCGCGTCGGCCAGGCCGGTCTCGCGCAGCCAGGCCAAATCGGTCACTGTCGACTTCGAACCGGGCAGCACCACCAGATCGGCATCGGCCACCTCGGCCGGTTCGGCGGTCAGCCGCACGTGCACGCCAGGCTCGGCGGCAAGGGCCTCGGCATCGGTGGCGTTCGAGATCCGCGGCAGGCGGACCACCGCGACACGCAGCCACTCCGTGCCGCGCGGCGGGCCCGGACGACCCAGGACCCGGCCGTACGCGAGGGAGTCCTCCGCATCCAGCCAGATGTCCGGATGGAACGGCAGCACACCGTGCACCGGACGGCCCGTCGCCTCGGTGATCATGTCCAGCCCGGGCCGCAGCAGACCCAGGTCACCGCGGAACTTGTTGATCACAAAACCGGCCACGAGCTGCTGATCCTCCCGGGACAGCAGCGCCAGCGTGCCGAAGAACGCCGCGAAGACACCACCCCGGTCGATGTCACCCACCACCACCGCCGGCAGGCCGAACCGGCGGGCCAGACCCATGTTGACGAAATCGCCGTCCCGCAGATTGATCTCGGTGGGGCTGCCGGCGCCCTCACAGATCACCGCGTCGTACTCCGCACGCAACTCGGCCAGCGCGGCGTAGGCGGTCTCCGCCAGCCGCGGCTTCAACGACCGGTAGTTGCGCGCCGTCGCCGTGTCCACCGCCTCGCCCAGCAGGATCACCTGGCTGGACCGGTCGCTGCCCGGCTTCAACAGAACCGGGTTGAAGCGCAGATCCGGCGCGACGCCACAGGCCGCCGCCTGCATGGCCTGCGCCCGGCCGATCTCACCGGCCCGGCCGTCGCGACCCAGGACGACGACCGAGTTGTTCGACATGTTCTGCGCCTTGAACGGGGCGACGCGGACGTTGTTGCGGTGCAGCCAGCGGCAGATGCCGGCGGTGAGGATGCTCTTGCCGGCGTCCGAGGTGGTGCCGGCGACCAACAGGCCGGTCATCTGATGGGCCCTTGCGGGCCCGCCCCGCCCCCGCCGCCACCAACCTTGATCGAGCCCCGCACGCCCGCCGCGGCTGCCGCCAGCACGACCGCGACCGCACCCACCGCCCCCGAAACCCGGGCCGCCCGCCGCAGATGCACAGCACCCGGCCGGGGCCCGTCCCCCAGGAACGGCCGGACCTCACTGCGCCCGAAGTAGACGTTGCGCCCACCCAGCCGCACACCCAGCGCACCGGCCATCGCCGACTCGCACTGCCCCGCGTTCGGCGACGGATGATCGTTCCGGTCGCGCCGCCACACCCGCAGCGTCTCCGTCGGCGACCCGCCCGCGATCGGCGCGACCGCGACCGTGAGCAGCCCGGTCAGCCGCGCCGGCGCCAGGTTGAGCGCGTCGTCGAGCCGTGCCGAGGCGGTGCCGAACCGCGCGTACCGCGTCGACCGGTGCCCCACCATCGCGTCGAGCGTGTTGGCGGCCCGGTAGCCGAGCAGACCGGCCGGGCCGAGCAGCGCACCCCAGAACAGGGGCGCCACCACGGCGTCGGACGTGTTCTCCGCGACCGATTCGACGGTGGCCCGGGCCAGTTCGGGCTCGTCGAGCGCGGCCGGGTCGCGCCCGCAGAGGTGGTTCAACCTGCCGCGAGCGGCGGGCACGTCGCCTGCCGCGAGGTGGCGCGCCATGGTCCGGCTTTCCTTGCGGAGCGTACGGGCTCCGAGCACCGTCCACGTGGCGGCGGCGGTGACCGCGAACCGGGCCGCCGGACGACCCCGCGTGACCCGTGCGGCCGCGTACCCGGCAAGCACCGGCACCCCGACCGCGATCGCGGTGAACGCCGCACCCGCCCCGCGGGTGGGCCGATAGATGCGCCGTTCCAGGGCGGCCGCGGCCGTCCCGAACCCGGCGACCGGGTGGAACCGCCGTGGGTCACCGACGGCGGCGTCGAGCAGGTAGCCGGCGATCAGCCCGGCCGCGTCGGCGGCGGTCACCGGCCGAACGGCGTCAGGTCGACCGCCCACACGGCCAGCCCGGACGGCTCGTCGGGCTCCTCCGGGAACGGAACCGGTTCGAGCTCACCCCAGACGATCGAGCCGGGCGCCCGGTCCTGGAGGAACTCGACGACGATCGAACGCAGGTCGTCGGTCACCTGATAGTGGTCGTCGAACGGGAGGTCGCTCGGTTTGCACGTGCCGACCGAGCAGCGCAGCTGCCCGGCCACGGCGTCGTGCCAGACGTAGAACGTCGCGGCGCCCCGGTGCCCGGCAGCGGCCACCTGCTCGCGCAGCACGGCCGCGGTCTCCTCGAACGTGGTCACGACCTCGTCCGCGGACAGGCCCATGCGCTCGTGCGGTGGTGCACCGAACCAGTTGGTGTTGACCCGCTCGGCCGCCGGGTCTTCCGGCGCGAGCACCACGGTTTCGCTCACGATGGCGCGGATGTCCTTCAGAAGCACGGGTCCAGTTTGCCGCGTCGGGGTGCCCGGCACCCAATCGGGCCGCTCCGACAGCCGGGCGGAGAGAACGGCACGATCGGTTAACGAGGCCTGTTCCGGCAGGCAGCGAGCATCGATGTCCGGACCCGGGATGTCCGGCAACCGGGATGTCCGGCAACCGGCGGCCTGGCCGGTGACCCCTACCGGGCCAGGCCGCCGGGCGCCGCCGCGCCGGAGTGCACCGGGAGAATGCCTCCGGGCGGCGGCTATCCGGGAATGCCTCAGGCCGCGACCGGCTCCCGCTTGGCGCCCCGACGGGTACGCCGTGCGGCGGCCAGCGGCGACGGAGCCGTCTCCGCCGTGCCGGTGTTCTCCTCCTCTCCGGGTTCCGGCTCCCCGGTCCCGCCGGGACGGCCGGCGCCGACCGGACCGTCGGTGAGCCCGGCGACCACTTCGAGGAACCCGGGCTCCGGCTCACCGGGCTCCGGCTCGGGCACGCCGTCGCCGTACCGCACCGGCGCCTCGGTCTCGTCCAGCTCGGTCGTGGACTCGCCGCGGATCAGCGCGTCGGCCTCCGGGTCCTCGACGGCGCTGAGTGCGGGCACCGGCTTGTTGCGCTGGAACCGGCTCCGGCCACGGTTCAGGTCGTGGCCGATCGCGAACGCCTCCAGCTCGTACGAGACGCGGGTCCTCTTGTCCTCGTCGACCCACTCACGCGTGTAGATCCGGCCGTAGACGATCACCGGGTCGCCGACCAGGATCGACGACGTGACCCCTTCGGCGAGCCGGCGCCAGGCGGTGACGCGGACCCGCAGGCTGTCGCCGTCGATCCAGCGGCCGCTCTCCCGGTCGTAGCGGCGGGCCGTCGAGGCGACCCGGAAGTTCGCCACGAGTTGCTGGGAGTTGTTGGTGAGCCGCCACTCCGGGGCGGTGAGCACGTTGCCGACGACAACGATGTTGGTGTCGAACACGAATTCCTCCTCAGGACGTCGTTCGCATCGGTCGGCGGCCAGCCTGTCCGCCGCGGCACCGCGGCGGCGGAAGTTCGGGCCGGGCCTGTGGACAACCGCTGGACTGTGGACAACGCGCCGGTGTGGAGGCCGATCTGTTATGGCGCATCGGCGGCTACTCATGGGTAGCCTGGCTGCGTGGAGACCGATGTTCTGGGATGGCCGTACGAGCGGCACACCATCGACCTGGGCACCGACGACGAGGGCCCGGTCGTCGCGACGCTGGTCCGGCGGCGGGCCGAGACGCCTTCACGGCGGGCCGTGCTGCACGTGCACGGCTTCGTGGACTACTTCTTCCAGACCCATCTGGCCGACTTCTTCACCGAACGCGGCTGGGATTTCTACGCTTTGGACCTGCGCAAGTACGGCCGCAGCCTGCTCGCGCACCAGACACCCAACTTCACCCGCAGCCTCACCGAGTACTTCCCGGAACTCGACGAGGCGGCCCGGATCATCCGCGACGTCGACGGCCACGACCAGCTGCTGGTCACCGGCCACTCCACCGGCGGCCTGATCACGTCGCTGTGGGCGCACGCGCGCAGCGGCCAGGGCCTGGTCGACGGGCTTTTCCTGAACAGCCCGTTCTTCGACTTCAACCTGCCCTGGGTGGTGCGGCGGCCACTGATGTCCCTGATCCTGGCGGTGAACGGCCGGTCCCCGTACCGCAAGATGCCCGTCGCCTCCCTCGGCCTGTACGGCCAGAGCCTGCACAGCGACCACCACGGCGAATGGAGTTACGACCTGAGCTGGAAACCGATCCTCGGTTTCCCGGTCCGGATGGGCTGGCTCGACGCCATCCGCCGCGGCCAGCGCCGCCTGCGCGCCGGCCTGTCCATCGACGTCCCAGTGCTGGTCGCCTGCTCGAACCGCACCTTCCGCGGCCGCGAATGGCACGACGACGTCCACGTCTCCGACGCCGTCCTCGACGTCGACCACATCACCCGCTGGTCCCCCGCGCTCGGCCCCCGCGTCACCATCGCCCGCTTCGACGGCGGCATGCACGACCTCACCCTCTCCGGCAAGGGGGTACGGGCCGAGGTGTTCCGCGAACTGGCCCGCTGGACCGACGCCTTCCTCCCCGCCCCCGGCACCCCCGACGTCGAGATCCCACCCGCCCCGGAGGACCACGCCGGCGTGTCGATGCAGCTCGAGGCCGCCGAAGCAGCAACCGAGCACGCCGCCACCGACGAGGCGGACGACAGATCCGGCACGACCGCCTAGTATGTGCAGGCCAGCGCTCGTAGCTCAGCGGATAGAGCAACGGACTTCTAATCCGTCGGTCGCAGGTTCGAATCCTGCCGGGCGCGCCATCAAGAAGCGGCTTCGACCTTGCAATCCCTGGTGGTTGCAGGGTTCCGCTCCATCGGGCCTCATCGCCAGCGGCCGGGGATGTTGATCTGCTCGCGATGCGAAATCGCGGTTTTGACCCCTTGATCACAGCGATTTCGTAGTGCTAGCAGATCAACACCGCCGCCCGCACCGCCCCGCCCGGACGGTTCGGGTGCGTGGGGGCACCACTTGTTGATCTCCTGGCTTACCGTGGTGATCAGACACCCCACCACCAGGAGTTCTGATCTCGTTGTTCGTTCTCGGCATCATCCTCGCCGTAGTCGCTGTCGTTGCCCTCCTCGTCGCCGTCTCGGGCCGGACGATCCCCAAGACCCGCCGCACCGCCTGGCTCACCTTCGCCGGCGCCTCCCTCGCGGCCGTCGGTTTTCTCGTCGCCTCCTGCATCACCGTCGTGCCCACCCGGAACGTGGGCATCGTGACGGCCTGGAACAAGCCGACCGGCCGGACCACCGGCGCCGGATTGCAGTGGACGGCGCCGTGGGAGGACATCGACGAGTGGGATGCGTCCGGGCAGACGTACGCGCACCTCGGTGAGGAATGTGTGTGGGTGACCATCGCGGCGCAGCGGCGGGCCTGCATCCCGGTGCAGATCGAGTGGTCGGCGAAGGCGGAGAAGGCCCCGGAGAACTGGGCCGCCTACCGGGAGGTGGGTGGCAAGTCGCGGTTCGAGGTGTTCGTGGAGCGCCGGGTGAACCCGCAGATCAACGGGTCGCTGACCTCCATTTTCGCGTCGTTCGACCCGCTCGGGGCGGTGGATGTGACGAGCGGGGACGCACCGGCGCCGGATCTGAACAAGACCTACAAGGAGCCGCTGATCGGGGCGCTCACGTCGGCCCTGGGTGACGAGATCGTGGTGAAGTCGGTGGCGTTCGAGTCGCCGCGTTACGACGACCCGACGACGCAGGCGATCGCCGCCTACGGTCAGAAGATTCTCGAGGCCCGCAACCTGGAGATCGACCGGGCGAACGCGAAGACCCGTGCCGAGATCACCCGTACCGATGCGAGTGTGGACCAGGTGGCCCGTTGTCTGCAGATCGCGGAGAAGCTGGGCAAGGAGCCGGGCCTGTGCATGGGCAGCGGTGTCTCGCTCACCCGCCCGGTCGGTCAGACCGAGAAGTAGCGGCCGGCTCGCGCGCACCGGGCTCGGACGGGGCCTCGGTGCGCCGGGCCAGCCCCACCACGCCCCAGGCCATGACGATCGCGGCCACCCCGGCCAGGACCAGCCCCGCCACCCCGAACCGCACCCGCTCGTCGAACAGCACCACTCCCGCGACGGCCGCGACGAGCGGGTTGGTCACGCTCACCGTGGCGAGCGGCGTGGCCAGCCCGGCACCCCGGTACGACAGCTGACCGAGCACGTACCCGCTCACCGCGAACGCCACAACCATCCCCGCGGCCGGCCGGGACACGGCGCCGAGGCCACCCGTGGTGAACGAGGCGAGCACCGACTTGGTGAGCACGGAGGCGATCCCGAACGCCGTGCCGGACGCCCCGGCGAGCAGCATGGCGCGTACCCGTGGCCCGGACCGCCACGCGCCGAGTGCGCAGACCAGCACCACCCCGGCCGTGATCAGGGCGAGGGCCCGGGCGGCGCCGGAGCCGAGCAGGGCCGGCCCGGAGGCTTCCACGGAGAGCGACAGGATCAGGGCGAGTCCGAGAACGGTCAGTCCGGCGCTCACCCAGCTGCCCCGGCTGATCGGCCGCCGGTAGCGGATCACCTCGATCGGCAGTGCGAAGAGCAGGGTCAGGGTGCCGAGGGCCTGCACGACGGCGACCGTGCCGAAGTTCAGCGCGATCACGTGCAGCCCGACTCCGGCGCCGGTGAGCAGCAGCGCGACGGCCCAGCGGGAGACGCCGCGGTGGCCGCGCTCGGCGAGGCGTTCCTGTGCGACCGCCGCGACCGCGTAACTGGCGGCCGACAGCAGGGAAAGACCCACGGCCCATCCCAGCGACCCCATCGCCCCCCACCTCGCGATCACCGCAGCCGTACCCGGCTTCATCGACGATAGCGAGTGCGAGCCCACCGCCGGGTGACGGATTACCCCGTACGGGCTCGATCCACTCGGTCCGGGAAATACGTTTCGCCCGGCCCGGGTTGTTTGCCACGATCACCGGCACGGAAACGCGACTGAACCACATCCGCTGCGGGGCCGTAACAGTTACCGCATTGACCGGCAGATGGGACCACGAACACACCGATCCGGGTCCGCCGTACCGGGGGACTAGGCTTGACGCCCGTGAACTGGGCTTCGGCGTGGCGGCCCGGGCAGCCCACCGAAACATGGAACGGAAGATGATGATCGACCAGGCCAAGGTGCGAGTCCTTCTATTGGAGAGCATCCATCCCGACGCGGTTTCCCGGCTCGAGGAGGACGGCTTCCAGGTCGAGTCCCTCCGTAACGCTCTCGACGAGGCGGAGCTGATCGAACGCATCCGCGGCGTGCAGCTGCTCGGCATCCGCTCCAAGACCCAGGTCACCGCGAAGGTGCTGGAGGCCGCCGACAACCTGGTGGCGATCGGCGCGTTCTGCATCGGTACCGATCAGATCGACCTGAACAACGCGTCCGCGGCCGGCGTCGCAGTCTTCAACGCGCCGTTCTCCAACACCCGCTCGGTCGTCGAGCTCGCGATCGCCGAGATCATCGCGCTGACCCGCCGGCTCACCGAGAAGAACACGCTGATGCACAGCGGCGTGTGGGACAAGTCCGCGGACGGCGCGCACGAGATCCGCGGCCGGCGGCTCGGCATCATCGGGTACGGCAACATCGGCACCCAGCTGTCCGTGCTCGCCGAGAACCTGGGCATGGCGGTCTCGTTCTACGACACCGCCGACAAGCTGGCCCTGAGCAACGCCCACCGCTGCGCCAGCCTGGACGAGCTGCTGGAGACCAGCGACATCGTCACCATGCACGTGGACGGCCGCCCCGGCAACGCCGGCTTCTTCGGCGCCGAGCAGTTCGCCCGGATGCGGCCCGGCAGCCTCTTCCTGAACCTGTCCCGCGGCATAGTGGTCGATCACCTGGCGCTGCGGGACGCGCTGAAGAGCGGCCACCTGGCCGGCGCCGCCGTCGACGTGTTCCCGAAGGAGCCGAAGGGCCGCGGCGACGAGTTCGTCTCCGAGCTGCGCGGCCTGCCGAACGTGATCCTCACCCCGCACATCGGCGGTTCCACCGAGGAGGCGCAGTCCGACATCGGTGGCTTCGTGGCGAACAAGCTGGCGAAGTTCGTGACCGAGGGCAACACCACGCTCAGCGTCAACCTGCCGGGTGTGGCCCTGCCGGAGTCCCCCGGGCTGCACCGCATCGTGCACGTCCACATCAACACGCCGGGCGTACTCGCCCAGGTCAACCGGATCATGGCGGAGCACAACGTCAACGTCGAGGGCCAGCTGCTCAGCACCCGCGGCGAGTACGGCTACCTGATCACTGACATCGCGGCGGGTTACAGCGACGACGTGCTCGACCAGCTCCGGGCCATGGAGCAGACGGTTCGCCTGCGCGTGCTGTCCTGATCCGGCACGAACAGCGCCGCCCCTCGGCGAGGGGCGGCGCTTCGCGTCATCGCGCGTTCTCGACGGTCAGCAGCGTGATCGGCGCCGCCGCGTCGACGTCGTAGCGGTCGGCGTTCTGCCAGTCCTTGGGCGTCAGCGTGGAGCCGGGCGGAACATCACGGAGAGTACGCGTACCCGCCGTCACCGTACTGGCCCCGCCACCCACCTTGACCCGCACCGGACTGCTCGCCGGCGCCCGCAGCAGCAGTTCCTCCATGCCGCCGGTGATCCGCATGGGCACGGTCCCGTTCGCCTTGGCCAGGGTCATCTCGGCCCGCCGGGTGCCGCCGACGATCTCGATCCGGCTGACCCGGCCGGCGCTGAGGTCCACGATCCGCTCGGCCGCGTACCCGGAGAACCGCAGCGTCCACCGCACCTCCGCGGCGAGCAGCACCTCGATCTCGCCGGCCGCGCTGTCACCCTCCCGGGTCACGTCGAGGCGCACCTCGTCGTCGCGCACCTCCGGGTTGGGGAAGACCCCGGCATCTTCGGCGGCGCTGATCCGGTAGAGATCCGGGCCAAGGTCGGCGATCTTGAGGCGTACGCGGTCGGTAGCCGCCAGCAACTCGAACGACGCGATGGTCCGGTCGTCCAGCGGCGCGCTGACCACCCGCTGGTCACCGCCGCCCTCCCCGATCTGGAGCATCTCCGGGATCTTCGACTCCGGCCCGGAGTAGTACACCATCCCGGTCACCACGATCGCGGCCAGCGCGACGATGCCGAGCAGCGTCATCCCGATGGACACCAGCTTCGACTGCCGCGGCGCCGCCGCCGGTGCGGTCGCGGCCTGCGCACCGCCGTCACCCCACACCACGAGTTCGTCCCAGTCGGACCGCCCCGCCGGCTTGTCCGCCGCGTCCACCGAGGACGCCGGCCGCCCGCCGTTCTCAAAGGAGAGCGGCGCCCACGACGACCCGGCGGCCCAGTGCTCAACCGGCGGTTCCATCCCCGCCGCTCCCGCGAACCCGCCCCGCGCGCTCGCCGACAGACCTGAGTCACTCGATCGCGCGGCATTCACCCCATATGCCGGGAAACCCGAAGAGGTGGCGGAAGCCCGCGAGGCCGAGGGCGCCCGGAGGGCCGAAGAATCGGGGCCCGAAGGAGCTGGGACCGAAGGAGCCGAGGAAGCCGCAGAGGTGGCCGACGCCGAAACGCCTGCGGATCGCCTCCCGTCCTCGTAGCCCGACGCCCAGGCGGAGCCGTCCGGTCCCGTCCCCCAAGCCGGGTTCCCAGCGCCCGAAGCGTCCGTCCCCCGCCTGCGCACGACCGGCGCGGCACCGGGGGCGCCACCGGCCGAAACAGCCGAGGTACCACCGGTCGCGGCAGCCGGGGCACCACCCGTCGAGGCTGCCGGAGCGCCACCCGCCGAAGCCGTCGAAGCGCCACCGGCCAAGGCAGCCGGAGCGCCACCGGTCGCCGCCGCGGTGCCGCCGGTGCGCCGGGCGCCGCCGATGGGCCCGTCGCCGAAACCGAAGGAAGACCGCCCCGGCCCACCGGGTGAGGCGGGTCCGAACTGCGGCGCGGACCGCCCAGCGCCGGCCGCCTCCGAAGCCGAGCGACCCGAAGCCGAACGACCCGAAGCCGAACGGCCCGGAGCCGAGCGGCCCGGAGCCGACAGATCCGACGCCGACGCCGGCGCCGCACCGAACGCCGCGTCACCCTGCCCCGAGACCGCGCCGACCGGGCGGGCGGAAGCCGTACCGGCCTGCTCGAACGACGCACCAGCCGACCGGGGGGAAGTTTCCTCGTAGGACGCTCGGCCCGACCGGGCGGAAGTCTGCTCGAAAGCCGCTTTGCCCTGCCCGATGCTTCCACCCGCCCGCGACGAGAATCCGGAGCCGGACGACGAATCCGGACCCGCAGAGCCCGCGGAGGAGGAACGCACTGAACCCGCGGAGGAGGAACGCGCGGAGGAGGAACCCGCAGAAGAGAAGCCCGCGGAGGAGGAATCCACGGCGGAAGAAGCCGCGGCGGAAGAAGCCGCGGCGGAGGAGCCCGTGCCGGAGGTGCGCGAGGAGGCCGCCCCGAAGAACGCGGCGGCCGAGGATGACGACGATGACGCCGGCACGAAGGGCTTGGGGAGGTAGGCGTCGTCGTCGGCGGGCGTGGATTCCGGCGCCCCCGCGCCGAACCAGCCTTTCTCGGGCGCACCGACCTGCTTCACCGGCATGGTGGCCCCCGGCCGGCGTTGCGGAAGTGCGTTGTCGGTCACGGCCGGCTCCGACGTGCCGACAGCGGTACGGTCCACTGCGATTCCTCCCTGCGGCGCCTCTGGCGGTAGAGCGCGGTAGAGCGTGTCGAGCGCGAGCGCGGCGGAGCGCGCTGGAGCCCCCCGAAAGGAGTACGCACGGAATCGCTTCCCGGATGAGTGACGGGACGGTTTACCCCGGGTCAGCTCGCCGGGGTCACCGCTGGTCGGGCCGGACCAGGCCGCGCCGGGTGGCGATCGCCACTGCTTCGAGCTGGCTGTGCGCGCCGAGTTTCGCGAGCACGGCCTTCTGGTAGCCCCGGCAGGTGTGCACGCTGATCCCCAGCCGCCGGGCCACCGCGCGGGCGTCCAGACCGGCCGCCATCAGCTGTAACACCTCGTCCTCGCGGGCGGTGAGCACGCTGCCGCGGGGCACGCTCGCGGGTGAGGTGCTGCGCAGCAGGCGGGCGAGGATGTCGGTGGAGACGGTCATGCCGCCGCCGTGCGCGGTGCGCAGCGCGTTCAGCACGTCACCGAGCGCGCCGTTCTTGGAGAGGAAGCCGGCGAACCCGGCCGCTGTCGCGCGGCGTACCAATGCCTGTTCTTCGCTGGCAGTGAGGATCACCACACGGGAGTCCGGCTGGCGGACCCGGATCAGTTCGGCGATCGCGATGCCGTCGGCATCGGACAGTTCCGGATCGAGCAGGATCACGTCGGGCGTCAGTTCGGCGGCGAGCCGCAGCGCCTCCTGACCGGTCCGCGCATGACCCACGCACCGCAGGTCGGGCTGCCCGGCCAGCGCGTGCCCGAGCAGCTCGGCGAAGGTCTGGTGGCCGTCGACGACGAGGACCCGTATCGTCTCGCCGTTGTCCATAGGTCACCTTCCCTCTGTCTGCCCCAAGGCTCCGCGCAGTCTAAGGATTACCCGACCCGGTGCCCGCCCTACCAACAGACCGCCCTTGCCGCGCCGGGCCTGGCACCCCCGGTACGCGTGACGCCCGGTTGCCGCCGAGCGGTCGCGATAACCAGTCTTTCGGCCGAGTCTCCCCCTCGCTTTGGGGCCTTGCCGCAGCCCGGACCAGGGCGCACAGTTTTTGATCATGTTCGACATCCAGCTTTTCGGCCGTCTCGAGGTACGCACCCGGGGCATCCGTCTCGGCGGCGACGACTTCGGTGGCGAGCGTCCCCGTCACCTGCTCGCCCTGCTGGCGCTGCGTGGTGACCGGTCGTTCGTGGAGCTGGCGGGTCTGCTGGGTGGACCGGTCGATGCCGTGCGGGCGGACGTGGCGGCGCTGCGGGACAGCCTGGAGCCGGGGGTCCGCGACCGGGACTCGGTGGTGACGTCCCGCCGCGGCCGGCTGCGGCTGGTGCCGGATCGGGTCCCGGTCGACACGGCCACCTTCGACGAGTTGATCGCGGCTGCCGCCGGCCGTACCGCGGAGCGCGCCGCCCGGCCGCTGACCGCCGCCGCCTATCTGGCCTCCCGCCCGCTTCTGGAGGACGAGAACGCGCCGTGGGCCGCCGAGGCCCGCGCGGAGTACCGGGCGAAACTGATCATGGCGGGTCCGGCGCCGGTTCGGGGCTGACGGGAAGCGCCGAGGGCAGACAATCACCGGGTGCGACTGTCCACCCGGCTTCTGCCCGTCCCGCTCGCCCCGGAGCTCCGGCTCCATCTCGTCGACGACGGCCGCGGCCTCTTCGACCTGACCGGCGGCGAGTTCCACAGCGATCAGCCACCCCCGTTCTGGGCGTTCGTCTGGGCCGGCGGCCAGGCCCTCGCCCGCTATCTGCTCGACCATCCCGCCGAGGCCGCCGGCAAGCGGGTCCTCGACGTCGCCACCGGCTCGGGTGTGGCCGCGATCGCGGCGGCCCGGTGCGGTGCGGCCGCCGTCGCCGCGACCGACATCGATCCGGCTGCCGCCGAGGCGGCCCGGCGCAACGCCGCCGCCAACGACCTCTCCCTGGTCACCGACGTGGACGATCCGGAGCTGGTGCTGGCCGGTGACGTCTTCTACAGTCCGTCGGTCGCGCCGCAGATGACCGCGACGTTGCGCGCGGCACGCCGGGCCGGCGCCACGGTGCTGGTCGGCGATCCGGGCCGCGGCTTCTTCCCGGGGCGCCTCTTCGAGCTGGTCACCGAGTACGCCGTGCCGGTGCCGCGGGTCCTGGAGGAGACGGAGTCCCTGACCACCGGCGTGTGGCGGATGAAATGAAGATGCGTTCATCAAGCAACCACTTGTACGCTGCAACCAAACTCCGAGATCGAACGGCGGTGGAACGTTGACCGACGACATCACCCGGCTCGCCGATGAGATCGTTCGATTCGTCCGGATGAGCACCCGCTTCCGGGGCATGCTCAGGACCGGGGATCTCGGCGCCGAGTCCTCCGCGCTGATGCTGCTGCCCCCGCTGGTGGCACACGGTCCGATGCGGGTCACCGACCTGGCCGAGATCAAGCAGGCGGACCCGTCGACGATCAGCCGCCAGGTCGCCCAGCTCGTCAAGGCCGGGCTGGCCCGGCGCGAGGCCGACCCGGCGGACGGCCGGGCGTCCCGGCTCGCCGTCACCGAGGCCGGCGAGGCCGCCTGCGAACGGCTGCGGCAGGCCCGGGTGGCGCTGCTCGGTCAGGCGCTGAGCGACTGGCCCGACGACCGGGCCGCCGCGTTCACCGGACTGTTCGAGGAGTTCAACGACCTGCTCGAGGCGCACCTGCGGCTCGAGCCCACCGCACACCCACGGGAGTCTCCGTGAGCCATCCGAGCCCACCGGCCGCCGCACCGGTGGAATTCACCCACCGCCAGATCCTGACGATCCTCGGCGGGCTGATGATGGGCATGTTCCTGGCCGCCCTCGATCAGACGATCATGGCGACCGCGACGCGCACCATCGCCGACGACCTGAACGGGTTCGACCTGCAGGCATGGGCCACCACGGCGTTCCTGATCACCTCGACGATCTCCACGCCGCTGTACGGGAAGTTGTCCGACATCTACGGCCGGCGCCCGTTCTTCCTCTTCGCCATCGCCGTGTTCATCATCGGCTCGTTCCTCTGCGGCCTCTCCACCGACATGTGGCAGCTGGCCGGCTTCCGGGCGATCCAGGGCATCGGCGCGGGCGGCCTCATGTCGCTGGCGCTGGCGATCATCGGGGACATCGTGCCGCCCCGGGAGCGCGCGAAGTACCAGGGCTTCTTCCTCGCCGTCTTCGGCACCGCGAGCGTCCTCGGCCCGATCCTGGGCGGCTTCTTCGCCGGCGCCGACGAGCTGCTCTGGCTGGCCGGCTGGCGCTGGGTGTTCTTCATCAACGTGCCGATCGGCATCGCCGCGATGGCGGTCGTGGCGAGGGTGCTGCACCTGCCGCACCAGCGGGTCGACCACCGGATCGACTGGCCCGGCGCGCTCATGCTGATCGTCGGCCTGGTCCCGCTGCTCACCGTGGCCGAGCAGGGCCGCGACTGGGGCTGGGGGTCCGGCGGGTCGATCGCCTGTTACGTGATCGGCGGGCTGGGCGTCATCGGCTTCGTGCTGGCCGAGCGGGCCTACAAGGACGAGGCGCTGCTGCCGCTGCGGCTCTTCGGCATCCGCACGGTCGCGGTCGGCGCCGCGTCCAGCACGATCCTCGGCATGGCGATGTTCGGCGGCCTGATGACCGTCCCGCTCTACCTGCAGATCGTGAAGGGCTCGACCGCCACGGCCGCCGGCCTCCAGATGATCCCGTTCGTGGTCGGCATCATGACCGGCTCGATCGTCTCCGGTCAGCTGATCTCCCGGACCGGCCGCTACCGGATCTTCCCGATCGTCGGCAGCTTCCTCATGGTGATCGCGCTCTTCCTGTTCTCCCGGGTCGGCGCGGACACCCCGCTCTGGCAGACCATGCTGGTGATGGTCGTGATGGGCCTCGGCCTGGGCAGCAACATGCAGCCGATGATCACCGCGGTGCAGAACGCGGTGTCGCCGCGGGAGATCGGCGTGGCGACCGGCGCGGTGACGTTCTTCCGCTCGATGGGCGGCACCCTGGGCACCGCGGTCTTCCTCTCGGTGCTCTTCAACGTGCTGCCCGGCAACATCTCGGACGCCTACCAGGAGGCTGCCAAGGATCCGGCGTTCCAGCAGGCCGCCGCCGAGCCGGACCAGCAGGCGCTGCTCGATCAGGCGCGCAGCGCGGACGCGCTGAGCGACACGTCGTTCATCGGCGGGCTGGCCGACGTGGTGGCGCACCCGTTCAAGGTGGGCTTCGCGGACAGCGTCCACCTGGTCTACCTGATCGCCCTCTGCGTCATGCTCGTCGGCCTGGTGGTGGTCTTCTTCCTGCCGGAGCTGCCGCTCTCGCAACGGTCGGCACAGCAGGCCCGCGCCGAGGACGCGATGCAGGCACAACAGAGCGGCGGCGTGCCCGGCCCGGGGACCGGGCCACAGCCGGGACCGGGCGGGGTCAAGGCAGCGTCCGACGGCTGAGCCGCAACTGGGGGTACGGGCGGAGCACCGCGCCCGTACCCCGGCGTAGCGTGACCGTCATGGCTGTTGTGAAGATCAACGCAATCGAGGTCCCCGAGGGCGCCGGCCCCGAGCTGGAGAAGCGGTTCGCCGCCCGCCACGGTGCCGTGGAGAACTCCCCCGGTTTCCTCGGGTTCGAGCTGCTGCGCCCGGTGGCCGGCGACAACCGGTACTTCGTCTACACCCGCTGGGAGACCGAGGAGGACTTCCAGGCCTGGGCCAACGGCAGCGCCAAGGAGGCACACGCCGGCGAGCGCAGCCGCCCGGTGGCCTCCGGTGCCAGCCTCCTCGAGTTCGAGGTGGTCCAGCAGGTGAGCAAGCCGGCCTGACGGTTCGCCGTAAGGACGGACGGGCGGGCGGATTACGTCTGTGACTTGCGGGCGGCCGCGTTCACCAGGCGCTCGGCGACGAGGCGGCGGTCCATGCCGAGGCGCTGGGCGCTCTCCTGGAGGATCGCGTAGGCCTCCTGCACGCCGCACCCGCGCTGGGCGATGATCACGCCGACCGCGCGGTCGACCTCGGCGCCCTCGGTCAGGGCCGCACGCCGGCCCAGCTCGCCGAGGAGCACCTCTGCCTGCCCGGCCAGGGCCATCGCGGTGACCAGCACGTCGGGGCCCGGGTCGCCGGGCTCCTGCAGGTAGACGCTGAGGGCACCGACCGCGGTGCGCCGCACGTCCAGCGGGACGGCGGCCACCGCCCGGACCCCGGAGGTGGCCGCGGCGTCGCGCAACTGCGGCCACCGCTCGTCGGTCACCAGGTCGCCGGCGGTGACCAGGGAGCGGGTGCGGGCCGCGTCGAGCCCGGGGCCGCTGCTCTGGGCGTACATCTGCTGCTCGAAGGCCTCCCCCGCCGTGCCGGTCGTGGCCTCGGTGAGCGGGCCGCCCTCGCCGATCAGCGCGACCGAGCAGCGCACCGCGCCCGGCAGGGAGCTCGCCGCGAAGGCGGTGAGGCGGTCCAAGGCGCGCGGCATGGTGTCCGCCGTGAGGAGCCGGACCGTCAGCTCGTGCAGGAGCCCGGCCAGTTCGACCGGGTGCGGCCCGCCGGCGGTGGTGCTGGGCAGGGCGGACGCGGGTCGCCGGGACCGGCGGGAACTCAGGCTACGGCGGAGCGAACGGCTGCCGCTGGAGGCGGCCGGGACGCGTCGTTGCGGTACGGACACGCCAGGGATCCTGCCACGTCGATCCGGCTGCGTGGGCGGCAAGGTGCCCCGTTAGGGGCTTCCTGTCCGGATAAACCTTCTCGTCCGAACCAACCGAGAAGCCGGTAAGGGGACGGAAAGTCGGGAAAAGCGCGCCGCCCCCCGGTTTCCCGGGGGGCGGCGCAACGAACACTGGTGTGCAGGTCGCCTCGCGGCGAGTGGCTCAACACGGCTCCAGCCGAACGGTATTCCGTGAAGGCAAAGGGTGAGGCCCGGGGACACTTGACACACCAGCACTCGTTCACAACTGTCGGCCGCCCCGCAGGATTCCTGCAGTGATTGTGACCTGTATCACTCTTCCGGGGTTTGTCCGGAGCGGCCCGGGGTAGACCCGCCTGGTGACCGATGACATGCGTGAACTGACCGAATTCCTGGACGGCGCCTACGACGCTCAGGAGCGCCTGTCCAGTGGCGACCTCCAGCGCCGGGCGATCGCTGCGGACCTGCCCGCGGAGGCGATGACCCGGATCGACGCCCTGCCCGACGGCGAGTACGCCCAGGACGAGGCCGCCGAGGCCCTGCGCACGCTGTAGCGCCCGGCGCCCAGGCCCTCGGCGTGGCGCCTCAGCCCTCGGCCTTCTCCTTCGCCATTGTGTACGCCATCTGCAGGAAGTCGGAGACCGCGGTGGCCGTCAGCACGGTCGCCGCGAGCCGGGTGAACCGGGGCGCCAGCACCAGGCCGCCGGTCAGCCCGGTCGCCACCCAGACGGCCAGGCAGAACGGGCAGGTGATCAGTTCACCGATGCCGTGCCGGACGGTGCTGCCCTCGTCCCGGACCTCCTCGTTGAGCTCCGCGGCGCCGGCCGGCTCGGCGTACCGGGTGAAGGGCGCGCGCAACGGACTGGTGACCGCGTCCTTGGCGATCAGCCGGCTGAGCTTGTGCGTGGCGATGGAGATCAGCGCCACGTCGCCGAGAGACGGCCGCTCCGGCACCGGACGGCCGGTCAGCCGGGTGGCCGCCACCAGGCTGGCCGACAGCGCGCCGAACGCGCCCATCGCCAGCAGGTAGCCGTCCAGCGGCCGGTGGTCGTGCGGGGCGTAGGCCTGTGCGATCCGGTCCAGCCGGGGTCGGGGCAACGTCATCTCAGAAGTCCTGGGTGAGACGGGCCGGGTCGACCTCACGCCCCGGGTAGCGGGCCATGTATTCGGTCTCCAGTTCGGCCGTCCGCTTGAAGTGGTTCTCCAGCGCGGCGTCGGGTCCGTGCCGCAGGGTCTGCAACCGGGTGCGGTAAAGGCTGCCGAGCTCTCGGAAGAGATCCTCGTCGGCCAGACCGGCGGGGTCGATACCGGTGTCGAACACCACCGCCGCCCCCTCTTCGAATCGTGCGTCACTCATGCGCGTACCTCCGCCCTTTCGGGTCAACTCGTCCAGCACGGTTGCCCGACCCGGCGCACGCCAAACCCGCGCCGGTACGCTTCAGGACATGAAAGGGCTGTGGTCGCCGGCTTGGGTCGCCCGTCATCTGCTCGCGCTGGTCCTGACCGTGGGCTGCCTCGGCCTCGGCTGGTGGCAGTTCAGTCGCGCGGCCGACGGCAACTCGATCAGCTACGGCTACATGTTCCAGTGGCCGGTGTTCGGCGGGTTCGTGGTCTTCATCTGGCTGCGCGAGATCCAGCTGTTCCGGCGCAAGGCCACCGGCGAGCCGCCGGCGGAGCCGGCGCGAGCCGACCGGGCGCCGCGCGCGCCGGGTGCCCCGGTCACGTTCGGCCGCCCGGTGCGGGTCACCTCCCGGCCGGCGCACGGCGAGGCCACCGGCAACGACCCGGAGCTCGAGGCCTACAACGACTATCTGGCCTGGCTGGCCGCCCACCCGGGTGCCCGGCCCGCCGACTATCCCGGCCGGGTCCCGGCCGAGCCGCAGTGACAGCGAACAAGGAGACACAGGCCGTGCAGGGAGCCCTGACCCGATACCGGACCATCGCGTGGATCGTCGGCGTGGTCCTCATCCTCCTGGTCGTGATCGGCATGCCGCTGAAGTACCTGGGCGACAACCCGGTCGTGGTGGAGACCGTCGGGCCCTTCCACGGGTTCCTCTACATGGTCTACCTGGTGGCGACGTTCGACCTGGCGCGCCGGGTGCACTGGCCGTTCAGCCGAATGGTGCTCGTCATGCTCTCCGGCACCATTCCGTTCCTCTCGTTCTGGGCCGAGCGCAAGGTGACCAAGAACTGGGTGCCGAGTGCGGCGCCCGAACCGGCGTTGAGCAAATAGTCCGATTGGCGCGCGGAATTAACGCTTAGCTGTGATCAAATAACAGCCCGTTATCAGGATTTACCGCGCAAGCCTGGCTATTGGCATAAATCACGCGCGTAGGCCTTGATTTCTTTTCTTGCCTCGATAAGTTGATGCGGTTGGTCCGGTCCGCAGCCACAAACCCTCGGGTGGCGCCGGCCAACGCCGCCGAATCAACCGCGGCGATCCGGTGCCTTCCCCAACGGCGCCGACCGTCGCGACCCGCACCGGGGACGACTGGGCCTTCTTCCCGCCCACGTCCGTCAACCTGTGACCCGGTAGGCGGCGCAGCGGAAGAAAGGCCCTTCGACCAGTGCCACACCCCCGTACCCGGCTCCGGGCGCTCGCGGTCGCGCTGACCGCGTTCGCGATCACCCTGTCGGGAGCCAACGCCGTGCATGCGGCTCCGTCCGCGAGCGAGATCAAGAAGAAGATCAAGACGGCCGAGGAGAAGCTCGAGGACGTCACCGAGTCGTACAACAAGATGCGGCTCGACCTCAAGGAGACCAAGGCCGAGACGAAGAAGCTCGAGCAGTCGCTCAAGCCGACCGAGATCGCCCTCGCCGCGGCCACCGCCAAGGTGAAGACGATCGCCACCACCACCTACATGCAGGGCCGGACCGGCGGCATGACCGTCCTGGTCTCCGGCGAGCAGAGCAATCTGCTGGAGCGCATGACGTTCCTCGAGCAGATCGCTCAGGAGAACCAGCAGGACATCGACGCGTACACGCAGACCACTCAGACGTACGCGGAGCGCAAGGCGGCTCTCAAGACCACACAGGCCAAGCAGACGGCCCAGGTCAAGGAGCTGGCCAACCGCAAGAAGGGCATCGAGAAGGACCTCGACAAGCTGTACGACATGCGCGAGGCCGCATACGGCAGCCCGACCGAGCCCGGCAAGTCCTACAGCGGCTCCATCCCGTCCATCCCCGGTTCCGCGGGCAAGGCGGTCACCTACGCGTTCAACGCCATCGGCAAGCCGTACGGCTTCGGCGACGCCGGCCCGAGCTCGTACGACTGCTCCGGCCTCACCTCGGCGGCGTGGGCGGCGGCAGGCAAGTCGCTGCCACACAACGCGGCCGCTCAGTACAGCGCCACGGCCCGGATCAGCAAGTCCGATCTGAAGCCCGGCGACCTGATCTTCTACCGCTCGAACGCGCACGTCGCGATCTATATCGGCGGTGGTCAGATCATTGACGCCCCGTCGGCCGGCCGCAACGTGCTGAAGCGCTCGATGGGCATCATGACGCCGAACGGCTACGGCCGCATCAGGTAACTCCCAGCATGCCGAGAAGGCCGGTGCCCCCACGCGGGGGGCACCGGCCTTCTCGTTGTCGCAACGTTACTGTCAGGCCGCCTGCAGGCCCTCGGCCCGGGCCAGCTCCCGCAGCCGGCCGAGCGCCTGGATCTCCAGCTGGCGGATCCGCTCGCGGCTGAGCGAGAAGCGCGAGGCCACCTCGGTCAGCGAGTGCTCCCGGCCGTCCTCCAGCCCGTACCGCGCCCGCATGATGCCCGCGGACCGGTCGTCCAGGTGGTTGAGCAGGCCCTCGATGCGCTGCCGCTCCAGCGCGCTCAGCACGATCTCCTCGGGGGAGGGAGCGTCGCTGTCGGCGACCAGGTCACCGAGGTTGGTGTCGCCGTCGTCGCCGACGGGGGTGTCGAGGGAGACGGTGTCCTGAGCCCAGCGGGTGAGCTCGTTGACACGCTCGACGGTCACGCCGAGCGCCGCCGCGACCTGCTCGGGCTCGGGGTCGCCGCCCAGCTCACGGACGAGCTGGCGGGTGACGTTACGCATCCGGTTGACGTCTTCGACCAGGTGGACGGGGAGACGCACGGTGCGCTCCTGCTGGGCGATGGCCCGGCTGATCGCCTGGCGCACCCACCAGGTGGCGTAGGTGGAGAACTTGTAACCGCGCTCGTAGTCGAACTTCTCGACGGCGCGGACCAGGCCGGTGTTGCCTTCCTGGATCAGGTCGAGCATCGGCATGCCGGAGCGGACGTAGCGGCGTGCGATCGAGACGACCAGGCGAAGGTTCGCCCGGATGAACAGGTCCTTGGCGCGCTGCCCCTCGGTGACGAGCCGCTCCAGCTCCTCCCGGCTGACACCGCGCCGCTCCTCGCCCTGCTCGAGCAGGTGCTCGGCGTAGAGTCCCGCCTCGATCGACTTGGAGAGCTCAACCTCGCGTGCGGCGTCCAACAACGGCGTCCGGGAGATCTCGTGCAGGTAGACTCCGACGAGGTCGCGCTCCTCGGCGACCTGATCGGTACGCATCACGGTGTTCTTCTCCACGTTGCCCACGGTCCCCTCATTGCCGTCACTAACCCTGTTACGGGCATTACCTGCGTCCATCAGCCCTCTCCCGTAACGTCCGCAGCTCGTGCATTGCGGTTGCTGACATCTACACAACAAATTGCAGCCTGCAGTGATTCCGGCTGGTGGATCGAAAGTGTCACGAACGCCTGGGTGTCACCTGAGAGCCCAGTGCGGGGTAGCTGAGTGCGATCACCGACGACTGTTCGTGTTGACAGCCGGATACCCGTCGCGCGCCTCATAACACCACTGGCCTCTCATCGATCACAGCGACGGGCATCACCTCGGGCTACGCGATGCTCGTCACCCACGAGTACGGGAATCGCCCTCGCGTGGTTCATGTGCAGCATCGGCCGGCCGTGGACAGGTCTGAAACAAACGCCACCGGAAAAGCTCCCGTGCTCGGGAGGAACGGACCACCGGTCACAATGCGCCACGCCGCGTCGCAGTTCACTCGCCCACATGGGTGACAACGGGCCAACGAGGAACATTCCCAGGTGACGGCCGGGCGGGCCGTGGAAGTGACCAAGAGCACAGACACGGCCGTGTGACAGGCTTCCCGGCATGACGGACATGCGGACGGCTCTGGTGACGGGCGGCACGGGCGGACTGGGCGGCGCGACGATCGCGGCGTTCCGCGCGGCAGGCTGGCGGGTGGTGGCGCCGGCGCGGCCCGGCAGCACCGACCGGCTGCCGGCGGGTGTGGTCGCGGTGGAGGCCGACCTCACCGACCCGGACCAGGTGGCCGCGGTGGCCCGGACGGCGGCGGACGACGGGCGCGCCCCGCTCGCCGCGGTGGTCAACCTGGTCGGCGGCTACGACGGCGGCGGGCTGATCGCGGACACCCCGGTCGAGCGGTTCGAGGCGATGTTCGCGGCCAACCTGCGGCCGACGTACCTGACCACCGCCGCGGCCCTGCCGCACCTGGTGGCCGCCGGCGGTGGCGCGGTCGTCTGCGTGTCGTCCAAGGCGGCCGTGGCGCCCTTCCCGGGCGCGGCCGGTTACGTCGCCGCCAAGGCCGCGGTGCTCGCCTTCGCCGAGACGGTCGCCGTGGAGTACCGCGCGCAGCGGGTGCGCTGCAACACGGTGCTGCCCAGCGTCATCGACACCCCGGCGAACCGGGCGGCCCAGCCGGGCGCCGACCACAGCCGCTGGGTCACGCCCGAGGCGATCGCCGAGGTGATCCTCTTCCTGGCCTCGGACTCCTCCGCACCGACCAGCGGTGCCCGGATCCCGGTCTACGGCACCGCCTGAGCCGCCGGGGGACGGCGCGGTGCGGGCACCCGCGCCGGCCGGACCTCCAGCAGCGGCTTCAGCTCCGCCTGCAGGGCGGCGGCCACCTCGGCCGGTGTGCCGTTCGCGTCGATCACCACGAAGGACGGGAACTCGGGCAGCGAACGGTACGCCGCGTCGGCCGCCCGCAGGTAGTCGAGCGTCTCGTGGTCGTAGCCGCGCCGGTCGATCCGCTGCTGGGCGATCTCCGGGTCGACGGCGAGCAGGAACGTCACGTCGGGCGCCGGGAACAGCCGGTACGCCAGGCGGGCCCGGCGCTCGGCGGCCGGGCGGGCACCCCTGGCGCGCAGGCTCGCGTACTGGCAGACCGCGTACCGGTCCATCACGGTGAGTTCCGTGGAGAACCTGCGGCGCACCACCGTGCGGAGGATGGCGAGCCACCGCAGGACCGATTCGACGGCCAGCATCCCGCGCCGGCCGATGAGCTCGTCGGCGTCCGCGCGGCCGAAGTGCCCGGCCACCCGGCCGACCCAGTGCCGGCCGCCGGCGTTACGCCGGTAGACCGCCGGGAGGCCGGCCGTGGCGAGGTCAGCGGCGAGGAGGTGGGCCTGGGTCGTCTTGCCGGAGCCGTCGATGCCCACCAGGGCGATGGTCCGGACGCCGGCATGAACGCCCGGGGACTGCGCGGGGAGAGCCATACCAACTGACAGTAGCTCTCGCCTGCACGTTCCGTTCCGCACCATGGGGCTGCCCGGCCGGGCGAGAATGGGCACGAGGGTTCAAGGTGGGGCGACTCCGGGTAGTCGTTCACGGACCGGACACGGGTACCAGGAGGGTCGCCATGCCACACCGTGTGGACGAGGGATTGGCCGTCACCTTGAAGCGCGTTGCGTCCACGCTGAAAGCGGCGGACATCCCCTTCGCGCTGGGTGGAAGCTTCGCCGTGTACGCCCGAGGAGGCTACTCGAGCGATCATGACGTGGACTTCCTGCTCCGCGAGCAGGACAAGGACCGAGCGCTGTCCGAGCTGTCGGCGGTCGGTTTCGAGACCGAGCAGCCGCCCGAGGACTGGCTCGTCAAGGTGTACGACGAGGGCCGGATGGCGGACCTGATCTACCGGCCGGTGGAGTCGCCGGTCACCGACGAGACGCTTCAGGACACCGATCAGATCTCGGTCGAGGCGATCTACATGCCGGTCCTCTCCGCGTCCCAGCTGATGATCCACAAGCTGCTCAGCTACAGCCAGCACTACTGCGACTTCGCGACCGGGCTGCCGGTGGCGCGCTCGCTGCGGGAACAGATCGACTGGGACCGGGTTCGCCGGGAGACCGCCAAGTCGCCGTACGCGGACGCGTTCTTCGTGCTCCTCGACCGGCTGGACGTGGCGTCGGTCCCGGACACCGCATCGGTCTGACGACGCGGCACCGGTCCCGGACGCCGAGCTGAAGGTAGGGGGATGAGATGACCAACCAGATCGACCTGGAAGCCGAGATCCAGCGGTTGCTCACCGAGCACGACCGGATTTCCGAGCAGGGGATCACCGTGCAGCGCCGGGAACACCAGGTGGTACTCGGCGGGGAGGTGGAGAGCGCACAGCGCCGCGACGAGATCTGCCGGCAGATCACCGAGCGCTTCCCCGACATCGAGATCACCTGTGACATCGGCATCACCCGGGCGCAGGCGCCCAGCGAGGTGGAGGAGATTTCATGATCCGGATCGCCGCCGTGGGAGACGTCCACGTCGACAAGGACGTGGTGGGCCGTTACCGGCCGGCCCTCGAGCAGCTCCCTGACCGGGCCGACGCGCTGCTGATCGCGGGTGACCTCACCCGGCACGGCACCGTCGAGGAGGCACGCTGCTTCGCCACCGAGTTCGGCGGGCTCGAGGTGCCGGTCGTCGTGGTGCTCGGCAACCACGACCATCAGAGCGATCTGCAGGACGACGTCAGCGCGGTGCTCACCGATGCGGGCATCACGGTGCTGGAGTGCTCGTCGACCGTCCTCGAGATCAACGGGCACCGGCTGGGCATCGCCGGCAGCAAGGGGTTCGGTGGTGGGTTCGCCGGAGCCTGCGCGAGCAACTTCGGTGAGCGCGAGATGAAGAACTTCGTCGGGACCACCGAGGACATCGCGCAGCGGCTCGGCGAGGCGCTGCGGTCGGTGCGGTGTGACGCGCTGGTGGCGCTCACCCATTACGCGCCGGTGCCGGAGACGCTCGTCGGCGAGCCGCTCGAGATCTACCCGTTCCTCGGGTGCTATCAGCTCGGCCAGGCGATCGACTCGGCGCCGACCGCGCTGGCCCTGCACGGGCACGCGCACCACGGCTCCGAACGCGGCCGCACGCCCGGTGGTGTGCCGGTTCGCAACGTCGCCCACCCGGTGATCAAGCAGGCGTACAACGTGTATCAGCTGCTCTCCGACTCGGTGGACACCGAACTGGTGAACGCCTGAGCTGACTGACGGATCACAGGTTTTCGATTTTCGGGGTTCGGGTATCGGTGGGGCATGGCTCTTCTGCTTTGGATTCTCGCCGTTATTCTCGTGGTCGCCGGCATCCTCGCGCTGTTCCGGCGGCAGGTCCTCTGGGGCGTCGTCCTGATCATTGTCGGTCTTCTCGTGGGTCCGGGCGGTGTCAGCATCTTCAATGTATGACGCCGTGGTGTGACCACGGCCCGCACGGCGAACCGGGGTCGCCGCCGCTCCGTCCGACTCGGACTGGGTGACGGTGGTCCCGGTTCTCTTTCGGTCTACCGACGCACCACAGGTGCGATGCACGGTCGCTGATTTCTGACTGAATCCCCCGCGGACGATCGCCGACTCCCCGCGAGGTAACCCAGTGACCCACGTGCATCACTTCACCTATGGCGCGTTCAACCCGATAGCCGCGTACCTGCTGGCGTTCCTCGGGTCGTTCCTCGGCCTGCTCTGCACCGGCCGGGCGCGCGACGCGCACAGCCGAGGCCGGCGCAACCGGTGGCTGGCGATCGCGGCCTTCGCGATCGGCGGCGGCGGCATCTGGCTGATGCACTTCTCCGCGATGCTCGGCTTCGAGGTCCCGGACAGCCCGGTCCGGTACGACCTCGCACTCACCCTGCTCAGCCTCGTCTTCTCGGTGGTGACCGTCGGGATCGGGCTGATGGTGGTCGGGCACGGCAAGCGCAGCACCGGCCGGATTCTCGTCGCCGGGACGCTGACCGGCGGTGGCGTGATCGCCATGCACTACACCGGCATGGAGGGCATGCGCATCGCGGCCACCATCCACTACTCACCCGCCCTGGTCGTCGCGTCCGCGGCGATCGCGATCGCGGCCAGCACCGTGGCGCTCTGGTTCGCGGTGTCGGTCCGCGGCTGGGCCCGGGTGACCGGTGCGGCGGCGGTGATGGCCGTCGCCGTCTGCGGCATGCACTACACCGGGATGGCAGCCATGTCGATCGAACTCGACCCGGCCGGCACCGCACCCGGCGGCATCCGCCCGCTGACCATGCTGGTGCCGATCACCGTGATCACCGCGGCCACCATCATCGGTGTGGCGCTCAGCGCCCTGCAGGCGATGACCGAGGAGGAGTTCACCGACGGCGCCGGCACCCCGAAGCGCGGGGTGCACGCGGAGGAGCCGCAGCCCTGGTCGCTCAAGAGCCCGACGACGGGCGGGGTCCGTCTGTCCCCCGCCGCGCGAGCTGTCGTGTCCGGCCGGGCCGCCACGGGCAACACCGGCCGGCCCGCCACGGGCGACACCGGCCGACCGGCCGCCGGCAACCGGCCCTCCCCCGCCCCGCGCCCCTCGCCGCGGCCGGTCCCGGCGGCTCCGGCGGCCACCCCCGCCGCGCCTCCCGCAACATCCGGTAGCTGAGCGTGACCCACTGCGTGCCGTCATCCGGTATATGTGATCGGCATGGCACCACGGATGCTGCTCTCCATGCCCCTGCACGCGATCACGGAGGTGTACGGCGAAGCGGGACTGCGTGACCGGTTCGCGCTCGAACTCGAGTCGTTCCCGGACGCCGGCCGCGAGCAGCTCCTCGAGGCGCTGGACCTCGCCTCCGCCCTGCACGCGCACGATCGGCGGGTCCGCGAGCCCTACCTGAACCACCTGCTGCGGGTCGCCATCCGGATCATCAAGTACTACGGGGTCCGGGACATCGACGTGCTGGTCGCGGCGCTGCTGCACGACGCCGTCGAGGACCATCCGGACGAGTTGGGTGGCGTACCGCCGGGCACGCCGTACCCGCAGGCCACCGAGGCCGCCCTCGCCGAGCTGGCCCGCCGGTTCAACCCGCGGGTGGCCGAGTTGGTCAGTGCGGTCACCAACCCCGAGTACGACCCGGACCGTGACCGCCACGAGCAGTACCGGGAGCACGTCGCGGAGAACCTGGAGAACGATCCGTGGGCCCGGGTGATCAAGATCTCGGACTTCACCGACAACGGCGTCGGGGTGATCCACACGACGATGGACAAGGCGTTCCGGGCCGCCACGAAATACCGTCCGCTCGTCCCCACGCTGCGGGAACTCGTCGGCCGGCCGGACACGCCGCTCTCCACGCAGGCCAAGGAGCACATCCTTGACCAGCTGGATCTGGCCGAGGAGCGATTCGCCGCCATTCTGGACGTCTGAGCGGGGCCGCCGCATAACCTTGGGCCCATGCCCTCCACAGAAGCCTGGTGGCGTGACGCCGTCATCTACCAGATCTACCCGCGTTCGTTCGCCGACTCGAACGGTGACGGCATGGGCGACCTGCCCGGGATCACCGCGCGCCTGCCGCAGCTCCGCCGGCTCGGTGTCGACGCCGTGTGGCTGTCGCCGTTCTATCCGAGCCCGCAGCACGACGCCGGGTACGACGTCGCCGACTACCGCGGCGTCGACCCGCGGTTCGGTTCGCTCGGCGACGCCGACAAGCTGATCACCACCGCACACGAGCTCGACCTCAAGATCATCGTGGATCTGGTGCCGAACCACACCTCCAGCGACCACGTGTGGTTCCAGGCCGCCCTGCGCGCCGCCCCCGGCAGCCCGGAGCGGGAACGCTACATCTTCCGCGACGGCACCGGCCCGGACGGCTCGCAGCCGCCCAACTCGTGGCAGAGCGTCTTCGGCGGTTCGGCGTGGGAGCGGCTCCCCGACGGCCAGTGGTACCTGCACCTCTTCGACGTCTCGCAGCCCGACCTGAACTGGGATCACCCCGAGGTCCGCGCCGAGTTCCTCGACATCCTGCGGTTCTGGCTGGACCGCGGCGTCGACGGCTTCCGGGTGGACGTCGCGCACGGCCTGATCAAGGACGCCGAGCTGACCGACTGGACCAGCCCGGCCACCGTGCTGGGCGGCCTCGAGCCGGCCGGCCCGCCGCCGCCGATGTGGGACCAGGAGGGCGTGCACGAGATCTACCGGCAGTGGCGCGCCGTCCTCGACGAGTACCCGGGCGGCCGGATCCTGGTCGCCGAGGCCTGGGTGCAGCCCGAGGAGCGGCTCGCCCGCTACGTGCGTCCCGACGAGATGCACCAGGCGTTCAACTTCCCCTACCTCGAGGCGCCATGGAAGCCGGCCGAGCTGCGCGCCGTGATCGACTCCTCGCTGGCCGCGAACGCCACGGTCGGCGCGACCACCACCTGGGTGCTCTCCAACCACGACGTGGTGCGGCACGCGTCCCGGCTCGGCTTCGACGTCGGCGAGCCGCGCAAGCCGGGCATCGGCGCCGACGACCCGCAGCCGGACACCGCGCTCGGTCTGCGCCGGGCCCGGGCCGCCACGCTGCTGATGCTGGGCCTGCCCGGCTCGGCCTACCTCTACCAGGGCGAGGAGCTCGGCCTGCCGGAGCACACCACGCTCGCCGACGAGTACCGGCAGGACCCCGCCTGGGAGCGGTCCGGGCACGCCGAGAAGGGGCGGGACGGCTGCCGGGTGCCGATCCCGTGGGAGGCCGACACCCCGTCGTACGGGTTCGGCCCCGCCGACGCGAGCTGGCTGCCGCAGCCGGCGGTCTGGGCCGAGTACGCGCTGGACCGGCAGGTCGACGTGCCCGGCTCCACCTACGAGCTCTACCGCTCGGCGCTGGCGGCCCGGCGCGAGCACGGCCTCGGTTCCGGGACGCTGAGCTGGTCGGAGCCGGCCGGTCAGGTGCTCGCCTTCCGCAACGGCGGCCTGCTGGTGCTGACCAACTTCGGCACCGAGCCGGTCGCGTTACCGGACGGCGCCCGGGTCCTGCTCAGCAGCGAGCCCCTGGACGACGACGGCCGGGTCCCCACCGACGTCACCGTCTGGGCCGTCCGCTGAGCTCTCCTGCTCGGCGGCGACGGCCAGCAGGGCGGCGTGCGTCTCGGACATGTCCTTGGCCACCGTCCTGCTGGCCAGCCAGTACATGATCCCCGTCGGGATGAAGAACAGCTGGAAGGCGGCCAGCCCGACCGCGTAGTTCAGCGGCGGCGGGAAGGCGCCGGCCAGGCCCCGGAAGGCGACGCCGACGAGCGCGTTGCCACCGGCCCGGCCGGCCCCGTTGATCAGGTTGCCGAGGCTGTAGACGGTGCCGCGGTGCTGCGGCGGGTTCACGTCGGCGATCATCGCGAACCAGTTCGGCGAGTTCGCCGACGTGAGCATCAGCGCGAAGATCGCGATGACCAGGCTGGCGGCCACGGTCGGCTCGGTCACCACGTTGGTCAGCACGCCGCGGATCACCGCGCCGGTGCCGGCGCCGTCCGGCACGGTGATCTTCATCGGGACGAAGAACAACACCACGTAGAAGGGCACGGCGGCGAGCACGCCGACGGCCGCGACCAGGGCACGACCCCGGGGTGTACGCCGTTGCAGCCGGTCACCCGCCAGCCCGCCGAGGATCGACAGCGCCGCGCCGACCTGGAAGACGGTGGCGAAGATGGTGCCCACCAGCACCGCCGTGCCCGTCGAGTAGCCCTGGTCCTCGGCCCGGGCCCGGAACAGGATCGGCAGCCAGACCAGCGAGCCGAAGGCGATCTGCGCGGTGCCGCCCTGCAGGATCAGCCAGATGTTGGTGCGCCGCTTCAGGATCAGCGGCAGGTCCTCGTGGTGGATCCGCTCGTCGTACTCGACGCCGTCCAGCTCCGGCTGGCTGTCGCCGCGCGGCACGTTGTAGGTGAGCAGGTAGGCGAGGGTGGCGACGACGCCGGCCGCCGCGGTCGCCAGGAACGGCCGCCGCCAGTCCTCGTGGCCGAGGATGCCGCCGACGAGGGTGCCGGCGAGCGTGCCGACACCCTGCGACAGACCCCAGAAACTCATCACCAGGCCCCGGCGGCGTGGCGAGATCAGATCGCTGACCACGGCGAAACTGACCGAGGCCACGCCGCCCAGCCCGAAGGCCGCGACCACCTGGGCGGTCAGGAAGGACGGGTAGCTCGTGGCGAGCCCGGACCAGGCGGTGCCGAGCACCCAGATCGCGGTCCCGGCCACGAGCACCGGCTTGCGGTCGGTGCGGTCACCGACGTACGCGAAACCGATCGCCGCCACCGCACTGATCAGGAACATCACCGTGGTCGCGAGCGCGATGTGCCCCTCGCCGACCGCCAGGTCCGCGCCGATGCTGCCGTAGAGCGGCGGCACGATGCCGATGGCGACGTTGTCCAGGGCGGCCAGGATCACGAAGACCACCACGCTGTAGGCGCGGTGCGCCGGCCCGCCCCTGGACATCACCCGGTAGAGGTTATCCGTACCGCCGCTCGCCAACCCTGTTGCCGGATCAGTTGCCGATGTTCGCCTGCGGACCGGCGTACTTGGCCAGCAGCGCGGGGACGTCCGCCGCCGGGTCCAGGGTGTACGCGTAGAAGCTCTTCGGATCGAAGGCGGAACCGTTCGTCTGCTGCTTGCCGCTGGAGTTCTTGACGATGCTGCCGCTCTGCTTGAGCTGGGCGGCCGCCGTGTCGTTGTAGTACGGGTTCGCGACGTTGTCGAAGTAACTGTTCTCCAGGACCATCCTGGTGCCGCCGCGCGACAGGTTCCCGTACGACGTGATGTTCTGCATGTGGTTGTTGTAGAGGTGGGCGTACGCCACGTTGTCGGTGCTCGGGTTCCGCTGGCTGGTGTTCCTGATCCAGTTGTGGTGGATCGTCATCCGGGCCGTGAGGTTCTCGGTCCAGCCGATGCCGAAGGCCTTGTTGCCGGTGTCGAGCACGTTCCAGGACACGGTGAGGTACGTGGTGTCCTTCCGGCTGTCGATCATGCCGTCGTTCATCCGCGTGATCCGGTTGTGGTCGATCCAGATGTGGTCGGCGGTGTCCATCTGGATGCCGTCGTAGTCGAAGTCCTTGTCGTCCGGGTCGTCCTCGGTCATCTGGGTGTCCCGGATGGTGAGGTTCCGGATGATGACGTTGCGGACCCCGGCGCCGAGGAAGAACCCGCCGCCGACGATCTCCCCGCTGGTGCCGGCGCCGACGATCGTCTTGTTCGACTTGACCTTGAGTTCGGTGCCCTTCGGAGTGATCGTGATGGCGCCGGCCACCTTGATCACGTAGGGCTCGGTGGCGGTGACGTACCGGGTCAGGTCTGCCAGGTTCCGCACGGTGACCGTGGCGCCGGCCGCGCCGCCGGTGGTGCCGCCACCGGTCGCGGCGAAGCCGTCCGGAGTCGACGGCCAGGTGCGCCCGCTCGACGTCGGCGCCGGCGTCGCGGAGCCGGTGACCGGGGTGAACGCCCACTGCTTGTTCGAGTTCGCCGTGCAGGTCTCCTGGATGATCGACGCGCCGTTCGCGGTCGAGGCACCCTGGTCCGAGACACACAGGCCGCTGTTCACGTTGACGATCTGGAAGGTGCCGGCACCGGAGGCCACCACCTTCCACTGCTGATTGGTCTGCGAACCGGCACAGCCCCACTGCTGCAGGCGCTGACCCGAAGTCTTCGAACCACCCGGCACGTCGACACACTTGCCACTGCCGACGTTCTTGATCAAGAAATTGCTGCCCGACGCCACAAGCGTGAACTGCTGCCAGCCCGCGTTCGCGGTACAGCCCCACTGCTGGAGCGGGGCGCCGTTGTCCTTCGACGCGGCTGGCACGTCGATGCACTTGCCGCTCTTCTTCACGGCCAGCGTGTAGGTGGTGCCGGCCGTGGGAACGGCGGCCGCGTCCGACGGCAGCACGGCCCAGCCGATCAGGGCGGCCGGGACGGCCGTCACGACGGCCGCGAGGACGGCACGCTTCTTCGACATCTTCATGATCAACCCACCGGGTTCCAGTTGTCCGAGCCCGCGAGGTACTTCTGCGGGGTGTGGTTGGCAGCGGCCGACGCGCTCATCTGCGGCCGGTTGCTGTTCGTGGTGGCGCCCGCGCCGGTGTTCGCGTACTCGAAGAACCGGGCTTTCTGCCATGAGTTCGCGGACATGTCGGTCCACGGCTGGGCGGTCCGGACGGTCGCGCTCAGGGTGGTCTCGCGGAACAGCACCTGCGCGGCCGGGCCCCACGGGCGGCCGAGCTGGGTCGTGTTGTTCGTCGCGCCGGTCACCGTGGACCGGTGGATCAGGAAGCCGTACGGGTTGGCCGGGTCGGTCCGCGCCGCCGTGATCGGGCCGCCGCTGCTGCGCTTCTGGTGGATCCTGGTCGCGTCGAACACCGCGGTGCCGCCGCCGAAGATGAAGTCGACGGTGCCTTCGACGTAGGAGTTCTTGATGTACGAGCGCCCGCTGTTGACCAGCAGCGTGTCCTGCGCGCCGAGGAACCGGACGTTGTCGAGGACCAGCCTGTCGCCGCCCAGGTTCGCGGCCACCGCCTGGCTGCCCTCGCCGTAGTCGTTGGCGATCGTCAGGTTGCTCGCGATCAGGTCCTTGCCGTTGGCGAAGAAGGTCGCGCTGCCGGAGGTGCCGTAACCGCCGGCGTTGCTTCGGTTGTTCACGATCACCACGTCGTCGGCCGAGTCACCGCCGCCCCGGAGCGAGACGAACGGCTTGTTCGACGGGACGGTCACGATCTCCCGGTAGGTGCCCGGCTTGATGGTGATGGTCCGGCGGCTCGTGTTGTTCGCCGGGACCGCGTCGATCGCGGCCTGCACGGTCCGGTAGGTGCCGGTGCCGTCGGCGGCGACCGTGAATCCGCCGGTGACCGGGCCGCCGGTGACCGGGGTGAACGCCCACTGCTTGTTCGAGTTCGCCGTGCAGGTCTCCTGGATGATCGACGCGCCGTTCGCGGTCGACGCTCCCTGGTCCGAGACACACAGGCCGCTGTTCACGTTGACGATCTGGAAGGTGCCGGTGCCGGAGGCCACCACCTTCCACTGCTGATTGGTCTGCGAACCGGCACAGCCCCACTGCTGCAGGCGCTGACCCGAGGCCTTCGAACCACCCGGCACGTCGACACACTTGCCGCTGCCGACGTTCTTGATCAAGAAATTGCTGCCCGACGCCACAAGCGTGAACTGCTGCCAGCCCGCGTTCGCGGTACAGCCCCACTGCTGGAGCAGGGCGCCGTTGTCCTTCGACGCGGCAGGCACATCGACACACTTGCCGCTCTTCTTCACCACCAACTGATACGTCACACCGGCGGCCGGGGCAGCCGCGGCGTTCGAGGGCAGCACGGCCCAGCCGATCAGGGCGGCGGGCACGAGCAGCGCGGCCGCGGCGCCGAGCAGCGTGCGCTTGCGAGATCGTCTCTCTGCCACTGCGGGTCCTTCCTACATGCGGGGATGCCGGCCGGGGACAGCCGGAGGTTCCGTGCAGGTAGATGCGGTGGCAGGGCGGGGACAACAGAAAACCGAAAAAAATCTCCCGCCCTCCCCGGCCACACGGTGGGTGCGGCGGGGAGGGCGGGAGAGAACAGCAGTGGTACGCGCGGACGCCCGTCAGCGGGCTCGGTCGAGCACCGCGTGCTGGGCTGCCGCGTACTGCTCGCGGATCAACGGGACGGGCTTGTCCTCGTACACCTCGGGGGTGGCCGCCGACCAGGCCGGCGCGGCGTCCCCGCCCAGGGCGACCCACGCGGCCTGCCGGGCTGCACCGTCGGCGACGTATTCACCGGGCGGCGGCACCAGGACCGGCTTGCCGAACAGCGCGGGGGCGATGCGGCGGACCGCCTCGCTGCGGGCGCCACCGCCGACCAGGACGATCCGGTTGGCCTCGGCACCGTGGGCGACGAGGGCGTCCAGCCCGTCGGCGAGGGCGCAGAGCATCCCCTCGACGGCGGCCCGGGCCAGGTGCGCCGGGTCCGAGGTCTTGAGCGTGAGCCCGTGGATCGCGCCGGTGGCGTCCGGCCGGTTCGGGGTCCGCTCCCCCTCCAGGTACGGCACCAGGACCAGCCCGTCCGCGCCCGCCGGAGCGGTGAGCGCGAGCCGGGACAGCTCGTCGTGATCGACGCCGAGCAGCTTCGCGGCCGCGTCGAGCACCCGGGCCGCGTTGAGCGTCACCACGATCGGCAGGAACCGCCCGGTGGTGTCGGCGAAACCGGCCACCGTGCCGGTCGGGTCGACCGGCGCGACGTCCGAGGAGACGAAGACCGTGCCGGATGTGCCGATCGAGACGATCACGTCACCGGGGAGCGCGCCGGTGCCGAGGGCAGCCGCCGCGTTGTCACCGGCGCCCGGTCCCAGCGGCGCGCCGTTGGGCAGCCGGCCCGCGAGGCCTGTCGGACCCAGCACCTCGGGGACGCCGATCCGCCGGCCGAAACCGAGTTCCAGCAGGTCGTGCCGGTACTCGTTGGTCTTGGCCGACCAGTAGAGGGTGCCACTGGCGTCGCTGCGATCGGTCTTGATGTCGGCGATGTCCGTGGAACCGGACAGCTTCCAGGTCAGCCAGTCGTGCGGCAGGCAGACCGCGGCCACCCGCGCCGCGTTGGCCGGCTCGTTGCGGGCCAGCCAGCGCAGCTTGGTGAGCGTGAAGCTGGCGACCGGCACGATGCCGACCGCATCCGCCCACTTGTCGCCGCCACCGAGCTCGGAGATCAGGTCGGCGGCCGCGCCGGCGCTGCGTGTGTCGTTCCACAGCAGCGCCGGGCGGACCACCTCACCGTTCTCGTCCAGCGCGACCATGCCGTGCTGCTGACCGGCGACCGAGGCGGCGGCGACGTCGTCCAGACCGCCGGCCTCCTCGATCGCGGTCCGCAGAGCGGCCCACCAGGCGTCCGGATGCACCTCGGTGCCGTCCGGATGGCTCGCCCGGCCCTGCCGGACCAGCGCGCCGGTCTCGGCGTCGCGGATCACGACCTTGCAGGACTGGGTCGAGCTGTCGATCCCGGCTACCAAAGCCATGGTCAGCGGGCCCCGAGCAGGTGGTCGATGGCGAGCTGGTTGAGCTTCACGAAGCCGTAGCCCTTGGCGCCCACCGCGTCCGCGTCGTAGTCCTCGAAGGCGCTGCGGTCGGCGAGCAGCTCGGCGTAGCCCTCGCCGCTGTTGAGGGTGGGCTCACGGAGCTCGGCGACCTTGGACTCGGCGAGCGCGGCCTGCACCTCCGGGTCGGCGCGGAACGCCTTGGCCCGCTCCTTGAGCAGCAGGTACATCCGGATGTTGGCCTTGGCCGACTCCCAGACACCGTCGTAGTCCTCGGTGCGCGACGGCTTGTAGTCGAAGTGGCGCGGGCCGTCGTAGGCCGGGCCGCCGTCGGGGCCGTTCTCCAGCAGGTCGACCAGGGAGAACGCGTTGAGCAGGTCACCGTGGCCGAAGACCAGGTCCTGGTCGAACTTGGGGCCGTGCTGACCGTTCAGGTCGATGTGGAACAGCTTCTTGTGCCAGAGCGCCTGGGCGATGCCCTGGGTGAAGTTGAGGTTCGACATCTGCTCGTGGCCCGTCTCCGGGTTGATGCCGAACAGCTCGGGGCGCTCCAGCTCCTGCACGAACGCGATGGCGTGGCCGGCGGTCGGGAGCAGGATGTCGCCGCGGGGCTCGTTCGGCTTCGGCTCGATCGCGAAACGCAGGCCGTAGCCGCGGTCCTCGGAGTACTGCGCGAGCAGGTTGAGGGCCTCGCGGTAGCGGTCGAGGGCGGCGCCCACATCCTTGGCCGAGTCGTACTCGGCACCCTCGCGGCCGCCCCAGAGCACGAGGGTCTTGGCGCCCAGCTCGGCACCGAGGTCCATCTGCCGCATCACCTTGCGCAGCGCATAACGCCGGACGCTGCGGTCGTTGCTGGTGAAGCCGCCGTCCTTGAACACCGGGTGGGTGAACAGGTTGGTGGTCACCATCGGGACGATGAGACCGGTCTCGTCGAGAGCCTTCTTGAAGCCGGCGATGATGCCGTCGCGGGTCGCGGCGTCCGCGCCGAAGGGCACCAGGTCGTCGTCGTGGAACGTGATGCCGTAGGCACCGATCTCGGCGAGCTTGTGCACGGCCTCGACGGGGTCGAGGGCCTCGCGGGTGGCGTCACCGAACGCGTCACGAGCCTGCCAGCCGACGGTCCAGAGACCGAAGGAGAACTTGTCATCGCGTGTGGCCTGGACCGACACGGTTACCTCCGGGAAACGCGGTGGATTTGTTTATTGGTTGAATTATTTGACGCCGGTATGGCATTGTCAAGACGTGCCGGCCCGCCTGACCTCTCCCTCCAGTGCCCCCGTCCGGCAGTCGAGCGTGCGAGCCCATAATCTCGCGCTTGTCCTGCACACCGTGGCAAACAGCACAGATCGGCCATCTCGGGCTGCCGTCGCCGCCATCACCGGGTTGACCCGGGCCACCGTCTCCGCGCTCGTCGACGACCTCGTCGCCGGTGGCCTGCTCACCGAGGTCGAGCCACCACCGCGGACCGGGGCGGGCCGCCCCGCGGTGGGCCTGGCGGTCAGCGCGGCCGGCCCGGCCGGCCTCGGCCTCGAAATCAACGTCGACTACCTCGCGGCCTGCGTCGTCGACCTCACCGGCACCGTCCGGCAGCGCTTCGCCGAGCACGCCGACCAGCGCCCCGCCGACCCCGGGCAGGCGCTCACCATGCTGGGCCGCCTCGCCGCCCGGGCCCGGCTCGCCGCCGAGGCCGACGGCCTCATCGTCGCCGGTGCCGCCCTCGCCGTGCCCGGCCTGGTCGCCGACGACGGACTCGTCCGGGTCGCCCCCAACCTGGGCTGGCAGGACGTGGACGCGCCGGCCCTGCTGGGGGCCGTCCCGGAGCTGGCCGACCTGCCGATCACGGTCGACAACGAGGCGAACCTGGCGGCACTCGGCGAGCTACGGGTCACTGGCGGCGACCCCACCTTCCTCTACGTCTCCGGCGAGGTCGGCATCGGCGCGGGCCTGGTGCTCGGCGGCGAGCTCTACCGGGGCGTGCGCGGGTGGAGCGGCGAGATCGGGCACGTCACGGTCTTCCCGGACGGCCGGCCCTGCCGGTGCGGGGCGCGGGGCTGCCTGGAGCAGTACGCCGGGCAGGAGGCCCTGGCCGGCGACGAGCCGCTGGCCGCGGCGGCGCTCGGCATCGCCCTGTCCGCGGTGGTGAACCTGCTCGACGTACCGGTGATCGTGCTGGGCGGCGCCTACGCCCCGCTCTTCGCCACTCTGCGCCCCGGCATCGAGGAGGAGCTGGCCCGCCGGGTGCTGACCTCCGGGATGGCGCCGGTCGTGCTCCGGCCGGCCACGCTCGGGCCGGACGCCGCGATGCGCGGTGCGGCGGACACCGTCATCCGGGCGGTCCGCGACGACCCGGCGGCGTGGCTGCGCCGCTGACCGCGGGCTTCGCCACGTTCCAGCCGGTAACGCCATCGGCCGCCGCCCCTGAGGGGACGGCGGCCGATTCGCGGTGGATCGATCAGCTGGCGCCGGTACGCGTACCGATCGCCTCGAGGAAGATGTCGCTGATGCGGGCCGGGTCCTCGGCGATGAAGACGCCGCTCCCCTTGACCGCCTTGGAGATCGTCTTCAGCTCGTTCTCGTTGACCTCGTTACCGATACCGATCAGCACGAGCCGGACCGGCCGGCGCGGGTCCTGTACCTTCTTCAGCTCGGCGAGCAACTGGTCCTCGTTGAGGCCGTCCGGGTTCTGGTTCTCGCCGTCCGTGAAGAGGATCACCGAGTTGCTCCGGCCCGGCGCCCACTTCTCCTGCACCTTCTTGTACGCCGCGAGGACCGTGTCGTAGAGCCCGGTGTCACCCAGCGGAACCGGGTCCAGGTCGTCGATCGACTCCTGGAGCTTCTGCCGGCCGTTGGTGAGCGGGGTGATCGGGACGAGCTCCTTGTACGGCAGCGAGCCGTCCAGTTTGGTGGAGAACCGCCAGACGCCGACCGCCCACTTGTTGTTGAAGAGCGCGAGACCGCCGCGCGCCGCCTCCTGGGTCACCGTGGCCCGGGACTGGTTGCCGGCGGTGGGCACGGGCTTCTCCATCGAGCCGGAGACGTCGAAGACGGCGAGCACCCGGCCGGGCAGCGTGGTGGCGATCCAGCTGCCGACGGCCTGACTGAGTACGCCGCCGGAGATCCCGGAACCGGCCGAGCCGCCCTCACTGGAGCCGCCCGAGGTCTTCACCGCGGGCGACGCGGCGGGCGCACCGACCGGCGCCTGGAACCCGGCGCCGTAGGTGCCGTCCGGGGCACGCAGACCGGAACCGGCCAGCGCGTCCTTGGCGCTTGCCCCGGTGAGCTGGGCCAGCAGCGCCGTGGCGGCGGCCGCCTTCTCGCTCTCCACCACCTGCGGCATGATCGAGTACGGGTAGTCGAGCGGCACCGGGGCGGGATCCAGGTAGAGCGCGCTGAGCTGCACCGCGGGACGCTGGGCGTTGTACGCCACCACGTCCTCCTCGGACAGCGGCGCGGCCTGGAGGCTGTTGCCCAGGTCGTTGGCGTCGCCGGACTTCGGGAACTGGGCGAGCAGTTCGTCGCGGAGCGACGAGTCGTTCTCGGCGAGGGCGGTCAGGGCCTGTGTTTTCTTCAGCAGCGCTTGCTGCTTGTTGCCGTTGCCCGCCATCGCGCCGATCGCGAGCAGGCTGCTCAGCCCGGAGGCGTCCCGGGTCGGGTCGACGATGCCGACCTGGAGCGCGTTCTCCGTGCCGAATTGACCGAGCAGGGCCTCCCAGCTCATCTTCTTCTCCGGCCAGCCGAAGTTCTTGGCGACCGGCTCGGGCATCGCGAGCACCACGGGGCTCTGCGCGATGGAGGCGACGTTGGTGGGCTTGAAGCCGGAGGCCTCGCTCTGCAGGCGCAGCAGCCAGGTCGACGAGTCGGGGATCCACACGTCGGGGACCTGAACGGTCTCCGGCGCGGTGCCCAGACCGGCAAGGGCGACGTCATGCTCCCGGGAGACCGCGCCGGCGATGTCGGCGGGGAGCTCGTCGGTCACGTCGACCGCGACACACGTGCCCCCCACCTCGGCGCCGGCGGTCGTCCATTGCTGGGCGACCCGCTGCACGGCAGGCGTGATCTCCGGGGCGGCGGCGACCGTCAGTCGCACGGAACCGGTGCAACCCGAGTCCGACAACTGCTGATAGCCGAGCCACGTCCCCGCAATTACGACGACTATCGCCATCGCACCTCCGACGACGCCCGCTCCCTTTGCGTTGAAGTTTCTACGATGGCGGCCAGACACGCGCTCCATAGTGCTGATGTCTGAAGCTGAATGCCATATACGTTCGGACGAAAATTACTCAGATTGGTGCTTCCCGATCTAGGGGACACACAGAGTAGTCACGCCGTGTCGATCAGTATCGACTTTTGGCCCCGAGGCGCCGGATATCGACGTAAAGATCACAGACGTACCGGCGTGACCGATCTCGCCTATGGCCTGATCACCGGCGGATTCCAGCGGAGCAGGCAGGTCGGGCTGGGCTCACCGGTCGGTTCTCCTTGAACTCCGGGAATTCCGGTGTCCGGATCGATGCGGAAAATGGTCACGTTGTGTGAACGCTCATTGGCTACGTAGAGGTGATCCCCAAGCAAGATCATGTGGCGCGGCCACTCCCCTCCGGTGGGCACCTCGGCGATCAGCGTGGCCGTCTCGCCGTCCCAGGAGAACGCCGAGACAGTGTCCGGGCCGCGGTTCGCGACATAGACGAACCTGCCGTCCCGGCGGATGGCGACCTCGGACGGGAAGACCTGACCGGACGACAGGCTCGCCGCCGTCGCACCGGCATGGTCCAGCACCGGGCCACCGGCCGGGCGGTACCAGCTCAGATCGCCGGCCAGCTCACCGGCCAGCAGCAACGCACCACCCGCCGCGCGGGCCAGGTGCCGCGGCCCGGTGCCGGGCCGCGCCCGCACCGCCGTGTCCGGCAGGGAGAGCCGGCCGGAGACCGGGTCCAGCCGGGACCGCCACACCCGGTCCGAGCCGAGGTCGGAGATGAGAACCTCGGCGCCGTTCGGGTCCGGGACGACCTGATGGGCGTGCGCCGAAGCCTGACGCTCCGTGTTCGGGCCGGAACCCTGGAGCAGGAGCAGGTCACTGCGCCCGGCCGGGACACCCTCGCCGTCCAGCGGGAAGACCGCCACCGATCCACTGCCGTAGTTCGCGGCCAGCAGGTGCCGGCCGTCCGCGGTGACCGCGAGGTGGCACGGGTCGGAGCCACCCGTGGGGTGGGTGACCAGCGGGGTGAGCGAGCAGTCCGGCGCGACCGCGAAGGCGCTGATCGTGCCCTGGTCCAGTTCGTTCACCGCGTAGAGCACCGGGAGGGTGGGGTGCTGCGCGAGGAAGGACGGGGACGGCGTACGGGCGGCCAGCCCGAGCCGGGTCAGATCACCGGTGGACGGATCGCGGCGTGCCAGCGTGATGCCGTCGCCCTCGCCCCCCTTGTCACCGGTGTAACAGCCGACGAAGACGTATTCAGCGCTCGAGCCCATGCCACGATCCCACCACATCTCCCACATTCCGCACGCGCAGCCACCATCTTGACCGGTACAGAACACGGCGGTTACTGTACCGGTACAGATCTTTCCTCCGCGAGAAGCTGGGACCGCCCTCCGCCACCGTCCGGCTGAAGGCGGTCCCAGCTCGCGGAGGTACCGTGCGGGCAGCGGAAGGAACGGTGACCGGGTGCCCAGGGTGACGCTGCAGACCATCGCGGACCGGGTCGGCGTCAGCCGGATGACGGTCTCCAACGCGTTCTCCCGCCCCGACCAGCTGTCCCCCGCCCTGCGCGAGCGGATCCTCGCCGCCGCGCAGGACCTCGGTTACGCCGGCCCCGACCCGACCGCCCGCGCCCTGGCCACAGGCACCACCGGCGCGGTCGGTGTCCTGCTCACCGACTCCCTGCGCTACGCCTTCACCGACCAGGTCGCCGGCGGCTTCCTCGGCGCCATCGCCACCGAGCTGGCCCCCACCGGGCTCGCCATCACCCTGCTGACCTCCTCCGGCACCGGCGACGTGGTGCCGGCCCGGGACGTCGCGATCGACGGCGCGGTCGTCTACTCCTGCGACCCCGCCTCGCCGGCGGTCGCCTGGCTGCGGCGGCGCCACCTGCCGATGGTCTTCGTCGACCAGGACCCGGCGGACGATGTGCCCTGCGTGAACATCGCCGACCGGGAGGGCGCCCGGGCCGCGGCACAGCATCTCGCCGACCTCGGCCACCGCCGGTTCGCGATAGCGTCCGCGCTGCTGGAGGGGCACGCGGCCCGCGAGCGGCAGCGCGGCTGGTCGGACGTCCTCGACCCGCTGGGGGTCGAGCCGGTGTTCATCCGGCACCCCCTGGAGCAGACCGAGGGTGTACGCCGGGACGCGCGCGCGTTGCTGTCCGCAGCGGATCGGCCCACCGCGTTCCTGTGCTACTCGGACACCACCGCGGCCGGTGTCCGCCAGGCCGCCGCGGACCTCGGCCTGCGGGTGCCGGAGGACCTGTCCGTCATCGGGTTCGACGACGGCCCGGTGGCGGCGCGGATGCAACCGCCGCTCACCACCGTGCGGCAGGACGTGGAGGAGAAGGGCCGGGTGGCGGCGGCCGCGCTGACCGAGGCCATCCGCCGGGCCCGGACCGGGCCGGACGGTCCGGTCCGGCACGTGCTCCTGCCGACCTCGCTGGTGGTGCGTGACAGCACCGGGCCGGCGCCGCGGACCCCCGTCCGACCCGCGCCGCCAGCCGATCCACCCGCCGATCCCCCGGCCGATCCACCCGCCCTCAGCCGGCCTTGAGCCGGTCGGTTCTCAGCCCTTGAGCAGGTCGTAGACGACGGCGGGCGCCTTGACCGCGTCGGCCGGCGCGGTCAGCGGGTCCGCGGTGCCGTACTCGTCGTAGGTGACCGTGTAGGTGCTCGCCTTCGCCTTGCCGGCGGCCGGAATCCGTACCGCGGCCCGGGTGATCCGGCCCGCGTCGTCCACGGTGACCTCGAGGGGCAACTTCTTCGCCTTCGCGCCGAGCGCGGTGAGCGTGGCCGGCTCGACGATCCCGGACTCCGCCGAGTCACTCAGGTCGGTGGTGCCGGTGAACCGGCCCGGCGCCGTCCCGGCCAGTCCGTCGGCGTGCTCCACCAGCGCGGCGACATAGCCGGGGTCGTTCTCGGCGTCGGCGTACTCCAGGTCGGCGACGTCGGTGCCGGCGAGCTTCGCCCGGTCCAGGGTCATCCACTTCTTCGGCAGCTTCGGCAGGCCCGAGCCGGCCGTCGGCCCCTTGAAGGCGATCTTCGCCCAGATCCCGTCCCCCACCACCAGGAAGCGCATCGACAGGGTGATCGGGGTGTCCGGGACCTTCTGCTCCACGCCGCTGACGAGCGCCTTGTTCGCGGGATCGATCACACCGGCGACCGGCTGCGCGCCGCCCTTGATCGTGTAGCGGTACACCGGGGCGTCCGCACCCGGCACCGCGTCGAGCAGAATCGCGCTGACCGGCTTGGCGGCCGGCCCAGCGGTGGCCGGCCCAGCGGTGGCCGGCCCAGCGGTGGCCGGCCCAGCGGTGGCCGGCCCAGCGGTGTTCTCGGCCGCGCCGCACGCGGTGAGTGCCGTGCCCGCGATCAGCAGGGTTCCGGCGGCGGCGAGGCGGCGGACGATCGTCATGGCTGTCTCTTTCTCTACGGGTTCGCTGTCGTCTGACGTCCGGAAGCCTCCACGTCATGACTGCCGATGCGCTGCGGATATGCTGCCGACGACTGCCGTCCCGCTGCCGTGACGGAAAAGCGCTGCTCACAGGGGGATGACGGGGTGACTGACGGCCCTGCTGCCGTTCCGCTGCGGTTCGAGATCCTCGGGCCCGTGCGAGCGTTCCGCGGCACGGAGCGAGTCGACCTCGGCCCGGCGAAACAGCGCGCCGTCCTCGCGATCCTGCTGCTGAGCCCGGGCAGGCCGGTGCCGACGCACCGGATCGTGGACGCGGTCTGGGGCGACGATCCGCCGGAGAACGGCCCCAACGTGGTGCAGAAGTACGTGGCCGGGCTGCGCCGGGTGCTCGAACCCGACCGGTCCCCGCGCACCCCCGGCGAGCTGCTCACCTTCACCGACGGCGGGTACGTGCTGCGCCGCACCACCCTCGACGCCGACGACTTCCAGGCCCGGCTGGCCCGCGCCGACGCCGAACGCCGGGCCGGGCACCCCGCCCGTGCCGCCGCCACCGCACGTGCCGCCCTCGACCTGTGGCACGGCGAAGCGCTCAGCGGGCTGACCGGCCCGATCTTCGAGGCCGCCCGGAACCGCCTCACCGAGGAGCACGCCAGCGCCTGGGAGATGTGGGCGGAGACCGAACTCGACCGGGGCGTCGACAGCGGCCTGCTGTCCGAGCTGGGCCGGCTGGTGGAACAGTTCCCGCTGCGCGAGGCGCTGCGCGCCCACCTGATGGTCGCGTTGCAGCGCAGTGGGCGGCAGGCCGAGGCGCTCGCCGTGTTCCGCGACGCCCGGGAGTACTTCCTGGACCAGCTCGGCGCGGAACCGGGCGAACTGATGCTCCGGGCCCACCAGCGGATCCTGCGCGACGAAGCCGTCTACACCGAGGCGGTCGACCCGTGGGCCGGTCGCGACGTGACACCGCAGGTCACCGTCGTACCGATGGCCGTGTCACCGCCCGCCCCCGTCCCGGAGCCGCCGCCCGCGTTCCCGCCGCCCGCCTTTCCCGCCCCCGGGCTTCCCGCCCCCGGGCTTCCCGCGCCCGGCTTTCCCGCGCCCGGCGTCTCGCCGGATCGGCCGGTGCTGGTGCCGGTCCAGCCCCGGCAAGGGACGCACTGGGTCGAGGTGGCCGCCGCCGCGCTGCTGCCGATCGTCGTCTGCACCTTCGGCAGCTGGATCTGGTTCGCGTGGGCGGCCGCGCAACGGCGGACCCGCCACGAGCTGATCGCGGCGATCGCCTACTTCGCCGGTTTCCTGGTGGTGGTCGTCCTGCTCGCGATCGACCCGAGTCCGCTGGACAGCACCCAGCTGAGCTCGGCCGAAGGAGCCGGACTGACGCTCGCGCTGGCCCTCTCGGTCACCGCCGCCGTGCACGGCGCCATCCTCGCCTCACACACCGCCGACAGCCGGGCAGCCCGGGCCCGGCGCGAACTGGCCCGCCAGTTCGCCGCCGCCGACCCGGCCGGCGCCCGGCAGGCCGGTATCGGCCGGCCCGACCTGCTGCGGCCCTTCGACGACGGCGGCCTGCTCGACCTCAACCACGCCCCGGTCCAGGAGATCGCCCGGCTCGCCGGTGTCGGCCCGGCCGCGGCACAGCGCATCGTGCACGACCGGTACCAGCGTGGCCCGTTCGCCACACCCGCCGACCTGATGACCCGGGGCCTGCTGCCGCCCGCGACGGTCAAGCGGATCGAGCGCTGGCTGATCTGCGTCGCCCCGGGCTGATCCGGTGGGTCAGCGGCTGGCCGCGGTGGTCAGCTGGCGGCGGGCCACGTACTCCACCAGTTCGATGAGCACATTGCGGGCCGCCACCTGGTCGCGGGCGTCGAAGAGCACCACCGGCACGCCCGGGTCGAGGTCGAGCGCACGGCTGACCGCGTCGGGGGCGAACCGCTGCTGCGTGTCGAAACAGTTCACCGCCACCACGAAGGGTGTGCCGCGCTGCTCGAAGTAGTCGATCGACGGGAAGCAGTCGGCCAGCCGGCGGGTGTCAGCCAGCACCACGGCACCGAGTGCGCCCTGGGACAGCTCGTCCCAGAGGAACCAGAACCGGTCCTGCCCCGGCGTGCCGAAGAGGTAGAGCTGGAGGTCCTCGGTGATGGTGATCCGGCCGAAGTCCATGGTCACCGTGGTGGTGGTCTTGCCTTCCACCCCGGAGACATCGTCCGCGCCCTCGGCCCCGGTCAGGACCTCCTCGGTCTGCAACGGCCGGATCTCGCTGACCGAACCGACCATGGTGGTCTTGCCCGCACCGAAACCGCCGGCGATAAGGATCTTGAGCGCGACGGGGATGCGCGACGAGCCGCCGTTGCGGTCAGAGCGCACGGAGTCCATTGACAACCGCCTTGAGTACGTCGACGTCGTGCGGCTGTGTGGCCGCCGGAGGTTCGTACAGCGAGATGAGCCCCGCTGAGCGTAGATCACCGAGGAAGACCCGGACCACGCCGATCGACAGGTCCAGTTGGGACGCCAGCTCGACCACCGAGATCGGCTCCCAGGCGGCGGCCACGATGGCGTGGTGCTCGGGTTGCAGCTGCGGCCCGATCGGCAGGTCCGGCACGGTGGCGACGACGAACGCGACCAGGTCGAAGTCGCCACCGGACGGTGCGACCCGGCCGCCCGTCATCGCGTACGGCCGGACCACCGGACCGGCGTCGGAATCGAGCCAGTCGTGGTTCACACGCGGCTGCTCAGAGGGCATCGGACGGTGCCAGCACGGTCCGCTCGGGGGCACTCATGATCTGCCCCACCCGGGTGACCAGCATCGCCATCTCGTACGCGATGAGACCGAGGTCGGCGTCGGCCGACGCGAGAACGGCCAGGCAGGCGCCCTGACCGGCGGCCGTCACGAAGAGGAAGGCCTCCTCCATCTCCACCACGGTCTGACGCACCTGACCGGCACGGAAATGCCGGCTCGCGCCCTTGGCGAGGCTCTGGAACCCGGCCGCCATCGCGGACAGGTGTTCGGCATCCTCCCGGCTCATCGCCGCGGAGGCGCCGAGCATCAGCCCGTCGGCCGACAGCACCACGGCCTGCTGCGCGGTCGGCACCCGTTCGATCAGATCGTCGAGGAGCCAGGTGAGGTTCGCGCTCTGCTTCGTCTGTGCCACTATGCGTCCTTCTCCAGCCTGAGGTTCTCGCCGGACCCCGGGGCACGGTCGCCGGCCGCGCCCGCCTCGGTTCCGGTTGATGCGTTGTCCCGGGCCGCCGTGACGTCCACGAGGGCCGGGAAGCTGACCGTATCGTCCGCGCGCTCGGGTTCCACGACGGCCGTTTCGCCGCGTGCCGCGTCGACGCGGCCGCGGGTGGTGCCGTGCTGCAGGGCGCTCATGAGCGTACGGACCTGTTCCGGGCTGCGCGTCGGCGCGGTGGACGCCCGCTCCGCCACCGGCTGACGCAACTGCGGCGCCAGGCTCGCCTGCCGGACCCGTTTCGGCAGGCCGTCCAGCGAGATCTCGCCGGTGTCCTCGGGGTCCGATGTGGAGACCGGTGCGGGCGCTTCGGCGGGCGCGGAGTTCCGGGGTACGGCCCGGGCCGCGCCCGTCAGCTCGCCCGGGATCTCCACCGTGGGGTTCGGTGTGCGCCGGACCCGCCGCCGCTGGACCAGCCCCTCGGCGCTCAGTTCCTCGGCCACCACGCTCGCCGCCGGTCCCCCGGCATCGGTCACCGCGCCCTGCCGCGCGGCCGGTGCCGGCGACGGCTGTTCGTCGGTGGCAGCCCGGCGCCCGGCCACGGTGATCTCGCGCAGTTCCTCGGGACCCGGCCACTGCAGCGACGCCAGCGAGTTCCGCGACGGATCCTCCGTGCCCGATCCGACAAGCGGGACGTCCCAGCTCTTCCCGGACCCGTTCACCGAGCCGCCGGCCGAACCACCGGCCGGGCCGATCGGCAGTGCCGGGCCGGGAACACCGGTCACCAGTTCACCGGGGAGCAGCACGATCGCGGTGATCCCGCCGAACGCGGAGGCGCGCAGCGACACCCGGATCTGATGCCGGTTCGCCAGCTGGGCCACCACGAACAGGCCGAGCCGGGCACTGTCGGTCGGGTCGAAGTCGGGCGGCTCGGCGAGGCGGCGGTTGGCCTGCTCGATCGCCTCCGCGCTCATCCCGAGGCCACGGTCCTCGATCTCGATCGCGTACCCGTTCGGCAACGCCTGGCCGACGACCTGCACGCGGGTGTGCGGCGGGGAGAACGACGCCGCGTTCTCGATCAGTTCGGCGAGCAGGTGGATCACGTCGCCGACCGCGCGGCCGAACACCGCCGAGGAGGTGATCGTGCGGATGTCGACCCGCTTGTAGTCCTCGACCTCACTGATCGCGCCACGGACGACGTCGATCACCGGGACCGGGTTGCGCCAGCCCCGGCCGGGCGCCGCGCCGGCCAGGATGACCAGGTCCTCGGCGTGCCGCCGCATCCGGGTGGCGAGGTGGTCGACGCGGTAGAGGTCTTCGAGTTCCTGCGGCTCGGTCTCCCGGCGCTCCATCTTGTCCAGCAGCGAGAGCTGGCGGTGCAGCAGGGTCTGGCTGCGCCGGGCGATGTTGAGGAACACCTCGTTGATGCCACGCCGGACGTTCGCCTCGTCGACCGCGGACAGCACGGCCGTACGCTGCACCTCGTTGAACGCGCGCCCGAGCTGGCCGATCTCGTCGCCGCCGTACTCCAGGGGTGGGGTCTCCACCTCGACGTCGACGGCCTCGCCGCGCTGAAGCCGGCGGACCACTGACGGCAGCCGCTCCGACGCCATCTCCAGGGCCTCCCGGCGCAGCCGGATCAGCCGGCCGACGATCGACCGGCCGAAGCGGACCGAGACGAGGATGGAGAGCACGAACGCGAGCAGGCCGAGCAGCCCGGCGACGCCGAGCCGGAGCAGCACGCTCGCGGCCAGCGGGGTGGCGTCCTGGGCGACCTTGTCCACCGACCGCAGCACGAAGTCACTGAGCTCGGCGTTCGTCCGGTCGTAGGTGGGCTGCCAGTCGGCGCCCGAGACCGGCGGCGGCCCGCCCGCGTAACTGTCGCCGATCAGCGAGTTCTGCATGATGTCGAGGTTCACGAACGGCGGGCTGGTGATCACCCGCGAGTAGTCGCCGCGGGCGCCCTCCGGCATGTCGGCGACACCGGCCTTCAGCAGATAGCGCGAGTTCGCGATGTCCTCGATCAGCACACCGCGGTTGATGGCGTGGATGTAGCCGGCGGCGTTCGCACCGGCCAGCATCGCGTCGACCCGGCTCAGGTGCTCCAGCCCGCGCAGGGCGCTGATCAGGCCGCGAACCTCACGGTCGACCCGCTCGTGGAAGAAGATGGCCGCGGAGGTGGACACCTCGAACGCGGCGTCGATCACCGCGCTGTAGTCCCGTACCACCGGAAGGACGTCCTTGACCAGGCGGTCGTCGATCCGGCTGCGGTTCTGCGGCAACTCGTTCAGCAACGCGATCATCGCGTCGACCCGGGGCCGCACCGCCTCGGTGAGGTCGGCGTCGGCCACCGCCGCGCGAAACGTGCCGGCGGCCCGGTCGGTGGCGTCCCGTTCCCGGTTCAGTTCGGTGGCGGCCGGCTTGGCCGCGGAGACGTAGATCGCGGAGAAGTGCCGCTCGCGCTGGAGCTGAGCGATCAGTTGCAGTCCCGGGTTGCCGAGCTTGTGGACCGCGTCGCGGGATTCGAGCAGGTTGAGAGCCGGACCGGCGGTGACCACCGTTGCGAAGATCCAGAGCGCGAGCAGCGCGGCGAGAGGCACCGCGGCCATCGCGATGATCTTCGAACGGATCGACCAGTTGCGGCTTCTCATCAGGCTCCGCCCGAGGGGTTCGGTAGCAAACAAGCAACGCGCCGAGCAGCCCTGACAGCCGATCAGAATGGGACGGCCGTCATGCCTGTGTCATGCGCTCGGCGAAGAATACGTAATGACGTGCGTCTCAGCTAGTTCCCCGGCATTCCGGATGCTGGGCATCCGTCCCGTTTGTCCAGCCAGATCGGCATCCGATCTTTTTTGGAGATCGTCGGTCTTACGACAGAGCACGTCGGACACCCCGCGACGCGGTGGGTGAACACGAGGGTTGGCAGCCGGTGCCGGATGGGCATACATCCCCGTGGAAGAAGGAGGAACCTGATGTCCGCCACCGTCACCATCATCCTGATCGTTGTCGCCCTTCTGGTCCTGGCCGCGATCGTCCTCGGTGTCCGGGCCGCGCGGCGCCGCAAGCTCCAGCAGACCTTCGGCCCCGAGTACGACCGTGTGGTCGCCGACACCGGCAACCGCACCGAGGCGGAACGTGAACTGCACGAGCGCACCAAGCGGCACGCCCAGCTGGAGTTGCGTGAACTGTCCGAGGAGTCGCGCACCAAGTACGCCGCGGCCTGGGAAGAGGTCCAGATCCGCTTCGTGGACAACCCGAAGGAAGCGGTCGCCACCGCCGACGAGCTGGTCACCGCCCTGATCGCCGAGCGCGGGTACCCGACCGGCGACTACGACGACCGCCTCGCCAACCTCTCCGTCGAGCACGCCGCCACGCTCGAGCACTACCGCGCCGCCCACGAGATCAGCCGGCGCAGCCGCAACGACGAGACCGAGACCGAGGACCTGCGTCAAGCCCTGGTCCACTACCGCGCCCTCTTCGCCGACCTGCTGGGCGAGAACCCGATCGGCGCGTCCACCCCGGCACCGCGCCCGGCCGCCGACGACTCCGCTCCGGCCGATGCGCCGGGCCGCACCGTGACCGACACTGAGGACACCGCCACCGAATCCGGCGTCGCACGGCCCCGCCCCGACGCCGCCAGCCGCTGAGGAGCACCAACGATGCGCTTCTTCTCGAACGAGGCCAAGGACAACGCCGACGAGCAGGACACCGGCGACCGTACCGACAGCGAGCGGAAAGAGCCGGCGGCGTTCCCGGCGCAGCGGGCCGGGTCGCCGTGGGAGCACGCACCTGGTGACAGCGCGGACCGGCCCCCGGTGCACGACCCGGCACCGCAGCCGACCGCGTTCGGCGCGTCCACTGTGGGTGGTGCGGTCGCCGCGTCGGCCGCCGCCGGACCCTACGACGTCGACGACCGCCGGACCACCGACCGGACGACCGACGCCGCGTCGGGCATCGCTGACGACCGGACCGTCGCCTTCGACGCCGGCGGCCACAGCACCGCCGCCGCCCGCGATGCCGCCGGCCGCGATGCCACCGGCCGTGATGACACCTCCGACGACCTCGCGGACCGGCGCGGCACCGTCGACGGGTACGCCACGGATCGGCAGGACGCCGACGGCACCGACACCGACCGGAACCCGGCCGCGGTAACTGCGGACCGTGCCGCGGACGTTCAGGTCCCGGTGCGGGCCGTCGTGATCGAGACGGACCAGGACAAGACCGTGGCTCTGGGCGACCGGCCCGCACCGGACGCCGAAGCGGCGCGCCGGAACGCCGAGGCCCACCAGGACCGGACCGGTCATGACGACCGGACCGACGCCGTCCTCGAGGACCGCGGCACCTTCGACGACCCGCAGGTGATCACCGAGTCGGGGGCCGGCAAGTCCGAGAATGATCAGAGTGTGGCCACCGGCGGACCGGTTTCCGAGATCGGTGCGGGCGAAGTCTCCGGCCCCTCGCCGTTCTTCCCGGCGGCCGAGACCGAGGTGCTTCGCAACCGCTGGCGGGATGTGCAGCTGCGCTTCGTCGACGACCCGAAAGGCGCCACGAACGACGCGGCTCAGCTCGTGGACGAGGCCGTCGACACGCTGACCGCGGCGCTGCGCGAGCAGCGCGGCGGGCTGGCGAAAGGCACCGATGACACCGAGTCGCTCCGGGTGGAGCTGCGTAGTTACCGCGACATTCTCGACCGGCTGCTCGGCCTCTGATCAAACGGGGGCGACGGGAAGGGGAGGAAAGCCGGACGGCTTTTCTCCCCTGCTCAGTACGGCAACCTGATCAGTACGGCAACGTGATCAGTACGGCAACGACGTGATCGCGTCGTCCTGATCCGTGACGCCGTCGCCCTCACCGGCGTCGCCCTCGCCGCCCCCGCCCGCGCCACCCTCGCCCTCATCGTCACCGTCCGAGACGGACTGTGACGGCTCCGGCGACTGGCTCGCCTCGTCGCTCGCCGACGTCGAGGGCGCCGGCGAGCCGGTGCCGGACGACGGGCTCGGCGGCAGCGGGACGACAGATGCGCTGGTGGACGGAGTGACGGACGGGCTGGACGGCGCCGCCGGTGACGGCGTTGTCGGCCGGGGCGCCACGAAGGTCGGCTTGGGGCTCGGGGACGACGGCACGACCGCCGGGCTGGACGCGGCACGGGTGACCGGGAGCCCGGGGTCGACGCGGACCCAGCCCGCCTGCTCCGGCGTCTCACCGGCGCCGACGCCACCGAAGTCCCGGTCGCTCTCCGGGTACTGCTCGCCCACGGTCGAGGGGCGCTCGTTGGGCGCGATGTTGACGGTGCCCAATTGAGCGCCGAGCCACATCGACGGACCCAGCCCGAACGCGACGATGGCTCCGAACAGTGTCAGCGGACCCCGTTCCATGAGCGCCCTCCCCGGCTTGGAGACGATCGTCGCGCCTCACCCGGCAGTCGTGCTACCCATTTCGGATGCCGTCGAAGCGAACATTCTCCGAGGTTATTGTGACCCAAAGTGACGTAATGGTCGCTCATCCGTCAGGGATGAGACTGTCCTAGTCATCGCTACGGGTATTGACCGCTGCCGGTTCAGCACCACCCTCGTCCGAGGCGGGCGGCGAGACCGGCGTCACCCCCGTACGCGTCTCGGTGAGGAAGCCCACCGTCTCGTCCCAGGCCTGCCAGCCGCCGGGCAGTTCGTCGCTGTCCAGGCCCGGCCGCAGCGAGATCTCCCCGCCGTCCCGCAGCGCGATCACCCAGCCCTTCCGCCGGCCCGGCAGCGTGGTCACCGCCGTGACGTCGGCGAACGGCACGAACCGGCCGTCCGATCCGGCCCGCGGGCGCGCCGCCGTCCCGGCGAGCCGCCGCTTCGACTCACCACCGCGGCCCCGGGGCAGGCCCGGCACCAGCAGCAGCCCGAGGTCGGTGATCAGCAGGTCGGTACGCGCCCCGTCCGCCACCAGGTTCACCAGCCCGCCGAGGATCCGGGCCGCGCCGTCGCCGGCCGGCGCACCGAGGTCCACGCCGATCTTCATCAGGTACTCCCGGACCGCCTCGACGGTACCGGGGTCCGCGGCGGCGGCCGCCAGTTCGGCGAGGTTGAGGTACGCGCCGTCGACGCCGACGACCTCGGCCGCACCGGTCCAGCTGTGCCGCCAGCGGACCACGCCGCTGCGCAGGGCCGCGAGCGCCAGCATCAGGCCGAGCAGGTCGACGATCCGCTCGGTGGTCTGTTCCGGCGTGGCCTCCGGGAAGAGTGTCGCCGCCACCGGCCGCAGCCGGTCGCCGGCGGCCAGGTCGAGCACCTGCGCGGGCCCGGTGACCTCGGTCCCGGTGGCCCGGGAGAGGGTCGCCAGGGTGGCCTCGGCCTCGCGTTCCATCTCCGCGGTGCGCGCGACGCTCAAACACTCGTCCCAGGTCACGACGGTGCGGCCGGCGGCCGGGTAGGCGACGTCCTGCAGGGCCCGCCCGAGCAGCGGAAGGTCCGGCACCAGCTCCGGCTCCGCCGCGGAATCCTCGGGCGCCGACGCCGCGGCAGCCGATGAGGGCGCGGCGGGCTCGGCGGCAGAAGGAGAAGAAGGCGCGGCGGCCGGGGGCAGTGCCGTGAGCGCCGCCACCCGCTCACCCGCCGGCGGATGCGTGTCCCACTCCCCCGACGGCGGCAGTTCCTGGCCTCGCAGCACCTCCATCTCGGCCGACCGCGCCGCGAGCACCCGCAGGAACCCGCCGAACACGTCGTCCGGCACGAACCCGGCCTGCCATCCGGGCCCGACGTACTCGGCGTGGAACAACCGCTGCATCCCGGCCAGCACGGGCAGGTCGCGCAGCACAGCCGTCATCGCCTCGACGCCGGCGTGCCCGGCCGCGATCCGGTCGGCGGCGAACTCCTGTTCCCGGCTGAATCCGGTGTCGATCCGGCGGTACAGCCCGGCATAGGCACGCAGCAGCAGGTGCCGCCGGGAGATCCGGGGTGCCACCCGCGCCACCGCCACCCGGCCGCGCCGGGCCAGGGGGGCCCACCGGCTCAGCACCGGCGACGCATGCGCCAGCTCGTGCGTCACCGCGGCACGCAGCCGGGCCGGGTCGAACGCCTGGAGCAGCGGCAGGCCCAGGTAGAGGTCGCGACGGCCGCCGATCAACCCGAGCAGACGGGTACGCTCCCCGACCGTCACCGTGGCGTCGGCGACCACGGTCAACCCATCCGGCGGCGTCACCCCGGCGGCCGCGGCGGCACCGTCGACCAGCTTCCACAGTTCCGGCGCCCGGTCCCGGGTCACCACCACACCGGCCGGTTGCCGCCGCCGGGTGTGCAGGGCGCGCCACGTCGCGTACCCGAGGGCACCGAACGTGGCGATGCTCAGCGGCACACCCAGTCGCAGCGCCACACCGCTGGGCAGGATCCGCAGAACCGTCCAGAGGATGAGCAGCACGAACACCGGCTGTGCGCCCGCCACCAGCACGAATCCGGCGAGCCCCGCCGCCGATCGGGCACCCTTGCTCAAGCCGTCACTCCTGTCGTCGGACCGGGCCCAGCGTAGGGCCCATTCGGTGGCGGGGGCGTTTCGCGTTCGCCCAGCGGGTTATACGGGCGACATGGCCGACCTCGATCAGACTCTTGCCGTTGCTCTCAAGGGATACGCGTGGCTGCCCGATCTGCGCCGCCGGTCGGGTGGTGCCCCGGTGCGGACGCGGGTCATGGGGCAGCGGGCCGTCGGCATCTGCGGTCCCGCCGCCGCACAGTTCTTCTACGGCACCGGCAACCTGGAGCGGCACACCGCCCTGCCCAGCCTCGTCGTGCACACCCTGTTCGGCCAGGGCGCGGTGCACACCCTCGACGGCGAGGCGCACCGGCACCGCAAGGCACTCTTCACCAGCCTCCTTCTCGGTGACGGCGTCGACACCCTGGCGAAACTGGCCGGTGAGGCGTTCGACCAGGCCGCCGACGGCTGGCGGGGTGGCCGCGAGGTGACGCTCTTCGACGAGACGGCCCGGGTCATCGCGAAGGCGGTCACCCGCTGGGTGGGCGTACCCGAGGAGGACCGTGAGCTGACCTCCCTGGCCCGCGATCTCGTCGCGATGGTCGACGGTTTCGCGACCGTCGGCCCGCGATTCGCGCGGGCTCTGGCGGCACGCGACCGGCAGGAACGGCGCCTGGCCAAGGTCATCGAGAGGGTACGGGCGGAGCCGCCGACCCCGGAGCCCATCTCGGTGATCGCGCACCACACCGACGACGGCGTCCCGCTGGACCCGCGCACCGCGGCGGTCGAACTGCTCAACGTCATCCGCCCGTCCACCGCGGTGGCCTGGTTCGTCGCGTTCGCCGCGCACGCCCTGGACCGATGGCCGCACCACGCGACGCGGCTGCGCGCCGGCGACGACGAGTTCACCGCCGCGTTCACGCACGAGGTGCGCCGGTTCTACCCGTTCGCGCCGTTCCTCGGCGGCCGTGCCGCCCGTGACCTGGTGTTCCAGGGCGAGTCGATTCCCGCCGGCACGCTGGTGCTGCTCGACGTCTACGGCCAGAACCACGACCCGGACCTCTGGGACGACCCGTACGCGTTCCGCCCGGAACGGTTCCTCGGCCGCGAGATCGGCGACTTCGACCTGATCCCGCAGGGCGGCGGCGATCCGCGCACCGGCCACCGCTGCCCCGGCGAGAAGATCACCGTCGCCCTGCTGGGCACGCTGGTCCAGCGGCTGTCCCGGCTGGACTACTACCTGCCGCCGCAGACCACCGACATCGACCTGTCCCGGATCCCGGCGATCCCGCGCAGCCGGATCAAACTGGTGCTGCCCTAGCGGCGAGATCGGCGGCCGGCGACGTCAGCGGGGCCAGTCGATCTCCGGGGCGCGGTGGTAGGCGACGCCGGCCGCGTCCCAGCGAGGGCCGAACGCCGCGACCCGGCCGCGGAACGACTCCCAGTCCCGGGCGGCGCGCGGCGACCAGGCGACCTCGGCGATCGCCGGCAGCCGGGGGAACGTCAGGTACTGCACGTCGGCCACGCTGCGCAGCGTCTCCGACCAGAGCGGAGCCTCCACCCCGAGCAGCGCCTCCTCGCCGACACCGGGCAGCCGGTCGGCCGGGTCCCAGTCGTAGGAGCGGCGGACGTCGACGAGACCGGCCCAGTCCAGACCCAGGCGTGTGTCGGCGTCGTACTTCATGTCCAGATAGGTCCGGTCCGCCGGCGCCATGATGACCCGGCGCCCGTCCAGCGCGGCCCGCGCGGTGTTCTCGTCGGCCGCCTCGATCCGCCAGTACTGCACGATCGCGTTCTCCGGCAGCTCGACGGCGGCGATCTCGTGCCAGCCGATCACCCGCTTGCCGTACTTGCCGGGCAGCGGCAGCACCCGGGACAGGAACGTGCGGTAGTCACCGGGCGGCGTGGACAGGCACTCGTCGCCGCCGATGTGCAGGTAGGGCCCGGGCGTCAGGTCGGCGACCGTGCGGATCACGTCCTCGACGAAGGCGTACGTCTCCTCCTTGCCGGCCACCAGGGAGCTGTAGCCGACCTCGGCGTCGGTGCGTTGCGGCACCGGCTGCCCGTCCGCGGTCAGCGACGGGTACGCGTGCTGCGCCGCGTTGACGTGTCCCGGCATGTCGATCTCCGGGACGATCGTGACGAACCGCGCGGCGGCGTAGGCGACGATGCCGGCGTAGTCGTCGAGGGTGAGGAACCCCGGGCCGGCGCCGTCCACCCCGGTGCCGGGGCCGCCGCTGACCTCGGTGAGCCGCGGCCAGCCCGGGATCTCGAGGCGCCATCCCTGGTCGTCGGTGAGGTGCAGGTGCAAGTGATTGATCTTGAACTGGACCAGCTGGTCGATGTGCGCCTTGACCTCGTCGGCCGTGAAGAAGTGCCGGGCCAGGTCCAGCATCGCGCCGCGGTACTCGTACCTCGGGGCGTCCTCGATCACGCCACCGGGCAGGTCAGGCGCCAGCTGGAGCAGCGTCTGGACACCCCAGAACAGGCCCTGGGGCGTACCGCCTCGCACCGTCACCGCGTCGGCGGTGATCTCCAGCGTGTACCCCTCGGCGGCCAGGGACGGGTCGAGTCCGAGCCGGATCGCACCGCCGGGACCGATCGGGACCGGGTGACCGGTGGCCTTCTCCAGCGCGTCGCTCAGAAATTCGGCGACACCGATGACCTCAGGTTCGCAGGTCAGACCCGTACCCCTGATGATCGTGAATGTGGCGTCGGTGATCGGCCGCACAGAGGCGGGGACGGGGATCACATCGCCGAGTTGCTTCGTCAGAGCGCGCACTCCAAGGACTCTAAACTGTCGCGCCATGGCCATCACCACACGTCACGGCGTCATCGGCGACGAGCCGGTCCTGCACGACCTGGCGGCTCGCACGTTCGGACTGGCCTGCCCGCCCGGGACCCGGCAGAGCGACATCGACGCGTTCATCGCGACGAACCTCTCCGAGGACAACTTCGCCCACTACCTCGCCGACCCGAACCGGATCATCGTGATCGTGTCCGAGGATGATCAGCCGACGGGTTACGCGATGCTGGTCGTCGGGCCGATCGCGGACCCGGACGTCGCCGCGGTGGTGGACGCGACGACGAGCGTCGAGCTGAGCAAGTTCTACGTGGCCGAGGAACAGCACGGCACCGGCGCGGCCGGGGCGCTGATGGCGGAGACGCTGTCCAGCGCGGCCCGGGCCGGGGCGAAGAGCTGCTGGCTCGGCGTCAACCAGCACAACGAGCGCGCGGCGAAGTTCTACGCGAAGCACGGATTCGAGATCATCGGGACGAAACGGTTCCTGGTCGGCTCCGAGTGGCACGACGACCACATCCGGCAGCTGGACCTATCCTCGCGGAATGGCTGAGGTACGGGCAGCGCGCGAGGACGACGTCCCGAGCATCGTCGGCATCTGCACCAGGGCGTACGCGGCGACCTACCCGCAGATCCTGCCGGCGGGATATCTCGACCGGATGATCGCCGAGTTCTACACCTCGGAGCAGGTCGCCAAGCGGATCGCCCCGGCGCCGCCGGACTGGCTCGGCTATCAGGTGGCGGAACAGGACGGCCGGGTTCTCGGCACCGCCGCCGGCGGGCTCACCGCACCGGGCGTCGGCGAGCTCTTCGTGATCTACCTGGAGCCGTCCGAGCGCGGCCAGGGCCTCGGCTCCCTGCTGCTGGACCGGATCACCGAGCAGATCCGCGAATTGGGGGCGACCGAGATGTGGGTGGCCGCGGTGGTCGGCAACGAGCTGGCGCTGCCGTTCTACGAGGCGCGGGGCTTCACCCGGGCGGGCAAGCGCCGCGCCGCCGGCTCCCGCGAAGAAGAGAACGCCTGGTCCTGGCTGCTGCACCGGCCGATCTGAGCCCCGCCACCCTGATCACCCCCGGCCGGGACTGCCCGCGCACCTCCCCCGGTTCCAGCCCCGCTGCCACCGGATGCGCACCACCCCCGGGCCCGGTTCCGGCTGCCGGTTCCGCCGGACGTGCACCCATGTTCCCCGGTTCCGGCCCCACTCACGCCGCCTATGCCCGAGATGTTGATCTGCTAGCGCTACGAAATCGCTGTGATCATGGGGTCAAAACCGCGATTTCGTAGCGCTAGCAGATCAACTCCGCCGCGCGCGCGAGCAGATCAACACCGCTGCGCGCGCGGGCAGATCAACACCGCTGCGCACCCAAGGCGGCCGGCCAAGGCTAGTGATCCAGGGACCGCGCCGGGGCCGAGCGCCAGCAACGACGCGCCGCACTCGCCCGCCGGCACGTCGACATCCTGCGCGCGATGCCCCGCACCCGACCTCTTTGACCAGCACAGACCGGCACAAAGGCCCCTACTCGGGCAGCATATGGACCTCCGCCATGCCAGGAGTGTGACCACCGTCACTGTCCACTGAGGAAGCATGACATAGCAGCGGCTTAACGAGGCGGGAAAGTGTCGTACCCCGTCGATACTTTGAAGGTGCGGATCGGCGCCACGGGGGCGCCGATCCGTCCAAACCCGACAGTCAGGCGACCGGAACGCGTTGCGCAGCAGCGCCTTCCCCACAGTCAGGCGACCCGGGACGCGTTGCGCAGCAGCGCCTCGCCCGCCGCGCGGGCTCGGTCCCGCAGCTCCGGCGGTGACTCCACGACGAACGGCGCGGCAAGCACACCGAGGATCATGATCGGCCAGCCCAGGTCGTCGACGCTGAGCCGCATGCGGCACGTCGAGTCCGAGGTCTCCTCCACGGTCGCCCAGTGGCCGACGGACGACCGGACCACCTCCGCCGGGGCGTCGATGAGGACCGCTACGTCGTACCGGTTGGGGATGGTCGCCAGGCGCGAGCGCAACCAGGCCGCCGGGTCGCCACCGGGCAGGTCGCGGGGGCGGAACCGGGCGCCGGTGGGCGCCGGGGCGGTGAGCCGGTCCACCCGGAAACTGCGCCAGTCGCCCCGCTCCAGGTCCCAGGCCACCAGGTACCACCGGCGGCCCAGCGACACCAGCCGGTGCGGCTCGACGTGCCGGCGCATCACCGCACCGTCGCGCGGGGTGTAGTCGAAGTGCAATCGCTCCTCGCCGCGGCAGGCCATCGCGATCGTGGTCAGCGACACCGCGTCGAGCACCGGTCCCCCGCCGAACGCGCTGGGCGCGGTCACCGCCTGCAGGGCGTCGATGCGCCGCCGCAGCCGGGGCGGGAGCAGCTGGATCACCTTCGCCAGCGCACGGACCGACGTCTCCTCGAAGCCGGCGACCGCCCCGGCCGCGGCGCTGCGCAGCCCGACCGCGATGGCGACCGCCTCCTCGTCGTCGAGCAGCAGCGGCGGCATCGCGGCGCCGGCCTGGAGCTGATAGCCCCCGGCAACACCGCGGCTCGCGTCGACCGGGTAGCCGAGCTCGCGCAGCCGGTCGACGTCGCGCCGCAGGGTCCGCGGGCTCACCTCGAGCCGATCGGCCAGCTCCGACCCGGGCCAGTAACGATGGGTCTGCAGCAGCGAGAGGAGCCGCAGCATCCGGGCACTCGTGTTCGCCATGCGTCCAGACTCCCCATGATTGCGGTCAGGAAGTGGCCGCTGTGAACTCTAGCGTCGACGACATGATGATTGAGACGCGAGAGCTGACGAAGCTTTTCAAGGACGTCCGCGCGGTCGACGGCATCAACCTCACGGTGGCGCGCGGCGAGCTCGTCGCGTTGCTCGGCCCGAACGGCGCGGGCAAATCGACCACGCTGCGGATGCTGACCACGCTGATCCCGCCGACCTCGGGCAGCGCGCAGGTCGCCGGCTTCGACGTGGTCCGCCGGCAACGGGAGGTGCGGCTGCGGATCGGCTACATCGGGCAGGGCAACGGCGCCGGGCACAGCCAGCGCGGGCGCGACGAGCTGATCAGCCAGGGCCGGGCCTACGGGATGACCGTGAAGGCGGCACGGTCCCGGGCCGGCGAGCTGATCGACTCGCTGGGTCTGGGTGAGGTCGCCGACCGTACCGTCTCCACCCTCTCCGGCGGGCAACGCCGCCGCCTGGACATCGCGATGGGGTTGATCCACGCGCCCGAGCTGCTCTTCCTCGACGAGCCGTCCACCGGCCTGGACCCGCAGAACCGGGCCAACCTGCAGGAACACATCGTGCGGCTGCGCGCCGAGCACGACACCACGATCGTCCTGACCACGCACTACCTCGACGAGGCCGACTCGATGGCCGAGCGGGTGATCGTGGTGGATCACGGTCGGATCATCGCGGACGACACCCCGCGGCACCTCAAGACCAAGCACGTGGGCGACCGGGTGATCCTGGGCTTCGCCACCGAGGCCGAAGCGGTCGACGCGGCCCGGACCACCGGCGGCGCCCGCAGCGGCACCGAGGTCGTCGTCACCACCGAGGACGGTCCGCACCTGGCGCCCCGGCTCCTGACCGAGCTGGGCACCGTGGCGCGACTCGAGGTGCGGCGCCCGACTCTCGACGACGTCTTCCTCACCCTCACCGGCCGCAGCCTGCGTGAGGACAGCAGCACCCCCGCCGAGCTCGTGGAGGCCTGATCATGACTTCGTTCGCCACCGACACCCGCGTCGTCTTCAGCCGCGAGCTCCGGCCGGTCGTCCGCGACCCGTTCTCGGTCATCTTCTCGATGATCCAGCCGCTCTTCTTCCTGGCGCTGTTCGCACCGCTGCTGCCCGGTGAGGAGTCCCTCCAGTGGTTCGTCCCCGGCATCATCGTGATGTCCTGCCTCTTCGGCTCCTCGATGACCGGCTCCAACCTGCTCTACGAGATGCAGACCGGTTCGCACGAGCGGATGCTCGTCACCCCGCTGCGCCGCCCGGCGCTGCTCATCGGCCGGGCCCTCAAAGAGATCGTCCCGATGATCGCCCAGGCCGCCCTGATCGTGGCCGTCTGCATCCCGTTCGGCTTCGACCTGCACCTGCCGGGCGCCCTGCTCGGCCTGCTCATCCTGTCCGGCTTCTGCATCGGGCTCGGCGCGCTCTCCTACACCCTGGCCCTGGCCGCGAAGAACAAGGAGTGGCTGTTCTGGACCGTGCAGCAGACCCTGCTTTTCCCGCTGTTGCTGCTGGCCGGCGTGCTGCTGCCGATCGACGACGGGCCGGGCTGGCTGCGGGCGCTCTCCCGGGCCAACCCGATGACGTACGTGGTCGACGCGGAACGTGCCCTGTTCGCCGGGGACGTCTGGGCCCGAACCACGGTGGAGGGCGTGATCGCGGCCGTGGTGGTCGCCACCCTGGGCCTGGTCGTCGGCGTGCGGGCCATGCAACGGTCGGACTGACCGCTACCGTTCTTCCCCATGAGACGTGTGCTCGGGCGGCTGCTGGAGACCATCGTCGGCTCCCCGGAACCGGCGCCGGTCCGACGCGGCAACCCGGGCGCGGTCGTGGACTGTGCGGTCTACGCCGGCGGCGCCCGCCGGTCCGGGCCCGGCACGACGCCGTTCCCGGAGGCGGCCCGTCAGGCCGGGCGGCGCGGCGCCTTCGTCTGGCTGGGCCTGCACGAGCCCGACCGGGCCACCATGGCGGCCGTGGCCGAGGTCTTCGACCTGCACGAGTTGCACGTGGAGCAGGCCGTGGCGGGCGGGCACCGGCCAGGTGTCGAGGTGCTCGGCGAGGTGACCCGGCTGGTGCTGCGCACCGCCCGCTATGTCGAGCACGACCAGCTCACCGAGACGTCCGAGGTGGTCGAGACGGGCGACGTCACGGTGCTGGTCGGGCCGTCGTTCGTGATCACCGTGCGGCACGGCCCGGTCGGACCCCTCTGGCACGTGCGCCGGGAACTGGAGGGCCGCGCCGAGGTGCTGCGGCAGGGACCGTGGGCGGTGGCGTACGCGGTGAGCAGCCGGATGGTCGACAGCTACCTCGATGTGGCCGGGCACGTCGAGCACGACCTGGACCGGATCGAGGAGGAGACGTTCACGACCTCCCGCCGGTCCGAGTTCGCGCACATCTACCAGCTCAAGCGGGAGATGGTGGAGTTCAAGCGGGCGGTGCTGCCGCTCGCCGAGCCGATGGCCCGGCTGCTGGAGCTGCCCACTGTCCCGGCGGCCCTGCGGCCCTACCTGGTCGACGTGCGGGGCCGGCTGGCCCGGGCGGCGGACCGGGTGGCCGGCTTCGACGACCTGCTCAACTCGATCATCCAGGCCCGGCTGGCGCAGGTCTCGGTGGATCAGAACCACGACATGCGCAAGATCGCCTCGTGGGCCGCGATCGCCGCGGTGCCGACGGTCATCGCCGGGATCTACGGCATGAATTTCGAGATCATGCCGGGACTGGACTCCCGGTACGGTTTCTGGATCGCGATCCTCGCCATGATCACAATTGCCGGCGGGGTGCACCGGACGCTCAAGAAAGCCGGCTGGCTCTGAATCGCGCTTGTCGAATCGACAACGCGCGGCCGGAATTGATCTCCAGCCGCGCGTCGCCTTTTATCCGGCTACGGGATCAGCGGCCGCCGCCACTGTTCCCGTGACCACCGTGGCCACCGCCGTGACCACCGTGACCACCCTGGCCACCGGTGTGGCCGCCCTGCTGGCCGCCGCTGTGGCCGCCCTGCTGGCCGCCACTGTGGCCGCCCTGCTGGCCGCCACTGTGACCGCCCTGCTGGCCGCCACTGTGACCGCCCTGCTGGCCGCCACTGTGACCGCCCTGCTGGCCGCCACTGTGACCGCCCTGCTGGCCGCCACCGTGACCACTACCCGGGCCGCCGTGCCCCGGAGCGCCGGGGCCGTTGTCGCCCGGCCCGTCCGAGTGGCCGTGTCCGGGGCCGCCCGGACCGCCGATGCCACCCGGCGAGGTGTTGCGCGCCACCACCGGAAGCGACAGAACGGTGGTGCGCGTCTGGGTGCGGGCACGGAAACCGCACTCGTCGTAGGAGATGGTCGCCCACAGCTTCGTCACGCCGGTGCGCTGCGCGAACGGCGTCACGCGGATCGTCGTGTAGTCGGTGCGGCCCGGGCGCAGCGAGTCGCCCCGGGAGAACGAGACGGACCGCCGCTTGCCCAGGTAGTCGACCTTGACGCGTTCACCGCGGAACTGCACTGCGGCGTCGCAGATCGGCCGGTCGGTACGCCAATGCACGGTGACCAGGCTGGTGGTGTTGGCCCGTACCGCCTGCAGCCAGTTCGAGACCGGCGCGGGCCCGCGGCCGACCGCCGCGGCCGGCGCCGCCGCCGACATGGCCGCCATCCCGGCGGTCGCCGTGGCCAGGGCGATCATCGTGCCGATTCGCCGAGTCTTCTGCATGAGATCCTCCAGTGCCTTCGATGCACGCCGCAGGGATCCGGCGTGACAAAGGGGACACTATGGGAATTGCGGACATACCGCCGCGTTTCTCGCCGCGTTTCGGTACAGAAAACCCATTGCTGTACAAAATGTTTAGGCCCTACTCAGCCGAAAAGATGATGTTGAAGAACGGCTTCCAATAGGCCGGTTTCCCGATATCCCGCAGCATGACGCGACTGCGCCGCGGGTAGAACGTCACCATGACGGAGAAGAGCGAAGACCTCGGAAACCCGGTGTCCTACCTGGTCGCGAAGGAGGGCATTCCGGTCTACGACCGGTCCGGCGACACGGTGGGCACACTGGAGCACGTCCTGGCCGACGAGGCTCAGGACGTCTTCCACGGCCTGCTGATCAAGACCGGCGACGGCCACCGGTTCGCCGGTGGCGACCAGGTGGACGGCCTCTTCGAGCGCGGCGTGATCGTCAGCGAACCGGCCGACCAGCTCGCCACACCCGCCGCCGACATGCCGGCAGGCCTTGCCGAGAACCGTACGACGGCTCTCCGCAAGGCCTGGGACTGGCTGATCCAGCCGAAGTGATCGCGCCCCTCGGGGCGCCGGCGAGTCTCTACTGCGCGCGGTCGCGGTCGCGGTAGGTCCAGTTGCCGCCGCCGAGCGTCGACCGGCCCGGGCCCTGGCCCGGCTGCGGCTGCCGGTGCTGCGGCTGCTGGCCCCACAGCTGTCCGGGCGGGGTGCCGGCAGCCGGTGCCGGGCGCGCCTCCAGCCGGGAGGCGAGGTAGGCGGCCGCCTCGCGGTCCTCCTCGCTCGGGGCGGCGGCGAGCGCGTACACCATGCCGAGGATCGCGAAGACCACCGCGGCGCCGACCGGCGCCAGCAGGCCGGTGGCGGTCGCGCCCTCGACCGAACCGAACGACTCGCCGGAGAACACCGACATCGCGGCCATGCCGGTGAAGTGCATGCCGTTCACGGCGATACCCATGACCAGCGCCGACGCGAAGATCGCGAGCGGCTTGCGGACGTTCAGGGCCAGCCAGAGCGCGACGGTCGCGGCGACCACGGCGATCGCCACCGAGAGGACGACCTCCTGCCCGGCGTAGTGGATCTCGCCGCGGAGGCGCATGGCGGCCATGCCGGTGTAGTGCATCGCGGCCACACCGAGGCCGGCGAGCACGCCGCCGATCAGGATCCGGATGCGTGGCGCGGCGGAGCCGAGCAGCGCGATCGCCAGGCCGACGCCGACCGCGACGAAGGCGATGACGGCGCTGGCGACGGTGAGGCCGACGTCGTACCGGATCGGCGTGCCGCTGACGCTGAAGCCCATCATCGCGACGAAGTGCATGCTCCAGATGCCGGTGGCGCCGATCGCCACCGCGGCGAGGGTGAGCCACCAGGCACGCTCGCCACCGCTCTTCGCCTGACGGAAGCGCACCGCGGCGGTCAGCCCCAGGAGCGAGCCGAGCACCGACAGGATGTAGCTCACCGCCGGGGTCACCCATCCATGATCAAAGTGATGGATCTCCGCCATTGCGCTGTTCCTCTCGCGTTTCGACATCGCCGCGCTGCATCCTGCACCCGCCACCGCCAGGACCGTGACTGATTGTGACGCAGGTTTCGTCACGAGAGAACGTGCAACCGATCTCGATTTGGATCTGGTCCGATCGGCTGACCTACCATTTGTGCCTGCAAAGACCCGTTTTCACGGATAGCGACCCACATGTCTATCGGTGGGCATTGATGTAACTTTGGGTGAGATGTACGGCCGCGTGAAGGGCCACTCAGCCGGCGCGGGACAGCAGGTTCACCGCGGCGGCCCGCTGCGAGTGCAACACCTGGACGGTGTCCTCGGTGCACGTTCCCGGCTTGTCGTCCATCACGCACAGGGTGCCCACCACATGACCCTCGGTGGAGTTCAGCGGCACGCTCGCATACGACCGGATGCCGCTGACCGCGAAGAGCGGCGTGTTCGCGTACTCCTCCGAGGTGGCACTGTCGCCGATCAGCACCGGTACGTCCTCGGCCACCACGATGGTGTCCGGTGACCACTCGACCGGCACCCCACCGGCCTCCTGGACCCAGGTCGGCAGCCCGTGCGACCCGGCCACCACCACACTGTCGTTGAGGACCAGCATGATCGCCGCCATCGGCGCGCCGGTCAGCCGGCACAGCTCCTCGGCGAACCGGTCCAGCGCGGCCGCCTGGGCGGGCCGGGTCAGGAGGTCGGAGACGGCGAGCAGCCGCTCGACGTCGACCAGCTGCGTGGCGCCTCCGGATGCCGCCTGCTCGCCCGACCCGCGAGCCGCGAGCAGTTCGTTGGCGGCGTCCACGACGTGCCGGGGGCGGACCGGCTTGGAGATCGTCACGTCGACGAGTCCCCGGGCGGCGGCCGGCGCGGCGGCGGACAGCATGATCACCGGAATGGCTTTGGTCGCCTCGTCGGCGCGCACCCGCTCGGCCACGTCGAGACCGCTCAGGCCGGGCATGTGGTGGTCGAGAATGATCAGGTCAGGACGGCTCTCGGCGATCACCTCGAGGGCTTTCATTCCGGTGAGCGCCGTGCGAACCGAGTGACCCTCGTTGCTCAGCACCGTGGCGAGCAGTTCGGCGATATCGGTGTCGTCCTCCGCGACCACGATCGACGCCATGCGCAGCTCCTCCTCGGTCGACGGGCAGAATCGACCTTAACCCCCTCGAGCCAGGCGAATCAGGCGTTTGCCGTGGCCGGGACCGGACCGGCGTCCGCCGGCCGTTCGTCCCACTCGACCTCACGCGCGCGGATCCGGCGGGCCAGCTCGGCGATCCAGGCAATCTCGGCGGCCACCAGCCCCTGCCAGTACTCCGCCGCCAGCGGACCGTGCCCCGGCGCACGGCCGGACGCCAGCCGGGCCGCACGCTGGTCGAGAATCACCGCGGCCCGCTCGGCGGAGAGCACCTTCGCACAGCCGACGGCCAGCACGAAGTCCATCGACGCGGCCGGGGAGTCACGCAGGCCGGATTCGACCCTGCGGTGCAGGCCGGCGCGGCCGGCCTCGGTCGTCTCGTAGACCGTGCGCGGCGGCCGGTTGCCCACCCGGCCCGGTTCCCGCGCGGTGACCAGGCCGGCCTTCGCCATCGACTTGAGCAGGGTGGCGACGGTGCTCCGGGTGACCGGCAGGTGCCCGCACCGTTCCCGCAGCGTGACGGCCAGGTCGTACGCGTGCGCGGGCCGCTCGGCCAGCAGACCCAGGATGGGCAGCACCAGACTGTTCCGGGACGCGTCCAAAGGCATCGCCCAAGCGTATACATCTAATCAAAGCGCGGCTCACCACCGTAGGGTGAAGTGATGCGGGAACGACTCACCGACTGGACCGGCACCAACTGGGCCGGCAACGTGGCCTTCAGCACCGAGCGCGTGCACCGGCCGAAAACGATCGCTGAGGTGCAGGAGGTCGTGGCCGCCGGCGAGCGGTTGCGGGTGCTCGGCAGCGGCCACTCCTTCAACCGGATCGCCGACACCGACGGCGCGCTGATCTCGCTGGCCGGGATGGCCCGCACTGCCGAGATCGGACCGGACCGCACCTCGGTGCGCGTCGACGGCGGCATCCGCTACGGCGAACTCGCGGCGCTGCTCGAGCCGGCGGGCCTGGCCGTGCACAACCTGGCCTCACTGCCGCACATCTCGGTCGCCGGCGCGGTCGCCACGGCCACGCACGGCTCCGGCGTCCGCAACGGCAACCTCGCCACCGCCGTCTCCGGCCTGGAGATCGTCCGGCCCGACGGCGAGCTGGTCACGCTGACCCGCGACGACGCCGACCTGGCCGGCGCGGTGGTCGGCCTGGGTGCGCTCGGCGTGGTCACCGCACTCACCCTGGACGTCGTACCCGCCTTCGAGCTCCGGCAGTACGTCTACGACGACCTGTCGGCGGCAGCCCTGCGCGAGTCGCTCGACGAGATCCTCGCGGCCGGGTACAGCGTCAGCCTCTTCACCCGCTGGACCGGGTCCGGCATCGACAACGTCTGGCTGAAGCGGCACGACCCGATGCCGGCCGGCGACTTCCACGGCGCCACTCCCGCCGACGGGCCGCGCCACCCGATCCTCGGCATGCCCACCCGAAACTGCACCGAGCAGGGCGGCGTGCCCGGTCCGTGGGCGGCCCGGCTGCCGCACTTCCGGATGGAGTTCACCCCGAGCAGCGGCGAGGAGCTCCAGTCGGACTGGCACGTGCCGCGGGAGTACGCCCTCGACGCGATCGAGGCGGTGAACGATCTGCGGGAACGCGTCGCGGCAGTGCTCCAGGTGTGCGAGATCCGCACGGTTGCCGCCGACGAGTTGTGGCTCAGCCCGAACTACCGGAGGGACAGCCTCGCGCTGCACTTCACCTGGATCGCCGACACCGATGCGGTACTGCCGGTCGTGGCCGACCTGGAGAAGGCTCTGGCTCCGATGGCGGCTCGCCCGCACTGGGGCAAGATTTTCACGACGGCTCCCGATGAGCTGCGGTCCTTGTACCCGCGCTTCGCCGATTTCGCCGGGCTCGCCCACCGTTTCGACCCGACCGGCAAGTTCCGCAACCCCTGGCTGGACAACCTGCTCGGGACGGACTGACCACCGGCCCGGCCGGTCCGGTCACACCGGGTCTCAGCAGCCGCAGGCCGCGCCGGCCGGGGTGGTGAGCTCGTCGGCCGGGCGGGCCCGGACGCCGTGCTCGTCGCGGACCGGGAAGCCCTCCCGGACCCAGTACTCGTAACCGCCGATCATCTCCTTGACCGGATAGCCCAGCCGGGCGAACTCCAGCGCGGCCTTCGTGGCGCCGTTGCAGCCCGGTCCCCAGCAGTACGTGACGACGCGGCTGCCCGCCGGTACCACGTCGGCGGCCCCGGCCGCGATCCGCGCGGTCGGCAGGTGCACGGCGTGCGGCAGGTGGCCCTGGCGCCACGCCTCGTCACCCCGGGAGTCGATGACGATGACGCCGGGCGTGCCCGCCTCCAGGTCGGCGTGCACGTCACTCACGTCGGTTTCGAAGCGCAGCCGGGCGGCGAAGTGGGCGACGGCCGCGATGTTCTCACCGGCCGCGATGTTCTCACTTGTCATGCCGATCATCGTGCCGTCGCCCGGCCGCCGGCCCCCAGTGGCGGAAACGACGACGGCCGCTAAGATTCCGCCATGCTTCAGGCCGGCCGCCGCGGCCCGTCCGTGTCGGTGCTCGCCTTCGAGGGCATGTCGGTCTTCGAGGTCGGCATCGTCACCGAGGTCTTCGGGCTGCCGCGTCCCGAATTCGACTTCCCGTGGTACGAGCTGACCGTCTGCTCCGAGACACCGGGACCGGTCCGCGTCGTGGGCGGCGCCACCCTGCACACCGGTCACGGCCTGGACGCGTTCGCGGCCGCCGACACCGTGATCGTCCCCGGCGTCCCGGACGTGCGCGCCACGCCCTCCGCCGCGCTGGTGGCCGCCCTGCGCGCCGCGCACACCCGGGGCGCCCGCATCCTATCCATCTGCTCCGGCGCGTTCGCCCTGGCCGGAGCGGGTCTGCTGGACGGCCGCCGGGCCACCACCCACTGGCGGTACGCGGACCTGTTGCGCACCCGCCACCCCGGCATCCGGGTGGACGCCGACGTGCTCTACATCGACGACGGCCAGGTGCTCACCAGTGCCGGCAGTGCGGCCGGCCTGGACCTGTGCCTGCACGTCATCCGGCTCGACCACGGGCCGACCGTGGCGAACATGGTGGCCCGCCGCCTCGTCGTGCAGCCGCACCGGGACGGCGGGCAGGCGCAGTTCGTGGAGTCGCCCGTCCCGCCCGGCCCGGACGACGACCGGGTGGCGCGCAGCATGGAGTGGGCGCTGACGAACCTGGCCCACCCGATCACCGTCGACGTCCTGGCGCACCGGGCGCACATGTCCCCGCGGACCTACCTGCGGCACTTCGCCCGGGCCACCGGCACCACGCCGATCCGCTGGCTGATCACCCAGCGGGTGCACGCCGCCTTGCCGCTGCTCGAATCCGGCACGGCGCCGATCGAGGAGGTGGCCACGGCGGTCGGCTTCGAGACGGCCGTGACGTTCCGGCACCACTTCACCCGGACGATGCGGACGTCACCGTCGGCCTACCGGCGGGCGTTCGCCCGCCCGCCCGAAGCCGGCACGCGGCGGTGAAGACCGCTCTCACCCCGTGCAGCCGGCGCGCGGCCGGATCGTTTGCACCCGTGCCGCCGGTGCGGCCGTAAGGACCGCTCTCACCCGGGCAGCCGGACCACGACCGCACCGCCGTCCCGGACCGTCACCGACCTGTCCAGCTCCCGGCCGGTCACCGCGTCCGAAGCGGTGCCGGGCAGGGGCACCACGACTGCGGCCGGCCCGTGGTTGAACAGGAACAGCAGCGGCCCCCGGCGGACCGCCTCCACACCGTCCGGCCGGCCGTCGAGCACCGGCGCCACCCCGGCCTCGGCCGCCACCCGGGTCAGCAGGTCGCGCAGGGCGTCGCCGGTGAGGGCGGTCGAGACGTACCACGCGGATCCGGCGCCGTGACGGTTCCGGGTGATGGCCGGGGCGCCCGCCAGGATTCCTGATCCATATCGGACGACGGTCTCGGCACCCGCGGTTTCCACGCGCTCCGCCCAGCCGCTCGCCAGGTACCCGCCGGAGAGCGCGATCGGCACGTCCGGCGGCTGCGGGTGCCATTCGACCACCCGGACACCGAGAAGGTCGCGCAGGGCGCCCGGGTAGCCGCCGAGCCGGATCCGGGTGTCCGGCTCGGCGATCCCGCTCAGATAGCTCACCACCAGGTGCCCGCCGGCCGCCACGAAGTCACGGAAGACTGCCGCGGCGGCGTCGTCCAGCAGATAGAGATGCGGCACGACAACCAGCCGGTACCGGCTGAGATCGCCGCCTGCGCGACTGACGGGAAGATCTGCGGGAAGGCCGGAGGAGTGGTCGGCGGGACGGCCGGCTGGGCGGTCGGCGGGATGGCCGGCGTCGGAGAGACTCGCGGCGCGGAGATCGGCGCCGGGGAAGACGAAGTCGGTCTGCAAGCCCGCCCGGAACAGCGTCCGATGCACCTGCCGGACGGCGGCCAGGTAATCGATGTCGGCCGACGGCAGCCCGGCGCCCTGCAGCGCCCACCACGACGGCGCGTCCCAGGTGATCGCGATTCGCGCGTCCGGCGGGTCGAGGGCGGCGACCTCCGGTCCGAGCGCCCGCAGGGTCCGGCCCAGGCCGACCGCCTCGCGGAAGACCGGGCTGTCCGGCCCGGCGTGCGGCACCAGCGCGGAGTGGAAGAGTTCCGCACCGCCGCGCGGCTGCCGCCACTGGAAGTAGAGGGCGCCGCGCGACCCCCGGGCCACGTAGGCGAGGCTGTGCCGGGTGAGCCGGCCCGGTTCCTTGGCGTGCATCCGGCCGCGCGTGTAGATCAGGTTGGGCGCGGTCTCCATCAGCAGCCACGATCCGCCGCCCCAGCCACGGGCCAGGTCGGCGGCGAACGCGGTCTCCTCCTCGGCGCCGCCGTCCGCCGTGTCCGGGTAGTGGTCGACGGCAACGACGTCCACTTCGGACGCCCAACGGGCGTGGTCGACGCTCACCCAGCCACCCTGCACGAAGTTTGTGGTGATCGGCACGTCCGGGTTGAACCCGCGGAGCCTGTCGCGCTGCTCGCGGTAGGCGCCGAGCAGTTCGTCGGAGAGGAATCGGCGGAAGTCGAGCACCTGTGCCGGGTTCGGCAGGTACTGGGTGGCCCGCGGCGGCATGATCTGCGCCCAGTCCGAGTAGCGCTGGCTCCAGAACGCCGTGGTCCACGACTCGTTGAGCGCGTCCAGGTCGCCGTGCCGCTCGCGCAGCCAGGCCCGGAAGGCGGCCGCGGTCCGGTCGCAACGGCAGTCGGTGCCGTACTCGTTGTGCACGTGCCACATCGCCAGCGCCGGGTGCCGGGCGTAGCGGCGGCCCAGTTCCCCGGCGATCCGGCGGGCGGCCGCGCGGTAGGCCGGAGCGGACACGCAGTAGGTGTCGCGGCTGCCGTGGGTGAGCCGCACCCCGTCGGCGGTGACCGGCAGTGCCTCCGGGTGGGCGAGCGTGAACCACGGTGGCGGCGAGGCGGTCGGGGTGGCCAGGGCGACCCGGATGCCGCCGTCGTGCAGCCGGTCCAGGACCCGGTCGAGCCACGCGAAGTCGTACTCGCCCTCGGCCGGCTCCAGGTGTGACCAGGCGAAGACTCCGACGGTCACCAGGTTCACCCCGGCCCGGCGCATCAGCGCGACATCCTCGGCGTGCACCTCTTCCGGCCACTGCTCAGGGTTGTAGTCACCGCCGAAAAACACCGGACACCACCTTGACTTTAGTTTGTACTCTAAACAAAGTAGGTGGCGTGCCGAGCCACGTCAATCCGTCGTTCCAGGACTCGCGTAGCACCGCCTCCTGGGAACACGCGCTGATCACCGGGAACGGGCGGCAGGGTGCGCTCTGCTACGGCTCACCCGGCGGGCTGCGCTTCACCCTGGCACACGAGGACCTCTTCCAGCCGGTCACCGAACCGCTGCCGCCACCGGCCACCGCCGCCGTGCTGCCGCGGCTGCGCGAGCTGATCGTTGCCGGACACTTCGACGAGGCGGCACGGACGGTCTGCGACCTCGCGGCAGAGGAGCATCCGGGGTACGCGCAGACGCGCTGGCAGGACCCGCTGATCCCGGCGTGCACCCTGACCCTCACGCCCGGCCGGCCGGGACCCGGATACACCCGCGGCACCGACTTCACCACCGGCGTCGTCCGGCAGCAGTGGGCCGGCGGGCGCTGCGACGCCTTCGTGTCCCGGGCCGACGACGTCGTGGTCGTCCGCCTCGACGACTGCGGGGCGACGGTGGACCTGGCCCTTGCCGACGGCGAACCGGAACGGCCGATCGACGCCACCGTCACCCGGCTCGGCGACGACCTCGTGCTCACCGGCAGGTTCACCGGCGCCGGATGGCCGGGAGCGCCGGCCGGTTGGACCGTGGCGGTGCGGGTCACCCGTACAGCTGAGGAGCTTTTGATCGTCGCACGCACCGCACCTGGCCTGCGTGAACCCGCCGAGGCCCGGGCCGCGCTGCCGTCCGGCGACTTCGACGACCTGCTCCGGGCGCACGCGCCGATCCACGGCGGCCTGTTCGGCCGGGTCCGGCTCGACCTGGGCGGCGACGTCGCGGAACGGCTCTTCGACGCCGGCCGTTACGCGATCATCAGCAGCACCGGGCGGCGGCCGCCCACCCTGCAGGGCGTGTGGAGCGGCACCTATTCGCCGCCGTGGCGCAGCGGCTGGACCATCGACGGCAACCTTCAGGCGGCGCTGCTCGCGGTGCACACGACCGGCACGCCGGCCCTGATGGTGCCGCTCTTCGACCTGATCGACACGCTGATGGACGACTTCCGGGAGAACGCCCGCCGCCTCTACGGCGCCGGCGGCATCCTGGCGCCGGCGCATCTGGGCACGCACGGGCGGCAGAACCACTTCGGGCCGGTCTGGTGCCTGACGTTCTGGACGGCCGGGGCCGGCTGGCTCGGGCGGCTCTACCTGGAGCACTGGCAGTTCACCGGGTCGCGCGAGTTCCTGACGTCGCGGGCGTTGCCGTTCCTGCGCTCGGTGGCCGACTTCTACCTGGACTTCTGCACCACCGGTTCGTCGTCGCCACTGTTCAACCCGTCGTACTCGCCGGAGAACGCACCCGCCGGCACCGGCGCACAGGCCTGCTCCGACGCCACGATGGACAGGCAGGTGGCCGCCGACGTGCTGCGCGCCCTGCTGACTCTGGACGCCGGGCACCCGGACGCCCCGCGCTGGCGCACCCTGCTCGAGGCACTCCCGCCCTACCGCGTCACGGCCGGCGGCGTCCTCGCCGAATGGATCGACCCGCGGCTCGACGACAACCACGCCCACCGGCACTGCAGTCACCTCTACCCGTTCTGGTACGCCGGCGATCCCGCCGTCGCCGACGACCCGGTGCTGCACGCCGCCGCGGTCCGGGCGGTGCGGGAACGCCTGCGGTGGTGGCTGAGCGAGGAGTCCGACGAGATGGGGTACGGCCTGGCGCTGCTCGGCACGGCCGCCGCGCACCTCGGCCTCGCCGCCGAGGCACATGCGGCCCTGACCCGCGTCGCCGGCGCGTACTGGCGTCCCAGCCTGGTGCCGACCCACAACCGCGATCACCTGTTCAACGTGGACCTCGCCGGTGGCCTGCCCGCCCTGGTCGTCGCCATGCTGCTCCGCAGCCGTGACGTGGGCCCCGACGGCGTGGCGCGGATCGACGTCCTGCCGGCGCTGCCCGGGGCCTGGCCCACCGGCAGCGCACACGGCCTGGTCGCGCGGGGCCCGGTGACGGTGGACGTCAGCTGGTCACCGGACACGGTCACGGTGACGCTGCGCTCCACCACGCACCGGGAGGTGGAACTGGGCCTCCCGGCCGGCCAGGAGAGGCTCACCCTGCGGCCCGGCCTCCCGCACGCGCTCACGCGTAGCCGATGAACTGACGCGTGGCCGATGGATCAGCCCTTGACCGCGCCGATGATCACGCCCTTCGTGAAGTGCCGCTGGACGAACGGATAGATCAGCAACGCCGGGACGACGGTGATCACCACGACCGCCATCTTGATCGCCAGGGTCGGCGGGGTGGCCGCGCCGAGACCCGGGATGTAGACGGCGGCACCCGAGGACGTCGGGGACTGCCCGGCCAGGATGAACTGCTGCAGGACCCGCTGCACCGGCTGCAGGTCGTTGCGGTCGATGTAGAGGACCGCGTTGAAGAAGGCGTTCCAGTAGCCGACCGCGTAGAACAGGCCCACCACCGCCGTGACCGCTTTCGACAGCGGCAGCACGATGCGGGTCAGGATCCGGAACTCGCCGGCACCGTCGATCCGGGCACTGTCCAGAAGTTCGCCGGGGATGCTCATGAAGAAGGAGCGGAGCACCACCAGGTTGAACGCGCTCACCGCGGTCGGCAGGATCAGCGCGAGCAGGTTGTCCTTGAGGCCGAGGCCGGTGACGACCAGGTACGCCGGGATCATGCCCGGGTAGATCAGGAACGTCAGCAGGAAGTAGAAGAGGATCGGCCGGTGTGCGAGCGTCCCGGGACGCGACAGGCCGTACGCCGCCAGCACCGTCACGGTCAGGCTCAGCACGGTGCCGGCGAGGGCCACCACCGTGCTGACCACTATCGCGTCGGTGATCTGGCCGCCCGAGAAGATCACGACATAGGCCGAGGGGTCGAACTCCCGGGGCAGGAAGACGTACCCGCCCACCGCGTTGATGGTCTTCTCCGAGGAGAGGCTCGTGATCAGCACGACCCAGAGCGGTACCACCACCGCGGCCACCACGGCGGTCAGGACGGTGCCCTTGCCGAGCCGGCCGATCAGGGAGGGCTTCTCCTCCCACGCAGGTCTGACGCTCATGATTTCGAGTAGATCCCTTGCTCGCCGAACCGATGTGCGATCTTGTTGGCGCCCACGATGAGCAGCAGGCCGACCACCGCCTTGAACAGGCCGGCCGCCGCGCCGACGCCCCATTGCTGCACGGCGATGCCCTGGTAGTAGACGTAGGTGTCGAGCACCTCGGCGGCGTCCCGGCCGACCGCCTCGCGTTGCAGCACGAACTGCTCGAAGCCGACGTTCAGCGCGTCACCCAGCCGCAGGATCAGCAACAGGATGATCACGGGGCGCAGTCCGGGGAGGGTGATGTGCCAGAGCCGGCGCCAGCGGCCGGCACCGTCCGCCGCGGCCGCCTCGTACTGTCCCGGATCGATCGCCGCCAGCGCGGCCAGGAAGACGATCATGCCCCAGCCGGCGTCCTTCCAGATCGCCTGCGAGGTGATCAGGAAGATGAACGTGTCCGGGTTGGTCATGATGTCCAGCGCGGCGAGGCCGGCCTGACGCAGCGTCTGCGCGATCAGGCCGGCGCCGCCGAACATCATCTGGAAGAGGGAGACGACGAGCACCCAGCTGAAGAAGTGCGGCAGGTAGACGACGCTCTGCACCAGCGACCGCAGCCGCGGCGACATGATGCTGTTGAGCAGCAGCGCCAGGGCGATCGGGATCGGGAAATAGAAGACCAGCTGAAAGATCGTGATCGAGAGCGTGTTGCGTACGGCGTCCCAGAACGCGGGGTTTTCGAAGAGGTACTCGAAGTTCCCGAACCCGATCCACTCGCTGTAGAGGAACGCCTCGAACGGGTTGTCGCCGACGAACGGGTTGTAGTCCTGGAACGCGATGACGTTGCCGAGCGCCGGCACGTAGTGGAAGACCAGCAGCAACGCCATCGCCGGCAGGCACATGAGCAGGAGCGGCCAGTCCCGCCGCAGCCGTGCCGAGAACGACAGCTGCCGCGGGACCGGCGCCGCCTTCGCGGTCTTCCGGAAGATCGCTGGGAGGGCGCTCATCGGCCGTTGTCAGCCAGGACCTTGGCGTAGAACTCGCGGGCCGCGTCGCCACCGCCGGACTTCCACTCCGCGATCACCTTGGGCAGGTCGGAGAGGGGACGCCGGCCACGCTGAATGTCAGTGATCTTGTCGTCGGTGGGCTGCTGGATGGCCGCCTGCTGCGTCGGCACCTCGACCTTGATGCCCTCCCACGGGTTCTTCTCGAGGTACTTCGTGGCGTCGTTCCCCCAGTTCACGAAGTCGGCCGCGTAGTTCGGGATGTCCGGGCCACCGACGATGACCGCGGGACGGCCACCGGTGAAGACGAACTGGTTCGCGAACTCCTTGACGTAGAGGTCGTTGGTGACCGGCGCGCCACTGGCGTCCCGCTTGAAGTGGGTGCCCTCGACGCCGTAGTTGTAGAGCTCGTACTCCTTGGTGCCGAACGGTGCGGCGACGTAGTTGAGCACCCGTAACAGCTCCTGGGTGCGCTCCTGCCCGAGCCCCTTCTTCACGAAGGTCCACATGATCGACGGGGTGCTGGCCCACCGCACCGGCGGCTTGCCGGCGTCCGCGCCGAAGACCTTGACGGCCTGCATGTCGAAGCCGGGCGTGGTCGCGATCGCCGGCCGCAGCACCTCTTTCCAGGCGCCGCCGCCGTCGGCGAACATGAAGATCTTGCCGCCCTTGAACAGGGTCTTGACGTCGCCGCCCTTGGTGCTCGCCAAATCCGGGTGGATCAGCTTCTCGGCGTAGATCCGGCTCATGAACTCGACGGCCCGCTGGTACTCCGGTGTCTCGTACCGGTGATAGACCTTGCCGTCGGCGCCCTTGGCCCAGCCGTTCTGCGACCCGGTGTTGCCGCAGATCTGCAGCACCTCCTGGAAGATGTCGCCGAACGCCCACTCACCGGCGTCCGGGTTCGTCATCTTCTTGCCGAACTCGTAGAGCTCGTCGAGGCTGGCCGGCGCGGCCATCCCGCGCTTGTCGGCGACGTCCTTGCGGTAGAAGAGCAGCGTGGGGTACGGCGAGTCGGTCGGGAACGGGACGGCCATCAGCTTCCCGCCCCAGACCGAGTCCTGCCAGGCCTTCGTGTCCAGGCCGGCGAGCAGGGGGTACGCGTTGACGTTGTCCCCGGACAGGTAGGGCGTGAGGTCCTCGAACAGCGCGTGCACGCCGTCGCTGAACCGGGCCAGCTTGTTGATCTCCCAGCCCGGGATGCAGGTCAGGTCGGGCACGTCCCGGGCGCCGAGCATGGTGTTCAGCTTGTCGCCGTAGGTGTTGCCGTCCTGGATGCTGAAGTTCAGCGTCCCGCCCATGTCCGCGGCGACCGCCTGGACCAGCTTGTTCTCGGTCGGCGGCGCCGGCCCCCACCAGGGCGTCGTCACACTGATCGGCTGACCGCTGGTGATCGGCTTCGCGGTCACCGCGTCGGCGAGGGTCGCGGGGTACTTGACGTACCCGTCGGCCATCGGCCGGACACCCTTGACGTCCGGCGGGACCAGGGTGGAGTCCTTGAACGCGGGCACCACGCCGGCGGCCTGCTCGGCGGTCGTCGCCGAGCCCGCCCGGCTCGGGTCCTTGCTGCATCCGGTGAGCAGCCCGCCGCCGGCCACGGAGGCCGCGCCGAGGCCGATCAGCCCGAGGAAGTTTCGCCTGTTCGTCGACGCGCCCACGGCGCACCTGCCTTCCGAAATGGCTTAAGTTTGGTTAGCGTCTAAACTAAGTACATCGAAGACAAGCTAACTGACGTGTGGTGCGGGCGACAAGGATCACTTGGGAGCGCGACCATGGAGCCGATGGCAAGATGGCGGAGAAAATCCGGTGGAGAGCGGAGCTCGATGTGAGGACCACGCAGGCCGAACCCCAGCCGGCCGGCTTCACCGACGTGCGCGCCACGAATCTCGCCGTGGTCCTGCGTCACCTGCGGACGAACGGGCCGAGCTCCCGCGCCGCGATCGCCGCCTCCACCGGCCTCAACAAGGCCACCGTCTCCAGCCTGACCGGCGACCTCATCGACCAGCGGCTGCTTCGCGAGACCGGGTCGAGCGGGAACCGGATCGGACGCCCGGGGACCGCGCTGGCGCTGGACGGTTCGGCATACGCGGCGATCGGCATCCAGGTCGCGGCCGACCACCTGACCGCGCTCGCCGTCGACTTCGCCGGTGACCAGCTGCTCCTCTGGCACCGGGCGCTCTCCCTGAGCGGCGGCCGCGCGGTCGCCGCGATCATCGCCCTGGCCCAGCGCGCCGCCACCCGGGTCCGGCAACAGGGCCGCACCGTCCTCGGCATCACCCTCGCCGTCCCCGGCCTCGTCGACGAGCAGGGCACTGTCCGGCTCTCCCCCGCCCTCGGCTGGTCCGACCTGGACCTGCGCGGCCCGGTCGCCGGTTCGCTGCGTCAGCCGGGCCTCGTCGTGACCGTCGCGAACCAGGCGGCCTTGGCCGCCCTCGCCTGCTTCCGGCGGCAGTCGAACCTCACCCACGCGCCGGGCGACGGCCCGGCGGCGAACGGCGGCCCGGGGGCGCGGAGCGACCAGGCGGCGAACGGCCGGCTCGCGCCGGAGGGCGATCTCATCCTGGTGAGCGGCGCCGCCGGGATGGAGGCCGGGGTCATCACCGGCGGCCGCCCGCTGCACGGCGCTCGCGGGTTCACCGGTCAGATCGGCCGGTTCGCCCTCGGCCCGGCCGGCAGTCCCACCCTGGCCGACCTGGCCGGCGTCGAACCGCTGGTGCGCCGCGCGCTGCCCGATTTCGACCCGCAGTCGCTGACCGACCTCGGCCCGGCCGTGGAACAGGTCGCCGTGCTCGCCCGTGCCGCCGACGCCGGCGCCCTGGCCGCCCTCCGCGACACCGGCCGCCACCTGGGCCAGGGTCTCGCCATCCTGGCGAACCTCACCGACCCGTCGATGATCGTCCTGGGCGATCACTACGCGACTCTCGCCGAGTGGCTGGTCCCGGCCGCCGAGGTCGAACTGGCAGCGCATCTGCTCGCGCCGGCGCCGGCCCGGATCGTCGCCTCCGAGCTGGGATCGCACGCCGGCGCACTGGGCGCGGCACTGTCGCATCTGGACCGGGTCGATACTGGGAGCCTTCCCACGGCGGTGTAACAATCGATACCCGTTACTCCTTGACCGGCGCGGGACGGGGTGCGAGCCTCAGGGAACCCGACCGAAACATTCGCGAAATCACTCGCGCGCTCGGTTGTCGAAGCGCTTCGACTGTCCGGTCCCGACAGCCGGCTCCGACAGCCCGGCTCGGCCCCGAAGGAACGCGTTGTGACCGATTCCCCCGCTTCGCGCGACGCCGATCGCGACACCTTCCGCGACCCCCAGCAGAAGGTTGCCGCGCGCGTCTCCGACCTCCTCGGCCGGCTGAGCCTCGCCGAGAAGATCGGCCTGCTCAACCAGCACCAGGCCGCGATACCCCGGCTCGGCGTCGGCCCGTTCCGCACCGGGACCGAGGCCCTGCACGGCGTCGCCTGGCTCGGCACCGCCACCACCTTCCCCCAGGCGATCGGCCTGGCCAGCAGCTGGGACCCGGAACTGCTGCGCCGGGTCGGCGAGGCGGTCGGCACCGAGGTCCGGGCCATGCACCACCGCGACCCGGAGAACGTCGGGCTCAACGTCTGGGCGCCGGTGGTGAACCCGTTGCGCGACCCGCGGTGGGGACGCAACGAGGAGGGCTACTCCGAGGACCCCTGGCTGACCGGCGTGCTGAGCACCGCGTACTCCCGCGGGCTGCGCGGTGATCACCCGCTCCGGCTGCGCACCGCGCCGACGCTCAAGCATTTCCTCGCGTACAACAACGAGACCGACCGCTGCCTCACCTCGAGCAACCTGCCGCCGCGGGTGCTGCACGAGTACGAGCTGCCGGCCTTCCGCCCCGCGCTCGCCGACGGTGCCGCGGTCGCCGTGATGGCGTCGTACAACCTGGTCAACGGCCGCCCCGCCCACCTGAGCCCGCTCATCGACGAGTGCCTGCGATCCTGGTCGGCGGAGGACGTCCTGGTCGTCGGGGATGCCTGGGCGGTGCACAACCTGGCCGGCGACCAGCGGCTGTTCGACGACCACGTGACCGGGTTCGCGGCCGCCCTGCGCGCCGGCGTCGACTGCGTCACCGAGGACCTGCCCGCCACCCTGGCCAACTTCACGGCCGCCTGCGAGCGCGGCCTGATCACCGAGTCCGACGTGGACGCCGCTGTCCGGCGGATCCTCGCGATCCGGTTCCGGCTGGGTGAGTTCGACGCGGGCGCGGACCCGTACCGGCACATCGGGCCGGACGTGATCGACTGCGCGGACCACCGGGGGCTCTCGCGGCAGGCCGCCCGGGCGTCCGCCGTGCTGCTGCACAACGACGGCATCCTGCCGCTCGACCCGGGCACCACCGGCCGCGTCGCCGTCGTCGGGCCGCTCGGCGACACCCTGTTCGAGGACTGGTACAGCGGCACCCCGCCCTACCGCACGACGCTGCGCGACGGCATCGCCGCCCGGATCGGCGCCGGCTCGGTGGTCTTCGCGGAGGGCGTCGACCGGGTGACCTTGCGCTGCGCCGCCGGCTTGCTCTTCGCGACACCGCAGGGACCTCTGGGCGTACGGGCGGACGACGATCTCCCGGACGACGATCTCCCGGACGACGATCTCCCGGACCACCCCGGCACCGTCTTCGACCTGCTGGACTGGGGCGAGGAGACCGTCTCGCTGCGGGTGAACGGCCGCTGCGTCGGCGCCGACGGCCTGGGCCCCGGCGACCACCTGCTGATCAACGACCGGCCGGGGCCGAACGGCTGGGAGGTACGGGAGACGTTCCGGTTCGTGCCGGCGCCGGACGGTGTGCTGCTCCACCACGTGCAGAGCGACCGCTTCCTGGTCGCCGGCGCGGACGGGCTGGTCCGGACCGCCGCGACCGGACCGGCGGACGCGACAGTGTTCACCGTGGACCTGCTCGTCGACGGCGTCGCGGCGGCCGCCGCCGTGGCCGCGTCGGCGGACGTGGTCCTGCTCGCCCTCGGCAACCATCCGCTTGTCGCCGGGCGGGAGACCGCCGACCGGCGCGACCTCGAACTGCCGGGCACCCAGGACGATCTGCTGCGCGCCGTGGCGGCCGTCAACTCGCGGACCGTGCTCGTGCTGACCAGCAGTTACCCGTACGCCATCGGGTGGGCTCTGGAAAATCTGCCGGCCGTGCTCTGGTCCGCGCACGGTGGCCAGGAGCACGGCGGCGCCCTCGCCGACGTCCTGTTCGGCAGCGACGCGACCGGCGACCTCGTCGAACCGGCCGGCCGGCTGACCCAGACCTGGTACGCCGATGACGGCGACCTGCCGGACCTGCTCGACTACGACATCGTCGCGTCCGACGCCACGTACCTCTACTACCGCGGCACCCCGCTCCTGCCGTTCGGCCACGGTCTCGGATACACCCGGTTCCACTACACGGACCTGCGCCTCAGCAGCGACGACGTCGACCCCGCCGGCCGCGTCACCGTCACCGTCGACGTCGTCAACACCGGCGACCGCCCCGGCGCCGAGGTGGTGCAGTTCTACACCCGTCAGCAGCACTCCCGGGTGAAGCAGCCGCTGCGCCGGCTCCGCGGGTTCCGCCGCATCCACCTCCAACCGGGCGCCGGCACCACCGTCAGCCTCACCCTGGACGCCGCCGACCTGGCGTTCTGGGACGTCACGAGGTCGCGCTGGGTGGTCGAGGACGCCACGCACACCATCGCCGTGGGCCGCTCCAGCACCGACTGGCGGCGCACCGCGACGCTGCGCGTGCGAGGCGAGCACATCCCGGCCCGCTGCCCCCGGTCGGGCCTGCGGTTCGCCGACAACGACGGGTACGACCTGACGGCCCCCGTGACCCTGCCCGGCCTCCCGGTCGATGCGGTGCGCAGCACCGGTCCCGGGGCCTGGACCGTCTTCGACGACGTCGACCTGGGGCGCGGGCTGACCCGGGTGACGGCGGGTGTCGCCGCCACCGGACCGGGAGCCACCCTGACGCTGCGCCTCGACGACCCGCTCGACGGCCCGGTGCTGGCCACCGTGCCGGTGCCGGTGTCGGCAGGCCTCGACCCGGTCCCGGAGACGTCGGCCAAAATCGATCCCCTTCCCGGCCGGCACGCGGTGTTCGCCCAGTTCAGCCACGCCGGCCTGACCGCGACGGTGCTGACCTTCAGCTGATCCGCGCTTGCTCACTGTCCACATCGCAGGTACTTTCCAAATGGAAAGGAGAGCGATGACCGACATGACTCACGCGGCGGCCACCGAGGCCCTGACCGCGGCGGACCAGGGACTCCGGCGGGGCGCAGGCGCCGTCCGGCCCCGCAACACCACGCGGTTCGTGCTGGTCACCGGCCTGCTCTCGATCGCCGTGGGCACAACTTTCGACATCCCGGCGTCGCTGTGGGGCGTCGGTGCGATCCTGCGCTTCCCGCTGCCCCTGGTGATCTGCGCGGGGTGGGCCCTCTACGTCCGCCGGGAGTGGCCGGCCCGGCCACGGCCGGCGGGGTACGGGCGCGTCGTCGTCACCGCGTTCTTCGCCCTGCACCTGCTGTGCTTCGCGGCGGCGTCCCTCGCCGGCATCGCGCTGCGCGAGGCCGGAACCCCGCTCCCCTTCACCGCCGCGGGCCTGGTCTACGCCCTGCTGATGATCCCCGCGGTGGCCTTCGCCGCGCACCGGCTCGCTCCCCGCTACGCCGACCGGATGGCCCGGCAACCTCGATGACGACCGAGCCGGAACTGAACCCGGTCATCAACACCACCACCCGGCTCACCGTCATGGCGGTGCTGGCCGCGGTCGAGGAGATGGAGTTCGGCGCCACCCGGGACGCGGCAGGCATCAGCGACTCGGTCCTCTCCAAACAGGCCACCGCGCTGGAACGAGCCGGCTACCTGACCGTACGCAAGGGCAGCATCGGCCGCCGGCCACGCACCTGGCTGTCCCTGACCACCGGCGGCCGCACGGCCATCCGGAACCACATCGCCGCACTGCGGCACCTGCTGGCCCGCGCCGAGGCCCCACCACAGCCGACGGCGGGAGCGGCGGGAGCGGCGCAGCCGACGGCGGGAGCGGCGCAGCCGACGGCGGGAGCGGCGGGAGCGGCGCAGCCGACGGCGGGAGCGGCGGAAGCGGCGCAGCCAGCGGCGGGAGCGGCGGAAGCGGCGCAGCCAGCGGCGGGAGCGGCGGGAGCGGCGCAGCCGGCGGCGACCGGCTGACTGCGGCGCCGGTCGCATGACCTCGCAAATCCGGCACCGGTGGCGTCACTGAACGCGGCCCCGGTGGGCGGGCAGGCGGGATGTCGGCCGGTGGTGGGCGAGGCGCACGAGGGCGGCGTTGTAGTTCTTGCCCTCGGGTCCCCTGCGGCCGCCGCGGTCGGTTGCGTGGCGTTGTTGATCTGCTAGCGCTACGAAATCGCTGTGATCATGGGGTTAAAACCGCGATTTCGCATCGCTAGCAGATCAACATCTCGACGAGGACGGCGCGACCGGGACCGCCAGAGGACACGGGAGTGGATTCGCGGGCGGTGTCGGCTGGGTGGCGATCGGGGCGCGGCGACCCCGGGCGCGTGACCCGGGGCTCGGCGGCCCAGGCGCGCCGCCTTCCCCCCGACGTCGCCTGCCCTCTCGGTCGACGGCGGCGTCGACTGCCGGCAGCCACGTCACGAAGGACCCTCCGCGGATGGCCGTGTCGCTGTCAGCGGTCCATCGACGCCGCCCGGCCCGGTGACAACACCCCCGAACGACAGGGGCAGCAAGGCCGGGCGGCTGAGCGATGCCCGGCCGAAGACGATCAACAGAGCGCGGTCAGGCGATGGGTGTGCCGGTCACCGTGGTGCCGGAGCGGGTCAGCTGGTAGGTGACGATCTCGCCGCTCCAGAAGTGGAAGCGCAAGGTCACCGGGGTGGCGTCGGTGACCTCGGCGAAGAAGTCCGGCGTCAGGCGGATCGTGCCGGCGGCGTGGTCGGGGGCGAAGGCGCGGTCGTACTCCTTGTACGGGGTCCAGCCGTGCGGTCCCGCGTTGCTGCCGTCCGGGTAGATCGCCGTCATCGTGGCCAGCCGGTCGCCGTTGAAGGCCGCCGGCACGGCGAACGACGTGGTGCTGCCGGTGGCGGCGGAGAGCACCGGGCGGTCGGTGGCGATCACGTCGAGGCGCCACGGGACGCCGCGGGAGAAGCGCAGGGAGAGGGACGCTGTGACCCCGTACCCCGGTGGTTGGGTCAGCCGCGTGAGCAACCCGGCGGTGAGGGTGAGCCGGTCGCCGGAGATCTGGTAGTCGGGGCCGCGCCGCAGGGTGCTGGCGCCGAGGCGGATCTGGGTGAAGCCGGTGCCGTTCAGGTTCAGCGTGATCGTCTGCGCGGTGACCGGCGCCGAGCGGCTGACGAAGACCAGGTCGGTGGCGGCGGTGCCGGATCGGGTCGTCCAGCTGGAGCGGATCTGACCGAAGAGTTCCGGGTCACGCCAGGCCAGGGACGTACGGTCGAAGTGCTGCCCGTTGTCCCAGAGCATCGTGGCGACCCCGCGGACGCGCGCCTGCCGGCCGAAGAGCTCGAAGAACTTGAGCTTCTCCCCCTGCTCGATCGTGCCGGTGTGCCGGTCGAAGCCGAGCAGGCCGTACTCGCCGATGACCACCGGCACGCCACGCGCCACCAAGGTGGTGTGTATCCGGGTGAACATGTCGATCAGGTCCTGCTGTGCGGTGGCGTCGAAACGGTAGCCGCCGGCGACGTTCACGCTGAACGGCCAGTACCCGTAGTAGTGCACGGTGGCGATCAGATGGGGGTCGTTCAGGGCGGCGAACTCGGCGGCGAGGTTGTCGAGGTGCACCTGGTCGGCCGAGGTGTGCAGGGTCGGCAGCACGAGCAGCCGGTCGGTGTTGCCGCCGCCGGAGCCGCGCACGATGCGGTGGAAGGACGCGTTGAGCTCGGCGAGGAGCGCGGCCGGGTCGCCGCCGGTGAACTGCGGCTCGTTCACGCTCTCCAGCACCAGGCGCGGCGACGCGTCCCGGAAGGCAGGGGCCACCTGCGACCAGATGGCGTTGAAACGGGCCAGCACGGTGTCGTGGTCGACCGGCATGTTGTTGATCCACTGCCAGGAGTCGTGGTGGACGTTGAGCATCACGTGGAAGCCGTCGTCCAAGGCCCAGCCCACCACCTCCTTCACCCGGGAGAGGTACGCCGGGTCGATCGTCCAGTCCGGCCCCGGCCCCTGGTGCTGTCCCCAGGTGACGGGGATCCGGATGCTCTTGAAGCCCTGTGCCCGGATGCCGTCGAGCAGTTCCGGCGTGACCCGCGGGTTGCCCCACGACGTCTCGTCGTCGCCGGTGGCGTCGAACGTATTGCCGAGGTTCCAGCCCGGCTGCATGGCGGCGACCGCCTGCGCCGGGGTGCGGGCCGCCTCGCCGGCGGCGGCCGGGGTGCGGGCCGTCTCGCGCGCGGCGGCCGGGATGCGGGTTGTTTCGCCGGCGGCGGCCGGGGTGGGACCGGCCGCTGATGCCGGCGCGGGTCCGGCCGGGCCGAGGCCCAGCCCGGTGATCAGGGCGAGGCTGAGGCCGAGGCCACCGAGCCTGCCGAACAGTCGCGACATGACGCTCCTGACGAGGACGCGTGGAAGCGGAGCGGACGGGAGCGCTCCCACTGTGATCTCGGCAGACTATGTATGGACGTCAAACTATGTCAATGAATGCCGGCGACATGGCGGCGGGCCATCCGCGGGGGCGAGCGGGGGATGCACACCTCGCCGGAATGGCCCGCCTCTCGGCCTGTCGCAGCGACGCCCCGTCCCGCCGTCGAAGGGTGAGCCGGGGTGCCGGCACCGGCCCGCGCGGCGACCTTGCCGGGCGAGCACACGGTGCTCATAACGCGGAGGCTAGTACTCGGTGCATTCCACAGAAAGGCTGATCCACGGGATACTGCACTTTCCGAGAAACCGATTCCAGTGGCTCCGTCGAAAATGGTCGGCACCGGCTCAGACGAGTCGATCTCTGCGACTACCTGCAACTACGCAAGTTGCATGATCGTTCACCCAAAGGCATCACTCCAAACTGGATTGGCACATGATTTTGGGGATTACGCATTGTCGCGCCCCTATTGCAGTTCGTACTCTATGGTCACCTGTTATCGATCGACTTGAGTACGAGAGCGGGGCCGCTCGGCACGGGCCCGCGTGGGGAGCAGCCATGCTTGTCAAAGTCATCGACCAGATCACCGACGACATGCACGAAGCAGCGTGGGACATGTACGAAGGCGCGTTCGCCGACCTTCGTGCGCTCGCAGTGCAACGCCATCTGATGTACCGGGCGGAGTTCGACCAGGTGATGTTCGATCCCCGAATCGACAAGTACCTCTGCCTCGACGACGGCGGCAAACTCTGCGGCCTGTCCACGTACACCAATGACCTGTACGCGATGCCACTGATCGCTCCGGAGTACTTCGAGCGCCGATGGCCCGACCTCTACGCGCAGAAGAAGATCTGGTACTGCGGCTTCGTAGCGGTCGCCGAGGACGCCCGATCCACCCGGGCCTTCGCAGAACTCGTCGAGGCCATGTACCGAACCGCCACGGATCGGAACGGGATCATCGCACTCGACTTCTGCCGTTACAACGACGACAACCGCAACATGGCGAAGGTGATCCGGTTGATGTTGCGCCGGCTCTCCGGCGGCACGTTGCGAGCGTCGTGCATGGACCAGCAGTCGTTCTGGATCTACGAATTTCCAGCGGCGTCACAGTAGGAATCACGCCATAGGCGACCTCCACATGCACCAGAGCGGAGGCCCGTCGGGAAGTTCGATCACGGACCGGACCTGGTATCCGTGCCGAAGGTAGAGGTCGCGATTGCGCGGTTCGTTGGCCTCGAGATAGGCGGGGAGCCCGGCCCGGTCCAGACGGGCGTGGTGGCGGTCCAGCAGGGCGCTGCCGATGCCACGGTTCTGCCGGCTGGGCCGCACCGCCATGAAGGCCAGGTAGTGGTGCGGCTCGAGCGGGTGGTGCTGGTCGAGCGCGGCGTCCAGCTGCTGACAGCGGTCGAACGCCGTGTCGGCGGCCTCCTTGAGCCGGCGCTCGTAGTCGACCGGTGCCGGGATCATCGAGGTGAGCGGGAACCAGAGCGCGACGCCGCTCATCCGGCCGTCGCCGTCGGCGGTGCTGTAGACCTCGCCGTGCGCCAGAGCGTGCTCCACGAAGATCTCGAAGTAGCGGGGCGAGTTCTGCCCGCGGATCAGGGTGTCGGGTTGCATCCAGCGGGCCACCGGTCCGTCCCACAGCGCCTCGGCCACGAGATCGGTGATCTCCTCGGTGTCGTACGGCGACACGTGCCGGATCACGAGTTCCTGGATGGCGTACGTCATTGATCTTTCCCTACTTGATCGACGGAAGTTGGTCACGTAGTTCGTGCGGATGCTGGTACTGCGAGTGGGAGTGCGGTCGCGGCAGCGCGGGATAGTCGAGGACGTTCCGGCCGTCCGCGCCGCGGCCGATGCCCGCGTACACATCCGGGCGGGTGCGTTTCACGATCAGCGCCCAGCCGAAGCCGATCGCCGCGAACAGCAGGTAGCCCACCGTGAACACCCAGTGGAAGACCGAGTCGCTGCCCACCTGCAACAGGTCGCCGAACCCGATCACGGTCGCCAGCAGGATGATGCTGAGCAGGAAGAACGCGAAGATCGGGGCGACCCGGGCCCGCCAGATGTTCTCGCCGCGGCGGTGCTGGACGAAGAACGCGATCACCGCTGCCGAGGCACTCCACATCAGGATCAGCACGCCCAGACCGCCGACCACGGTCAGCCACGCGAAGAGGTGGACGAGCGGATCGATGCCGAACAGGCCGTAGGTCAGCAGGACGCCGAGCGCCAGGATGCTCTGCGTGACCGAGCCGACCACCGGTGCTCCGGTACGGGGATGCGCGTACCCCCATCGGCTCGGCAGCACCCGCTCCCGGCCCAGGGCGAACTGGTAACGCGAGACCGCCGCGTGGAAGGCCAGCAGGGCGGCGAAGATGCTCGTCATGAACAGCAGGTAGCCGATGGTGATGAGCGTGCCCGGCACGTGTGGCGCGACAAGGGTGAAGACGAGGTCCGTCTGCTCGGTCCGGGCGGCACCGACGATCCGGGTCGGTCCGGCGGCCACCGACATGGCCCACGCCGACAGCGCGCAGAGGATGCCGGCCAGGATCACGCAGAGGTGGGTGGCCCGCGCGATGGTGCGTTTCGGGTCCTTGGCCTCCTCGGAGAGCACGACCGTCGCCTCGAAGCCGGTGAACCCGCCGATGGCCAGCACCATCATGGCCACCACCTCGGGGGTGAGCAGTTGTGCCGGCGCGAGCGCGGAGAAACTCACCGAACCCTCGGCCGGGTTGCCCGCCATCACCAGGTCGTAGATCAGCACCACCGCGATCTCGGCGATCAGCAGGACGCCGAGCACCTTGCCGCTGAGGTCGACCCAGAGCATGCCCAGCACCGCGATCAGCGCCCACGCGACGAGGGCGCAGGCCAGCCAGGACGCGGTCAGTCCGACCGCTTCGAGGATGCCGGAGGCGACCACCCCGAAAAGGCCGAACAGGCCGATCTGCATGAGCGAATAGGCCGCCAGCGCGACGAAGGCCGCCGCGACACCGAGCTCCCGGCCGAGGCCGTGGCTGATGTACGCGTAGAAGGCGCCGGAGTTGACGATGTGCCGGCTCATCGCGACGAACCCGACCGTGAAGATCGAGAGAATCCCCGCCACCACGAGGTAGACCAGCGGCACCGCCGTGTTGCCGACCACCGCGTAGATCGTCGAGATGGCCCCGATGATCACGGTGAGCGGCGCCGCGCCGGCCACGCCGAAGAAGACCACCGACGAGACACCGAGCCGGTTGCTCGCCAGCGACTGGCTGACGATGTCCGGTCCGGAGTTCCGCCGGTTCAACTCCGTCAGCATGGTGCCGGCCCACTGATCGACGTTGTTGCGCCGGCGCTGGTGGCGGCCGGCCGGGCTCACCGGCGGCCCACCGCGAGCGCGGTGCCCACCTGCTGCTCGGTGCACTCAACGAGTTCACGCAGGTCGCTGGGCAGCGAGGCGATCATGCTGGGCAGAGAGTGGTAGATGTGCGGGTACATCTCGAATCCGTACATGACGTGGCGGGTCAGACCGGTCGCGACGACCAGCCCGACCAGCAGGCGGTCGGCGAGGTTGAGATCCATGCCGCGGACCAGGATGTTCGCGATCCGGGTGGAGGCCCAGGCGGCGGCGTTGCGCTGCCGGGCGGTGTTCGGCATGTAGAGCGTCTGCGTGGAGCCCAGCATGCGGCGGCGGGTGACCATCTCGACGGCGCCGACGCGCATCAGGCGCTCGGCGACCCGCAGGGCCGCGTCCTGGGACAGGAAGGCGAGCCAGGTCCGCACATCGGTGTGCTGGGACTGGGCCGAGAGCAGATCAAGGACGTCATGCGAGAGCGCATCGCGCGGCGGATGACGATCGACAATGAACAGTTCGCCGTCGGCGACACCGACACGGCCCTCGAGTACGAGTTCGGAGAGCAGAGCGGCGGCCAAACCGAGGCCGGTCGCACGGGGATGGAGTCTGGACCGGCCGGTGCGGTCCTCGTGTGCGATCAGGTAGTACTGGTCAGCCAACACTTGCGCCACGCCCCTTAGACGCCAGTTCCAATGATCATTTCTCTATGTGTAGGAAAGAAGACAGAACTCGATGTCCGCAGCATCATGTACCGAACATCAAGGTCAATACAAGAAGTACTAGACTTCTCATTAAGGCCCTGCAGTCTGGAACTCCACTAAGGATCATGCAGAATTGCGATCATGGGGCGCGTGATCGAATGGGCTACTGGATCGTGAGGAACCGGTCGTAGTGTCGACCGCATCAGGACCGTAGGGAGTCCAGGTGTCCGATATCGAGGGTCCGACGCTCCGCCGCCGCCGACTCGGCGCGGAGCTCAAACGATGCCGGGAAGCCGCCGGCCTGACGCAACAGGACGTGTCCCGGCACTTCGAGTGGCACGCCGCCAAGGTCACCCGGATCGAGACCGCACGGGTGGCGGTCACCCCGCGCGACGTGCGGGATCTGCTGACCTTGTACAACGTCCGCGACCAGGGATACCGCGAGGCGCTGGTGGAGCTCGCCAGGCTCTCCCGGGAGCGCACCTGGTGGACCGACTACCGGGACATCATGCGACCCGGCAACTTCGTCGGCCTGGAGGCGGCCGCCTCGTCGATGCGCGCCTGGGAACCGATCATCGTGCCCGGCCTGCTGCAGACCGAGGCATACATGCGAGCACTGATCAAGACCGGTCGCTCGAACGATACCCAGCAGCAAATCGACAGGCGGGTGGCATTGCGCCTCACACGGCAGAGCCGGCTCGGCGGCGATCGGCCGCTCGAGCTCTCGGCAGTCATCGACGAGTCGGTGGTGCGCCGTGTCATCGGCGGCGAAGACGTCATGGCAGATCAACTGCGACATCTGATCGATACGGCTGGATTACCGAATGTAACCCTGCAGATCTTGCCCTTCAGCGCCGGGGAACATCCGTTCCTTGGGGGTTCAGCAGCACTTTTGGAGTTCCGCGAGACCACCCATTTGGATGTTGTCTACCTCGAAGGCATTGCGGGAGACTATTACGAAGAGCAACCGGATGAGGTTGCCCGGTACCGGCAGGAGTTCGAGCGAATGAGTGCTAAGGCGCTCGATCATCGGACTACGATAAAGATGATCGAGAGTCTGCTCGTCGCGTAGCGCTCCCGAAGGAATCTCATATCGAAGGGAGGTGCTCGACCATGCTCGCGCACCAACTCGACGGTGCCGTCTGGAGAAAAGCCAGTCGCAGTAACGGCAGCGGCGGCAGCAACTGCGTCGAGGTCGCATTCCTCGACAAGGGAATTGCCGTCCGTGACAGCAAGGACCAGGCGGGGCCGGCTCTCATGTTCACGGAAGCGGAGTGGACCGCTTTCGTGGACTCCACCAAGGACGGCGAATTCGATATCGACTCGTGAGAGCCTACCGATAGCCGCACACCGATGGAAGTCCTGAAAGGTTAGATCGACTTTCGCGATGTGCGACTTGAGGAGTGCCACGGCGTCTCCCCGTGAGGCGCCGTGGCACAGGTCCACCGCCCGCCCGGCGCCGGTGACACACCGGCACCGCATGATGACAATCGGTCAGGCGAAGGCCGGCCGGAACGCCACCGCGACTGCGGGGGCCGGCGTCAGATGCCGGACCGCCGCCGCCCGGGCCTGCGCGACCGCCGCCTCCCGCACCAGGCTGTCCCAGTTGCGGCGGGCACGCACGGCGTCCTGCCAGGCCGCCCGCTCGGCCGCCACGGCCTGCTCGTGCACGCGCGCCAGGTAGGCCGCGCTGACCCGGTGCACCGTCACCTCCTGCTCGGCCGGGTGCAGCCGGGCGTCCCACCCGTGGTGCCCGTTCAGCGCGTCGACGACCGCCTCGGCGGGCAGCTCGCCACGCTCGGCGGCCTCGCGCACGGCCCGGTGCAGGAAGCGCTCGCGGTACGCGTACTCCGCCGGGGTCCGCGCCGTGTACGGCGTGCCGAAGGCCACCGCTGTCCGGCTCCGCGTCCAGCGCACGTCCGCCGCCTGCCAGGACCGCCAGGCCGCGTCCACCCGCTCGCCGGCCGCCTCCCAGTGGCCCTGCCAGCGCTGCGCCGCGGACTCCGCCCGATCCGCCGCCACCCGGACCTCCTCGGCGTAACGCACCGCCTGCCGCGCCTCCTCGGCCTGCCGCAGGCGCAGCTCGTCACGCTGCTCGGCCCGGCGGCGCAGGAAGCCCACCGTGTCGATCAGGGCCCGCCCCGGGTGCCGCACGTTGTGCGGGCTGGCCAGCACCACGAGAGCCGGCAGGGTGAGCAGCATGAGGGTGGCCCAGATCGCCATCGGGGCCGGCTCGGTGAGCAGCATCTCGGCGACGATGTTCATGGTGGTGGTCCGTCCGATCGGTTCGGTGTCCGTTTCCTGGCAGGCGTGGACCCCCGGGCAGCACGTGGTGCTGTCCGAAAAGGGTCAGGCGGAAACGGCGGGCGGAGCCCGCGAACCGAAGGCCCCGGAGAGCGTCCGGGCGCACAGGACGCGCTCGGATCCGGGGGTCGAGCCGGTCGGAACCGGCGCGGCGGCCGGAATTTCGGGGGTACGCGCGGACGGGACACATCCGTCGGCGGAGGCCGTATCGACCGCCACGGCAGAGGCGGAAACGCTGATGGAGCTCGGGCTGCAGGGGGCCTCACCAGTGGGAACGGGAGCCGTCAGCAGCGCCAGAACGAGCGTCAGCAGGACAGGCAACGACCGGAGCAGAGCGCTTCGGGATGTCGTGGCCATGGGACGAACGTACCTATTTGTCATCGAAAGTCCGATTGCGGCGCGCCAGATGATCACCCGTTCCGACTACGCGGATCGGATAGATCTCGCGGCTCGCGGACAGGATCACTCAGCTCGCAGCCCCACGCGCCGATCGAGACATACCGAGCCGGAAGCCATCCGGTCGCCACCCGCGACAGGAGCGATCATGCAGAAGCGCACCGCGGTCACCGACCCGGTCCTGCTGGCGCTCGTGGCGGTCGGGCTGCTCCTGGCGCCGTGGTTCCTGATCGGGCCGGGCGGCGTGACCACCTCCTGGGTGGTGCAGACGACGCTCGACGTGCTGATGGCGTCCCTCGCCTGGCAGATGGCCCGGCACGCGGAGATGCCGGCGGCGGGCCGCCGGTTCTGGCGGGTGGTGGTGCTCGCCTGCGCCCTGTGCACGATCGGCGACGGGTACCAGACCGCGCTGATCGTCCTGAATCCTGGGACGACCGGGATCAGTCTGGTGCAGACCGGCTTCGTGGTCCTCGGGATGGGAACCGTGGTCGCGGCCACCCTGCGGCATCCGCTCGGCGGATCCGGGCGGCTCCGGCTGCGGCTCTGGTTCGACGCGGCGACGGTGCTCCTCGGCGTCGCTGTCTTCCTCTGGTACTTCCTGCTCGCCCAGGAGCTCGGCGGCCGGCAGGACGCCGACCGGTGGGCCGCCTCGGCGACCGCCGTCGTCATGCTGCTCATCACGTTCGGGCTGCTCAAGCTGATCCTGAGCGGGACGGCGCCGTTCACCCGGACGGCGGGGTCGCTGGCGAGCCTGAGCCTGGCCGGGACGGCGCTGGCCGCCCCGATCACCACCGGCCTGATCGGCGACCCGAGCCCCGGGACGATGATCGTGGTGCAGCTGGCACCGTGCGTGCTGACCGCGGTGAGCCTGCGGCTGCAACAGCTCCAGGTCGGCCGGCTTGCCGAACGGGCGGCCACCCGGCCCGGGCCGCGATCGAGCCGGCTGCCGTACCTCGCGGTCGTCGCGACCCAGCTCCTGCTGCTGTGGTCGTTGCGGGACGGGCGGATGGACAGCCGGGTCTGGGGCGTCGCGATCGGCGTCGTGCTGATCACGGCGCTGGTGCTCGGCCGGCAACAGGCCGCGTTCCGTGACAACGAGCGCCTGCTCGGCGAGCTGGACTCCCAGCGCGAGCGGTTCCGGGCCCTGGTTCAGAACACCTCCGACGTGACGCTGGTGGTCAACGAGGAGGCCCTGGTGCAGTACGCCAGCCCGGCCGTGGAGCGGATCCTCGGGGTGACGCCGGAACGACTCCTGGGCACCACGCTGTACGAGCTCACCAACCCCGACGACATCCCGGGCGTGCACGTGCTCGCCGGGCAGCTCGCCGCCCGGCCCGGCGCCGGGCTCACCACGCAGGTCCGGTGGCGGCACACCGACGGCTCGTACCGGTGGATGGACGTCGTCTGCACCGACATGCGGCACAACCCCGGCGTCGGCGGCGTGGTGCTCAACGCCCGGGACGCGTCCGAGACCCGGGCCCTGCACGACGAGCTGCGCCGGCAGGCCAGCCACGACGCGCTCACCGGCCTACCCAACCGGGTGCTGCTGCACCGCCGGCTCCAGGAGTCCGACGCCGGGCGGGTCAGCATGCTGCTGATCGACCTCGACGGCTTCAAGCAGATCAACGACCGGCACGGGCACCACACCGGTGACCTCGTGCTGATCACGGTCGCGGAGCGCCTCACCGACCTGCTCGGCGCCGGTGAACTGGCCGCCCGGCTGGGCGGCGACGAGTTCGCGGTGCTGCTGCCCGGCACCGGCACCACCGAGGCCGACCGGCTGGCCCGGCGGATCGCGGCGGTGATCGGCGAACCGATGCTGATCGCCGGGCACTGGCTCACCGTGGGCGCCAGCGTCGGCGTGGCGACCGGCGAGCCGGGCGAGGGCGACGGGCTGCTGCGCGAAGCCGACGCGCTGATGTACGACCGGAAGAAGGCCCGGAAAGCCGGCGGGACCGCCCTGGTGGACGGTCCCGCCGGTCTCGCTACGTCAGATCACCAGCGACGGTAGTCGTCCTGGGTCTGCGCGTTGAACTGCCAGGTGCGCTCCCGCTCGGCCCGGTCGATCCGGCGGTCGCTGACCTCCAGGACGTCCAGACCCTTCTGGATGTCGTTGGAGTAGATGAAGCCGTTGTACCAGTACGCCGACCACGAGCCACCGGTGATGGCACGCTCGGTGCTCAGCGGGCCCCGCTCCCAGTAGGCGATCTCCTTGGGCTTGCGCGAGTCGGTGAAGTCCCAGACCGAGATGCCGCCCTGGTACCACGCCTGGACCATGATGTCGCGGCCCCTGACCGGGATCAGCGAGCCGTTGTGGGCCACGCAGTTCTCGGTCGCCGCGTTCTCCCGCGGGATCTTGAAGTAGCTGCGGAACTCGAGCTTGAGCTTCTTGCCCTTGCCCTTGATGTCGTAGATCGCGTTCGCACCCCGGTTCGGGCCGACCTCCGGGTTGCAGGTGGCCTCGCCGCCGCCGCCGAGCTCGTCGGTGAAGACGACCTTGTCGGCGTCGTTGTCGAACGTCGCCGAGTGCCAGAAGGCGAAGTTCTCCGTGTCCCGCACCGTGGTGATCACCTTCGGCGCCACCGGGTTCGAGATGTCGAACAGCGCACCGTCACCCATGCAGGCGCCGGCCGCGATGTCCTTCTGCGGGTAGGCGGTGATGTCGTGGCAGCCGCTGGTCGCGGTGCCGTAGTCACTGCCCGGGAAACCGCCGTCCGGGAAGAGCACCGGCGTGGCGACCACGGCCGCCGCGGTCGGCTTCTTCAGCGGGACCTTGACGATCGAGATCTTGTCGTGCGGCCACTCACAGTTCGGCAGGCTGGCGCCGGACAGGTTGTAGGACGACACGTACAGGTAGACCGACTTGTCGCGGCCCTTGCCCGGCACGACCGTGTGCGTGTGCGAACCGCAGTCGGTCTTCACCGCGGACACGTACTGCGGGTTCCGCGGGTCCTTGATGCTGAAGATCTTGATGCCTTCCCAGCGCGGCGTCGTGGCCGGCGCGCTGCTGGGCACCGCGGTGCTCTTGCAGGAGTCGTCCGAGCGCTGCGAGTCGGTGGAGAGGAAGAGCAGGTCTCCCCAGACCGTGATGTCGTTCTGCGAACCCGGGCAGACCACCGGCCGGACGACCTGCGGATTGCGGGGGTTCCTGATGTCGTAGACGGTGAAACCGTTGTAGTTTCCACCGAACGCGTATTTGCCCTGGAAGGCCCAGTCGGACCCGAGGGAGTTCTCGGCCTTGAACTCGTCGACCTTCGGCCGGTTGGCGATCTGCTTGATGTTCGAACTGCTGCGAATCTCGTCCACGCCCGGAATGTCGGCGGGCGCGGCCTGCGCAGGTGCCGCAGCCAGGAAGCTGAGCAGGACCGCCGCAGCGCCGACACTTGTCAGGCGCTTGAGCCGCCCTCGTGGGGCAGGGTGCTTCATGGAGCTCCTTCCGCTCACGGAACCACCGGCGAAACACCGCGAGTCGTGTCGCGCGCACCCCCGGTGACAGCGATGTCGGTCGTTACGATAGCTGTCGAACGTTTCGTTGGGCACCCTTGACGAAAAAGGAAGCGATGAATCGCCGACACTCCCGGACCTTCGCGGCCACGAGCCTGACGGTCCTGGCCGCCGCCGTGGCCGCCCTGACCGCCTGCACCTCCGGCGGCGACCGCCCGCAGCCGGCGGCACCCACCTCCGCGACCGCGACCGCGCCCGCACCCTCATCCTCGCCCGTGCAGGTGCTGGTTCCGGGGCGTCCGGGAGAATCGGCCGTACTGTCCGATCCCGGCACGGTCGACGTGCCCGAACCCGCGGGCTTCAACTCGATCGACGTCGCGTACGTGCAGATGATGATCGCCCACCACCAGCAGGCGCTGGAGATGGCCGACCTGGCGCCCGCCCGCGCCGCCAACACCGGCGTCAAGAACCTGGCCGCCCGGATCAGCGCGTCCCAGAAACTCGAGATCGACTATTTCAAGGGCTGGCTGCGCGACCGCAACCAGCCCGAGTCCGATCCCTCGCACGACCACTCGACGATGCCCGGCGGGCAGAGCCCCGAGAAGATCGCCGAGCTGACCGCGGCCACCGGGGCGGACTTCGACAGGCGTTTCGTCGCGATGATGTCCGAGCACCACCGCGGCGCCCAGCAGATGACCGGCGACCTGCTGCGCAGCGGCTCGGACGAGCGGTTGTCCGAGCTGGCGAACGAATCAGCCGTCGAGCAGGTGGTGGAGATCGAACGAATGGCCGACCTCGGCGTGAGCTGACACCGGGCCGGCCGATCCCCGGCCTGGACGGACCGGGCCCGGTTCCTCCAGGCCGGGTCAGAGGAGCATGCCGCCGGAGGCCTCGATCCGCTGGCCGGTGACCCAGCCGGTGCCGTCGCCGAGCAGGGCCGCGATCACGCCGGCGATCTCCTCGGGCTCGGCCACCCGGCCCAGCGCGGTGATGCCGCCGATGTGCGCCCGCACCTGCTCGTTGTCGCGCAGCGCCCCGCCGCCGAAATCGGTGCCGGCGGGGCCGGGCGCCACCACGTTCGCGGTGATGCCACGCGGGCCGACCTCCTTGGCCAGGTACCGGGTGAAGACCTCGACGGCGCCCTTCATCGACGCGTACGCGGCGTAGACGCCGTCACCGGTGAACCGCGCCAGCCCGGTGGAGAGGTTGACGATCCGGCCGCCGTCCGCGATCAGCGGGAGCAGCCTCTGCGTCAGGAAGAACATTCCGCGCCAATGCACGTTCAGCATCTCGTCGAAGGCCTCCACGGGTGTCTCGGCGATCGAGCCGGCCACGCCGACCCCGGCGTTGTTGACCAGGAAGTCGAAGCTGGTCCGGCCGAACCGGTCGGCCAAAACCTGGCGCAGCGACCCGGCGAACGCCTCGTACGAGTCCAGGTCGCCGACGGTCAGCGGCAGGGCAACGGCGTCGATCTTGTCGCCGGGGTCGCCGCGGTGGGTGTAGATCACGTCGACGCCGGCGTCGATCAGGGCCAGGGCGGTCGCCCGGCCCAGTCCGCGGTTGCCACCGGTGATCAGGGCGATTTTGGGCATGGTGATGCCTTTCTGCGAGGGTTCTGCGAGGGTCGGTGAGAACGACGGTCAGGCGCTCACGGCGGCGAGGAGCTGAAGCTTCTCGTAGCTCGCCGATCCGGGCACCGCGGTGAAGACCAGCAGCGTCTGGGACTGGTCCGGGTCGTGCAGGTTCTGGCAGTACAGGTCGAGGGCGCCGAGTTCCGGGTGCAGCAGCGTCTTTCGGTCGCTGTGCGTCAGGCCGACCTCGTGATCGGCCCAGATCTCGGCGAACTCAGCGCTGGCGTTCAGCAGCGCCGCCACGATCTCACCGGCCCGCCCGTCCGGAGCCGAGGTGTACGCGGCCCGCAGCTGAGCCGCGAAGATCCGCCCGTGCCGGGGGTGGTGCTCGGCGGGGTAGATCCGGCGGGCCGCCGGGTCGGTGAACCAGCGGTACCAGGTGCTGCGGGCCAGCCCGGTGAACCGGGTCTCGTCACCGACGAGCGCGGCGGCCATTCTCGTCTGCCGCAGCGTCTCGCCGTACCGGGAGATGATCATGGCGGGGGTGTCGTCGAGGCGGTCCAGGATTCGCATGATCCCGGGGCTGATGTGATCGTCGCGCAGCACCCGCTGCGGCACCGGGTGGCCGCCGAGGCGGAACAGGTGATCGCGCTCTTCCAGGCCCAGATGCAGGGCCCGGGCCAGCGCCGCGAGCATCTGCTCGGAGGGCGCCGGGCCACGCTGCTGCTCGATCCGGCCGTAGTAGTCGGCCGACATCCCGGCCAGCGCGGCCACCTCCTCGCGCCGCAACCCGCCGGTACGCCGCCGCGCGCCCCGGGGCAGTCCCACATCCTCCGGCTGCAACGCCTCGCGGCGGGTGCGCAGGAAATCCGCCAGCTGTCCCCGGTCCACGTCCCTGATCCTCCCCGCCCGCCGATCCGATGGACCAAGCTTGGCGCGTCACGGCCACCGGATGAAGGCCGCGCTCAACCGGGGATCAGTCGTCCCTGGATCCGGAGCGGGACAACTGCCCGGCCAACTGGTCGGCACCCGCCGACAGCGCGGCGAACCCGGTCTCGGAGAGGTCGTCGTCCTCGCGCAGGTCCTCGAGCTTCTCGGTGAAGTCCTCGAGCTTGTCCACGGCCTCCTCCCGGTCGCCGCGGTCAATCCGCCGCTGCACGTCGCGCAGCCGGCGCCGCAGCGTGCGGGCGTCACCGTCGTCCAGCTCGTCCTGCTCCTCCAGCGCGTCGATCACCACGCCCAGCCGGCGGATCAGCTGGCCCGGCCGGGCCGCCGGGGTCCGGGCCGGCGCGGCAGTGGTCCGGCTCGGGGTGGGCGACGGCCGGGCGGACGGTTCCTCGGTGGCCTCGTCGGTGGCCTCCGCGGTCGGCTCCGCGGTGACCGGCGCGGAACTCGCCACCGCGATCGGCGCCGCCACCCGCTGCTCGTCGTCCCCGCCGGACGAGATGGCCCAGACCGCCACCGAGACGATCACCACCGTGGCGGCGGTGATCGCTCCGAGGATCTTCAGGCGCGGGCTGCCGGACGGGCCGGTGCGGCCGACGACCGGCAGTACGGTCGTCGGCGCCTGGTACGGATCATGCGGAGCGGACACGGCCGCAATCATGCCAGGCGTCGCGGACCCGGCCCCCGCCGTGCCGGGCCGGGCCTGGCTGGGCTGGGCTGGGCTGGGCCAGGCCGGGGCCGGGACGGGTCTGCGGGGGCGGCCGTCGCTGCCGGGTCCTACAGGAGCACCGGCAGCTCGTGCAGGCCGCGCAGCAGCATGCCCGGGCGCCACCGCACCAGCTCCGGCTCGACCGCCAGCCGCAGCCCGGGATGCCGGTCCATCAGCCGGCCGAAGGCGATCTGCGCCTCCAGCCGGGCCAGCGGGGCGCCCAGGCAGTAATGGATGCCGTGACCGAACGCCAGGTGCGGGTTCTGCGAGCGGTCCAGGCGCAACTCGTCCGCTTCCGGGAAGCGGTTGTCGTCACGGTTGGCCGAGAGCAGCACGATCACGACCGGATCGCCGGCCCGCACGGTCACCCCGCCGATCTCCAGGTCCTCGGTGGCGACGCGGAAGGTCGAGGTCTCCACCGGTCCCTCGTACCGCAGGAATTCCTCGATCGCGGTCGGCAGCAACGCGCGGTCGGCGCGCAACCGCTCCCATTGCTCGCGCTCGCGAAGCAGCAGCCAGGTGCCGTTGCCGATCAGGTTCACCGTCGTCTCGTGACCCGCGATGAGCAGCAGGAACACCATCGAGGAGAGTTCCGCCTCGGTGAGCCGGTCCCGCTCGTCACGCACCTGGATCAGGCCGGAGAGCAGGTCCTCGCCCGGGTCAGCGCGGCGCTCGGCGATCTGCGCGAGGATGTAGCCGACCATCGCCCGGATCGCCGGTTCCAGCTGGTCGCCGGACTGCGAACCGGCCACGATCACGTTCGACCAGGCGCGGAACGCGTCCCGATCCGCGGCCGGCACGCCGAGCAGCTCGCAGATCACCTGGATGGGCAGCGGGAAGGCGAAGGTGTCGATCAGGTCGGCGCTCTCCCGGCCCGCCAGCGCGTCCAGAAGTTCGTCGGTGATCTGCTCGATCCGCGGGCGCAGCGCCTCGATGCGGCGGGCCGTGAACGCGGCCGAGACGAGGCGGCGCAGCCTGGTGTGATCCGGCGGATCGGTGGCGAGCATGTGCCGGGACAGGACCGCCGCGGGGCTCGGCGGCCGGTTCGCCGCCGGCTCCGGCGCCGGGTTCGCGGGCGAGTTGGGCACCGGGTTCGCCGCCGTGGACGAGCCGATCGCGAAGGCGGACTGCTTGGACAGGCGCGGGTCGGCCAGGGCGCGGCGGGCGTCGTCGTAGCGGGTGACCAGCCAGACGGTCAGGCCGCTGGGCAGCCGCGTGCGCCGGACGGGTCCGGTGCGACGCCATTGCGCGTACGCCGGGTGGGGGTTGGCCTGGAAATCCGGGTCGGTGAAGTCGACCTCGAGGTTCTGGGTCACCGTCATGACGATACTCGTCGATGCGATGTCCGGGTGTCAGGACGGACCGTGACGAGGCCCGCGCGGCGGGCGCAGCGGCAGACGGGGACGCCGGGGACGCAACCGGGGCCGGCGCGGGCGGGGCTGGGCGCAGACGGCAACGATCGAGCACATGCCACGGACTATCCCCCGGTTAGCCTCCGGGACCGTCGCCGTTGAGGCATTCTTAATGACCATCTCAACGCGAATAAAGCAACCGCGGATCGTACGGGGGCCCGCGCCGACTACCCTCCGGTGGTCGCCTCATCCCGGACGGAGTTGCCGCCCCACCATGTCTATCCGATCCCGCCGCGCGCTCACCGCCGCCTCCGTGATCGTCCCGCTGCTGGCCCTGACCGGATGCACCGCCACCTCCGCGGAACCGGACGCCACCGCCTCGGCAAGCCCGTCCGCCCCGGTGAGCCCGTCCGCGACCGAGTCGGCCACCCGGCCCAACATCGTGCTGGTCCTCACCGACGACATGTCGAAGAACCTGGTCCAGTACATGCCGAACCTGAAGCGGATGCAGCAGGACGGCACGACGTTCACCAATTACACGGTGAGCGACTCGCTCTGCTGCCCGTCGCGGGCGTCCCTCCTCAAAGGACAGTTCCCGCACAACACCGGCATCTTCAAGAACCACGGCTCGGACGGCGGTTTCCGCCTCTTCCACAGCCGCGGCCAGGAGCAGTCCACCTTCGCGACGGACCTGCGGACGGCCGGGTACCGCACCGGGTTCTTCGGCAAGTACCTCAACGAGTACCTGCCGGCGACGAGTTTCAACGGCGGCAAGCCCTACGTGCCGCCGGGCTGGGACCAGTGGGTGGCCGGCGGGAACGCGTACGACAACTTCAACTACGCGCTGAACGAGAACGGCGTGGTGAAGAAGTACGGCAAGAAGGAGTCGGACTACCTGACCGACGTGCTGTCGGCCAAGGCGTCGAACTTCATCACCACGTCGGCCGCGACCGGCAAGCCGTTCATGATGGAGGTGGCGACCTACGCGCCGCACGCACCCTTCACACCGGCACCGCGCGACGCGAAGCTCTTCCCCGGGCTGAAGGTGCCCCGGGTCCCCGCCTACGACAGGTTGCCGGCGGACGCACCGGCCTGGCTCGCCACCCATCCCCCGCTGACCGCGGTGCAGAAGAACCGGATGGACACCGAGTACCGGCTGCGCGCCCAGTCCATGGTGTCGGTCGACCGGATGCTCGGTTCGCTGCGTGCCACCCTGACGAAGGCCGGCGTGGCCGACCGGACCGTCGTGATCTTCAGCTCGGACAACGGCCTGCACATGGGCGAGTACAGCCTGCCCTCCGGCAAGCAGACCGCGTTCGACACCGACGTCAACGTGCCACTTATCGCCGCCGGGCACGGCGTGCGGGCCGGGCAGACCGTGGAAGCCCTGGTGGAGAACGTCGACCTGCGGCCCACCTTCGCCGACCTGGCCGGGGCGACCGCGCCCGCGGAGACCGACGGGCAGAGCATCGCGCCGCTGCTGGCCGGCCAGGCCCCGGCACAGTGGCGCACCGTCTCACTGATCGAGCACCGGGATCCGGCCACCGACCCGGCCGACCCGGACTACGAGCGGGACAGCATCAACATCCCACCGACGTACGACGCCCTGCGGACCGCGCGATACACCTATGTGGAGTATGTCGACGGCACACGGGAGTACTACGACCGCAGCACCGACCCGCACCAGCTGCGCAACCTGGCCGCCACCCTGTCGAAGGAACGGATCCAGGAACTGGGTGCGGCACTGCGGGGCCTGACCCGATGCGCCGGCGCGCAGGCGTGCCTGACGGCCGGGCAGGCCGTCAGCTGACCACGCGCGGGATCAGCCGGCTCCGCGGGCCCACGGTGGCAGTTGCGCGCCGCGCGGGAAGCTCGGCGCGTCCTGCCGTTGCAGCACCGGGTAGACACTGGAGTGTGCCTGCCAGGACGGCTGCTGCCGGGTCTCGGTCAGCGACCGCACCAGCGCGTGCACCATGTCCCGCAACGCCATGTGCAGGCGCCCGTCGGCGATCAGGCCGTCCGGGCCGACCGACGACATGTCCAGCGGGATCCGCACGCAGGCCGCCCGCAGCAGACGGGCACCGGCGTGGTCGAGAACAGACTCCAGCGCCGCCCGGGCGCCGTCGTCGCGCCCCGGACCCACCACGGAGAGCCAGGCCGCCGGCTTGCCGGTCAGCTCGCCCCCGTCGACCAGCCAGTCCAGCAGGTTCTTCAGGCTGCCCGGAAGCGAGCCGCCGTACTCCGGGGTGCTGACGAGCAGGGCGTCCGCCCGGGTCACCTGCCGGCGCAGGGCCAGGACCGGCTCCGGTGGGGACGCTTCGCCCGGCACGAACGCCGGCAACGTGACAAGACCGTCGTAGAGCTCCGCACCGATCCCGTCGGCGGCGTGACGGGCCGCGGTGCGCAGGGCCGCGGTGTGCAGGGAGCCGTCGCGGGTGCTACCCGAGATCAGCAGGACGCGGGTCATGCCGGGAAACGATACGGCCCACGGTGCATCACGACCGTACGGCCGAGGGGGGTGCCGATTTTCGTACCGAATGAATGTCGACATGTAGCCAGGGGCGCAGTCGAGCGGCAGCATGAACAAACGGTCCAAAACAGGTCAGGAACTCGGAGCCCGATGTCGCATCCCCTCCCACCACCACAAGACCCCTACGAGCCGTACCAGCCGCCGCCCGCGCCGCCGGCCTTCGATCCGACCCAGGCACCGCCGCCGACGACACCGTTCGCCGCGCCCGACAGCGCGCCGCCGACGACACCGTTCGCGGCGCCGGACAGCGCGCCGCCGCAGACGACGCCGTTCCCGCCGCAGCCCTATGCGCCGCTTCCCTACGAGCCGCCGCAGGCCTACGAACCGCCGCCCGCCTACGAGCAGCCGCCGGCATACCCGCCGCCGCAGGCCTACCAGCCGCCGATGCCCGGGTACGCGGACAAGGGTCATCCGCCGGCGCCGGGTTACCAGCCGATGCCGGTCGGCCCGCCCACGTCGGGCTGGGCGGTCGCGTCGATGGTGCTCGGCATCGTCGGAGTGCTGCTCGGCTGGTGCACGTGGGCGGTGCCTGCGCTGCTCGCCGTGGTCTTCGGGCACATCGCGCTCGCCGAGACCGGGCCCGGGCAGAAGTCCGGCCGGGGCATGGCGATCGCCGGCCTGATCATGGGCTATCTGATCTTCGCGCCGATGATCGTGCTGATCGTCCTGGGCGGGTTCAGCGCGATCACCGGCGGCTTCAACCCCACGCCGTGACACACCAGGTTCGCCTCCGGCCGGGGTGGCCGGAGGCGGACGGGCAGGGCGGCCGGGAAACGAAAAAGCCCCACCGCGAGGGGTGAGGCTTTTCGTGTGGTGCGCCGCGTAGGACTTGAACCTACAACCCGCGGATTAAGAGTCCGCTGCTCTGCCAGTTGAGCTAGCGGCGCGTTCCAACGAGGAAGAACGTTAGCACACGGGCTCGGCGACCCTCATCGGGACCTCGGCAGGCAGCACTTCTTGTACTTCGCCGCCGAGCCGCACCAGCAGGGGTCGTTGCGGCCGGGCGGCCAGGCGGTGCCGGGCTCGTGGCTCTCCAGGTGACGCGCGTAGCCGGCGCGCACGCCCGCGTCGGCGGGGTCGCCACCGTGCCGGGCCACGTGCTCGGCCAGGTCGTCCACCGAACCGGCGTGCAACCGGAAGCCGGACTGTCCCGATTCGGTCCAGACGGTCAGGGCCCGTTCCAAATCTGCACGGTGGTCGTCCCAGGTGTGCCCGTAGACGTCGGCGAACGCCGGCCACCGGAGCAGCACCTTGTCGAACTCGCCCCGGGGCCAGAACATCACGCCCGACCCGGCCGGCGCGGCGCCAGACCCTGATCGCATCCGGTCGGCAGCGTCGTCGTACTCGTCGGCCGGCAGCTCCAGATCGCGCCGGACCCGGCGGCGGACCTGAAGCAGCGCGTTCGTCAGCCTGGCCCGTTCCGGGCCGTCCGGCCGGTCCAGCACGGTCGTCAGGGCCGCCGTGAGCCACTGCTCGGCGATCGCCGCCTCGCCGCACTCCTCGAGTGCCTCGGCCAGGTAGGCCGCCGCGACCGGCTCGCGGATCAGGCGCGGCCGCAGCGCGGTGAACACGGACATCGCCTCGTCCTCGCGGCCCAGCCGGCTCAGCAGTTCGCCGCGCCGCGCCCGGGCGAAGCCGTCGGCGGCCGCCTCGACCTGCCGGTACGCCTCGATGGCCCGTTCCACAAGCGCGAGCGCCGGCGGCAGGTCGCCCTGTTTCTCGGTGAGTTCGGCGGCCAGCATCAGCGCGTATCCGGCGTCGGCCGGGTCGGCGAGCGCCTGCCCGTCGACGGCGGCCACCAGCTCGGTGGCCGCTGCCCGCAGGTCGCCGCCGCGCAGTGCCCCGTGCCCGATCTCGTCCAGATCATCACTGGTCAGCAACTGGAAGGATGACACAAATCACCCTAACCCGTGGGCGCGGGTCGACGCGCCCACGGGCCGGTTTCTCCTCGGCCGCCGCGCCGCTCGGCCGCTCGGCCGCCGCGCCGTCAGTTCGCCGTGCAGGTGAGCGTCGGCCAGCTCCAGTCACCGCCGTGCTGCACGGTGAAGCCGAAGTTGTTGCCGTTGCCGTTCGGCCGGGCGGTCATCACGGTGCCACTGGTCCAGCTCACCTGGGCGTTCCAGGTCGCGATGATCCGCTGGGCCGGCCGGAGGGTGACCGTGACCGTCCAGTTGTTCGACCCGGTGACCGCGACCTGGCCGTTGAACCGGTCCCCCCACTTCTGCCCCTCGGAGTAGCCGGCGGCGCAGGACGAACCACCCGGCGGCGGCGTCGTCCCGCCGCCGCCGGGTGCCACGGCCCGTCCCGTGGTCGGTGAGATCATTCCGGCGCACAGACCTCGGCTGCGCAGCCCGGCCGCGATCTGCGGGATCGCGGCGACGGTCGCGGCGTACTGGTCGTGCATCAGGATGATCTGGCCGTCGCGCAGGGTGCTCGCCGCCTGCACGATCTGGGCGGTGCTCGCGCCGTTCCAGTCCTGGGAGTCCACGTCCCAGGTCACCGTGCGCAGGCCGAGCGCGGAGGCCGCCGACGCCAGGGTGCCGTTCGTCTCACCGTAGGGCGGGCGGAACAGCACCGGCGTGCCTCCGCCGGCCGCCTGGATCGCGCTCTGCGTGCGGGACAGTTCCGAGCTCATCTGCGCGGCGGACAGCGTCAGCATGTGCGGATGGGTGTAGCTGTGATTGGCGACCCACATGCCGGCGGACACCTGGGCGGCGACAAGCCCCGGATGGGCCGCGGCGTTCTGGCCGGTGTTGAACATGGTGGCCCGCAGGCCGTTGCTGCGCAGCGCGTTGAGCAGGTTGGTGGTGTTCGACGGGTTGGGGCCGTCGTCGTAGGTGAGCGCGACGTATCCGCCGGCACAGTCGGCGGCCGCGGCGGGGACGGCCGGGGCGGCGGAGGCTTCGAGCGGGCCGAACAGGACGGTGGCGGCAGCGGCCAGGACGGCGGCCGTGGCGCTGGTTCTGCGCATGGGGATGCACCTTTCGCCGGGGGACGAGCCTTTGATAGACGATCGTCGTTGCCTTTACCGCTCCCGTCAACCGGTACTTTTCCGAAACTTTCGAAGCCGCTCAGCAGTGACGACGGCCATCAAAGATCTTGCGGACGGGCACCCCTGCGGACAGACTCCGGAAGTATCGGAGCGCGGGCAACAAAAAACCCCGGCCACGTGGGCCGGGGTTGATGCTGGAGAGAGTGCGTCGCGTAGGACTTGAACCTACAACCCGCGGATTAAGAGTCCGCTGCTCTGCCAGTTGAGCTAGCGACGCTCGCCGTGCAACGAGGAAAACGTTAGCACGACCTCTGATGATCTTTGAAATCGGTTGTTCGCCATCACAAGGGGGAGCCGTGACTTGCGTCCATGAGTCAGTATGTCTGCGCTGAGAACTCCAGAACGGGGCCACGACGATGGTTGACCTCCGCCGCTCCCTGGCGGCGATCCTGGCGCTTGCCGTGATCGCTCCTCTCGCCGCGTGCAGCGGCGATTCCGAACCTAGCCGCGCCGACCCTGGCACCGTTGCCAGCTCGGCGGCCGCACCGGTCCCGGAGAGCGCCACCGTGGCCGAGCCGGTGTCGCTGACCGTCTCGCCGGCCAAGGACAAGAAGAACGTGCCGGTCAGCGCCGAGATCGGGCTGAAGGTGACAGGCGGCGAGGTGACCTCGGTCACCCTGACCGACGCCAAGGGCAAGGCGGTCACCGGCGACTTCCGCGAGGACGGCTCGGCCTGGGTGCCGGCCAAGCCGCTGAAGACCAAGCAGACGTACGAGGCCAAGGTCGTCGCCACCGGCAAGGACGGCACCGCGACCACGCAGACCACGTCGTTCACGACGATGGGCGAGCCGGGCCGCCGCACGGGCACCGGGCTCTACCTGTTCGACGACCACACCTACGGCGTCGCGATGCCGGTCGTCGTCGAGTTCAGTCCCGGGATCAAGAAGAAGGACCGGGCCGCCGTACAGAAGCGGATGTTCGTCCGGACCGACCCGCCGCAGCCAGGCACCTGGTCGTGGACCGCGAGCGGTACGCAGGCCTACTACCGCGCGCCGGAGTTCTGGCAGCCCGGCACGAAACTCGACGTGCGGATCGCCGTCGGCGGCCTGCCCACCGGCGCCAACATCTACGGTGACAAGGACCGGTCGGCGAGCGCCAAGATCGGCCGCAAGTTCGAGATGAAGGTCGACAACAAGACCAAGAAGATGACGGTCGTCCAGGACGGCGAGACGGTCAAGACGATGCCGGTAAGCCTGGGCAAGAAGGCCACCCCGTCGTCGAGCGGCACGATGGTGGTCATGCAGAAGATGGCGGCCACCGTCTTCGACACCACCGACACCGACGGCGCGGACGGTTACCGCACCGACATCGAGTACGCGCAGCGACTCACCTGGAGCGGTCAGTACATTCACTCGGCACCGTGGTCCACCGGTGATCAAGGTCGCCGGAATGTGTCACACGGATGTGTCAACGTGTCACCGTCGAATGCGCGGTGGCTGTTCGACAAGACGCTCGTCGGTGACCCGGTCACCGTGCGCGGCACCGAGGACAAGCTGGAGTACGGCAACGGCTGGACCCCCTGGGACGTCAGTTGGGAAGAGTTCGCCAAGGGCAGCGCGTTGAAGGTGCCGTCCAACATCGGCTGAGTGTCCGGCGACCGCGACAGGGGTACTACGGCACAAAACCGGGATTGGTCGCGAGACGTTTTTGGAGCACTATTGGGCGCCGGGGAAACGACGCCGTGAGGGGACCATGGACATGGACAGAATTCGGTCGGGTCGCCGCAGTTGGCGGGCGGCCGTCGTCACCGTGCTGGCGAGCACCCTGCTGCTGACTGCCGCGTGCAGCAGCGGCGGAGACTCGCCGACGTGGCAGGACGGCGGCGCAGCCGGCAGTTCCGCCGCACCGGCCGCCGAGTCCCCGTCGCCCGAGCCCACGCTGAGCACCGTCGCGGTCACCTCGCCGGCGCTCGACGCCACGGGCATCGAGGCGTGGTCCGACGTGAAGTACAACAGCGAGGACCCGGAGAACACCGACGTCAAGGTGACCGACCCCGAGGGCAAGGAGGTCAAGGGCACGGTCGACAAGGACGACAACGTCTGGAAGCCGACCGAGTCGCTGGCCTGGGGCACGAAGTACACGGTCACCGTCACCGGCCCCGAGGCCGAGGGCAAGAACAACACGACCAGCAGCACGTTCACGACGATGAAGAAGCCGGCGAACCTGGTTCGCGTGACGAGCTTCCTCGGCGACGGCAACACCGTCGGCGTCGGCATGCCGCTGATCATGAAGTTCGGCCGGGCCATCCCGGAGAAGTACCGGGCCGAGGTCGAGCGCCGCATGGTGGTCACCGCGACACCCGCGCAGGAGGGCACCTGGCGCTGGATCAGCTCCACCGAGGTGCACTTCCGGCCGAAGAACTACTGGAAGGCCGGCTCCAAGATCTTCTACAAGGTCCAGCTCAAGGGCGTGAAGCTGGGCGACGGGTGGTACGGCCGGTCCGACCTCACCGTCGACATGAAGGTCGGCCGCTCGCTGATCATGACGGTCGACAACAAGTCCAAGAAGATGACCGTCAAGCAGGACGGCAAGGTCATCAAGACCCTCCCGGTGAGCCTCGGCAAGCCGAAGACGCCGTCCTCCAGCGGCACCATGGTCGTCATGGAGAAGAAGGCGCACACCGTCTTCGACACCACCGACACCGACGGCGAGGACGGTTACCGCACCGACATCGACTGGGCGCAGCGGATCACCTACAGCGGCCAGTTCATCCACGCCGCCCCGTGGTCCGAGGGCCAGCAGGGCCGCCGCAACGTCTCGCACGGCTGCGTCAACGTCTCCGAGGCGATGGGCAAGTGGCTCTTCGACCGCACCATGATGGGCGACGTGATCACGGTCTCCGGCACCGAGGACAAGCTCAAGAACGGCAACGGCTGGACCGACTGGAACATGAGCTACGACGAGTACAAACAGGGCAGCTACCTCCGGTAACGGACAAAGCCGCCGAAGCGCGGGCCCGGTCTCCCAAGACCGGGCCCGCGCCTTTTCCTGCGGTACGCCCACCGGCCGCCCACCACCACCTCCCCCACCCGCCCGGTCACCGCCACCTTCCGCAGGCGCCCGGTCGCCGCCACCTTCCGCCTTCCGCAGGCGCCCGGTCGCCGCCACCGTTCCCGGCCACCCGATCACCGGCACCTTCCCCGGCGGACCTGTCGCGATCGCCCTGTTCCGGTCGTCCCCGCGCGGCCACGTGCTGCGGCGATGCGGGCGGTGGTCTCGAGGCGAGCACGAGGGCGGCCACCATAGCGACAAGCGCCCAGTGATCGGGCCAACGCCGTCCACATTGCCGTCGATCAGCCGGGCCAGCTTGTGCTTGTGCTTGTGCTTGCGCTTGCCGGCCAAGCCCGGCTGTCACTCACGGTCGTTGGGAGCGCTCCGCAACAGCCGTGCGTGACAGCCCACCGGACCGGCTGTCACTCACGGTTGGTTGAAAGCGCTTGCCAGCAGCCGTACATGACAGCCGCCAGGGCCGAGCTGTCACCCACGGCTGGCGAGAGCGCTCCCCGGCAGCCGTACATGACAGCCGACCGGTCAGCCGCCGACAGGATCACCGAAACCGCTCCCCACGGCCATGCACGACAGCCCACCGGACCGGCTGTCACCCACGGTTGGTGAGAGCGCTTCCCGGCAGCCGTACATGACAGCCGGCCGGGGCGGCTCGCGCTCGCGCTTGCAGCTGTCAGATGGGACTGATCACTGAGAAAGCTCTCTGACAACCATCAGGGGTCGGGCCGGCTGGGTCTACGGTCGCGCTGAGATCGCTCTCCGACAGCCATGGGCTCGAGCTTGCACTGCTCGCCGGGCGGGCCGCCGCCGGTTGCGCCGCCCTGAATCAGTCGAGCCGGCCGCCTGATGTCCACTGTTGGCGATCAGTTGCTGCTGTGGTCGCTCGCTGCGGGTGCTTTCTGACCGAGCGGTTCGGCGCGGGCAGACTCGCCGGCGTTCGCGGTGCGCGGGCTCGCGGGACCGACCGGGCTCACCGCAGCATGGTTGACGCGCCCCGGGCGGTCAGCGGAAGGCTTTGCGTACCTTGGCGATCAGGCGGGGCCACTCGCGGTCGTCGGTGTCGGTGTCGCCGTCCTCGTCACTGTCCGAATCGGACCATTCGTCGTCGGGTGCGTCGTACTCCTCGTCCCAGCGCTCCGGCCAGCCCTGCGACCGTGTGCCGGCCCGGTGAGCCTCCGCAGCCGGCCGACCGGTGGAAGGGCTTTGCACGGCGGCGGTCGGCAGGGACGGAGCTGGCACGGAAAGGACTGGCACGGAAGGAGCCGCCACGAGACTGCTGGCTCGAGCAGGAACAGGGGCGGCGGAGGCATCGTGAGCAGACCTGGACTGCGCAGGCGCACCCTGAGCACGCCCAAGCTGCGCGAGCGCACCCTGAGCGAGCCCGGGCTGCGCGGGGGCGTTCAGGGTGGGTGCGGAGTTGGCGGGCGGGGGTAGGGGTGTGTGTTTGAAGGAGGCGGATTCGAGGAGTTGCAGTGTCAGGCGTACGCCGGTCAGCTGTTCCGCCAAAGCCATCGCCCGCTCGCGCTGCCTTGCGTCCGATGTCCAGTTTGGATCAGCGGTTTCGGTGTTGTCGGCGGGGATGTCGAAGCCTAGGCGTTCCAGGACCGTGAGGATGCCGTCGGGGTCGGAGCCGGAGCGGTGGGCCGGGTCGGCGGGGTCGAACTCGAGCAGTATCTCGCCGTCGCGGGCCCAGACGAAGCGTTCGCCGGAGTGGGACACCAGGGTGGTTCCGCGGGAGAGGCGGCGGGCTTCGATCTCCGGTCCGACGATCAGGGTCCAGTTGTTGATTGTGGTGGCGGCGACGAATTCGGTGCCGGTCTGTTCGGTGAGGCGGCGCAGACCTACCGCGCGGGCCGGGTCGGTGCCGCCCAGGTGGGTGATGACGTCGGCGGGCGTGCGGTCCCGGACCAGCGTGAGGCAGCAGGCTTCGGCGAGTTCCGCGCACTGCTCGGTGAACCAGGCGTAGTCGAACCGGGCATGGTCGGACCCGGCATGGTCGGACCGGGCATGGTCGGACCGGGCATGGTCGGACCGGGCATGGTCGGACCGGGCATGGTCGGACCCGGCATGGTCGGACCCGGCGTAGTCGAACGAGGCGTAGTCGTCAGCGCTGACAGCAACCATGTCGTGATCATGCAACATGGTTCTGAGGGGCCCGGAGTCGGCTGTGCCGGGGTCAGCGGAAGGCGCCGCTGATCTCGGCCTTGGCCGGGCCTGCGCCGGCGATCGCGCCGTAGGTGTCGGCGCGCGGGTCCCGTTTCCCGGCGGTGTGCACGAATTGGGCGGCGAACGTGTAGTCGCCGGGTGCCAGCGTCCGGCCGTCGTGCAGGGTGAACCGGTAGAGCAGTGCGTCAGTCTCCTCGGTGACTGTCGTCGCCAGCATCTCGCTGGGCACCGAGCTCCACTGGCCGGCCGGGGCCACGCCGCTGGTACGCGCCACGCTGACCAGCACGTCCAGCTCCGTGATCGTCTCGGTGGTGGTGAGCACCAGGTTGCCCTGCGTCCACGTCGCGTTCGAGTGCGGGTCGGCCGTGGCGACCGAGCTGAGGAAGCCGGCGGCCGGGGTCCACCGCGGTGCCGCGCCGCCGGCCGCCGGGGGCCGTTGCGGGCTGGTCGTGGAGGCGGCATCCGGGGCGCCCCCGGCCGGATCGCCGGACGCCGGCGAGGACAACACCCCGCCAGGCCCAGCCGGCGACGACAGCCCGCCGGACCCGGCCGACGACGAGACCCCGCCCGACCCGGCCGACGACGACAGCCCGCCGGGCCCGGCCGAAGGCGACAGCCCGCCGGACGCCGATGACGGCCCCGACCCCGGCGACTCCGACCAGGAGCGCGCGTCGGAAGACGCGGACGGCACCCCGGGGGACGACCCGTCGGACGACAGGTCGGGGGCGGACGACACCGAAGTCGCGGCCGGCGGCCGGTCACCGATGAGCCGGACCCCGGCGACGCCGACAACCAGGGTCGCCACCACCGAGGCCGCGGCCGCCACCGGGCGCAGCGCGAGGAACGCCCACCGGCTGCGGGCCGGTTCGCCGCGGCGCCGGGCGACCCGGGTGCGGATCGCGTCCCGGTCGGGCACGTGCCGTTCGGCCTCACGGCGCAGCACCCGGCCGAGATCCGGGTGTTCAGCCATGCAGGCCTCCCATCATCAGCGGCGTGCCCCGCAGATGTTCGCTCAGCTGTGCGGCGCCCCGCGAGGTGTGACTTTTGACCGCTCCGACCGAGATGCCCAGGATCGAGGCGACTTCCTTTTCCGGGACGTCGAACGCGTACCGCAGGATCACGCACTCACGGCGCCGCTGCGGAAGGCGCTGCAGCGCGGCGCGTACGTCAAGGATCGCGGGGGTGTCCCGCTCGCCGCGCTCGCGGCGCAGCAGCCCGAGGCGCAGAATGCCAGCCCGTTCCCGGCTCTGCCGCTTGATCCACTGACGGGCCAGGTTGGTGACGATGCCGCGAGCGTACGCGATCGGGCTCTGCGCCGACTGGACACGCTCCCAGTGCCGCCACACCTCCACGAACGCGTCGGCCGCCAAGTCGTCGGCGGCCTGCGAGTCGCCGGTCACCAGGTAGGCGAGCCGGGACAGATCGGCGTGATGGTCGTCGAAGAACCGCCGGAAGGCGTATTCGGTCTCAAGGTCGGACAAGCCACTGTTCCTGACCGTCAGGGGATACACGGGGGGAGGTGCGGCGTCAGCCGATCGTCACGGAGTACGCGCTGGTGTCCAGCCGGCCCGACCCGGTGAAGATCTCGGGACCGGCCTGCACGCTGGACAGGTACTTGTCGCGGGCCAGCCAGCCGCGAGCGACCAGGTCGTCGGTGAAATCGGTGAGATTCAGGGCGGCGGACGAGGTGTTGGCGGTACGCACGAAGGAGTACACGTTCCAGCCGATGTTGCCCCGGTAGAGGTCCCAGGTGGTGCCGGCGACGGTCACGGTCGCCTGCTTCGTGCCGACCGGTCCCGCGCCACCGGTCCGGTGCAGCCAGACCATGACCTCGTCGGTGGGGTTGTGCTGCCAGTCCGGGTTCGCGATGTCGTGGAGCCACAGGTCGTACGCGACGTTCATGATGCCGGCGGTCGTCTGCGTGACCTGGAAGTTCCAGGCGGTGTCGACCGGCTTGCCGTCGCTGAGCCGGATCGGCAGGCCGGTCCCGGTGGTCTTCCAGCCCCAGTGCCAGCCGAGGACCGCACTCGCGTACGACTTGACCTTGGTGGTGTCGCCCGCCCAGTTCCAGCTGGTCCCCCAGCTCAGTTTGTCGCCGCTGAGGCCGTTCTCCCGGACGCACTGGGAGCCGGTGCCGTCGGCCTTGCCCCAGACGTTGTTGTTCACCCAGTACTTGCCGCGGATCAGGGCGGCGTAGTCGGCGCAGTTCTCGGCGCCCGGAGCGCCACCGGGCGCGGCAGTCGGGCTCGCCGAAGCGGTTGCGGACGGCTTGATCGAACCGGTCGGGCTCGCCGAAGCGGTTGCGGACGGCTTGATCGAACCGGCCGGGCTCGCCGAAGCGGTCGGCCGGCTCGAAGCGGTCGGGCTCGCCGAAGCGGTGGTGGGGCCGGTGCAGGCCACCCCGTTCAGGGTGAAGCCGCTCGGTGCCGGGTTGCTGCCGCTCCAAGCCCCGTTGAAGCCGAGCGTCACCTGCCCACCGGCGGCGATCGAGGAGTTCCAGCCGGCATCGCGCACGGTGACCGCGCCGCCGTTCTGGGTCCACGTACCGTTCCAGCCGCTGGAGACCTTCTGCCCCGACGGGAAGGTGAAGCCGAGTGTCCAGCCGCTGACGGCCGCCCCGCCGGAGTTCTTGATCTTCACATCGCCGGTGAAGCCGCTGTTCCACTGGCTGGGGACGCTGTAGGTCACGGAACAGGCGGCGGCTTCCGCGGCGTCGGCGTTGAGCACGCCGGCCACCGCGGCCGCGGCGCCGAGGGTCAGCACCGAGAGCGGTACGACGATGCGCCTAGCAAGCATGGGGAGTCTCCCGGGGAACGAGGATTGATCCACACCCCAGTGGCCCGACGACCGGGAAAGGTTGCTCGCATCCCACAAATTTTTCGGTGATCTTGCGGAGCGCTCCCACGGGATGCTCGGCCTCGTACACAAAGACCCCGTACACAAAGACTCCGTACACAAAGGCTCAGTACGCGAAAGGCTCCGTACGCGAAAGGCTCCGTACAAGAAAAAGGCCCGGTCCGAAGACCGAGCCTTTCGCTCACATGGGGTGATCGACGGGACTTGAACCCGCGACCCCCGGGACCACAACCCGGTGCTCTACCAGCTGAGCTACGACCACCATGACCACGACGCGTTCCCGTGGTGCCGCACAATCATAGCCACACCGGATGCGGGGTCGTCGAGCGGGTTACTCCTACAGCTCCGCGGCGATCGCCTTGGCCGTTTCCACGTCCGGCCCGGGCTGCGGCACGAAGACCGTGCGCCGGTAGTACTCCAGCTCGCGGATGCTCTCCCGGATGTCGGCGAGCGCGCGGTGCGACAGGCCCTTGGCCGGTTGACCGAAATAGACCCGGGGGTACCAGCGCCGGCACAGCTCCTTGATCGAGGAGACGTCGATCATCCGGTAGTGCAGGTGCGCGTCGAGCGCCGGCATGTCACGGGCCAGGAAGCCGCGGTCGGTCGCGATCGAGTTGCCGCAGAGCGGTGCGGTGCGCGGGTTCGGAACGAACTCCCGGATGTACGTCAGGACCGCCTCCTCCGCCTCCGCCATGGTGATCGCCGAACGGCGCACCTCATCGGTGAGACCGGATTTGGCGTGCATGTCGCGCACCACCGGCGGCATCGCGTCCAGTGCCGCGTCGTCCGCGTGAATCACCAGGTCGACGCCCTCGCCGAGCACGTTGAGTTCGGGATCGGTGACAAGCGCCGCGACCTCGATGAGCTTGTCCTTGCCCAGGTCGAGACCGGTCATCTCACAGTCGATCCACACCAGAAGATCCGCCACGCGGACAGCCTACGCCGGGCGCGACGACATCGTTCGACGTGATCTCAGCTTCGCGCTCTTTGTCCCGTTTGGCACCCCGACTTCCCAGTTGGCCGAATATTGGGTAAACTGAACTTAACGGACGAAGCCCCCCTTCGGTTACTCCGTTCCCCCGGGTAAAGGGCCCTCCGTGTCGGCAGCACGGAGGGCCCTTTCGGGCTGCCGGGAACGCAGCGCCCAGCTCACCTCCGGCCGCTCATCGGCCCACCGGATCTCCGCCTTCTCCCCTGGCGACACGAACTCCACGAGCCGCTCCCCCTCGGCCGCCACCTCCGCCCGGACCCGGCCGGTGAGCGGCCGAATCTCCGCGATCGACAGCGTTGAACCGGCCAACGACCAGGTCGCGGCCACAAATCCATCCACCAGCACCGTCGGCCGCACGATCGACCACCCCGGCATCACCAGCGGCCGGTCACCCGGGTGGATGATCCGGGCACGGTCGGAGTGACCCAGCAGCGCATTGTCGAACTCGGGCAGGAACACCACGGGCGCGGCCATGCCTTCATCGGCCAGCGGGGCGTCCGGCAGGTCGTACAACTCGGTCCCGGCCTCGTCCCGGAAGACCCGCAGCTTTTCGCGCATTCCGGACATCAGCCCGCGCAAGCGGGTCAGTCCCGACCAGACCTGAACGTCCTTGGCCGAAGCCGGCCCGAACGCCGCCAGGTAGCGCGTCACCAGCTTTTCGGGTGCCGGCTCACCGGCCTGCGGCCGCCCCAGCCAATCATCGGCGAGCACACAACTCACTCGCCCCCGGTGCCGCCACGTCCCGGCCGGCGGCGGATGCAGCAGAGACAACCGCAGGTGTACGACCAACTTCAGCCACTCCGGGTCCGGACCGGGAAACCGTTCCACCAGCCGCCGGGTGATCTCCGGCCGGCTCATCGGCCCATCCGCCAGAATCTCCCGGGCCGCCTCCAGCAACTCCTCCTGAGCCAGCCCGCCCAACCGACCGCCACGCCCCGCGAACCGGTCCAGGTACGGCTGCAACGTTGAACGCAACCAGCCAAAATCCTCCCCCGTGCAGAGGTGCTGGGTGCCGCGGAGCAGGGCGCTGCGGACCACCGTCCGGTCCTGCAGGAGCGCGGTCAGATCGGCCTGCCGGAACGTGGGGATGCGCGCCCGCACGCTGAGATACGGGGAGTCGGACTCCTGCCCCTGCAACGCCACCAGATGAGCGATCACCTCGGCCGGGGCGGCCGTGCTGTCGCTCAGCAGTTGGCGGGTGAGGAAGGTCCGGTTGAGCTCACGGGTGGAGAGAACTCTCATGTCCCCGACCGTAGGCGCGATAGAGGTCAGTTCCTGACCACTATCCGTTCCGGCCGTCGCCGGGAAACGGGCCGGGCCGCCGACCTGATGGTCGGCGGCCCGGTGCGGGTTGATCCTCTGTCACCCGTTCGGACGGTCAGCGTCCTTCGGGTCGTCGCGCTTCGGAACGTCGTTGTCACGGTCGCGATCGGCGGCGGGCCGACCGGCGACGGTACGGCGGCGGCGCCGTTCCGAGCTGGCGGCGAGCAGTTCGGCGGCCTCTTCCCGGTAGCTCAGCGTCCGCGAGACCTTCTGCTGCTTCTCCGATGCCGGCGGCTTCGGGCGGGGTTGCGGTTTCGGCTGCGCTGGGGCTTGCGCTTTCGACTGCTCCGGAGCTTGCGGGTGCGACTGCCCGGTGGCTTGCGCCTCCGGCTGCTCCGGGACCTGGCCCGGCTGCTTCGCGTTGGGCACAGTCTTGGACGCTCGGGCCTTCGACTGCCCTGGTGCCTGCGCCCTCGGCCGATTCGACGCCTGCGTTGCCGCCTGCTCCGAGCCCTGCGACTTGGGCTGACCCGGCTCCTGCGGTTCTGCCTGCTTCGGCGCCTGAGGTTTCGCCTGTGCTGGGGCATCGGAGCCCGGCTGAGCTGCGGCCTCAGATCCCGGCTGCGTCGGGGTGTGGTCGGCCGGCTGCTCCGGTGCGGGCACTTTGCCGGTCTTGCCGGCGGCCCGGGCGGCGACCGATTCGGCGGCTTTGAGCCATGCTGCCGGTACGCGGCGGCTCGTACCGGACTTCCCGGCGGACGCCGACGGCTTCCCGGCGAGCCGGCTCTGCGCTCGGGTGAGCGGATTGTTGGCGGGCTTCTTGCGCACCGGTCCGGCGGGTTCTGGCTGCGCCGGAACCGCGTTCGCCCGCGCCTCCCCGAACCCGGACGCCTCGACGGCATGCATCGAAGCGCGGTCCGCCGCCGCAGCCGAGCCGTCGCCAGCGGCCACGTTGTCGTCCTCGCGCGGCGCGGCCGTCGCAGGCTCGGCGTCTTCCGGTTCGGCGGACTTCGGCTCGGCCTCCGCCGGTCGAGGCGCCCCCGGCTCCGCGGCCTTGTCTGTCGAACCTTGGCCCCCGAGCCCCTCGACTGCCGACGCTCCGGCGACCGCTGTGTCCTTCGGCATCGGCTTGCCGGCGGGCGGCCGGCCGGATTCGACGGTGTGAATCGAGGAACGGGTCTCCGGCAATGCCCGGACACCACCGCTGCCCGGCGCCTTCGTTCCCGCTGTCTTCTCCGTGGTCGATCCGTCCGTCACCGCTGCGGGCGGGTCGACCGCAGCCTGCGCATGCCGGCCTTCCTCACTCTGCCCGGGCGGGTCGACCGCAGCCTGCGCATGCCGGCCTTCCTCACTCTGCCCGGACGGGTCGACCACAGCCTGCCCAAGCAAGCCGCCCAGAGCCGGGCCGCCCAGAGCCGGACCATCCACAGCCGGGCCGGACGGATTGCGCACAACCTGCCCGGACGAGGCGGCAGGGGCCTGCTCGGACTGATCGACTGCCGGGTGGTCGGGTCCGGGTGCCTTCTCCTCAGTTGCATCCGGTGCGGGCGCCGACCGGCTGGGGATGGGCAGGATCGGACGCTTCGGGCTGTCGGCCTCGTCTTCCTCGGACTTTTGCTGATTCTTTTCGGTCTGGGTGGGCTTGGCTGCCCTCTCCGCCTGGTCGTCAACGGGGGTGGGTTCTGTCTTTGCGGTCGCGGCAGGCGCGGCGTCCGGAGCGAGATCCACGATCGATGCCGGGTGGACGTCAGAAGCGCCCTGCTCAGGAGCGGACGGCGCGTCGGTGCGAGCGGTTTGCTCAGGAGCGGACGGCGCGTCGGTGCGAGCGGTTTGCTGCAGAGCGGATGGTGCGTCGGTGCGAGCGGCCTGCTCGGGAGCGGGCGGCGCGTCCGTGGGACTGATCCGGTACGGGCCCATGTGGGTCAGGCCGGTCGCGTTCCAGTCGGTGGCGGCCGGGCCCGTGTGCAGCGCGATCCCGGAGACGGCCAGGCTTGGCGATGCCGAGACCCCGGCCGGGGCGGCGGGCGAGCTGGGAGTGGGTTCGGACGCTGAGCCGGCGGCCGGGGCAGTCGTCGGCTTGCCGGCCGGGGCGGCCGGTGGGGTGGCTGCGGGCTTTGTGGTCTGGCTTGCGGTTCGGCGCTGGTCTGCGGCCTTGCGGGCCTGCTTCCGCGAGATACCGGGCCGGATGTTTCCGCCGCCCTGGCGTGGCGCCTCGGCCAGGTTGCCTGGGCGCTCGTTCCAACTCTGACCGGTCGAGGAGGAATCCGCGCCCGCCGACACCCCAAGATCCGGGGCAGACCCGGAGGCCGCCGCAGACCCGGAGTCCGGGGCGGACCCGGGGGCCGCCGCAGACCGGGAAGCCGGCGCGGACCCGGAAGCCGCCGTAGACCCGGAAACCGGCGCGGATCCAGAGGACGCCGCGTCCGACCCCTCGGTAAGCAACGTGCCCGGCGCCTCCGAAAGAACAGCCTCCGTAAGAACAGCCTCGGGAAGACCAGCCTCCGGAAGAACAGCCTCCGGCGCCACGTCGGCTTCGCTTTCGGTGGCGCTTGCTTTGCGCGGGGAAGCGATGGGCGCGTCAGCCCGTACCGCTGAAGAGGCTTTCCGGGCCGCCGCCTCCCGGAGGCGTGCCGCTGCCCGCGCCTCGGTCTGCCGGGCGCGTTCCGGTGCTGTCGCGGCGACCCAGGCGCCGACCGCGGTGGCGTGGAATTCGGGGATGTCGCCGGGTGCGGCGGTGCGGCGGTTGGTGCGGCGGGCGGGGATGGGACCGGGTTGCATGGCCGAGAGTGCCGGGGTTTCGCCGAGCAGGTTGAGGGGGCGGCCGGGGGCGGGTGTGGGGGTGTCGGGGAGCGCGAGCGGGGCGCTGGTCCGGCTGGGTGCCGCGCCGCTGCCTGCCGGCAGCTGCGGTTTGGGCGCTTTCGGCGGCCAGGAGAACTCGGGCAGGGCGGGTGGGCGCGCCGGGCGGGAGTCAGCGAGGGTACGGGGCCGGTGCGCACCACCGGGCCGGCTTCCGCGGATGTTGGGCAGGGGGGCGCCGATGGCGTACATCAGTTCCGGCACCTGGCTGGGTTCGACGACGTAGACGACTTCGCGGCGCCGGCCGGGCCAGGCGAGGACGACGACGCTCGCCATGATGAGCAGGGTGCCGAGTGTGATCAGGCCCCAGGTGCTGGAGTTGAGCCAGCTGGGGCGGACCTCGGCGACGGCGGCGAGCCGGTTCACGGGTGCGCCGCCGGGGCTCATCAGGACGAGGCTGTACGGCCCGCCGGTGAGTTCGCCCGGCACCAGGTTGAGCTGGCCGTTGCCGGTACGCGTCCAGAAGGCCTGCTGCCCCGGGATGCCGGCGGGAACCCGCGGTCCGAGCACCCGTTCCGTCGTGACCGGGAGGGCGCCGGTGCCGATGTCGACGGCGTCCACCCGGGTGTGCGGCACGCCGGCCAGGTAGCGGCTGACGTCGGCGGCCGGAGCCAGCCCGACGAACGCCGCACCGTCGGTGGTGGCGGCGGCCAGGCGCAGCCGGGTGTCGCCGATGCGCGCGAACGGGGCGTCGTCGCGCAGCAGCCGATCGATGTCGGGTACCACCACCGCGTACCCGGGGATCGCGAGTTTTTGCAGCTCACCGCTGAACGCGCCACCCGGGTCGCGATGCTGCATCAACGCCCACAGCGCGCCACCCGCCAGCAGCGCGGGCAGCCCGACGGTGAGTAGGAGCATGCCGAGGATCGTGCGGAACACCCGCATCTGTTCTCCCCCTTCCCGGGCCGTACCGCCAAGACCATACAGAGGCAAATAACCCCAAAGTGGTCAAATCGGTACGGCGTCCCTGAATGAGATGCGAAACGGCCCGGCCTCTCGAGGAGAGCCGGGCCGTGGTGCCGGGGTGCGGGGTCAGGAGACCTTGGCGGTCATGGTCAGGGTCGACTGGTCGATCTCGCTGGTCCGGGCGGTGAACTTGAACGTCCACTCGCCGGCCGCCGGCAACGCGATGTCGCCGATCGCGTGGAAGTCGGTGATCCGCAGCAGCGGAATCTCGATCGGCTCGATGCCCGCGCTGGTCAGCGCCGCGGTCGCCTTCCACTCGACCACGGGGAGCGGCTTGTTGTCGGGCGTGTAGGCGTACAGGTGGATCGAATTGTTGCCGACCGCCGCCGGGAAGAGGTCCACCTTGAGCGACATCTTCGGCGCGGTGATCGTCTGGCTGACGGTGCTGACCGTGGAGGTCTCGGCGGCCTCGGCGGTCCGCGGCGGCGAGATCTGCACCAGCGCCGAGGTGACACCCAGCACCACCGCGGTGATCGCCAGCTCCACCGCGACGATCCTGCGGAGCGGACCCGGCGACTCCTCGGCGGCGCGTTCCTTGACGAGCTTGCGGGAGTACGCCGCCACGCCGATCACGATCGCCGCCAGGGCCACCTTCGCCAGGATGAGCCGGCCGTAGGTGCTGTTGATCAGCCCGTCCAGCGTCGACACCTCGATCAGCGCCTGCACCACACCGGCGAAGACGAGCGCGGCGACCGCAGTGGCCGCCCAGCGCGACCAGATCGGCAGGATCGCGCCGAGCTCCCGCCCGTTCGCCTGGCGCAGCAGGAAACCGAAGAGCATCACCAGACCGCCGAGCCAGACCGCCATCGCCGCCAGGTGGATCGCGTCGATCACCACCGAGACGCCGGCCACCGGTGAGGCGGTCGGGTGCCCGGTCAGCGGCCAGGTGGCGAGCGCCGCCACCCCGAGCACCCCGAGCAGGGCCAGGTCCAGCTTCGACTCGCCGCCGCCGGACCCGACGAGCAGCGGCCGGAGCAGGAACGCCGCGGCGATCACCACGCCGAGACGGACCAGCATCACCGCGCCGAACGTGCTGCCGAGCACGTCCCGCAGGTCGCCGACGCGGACGTCGAACAGCCCGGTCCCCAACGTGTACGGCGCCTGCAGGTAGAGCGCCACCAGGGTGCTCCCGGTGACCAGCCCGATGCCCGTCCAGATCAGCCGGCCCGGACCGCGCCGGGACAGCCGCTGCGGCCAGAGCAGAGCCAGCACCAGCACCGGGCCGACCAGCAGGACGAGTCCCGCGTACCCCAGATATTTCGCCACCGGGATGAGGCCGCGCACCACCGGGTCGGCCGGCGCCTCGCCCGCGGTGTCGGTCGGCGGCGTCGAGGCCGCACCCACCGAGTAGCTGATCGTGCCGGCGACCGGATGGCTGTCCGCGGAGATCACCCGGTAGCTGACCAGGTACGTCCCCCGGCCGCCGCCGGAGCGCAGCGGGATCGTCACCTCCGTGCCGCTGACCGTCGGGTCACCCTGGTTGGCCTGCGAACCGTCCGGCGCGATCACCCGGATCTTGCCGGAGAGCAGCTGCACCGACTCGCTGAACGTCAGGGTCACCCGAGGCGGCGCGTCCGGCACGATCGTGCCGTTGCCCGGGTCGCTGCCGACAAGTGCCGCGTGCGCGCTCGCCGGCGCGGCGGACAGCAGAGTCCCGAAAAGCCCGAGCAGCAAACCGGCCAGCACAGCCAGCACTCGGCGGCGGTCAGTCAAGACGCACTCCGTTCCCGGTCATGGACTTCCGGTGTTTCCGGTCATGGACTTCCGGTGATGGACGCTGAGTCGCCCGGAAGCACTTGCATGGTTCCAGATGCGGACCGGAACTGCCGATTCGCGTAGCATCACTGCTCGTGACGGCAGGTGAGCAAGAGACGGACGAGACCACCGCGCTGGCTCTGGCCGCCCGCGACGGCGACCGGGCGGCGCAGGCCGCGTTCGTGCGAGCCACCCAGACCGAGGTCTGGCGGTTCACCGCCGCACTCATCGATCCGGGTACCGCCGACGATCTCACCCAGGAAACCTATCTCCGCGCGTTCCGGGCGCTCGACACGTTCGCCGGCCGCTCCAGCGTGCGCACCTGGCTGCTCGGCATCGCCCGGCGCACCTGCGCCGACCACCTCCGCTCGGTGGTCCGCCGGCGGCGGCTCGACACCCGGCTCGCCGCACAGGCCGCCACCGAGCTGCCCGTCCCCGACCCGGCACACCGGCTGACCAGCGCCGACCTGCTCAACCGGCTCAGCGACGAGCGCCGGACGGCGTTCGTGCTGACCCAGGTCCTCGGCCTCTCCTACGCCGAGGCGGCCGAGGTGGAGGGCGTTCCGGTGGGGACGATCCGCTCCCGGGTGGCCCGCGCCCGCGACGAGCTCATCACAGCTGTTTCCCAGGCACAGGCCAGCTGAGAACGGGTCTTCCGGCCCTGCGTGTGACGCCCGTCCCCGGGCCACGATGATCGGGAACTGGGGCGGGACGAACAGCGTCTAACGGGGCGTGACCATGGAAAGAACCTGGCCGTGGATCTCCACGGCGGCACGGCTCGGCCTGGCCGCGGTGTGGCTGGTCGCCGGCGGGCTCAAGGTCGGTGACCTGGCGGCCTCGGCGCGCGCGGTTCACGCGTACCAGTTGATGCCCTATGACATCTCCAAGATCGTGGGCGCCGCCCAGCCGTTCCTGGAGATCGCCCTCGGGCTGCTCCTGCTGGCCGGGCTGGCGGTGCGGCTCACCGCCGGCATCTCCGCCGTCCTCCTGGTGATCTTCATTGCCGGGATCGTGTCGGCGTGGGCGCGCGGCCTGCAGATCGACTGCGGGTGCTTCAGCACCGGTGGTGAGCTGGCGGCCGGGTCGGATCCCGCGTACGGGGTGGACATCCTGCGGGACCTCGGGTTCCTGGCACTCGCCGGAATCCTGCTGTGGCGGCCACGGAGCCGGCTCTCAGTTGACAGCGTGCTGATGGGGGAACGATGAGCAAGGGCAAACGGGACCGGACCACCCAGGCCCGGGAGATCGTCGCGAAACAGCAGGCCGCCGAGCGACGGCGCAAAGTGACCCTCTGGACGTCGGTCGGCGTGGTCCTGGTGCTTTTCCTCGCCGGCTTGGTCGGCTACACCGTGATGTCGCGTCAGGACGACGGCACCCTCGTCACCCCGGCCGCGGCGGTCGACGACGGCACCGCGTTCGCGGTCGGCAACGGCCCGGTCACCGTCGACGTCTACGAGGATTTCCTCTGCCCGGCCTGCGCCAACTTCGAGAAGGCCAGCGGCGCCACACTGCAGGAGATGGCCACCGCCAGCAAGATCACTCTGCGGATCCACCCGGTGGCGATCCTGGACCGGTTCTCCAACGGGACGGAGTACTCGACGCGCTCCGCCGGAGCCGCCGCCGCGGCCGCCGAGGAGGGCAAGTTCCTCGAACTGCACAACGTGCTCTACGCCAACCAGCCCGCCGAGAACAGCGACGGCCTGAGCAACGACAAAATCGTCGAGCTGGCGAAGTCGGTGGGCCTGACCAGCGAGACTTTCGCGACGGCGGTGAACGAGGGAACCTACAAGGCGTGGGCGACCAAGGCGACCGAGAAGTTCTCCGACCGCGACTTCACCGGCACGCCGACGATCGTGGTCAACGGCACTCAGCTGACCGGGCCCGGCGACACCGTGCCGACGACCGAGCTGCTCACCCAGACCATCGAGAAGGCGGCCGGGTGAGGCGACTCCTCCCGCTGCTGCTGGTGGTGGCCGGTTTGCTCCTCGGGCCGGCCACGCCCGCGTTCGCGCACGCCGGCGACACCACCGAGGTCAGCTCCTACCGGACCCAGGTCACCGGCTTGAGCAGCCCCTTCGACGGCCTCAGCGTCCGCGTTGTCGAAGGTGGCGCCCGCCTCGAACTCACCAACGACAGCGGCCGGCCCGTCGAAGTGCTCGGCTACTCCGGGGAGCCGTACCTGGAGGTCCGCCCCGACGGCACCTGGGAGAACGCGAACTCACCGGCCGCCTACGTCAACCAGACCCTAGGCGGCGAAACCCCGCTGCCGGCCGGCGCCGACCCCACCGCGGCACCCGCCTGGCGTCAGATCTCCACCGACACCACGATCCGCTGGCACGACCGGCGCGCCCGCCGGGTCGACGCCGGCCTCCTGCCGCAGGCCGCCGCCGACCCCGGCTCCGAGCACCGGCTGCGGGAATGGGCGATCCCGCTGCGCGACCAGGTGCGGACCTTCGAGATCCAAGGCACGCTCGACTACGAACCGGCGCCGGTGACCTGGGCCTGGTGGGCGGGCGCGGCCCTGCTGGGTCTGGCCGTCACTCTCGTCGCACACCGGTGGGCGGCCGGCTCGGCGCGATGGCTTGCGCTCATCGGGGGGCTTGCTTCTCTGGGGTACGCGTACGCCCGCACCGCCGACGGCGCAGGCTGGTCCGGCGTCCTCGTCCTCGCCGGCCTGCTCGCCTGCGCGGCCGCGTACCGTGACCCGCCCTTCTACCTGGCCCTGTCCGGTTTCGTCCTGGCCGCGTTCGCCGGGTTCGGCAGCGCCGACGTCTTCTTCGCCTCGGTCGTCCCGGCGGCCGGGCCGGGCTGGCTCGCCCGCACCGCCGTGTCACTCGCCATCGGGATCGGCGGGGGGCTGGCGCTGACCGGGGTGTTGCGGATCCGGGCGGCGACGCCGGCGGCCGCCCCCTCGACCCCCGCCTCCGCCTCTGCCTCTCCCTCCGCCTCTGCGGCGGACTCGGCCGTTGGCTCGGCCTGACCTGCCGGCCCGGCCACGGGTATTGGCTCGGCCTACCTGCCGGCCCGGCCACGGGTATTGGCTCGGCCTACCTGCCGGCCCGGCCACGGCGGCGCCCGACGCGCTGTCCAGGTCGCGATGTTGATCTGCTGGCGGAGCGAAATCGCGGTTCAGACCCCATGATCACAGCGATTTCGTAGCGCTAGCAGATCAACATCCCGCCGTGGCCCGGGCGCGGCGGGCCGCTGACCACAACCGGTCCCCCGGCGATGTCCCGACTCGGTCGCACCGCTGCCCTCCCGAGTACATGACTCGGTGCGTACGACCCCATTGATTACGTTTCCGTACGCCGCCGGGACCACCGTTTCCCGCTTTCTCCGACGCATTCGATGACGAATTCCGTACCGCCTCTGAACTGCGAAAACACCAATGTGCCAATTAGCGGCTCAGGGGTGACGGCGGTTCGTGGTGCGGCGGTAACGTTCGGTTGTGGCAATTCGCTGAGGAGGACCGATGAACCATTACGGCGACGAACTCACGCTCCGCCTCTCGGCCGTGACCGACATCCGGCCACTCGACGACGAGCAGCAGCTCACCACCTTCATGCGCGACCTGGTCGCCCGCATCGGCATGACTGTCATCGCCGGGCCGCTCGTCGCCACCGAGGGCGGCCCGCCCGAGAAGTCCGGCAAGTCCGCCGTGGTCATCCTCGCCGAGTCGCACGCCGCCGTGCACACCTACCCGCACCTGCGGGAAGTGCTCGTCAACGTCTTCTCGTGCAAACCGTTCCACGAGTCCGACGTGCTCGCCGAGTTCCACCGCGTCGTCGGCGACTTCGAGATCGCCGAGCGCTCCCTGAGCCGGCGCGGCGAGGAATGGCCCCGTGACCTGACCGCCGCACGGCAGCTCTGGAGTGGGCAGCGGACCGCCGCCTGACCGGCACTATCGTCGGTCCCATGACTGAAAACGTGCGCCTGGCCGCCGGCGACACCGCGCCCGACTTCACCCTGCCCACCGACAACGGGGACAGCCTCACGCTCAAGGACCTTCGCGGGCGCAAGGTCGTGCTGTACGCGTACCCCAACGCGATGACGCCCGGCTGCACCAAGCAGGCGTGCGACTTCCGCGACTCGCTGGCCTCGCTGCAGGCCGCCGGGTACGAAGTGGTCGGCATCTCCCCCGACAAGCCGGCCAAGCTGGCGAAGTTCCGCGAGCGCGACGCCATCACGTTCCCGCTGGTCAGCGACGAGGACAAGAGCGTGCTCACGGCGTACGGGGCCTTCGGCGAGAAGCAGCTCTACGGCAAGACCGTGACCGGCGTCATCCGCTCCACCTTCGTGATCAACGAGGACGGCACGATCGAGCGGGCGCTCTACAACGTCAAGGCCACCGGCCACGTCGCCAAGCTCCGCCGCGACCTCGGCCTGGACTGACACGATCCCGCAGCCGGCGCGGCCACCTTTCGCCGACCCCGCTGACCGCTGACCCGCCGACCCTGCTGACCTGCCGACCCTGCTGACCCGCAGGCTCTGCTGATCCACATACCGGGGCATGTGGTCCCGAAGATTGGGCTACTGCTCCTGCAACATGGACTGCTGGTCCCGCGACGTGGCGACCCGTGCCGCGGCGACGCGGCCAGATCGGGCCTGCCGGTCAAGAAGTCGGGCCGAACCCCGCAACTCCGGGCACTACCCGCCGATGGGGAGAGCAATCGCCACCCTCCATGGGCCGGCAGCAAGACCCGGATCTCACGGCGGCCGTCATGCGGTAACCAACCCGCAAGGCGGCCGCCGTGCACGTATTCCGATCATGGCTTGTCGTGCGTGAGCTGTCCTCATGACCACTGGTCACGCGTTCGTCCGATACACCCGCGCCATACTCACCGACGCGGTCTCCGCGTCGACGTCGATGGCCGGCGTGCTCCGCCATCTCGGGTTGCCGCTCAACGGCGGGTCCCACGCCCACCTGTTGCGCCGGATCGCCCATCTGGGCATCGACACCTCGCACTTCCTCGGCCGGGCGCATGCCCGGGGCACGGCCAGCCGGCCGCACCGCCTGCCCGCGGATCTCCTGGTCGAGCGCCCAGCCGATGCCCGCCGGCAGGCGCCCACCACGCTGCGGCGGGCACTCGTGCAGACGGGTCGCGCCTACCGCTGCGCCACGTGCGGCATCGGCGCCGAGTGGAACTCACGGCCCATCACCCTTCAGGTGGACCACATCGACGGCCGATTCTGGGACTGCCGGCCGCACAACCTAAGGTTTTTGTGCCCCAATTGTCATAGCCAGACGCCGACCTACGCCGGACGCAACCGGCCACGGCAGACGACACCCTTGATCCGGGTCAACAGCGCCGGCGACCCGGTCGAGCCGGCCACGCCGCGAACCGACCTGACCGAAACCGCCCGCGTCGAAATTCTGCGGCGCGTCGAAGCCCGCAGCCTCGGACCGACCGAGGCGGGACGACTCCTGGGATGCCGGCGCAACCACGTCTACACGCTCCTCCGCCGACTGCGGGACTACGGCTCAACGGAACCGCCGCCCCGTCAACGCCGGCAGTCCGCCACGGAACTCTCCGCGATCGTCGCCTTTGCCGCGGCCCATCCTCGGCTGAGCCCCCGGAAGGTGGCGGCCGCCCTGCGCTCCCGAAGCCCGGACCCGATCACCGTCTCTGCGGCCACGGTCGAGAACGTGCTGCGGGAGGCCGGCCTGTCGAGCTGGGCGAATCACGCGGGCGCTGGCCGAGCGGCAACCGAGCAACGGGCGGCCAAACAACCGGATGCCGAGCAACAACCGGCCGCGTAACCGGATGCCGGACGAACAACCGCCGAACGACCGGTCTCCGAACCAGCGACTGCGTAATGAGCAGCCAGCGAAGGCGTCCACATTCGGCCCGGGCCCGGTCAGCTGTCACTCACGGCTGCCAGACACGCCCTCCAACAACCACAGCTGACAGCCCGACACGGCCAGCTGTCACTCACGGCTGCCGGAAACGCTCTCCAACGACCATGACTGACAGCCCGGCAGGGTTGGCTGTCACTGGCGGTTGCCGGAAACGCTCTTCAACAACCGTGGGTGACAGCCAGGCTCGGCGGCTGTGAAACGGATCATCGATGGTCGACTCTTATACACCACCTCAGCGGACGCGACCCCCGACCCGGTCGGGCCAGCGCCGGGCACACGCGAAGGTGTGACGAGAAGAGGGTCCTGGCGGGCGCGAGGAGCGCAGTTGTGCACGATCGGCACCTACCGAGAGGTCGATGGCAGATCTGACCGATTAGACTTCTCACAACGCGTTGCCTCAATGGGCAAAGCGGGCGGAAGTGGCGAAATCAGGCAGCCGCGCGGGTTTTAGGTGCCCGTGCCCGAAAGGGCGTGGGGGTTCGAGTCCCCTCTTCCGCACCAACTCAAGTCTGCATATCCGGCATTCACTGAGCAGCACACCGGAGCCTCACCGAAATCGGTAAGGCTCCGGGTGGAGGGGACGGCTGCGCGCGCGCCGGTCAGTTGGGCGTGGCCGTCGGCACGCTCACGGGGTGAGTCGGTCTGTCAGCACGCCCAACCGGCGAGTCGAGTCGCGCCCAGCTGGCGAGTCGAGTCGCGGGTCAACGCGTCTAGCTGGCGGGTCGAATCGGTCAAGACGCGCCGCTGGCGGTCGGAGTCGGTCAAAAACGTCCCACCGGCGGGTCGGAGTCGGTCAAAAACGTCCCACCGGCGGATCGGAGTCGGTCAAAAACGTCCCACCGGCGGATCGGAGTCGGTCAAAAACGTCCTACTGGCGGTTGGAGTCGGTCAAAAACGTCCCACCGGCGGATCGGAGTCGGCCAACGTCGCCCCACCGGCGGATCGGGGTCGGTCAGCAGCGGTTGGGGGCGGGTTCGGCTGCTGTCAGGTCGAGGGCTGCGGCCTCGGCCGCCGGGTCGGTGGGGGTCGACTCGAGCAGCGGGGCGGCGGCTGCCGACGCTGACGCTGTTGCCGGCAGGGCGGCTGGGGCGGAGGCTGCCGGGCTGGATGGCGGCGCGGCGGAGGCGGGGGCGGAGCGGGAGGCCTTGGTGGCGGGCTGCTTCGACGGGGACGCGGCCGGCTTCTTCGGGCTGGTGGCCGGCTCGGGCGACGAGGCAGACAATGACGACGAAGACGACGCCGAGGAGGCTCGGACGGCTGTCTTCTGGACGGTGCCGGGGTTCATTTTGATGCCGGAGACGGTGCTCGTCTTCCCGTACACATCGGTGATCTTGATCTTGAAGGGGCCGGGACCGGCGCCGCTGTCGATGATCCAGTAGTTGAAGTCGGTGCGCTGGGCCTTGGTGAAGCCTCGGCCGGAGCTTGCCACCTGCACCGAGGAGAGCAGGTTGGCGTGGTGGTCTATGCGGGCGGCGAACCAGTACTGGGACGCGCCCTCCTTGACCCGGACGCTTATCGGGGCCGGCACCGGCGGGTTCTTCACCAGCTTGTACTTGATCGGGATGATCCCGTCGATCTCGGCGCCGATCTTCTTGAACGCGGTGCGGCTCAGGTCGAGGTGACCGGCGGCGCATTCGGGGCAGGAGTCGAAGACCTTGACGCGGACCTTGCCCTTGGGGCCGGTGACGTCGAGGTAGGCACCGCAGGCCGCGCCCTCGGAGTACTGCGACGGGCCGAGCGCCACGTAGAGGTCGTCGGCGGGCGGTTCGAGTGAGCAGTTGCCCGAGGTGCCGGCCAGGTCGTAGAACGTGGCCTTGCCGGTCTTGGTGGTGGTGCTCGGCGGCGCGGCGCAGGCGGAGCCACCGGTCTGCAGGAGCAGGGCGACGCCGATGATTCCGGCGACCACCGCGGCACCGCCGGCGGCGAGCCAACGGACGGGGAACGGGCTTCGATGAGCACTCACCCGGGCATATTGGTCGGCGTGCGGCGGGTGGGGCAAATTTTCTAAGACTCCCCTAAGACGGATTCACTCTTCCACGACATTCACCGGGTCCCCTGTCCGAATTCGACCAGTCTCGCCGGCGGTCAGATCGGGGATCAGGTTCACCGCGAACATCAGGCCGTTGCCGAACCGGCGGTGTTTGCCGAGCACGTGCAGCGGCTGCCGCCCGGTCTCGCCGGTCTCCTGGTCGATCGTGGTGACCCGGCAGCGGTCGCACGGCTTCGCGACCCGGAAGGTGAGCTCGCCGATCCGCAGGCGCCGCCCCGGCCATGCGTCCTCGGCCCAGGCGGGCGCGTCGGCGACCACCAGGTTGGGCCGGAACCGGTGCATCGGGACAGGCTGGTCGCCACCCTCGGTGAGCCAGTCGTTGAGTGCGTCGAGTGACGCCGCGTTGGCCAGCAACACGGGGTAGCCGTCGGCGAGACTCACCCGGTCGTCCGGCCCGGCGTGCGAGCCGATCGACCGGCCGGTGGGGTCGGCCTGCCAGACGAGCCGGGCGTCGCGGCCGAGGAAGGCGCTTGTCCACTCGTTCTCGGCGAGGCGGGCGGGGACCGGTTGCTTGTTCCGGAACACCCGGACGGCGATCTTCGGGCTGTCGTGCGGTTCGTCGATCTCCAGGGTGCCGTGGCCGGGCGCGGTGAGTGCCAGGCCGCCGGGCCGCGGCCGGGCCGCGAGCTGGGTGAGCAGCGGTGCCTCACGCTGGGTGATGCCGACACCGTCGGCGTCGACGATCATCCACCGGCGGTCGCCGGTCAGGCCCCACGGTTCAACGCCGGCTTCGTCGTGGTCCAGGCGGTGGCAGCCCTTGACGGGGTACGAGTGGAGCGCCGTGATCCGCATACCCAGCAGCCTGCCACACGGGCACCTACGCTGACTCTCATGATTGCGCGGATGTGGCGGGGCTGGGTGCCGACCGGCCGTGTCGGTGAGTACGTGACCTATGTGGAGCAGACCGGCCTGCTGGCGTACCGCCGGACCCCCGGCAACCTGGGCGCCCAGATGTGGACCAGGGATCTCGGCGACGGCCGGTCCGAGGTGACGACGGTGAGCTGGTGGGAGTCGCTGGACGTGATCCGCGCCTTCGCCGGCGACGACATCGGGCAGGCCGTGTTCTATCCGGAGGACGACGCCTTCCTCGTCGACCGGGAGACCACGGTGACCCACCACGAGGTCGCCGCCCGCTGACTCTCGCGGCCACGCCTCTTTCGCTTGACCCTCTAGCTTCTGAAAGTTTTCATGCATAGCCTGAGGCTGTGAATGACGGAGTAGTCAAGCTCTTCCAGGGCGCCCGGCTCACCCCGACCCAGCGGCGGATCGCACACTGCCTCGTCGAACGCGGCGCGACGGCGGCCTACCTGTCGGCGGCCGAGGTGGCCGAACTGGCCGGGGTCAGCCAGCCGTCGGTGACCCGGTTCGCGATGGCGCTGGGCTGGTCCGGCTATCCGGCGCTGCGGCGTGAGCTGCGCACCGTCACCGCCGACGAGCCGGCCGAGCCGTCCGGGCGCAACGCCATGCAGCGCGCCGTGCACGCCGAGACCGAGCACCTGCGGCGCCTCGGTGAGCAGCTGGACCGGCTCGACGACGTACGCGCCGCCGCCGGCCTGCTGGTCGCCAGCCGGCCGCTGCCGGTGCTCGGGTTACGGGCCGCGGCACCGCTCGCGGCGTACTTCGGCTACTTCGCCGCCAAGGCGTTCCCGGACGTGCGGGTGCTCGACGGCGGCGGGACAAGCCTGCTGGACCGGCTCGATCAGGCCCGCGCGGCCGGCGCCGGTGCGATGCTGGCGATCGTGCTGCCGCGCTACCCGCGTGAGACGGTGGAGGCCGTCCGCGAGGCCAAGGCGGCCGGCCTCGCCGTCGTCGCGATCACCGATTCGGCGGTCAGCCCGGTCGCCGAGTCCGCCGACGTGGTGCTGCCGGCCGCGGTCGGCACCCAGCTCGTCTTCGACCTGCACACCGGCCCGATGGCGATGGCCATGGTGCTGCTGCAGGCGATGTGTGATGCGGCGCCGGAACCGGTGCAGCGCCGCCTGGAGGAGTTCGAAGCGACAGCCGCACAGCGGCACATCTTTCTGGCGTGATCGAAAGGAGCCGACATGACCGAGATCCGTTCGCCGCGCGGTACGTCGTACACCGCTCAGGGGTGGCCGCAGGAGGCCGCCAAGCGGATGTTGATGAACAACCTGGACCCGGACGTGGCCGAGCGTCCGCAGGACCTCGTCGTCTACGGCGGCACCGGGCGCGCCGCCCGCGACTGGCCGTCCTTCCACGCCATCGTGCGGGAGCTGGACCTGCTCAAAGGCGACGAGACCCTGCTGGTGCAGTCCGGCAAACCGGTCGGCGTGCTGCGCACCCACGAGTGGGCGCCGCGCGTGCTGATCGCGAACTCGAACCTGGTCGGTGACTGGGCGAACTGGCCGGAGTTCCGGCGCCTGGAGCAGCTCGGCCTGACCATGTACGGCCAGATGACCGCCGGCTCGTGGATCTACATCGGGACGCAGGGCATCCTGCAGGGCACCTACGAGACGTTCGCCGCCGTGGCCGCCAAGAAGTTCGCCGGTGACCTGGCCGGGACACTCACCCTGACCGGCGGCTGCGGCGGGATGGGCGGTGCGCAGCCCCTGGCGGTCACCATGAACGGCGGCGTCTGCCTGGTCGTCGACGTGGACCGGACCCGTCTGCAGCGCCGCGTCGACACCCGGTACCTGGACGTCGTCGCGGACGACCTGGACCAGGCGATCGCGCTCGCCCTGGAGGCCAAGGCGGCCCGGACCGCGAAGTCGATCGGCGTCGTCGGCAACGCGGCGCTCGTCTTCCCCGAGCTGCTGACCCGCGGCGTCGAGATCGACATCGTGACCGACCAGACGAGCGCGCACGACCCGCTGAGCTACCTGCCGGTCGGCGTGGAACTGGCGGACGCCGCCGAGTACGCGCGAACCAAGCCCGAGGAGTTCACCGACCGGGCCCGGGCCAGCATGGCGAAGCAGGTCGCCGCGATGGTCGGCTTCCTGGACGCCGGCGCCGAGGTGTTCGACTACGGCAACTCGATCCGCGGCGAGGCTCAGCTGGCCGGGTACCACCGGGCCTTCGACTTCCCCGGTTTCGTACCGGCCTACATCCGGCCGCTCTTCGCCGAGGGCAAGGGACCGTTCCGCTGGGCGGCGCTCTCCGGCGACCCGGCCGACATCGCCGCCACCGACCGGGCGGTGCTCGACCTGTTCCCGGAGAACGAGCCGCTGGCGCGCTGGATCAAGATGGCCGGCGAGCGGGTCGCCTTCCAGGGGCTGCCGGCGCGGATCTGCTGGCTCGGTTACGGCGAGCGGGACGTCGCCGGTGTCCGGTTCAACGACATGGTGGCCAAGGGTGAGGTGTCCGCGCCGATCGTGATCGGCCGGGACCACCTGGACTCCGGTTCGGTCGCCTCGCCGTACCGGGAGACCGAGGCGATGCTCGACGGCTCCGACGCGATCGCCGACTGGCCGCTGCTGAACGCGCTCGTCAACACCGCCAGCGGCGCCAGCTGGGTGTCGATCCACCACGGCGGCGGGGTCGGCATCGGCCGCAGCATCCACGCCGGTCAGGTCTGCGTGGCCGACGGCACCGCCCTGGCCGGGCAGAAGATCGAGCGGGTGCTCACCAACGACCCGGCGACGGGTGTGCTGCGGCACGTGGACGCCGGTTACCCGTCGGCCTCCGCCGGTGGCGTCACGATCCCGATGAGCCGATGAGCGCGTTCACCCGGGCCTGGCAGGAGATCGCGCCGATCGGCCGGGCCGACAGCGGCGGTTACCTGCGGTACGCGCTGACCGAGCCGGAGCTGACGCTGCGCGATTGGTTCCGCACCCAGGCCGCGCGAAGGGACATGCGGGTCACCGACGACGGCAACGGGAACCTCTTCGCATGGCGGGGCGAACCGTGGGCGCCGGGCACCGTGCTGACCGGTTCCCACTTCGACTCGGTGCCGCACGGCGGCGGATACGACGGGCCGCTGGGGATCGTGAGCGCGTTCCTCGCGGCCGACCGGATCGACGCCTCCCGGCAGATCGGGATCGCCGCCTTCGTCGAGGAGGAGGGCGGGCGGTTCGGCGTACCCTGCCTGGGTTCTCGTCTGCTGACCGGCGCGATCGCGCCCCAGCAGGCCGCCGCACTCACCGACCGCGACGGCATCTCCTTCGCCGAGGCGCTGGGGTCGGTGCCTGCCGGGGCCGACCTCGCGAAGATCGGGAACGTCGCGGCCTTCGTCGAGCTGCACGTCGAGCAGGGCCGGGCGCTGGACGTCCCGGTCGGGGTGGCGAGCGCGATCTGGCCGCACGGGCGCTGGCGGATGGACTTCGCCGGCGTCGGCGACCACGCCGGCACCACCCGGATGAGCGACCGGCGCGACCCGATGCTGACCTTCGCCTTCACCGTGCTCGCCGCCAACAAGGAGGCCCGGCTCAGCGGGGCGCACGCCACCATGGGGCGGGTCCAGGTCGAACCGAACGCCACGAACGCGATCCCGTCGCTGGTGCGCGGCTGGCTGGACGCCCGGGCGGCCGACACCGGCACCCTGGACCGGCTGGTCGACGCGGTGGTGCGCAAGGCGACCGAGCGGGCCGATCGGGACGGTACGTCCCTGACCGTCACGCCCGAGTCGGTGACCGCCGAGGTCGCCTTCGACGAGGCTCTGGGCCGGCAGCTGTCGAAGGTGCTGGGGAACGCGCCGATCCTGCCGACCGGCGCCGGACACGACGCCGGAGTGCTCTCCGCGCACGTGCCGACCGCGATGCTCTTCGTCCGCAATCCGACCGGGGTGTCGCACTCCCCCGCGGAGCATGCCACCGACGAGGACTGCGAGGCCGGCATCGAGGCCCTGGCGACGGTCCTGGCGGAACTGACATGACCGTCTACCACGCCGGCCACGCGTGGATCGGCGGCAAGGTCGAGCGCGACGTCCGCATCGACGTCTCCGGTGACCGCATCACCGGCGTGCGCGCCGGTGCGGAACGGACCGGCGAGATCCTGACCGGCCTCGTCCTGCCGGGCTTCGCCAACGCCCACTCGCACGCCTTCCACCGGGCGCTGCGCGGACGCACCCACGGCGACCGCGGCAGCTTCTGGACGTGGCGGGAACTGATGTACCGGGTGGCCGGCCGGCTCGACCCGGACAGCTACTTCGCGCTCGCCACGGCGGTCTACGGCGAGATGGCGCTGGCCGGGATCACCTGCGTCGGCGAGTTCCACTACCTGCACCACGGCCCGGACGGGGTGCCCTACGCCGACCCGAACGCGATGGGCAATGCGCTCATCGCGGCCGCCCGCGAGGCCGGGATCCGGATCACCCTGCTGGACGCGGTCTACCTGACCTCGGGTGTCGACGGCAAACCCCTCGAGGGCGTGCAACGGCGGTTCTCCGACGGCGACTACGACGGCTGGTACCGCCGGTTCGAGACGCTGCGCGGTGGCGACGGTGTCCGGATCGGTGCGGCGCTGCACTCGGTGCGGGCCGCGCCGGCCGACGGCATGGCGACGTTCGCGCAGCGCACCGACGGGCTGCCGGTGCACGTCCACCTCTCCGAGCAGCCCGCCGAGAACGAGGCCTGCCAGGCCGTGCACGGCTGCTCACCCACCGAACTGCTGCAGGACAGGGGTGTCTGGCAGCCGATGACCACCGCGGTGCACGCCACCCACCTGACCGCGGGCGACATCGAGATCCTCGGCGACGGGCAGTACGTCTGTCTCTGCCCCACCACCGAACGGGACCTGGCCGACGGCATCGGGCCGGCCCGGGCGCTCGCCGACGCCGGCGCGGCACTCACCCTGGGCAGCGACAGCCACGCCGTGATCGACATCTTCGAGGAGGCGCGCGGCGTCGAACTCGACGAACGGCTCGCCACCCGCCGGCGCGGCCACTTCGGCGCCGGCGAACTGCTCACCGCGGCCACCGCCGCCGGACACGCGTCGCTCGGCTGGCCCGACGCCGGCGAGATCGCCGTGGGCCGGCGCGCCGACCTGGTGGCGGTCTCGCTGGACAGCGTCCGGACCGCCGGCACCGACCCGGCCGGACTGGTCTTCGCGGCCACCGCGGCGGACGTGACCGACGTGATCGTGGACGGGCGCCGGGTGGTCACCGGCGGGCGGCACCGGTCGATGGACGTGGCGGCCGCCCTGCGCAACTCGACAACCGAACTGGTGCTGTCATGAGCCTTGCCGTCACGAACATCGGTGAACTGGTCACCAACGACCCGCACCTGGGCATCGTGCACGACGCCGCCGTGGTGGTCGACGGCGACCGGATCGTCTGGGTGGGGCCGTCGTCGCGGACGCCGGCGGCCGACTCCCGGCTCGACGCGGACGGCGCCGCGGTGCTGCCCGGCTTCGTCGACAGCCACGCGCATCTGATCTTCGCGGGCGACCGGGCGGCCGAGTTCGGGGCGCGGATGGCGGGGGCCGCGTACACCGGCGGCGGCATCCGCACCACTGTCGCCGCCACCCGCGCGGCAAGCGACGACGAGCTGCGCCGCAACGCGCGGCGCCTGGTGGGTGAGGCGCTGCGGCAGGGGACGACCACGATCGAGATCAAATCGGGGTACGGGCTGACCGTCACCGAAGAAGCCCGGTCGTTGCGCCTGGCTGCGGAGATCGTCGAGGACACCACGTACCTCGGGGCGCACGTGGTCCCGGCCGAGTACGCGGGACGCGCCGACGACTACGTGGACCTGGTCCGGGGCGAGATGCTGGACGCCGCGGCACCGTACGCCACATGGGCCGACGTGTTCTGCGAGCGCGGCGCGTTCGACGGCGACCAGGCCCGGGCGATCCTGACCGCTGCCGCCGCACGCGGCCTCGGCCTGCGGCTGCACGCCAACCAGCTCGGTCCCGGCCCCGGGGTCCGGCTCGCCGTGGAGCTGGGTGCGGCGAGCGCCGACCACTGCACCCACCTCGACGACGCCGACGTGGACGCACTGGCCTCCTCGGACACCGTGGCGACGCTGCTGCCGGGCGCCGAGTTCTCCACCCGCTCGCCCTACCCGGACGCGCGCCGGCTGCTGGACGCCGGTGCGACTGTCGCCCTGGCGACGGACTGCAACCCCGGGTCGTCGTACACCAGCTCCATGCCGTTCTGTATCGCGCTGGCCGTCCGGGAGATGCGCATGACCCCCGCCGAAGCCGTCTTCGCGGCCACCGCCGGTGGGGCCGCCGCCCTGCGCCGCACCGACCTCGGCATCGTGCGGGCCGGCGCCCGCGCCGACCTGATCGTGCTCGACGCACCGTCCCACCTGCACCTGGCCTACCGGCCCGGTGTCCCCTTGATCCGCACCATTCTGCACGACGGAGTGCCACAGTGATCGTCACCGTTGAACCCATCGGCGTCAGCGCCGCCGACGTGATCGCCGTCGCCCGGGGCGACGCCCGCGTCGAGATCTCCACCGCCGCCCACGAGGCGATGGCCACCAGCCGGGCCATCGTCGACGGCATCGAGGCGTCCGGCCGGCCCGTCTACGGCGTGTCCACCGGCTTCGGCGCGCTCGCCAACACCTCGATCGCCCCGGAACGCCGTGCCGAGCTGCAGCACGCCCTGATCCGCTCGCACGCCGCCGGGATCGGCGCGCCGATGCCGCGCGAAGTGGTCCGGGCGATGATGCTGCTGCGGGTTCGGTCGCTGGCGATGGGTCGCTCCGGTGTCCGGCCGGTCCTCGCGCAAGGCCTGGTCGACCTGCTCAACCACGACCTGACGCCGTGGGTGCCGGAACACGGCTCGCTCGGCGCCTCCGGTGACCTGGCGCCCCTCGCGCACTGCGCGATCGTGCTGCTCGGCGAGGGCTGGGTGCTCGGCAAGGACGGCGCCCGGATCTCCGCGGCCGAGGCGCTGCACAGCGCCGGCCTGCGCCCGCTCGAACTGGCCGCCAAAGAAGGCCTCGCGCTGATCAACGGCACCGACGGCATGCTCGGGATGCTGCTGCTGGCGATCGCCGACGCCGGGCACCTGTTCGCCATGGCCGACGTGACCACCGCCCTCGCGATCGAGGCGATGCTCGGCTCGGAACGGCCGTTCCTGCCGGAACTGCACGCGATCCGCCCGCACCCCGGCCAGACCGACTCCGCCGCCAACATCCACCGGCTGCTCCAGAACTCCGCGATCATGGACTCGCACCGGGACGACCTGGCGCACGCGGTGCAGGACGCGTACTCGATGCGCTGCGCCCCGCAGGTCGCCGGCGCCGCCCGGGACACCCTCGCGTTCGTGACCACCGTCGCCGGCCGCGAACTGGTGTCGGTCGTGGACAACCCGGTCGTGCTGCCCGACGGCCGGGTCGAGTCCACCGGCAACTTCCACGGCGCGCCCCTCGGCTTCGCCGCCGACTACCTGGCCATCGCGGCCGCCGAGGTGGGTGCGATCGCCGAACGGCGCGTCGACCGGCTCCTCGACGTGACCCGGTCCCGGGACCTGCCGCCGTTCCTCTCCCCCGACGCCGGCGTCAACTCCGGGCTGATGATCGCCCAGTACACGGCGGCCGGCATCGTCGCGGAGAACCGGCGGCTGGCCTCGCCCGCCTCGGTCGACTCGCTGCCCACCAGCGGCATGCAGGAGGACCACGTCTCGATGGGCTGGGCGGCCACGAAGAAGCTGCGTACCGTCCTGGACAACCTGACGAGCCTGCTCGCCGTCGAACTGCTCTCCGCCGTCCGCGGCCTGCAACTGCGGGCGCCCCTGACCGCCTCACCGGCCGGGCAGGCCGCGGTGGCGGCGGTGACACCGTTCGCGGGCGGCCCGGGGCCGGACGTCTTCCTGGCCCCGGTGCTGGAACAGGCCCGCGCGGTGATCAGCGGACCGGCCCTCCGCACCGAGATCGAGAAAGCCGTCGGCCCACTGCGCTGATCCCCCGGCTTTCGATTCGCGAGGGCTGGACTTTCGATTCGCGAGGGCTGGACTTTCGATTCGCGAGAGGTGGGCTTTCGATTCGCCAGAGCGAGGGGCGTGGGTTGCGAGAGCCGCAACCCACGCCGCGTCCTCAGCGGGGCAGTTCCTTGGCGATCACCTTGGCGAGTTCGCGGAACGCCTTGCCGCGGTGGCTGATGGCGTCCTTCTCGGCCGGGGTGAGTTCGGCGTTCGTACGCTCCTGGCCGTCCCCCACGAAGATCGGGTCGTAGCCGAAGCCGCCCTCGCCGCGACGGCTGCGCAGCAGCCGGCCGGTCTGCCGTCCCTCGACCAGGTGTTCCCGCCCGTTCGGCAGGACCAGGGCCGCCGCGCAGACGAAGGCTCCGCCGCGCTGGGTGTCGGCGACGTCGGAGATCTGGGCGAGCAGCAGGTCCAGGTTGGCCTGGTCGTCGCCGTGCCGGCCGGACCAGCGGGCGCTGAAGACGCCGGGCATGCCGTTCAGCGCGTTCACCGCGATGCCGGAGTCGTCGGCGACCGTGGGCAGGCCGGTGCGTTTCGCGCCCTCGCGCGCCTTGATCAGGGCGTTCTCGCCGAAGGTGAGCCCGGTCTCCGGCACGTCCGGGTAGTCCGGGAAGTCGCCGAGGCCGACCAGCTCGATCTGCGCCACGCCGAGGGCGGCGTCCAGGATCCGCTGGAGTTCGACGAGCTTCTTCGGGTTGCCGGTGGCGAGCAGCAGCCGGGCGCTCATGCGGCGAGCGCCTTCTGCTGCGCGGCGGCCAGCTCGGCGCACCCGAGCACCCCGAGATCCAGCATCGCGTCCATCTGGGCCCGTTTGAACACGCCGTTCTCCCCCGTCCCCTGGACCTCGACGAAGTCGCCCTCGCCGGTGCAGACCACGTTCATGTCCACCTCGGCGGTGACGTCCTCCTCGTACATCAGGTCCAGTCGTGCCTCGCCGGCGATGATCCCGACGCTTACCGCCTGGATGGAGGTGTGCAGCACCTTGTCCACCTTGCCGGCCAGCGACTTGCGCCCGGCCAGCCAGGTGACCGCGTCGTGCAGCGCCACGTAGGCGCCGGTGATCGCGGCGGTCCGGGTGCCGCCGTCGGCCTGGAGCACGTCGCAGTCGAGGACGATCGAGTTCTCGCCGAGCGCCTTGAGGTCGATGCAGGCCCGCAGGCTGCGGCCGATGAGGCGGGAGATCTCCTGGGTGCGCCCGCCCAGCTTGCCCTTGACGCTCTCCCGGTCACCGCGGGTGTTGGTGGCGCGCGGGAGCATCGAGTACTCCGCGGTCACCCAGCCGAGCCCGGAGCCTTTGCGCCAGCGCGGCACCCCCTCGGTGACACTCGCGGTGCAGAGCACGCGGGTGTTGCCGAACTCCACCAGCACCGATCCCTCGGGGTGGATGCTCCAATGCCGGGTCAGCGTCACCGGTCGCAGCTGGTCGGCCGCTCGGCCGTCGGGTCGTGCCATGCCCCCAACCCTATGCGTAACGGGCTGCGCCGGCTTCGTCCGCCCCGGACTCACGGCGGTGCGTCATCGCCGGACGCATCAGCGGGACCGCCGGGCGCAGCGACGCGACCGCCCGGAACCTCGCCGGTACTGTCTCCGGGAGAGCGCCGTGCGCCAGCAGGAAACCCTCCACCGCGGCCGGCCAGCCGAAGTTCTCGGCGCGGGCCCGGGCGGCGGCGCGGCGCTCCACCCGTGGCCGCTCCATGAGGGAGCTGACGGCGTCGGCGAACGCGTCGGCGGTGCCCGGCACCGCGATGCCGCCGTCGCCGACCACCTCGGGGAGCGCGCTCTGCTCGTTCACCACGACCGGCGTCCCGCAGGCCAGTGACTCCAGCGCGGCCAGGCCGAACGTCTCCACCGGACCGGGCGCGAGTGTCACGTCGGCGCTGGCCAGCAGGGCGGCCACGTCGGCGCGTTCGGAGATGTGGCCGGCGAAGCGGACGGGCAGGCGGGCCGCGCGGTAGGCCAGGGCGGTACGCCGCCGGCCGTCACCGGCCATCACCAGCACCGCCGGCACCTTGCCGTTGCGCAGCGAGGCGACCGCGTCGACGGCCAGCTCGGGCCGCTTGGCAGCGGAGAGACGGCTGCAGTAGACGATCAGCAGCTCGTCGGGGCGCGCGTACCGGGACCGCACGCTGACGTCCATCCGGCTCGGGTGGAAGAGGTCGAGGTCGACGCCGAGCGGCACCTCGACCAGGTTCGGCACGTCGAGGCGGCGGAACTCGGCGGCCGCGAACCCGGTGGTGCAGACGATCGTGTCGAAGGCCTCGGCGGTGCGCCGGTTGAACCGGTCGGCGAGGGCGTCACGTTTCGGCATGCCCCAGACGCCGAGGACCCCGGCCAGGCTCTCGTGGGAGACCATCATCGAGCGCACGCCGCGCTGCCGCGCCCAGTTGCCGGTCCAGCGCAGCGTGGTGCGGTCGGAGACCTCGATGCGGTCCGGTTCCAGGCTGTCGAGGAGCCGGGTCAGCTCGCGCCGGCCGGCGAGCACCCGGTAGCCACCGGTGCGGGGCACCGGCGCGCTGGGCAGGGTGATGACGCGGCCCTGTTTGGTCATCTTGTCCGAGTAACTGCGGCCCGGGATGATCAGGACGGCTTCGTGCCCGGCCTGCTGGTAGCCGCGTCCGAGCTGCCGCAGGGCGGTACGCAGGCCCCCCGTGTGGACCGTGACGAAGTTGGCCAGGCGAACGATGCGCAATGCGACAACTCCAAGATCACGACACGTGGTGCAATCGGTGCAGCCGACTCGCCCCCGCACACCGGCTCAGAGATCGTATCTGGCCCCGGGCCGGACGACGTCGACCGGTCCCGCGAACGCGGCGCTTGCCGCATCCACAATAGATGCCTCACTGGCCCAAGCCGGCACCAAGTGGGTCAGCAGGAGCCGTCCGACGTCCGCCTTGGTGGCCGCCTCGCCCGCTTCGCCACCGGTCAGGTGCAGGTCAGGGGGGTTGGGGGCACCGTCGAGGTAACTCGCCTCACAGAGGAACAGATCCGCGCCGGAGGCCAGGCGCAGCAGCGCCTCACAGGGCGCGGTGTCCGACGAGTACGCCAGGACACGCCCGTTGTGCTCGACGCGCACCCCGTAGGTCTCGACGGGATGGTTGACCCGGTCCACGGTGACCGTCAGCGGGCCGATCGGGAACGTGCCGGGCTGCAGTCCGTAGAACGTGTACACGTCGTCGACCGGCTCGCCCTCGGTGCTGTAGGCGGCGGCGATCCGCTCGGCGGCGCCCATCGGCGCGTAGACCGGCACCGGCGGCAGCGGGCCGGCCGGGTCGTAGCGGCGGACCACGACGTAGGTGCACGCGTCGAGCATGTGATCGCAGTGCAGGTGGGTCAGGAGGATCGCGTCGATCCGGCGCATGTCCGAGTACCGCTGGAGCGCGGAGAGTGATCCGGAACCGAAGTCGATCAGGAGCCGGTAGCCGTCGGCCTCGACAAGATAGGCCGAACACGCCGACTCGGGGCCGGGGAAACTGCCGGCACAACCGAGAACGGTCAGTCGCATGCGGTTTCCTCTGGTTCACATCGGGTCGAACAACTCCGGCTCGTGAACGCCCCGCTGAACCGGCCCGCGCTGGACTTGTCAGACCAGTCAATCACGGAGCGAAGCGTACGCCCCGACCAGTGCTTGGCGTTAACAACTGATCGATTTGTCGTCAAATCGACAACCCACATCACAACCGCCGTGACCTCGGTCATTACGAATTCTCACCGTCACGTCCGGTGACCTGTCGGCGTTGCACAGGGTAGTACGTCGAAGGTCATCTGATGGAGGCGACGTGACCGCGGTCGAACAGGCCCGCACTACCCGAACCACGACCGCGGAAAACCCGCAATCTCTGTCACTCGAGGATCCCGGCGTATTCCGGTTCCCCACTCCCGAGGACCCGCCGCCCGGTGCGGCACGCCTTCTCGTGATGGCGCTCTACGGCACCGCGCTCGGACTCACCGGCGTGGGCGTCGGCCTCTACGCCGTGGTGACGGTCTTCGGTGGAGCGCCCGGCTGGTACCTGCCGCTGCTCGGGCTGCTGACCCTGCTCAGCGTGGTGCCGACCGCGGCCGCGTTCCTCGCCATCCACGAACGGCACCTGCCGTGGTGGCTGCTGATCGCGGCCGCGCCGCCGATGGCCGCCGCCGTGGCGGTAGCCGTCGCCCACACAGAACGCCGGGCCGTCGCCTACGCCCAAAGTTGGCCTTCGAGGGCCTCTTCCGCGTCGTTGAGCGTGCCGCCGTAAGCGCCGGTCGACAGGTATTTCCAGCCGCCGTCGCAGACCACGAACGCCACGTCGGCGGCCTTGCCGTTCTTGACCGCCTCGTGCGCCACGGCGAGCGCGGCGTGCAGGATCGCGCCGCTGGAGAAGCCGGCGAAGATGCCTTCGACCTCGACAAGCTGACGGGTACGCAGAACCGCGTCCCGCGTGCCCACGGAGAACCGCCGGTCCAGCACCGAGGCGTCGTAGAGTTCCGGCACGTAACCCTCGTCGATGTTGCGCAGGCCGTAGACGAGTTCGCCGTACCGCGGCTCGGCCGCGATGATCTGGATGCCCTCGACCTTCTCCTTCAGGAACCGGCCGGTGCCCATCAGGGTGCCGGTGGTGCCCAGGCCGGCCACGAAGTGCGTGATCGTCGGCAGGTCGTGCAGGAGCTCCGGACCGGTGGTCTCGTAATGCGCGCGGGCGTTCGCCGGGTTCCCGTACTGGAAGAGCATCTTCCAGTCAGGGTGCTCGGCGGCCACCTGCTTGGCGGTCGCGACCGCCTGGTTCGAGCCACCGGCCGCCGGCGAGAAGAGGATCTCGGCGCCGTACATCCGGAGCAACTGGACGCGCTCGGTGGAAACGTTCTCCGGCATCACGCAGACCAGCCGGTAACCCCGCAGTTTCGCCACCATGGCCAGCGCGATGCCGGTGTTGCCGCTGGTCGGCTCCAGGATGGTGTCACCGGGGCGCAGGTGCCCGGACTCCTCGGCGGCGCGCACCATGAACAGCGCGGCGCGGTCCTTGATGCTGCCGGTCGGGTTCCGGTCCTCCAGCTTGGCCCACAGCCGCACCGGCGGCGCCCCCTCGGGCACCGCCGGCGAGAGGCGGGGCAGGCCGACGAGCGGCGTGCCCCCGCACGCGTCGAGCAGGCTCTCGTAACGAGCCATCGGCCTAGCGCCCCAGCAGGGCGGCAGCGGCAGCGAAACCGAGGGCGCCACCGGCCACGGCCGGCAGGATGGTGATCGAGTCGCCGTCCTTCAGCTTCGCGTCGAGCGCGCCGAGGAACCGGACATCCTCGTCGTTGACGTAGATGTTGACGAACCGGTGCAGGCCGCCCTCGGGAGTGATGAGCCGGCCCTTGAGGCCGTTGTGCTTGGCGTCGAGGTCGTCGATCAGGCCGATGAGCGTCTCGCCGGCACCTTCGACGATCTTGGAGCCGCCGGTGTAGTTGCGCAGGATGGTGGGAACGCGGACTTCGATAGCCATGACTGTCATGCTCCTAGAGAGTGTCGTTCATGAGGCAAGGGAGAGGGCCGGTGGGAGTTGTCGCTCAGCGACACTCGTAAACCACCGAAACCGGGCTCTGCCCGAACATGTACGACTGCACGGCACTCACCTTCACGCGTCCACCGTCGCATCCACGATGTTGACCTCTTCTTCGGTCACCACACCGTCCACGATACGGAACGAACGAATCTCCTCGGAATCCGGCTCACGGGTCGAGACGAGCAGATAGTGCGCGTCCGGCCAGCCGGCGATATCCGCATCCGTGCGGGACGGGTACGCCTCGGTGGCCGTGTGCGAGTGGTAGATCACCACTGCCTCTTCGTCGCGGTCGTCCATCTCGCGCCACACCCGGAGGTATTCCATCGAGTCGAACTCGTAGAACGTCATCGAACGGGCCGCGTTGTCCATCGGGATGTGCCGGGACGGGACGTCGCTGCCGAGGGCGCCGGCGACAACACCACAGGCCTCGTCGGGGTGGTCCCGGCGGGCGTGGGCCACGATCGCGTCAAGGATCGTCCGGTCGATGGTCAGCACGACGTTCACATTACCGAAGCAATTGCGGCGCCTGGGCGTGGCGGTGCCCACACCGAGCGCTACTTGATCTCCGGCAGAGCGTTGAGCAGCGACTCCTGGAGGTAACCGAGGTACGCGTACACCGAAAGCTGGAAGACCCGGCTGGAACCGGGGTCCTCGAGGACCGCCTCGTCCAGTTCCTCGCCCAGATCGGTCTCGGCCCGGATCTCGAGGCGGGTGCCCATCGCGAGCCGGGCGTCGTTGATCGCCCGCAGCCAGGCCTCGGCGGCCTCACCGTCCAGCCGCACCTCGCCCTCGCCCTCGTCGGGCAGGGCCGCGAGGATCGCGCCGGCCTGGTCGATCTTGCCGGTCTTGAGATCGCCCTCGGTGTAGAGGCGGAACTCCTGCGAATCCTCCGGCAGCTCCGGATAGATGTCCGGGAAGAGGCGGCTCACCACCGGGTCGGTGTGGTCCATGCCGTCGGTCAGCAGACCGACCACCTCGGCGGCCACCTTGCGCAGCACGCGGACCTCGTCGTGCTCGAAGGTGGCCACACACTGACCGCCGATGCGTCGGAACATGCTCTTCCCCACCCGCTTTTTTCCGGCCTCAGGCCCGGTCGACCGTGGCCCAGAGACCGTATCCGTGCAGTTGGTTGGCGTCCATTTCCATGCGCTCCCGGGCACCGGTGGAAACCACCGCCTTGCCCTTGGTGTGCACGTCCATCATCAGCTGCTCCGCCTGCTCCTTGCTGTAACCGAAGAGCTTCTGAAAGACCCAGGTCACGTACGACATGAGGTTGACCGGATCGTCCCAGACGATCGTCACCCACGGTCGGTCCGCGGCGGGTTCTTCGTGGATCTCCGGCGTCTCGACGGGAGCAACCTGAGGTAACGCCATGCCCCCCATGTTGCCACCGGATTCGGCGGATCGGTGAACCGGAGCGCCGAACCGCAGGTCAACAGTGGTTCCGCGCCCGCGCGCCGCAGATCGGCCCGCGGCGCAATAGGGTAGAGCGGTGGAGACCAGCACCCCCGCCCTGATGACGGATCACTACGAGCTGACCATGATCAGCGCCGCCCTCAAGGACGGCACCGCCGAGCGGAGTTGCGTCTTCGAGGTCTTCGCCCGCCGGTTGCCCAGCGGCCGGCGGTACGGCGTGGTCGCCGGCACCGGCCGCCTGATCGAGCTGATCAGCAGGTTCCGGTTCGACCCGGCCGAGGTCGACCACCTGCGCAGCACCGGCGTGGTCGACGAGGCCACCGCCACCTGGCTGGCGAACTACCGCTTCAGCGGCGATCTCGAGGGGTACGCGGAAGGCGAGCTCTTCTTCCCCGGATCGCCGATCCTGACCGTTTCCGGCACGTTCGCCGAGTGCGTGGTGCTGGAGACGCTGATCCTGTCGGTGCTCAACCACGACAGCGCGATCGCGGCGGCCGCAGCCCGCATGGTCACCGCCGCCCGGGGCCGGCCGATCATCGAGATGGGCTCGCGGCGCACCCACGAACACGCGGCGGTCGCGGCGGCCCGCGCGGCGTACCTGGCCGGTTTCGCCTCGACGTCGAACCTGGCCGCCGGGCGCGCCTTCGGCATACCGACCACCGGGACGTCGGCGCACGCGTTCACGCTGCTGCACGACGACGAGCCGACCGCGTTCGGGTCCCAGGTGGCGGCGCTCGGCAAGAACACCACGCTGCTCGTCGACACGTACGACATCAGTCAGGGCATCCGGAACGCGATCGCGGTCGCCGGCCCCGACCTGCGCGCCGTGCGGATCGACTCCGGTGACCTGTCCGTGCTGGCCCAGCACTCGCGGGAGCTGCTCGACTCGCTGGGCGCCACCGAAACAAAGATCATCGTCTCCGGCGACATGGACGAGTACTCGATCGCCACCCTCGCCGCCGAACCCGTCGACATGTACGGCGCCGGCACCGCCGTGGTCACCGGCTCCGGGGCGCCCACCGCCGGCCTCGTCTACAAGCTGGTCGAGGTCGAAGGCCGCCCGGTCGTCAAACGCTCCGAGAACAAGGCGACCGTCGGCGGCCGCAAGACCGCCGTGCGCCGGCACAAGCCCACCGGCACCGCCACCGAAGAGATCATCTACTCGCAGGGCGTGCCCGACCACCAGCCCAACGACCGCCTGCTCCAGCGCACCCTGATCTCCGCCGGCGAGGTGCAGCCCGCACCCACCCTGGCCGAGTCGCGCGAGCACCTGCGGCACTGCTTGATCTCCATCCCGTGGGAGGGCCTGAAGCTCTCCGCGGGCGACCCCGCCATCCCCGTCGTCATCGTCCCCACCGCTTAGGGAGTTATCCGTGTCGCGCGCGCTGATCATCGTGGACGTGCAGAACGACTTCTGCGAAGGTGGCTCCCTGGCCGTGTCCGGCGGCGCCGCCGTCGCCAAGGGCATCTCCCTGGTCCTCGCCAAGGCCGGCGACCGGTGGGACCACGTGGTCGCCACCAAGGACTGGCACATCGACCCGGGCGCCCACTTCAGCGACACCCCCGACTACGTCGACTCCTGGCCGGTGCACTGCGTCGCCGGTTCCGCCGGCTCCGAGTTCCATCCCGAACTCGACACCGGGCGCGTCGAGGCCGTCTTCCGCAAAGGCGAATACCAGGCCGCGTACTCCGGCTTCGAAGGCCGCACCGAGACCGGCGAAACCCTCACCGGCTGGCTGCGGGACAAGGGAGTCACCGACGTCGAGGTCGTGGGCATCGCGACAGACCATTGCGTACGGGCCACCGCCCTCGACGCCGCCGCAGCCGGTTTCACCACCACGGTGGTCCTCGAACTGACCGCCGGCGTCGCCCGCGCCACCACCGACGCCGCTCTCGAACAGCTGCGCGCCGCCGCCATCACCACCACCGGCGACCCCGTCGTCGACGCCTGAACCCACCCGCCGCCTTCTCCGGTCGCTGCCCCTCCGGCTGCTGCCGCCTTCCGGTCGCTGCCCCTCCTGGCTGCTGCCACGTTCCGGTCGCTGCCCCTCCGGCTGCTGCCGCCTTCCGGTCGTTGCCCCTCTTGGCTGCTGCCACGTTCCGGTCGTTGCCCGTTCTGACTGTCATGGGCCGCAGCCCGGGTCCCTCGTGCAGTCCCCGGCGGCCGGCCCCGCAGGATGCCGCCGGTGCGCCGCTCCGGCTTCCGCAGCACCCTGCCCCCGCGCCATGATCAGCTGATGAGGGATCAGAGCTTTCTCCTGCTGCACGGCTGGCAGAACCGCCGCCCACCGGCACACTGGCAGCACTGGCTGGCCGGTGAACTGACCGCGCTCGGGCACGCCGTCGACTACCCGCAGCTGCCGGACCCGGACGAACCCCAGCTGGACGCGTGGCTGGACGAGCTGCGCACCCGGGTCGCCGCGATGCCCGGCTCCCGCCGCACAGTGCTCTGCCACAGCCTCGGCTGCCTGCTGTGGCTGAACGCGGCGGCCCGGTCAGCGGTACCCCTGCGGGTGGACCGGGTCCTGCTCGTCGCTCCCCCGTCACCATCGATCACCCTCAGCCAGCCGGCGATCGCCGGCTTCGCCCCGCCCGACGTCACACCGGACCAGTTGTCGGCGGCGGCCTCGTACACCCGCCTGGTCGGCACCGACAACGACCCGTACTTCCCGGAAGACATCCGAGACGTCTTCGGCACACCGCTGGGCGTGGACACCGACATCCTGCCGGGTGCGGCCCACTTGAACATGGACTCGGGCTACGGGCCTTGGCCGTCGGCACTCGCCTGGGCGGTGGGCCCCGACGACACCCCGATCCAACTCCGCCCCACCCACTGAGCCACCACC
>NZ_JAHWGU010000177.1 GCF_020873875.1 Actinoplanes sp. DH11
ACGTCATCGGCTACGTCGACTACTTGACCGAGCTCGGCAAACGCCAGCAGCAGCTCGCCCGCACGTATGCGCTCGAGATCGACTATGATCTGTTGAATCGATATGTGGTGAAACAGTTCAACCTCCGCAAAAAACAAATCAGCCGCACGAAGCGTGTCGATGTCGTTGAGGAGCTTGAGAAGGCGCTCCACGAGGCGGAACGCTGAAACCGGGACAAAGGTTGCCGACAGGGGGATGAAGATGGCAAAACGATTGCAGCGAATCGCCGTCCTTTCCGTAATGGCTGTTTTGGCTGTCTTAGCCGGCGCGCTGTTGAGCGCAGGCCGGGCGGCGGCCGAAGGCCAAGAGCCTTCAGGCTTTGTCATTCATGCCGATAAAGTGGTCGGGACGCTTGATT
>NZ_JAHWGU010000178.1 GCF_020873875.1 Actinoplanes sp. DH11
AGTGTGACATGGCGCTTGCTGGTGGTGTGACGGTGATGGCGACGCCGGGGACGTTCGCTGAGTTCAGTCGTCAGCGGGGTCTGTCGTTCGATGGCCGGTGCAAGTCGTTCAGTGCGTCGGCGGATGGCACGGGCTGGTCCGAGGGTGTCGGCATGCTCCTGGTGGAGCGGCTCTCGGACGCGCAGCGCAACGGTCATCCGGTGCTGGCGGTGGTTCGCGGTTCGGCGGTGAACCAGGACGGTGCTTCCAACGGTTTGACGGCGCCGAACGGTCCCTCCCAACAGCGGGTCATCCGTCAGGCTTTGGCGAACGCCGGGTTGCGGCCTGCCGAGGTTGATGTGGTGGAGGCGCACGGCACGGGGACGACGCTGGGTGACCCGATCGAGGCGCAGGCGC
>NZ_JAHWGU010000179.1 GCF_020873875.1 Actinoplanes sp. DH11
GTTGTGGGACTCTACGGTTCGCCGGGCCAGATTAACTATGCTGCTTCAAAAGCTGGCCTTGTCGGTATGGCACGTTCGTTGACCCGTGAGTTAGCCTCTCGCAACATCACAGCCAATGTCGTGGCACCGGGCTACATTGATACAGAAATGACGAAAGAGCTCAACGAAGACCTGCAAAAGCAGTACAAGAAAGCGATACCAGCTGGTCGTTTCGCGGAGCCAGGAGAAGTCGCCAACGTAGTTCGCTGGTTGGCCTCTGACGAAGCAAGCTATATTTCGGGCGCAGTCATCCCCGTCGACGGCGGTCTAGGAATGGGACACTAAAGAGATATGACACAAACTCAAGACTTAGCAAACACCGGCATCATCGTAACCGGCTCATCACGTGGCGTTGGT
>NZ_JAHWGU010000180.1 GCF_020873875.1 Actinoplanes sp. DH11
TATGGCCGCGGATGCGCGATCGGCCACCAGTGGAAGCCGTCTTGTTTGAGCAGCTCGTCCGCGGCCGCCGGGCCCATGGAGCCAGCCGCGTAGTTCGGAAAGTCGGAAGCTTTTGTGTTCGCCCACACCTCAGAAATTGGGTCGACAAACTGCCATGACGCTGCTACCTCATCCCAATGGGTGAAGTTTGTCGCGTCGCCGCGCATGCAGTCGTACAGCAGCTTTTCGTACGCTTCCGGCGTGTTGATCCCATCGATGCAGTTGTTGCAATAGTCGAGTTGAAATGGAGCTGTTATGGTCGTCGATTCCCCGGTTTTTTTGCCGTTTAAATGAAGGGTGATCCCTTCGTCCGGCTGGATGTGGATGACGAGCAAGTTCGGGGCGATCGTCTCATT
>NZ_JAHWGU010000181.1 GCF_020873875.1 Actinoplanes sp. DH11
GGTTATTCAGTCTTCCGTCACACCTTGGCGCGACGAAGGCAAGCCTGTGGCTTGCCTTCAGCAGTCGGAAAAATAGACGACACGCTTTTGGGCCAGCGAAATGTGAAATCTTCCAGTTGATTCGGCATGAGAGCCATGTCTATGACGAACGCTGACGCCATGCCGAATAAAGCGCCTCCTGGCTCATATGGTCGAAAGAGCTTGGCGGCGCAAGGGACAACAGCTGTTGTTCATCGCCAACGATCGGCAACAGCCGGTCGAGCTTGGCCATCCGCAAAATCTTTTCGATAGCGGCGTTATCCCGGACGACGATGGCCATGGCGCGGCTTTCGCTGACGATTTGCTTAAAAAAGCGGACAAGGAGCGCTAATCCAGTACTGTCCAAAAATCGAAG
>NZ_JAHWGU010000182.1 GCF_020873875.1 Actinoplanes sp. DH11
TCCATGAGGATTGGACTATATCTTCACGTCATATAGACGTGCGGCGCGCTTCGAGCGGTAGCCCATCTTCCGCCCTACTCTACTCACGAAAAAAGACACTATTCATTGAATAGTGCCTTTCGCTTTCGATAGTCTCTACACCTTGTTATTCAGAGGAGACGTATTTCCACACAAACCCTCCGGCAGTTTTTCGTTTTCCTTTCGCGCATTTATCAATCGAACGTATTCCTGTCGCTCTTTCCGCAACCCTGACTCCATCATATATGGCTATTAATTTGCCATCTAGCGTATATTGCGCTACTTTTTTCTTTTTCTTTTCCCAACCTTTGCGAAGGTCTTCTGCTTTCTTTTGGCGATATGTTGGGTCTTCGAGTCGTTTCTTTTGCAATTAT
>NZ_JAHWGU010000183.1 GCF_020873875.1 Actinoplanes sp. DH11
CCTCCCCCCAGGCGGCCCCGGCCAGCTCCCCGGCACCCTTCCGCCCGGCACAGTCCCGCCCAGCATCACCCCACCCGGCACCCTCCCGCCCGGCGTAACCCCACCCGGCATCACGCCGCCCGGAGTGATCCCGCCCGGAGTCACACCCCCCGGCGTGGTGCCGCCGAGCCTCCTCCCGCCCGGCCAGACCCCGGGCACCCTGCCGCCGGGCCAGCCCCTACCCCCACCCGCATTCCGCCCTCCCCTGCCCGGCCAGTTCGGCCGCCCCGGCCGCGCCCCCGGAACCCTGCCGCCCGCAGGCACAGCCCCCACCCCCGGCCGTTCCCTGCGACGCCCCGCCAGCTCACAACCCACCCCACGCCCGCCCACCAGCCCCCCGACCACCCCGCTTC
>NZ_JAHWGU010000184.1 GCF_020873875.1 Actinoplanes sp. DH11
CCTAAACCAGGCGTTCAAGGCGCGCAAAAGAAATCCCCTCTTTAAGAACAACAGCCGGATGAGAGGGGATTTTGCTGTTTACCATAAGGAATGCCGGTCTTTCAGAATCGGTTGGGCGGCTCGCTCTTTGCGGATGATGTGCCGCTCCGCTTCATAAATGCCGTTGGCGATCGTTTTCGCCATATTCATGACGAGATGAAGACGCGTATTTTGCAAGACGAAAAATTCCATAAACCCGCTCACATTGACGACTCCAGTAATATGGGCGTCGCCGACAGGGGGAAGTTGCTTGTTCACTCCGGCTCCGGGGCGAACCGGCCCTTTCGACACGGTGATGGCCCCGACGCTTTTCAACCGTCCGAGGCAAGCGTCGACAGCGATGATAAACGG
>NZ_JAHWGU010000185.1 GCF_020873875.1 Actinoplanes sp. DH11
GTCCAAAGCGTGGATCAAGTGATCGGATCGTACCGTATGACGGGGCGTTGAAAAAAGGGGTTTGGAATGATATGGGGACGTACAACGTCGACCATTTGGAAGTCATCGGCGTTGACCCGAATCCGTCATTTAATATTCGCGCCTTTTATTTGCGGCTTGCCGAGCAACTGGCGAGTTTGCGGCCTTAAAACGAGTATTTTGCGAAAAAGCCATCTCGATCGGATGGCTCTTTTTTTGAGGAGCAAGCTCTTGAGTTGTATGACGGCTGCGGATGTCCGATGGTATAATAGGGGCAAAGCAAGCGGATGGGGGAATGGACGTGAAGCCGCCTGAGCGGCAAAAGGAACGGTATACGTATCAAGATTATGTCAAGTGGGACGGACGGTGGG
>NZ_JAHWGU010000018.1 GCF_020873875.1 Actinoplanes sp. DH11
GGCCCGACCGGCGGCGACCGGCCCGACCGGCGGCGACCGGCCCGACCGGCGGCGACCGGCCCGACCGGCGGCGACCGGCCCGACCGGCGGCGACCGGCCCGACCGGCGGCGACCGGCCCGACCGGCGCGACCGGCGCGAGCGGCGACGGGTGGCGCGGGCGGCAAGGTTCAGTGGCCGGAGGGGTGGGAGTTGAGGGCCCGATGAAGCGGCGATGCTGGCGAACGGGGCGCTGCGGATGGCGATCGGCGGGCTGGCGCGCGTGGCGGAAGGGTCAGGTCGTCACGCGGAGCCAGGCGGCCGCGTCGGCGGGGAGGTCGCCGGACGGGGTGAGAGGGTCGCTGCTCAGCAGGAGTTCGCCCGGCGGCAGCGGCACGGGCCCGCTGCCCATCGCCACCACCAGTGTGAACCCGGGTCGGCGGGCGATCAGCCGGGCGTCGGCGTCCACCGACCACTGCACCGGGTCGTCGGCGGTGAGGGTGCCTTCGTGGTGGAGCCGGCGGCGGATCGCGATCGCGGAGCGGCACAGGGGGAGGGACGGTGAGTTCAGGTGTTCGTCCCAGCCGGGCGGGACGGGGAGCCACGGCGGGGCCGAGCCCGGCGGTGAGAAGCCGTCCGGCCAGGGCAGCGGGACGCGGCAGCCGTCGCGGGACATGCCGGAGCGGGTGAAGGCCGGGTCCTGTCGCGCGGATTCCGGGACGTCGGCTTCGGGCAGCCCGTACTCCTGTCCTTGGTAGAGGTAGGCCGCCCCGGGCAGGCCGAGCACGGTCAGCATCGCCGCCCGGGCGCGTGCGGGGCTGCCGTAACGGGTCGGTGTCCGTACCACGTCGTGGTTTTCGACCACCCAGGTGACGGGGCGGTGTTCGAGCAGTTCGGCGCCGATCCGCTGCCATGCCGACGCGTCCCAGGGCGCCATCACGAAGCCGAACGCGAATGCCTGGTGCAGCCGGTCGGGCCCCACGTAACGGGCGGCGCGGTCCGGCGGCAGGTTGACTTCGCCGACGAGGACGCGTTGCGGGGTGTACGAGTCGGCGATCTCCCGCCACCGCTGGTAGACGGCGGGCGTCTCGGGCTGGTCGCAGGCGAGCGGGTTGGTCCGTAACCGGCCCGGTGCCGGGATGACGCCGGGTGGCAGGGGCGGCAGGCCGGGGGCTTTGAACAGGCCGTACGCCACGTCGACCCGCAGGCCGTCGACGCCGAGGCCGAACCAGAACCGGAGCACCTCGTCGAAGAAGGGCGCGGTCCGCGGGTCCCGCCAGTTCCAGTCGGGCTGGGTAGGCGCGTAGAGGTGCAGGTACCACGTGCCGTCGCCGGCGGGTTCCCAGGCGGAGCCGCCGAAGACGCTCGGCCAGTCGTTGGGGGCGGAGGTGAAATGGAACCGGGCCCGCGCCGACTCGGAACCGGCCAGCGCCTCCTGGAAGATCGGGTGCTGGGACGAGCAGTGGTTCGGGACAATGTCGATGATCACGCGCAGGCCGAGGTCGTGTGCCCGCTCCAGCATGGCCTGGAATGCCGGCAGGTCCCCGAACAGTGGATCGACGCCGGTGTAGTCGCTCACGTCGTACCCGTGATCGTCTTGGGGTGAGGTCTGGAACGGGGTGAGCCAGACGGCGTCGGCGCCCAGGTCCGCGATGTGCCCGAGCCGGGCCGTCAGACCGGCCAGATCGCCGATGCCGTCGCCGTTCGCATCCGCGAATGATCTTGGATAGACCTGATACACCACGCCGTCGCGCCACCACACCCCCGCCATGCCCCCAGTGTGCGCGGATGCGTGGCGGCGCGCAGTGTGGGGGAGCAAGATGACGTAGACGAAGGAGCCGTTGTGGAAACCGAACTGTTCATTGGCGGGAGCTGGGTGCCGGCCTCGTCGGGCAGCCGTTTCGACGTGCTGGACCCGGCGAGCGGCGACACGATCGCCTCGGTCGCGGACGGTGGCGAGGCGGACGCGATCGCCGCGGTGGATGCGGCGGCGGCGGCCGGTCCGGCCTGGGCGGCGACACCCCCGAGAGTACGGGCTGAGGTGCTCCGCAAGGCCTTCGAGTTGATGACGCAGCGCGCCGACGACCTGGCGAAGCTGATCAGCCTGGAGAACGGCAAGGCCCTCGTGGACGCGAAGGGCGAGGTCACGTACGCCGCGGAGTTCTTCCGCTGGTTCGCCGAGGAGGCGGTCCGTGGTGAGGGCGCCATCGCGACCGCGCCGTCCGGTGCCAACAAGATCCTGGTGGTGCGGCAGCCGGTCGGCGTCTGTGTCCTGGTGACGCCGTGGAACTTCCCGGCAGCGATGGCCACCCGCAAGATCGGCCCGGCGCTGGCCGCCGGATGCACGGTGATCCTGAAGCCGGCCAGCGACACCCCGCTGACGGCGCTCGCGATGGCCGCGCTGCTGGCCGAGGCCGGTGTGCCGGACGGCGTGGTGAACGTGCTGCCGTCGCGCAGCTCCGGCAAGGTCGTCTCGATGATGCTGCGTGACCAGCGGGTCCGCAAGTTGTCGTTCACCGGTTCGACGGAGGTGGGCCGGATCCTGCTCGCCCAGGCCGCCGAGAACGTGGTGAACACGTCGATGGAGCTGGGCGGCAACGCGCCGTTCGTGGTCTTCGCCGACGCCGACCTGGACGCGGCGATCGAGGGCGCGATGATCGCCAAGATGCGTAACGGCGGGGAGGCGTGCACCGCGGCGAACCGGTTCTTCGTGGAGTCGCCGATCGCTGAGGAGTTCTCCCGCCGGCTCGCGCAGCGCATGTCGGCGCTGGTGGTCGGCCCCGGCACGGACGAGAAGACACAGGTGGGCCCGCTCGTCAACGAGGACACCGTGGCGAAGGTGGACGACCTGGTCCGGTCCGCCGTGGACGCCGGCGCCGAGGCGATCACCGGTGGCAGCCGGCCGGCGGGTCCCGGTTTCTACTACCCGCCGACGGTGCTGACCGGGGTGGCCCCGGACTCGGCGATCCTGCGGGAGGAGATCTTCGGGCCGGTCGCCCCGATCGTGACGTTCACCGGCGAGGACGAGGCGGTGCGGCTCGCGAACGACACCGAGTACGGGCTGGTGGCGTACGTCTACACCGCCGACCTGGCCCGTGGCCTGCGGGTCAGTGAGGCGATCGAGGCAGGCATGGTGGGCCTGAACCGGGGTCTGGTGAGCGACCCGGCCGCGCCGTTCGGTGGTGTCAAGCAGAGCGGAATCGGTCGTGAGGGCGGCCACGAGGGCCTCCTGGAGTACTTGGAGTCCAAGTACATCGCGGTCACCTGGTAGAGCTTTCGGGTCGCGCGGTCGCGGCGGCGGGCTTACGGTCAGAGATGTTCTTCGTTATCGATGCGTAACGGGGTGGACATCATGAAGGCTGTTCCTGCGGCCGCGACAGCGGTTCTGCTGGCTTTGACCTTGGGGGCTTGCGGCGGCGACGAGGGTGGTGGTGACGAGGACGGGACACTCACCGTCTGGAGCTTGGAGAACCTGACCGACCGGGTGCAGGCCACCCAGCGGATCGCCGACGGGTTCACCAAGGCCACCGGGATCCCGGTGAAGATCGTCGCGACTGACGAGAACCAGTTCAGCAGCCTGATCACCTCGGCCGCGGCGGCCGGGACGCTGCCCGACGTGGTGGGTGCCCTGCCGCTGGCCGCGGTGGCGCAGATGGCCACCAACGAGCTCCTCGACACCGAGGCGGCCAAGGCCGTGGTGGATCAGCTCGGGACGGGCACGTTCTCCGCGCCGGCGCTCGCGCTGACCGGTCAGGACGGCGCACAGTGGGCGGTGCCGTCGGACGGCTGGGCGCAGCTGCTCTTCTATCGCAAGGACCTGTTCGAGAAGGCCGGTCTGGCCGCCCCGGAGAGCTACGCCGCGATCCGTGCGGCCGCGGAGCGGCTGAACACGAAGGACGTCGCGGGCATCACCCTCGCGACGGTCGGGAACGACGCGTTCACCCAGCAGACGTTCGAGAACCTGGCGCTCGGCAACAACTGCCAGATGGTCGACGACGCGAAGTCCGTGCTGCTCGACTCGCCGCAGTGCGTGGAGACCTTCCAGCTCTACTCCGACCTGCTGAAGAACTGGTCGGTGCCGGGCGCGCAGGACGTCGACACCACCCGTGCCACCTACTTCGCCGGCAAGGCGTCGATGGTGGTCTGGTCCTCGTTCCTGCTCGACGAGCTGGCCGGGCTGCGCAACGACGCCCTGCCCACGTGCGCCGAGTGCAAGAACGACCCGACCTGGCTGGCGAAGAACACCGGCGTGGTGACCGCGGTCAGCGGGCCGCAGGGCCGGCCGGCGCAGTTCGGCGAGATCACCAGCTGGGCCTTGACGGCCGGCGGCGGGCAGACCGACGCGGCGAAGCGCTTCGTGGCCTACATGATGAACGAGGGCTACACCGACTGGCTGAGCATCGCGCCGGAAGGCAAGATCCCGGTGCGCAAGGGTACGGCGGAGGACGCGACCAAGTTCGCCACCGCCTGGAGCACGCTGCCCGCGGGCGTGGACACGAAGAAGCCGCTCGCCGAGCTCTATCCCGAGGACTTCCTCACCGCGATGCGGCAGAGCCCGGACACGTTCCAGCGCTGGGGCTTCCCGCAGAAGCAGGGCGCGCTCGTGGGTGCGACCCTGGGTGAGCTGCCGGTGCCCAAGGCGATCAACGGGCTGGCGACGGGGGAACTGGACGCGGCCGGCGCGGCCGAGCGGGCCGCCGAGGACGTCAAGACGATCCAGAAGTCCCTCGAGTGAAAGCACCGCTGACGCTGCGGCAACGGGAGAACCGGGCCGGGCTCGCCTACCTGTCACCCACGCTGATCGTCGTCCTGGTCGTCGTGGTCGCGCCGATCCTCTGGACGATCATGCTGGCCTTCCAGCGGATCCGGCTGATCAACCTGCGCCGGGCCGGCGTCTTCGGCGACTACTCACTGGCAAACCTCGAGCTGGTGCTCACCTCGCCGGGATTCTGGTCGTCGCTCTGGACGACGGTGGTCTACACGGTGGGTTCGACGTTCGGCTCGATCGTGCTCGGCCTGATCGCGGCGCTCGCCCTGCGGGGCCGGTTCCGCGGCCGCACCCTGGTCCGGGCGTCGGTGCTGCTGCCGTACGTGGCCCCGGTGGTGGCCGTGACGTTCGTCTGGACGATCCTGCTCAGCCCGCAGTTCGGCCTGGTCAACGACTGGGGCATGCGGTTCCTCGGCTGGGACCGGCCGATCGCCTTCCTGAGCCAGCGGGAGTACGCCCTCGACCTGCTCGGCTGGCACATCGAGATCCCGCTGGCCCTGCTCACCGTGATCGCGTTCGAGTCGTGGCGGTACTTCCCGTTCGCCTTCCTGTTCCTGCTGGCCCGCTTGCAGGCGGTGCCGCAGGAGTTGGAGGAGGCGGCCCGGGTCGACGGCGCCGCGCCCACCCAGAACTTCCGGCACATCCTGCTGCCGCAGCTCTCCGCCGTGATCGCGCTGCTCTGTGTGCTGCGCTTCATCATGACGTTCAACAAGTTCGACGACGTCTACCTGCTGACCGGCGGCGGGGCCGGCACCGAGGTGGTGAGCGTGCGCGTCTACGAGTTCCTCACCGCCCGCTTCGACGTCGGCGCGGCCGCCGCGCAGGCGCTGGTGCTCGCGGCCGGCCTGGTCGTGCTGCTGGTGATCTATCTGCGGTTCCTGGCGCCGAAGGTCGAGGGGGAGTCATGAGGGACCGGGCGACGATCGAGGCGCGCGTCCTGGGGGTGCTGCGCCCCGTCGTGATCATCGTGCTGCTGGTCGCGACGATCTTCCCGTTCCTTTACATGCTGCTGCTCTCGGTGCGCCCGATCGAGCAGCTCCTGCAGGATCCTGGGCAGCTCTGGGTGCCGCCGTCCGAGTGGACGATCGGCACCTACCAGGAGGTGCTCACGTCGGTGTCCGACGGCGGTCAGGGCTTCCTGCGGTTCCTGGCGAACTCGGCGATCGTCTCGCTGGCGGCGACGGCGCTGACGCTGCTGGTGTCGATCCCCGGCGCGTACGCCGTCAGCAGGCTCCGTTTCACCGGCCGCCGCCAGGTGCACTTCCTGTTCCTCTCGGTCTACCTGTTCCCGTCGATCCTGCTGGCCATCCCGCTCTTCGTGCTCTTCACCCGGCTCGGCCTGCGTGGCTCGCTGGGCGGCCTGACGATCGTGTACATCGCGCAGACCGTGCCGGTCTCGATCTACATGCTGCGCAACTACCTCAGCACGATCCCGGAGAGTCTGGAGGAGGCGGCGGCCGTCGACGGGTACAGCCGGTTGCAGACCCTCCGCAAGATCATCCTGCCGCTCGCCGCGCCCGCCGTGATGGCGAACGCGCTGTACGTCTTCATGATCGCGTGGAACGAATTTCTGTTCGCTCTGCTCTTCCTGGTGGAGGATCGGGCCGATTGGACCGTCTCGCTCGGCCTGGCGCAGCTCTCCGGCGGCATCGAGGTCAGCAAGACCGTCTTGATGGCCGGTTCCGTTGTGCTGACGCTGCCAATCGTGATCATATTCTTCGCGGCTGAGCGGCTGCTCACCGAAGGATTGACGGCGGGAGCCGAGAAAGCCTGACGGATCGCAGGTGCATGTCGGGAAAATCGGGCAACGCGTGGTGCGTTAGAGCGACCGTACGATTACTGCTCGTGTTTGTTTGGCAGTAACCGTGAGAAAATGAATAATCTTGTGCTCTGGCCCCCTCCCGATGCTGCTCCCGTGACGCGCTGGCCGATACTAGGCGGGCCGTTCAGCGCCCCACCGCAGCTCGGGACCCCCTGAGAGGACACAGATCGCCATGCGTAAGTCTCTGCTCGCCCTGGTCGCCGCAGGCCTGATGACCACGGTCACCCTCACGGCTTGTGACGACGGCACCGACCCTGGTGACTCCGGCGACAGTGGCTCGGCGACGACGAGCAGCGGCGGCACCTCCTCCGGCTCGGGTGGCATCGGCGTGATCCTGCCGGACACCAAGAGCTCGCAGCGCTGGAGCACCGACGACCCGAAGTACCTCAAGGCCGCGTTCGAGAAGGCCAAGGTGCCGTACCAGATCGAGAACGCCGAAGGTGACAAGGAGCAGTTCAAGCGCCTCGGCGACTCGATGCTCGACAACGGCGCCAAGGTTCTGGTGATCGCGAACCTGGACGCGGCGAGCGGCAAGGCAGTCATCGACAACGCTAAGTCCCGTGGCATCCCGGTGATCGACTACGACCGGCTCACCCTCAACGGCGGCGCCGACTACTACGTCAGCTTCGACAACGAGAAGGTCGGCGAACTCCAGGCCCAGGGCCTCGCGACCTGCCTCAAGGGCGTCAAGAACCCGATCATCGCCGAGCTCAACGGCTCGCCGACCGACAACAACGCCCACCTGTTCAAGGCCGGCTACGACCGGGTCCTGCAGGAATACTTCGACACCGCCCAGTTCACCAAGGGCCCGGACCAGTTCGTCCCGGAGTGGGACGAGGACGAGGGCCGGGAGATCTTCGGGCAGATGATCAAGCAGTTCCCGAAGGTCCGCGGGGTGCTGGCCGCCAACGACGGCCTCGGCAACGCCGCGATCGAGGTGCTGCGGGAGAAGAAGCTGAACGGCACCGTCCCGGTCACCGGCCAGGACGCCACCGTGCAGGGTCTGCAGAACATCCTCGCCGGCGACCAGTGCATGACGGTCTACAAGGAGATCGCCAAGGAGGCCAACGCGGCCGCCGACCTGGCGATCAAGCTGTACAACAACGTCAAGGCGCCGGTCGACGACAAGCTGAAGGACCCGGAGTCGGGCGCCTACGTGCCGTTCGTGAAGCTGGACCCGGTCGCGATCAAGAAGAAGGACATCAAGTCGGTGGTCGCGAGCGGCTTCGTGACCGTCAAGGACCTCTGCACCCCGGAGTTCAAGGCGGCCTGCACGGCAGCCGGCATCAAGTAAGCACGCTCTCTCAGGGGCCGGCAGGCCGCCACCTCAGTCCGCGATCCTGATCCGGACCCGGCGGTTCTGCCGGCCCTTGCTTTCCACCTTGACCACCTCGACCCGCCCGACCTGCCGCGTCGAGGCGACGTGGGTGCCGCCGTCGGCCTGCACATCCAGCCCCACGATGTCGATCACCCGGATCTCCGGGTTCTCCAGCGGCGGCAGCGCGTCCTGGGTGCGGACCAGCGTCGGGATCTCGAGCGCCTCCGCCCGCGGCAGCACCCGCGCCACGATCTTGCGGTCGGCGGCGATCTCCGCGTTCACCGCGTCCTCCAGGGTCTGCTTGAACCCCGGCGGCACCTCGGGCAGGTTGAAGTCCATCCGCGCCTCGCCCGGCTGCATGTTGCCGCCGGTCACGAGTGCCCCGAAATCCCGGAACACGGCACCGCAGAGAATGTGCAGCCCCGAATGCGTACGCATCAGGCTGCTCCGCCGCGCGTCATCGAGCGCCCCGCGCACCGTGGTGCCCGCCGCCGGCACCGGATCCTCCGGCGCCGGCACCAGATAGAACTCGTCTCTTTTTCGCGTGTCGACGATCCGCGTCTGGACGCCCTCCCAGAGCAGCACCCCATGGTCCGGCGGCTGCCCGCCCCCACCGGGATAGAAGGCCGACCGGTCCAGGACGATGCCCGCCTCCGGATCGGCCGGATCCGACCAGACGACGGTGCAATCCCACTCACGGACCGTAGGGTCGGCCCAATCCAGACGTTCGGTCATGAACCGACTGTAACGCCGGTCACGCGGCCAGGAGTTCCCTAACCCTCGGGAGGACCTGTGAGCCGTACAGCTCGACGCACGTCATCAGCTGCTCGTGCGGCAGGGTGCCGTGCGCGAACTTCAGGTCGAAGCGCTGGATGCCCAGCGCCTGCACGGTCGCCGCGATCTTCTGGGCGACCGTCTCCGGCGAACCCACGTGCCAGGCGCCCTCGGTGACGTCGGCCTCGAACCGGTCCCGGGTGATCCGCGGCCAGCCGCGCTCCCGGCCCAGCCGGTCCAGCATCCGCCGCGCGTGCGGCCAGAGCTGGTCGATGGCCTCCTGGTCGGTGGCCGCGACGAAACCGGGGCAGTGCACGGCGACCGGCTGTTCCGACTGCTCCAGCTCCTTGAGCGCTCGATGGTAGAGGTCGACGTAGGGCGCGAACCGGGCCGGCTCGCCGCCGATGATCGCGAGGACGAGCGGCAGGCCGTACTGTGCGGCGCGGACCACCGACTCCGGGCTGCCACCCACGCCGATCGAGGCCCGGATCCGGCCCGACTCGGTCTTCGGGTAGACGTGCTGCTCGGCCAACGCGGGCCGCACCGAACCCGACCAGGTCACCGCGTCCTCGGTGAGCAGGTGCGACATCAGGTCCAGCTTCTCCGAGAAGAGCCGCTCGTAGTCCGTCAGGTCGAACCCGAACAGCGGGAACGACTCGGTGAACGAGCCCCGGCCCAGGATGATCTCGGACCGGCCGCCGGAGATCGCGTCCAGGGTGGCGAAGCGCTCGAAGACCCGGACCGGGTCATCGGAGCTCAGCACGGTGACCGCCGTGCCGAGCCGGATCCGCTCGGTGCGCGCGGCGATCGCCGCGAGCACGATCTCCGGTGCGGAGATGGCGTAGTCGTCACGGTGGTGCTCGCCGACCCCGAAAGCATCGATGCCGAGCCGGTCGGCCAGCACCGCCTGCTCCACGACGTTCCGAATCACTTGGGCATAGGGGAGGCGCTTACCCTCAGTGTCGACGGTGACGTCGCCGAAGGTGTCAAGACCGAATTCCACCCGCCGAGCCTAGCGCCGCCCCTTGAGGCGCCGGCCGAACTCCCTGGCGATCTCCTTCTTGGCATCCCGCTCGGCCATCACCTGCCGCTTGTCGTAAGACTTCAGGCCGCGCGCCAGCCCCAGCTCGACCTTGGCCCAGCCGTCCTTGAAGTAGAGCGACAGCGGCACCAGGGTCAGGCCGGACCCCTCGTTCAGCTTGTTGAGGATCTTGATGATTTCGGCCTTGTGCAGCAGCAGCTTGCGGGTGCGGCGTGGCGCGTGGTTGGTCCAGCTGCCGAACCCGTACTCCGCGATGTGCAGGCCGTAGAGCATCAGCTCGCCGTCGTGCTCCTGGGCGAACGTGTCCACCAGTGACACGCGGCCCAGGCGCAGCGACTTGACCTCGGTCCCGGCCAGCACGAGACCCGCCTCATACGTCTTGAGGATCGCGTAGTCGTGCCGCGCCTTCTTGTTCGAGGCGATCAGTTTGGTCCCGGTTTCCCTACCCACACCGGAAACCCTAGGCCCCCCGGCATGACACCGGTGTGACAGGTCAGGACACCCCGGGCACACTCGGCGGGTCGACCGGGATCGGCCGGCGCATCGAGTACGTCACGCTGCTCAGCCGGTGCGGCTCGTCCTTGACGTGCATGGCCGCGCGGTCGTACGCCTGCCAGCCCGCCGCCCCCGCCCGGTTCAGGTGGCGGATGTCGTCGTAGCGCTCGTCGGTGCCCCAGCGCAGCACACCGCCCGGATGATGGAACGTCGCCGTCCAGTCCATGAAACGGTCGGATCCCAGCGTGCCCGCCGCGCGGTACTCGAGCCGCGCGTACTCCCAATTGTCCACCGGATGATTATGCCGTCCGGTTCGGACCGTTACACCCTCTCGGTGATCACTGTTTTGCCGTTCAGGTGCTGGTAACCCGCCGTCACCAGCTCCCGCAGCGCTTCCTGATCCACGTCGGCGAGGCGTTTGAGGTACAGGCAGGACTTCCCGGTGCGGTGCGGGCCGAGCCGGGAGAGCAGATCGGGGTACGCCTCGAAGCCCGCCGACACATAGAGGGTGAGCGCCTGTTTCCGCGGCGACATCCCGACCGCCGGCCAGTCGCCCTCGGTGCCGGTGTGATAGCGGTAGTGGTACGTCCCGAAGCCGACGATCGCACTGCCCCACATGACCGGCTCGGCCCCGGTCGCCGCGGCCATCAGCGCGCAGGCGGCCTCGGCGTCCGCCCGGCGCCGCGGATCGGGGACGGCGGCCAGGAACTCGGTCACGCTCTGCCCGGTCCGCGACGTCTTGGGCTCGGCCATCCCGTCATCCTAGGCCCGGACCGAGGCCACGGGGCATGCCCGTTGTGCCGCAGTCCGAAGCCGGACCCGCCGCGTCCCCCCGTTCGGGCAGCAGCGGTCGGAGGCGGCCGCTAACTACAGGGCGGCCGACACCGCCGGGTACCAGCGGTTGGCGATCTTCGTGTTGCCGGTGTCGTTGGGATGCACACCGTCGTAGGTGTCGGTCGCCGTGTCGAACCCGGTCCACTGGTCGACCACGGTGATCGGGGAGGCGGCCGTGCTCAGCGACGCGGCCCAGCCGGGGATCGCCGCGTTCAGGGCCACCACGCGTTGCCCGCAGTCGGCGCAGGTGGGCGGGTTCAGCGGGATGATCTGCGCGACGATGACCCGCATCCGGGGGTTGGCCGCGCGCATCTGCCCGACGAGGGTCGTGTAGGCGTTCAGGATGGTGGCCGGCGGCAGGTTGCTCCAGGCGTCGTTGGTGCCGAAGTGCATCAGCACCACGTCCGGATCGCTGGTGGCCAGCCAGCCCGGCAGCAGGTTCTGGGCGGCCACGTTCGTCACCAGGTACCCGCCGTGCCCCTCGTTCTCGCCGTCGTAGGCGAAGCCGCATCCCTGACCGGGCAGCGTCCCGACGAAGTCGACCTCGGCCGCCGGCAGTCTCTGCCAGAGCAGCGCCCGCCAGCAGCCGGGGGAGCCGGTGATGGAGTCGCCGAGCGCCATCACGCGCGTCGGCCCGTCACCGGGCGGCGTCGACGTGGAGGGTGACGTGCTGGGGGACGTGCTGGGTGATGTGCTGAGGGACGGCGAGACGGAGGGTGAGGTGCTGGGGGAGGTGGAGCCGGTCGGTGTCACGCCGCCGGTGCAGGCGACACCGTTGAGGGCGAACGATGACGGCGCCGGGTTGGCGCCCGCCCAGGATCCGGTGAAGCCGAACGAGGCTGTGCCACCGGTCCCGACGGCGCCGTTCCAGCCGGCGTTGCGCACGGTCACCGCGGTGCCGGACTGGGTCACCGTCCCGTTCCAGAGCTGGCCGATCGTCTGCCCGGCGGAGAGGGCGAAGGTAAGCGTCCAGGAACTCACCGGGTCGCCGAGGTTGGTGACGTCGACGGTGGCGCCGAATCCGCCGGGCCACTGGCTGGAGACGGTGTACTTCACGGAACAACCGGCGGCGGCGTCGGCCCGGCCGGCGATCGACACGAGGCCACCGGCCAGGACGGCGCAGGCGGCGGCGAGGACGGTGAGTCTCCGTGGCTTCATGGGGCTCTCCGGGGATCGGGGAATGGGAGCGCTCCCATTAACGCACATCGATGGCCTCGCGAAAAGCCGCACCAAGCCAAGCCAAGCCAAGCCAAAGCCAAGCCAAGCCGCGCCCACTCGCGCCGCGCCCACTCACGCCGAGCTGATCCGAGCCGCGCCGGGCGCAGCTAGGTCAGCGCCTCCGGCCCCAGCCCGCGGATCGACGCGTCGAGGACCTGCGCCGTGTGCGCCAGGGCGATCGAACCGCCCCGCCGCCGGATCGCGGCCGCCACCTGCATCAAGCACCCAGGGTTCGATGTCACCAGCAGCCCGGCACCGGTGGCCAGCACGGACGCCGCCTTCCGGTCACCCAGTTCGGCGGCGGGCACCGGGTTCAGCACGTTCCAGACGCCGGCCGAGCCGCAGCAGATCTCCGGATCCGCGATCTCCCGGACCTCCAGCCGAGGGATGCCGTGCAGCAGCGCCCGCGGCTGCGCCCGCACCCCCTGAGCGTGCCCGAGATGGCACGCGTCGTGATAGGCCGCGACGATCGGCAGCGGGTGCCGCGGGGCGACCGGGCCGAGTTCCACCAGCACCTCGGCGAGATCACGGACCTTCGCGGCGAACGCGGCCGCCCGGGACGCGTAGGCCGGGTCGCCGGCGAGCAGCTCACCGTACTCCTTCAGCGTCGACCCGCAGCCGGCCGCGTTCACCACGAAGTAATCCATTCCGGTCTGCTCGAACACGTCGATCAACCGCCGGGCGAACCGCTCCGCCTCGGCCCGGCGACCGTTGTGCACGCTCAGCGCGCCGCAGCACCCCTGACCGGCCGGGATCAGCACCTCGCAGCCCTCGGCCGCGAGGATCCGTACCGTAGCGGCGTTGACCTCGGGGAAAAACGCTGACTGCACGCATCCGGTGAGCATGCCCACGACGGCTCGGCGGGTGCCTCGGGCCGCGACGCGGCGCGGCGGCGGTGCCACCCGGCGCAACCGGGGCGCCAGGCTCTCCAGCGCGGCGAGGGTGGGTGCCACGCGTTCCAGCAGGCCGGTGCGGCCGATCAATTGCTGCAGACCCGATTTCTGGTACGCGCGAAGCGGTCCCCGCAACAGGCGGAGGCGGCGGGGGTACGGGAACAGCGCGAAGATGGCCGCCCGGCGCGCCCGATCGGCGGGGCTCCGGTCGTGGCGTCGTTCCACCTGCGCCCGGGTGTCCTCGATCAGCCGGTCGTAGCGCACCCCGGACGGGCACGCCGTCACACACGCCATGCAGCCGAGACAGTTGTCGAAGTGGGTGACCATCGAGTCGCTGAGCGGTTCACCGGAGAGTCCCTGCCCGATCAGGTGGATCCGGCCGCGCGGCGAGTCCATCTCCTCGCCCCACAGGGTGTAGGTCGGGCAGGTGGTCAGGCAGAACCCGCAGTGCACGCAGTCCGAGACGATGCCGGCCGACGGCGGGTGCTCGCCGTCGAACGCGGGCGGGCCGGGTGGTGGCCCGAGCTGCCCGGCGGCCCGCAGCGCATCCGGCGGTGGCGTGCCGGTGCCGTGGGTGGCGTCCACATCGGCCATCTCGAAAGCCTCCGTCCGTCGAAAACCGCGGCGCTGGTCAGGTCTCGTTCAGATCCCGCCGACGAACCGGCCCGGCGCGAACCGGTGTGCCGGGTCGAACCGCTCCTTCACCCGGCGCATCAGTGCCAGCCCCGGCACCGGGCCCCACATGTCCAGGGTGTCGCGCAGGCCCGGCGGCGCGGTCCGCACCACGGCATGCCCGCCGGCCCGCAGCGCGGCGGCCCGGATCAGCTCCACCCGGCCGTGCGGATCACCGCACCCGGCGGAACCAGAACGTGCGGCGGGACCCGACCCGGCGGAACCGGATCCGGCGGCGGAACCGGACCCGGCGGCGGAACCGGATCCGGTGTCGAAGCCGGCGTGCAGGACGCCGGCTCCGGCCGAGCCGGTCACCGTCGCCCCGGCGCCCACCGCCGTCGCCACCAGTGCCGGCACCTGCGACAACACCCCGGTCAGCTGGAGTGTCAGGTCACCGGGCGGCGGCACGCCCCACCACGGCGGCGGTTCCGCGGTCACGTCGCCGCCGAGCAGGGCGGCCACCGTCGCGGCCCGCTCGCGCACCCCCGCGGCGGTGCCCTCGAGCAGCACCGCGACCTCCGGGTCGGCGCCGGGCGCGGCGTACACCTCGAGAGCGCTCGGCGCCACCTGGGCGGCGAGGATCCGGGCGGCGTGTCCGGGTGCCGCGTACGCCCGTACGAAAGAGGTCGCGGCCGGCTCCGGATGCAGCCGGAAGACACACTCGGTGATCAACCCGAGGGTTCCGAAGGAACCGGTGTAGAGCTTGCCCAGGTCGTAGCCGGCGACGTTCTTCACCACCTTGCCGCCGGCCCGGGTGACCAGGCCGTCGGGCCGGATCACGGTGATGCCGATCAGCAGGTCCCGGGCGGTGCCGTAGCGCAACCGGCGCGGCCCGCCGGCGTTCGCCGCGACGGTCCCGCCCGCGGTGGCGCCCGGCGGGGCGTCGAGGGCGAGCTGCTGAGCGGGCAGCGCGTGCAGTTCGCTCATCGGCGTGCCGGCGCGGACCACCGTGATGAGGTCGCCGGCCGCGTGCTCGACCACCCCGGTCAGCCGCCGCGTGTCGATGATCAGATCCAGTTCGCGGGGTGGCGGGCCCTGCTGCACCTTGGTGCCGCCACCCCGGATCACCACGGCGAGGCCGGCGGACGCGGCGACCAGGGCCGCCGCCTCCTCGGTGCTGGCCGGTGCCGCGACCAGCCGGGCCGGCACGCCGCCGACCACGTCGTCGTCGCCGGCGGCGACCGCGAGATCGTCCAGGACGGGCATCGTCAGAACACCTCCGCGCCCTCGTGCTCGAAGGCGCCCTGCCGGCGGCCGGGCCGCTCGCCGCAGAGACGCGGGGTGGGGAACACCTTGCCCGGGTTCGCCAGGTTGTCCGGGTCGAACGCGCAGCGCACCAGGTGCATGGTCTCCAGGTCGGTGTCGCTGAACATCCGCGGCATGTAGCGGGCCTTGTCGACGCCGACGCCGTGCTCCCCGGTGATCGAGCCGCCGTGCTCGATGCAGAGGTCGAGGATCGCACCGGACACCTTCTCGGCGCGTTCCGCCTCGCCCGGCACCGCGTCGTCGAAGAGCACCAGCGGATGCAGGTTGCCGTCACCGGCGTGGAAGACGTTCGCCACCCGGACGCCGTGTTGGTCCGCCACCTCGCCGATCCGGCGCAGCACCTCGGGCAGGGCGGTCCGCGGGATCACCCCGTCCTGCACGATGTAGTCCGGGCTGATCCGGCCGACCGCGGCGAACGCCGACTTGCGGCCGCGCCAGATCAGCTGCCGTTCCGCGTCGTCGGCGGCCACCCGGGTCGCGAAGGCCCCGGCGTCGTCGCAGATCCGGGTCACCTCGTCGAACTGGGCGGCCACCTCGGCGGCCGGCCCGTCCAGCTCCACGATCAGCACCGCGCCGGCGCCGGCCGGGTAGTCGCAGTGGACGGCCGCCTCGGCGGCCTCGATGGAGAGCGCGTCCATCATCTCGATCGCCGCCGGCACCACGCCGGCCGCGATGATCGCCGAGGTGGCGGCGCCGGCCTGGTCGGTGGAGGCGAAGGCGGCGAGCAGCGTACGGACGGTCTCCGGCAACCGGGTCAGCCGGACCGTCACCTCGGTCGCGATGCCGAGCGTCCCCTCCGAGCCGACGAACGCGCCGAGCAGGTCGTACCCCGGTGTGTCCGGCGCCAGCCCGCCCAGCTGGACCACCTCGCCGTCCGGGGTGACCACGCGCAGGCCGGTCACGTGGTTGGTGGTGAACCCGTACTTCAGGCAGTGCGCGCCGCCGGAGTTCTCCGCGACGTTGCCGCCGATCGAGCAGATCTGCTGGCTGGACGGGTCGGGGGCGTAGTAGTAGCCGTACGGGGTGGCGGCCTTCGTGACATTCAGGTTGATCACGCCGGGCTGCACCACGGCCCGCTCGTCCTCCGGGCGCAGCTCGACGACCTCCCGCAGCTGGGACGTCACGATCAGCACCCCGTCGGCGTGCGGCAGGGCGCCGCCGGACAGTCCGGTGCCGGAGCCGCGTGCCACGAACGGGATTTCTTCCCGCGCGCACGCCCGCACGGTGGCGACGACGTGTTCCTCGCTGCGGGCGAGCACGACCACGGCGGGGATGACCTTGTAGTGGGCCAGGCCGTCACACTCGTAGGTCCGCAACTGCTGCCGATCGGTGAGCACTCGGTCCGCGCCGATCTCGGCCCGCAGCCGGGCCGCGAATGCATCGATGTCCATCGTCGCCTCCCCGGTGGCTGTCGTCGATGACGTCACCTACTCGTCACGCTATCCGTGATCCACGCCACGCGCGACGGGTGCGCCCGGTCCGCTCGCCTCCGGTGGCCGCCGCATCACGCACCGTCGATCCCCTGTGCGGGCTTTTCCGCAGGCCGCGCCGGTCTGTCAAGATGGCCCGATGCTCGTGACTGCTGGCCGGACACTCCGCCTCGCCGCCACGGCCGTCTGCGCCCTGGCGCTGGTGGCCGGGTGCGGCTCGGACGATCCGGAACCGACCCCCGACGGCGGTCTCGTCACCGTGACCACCATGCGCGGCGCGTTCCTGCAGGCCGGCGACGTCGGCCCGACCTGGTCGGCGCCGGACGAGAGCGCCCCGCCGCAGCAGCTGGTCAGCTTCTGCGGCGGCACCAGCACGCCGCCCGAGGTGCCGCCCGGTGCCGAACTGGTGTCGTCGTCACTGGCCGACGAGGGGCAGACCGGCGCGCAGACGCTGCACCAGACGGCCCTGGTCTACCCGGACGCCACCTCCGCCGCGAGCGGCCTGCAACTGCTGCGCACGGTGGCCGAGCAGTGCCCGCCGTCCGTCGAGGTGCCGAAGACCGTGACCGCCGACCGCAATGAGCCGGCGTACACCGAGACGGCCGAGGTGCGCGCGCTCGACGAGGGTGGTTGGTCCGGGTTCGTGATCGTGCGCCACAAGCGGTACGACACCGCCGAGCCGAGCACGGCCGACACCGCCGTGGCCGTGCTGACCAGCCGGAATGTGGTGCTCGTCGACACGTACGCCATCTATCGCCTGAACAACGCGAGCGCCTCCCCGGGCTTCGAGGCGGACTGGAAGCGACTCGTCGGCTCGGTCGTCCAGCGCGTGGGATAGACAGCGCGGCCTCAGTGGTCTAATGTTCGCCATGCGCCGTTGCGAGTTCTTCCCCCGTGGAATTCGCAGCGGCGCCCTAATTTGCCGACCGGCCCATCCCGGCATCCCCCGACCGTCCGATGCGGACTCAGTCGTCCCGGTGAACTTTCTTGAGCGATGCTCGACTGTGGCCTAGGCTTCTCTTCGGCTCATCAACCTCAGTTTATGGTCGGCCGGCATCGGGGGATGTGCATCGGCGTCATCGCTGCTACCTGGCGTGATCGTCGCTGCTCATGGCGTTGTCGCTGCCCATGATGGTCACCGGTGAGCTGCGAGGTCCAGCGGCGGGCCGGCGGGGAGTGGTGCGGGATGCCCGGATCTGAGGGTGCCTCCTCGTTCGCCGAAAAGCTGGACCGGCTGTTCCGCGCCACGGGCCGCCCGGAGCCGAGCTACATGTCGGTTGCCGAGGCGATCCGGGCCGGGCAGGGCGTAGCGATCTCGCACACCTACATCTGGCAACTGCGGACCGGCCGCCGCGACAACCCGACTGTGCAGCATCTGACAGCGCTGGCCACCTATTTCGGCGTGCCGGCCGCCTACTTCGTCGACGACGACACCACCCGCCGCGTCAACGGCCAGCTGGACCTGCTGCACACCCTGCGCGACGCCGGCATCACCGAGATGGCACTACGGGCGGCCGACGTGTCCCCGCGCGGCCGAGCCGCCATCAACGAGGCGATCCGGCAGATCTGGGAGTCGGAGCACCCCCGGGGCTGAGCGCTTCAGCCGGCCCCTGTCACGCTTCAGCTCGGGGAGTCGGAGCACCCCCGGGGCTTAGAGCGCATCTGACGGATCATCACGGATGACTGTGGTCGATCGTTGGCGTGTTGTGGCTGGTGATCTGACTGATCAGGAGTGGGAGCGGCTGGAACCGTTGTTGCCGTCCATGGCACCGCAGCGGGGTGGCCGGTGGCGTGATCACCGGCAGGTGATCAACGGGATCCTGTGGCGGATCGACAACGGCGCGAAGTGGGATCAGATCCCGGAGCGGTACGGTCCGGCGAAGACATGTTACGACCGTTTCTCCCGGTGGGAGCAGGACGGCACCTGGGCGCGCATCGAGCGGCATCTGCAAACGCAGGCCGATGCCGACGGCGATCTCGACTGGCGCGCGCAGGTCGACTCCACCATCGTCCGGGCGCACCAGCACGCCGCCGGGGCGCGTAAAGGGGGCTGAGTCCGGCCGACTCGCGGGCAGCCCAAGGGATGGGTCGCTCGCGAGGAAGACTGACCACCAAACTGCATCTGCTGGCCGAAGGACGTGGGCGCAGCCTGGTCAAGCGGCTCACACCCGGACAGGCCTCCGACACCAAGGAACTCGTGCCGCTGCTGGACAACGTTGCGGTGGCCCGGCCCGGAGGCATCGGCCGGCCCCGCAAACGGCTTGATCACCTGACTGCGGACAAGGCGTACGGGTCGAAGGCCAACCGGCGTTCACTGCGAGCCCGGCGGATCCCGCACACCATCCCAGAACGCGATGATGTGCGCAGAAGCCGCGCTCGTAAGGGATCCCGGGGTGGACGGCCGCCGAACTTCAACGGACAGCGGTACAAGGACCGTAACCAGGTGGAACGGGCCTTCAACAGGCTCAAGCAGTTCCGGGCCGTCGCCACCCGGTACGACAAGCTCAAAGACCGTTACGAGGCAACGGTAACCATCGCCTCGATCATGATCTGGCTCCGCGCGAAACCCGACCGGAGCTCACCATGATCCGTCAGATGCGCTCTAGCGCTTCAGCCGGCCCTGTCCCGGCCCTGTGCGGTCGTTCCTGCGCCGGTCTCCGCGCCTGCTCCGGGGCTCTCGCCAGGTCCGGTCCCGGCGGCCGTCCGATGCGCCGCCGTCGCCTTCCCTTCACGGCGGAACGCACGACTCACCCGGGAAAGCCAGGCCACCTCGTCGGCCATCTCCGGCCCGACCGGAGTCCAGCGTCCGGGCGGTTCCACCAGCGCCGCACCGGCAGCCCGTCGCCGCAGAGCCACCACAATCCGCCGCGCCTCCACCACCGCCGGATCCCTGCCCTCGCCGGCCGCCTGTTCCCCGGCCGCCTGTTCCCCGGCCGCCTGTTCCCCGGCTTGCGCCTTCCCGGCCGCCGTTTCTCCGGCCGCCTGTTCCCCGGCCGCCTGTTCCCCGGCTTGCGCCTTCCCAGCCGCCGTTTCTCCGGCCGCCGTTTCGCCGCTCGGCTCTGTGCCGGTCCGTCGTTCGCCGTGTGCGTCCGCCTCGGCCTGCGCCGGCACATGATGGCGCAGGGCGAGCATGCCGTCCCGGATCTCGATCACGCGCCGGTACACCCGCAGCCGCGCACCCGCCTCACCAGTCATCGCCAGCGCCGCCCGCGCCGGCCGCATCAGCACCACCTCCGGGTAGGCGTCCCGCATCGCCGCCCACAGCGGACGCAGGACCAGAAGCGAGTGGTACGCCCGGAGCACCGTCCCCACCCGCACCACCACCGGCACCGAGCCCCCGCCGACGTAGAGCAGCACCCCACCGGTGCGCAGTGCCGAAACCCACGGCTCCCAGGCCGGCAGATCCAGTGGCGCGCCGGCCCCCCTCGCCGTGATCAGCAGCGCCTTCACCGTCGCGTACCCGGACAGGATCGCGATCCCGGCCGCCATGGTCAGCAGCCCGCCTCGCAGTGACCCGGCCGGCGCGGCCCGGCCGATGATCGTGCACGCCCGCGCGCACATCAGCAGCACGAGGGCGAGGTAGGCGTTGACGACCGTCCAGTACGCCACCTGTGACCCTGTCGGCGCGTCCGGCGGGAAGGACGAACCGGGCGGTTCGTGCAGCGCCGAGACCGACATGAACGCGAGCACTGCGCCGGTGAGGGTGCGCTGCGCCCAGGGCCGCCCGGCGGCGGTGACCAGGCAGACGAACCGCAGCAGCAGGTGCGCGGCGACGACGGCGCACAGGTGCGCGGCGACCGGGGCGGGCCGGCCGGCGGCGTGGGCGGGCAGCGCCAGCGTGACGGTGAGAGCACAGGCCAGCAGGTTCGCCCAGAGCACGCGGTGGCGGACGTCGCGGCGCAGGCTCGGCAGCCGTGTCACGACGGCGACCCAGAGCACCACCGAGACGCCGGCGGCGACAGTCACGAGCCCCGCCCGGTCCCGCGCCGGGCCCCGCTCACGGTGGAGGCGCGCCGAGGGCGTCGGCGACCCGGTGGACCGCGGTGTCGAGGGTCGCGTTGCCGAAGAGCGTCAGGTTCGGTTCACGCCCACTCGGTCCACCGCTCCGGGCGGTACGGATCATCGAGGCCAGCATCTCCGCCTCCCGCTCCTGCTCACAGGTGTAAGAGGCCCGCCCCAGCACCCGGCCGACCCCTCTCCGGCCGCCCCCGACTTCACCGGGCGCGAGCTGGCCGCCCCCGAGCTGGCCGCCGCCGGCCGGGCCGCCACCGACCGGGCCGCCGCCGGTCTGGCCGGCGCTGAGCTGGGTGGGGTCGGTCAGCACCTGGCCGACCAGTGCCGGGCCGAGGTCGGGAAAGAGTTGCCCCGGCAGCTTGCCTCCGCCGTGCGCGCAGAGGATGTGGGCGATCTCGTGCAGCACGATGTGCTCGGCGTGCAGCGGTGACGTGTCGGCGTCGTAGAAGACGTAGTCGGCGCCGGTCAGCCCCAGCCACAGCCCGCACGGTGCGCCCGGGCCGAGACCCGGCAGCGGGCGCCGGTGCAGCGGCCGCCCACGGGAGGCGGCGACCTCGGCGCAGAAGGCGTCGAGATCGAACGGGTCGGGAACGCGGATGCCGCGCAACCGTCGCGCGCACCGCCGCCGGAGCGACACCGGCACCCGCAGTCCACCCATTGGAGAAACGCTACCGCGATGCCGTCGATGCGCGTAACTGCGCGGAGAGACCATGATTCGATCACTGTTCTTCGTGGTGGTGTGGAAAAAGTCATGTGGCTGTTAACTATTCGCTGTCAGCGTGCTTAGCCTTACGAATCCCGGGGCAGGAACCACTTCGGCCGCGGATTCTTAACCGGAGGTGGGTGCGGCATGAAGTTCGTCTACGACTTCCACGAGGGAAACAAGGATCTCAAAGACCTGCTGGGTGGCAAGGGCGCCAATCTCGCGGAGATGACGAACTTGGGCCTGCCCGTTCCGCCCGGATTCACGATCACCACTGAGGCGTGCCAGCAATATCTGCGGAACGGCACGCACGTCGAAGGTCTCGGCGCCGAGATCGACGAGCACCTCGCCACCCTGGAGCAGGCCATGGGCCGCCGCCTCGGTGACCCGGCCGACCCGCTGCTCGTCTCGGTGCGCTCGGGCGCCAAGTTCTCCATGCCGGGGATGATGGAGACCGTTCTCAACGTCGGCCTCAACGACGAGTCGGTGGCCGGGCTGTCCCGGCAGGCCGGCGGCAACGACCGGTTCGCCTGGGACTCGTACCGGCGGCTGATCCAGATGTTCGGCAAGACCGTCTGTGAGGTGCCGGGGCACGAGTTCGAGGACGCGCTGCACGAGGCGAAGGTGAGCAAGGGCGTCACGGACGACGTCCAGCTCGACGCCGACGACCTGCGGGCGCTCGTCAGCGCGTACAAGAAGGTGTTCGTCAAGCACACCGGCCACGAGTTCCCGCAGGACCCGCGCGAGCAGATGGACCGGGCGATCGCCGCCGTCTTCCGCTCGTGGAACGCCGACCGTGCCGTTCTTTACCGCCGGCAGGAGCGGATCCCCGCGGACCTGGGCACCGCCGTGAACGTGGTGGCCATGGTCTTCGGCAATCTGGGCGCCGACTCCGGCACCGGCGTCGCCTTCACCCGTGACCCGGCCACCGGGGAGCAGGGCGTCTACGGCGATTACCTGTCCAACGCCCAGGGCGAGGACGTGGTCGCCGGCATCCGTAACACGCTGGCGCTCGCCGACCTGGAACGGCTCGACAAGAAGTCCTACGACGAGCTGATGCAGATCATGGCGACGCTCGAAGGCCATTACCGCGACCTGTGCGACATCGAGTTCACCATCGAGCGTGGCAAGCTCTGGATGCTGCAGACCCGGGTCGGCAAGCGCACCGCGGCGGCCGCCTTCACCATCGCGAACCAGCTCGTCGACGAGGGTGTGATCGACCTCGACGAGGCGCTCGTGCGGGTCAACGGCGCCCAGCTGGGGCAGCTGATGTTCCCTCGTTTCGACCTCTCCGGAGACCCTGCGTCCATCACCCGGGGCGTCGGTGCGTCGCCGGGCGCCGCGTTCGGCGAGGTGGTCTTCACCGCGCAGCGTGCCGTAGAGGTGGCCGCCGAGGGAAAGCCGGTGATCCTGGTCCGCCGCGAGACCAACCCCGACGACCTGCCCGGCATGATCGCCGCGCAGGGCATCCTGACCAGCCGTGGCGGCAAGACGTCGCACGCGGCAGTGGTCGCCCGCGGCATGGGCAAGACCTGTGTCTGCGGCGCCGACGAGATCGAGGTCGGCCCGTCCTCGTTCACCGTCGGCGGCACCGACGTCCAGGAGGGCGACACCATCTCCATCGACGGCACTACCGGCCGCGTCTACCTCGGGGAGGTGCCGGTGCGGCCCAGCGAGGTCGTGCAGTACTTCGAGGGCGACCTGGACCCGGCGCAGGCCAACGATCCGCTGGTCAGCGCCGTGCACCTGATCATCACGCACGCCGACTCCCGGCGCCGCCTCACGGTGCGGACCAACGCCGACACCGGCGCCGACGCGGCCCGGGCCCGGCGTTTCGGAGCGCAGGGGATCGGCCTGTGCCGGACCGAGCACATGTTCCTCGGCGACCGCCGGGAGCTGGTGGAGCGGCTCATCCTGGCGCGTTCCGAGGCGGAGCGGGACGAGGCTCTGGCCGCGCTGCAGCCGTTGCAGCGGGCCGATTTCCTGGACATTTTCCGGGAGATGAACGGCCTGCCGGTCACCATCCGGCTGATCGACCCGCCGCTGCACGAGTTCCTCCCGTCGCTGGAGGAGCTCGCGGTGCGGGTGGCCGTGGCTCATGAGCACGGCCGCCGGGTCGAGCACGACGAGAAGATGCTCGCCGCCGTGCGCCGGATGCACGAGCAGAACCCGATGCTGGGGCTGCGCGGTGTCCGTCTGGGCCTGGTCATCCCGGGACTGTTCGCGATGCAGGTCCGCGCCATCGCCGAGGCGGCGGTCGCGCTGGCGGCCGAGGGGGGCCGGCCCCGTCCGGAGATCATGGTCCCGCTGGTCGGCGCGGTGCAGGAGCTCGAGACGGTCCGCGCCGAGGCCGAGAAGATTATCGCCTCGGTCGTGGCGGACGCGGGCGTGGAGATCCTGATCGGCACGATGATCGAGGTGCCGCGGGCCGCCCTGACCGCCGGGCAGATCGCCGAGGCCGCCGAGTTCTTCTCCTTCGGCACCAACGACCTCACCCAGATGGCCTGGGGCTTCTCCCGGGACGACGTCGAAGGCGCGTTCTTCTGGCGGTACCTGGAGCTGGGCATCTTCGGTATCTCTCCCTTCGAGTCGATCGACGCCGACGGCGTGGGCCGGTTGATCCGGATCGCGGCCGAGGAGGGCCGCGAGGCCCGGCCCGGCCTGAAGCTCGGTGTCTGCGGCGAGCACGGCGGCGACCCCGACTCGGTGCACTTCTTCCACGAGGTCGGCCTGGATTACGTGTCCTGCTCTCCTTTCCGGGTCCCGATCGCCCGCCTGGAGGCGGGCCGTGCGGCAGTCGAGTCAGCGGGTTCCGACCACCGCTGAGTGATGAGCTGAGCCGGCGGCGTTGCGTTTGCCGCCGGACTCTGAGGCCGGCTCGGGGACAATGGCGTCTCCGGGCCGGCTTCATTTCCGGACCACCTTCCGGCGCGGCCGGTCACATTGATCACCGCCTTGGCATGGTCCGGTTCAACAATTTGCTTGCCCGGCGTGTAAAAGGCTCGGCAACCCTCACCTCTTAAGACGCGTCGCCGGGCCGCCCCTGTTTACCGCGGGCGCGAGGAAGGTATCGGGCGGGTGGAAGCGCATCGATCCGCCGGATGGTGCCGCGAACCGGGCTAGCGTCCGGGGCATGACTTCTCGACTGAACCCGTACCTGTCGTTCAACGGCAACGCCCGCGAAGCTGTCGAGTTCTACCGCGACGTCTTCGGCGGCGAGCTGACCGTTTCGACGTTCGGTGAGTTCGGCACGCCGGACCCCGGCATCCAGGACAAGGTCATGCACGCGCAGCTGGAGACGCCCCAGGGCTACACGCTGATGGCGTCGGACTGCCCGCCCGGCATGCCGTGGAACCCCGGTGACACGGTCACGGTCAGCCTGAGCGGGGACGCGGGCGACGGCCTGCGGGAGGTGTGGGCCCGCCTCGCCGAGGGCGGCACGGTGGGCGTGCCGCTGGAGAAGCAGATGTGGGGCGACGAGTTCGGCCAGCTCGTCGACCGGTTCGGCGTGCCGTGGATGGTGAACGTGGTGCAGCCGGCCTGACACCAGAGAACACGGCCTAGCCTGCCGACTCCAGGGCCGCACGGACCGGGCGCAGGGCGGTGAGGGCCTTCGGCAGGCTGTCCTCCCACAGTTCGCTCCACTCGGAGTCGTCGCCGGCCACCCGGTCGAGGGCGCGCAGCGCCAGCGGTGGCAGGTCGGCGGGGATCTCCAGGGTGCCGCCCCCGGTCAGGAAATCCGGGGCGTAGGGCGAGGTGAGCTGAGATCCGCCGGGCAGCTGAGAGGCGACGACGGCCGCGGCGGCGACGGCTGCCGCGCCGAGGTCGCCCTCCACGTACTCGCTCTCGTGCAGGACCTCGGTGAGGGTGTCGCGGATCAGTTCGACACGCCGGGCGGGGTCGGTGTCCTGCAGGTCGCCGCACCAGTCGGCCGCGCTGTCGTTGTCGAACGGCCCGAAGTCCCACGTACCCATGTCGTGTCCTCCACAGTGCTCGGTGTCCCGCAAGATGATCACACAGGGCCGCCGGGATCCGTGCCTCGGCCGCCGGATCGGTGAAAACAGTGTGTAGTCATCAAATGCCGTAACGTGGCCGATTCTGTGAGATCGGTGAGAATGGCGTACGGATCGGTGACGAGACAATGCTCACTTTCCGCTACTTCTGACCGTGTTCCTCGTCGCTGTCCAGCTTCCGACAGTGCGTTTACGGTAGCCCGTACCGATCGGTGCGGATGACTTTGTCAATTCGCATCTTCGCAGCTCAGACCGTGCTTCGCGAGTGAATTCCGGCATTGACCAAATCGGACTTAAAACGGTATCTGGGGCAGCGTGGCGACTGTGTCGGCGGACACGATACGTAGTCCTCGGGGGCGCGCTTTGATCAAGTTGGAGCCTAGAATCGCGGTCAATTCCGTGGTTCGAGCGAGCTGGTGGGCTCGAGAGCCGCTGTGTCCGCGACCTTGCCGAAGGGCGCGGTGTTGCCGAGGGGGAGGGCTACGTGAACGTCGACCGGCCGATCCGGGAGTGGAACGGCCTGATGATTCCGGATCCAGGCGTGTACACACTGGACGAAGCCCACAAACGCATCGGGTTCGTCGCGCAGCACATGATGGTGAGCCCCATCCGCGGTGAGTTCGCGCAGGGCAGCGCCTCCATCCTGGTGGCCGAGGACCCGTTGCGGTCACAGGTCAGCGCGAGCATTCCGACCGCCAGCGTCAACACGCACAACCCGGAGCGGGACACGCACCTCTCCAGCGCGGACTTCCTCGACGTCGAGCGTTACCCGACCATGGAATTCCGCAGCACCGAGATCAGGTGGGAGGCGGAAAGCGACCCGATCTTCCAGTGGGCCCGGCTGCGCAACAACCCGCTCGCCCGGCGAGGTGCCCAGACCGACCTGCCGTCCGCGGCCACCCGCGCGTCCGGGAAGTTCGTGGTCGCCGGCCACCTGCGGATCAAGGACGTGAGCCGACCGATCAACCTGAACATGGAGTTCGGCGGGGCGCGACGTGACCCGTACGGGCGGGACATCTTCGGGTTCAGCGCGACCGCCGAGTTCGACCGGGAGGACTACGGCCTGGTCTGGAACGTGCTGCTGGAGAGCGGTGGCGTGCTGGTCGGCAAGAAGGTCCGCATCGAGATCGCCGGCGAGGCCATCAGGGAGAGCTGACCTCGCCGGCGAGGCGGTCACTGCTCGGCGGCGACCACCTCGAGGACCTGGTCGCCGAACTTGGCCAGCTTGCCCTGACCGACACCTGCCACGGTCCCGAGCTGGTCCAGGCTGACCGGCGCCAGCGCGGCGATCGCGCGCAGGGTCGCATCATGGAAGATGACGTACGCCGGGACGCCCTGCTCCTTGGCGACCGAGCCCCGCCAGGTCCGCAGCCGTTCGAACAGCGGCGCCGCGGACTCGGGGAAGTCGGCCGGGGCGGCGGCCGGTTGCCGGCTTCCGCCCGGCGAGCGGGACGACGAATGCCGGGCCGACGGTGCCTCCCGTCGCATCAGCAGCTTCCGCTCGCCGCGCAGCACCTCGCCGCTGCGTTCGGTGAGGGCGAGCGTGCCGTACTCTCCCTCGACGGCCAGGAAACCACCGGCCAGCAGCTGCCGGACCACGCCGCGCCACTCGGCCTCGCGCAGGTCGGCGCCGATGCCGAACACGGTCAGCTCGTCGTGCCGGAACTGGCTGACCTTCTCGGTGCGCTTGCCGAGCAGGATGTCGATCGACTGGCCGGCGCCGAACTTCTGACCGCGCTCCTTCTGCAGGCGGACCACCGTGGAGAGCAGTTTCTGCGCCGGCACGGTGCCGTCCCACGACTCCGGCGGCACCAGGCAGACGTCGCAGTTGCCGCATTTCTCCGGGTTCTCCGCCTGGCCGAAGTAAGCGAGCAGCTGTCCCCGGCGGCACGTGACGCTCTCACACAGCGCCAGCATCGCGTCCAGATGCCGGGCCGCGTTCCGGCGGAACCCGACGTCGCCGTCCGAACTCTCGATCATCTTGCGCTGCTGCACCACGTCCTGCAGCCCGTACGCCAGCCAGGCCGTCGACGGCAGGCCGTCCCGTCCGGCACGGCCCGTCTCCTGGTAGTAGCCCTCCACCGACTTCGGCAGGTCCAGGTGCGCGACGAACCGTACATCAGGCTTGTCGATCCCCATGCCGAAGGCAATTGTCGCCACCATGACCAGGCCGTCCTCGCGCAAGAACCGCGACTGGTTGGCCGCGCGGGTCCGGGCGTCCAGACCGGCGTGGTACGGCAACGCGGGGATCCCGTTCTGCGACAGGAACTCGGCGTGCTTCTCCACCGACGCGCGGGACAGGCAGTAGACGATGCCGGAGTGCCCGGCGTGCTCGGTGCGCAGCAGCTCCAGCAACTGCTTGGCCGGCGAGTTCTTCGGCACGATCCGGTACTGGATGTTGGGCCGGTCGAAGCTGGCCGTGAAGTGGCGTGCCTCGGTCAGCTGCAACCGGGCGGCGATCTCGTCCCGGGTGGCCGGGGTCGCGGTGGCGGTCAGCGCGATCCGCGGCACGTCCGGCCAGCGCTCGTGCAACATCGACAGGTTCAGATAGTCGGGCCGGAAATCGTGACCCCACTGCGACACACAGTGCGCCTCGTCGATCGCGAACAGCGAGATCTTGCCCCGGTCGAGCAGCCGCTGCACGCCGGCCGTGCCGAGACCCTCCGGCGCCACGTAGAGCAGGTCGAGCTCGCCCGCCACGAACTCCGCCTCGACCAGCCGCCGCTCGTCGAGATCCTGCGACGAATTCAGGAAGTTCGCCCGCACACCCAGCGTGCGCAGCGCGTCCACCTGGTCCTGCATGAGCGCGATGAGCGGGGAAATCACCACCCCGGTGCCCGGCCGGACCAGCGCCGGGATCTGGTAGCAGAGCGACTTGCCGCCACCGGTAGGCATCAGCACCAAGGCGTCGCCACCGGCGACGACGTGCTCGACGATCTCGCTCTGCTGGCCGCGGAACGACGGATAGCCGAAGACCCGGTTGAGGGCGTCGACGGCGTCGGAAACAGGGATCGGGGGAGCCGAGGTCACCCCGCGATAGTAGAGAGCCGAACCGGAGATCGTCCGATGCCTGTGGATAACTATGGTGTGACGCCGGCGAGGCCGACCAGGTCCAGGATCTGCCGCGCCGGGCTGCCCGGCGCGGCGACAAGCGTGAGTGGCGCCTCGTCGACGTGGCTGCCGGCGACCAGATGCAGCGCGGACACCCCGGCACTGGACAGGTGCGTCACCCCGGAGAGGTCCACGGTCATCGGCACGGAGCCGCCCCGGCTGCGCCGCAGCAGCTCCTGACGCACGTGCGCGGACGAGGCCGCGTCCATCGGGCCGTCCAGCTGGACCCGGGCCTCGTCGCCGCCGGGCAACTCGGTGATGGTCAGCTCCGCCACCTTCCGCACCACCGGTGACGGCGCGTCGAAACTGCTCAGCAGCCGCGCCGGCCGGCTCAGCGGCTGCCGGACCGTCGCCACCGTCCCGTGCGGGCCCGGCTCCACGCGCAGGCTCTGCACCAGCTGGGCGGTCAGGGCAAGACCGCGGCCGCGGACCGGCTGACGCTCCGGGACGCGCCAGCCGCCGTGGTCGGTCACGGTCGCCTCGACCAGCCCGTACGCCGTCAGCGTCGCGTGGATCTCGATGACGTCCTTGCCGAAGTCGCCTCCGAAAGCATGCTCGATCGCATTTGTCGCGAGTTCGCCGAGCGCGTGCTGGAGCACGAAGACATCGCCTTCGGCGGCACCGGCGGCGGACAGCCACGCCCCGATCCGCCGGCGCGCGAGGCGCAGGGCACCCGGCTCCGCCGGAAGGTCGACGGCCAGGTCGGGTACGGGCAGGACGCGCTGAGCAGCCAGCAGAGTGATGTCGTCCGCGTGCCCACCGGCACGGACCAGCAGCTCCACCGTCTGGGTGCAGACCCGCTCCGCCGCGGTCGCGTCCGGGTCGTGTAACGCCCGCCCGGCCGCCGCGTCGGCCGCCACCTGCGCGAGCTCGGCCGCGCCGTCCCCGGCACCCGGCCGCTCCAGGATGCCGTCGCTGTGGAGCAGCAGCATGTCATCGGGGCCGAGCCGGGCGGTCCCGATCGGGAACCTGCCAGCGGCGCCCAGCGGCACCCCGCCCGTCGCCGGCAGATACCGCGTCCCGCCCGACGCCGTGATCACCAGCGGAGGCGGATGCCCCGCCGTGCAGTACGCCATCTCGCCCGTCGCCGGATCCAGCGTCACCAGGCAGATCGTGGTCGCGTGGGCGGCACGCACCCGGTGCGCCACCCGGTCGGCCGCGGCGAGCGCCTCCGGGATGCCCGCACCGGCGTCGAGACGTTCCTGCAGCACCGCCCGGAGCCGGCCCATCACGCCGGACGCGGTGACCCCGTGCCCGACCACATCGCCGACGACCAGGGCGACCCGGCCGTCCGGCTGGGACACCGCGTCGAACCAGTCACCGCCCGCCGCCGTCTCCGTGTCGGCCAGCAGGTAACTCGCCGCCACCTGCAGGCCCGGCAGCACGGGCAGGCCGGCCGGCAGAAGCTCCCGCTGCAATGTGGCCATCACGTCACGGTTCTGCTCGTACCGCCGTCGCAGCCGGTCCGCCTCCGCCTCGGCGGCGATCCGGGTACGGGCCAGCTCGGTCACGTCGAAACCGGCCCCGATCACGCCCCGCAGGCCGCCGCCGGCATCCCGCCACGGCACGATGGTGAAGGTCGCGTACATCTCGTGCACCGAACCGTCCGGCTGCGTGAGGTGCGCCCGCCACTGCCGGCCGTTCACCGGCTCGCCGGTCCGGAGACCTCGTAGTACGCGTCCACCCACTGCTGACCGGCCAGGTCCGCGATCACGTCACGGATCGGCCGGCCGATCAGCTCGCGACCGGGCAGCATCGCGCGGGTGGCGGCGTTGCACGCGACGAGCGTCAGGTCCGGGCCCTCGCACACGACGAGAATGAAAGGCAGCCGATCGACGGCGCCGACCATCGCCTCGATCTCGCTCGCGCCCGGAAGGTCCACGCCCGTCACCACCCCATCCTGCCGGAGCCGGCGGCAGAAAGACCCCATCGGTCACTCGCCCGCGCACCCTGTTCGCTCCGCGTCTGCCTGCTCCGCTTCTGCCTACTCCGCTTCTGCCTACTCCGCCAAGGGCAGGTCGATCGTGTGCGCGGTGTGGGAGGCCTTGACGCTGAGGTATCGCACGTTGGCCGCCGACACGTGCACCCCCGTCGGGATTCGCTGCGATACCTCGATGCCCAGCCCGGTCAGCTGCGCCGCCTTGTCCGGGTTGTTGCTGAGCAGCCGCACCCGGTCCACCCCGAGGGCCAGCAGCATCTGCGCGGCCGCGGTGTAGTCACGCTCGTCCTCGCCGCGGCCCAGCGCCACGTTCGCCTCGTAGGTGTCGAGCCCGTCGTCCTGCAGCGCGTACGCGTCCAGTTTGGCGTAGAGGCCGATACCGCGACCCTCCTGCCGCAGGTACAGCAGGAACCCGCCCTGGTCGGCGATCCGTTCCACGGCCTCCCGCAGTTGTGGGCCGCAGTCGCAGCGCTGACTGCCGAAGACGTCACCGGTGAGGCATTCGCTGTGCGGGCGCACCAGCGGCGCCCGCCCGCCGGCGGCCGACTTGGTCAGGGCCCGCTGCCAGTCGCCCAGCCCGAGCGCGAGATGCTCCTTGCCGTCGGCCAGCCCGTCGAAGGTCATCACCCGTGCGCTGGTGGTGAAGCCGTCCGGGAAGCGCAGCGGCACCGTGACCTGCCGCCGGATGGTCGCTTTCACCACAGCTGCCGGGGCTTCGAACATCGGTCCTCCTCGTTGGTTCCCGCCGGGCCGGCGGGGTTGGCCCGCCCGGCCACCTCGTTGTCTGCCCAAAGATCGTCGGCGGCATGCTCGCCGACTATCGTGGGTGGGTGGCTGAGCGTCCTTACATCCTTCTGAGCTGTGGAATGTCGATCGACGGCTATTTGGACGACGCCTCCGACGAGCGGCTGCTCCTGTCGAACGACGCCGACTTCGACCGCGTCGACGACGTCCGCGCCGGCTGCGACGCGATCCTGGTCGGCGCCTCGACGATCCGCCAGGACAACCCGCGGCTGCTGGTCCGCTCGACGGAGCGCCGGGCCGCCCGGGTCGCCCGTGGCGACGACCCGGACCCGGTCAAGGTCACCGTAACCAGCAACTGCCACCTCGATCCACAGGCATCGTTCTTCGTGACCGGCGGCGCGGCCAAACTGGTCTACTGTGCGACGTCCGCGACGGCCGAGGCGCGCGCGAAACTGAGCACGGTGGCGACCGTGGTGGACGGCGGCGACCCGGTCGACGTGCGCCGCGTCGTGGAGGACCTGGGCGCCCGCGGGATCCGCCGGCTGATGGTCGAGGGCGGCGGCCGCATGCACACCCAGTTCCTCAGCGCCGGCCTCGCCGACGAGCTGCAACTGGTGGTCGCCCCTTTCTTCGTGGGCGACGCCAGAGCACCTCGCTTCGTCCATGAGGGCGACTTCCCCTGGGGCCCGAAGAACCGGGCAACCCTTGCCGAGGTCCGCCAGATGGGCGACGTGGTCCTGCTCCGCTACGCCCTCTCCACCCGCTTCACCGCAACCTGACCGCCGGCCACCCACCGCCGCGGGGCCCGGGCCGGTGCCGCCCACTGAGCCCACCCGCCCTTCACCCGCCGTCGCGCTCCCACCCGCTCTGCCTGGTGTTCCTGCGCAGCGCTTCTCGCCGTCCGCAGGAGATTCGTCCGGGGCTCCTACGGGCGGCGCAACTCCGTCCGTGGTCTGCATGAACGGCGCCGCTGCCGGGCCGGCGGGTGGTGACGGGTGGATCAAGCGGCGACACCGCCGGAGTAGGCGGGCTGGCGGACCACCGTGCGCCGGACCACCGGGATCGGCGCCGGCACGATGAGCGGCCGGGCAGCCATCACCGGAGCCGGCGAGACCGGCGCAACGGCCCGTACCGCGACGGTGTCCGCCACCGGGTTCAGTTCTCGCATCGGCGAGTGGCCCGTCACCGGGTTCAGTTCTCGCATCGGCGAGTGGCCCGTCACCGGGTCCAGTTCTCGCGCCCGCGAGCGCGCCATCACTCGGAGCAGCACGATCGCCGCACCCGGCGCCGCGGCCACGAACGCCAGGATGCCGTAGGCGACCGCGATGGTCAGTCCCTGCGCCGCACTCAGGCCCGCCGCACCGAACGCCCAGGCCATCACCCCTTCACGCGGTCCCCAGCCGCCGACGTTGACCGGCAGCCCCATCGCGATCAGCGCGAGCAGCAGTAGGGGAGCGAGCTGCAGCAGGGAGGCAGCGCTACCCGCCGCACGCGCCGCCACCAGGAACGTCGCCAGGTGCCCGGCCAGCACCGCGGCCGACGCGATCAGCACGGCCGGACCGTTGCGCCGCGACAGCAGACTCACGCGAATCTCGGCGACACCGGTGCGCGTGGCCCGGGCCGCCCGGGAGGCACCCCGCCGCAACCGACGCATCGCGATCGTCGCGAGGCCGCCGGCCACCAGGACCGCCACGCCGGTCACGGCGACCCCGGCGGCGTGGTCCTTGAGCAGGGACAGAACCGGAGACGGTACGAGCAGGAGCACCAACCCGCCCACGACGAGGAGTACGAGCTGTCCCGCAGTCCGCTCCAGGACAACCGCCCGGACACCGCGCCCCAGATCCCCTTCGTCACGACCGTGGCGGACCGCCCGCCCGACGTCGCCGAGCACTCCGCCCGGCAGCGCCGCGTTCAGAAAGAGTGCCTGGTAGTAGTCGGCGGTGGCGGCCCGCAACGACAGCTTCATACCGAGGCCCCGGGCGACCAAGCACCAACGCCAGGCGCTCAGCACCGTGGTCGCGGCACCGATGGCCAGCGCCGTGACGAGGGCGCCGGTGTCGAGGACTCGCAACCCGTCCAGGAACGCGCCGGTGCCCAGTCGCCAGAGCACCACAGCCAGAATGCCGGCGCCGCCGAGCAGTCGTGCCCAGGCCCAGATCGATCGCGTCACGGTGCAGTCCCCTCGTCGTTCTCGAGGACTAGTACGCCCGATGCGCGGCCCACGGTTCAGTTGAAGATCGAGTTGTTCAGCACATGGAAGTCACGCGAACGTCGCCACCAAGTCTTGATGACCCACCGAGGTGTGCGGCACAGACCCGAGCCGGCGCACCAGGTAGGCCCCGATCGGCAGCTCCGGCCGCTGCTCCCCGGCCGCCCCGGCCCACCCTTTCAGCCACTCGGTGGTCAACGCGGTGCGGGCCGGGCCCAACCGCCACGCGCTGGCGCCGGTCAGCACCCGGGCACCGGCCTTCTCGAACGCGGCGGCCGCGAACGCCGGCGCGTCCGGCCCCAGCAGACGCCGCCCGCCGACCTCGCGCCGCTGGTGCTCGTTGAACGCCGCCTCCACCTCCCGGTCGAGCGGGTCGTCCGGAGCCATCCGCACCTCACCGGTCACCGAGAGGGTGAAGAGCACGCTCACCCGGGCCTCGGCGCAGACGGCGACCAGAGCCTCCACCTCCGCGGCGGTGAGCACGTCGAGCAGTGCCGAACAGGTGACCAGGTCGACGTCGGTCAGATCACCCGGCGTCAGCTCGGTGACGTCGCGCAGGTGGGTGTCGACCGTGACCTGCGGTGGCATGCCCTCGGCAGCGAGTGGCAGCAGCGCCGGATCGCGATCCGTCATGATCCAGTGCTGCGGCAGCGGCAGCCGGGGCGCCAACCAGCGCCCCATCGACCCTGTCCCGCAGCCCAGATCACGGATCACCCGGATGCCTGCCGGCAGCTCTTTCAGCAGGCTGGCGTCCCGGGCCTCGGCGTCGGCGGGCTCGCGCAGGGCCAGCCAGTCAGGACTGAACTCTCCGGTCATGTTCTCTCCGTCCGTCATGGCCGCGCCGGCAGCGGCGGCCTGTCAATCGCTGGTGCGGCAGGCGAGGTTCGCCGCCACGTGACCTGTCGTTGTGTCCCGGTCCCGGGTGGCCCGTCGTTTGCCGGCGGGCCGGGAGCGGTCCGCTCGGTCTGTCATGCCGTCGGGTTGGGCGATGGTTTCAAAGATGCCGTTCCCGCCTTGTCCGGTCATCGTGCTCCAAGGCGGATAACACCGGCATCACACATGCTGTTAGGCCGGTGTCATGGCCGGTCGAGTAGCGTCGAAGCGGTCGGGACGGAACTCGACGCTGACGGATTCGATCCATCTCGGCATGCTGAGCCTTGGTCCGTTTCGTCTTGGTCCGCCTCGGCTGGGTGCGGCTCGGTTCGGTCCTGGGCCAAAACCTCGGCGACGCGCCGGGCGGTCTCGTCCCAGCCGGTCAGGCGGTCGCGGCGGACGAGCGCTGCGGCACGCAGTTGTGTCCGTAGCCCAGGGTCGGTGAGCCAGGCGCGTAGTGCGGCGGCGAGCGCGTCCGGGTCGTCCGGCGGCACCAGCATGCCGGGCGTCACCGTGCCGCGGCCTGCGTCACCAGCGTCGTTGCCCGCGTCGTCGCCTGTGTCACGGGTGCCGCCGTCCGCGTCACCGGCCGAAGGTGCGGCCACGCCGGCGGCCAGGCTGGTCACGGGCACCGTGCCGAGCGCCTCCGGCACGCCGCCGACGTCGCTCGCCACCACCGGCAGCCCGCGGGCGAGGGCTTCGGTGACAACCATGCCGTAGGTCTCGGCGCGAGAGGGGAGGACGAAGAGATCCGCGTTCGCATAGGCGTCGCCGAGCGGCGCACCGGTGAGCGGGCCGGTCAGGCTGACCCCCGGGACGAGGTCCGGGACGACCGGGCCGGCGCCGACCAGGGTGCAGTTCCACGTCAGGTCGGTGAGCTGCCTCAACGCGGCGATCAACACGTCCTGGCCCTTGCGGTGGGTCAGCGACGCCACGTTGAGCAGGCGGTTACCGGCGGGGGAGGGGTCGGCCGGTGCGGCGGGGTCCACGCCGGGCGGCGCCACGTGCACACCGGACAGGCCGTGCAGCGCTTCGATGCGGCGCGCTGCCGGGGTGCTGGTGGCGATCACAGCGGTGGCCAGGTGCAGGGCGCGGTGTTCCAGGGCCGACCGTTCCGCGGCCTCCGCTGCGGACAGCCCTGTCTCGTCAGCCAGTGGAAGGTGCACCAGGATCACCAGCCGCAGGCGGTCGGTGTGCGGCTCGAGGACATGGGGGATACCGCAGGCCACGAGGCCGTCGAGCAGGACGGTGCCGTTGTCGGGCACCTCATGGAGAACCTCGCCGACGGCATGCTCCCCGGTGCTGCCGGGGCGGGGCCAGTCGCCGGGGACGGCGCATTCCCGTACGAGAAAGGGGTTGGGAAGTGTGGAGAGCCGCCGCAGCACCTCGCGGTCGTAACGGTTGCCCCCGCTCGGTGCTGCCGGGTCGTCGACGCCACCCGGCAGCACCACGTGCAGAATCACAGGTCGCGCTCGTAGCTCGCCCACGCGATGTGCGACTCGTGCAGAGTGACCGAAATGCTGGTCAGGCCGTTCGCGCCCGGGCCGAGTTCACCGGCCTGAACCCGGACGGCGAGGCGGTCGGTGATCACTTTCGCCAGGAACTCGGTGGAGGTGTTGACGCCCGAGAACTCCGGGTCGTCGTCGAGGTTGCGGTAACTGAGGGTGGAGCAGATGGTGCGCAACTGCTCGCTTGCCCGCCCGATGTCCACCACGATGTTGTCGTCGTCCAGCTCAGGCCGGCGGAACGTCGCGTCCACCACGAAGGTGGCGCCGTGCAGGCGCTGAGCCGGTCCGAAGACCTCGCCGGAGAAGCTGTGCGCGATCATGATGTGGTCGCGGACGGTGACGCTGAACAAGTGATCGTCTCCTCGGTGTGCGGATGTGCGGATCTACGGTTACCCGTCCGGGAAAGATCAATTCCCGGTGGGGTAGTCGATGACGTGGCAGAGAGCCGGCCGGGTGCCGCCGGTCAGTTCGGGGAGCACCTCGGGCAGGTCGTCGAAGTCCGAGCGGCCGCTGATCAGCGTTTCGAAACGGGGGTCTTTCAGCAGCTTCAGGGCGAGAGCGAGCCGTTCGGCATAGGTGCGGTGGCGGTCGGGCCGGATGCCGCCGACCTGGCTGCTGCGGATGGTCAGCCTCCGCGAATGGAAGAACTCACCCAGGGGCACGGCGACCGGCGCGTCCCCGTGCCAGCTGAGCTCGACCACCGTGCCCTCGGGCCGCAGCAGCTCCAGGGACCGGCTCAGGCCGGCAGTGGTGGCACTGGCGTGGATCACCAGGTCGCGATCGGTGTCGGCCTGGTCCGGGTGCGCGAACTGGATCCCGAGTGACGACGCGATGCCGGCCCGGCTCGGGTCGGTGTCGGCGAGCTGGACATCAGCACCGGGGAAGCCGGCCAGGACGGCCGCGACCGACAGCCCGATCATGCCGCCCCCGACGACCGTGATCCGGTCTCCGATCTGGGGATTCGCGTCCCAGACGGCGTTCACCGCGGTCTCCACCGTTCCGGTGAGTACGGCCCGGTCCGCCGGTACGCCCTCCGGCACCACCGTCACACTCGTGGCCGGTACCACGTAGTGAGTCTGGTGCGGGTAGAGGCAGAAGACGGTCCTGCCGACGAGGCGGTCGTCACCGGCCTCGACCACGCCGACGTTGAGGTAGCCGTACTTCACCGGCCCCGGAAAGTCCCCGGCCTGGAACGGCGCCCGCATCGTCTCCCACTGACTTTGCGGGACGCGGCCCTGGAAGACGAGTGTCTCGGTGCCGCGGCTCACCCCGGAGTGAAGGGTCCGGACAAGTACCTCACCCGGGCCGGGATCGGGCAGGTCCTCGGTGCGTATCTCGCCCGATCCCGGGCAAGGCATCCAGAAGGCGCGGGCCGATTTCGACAAGAGGTCGTCCTTTCCGTGAACCGAACTTCCCCGGAGAGCGTGTCAATCGGGGACAGCGGCTAAACCCTACGTCCAGGAGGACTGGTGACCATCAGTACCGACACGACCACGACGAGTCCGTCACGGGCTCCGCTGGCCGGGTTCGCGGCTCAGCTCCTCCTCCTGGTCGTTCTCGCCGCTTCCGCCGGTCTGAGCAGCTGGGGTTGGGTGGCGGGGGTCGCGTTCGGTGTCGTGCTCTGCGGTCTGCTGCACCGCGCCGCCCTGCCGTCGCTCGGGTGGGCGAATCTGATCACTTTCGGACGCGCCATCCTGACGGGTGGAGTTTTCGCCCTGGTCGCCACGTCCGCCTCCGGCGTCGCCGTCCCGGCTCTCCTGCTGGTCACCATCGCGACTGTCGCGCTGGCCATGGACGGCGTCGACGGGCAGGTGGCCCGGCGCACCGGAACGAGCACCTCGTTCGGCGCCCGCTTCGACATGGAGGTGGACGCGTTCCTGATCCTGGTGCTGAGCGTGTCGGCCGCCATCGAGCACGGCTGGTGGGCCCTGGCGATCGGCGCTTTCCGGTACGTCTTCGTCGTTGCCTCGTGGCTGTGGCCGTGGCTGAACGCGCCGCTGCCGCCCCGCTTCGGGCGCAAGGTGGTGGCCGCTCAGCAGGGTGTGATGCTGGCCGTCGTGGCGAGCGGCCTGCTGCCGGGGTGGCTGGCCGTGGCCACTCTCGGGGTGGCGCTGGGATCGTTGACCTGGTCGTTCGGTCGCGACGTCGTCTGGCTCCACCAGGCCTCCCGGGTCCGCGAGACCGCACGCGAGCGCTGGTCCGCCACGCTCGTCACCCAGTAGTCCGCGCCGGGTGAGCCCTCAGGCGACCCGGGCGATGGTGCCCGGCGGCGCCGGCGGGACGGCGTCCGGATGCAGGATCGCGGCGATCGCCTCCACCCCGTCGACCAGGCGGGGGCCCGGCCGCACCACCAGGCCGTCGCCGTCGATTGCCCAGATCTGCGCTCCCGGGAAGTGCGGCCGCACCGTCTCGGCCTGCCGGATCGCGCCCTCCAGGTGATATCCGCACGGCGTGACCAGCACGATCTCCGGCTGCGGGGCGGTCAGCTCGGCCCATGTCACCTGCACCGACCGCTGCCCGGCACGCGCCGCCACCGGCCGACCACCCGCCGCCTCGATCAGGTCCGGGACCCAGTGCCCGGCCCCGAACGGCGGATCCACCCACTCCACCACGGTCACCTTCGGGCGCGGCCGCCCCTCGACCGCTGCGGCAACCCGCGCCAGGCGTTCCTCCAGCTGCGACAGCAGGTTCTGACCCCGTTCGGGTACGCCCACCGCGCCGGCCACCTCGATGAAGGTGTCGAGCACCTCCCGCAGCGTGTGCGGGTCCAGCGAAAGCACGTCGGCCCGGCAGCCCAGATGTGTCAGCGCGTCGTCCACATGGCCCGAGGGCAGCGCGCACACCCGGCACAGGTCCTGCGTCAGAATGAGGTCCGGCGCCAGGCCGGCCAGCGCGTCGGCGTGCAAGGTGTAGAGGTCGCCGCCGGCCGCCATCTGCGTCCGGACATAGTCGTCGATCTCGGCCGGTGTCATGGCCCTGGTGTCGCGGCCGCCGACGACCACGGTCTTCGTGGAGCGGGCCGCAGCCGGCTCGTCGCACTCGAACGTCACACCGACGAGGTCGTCACCGAGCCCGAGGGCGTAGACGATCTCGGTTGCGGAGGGCAGCAGGGACACGAGGCGCATGCCCCCATCCTGCCCCCTGTTGGCGGCTACCACTCGCTTCCTTCAGGGCGGTAGGCCGAAAGTCTGAGATCGGGTGCGACAAATACGACCCTGGTCCGATGCGTCAGAGGTACGGGCGGCGGCATGCTGGCTGACATCGCCGCTGCTGCCGAACGTTCCGGCCGCTGATCGCCGGTGCTGCCCGTCGCCCACGCTGGAGGAAACGATGACCGCCTCACCTGAAGTCGCGGCGCCGCTCGCCCATGCCGACACGCTCGTCCTCGACTACCTGGCCGCGCTCTGGGCGGCCAGTGAGGACCTCACACCCGAGACGCGCGACGAACTGATGAACACGGTGACCGGCTACATCGCACTGCGACGGGATCTCGCCGACGACCCTGCCCAGGTGATCATCCGCCTCGGTCCACCGGAGCAACTGGCCGACACGGTGCGCCGCGGCGGCATGCCGAGTCATCTCCGTCTTCCCGGCCCGCTGACACCGGCCCGTCCGGCACCGCGATCACCCGCTCGGACGACCGGCGGCGGTGCCGAGCACGCGGCGATCGCGCTGCTGCTGGTCGGTGGCTTCGTTCTGCCGGTGGTGGGCCCGGGCGCCGGCATGCTGATCGCCACCGGGTCGTCGAGTTGGAGTCCGGCGCAGAAAGCGGCCGGCTGGGTGCTCACCACCGGCGCGGTGGCCGGGGCCCTGATGACCGCGCTGGTGGTGGCTGGGGTCAGCAGCGGGCTCGGTCTGCTGGTGCTCTACCTCGGCGCCTGCGCCGGCTCGGTGATCGCCGGGCTCGCCCTGCTCGCCGGGCTGCGCCAGAGCGATTAACTCGCCGGGCCGCGCCGACCGATCAGCTCGCCGGGCCGCGCCGACCGATCAGCTCGCCGGGCCGCGCCAGGCCGATCAGCTCGCCGGGCCGCGGCAAGCCGATCAGCTTGCTTGGCTGCGTCAGGGCGATTGGCTTGCCAGGCTGGGCCAGGCCGATCAGCTCGCCGGGCTGCGTCAGGCCGATCAGGCAGTGGGACGACCTGCGATGTGGTCCTGCGGTCGCCGCGGTCAGGGAACGTGCAGGTGGGCTGCCACCGGGAGGTGATCACTGCCGGTGCGCGGGAGTGTCCGGACGTCCAGGACGGTCATCCCGCCGGCCATCACGTGGTCGATCCGGGCCAGGGGAGTGGCGGCCGGCCAGCTGAAGGCGAAACGTGAGTCCGAGGTGTTCAGGCGCGACAGGACGGGGGTGAGCACCCGGTCGTCCACGGTGCTGTTCAGGTCGCCCAGCAACAGGATCCGATGGAGAGGCTCGGCGGCCAGCGCGGCGGCGAGTTTGCGGCCGCTCTCGTCGCGGCGGGCCGTGTCGAAGCCGGCCGGGTTGAGGCGTACGGACGGCAGGTGCACGACGTAGACCGCGATGTCGCCGTGCGGGGTGCGGGCGACGGCGCGCAGGCCACGGTTCCAGTCGGCGCCCAGCGAACGTGGCCGGATGTCCAGCGGGCCCGACTCGACGAGTGGGTGCCGTGACCAGAGGGCGACCGTGCCGTGCACGGCGGAGTGGGGGTGCGTGGCGCGCAGCGCCTCCTCGTAGGCGGGCAGGGCGGCAGGGACGATCTCTTCCAGGCCGATCAGGTCCGGGCCGGAGCGCAGCAGGGCACGGGCGGTGCCGGCCGGGTCCGGGTTCTCGTCGCTGACGTTGTGTTGCACGGCGACGAGCTGATGCGGACCGGTCGATGCCGGCAGCAGCCGGTCGCCGAAGAGCCCCAGCCAAACGACCAGGGGGAGGAGAGCGACGACGAGGGCACGCAACGAACGGAACCAGGCACGGGCCAGCAGCAACGGGATTGCCAGGCCCAGCCAGGGAAGGAACGTCTCGAGCAGACCTGCGGACGGCACGGCCCCGTGGAAGAGCAATAGGGCAGCAACGATGATCGACACCCGCGCCATGGTGGCAGGCCTGTGCACATCTGTGGGTGCGACAGACGCGGGCGGCGGCTCGGTGGGCGCCGTCCACGGGTGTTGCCGCGGCTCCGAGCCGGGCGGTTGCCGGGCCTCCTCGACGGAGATCCGGGTGGATGCGGCCTTGGCGGTGGGTGGTGATCAGGCGTGCGTTCGGAGGATTTCGCCCAGGACGGTGTCCCAGACCGCGCGTGGGGGCAGTTCGTGTCCTACACCGTCGAGCCAGACCAGGCGGGCGCCCGGTATGGTGGCTGCCAGTTCTTTCGGGTGCTCGGCGGGGAAACGCTGGTCCAAGGTGCCGTGCAACACCACGGTCGGTGCCGTGATGCTGCCGAGGCGTTCGCGGATCGGTGGGCCGTACCCCGCCGTTCGATGATTGCGACGGCCTGTCGCCAGATCCGCCGTGCGGTCGAAGATTCGCTCGGCGAGCCGGCGTAGGTGCGGTTCGGCCGCCGTGAACGGGCCGCCCTGAGCCCGGATCTCGGTGATCAGCCGGGCGACGGCGGTTCTGCGGTCCGACCAGTCGAGCTCGGGAACGGTCCGGACGGCAACACCCGGCGACCCGGTGCTCCACGCGTCAACGCCCGCCGAGCCCGTTGCCCGATCGGGCGCTGAAGCCGGTGCCTCACGCGCCACGGATGTCGGCGCCTCGCGTGGCACGGATGCCGACGCGTCACGCGGCAGGGAGGCCCGCGCGTCACGGGGCACGGAGGCCCGCGCGTCACGGGGCACGGAGGCGGGTGCCTCACGGGATGCCGCGCGCGGTCGCTCGGCTTCTCCGCGCGCGGTGTCCGAGGGTCTCGCTTCGCCGGACGACGAGGTCGTCGCTTTCACCTGTTGCCGGACGGGAGCGGGTCGGTCGATCAACGGCGGCGGCGGGTCGGCGTCGCCGGAGCCGGCGCTTGTGGAGATCAGGGTAAGGCTCAGCACGCGCTCCGGGTGGTCGACCGCCATGCGCTGTGCGATGCCGCCGCCCAGAGAGAAACCGACCAGGTGAGCGGCAGGCAGTCCGAGCACGTCGAGTACGCCCAGGGCGTCGTCGCGCAGGTCCAGCCCCGTGTAGGCGGGGGAGCCGATGGGGAAGCACGTGGACCGCCCGGTGTCCCGGTGGTCGTAGCGGACCACGAATCGGCCGCCGGCGGCGAGGCGCCGGCAGAACTCGTCGTCCCACCAGTCCATCGAACTGGCGTCCCCGGCCAGGAGCAGCAGCGGGTCGTCGGTAGCTTCGCCGAACGTCTCGACACATAGCTGGATGCCGTTGACCGGCAATATCGTCTCGGTCACCACGGCACCAGTGTGGCGATGCTCACTTGCGGGCACGTTAAATGGACATCACATCGCGGGTCCCATCGCGGATCTTGCTGAGCAGCGTGTTGTCGCCAAGGGATGCTGCCGGGCGTGTCACGGCGAGTGGGGCACTCCGCTGTTCGACGACGCGACGGACGCGGCTGCGCCGGGGCGTTGCGATCGAAGACGGCCAGACCGTTGCCGGCCTGGCCGTCGCGTCGCCTAGTGGCGACTGGGTGCGGGTGCGGCGGTAGCCCGTGCCTGGCTCCGGACCACCCGCAGGCTGACGGCGGTGAGGCCGAGGGCGAGGACGAACAGGGTCAGGTGCAGGTACGGGTTCACGATCGGCACGAAACCGATGATCGCGACCGGGATCTGCACCACGGCGATCAGTGCGGCCAGCAGCCAGCGGCGGCCGCCGCTCCAGAGCAGCGCGGTCCACACCGGCGCCGAAGCGACCAGCAGGGTCAAGCCGTCCAGAAGTGCGTGCAGGGCAGGGCTGTGAACTCTGTTGTGCGCGAACGCCTGCGCGGGCGCGGCGATCCAGAGACCGGCCAGGACGAGGGTGAAAACGACAGCGGCACGACGCATGGGGGTCCTCCTGCGTTACTAGACCGTTGCTCGGAGTAATCAACGTACAGAACACCCATCCCGCCAGTAAAGCCTCACGGCTATTCATTCGCGCCAGGATGCAATCTCACCTTCCGTATTCACGGCTCAGGCCGTTCGGCCGGTTGGACACTCTGTGTAATGGCGACTAGCCTGCTCTCATGCGGCTGGCGGAGATGGCGATGACGATGGCGCTCACGGTGGGTATTTCCGGTGTTTCTTACGTTGCGTACAACCCGGAGAAGTTGAAGGGCGATGCGCAGACGGTTGCGGACCGGGCCACCTGCCGGACCGTGGACACCGCGATCGTGGGTTACGTGAGTGTCAACGGGGAGGCGCCCACGTCCATCGAGCAGCTCTACGGCTGGGTGCGGGGCGACATTTCCGCGTACCGCATCAAAGAAGGCCTCGCCGCCGGACCGGGATGCGCCGCCGCCTGATCGGATGCGCCAACGTCGCGGCATGGCTGGTGAAAGGTCGTTCGCCGCCTCCGGTGACTCCGCGTACCAGGGACGTCCTACGATCGGTGTGTACACCGGACATGACGGGAACGGGTGACGATGGAGACGTTGGAGTTCCAAGCAGAGGCGCGCCAGCTGCTGCAGCTGATGGTCCACTCGATCTATTCGAACAAGGACATCTTCCTGCGCGAGCTGATCTCGAATGCGTCCGACGCGCTGGACAAGCTGCGCCTCGCCAAGCTGCAGGACGGCCTGGAAGCGGACACCTCCGACCTGCACATCGAGATCGAGGCGGACAGCGAGGCGCGAACGCTGACCGTGCGTGACAACGGCATCGGCATGACCCGCGAAGAGGTCGTCGAGCTGATCGGCACGATCGCGAAATCCGGCACCGCCGAGCTGCTGACCAAGCTCAAGGAGGCCAAGGAGAGCCCCGAGCTGATCGGCCAGTTCGGTGTCGGCTTCTACTCGACGTTCATGGTCGCCGACCGGGTCACGCTGGTAACGCGCAAGGCCGGAACCGAGGGGCACGGGACGCGCTGGGAGTCGGAGGGCGCGGGCACCTACACGATCGACGACGCGGAGAACGCGCCGGTCGGCACCACGGTGACGCTGCATCTGCGGCCGAAGGACGAGGACGACGCCCTCTACGACTACGCGGACACGTGGAAGATCAAGGAGATCGTCAAGCGGTACTCCGACTTCATCGCCTTCCCGATCCGGATGGCCGCCGCCCCCGCCGAGGAGGGCGCGGAAACCCCGGAGCCGGAGACGCTGAACTCGATGAAGGCGCTGTGGGCGCGACCCCGCAGTGAGGTCAGCGACGAGGAATACCACCAGTTCTACCGGCATATCAGCCACGACTGGACCGACCCGCTCGAGATCATCAACATGAAGGCGGAGGGCACCTTCGAGTACGAGGCGCTGCTCTTCATCCCGTCGCGTGCGCCGTTCGACCTGTTCCAGCGCGAAGCCCGGCGCGGCCTCCAGCTCTACGTCAAGCGCGTCTTCATCATGGACGACAGCAAGGAGCTGATCCCCGACTACCTGCGCTTCGTCAAGGGCGTGGTGGATGCGGCCGACCTGTCGCTGAACATCTCCCGCGAGATCCTCCAGCAGGACCGCCACATCCAGATGATCCGGCGCCGGCTCACCAAGAAGGTCCTTTCCACGATCAAGGACCTGATGAGCAGCAACCCGGAGAAGTACGCGACCTTCTGGCGCGAGTTCGGCCGGGCGGTGAAGGAAGGCCTGCTCAGCGAGCCCGACAACCACCAGCCGATCCTCGAGATCGCCTCCTTCGCGACCACCGCCGGCGATGAGCCGACCACCCTTGCCGCCTACGTGGAGCGAATGAAGGAAGGCCAGGAGGAGATCTACTTCCTGACCGGCGAGAGCCGCTCCCAGGTTGTGAACTCGCCGCACATGGAAGCCTTCAGCGAGCAGGGCTACGAGGTGCTGATCCTGACCGACCCGGTCGACGAGATCTGGGTGGACGCGGTCACCGAGTTCGACGGCAAGAAGCTGCGCTCCATCGCCCGCGGCTCGGTCGACCTGAAGAAAGACGAAGAGACGAAGGAACCGGAGGGTGACTTCGGCCCGCTGCTCGGCTTCCTCACCGAGAAGCTGGACGAGCACGTCAAGGAGGTCCGTCTGTCGCACCGGCTGACGACCTCGCCGGCCTGCCTGGTCAGCGACGCGAACGACATCACGCCCGCGCTGGAGAAGATGTACCGGGCGATGGGCCAGGAAGGCCCGCGGGTCAAGCGGATCCTCGAGCTCAACCCGAACCACCCGCTGGTGGTCGGGCTCCGTGCCGCCCACGAGCGCGGCGCGGAGGACTCGGCCCTGCCGGACACCGCGGAGCTGCTGTACGGGACCGCGCTGCTCGCCGAAGGCGGCGACCTGGAGGACCCGGCACGCTTCGCCAAACTGCTCGCGGACCGGCTGGCGCAGACCGTCTAAAGCTCTTTCAGCCAGTCACGGGGGCCGGCGTGCGCGACACGGACGCCGGCCACCCGGATCGCTTCCCGAACGGCGGTCAGCACGTCGTCGTCCCTGGCCAGCCTCACGGCCAAGGCCCCGTGGAAGGCATCGCCCGCGCCCGAGGTGTCGGCGGCCTCCACGCGCGGCACCTCGATCTCCCCTGATCGCCCGGCGCTGAACCATTGCACCGGTTCGGCGCCGTGGGTGATCACCACGTGCGGTGCTATCCCGTCGACGGCCGCATGGGGATGTCGGAAGTCGCCGGAGCAGGCCACCACCTCGGCGTACGGCAGGATCTCCGTGAAGACCGGCCGCCAACTGCCCGCGTCCACGACCAGACGGCGAGCCGCTGTCGCCGCCGCCACGGCCAGGTGGGGATGGTGGCCGTCGACAAGCGTCAGATCCGCTTCCGGAAGCCCGGCGGCGGGGACGGCCACGGTGCGGCTGCCCGCGTTGCGGCTGACGATCGTGCGCTCGCCCGTGCCCGCGAGGACGGTCACCGCGGAGACCGGTGGCGGCCCGGTGTCATGGGGCGCCGCGTCGATCAAGGTCACCCCGTGAGCCGCCAGGTCGGCGCGGATCAGCGCGCCGAGCGGGTGCGCGCCGACTGCGGTCACCAGCGTGACCTCCGCGCCCAGGGCGGCAGCGGTGACGGCGGCGTTCGCGGCCGGTCCGCCCGCCGCCACCTCGACGGACTCGGACTGCACCTTCTCGTCGACGCCCGGCAGCCGGTCGACCCGTTGCACCAGGTCCACCGTCGCCAGCCCGACGCAGAGAATCCGCACGGTCATGGACGCCCGCGATCAGTCAGGGTTGACATCGCCTGCCGGGACCGTCGTGTGCAGGCCTGCTCGTGGCCGCCACCGGCCCGGAGAGGCCGGCGAATCCCGTCCATCCCGCCTTTGTCGCGCGGGGCTGCGGGACTTGTCAGCCGTTGGCCAGCTCGGAGAAGAACGTGCCGATGTTGCGGAAGATCTGGGCCACTCCGTCGCCGAGGCTGCGTGCCACGTCGGCGGCCTGACCGGGGTTCGTGCCGATCCAGAAAACCAGCAGGAACAGCAGGACCCAGCCGAGGACCTTCTTCATCATGTCCTCCGATTCCCCTGATAGGCCACGCGCGATCGTGACACACGCTCGCGACCCGGCGGGTGCGGCGCGCCGGAGCAGACGGCAGCCGCCCGATGTGTCGCGGCTGGTGAGCCGGCCGATTGCCGCCACATAGCGGCATGGAACCCCTCATGACGGGCGGGCGGTGCGCGGTCGTCTCGGGCTCGGGCCGTTTTCGGGCGATGTCGTGTGCTCAGGGAAATCGCCAGGGCGATTGTCGAGCGGCGATGCGCTGTCGTCGGGCAGGGCTGCTCGGGCGGCGGCCAGGATGCGGTCCGAAAGGTCGGTGCCGGCGGTCGCCCGGGAGAGGATCAGGGCGCCGACCATCGTGCTGAGGGCGGCGAGATCGGGCTCGCCGGAGGTGCCCAGGTGGCGGGCGAAAGCCTCGACACCCGCCGCGTAAGCCCGCCGGGTCTCCTCGCCGCCGGCCGCCCGCGCGACGTCGCTCCCGAACCCGGCCGAAGGGCAGCCTGCCCCTGCGTGATCCCGGTGATCAGCGGAAAGATAGGCGTCGAGAAGGGCAGCTCTGCCGGTCGGGGTGGTCGTCCGGCTGGTGAACGAATCGATCGTCTCGCCGTCACCCGATGCTGATGACGTCGTGGTGGCGACGATGCTTGCGTCATGGCTGGCCGGGCACTCGGGTCCGACGGTGTCTGCGCTGAGCGGCGCATCGCCCACGGCCTGCGGGTGCACGGCCTCGGTGCTGGTCGGCGTGGTGGCATCCCGGCCGTCGGCGTGGGCGTGACCCACGTAGCGCAGCGGCGTGTCGGCGCGCGGATAGCTGAACGTAAGCCCGAGTGCGGCCGCCTGCTCACTGAAGGCCTCGCCCACGGCCTCGGCGGCCAGAGCGTCCTTGGACGCGAAGTGCTTGTAGAAGCCGCCGTGGGTCAGCCCGGCCTCAGCCATCACGTCGGCGACGCTCACGCCACCTATGCCCCGCTCCCGGAAGAGCCGCGCCGCGGTAGCGACGATGCGCTCCCGATTCTGCTTCGCCTGTGCCTGCGAGACCCGTCCCATGCGCCCACTATAGATGAGAGGCGTCATCTATAGCTTGCCAATTTTAGATGATGGTCCTAATCTAAGTGGCATGGAACTCGCCAACGCAGTCGCAGTCGTCACCGGGGCCAACCGTGGGTTCGGCTGTCACCTCGCCGCTCAGCTGCTGGGGCGAGGCGCCAAGGTCTATGGCGCCGCCCGGCATCCGGGGAGCATCAGCCTGCCGGGCGTGACTCCGCTCCGGCTCGACGTCACTGATCCGGAGTCGGTGGCGCGTGCGGCAGCGGAGGCCGCTGACGCCACCCTGCTGATCAACAACGCCGGTGTCTCGGCCGGCCAGCCGCTGATCGGCGGCGACCTCGACGGCAATCGGCTCGACATGGAAACCAACTACTTCGGCACCCTGTCCGCCACCCGGGCGTTCGCGCCCGGTGATCGAGGCCAACGGCGGGGGAGCGATCCTCAACGTGCTCTCGGTGCTCTCCTGGTTGCACCCCGCAGACCTGGGCTCCTACTCGGCGGCGAAAGCGGCGGCGTGGGCGCTCACCAACTCCAGCCGCGAACTGCTGGCGCCCCGGGGGATCACGGTGACCGGGTTGCACGTCGGCTACATGGACACCGACATGGCGGCGTCCGTCCCGCCGGAGCACAAGACCGACCCCGCCGTGGTCGCGAAACTGGCGCTGGACGCCGTCGAGCGGGGGGACCGCGAAGTGCTCGCCGACGCGCTGACCGAGCAGGTCAAGGCGAGCCTGGCGGGCTGACCCGCGAGATTTCGCGGTCGGGACACAGTGGGACGGCCGCGCTGAGCAACCCTCGGGCCTGGGGTGGGGGTCTGGGTGAGCGCGTGGTGGGCGGCGAAGAACGGGTGCGCTGCGCGTGACCTCGACGAGTCCGTAGGAGCAGCGGATAGCCCAAGGTCGTGGGCGGCATATCCACCGGCGACGTCTACGGCCCGGCGTGCAGGGCCAGTCGCGGCACCGGCCTGAGCCCGAGACGGGCCTGAGCCCGAGACGGGCCTGAGCCCGAGACGGACCTGAACTCAAGTCCGACGTTTCGGGCCTGGAGCGCGGCCGGCACCGAGCCCGGGTTGCGCTGAATCGGTCACCGCGAATGGCAGCGTCGATGGCTGGGAGAGGGGACCGGACTGGGAGATTGAAAAGTGTTTCACGGGGGTACCGGCGCTTCATGTCGACGATCGCAGCCGAGGCCATCACTGATGCCGGCACAGGTCAACTGGTCCTTGCCGCGGTGCTTGGCATCGCGGTCGTCGTTCTCCTCATCGCGTGGGCGAAATGGCATCCGTTCCTGGCGCTGATCACCGGTTCGGGCGTGCTCGGCCTGGTGGCGGGCGCTGCGCCCGGTGCCACGATCGACTCGTTCACGACCGGGCTGGGCACTACGGTCGGCAACGTCGGGTTGCTGATCGCGCTCGGGTCGATGATCGGTGCGTTGCTCGCCGAGTCCGGTGGGGCCGACGGCATCGTGAACCGGATCGTGAACGGCGTTTCGGGCGCGGCGCTGCCGTGGGCGATGGCGGGGGTCGCTGCCCTGATCGGGTTGCCGCTCTTCTTCGAGGTCGGCGTCGTGCTGCTGGTGCCGATCGTGCTGCTGGTGGCCCGCCGTACCGATGTCGGGTTGCTGCGCCTCGGCATTCCGGCGCTGGCGGGACTTTCCGTGTTGCACGGGCTTGTGCCGCCGCACCCGGGACCGCTCGTCGCCATCTCCAGTCTGAACGCGGACCTCGGTCTGACGCTGCTGCTCGGTCTGCTCTGCGCGATCCCTACGGTGATCATCGCCGGACCGGTGTTCGGTAACTTCATCGCGAAGCGGGTTCCGCTGCCCGTGCCGGCGCTGCCGGGTGTCTCCGGCGGGGAAGGCTCGGGCGCCCTGAGCGGCGCGGAGCGGAGTTCGGCCGACGCGGAGCGGTCCTCGGCCGGTCGGCCCGCCTCCGGACCCGTGGGAGGTCAGGACTTCGTCGACCGGGACGACCTGGCGAACCCCGGTGCGGAGCGGCCCGCAAAACTTGTGGACGAGCAGGTCGGTCGCCGGCGCAACCCGGGGTTCTGGGCGGCCGTGCTCACTGTGCTTCTGCCGGTCGTGCTGATGCTGGCGCGCGGCATCGCCGAACTGCTGCTGCCCGAGGGTGACGCCGTTCGCAACGCGTTCGAAGTGATCGGCGAGCCGGTGGTGGCGCTGCTGGCCGGCGTGTTCCTGGCGATGTGGGCGCTCGGGTACCGGGCCGGGTTTGACCGCAAGGAGACGTCGGCGGTGCTGGGCGGCGCGCTTCCCCCGGTCGCGGGCATCCTGCTGATCGTTGCGGCGGGTGGCGGGTTCAAGCAGGTGCTGGTCGACGCCGGCGTGGGCAACGTGATCGCGAACGCGGCGCAGGACGCGAACATCAACGCGCTGGTGCTGGGCTGGCTGGTGGCGGTCGGCATCCGGGTTGCCACCGGGTCGGCGACGGTCGCCACCATCACCGCTGCGGGCATCGTGGCGCCGCTGGCCACGACGCTGGACTCGCCCACCGTGGCGCTGCTGGCGCTGGCGATCGGTGCGGGATCGCTGTTCTTCTCGCACGTCAACGACGCCGGGTTCTGGATGGTCAAGGAGTACTTCGGGATGACCGTCGGGCAGACCATCAAGACCTGGTCGGTGATGGAGACGATCATCTCGGTGGTTGGCTTCGCGTGTGTGATGCTGCTGAGCCTGTTCTTCTGACGTCCTGACATCGGATGATCTCACCGATCCGGTAAGGGCCGGATCGGTGAGATCTGCCGTTCAGGGGATTTCGCGAGAGCGCACGGAGATCTCCCGGGCAACCCGCGAGGAGCTCCGCGGTAAGGGCTAGGCGTTGGCCTCGTCGCGCCAGGCGAGCCAGTCGCGCAGGCGGGAGAGGTCGGGCTTGGGGCCGCCGACGCCGATGGTGAAGAGCGAGGCGCCCAGGTCGCGGAACTGCTGGCCGGCGGCGGAGGGGTCGGCCTCGCCGCCGACCTCGACCGACACCTCGATCTCGGCGGGGTCGCGGCCCACGGCGGCGCAGTGGTCGCGGAGGATGCCCAGCTTGCGCGGGAGAACGTCCGCGTCGGCGAAGCTGTGCCAGATGTCGGCGTGCTTCGCGACCAGGCGCAGCGTCTTCTTCTCGCCGCCGCCACCGATCAGGACCGGGATCTTGCGGGTGGGTGCCGGGTTCAGCTTGCCCCAGCGGGACTCGATGCGGGGCAGCGCCTCGGCGAGGTCGTCGAGCCGGGAGCCGGCGGTGCCGAACTCGTAGCCGTACTCGGTGTAGTCGCGCTCGAACCAGCCGGAACCGATGCCGAGGATGACCCGGCCGTCACTGATGTGGTCGACGGTGCGGGCCATGTCGGCGAGCAGGTCCGGGTTGCGGTAGCTGTTGCACGTGACCAGGGCGCCGATCTCGACCCGGGACGTCGACTCGGCCCAGGCGGCCAGCATGGTCCAGCACTCGAAGTGCAGGCCGTCCTTCTCGCCGTAGAGCGGATAGAAGTGGTCCCAGTTGAACAGGATGTCCGCGCCGAGTTCTTCGGCCTCGGACGCGGTGCGGCGGATGGTCGCGTAGTCCATGTGCTGTGGCTGCAGCTGCAGCCCGATCCGGATCGGCCTCTTGATCATGTGCAGACCATATCGACCGGTCGGTGATCATGCGCAGGTGTCGTCCAGTTCCTGGCTGATTGTGCGGAACTCGCCGGTCAGGAAAGCCCGCGGGTCGGCGCCCCGGGCGGCCTCGTCGAGAGAGCCCGCGATCCGCTCGACGGTTCCCCGCTGTGCCGGGTCGATGCTGGTAGCGGCGGCCGCGGCGACGTCCGCGGACATCGCCGCGAAAGTGTCCCGCAGGCCCTGCACGGCGTCCGCGTCACCGGTCGTGTACGGGGCGAGCCGAACCGCGCCGTCGGTGAGGACCTGGTAGACGGCGGTGCAGACGTAGGCCGGGTGGCCGACGGAGGCGGACGGCACCGGCGCCTGGCTGAACGGCGCCGGGATCGCGCCGGCGGGGACCTCGACGGTGCAGCCGCTCAGCGCGGCGGTGGCGGTGATCAGGGCTGCGGCCAGGGCGATGGGCGCGGAGGTGCGGCGACGCTGCGGCACGACATTCCCCTTCGTCGATCGATCGTACGGGCGGAGCATAACCCCCGGATCGGACAGCCGGGTGGGCGTACGCCTGGGCCGGTGGTGCCGGACTGCCGGTGCGCCACCTTTGCCGGAGTCGGAAGTTGACTTGGCGTGGTTGATAAGTCGAAAAAAGGTGAGTCGGTGATCAGGCGGATCGTGACCGTCGGGGTCGCGACGGTGCTCGTCGCGGCCGGCGGCACGGCGTTCGCCGAGATCGTCTCCTCCGACCCGGTGACCTCACCGTCCTTCAACGGCTCCGTCTACGCGGTCGCCTATCGCGGCGACACCGTCTATGTCGGCGGCAACTTCACCAGCGCCGTCGTCAACGGGCGGAGCACACCCCGTACCCGTCTCGCCGCCTTCAGCGCCCGCACCGGCGCGTTGCTCGATTGGAAGCCGGCCGCGGACGCCAACGTGCGAGCCCTCGCCGTCGACGGTGACACGATCTACGCGGCGGGCGATTTCGACACGGTCAACGGCGAAGCGCGGGACGCGGTCGCCGGGATCGGCGCGACAAGCGGCGCGCTCACCCCGCTCCAGCACTCCGTGGCCGGGCAGCCCAGCGCGCTGGCCGCCGGGAACGGCCGGCTCTACGTGGGCGGCCGGATCACCGCGGTCGACGGGGTGCCGCGGGGCAACCTCGCCGCCTTGCGCCTGGCCGACGGCGCGCTCGACCCGTGGGCGCCGACCACCGACGACATGGTGAACGCGCTCGCCGTCACGAGCGACCGGGTCTACGTCGGCGGGCGGTTCCACCGCACCAACAACGTCAGCAGCACGCTGCGGCTCACCGCGGTGCACCCGGTCACCGGGGTGCTCGATCCCGCGTTCCGGGCCAAGCCGGTGTCGCAGGTCTTCGCCCTCGCGGCGCACACCGACGGGGTGTTCGCGGCGCTCGGCGGGCTGGGCGGACGGGCGGTGTCGTACACCCGGACCGGGGAGACTCGCTGGACCCGGGTCTTCGACGGTGATGCCCAGGCGATCACGCTGCTCGGCGACGTGGTGTACGTGGGCGGGCACTTCGACAAGGCCTGCACCACCACGAACAACGGCGTCAAGGGGATCTGCACCGACGGCTCGGTGATCCGGGGCAAGCTCGCCGCGGCGGACCTGGACGGCAACCTGCTGGCGTGGGCGCCGCAGGCCAACGGGGTCGCCGGCACCCGGGCGCTCACGGCCAGCCAGGCACAGCGGTCGGTGAGCGCGGTCGGTGACTTCACGATGGTGGGTGGGGCGACGCGCAAGCGGTACGCCGAGTTCACCGGAACCTCGCCGTCGGCGTTCGCGGAGTCCCGCCCGGGCCCGGCGGCTTCACAGGCTCCGGCCGTCGCGGCAAGTCCAACCGTTCCGGCGTCCGCGGCAAGTCCAACCGCTCCGGCTGCCTCGGGAAGCCCGGCCGCTCCCGCCTCCTCGGGCAGCCCAGCTGCTCCCGCTGCCTCGGGCGGTCCAGCCGCTCCGAGTGCCTCGGCGGACCCGGCGGCTCCGGCCGTCGCGTCGCCGCGGGCCGCGTTCGTCGCCGCGTACAACTTCGACTCGACCATCGCGGACGGCACCTTCGACGACGGGTCCGGTCACGGCCATCTGCTGCGGGCGGTGACCCGGAACGGCGGTGCGCCGAAACTGGTGCCGCACGGCACCGGGCAGGCACTGAACTTCCCGGCCCGGTGCGCCGGCGACAACTGCCCGCGGCTGATCCTGCAGGCCGGCGACACGGACGACCTGAATCCGGGCACGCGGCCGCTGCGGTACGGCGCCGGGGTGCTGCTGTCACCGGCTGAGACCGGGCGCGGCGAGAACATCCTGCAGAAGGGGTACTCGACCGGCGGCGGTCAGTACAAGCTCCAGGTCGACGGTTTCTCCGGCAAGCCGAGCTGCGGCATCGGCGACCAGGACGGTACGGCCGTGCACGTCGCCCGCAGCCGCACATCGGTGGCCGACGGCAAGTGGCACACGCTGGAGTGCCGCCGCACCGGGCCCACCCTGGCGCTCCTGGTCGACGACCGGCTGGAGGCGACCGTGGCGGTCCCCGCCGGCCTGTCCGTGGAGACCGATCATCCGTTCACCATCGGTGGCAAGGGTGTGGGGGCCGACAACGACCAGTTCCACGGCACCCTCGACGACGTCTGGGTGCAGGTGGGCTGAGTCGTGGGTGTGAGCCCCGGCAGCCGGCGCGGACGGCGGCAGACCGCCGGGGCAGGAATGTGTGTGCCGGTCGGAGGGCCGGCACACACAGCTTCGCGCACCGCCGGTGCACCAGCGGCTTGATCCCGTGCCCGTTGGGGAACGGGGGCACCACGACATGGGTCGGCCGGCGAGGACGGTGGCCGGTGACCCCGCGGTGACCCGACGGCACGGAATCGAAGGTCATCGTTGCAGTCATGTTGCAGAAGTGCAACAGGCAGGCTTCTTTCCGTTAATCGATGTTGCATGGTGCGGCCCGCTCCGCAGCGGCGCGGGACGGGCCGGACGGCGGGCGCGCCGGGGAGGAGGCCGGTGCGGCGTGGTGTTGCTCGCCCTCGGCTCTGTCGCGGTCCGGAACACGCAGCCACGACCAGCCGTGGTGGACCCGCGCGGAGAAGTTGATCTGCTAGCGCTACGAAGTCGCGGTTTCAACCCCTTGATCACGGCGATTTCGTAGCGCTAGCAGATCAACTTCTCGCTGGTTGGACGGCGCATCCGTCGCCACTGCGAGGCGCGACGGGGCGCGCGCCTTTTGCCGCTTTTGTGCCGTGCCGGTGGCGGTGGCGGTGGCGGTGCCAGTGGCGGTGGGTTTGGCGAGTGCGAGTGGCGAGTGCGGGTGACGAGTGGGAGTGCGAGTGCGGATGGCGAGTGCGGGTGGCGAGTGCGGGTGGCGGGGTGTGGTGTGGGTGCGAAGCATGGCGTGCAGGACGTCGACGCGGCGGGCTGTGCGGCCGGTGAGGGTCGCGTGGTGTTCTTGCCTGCGGCGCGCTCGCCATGTTCGGCCTGGATGTCGACGACCTTCAGTGCTTGTGGTCGTTGTAAGCCCGGCTCGAGGGGGTCGGACCAGGCCGCGGACGGCGGCCTGGTCCCGCTGGTGGGGGAGTCAGGTGCGCCGGGGGAGGAAGGCCGCGACGACCGCGCCGGCGGCGATCACGGCGGCGCCGGTGAGTACGGCCGGGGTCAGGCCGTCGACGAAGTCCTGGTGGCCGGCGTAGCCGCCGTAGGTGCTGAAGATGGATGACAGGGCTGCCACGCCGGCGGCCACCCCGAACTCGCGGATCGTGTTGTTCGTCCCGGAGGCCACGCCTCGCTGGTCCGCGCTCACCGACGCGAGGGTCATCGTGCTGACCGGGGCGAACGTGAGCCCCATGCCGATCCCGGCCAAGGCGAACGCGACGACCAGCCGGCCGTAGGTGACGTCGGTCGTGGTGGCCAGGCCGATCCAGAGCAGGCCGGCGGCGAGGAAGAGTTGGCCGGCGACGATCAGGTTGCGGATGCCGAGGCGGGCGCCGAAGATGCCGGCGAGCGGGGCGACGATCATCGGGGCGGCCGTCCATGGCAGCGTGCGCAGGCCGGCCTCGAGCGGGCTCAGTCCCTGGACCACCTGGAAGAACTGGGCGAGCAGGAAGACCGCGCCGAACGCGCCCGCCGAGAACGTCAGGGTCACGGCGTTGACGAGGCTGAACCCGCGCGAGCGGAAGAGGCGCAACGGCAGCATCGGCGTACTGTTGCGGCTCTGCCAGAAGAGGAACCCGGCGATCAGCGCCAATCCTCCGCCGAGCATGACCGGCACCCGGCCGGTGGTCCATCCGTGCTCGGGGCCGTCGACGACGCCCCAGATCAGCAGCAGCATGCCGCCGGCGGAGAGCACCAGGCCGAGGGGGTCGAGCCGGCGGGCGCCGCCGCGGGACTCCTCCAGTACGACGGCGGCGAGTGCCAGGGCGATCACGCCGATCGGCACGTTGACCCAGAAGATCCAGTTCCAGGTGAGACCGTCCACCACCGCGCCGCCGACCACCGGGCCGAGGGCGACGCCGAGGCCGGTGATGCCGCCCCAGATGCCGACCGCGGTGTTGCGCAGCCGATCGGGGACGGCCGCCGCGAGCAGGGTGAGTGACAGCGGGGTGACTGCCGCGCCGCCGATGCCCTGCACGGCGCGGGCGGCGGTGAGCTGCCACGGCTCGGTGGCGAGGGCGGCGCCGGCGGAGGCCGCGGTGAACAGCGCGATGCCGGCCAGGAACATCCGGCGCCGGCCGATCCGGTCACCGAGTGCTGCCGCGGTGAGCAGGAACGCCGCGAACGGGAGGGTGTAGGCGTTGACGAACCACTGCAGGTCGGTGAGGGACGCGCCGAGTTCGGTGCGGATGACCGGCAGTGCCGTGCTGACGACGAGGTTGTCGAGCGAACCCATGAAGGTCGGGATGCCGACGGCGGCCAGCACCAGGCCGAGCGGGCGGGTCCGCCGCCGGCCGGGGTGTGGTGTCGCGGGTGCAAGCGTGGTCACTGTTTCCCCCTGGTTGTTATTCACTGATAACTCAGCACGGTATGCATTGACTGATAACCTGTCAACGTGACCCGGACCCGCCTCACCGCCCAGGAACGCCACACCCAGCTGCTGTCGGCTGCGCTGCAGGCCTTCGCCGAGGGTGGCTACGCCGGCACTACCACCGACCAGGTGGCCCGGATCGCCGGTGTCTCCCAGCCGTACGTGATCCGGCTCTTCCGCACCAAGCAGGAACTGTTCCTGGCGACCGTGCGCCACGCGTCGGACCGGATCGAGCAGAAGTGGCGGGCGGCCGCCGCGAAGGAGCCGACCCTGCCCGGGCTGGGCCGGGCCTACAAGGAGCTGCTCGCCGAGAAGGAGCTGCTGGCCGTGCTGCTGCACGGGTACGCGGCGGCCGCCGCCGACCCGGTGATCGGCGAGGCGGTGCGCGACTCGTACGGCAACCTCTACACGGTCGTCCGGGAGCTGACCGGCGCCTCCGCCGAGGAGGTGCGGGACTTCTTCGCCTCCGGGATGCTGATCACCGTGCTCGGCGCGATCCGGGTGCTGGGCCCGGACGCGGTGCCGGCCCAGCCGTGGATGACCGAGCTGCTGAGCACGCTCCCACCGGCGTGAATGCTGCCGAGCGGGCAGCCGGAGGGTGGCTCAGTCCATGTTGTGGCGCAGGTGGACGGGTTCCCGCCAGCCCAGCATCGCCTCGGTCATCCGGACCGCGTCGACGGCCGCGCGCACGTCGTGCACCCGCATGATCCGGGCTCCGCGCAGGATGCAGAAGACCACCGTGGCAAGCGTTCCGGCGAGCCGGTCCGGCTGCGGCCGGTCCAGCGTCTCGCCGATGAAGTCCTTGTTGCTCAGTGCGGCAAGGGTCGGGTAACCGATCGAGGTGATCTCCTCGAGCCGGCGGGTGATCTCCAGCGAGTGCAGGGTGTTCTTGTTGAGATCGTGACCCGGGTCGATGATGATCTGATCCGGCCGCACCCCGCGGGAGAGTGCCAGGTCGACCCGCTCGCGCAGGAACTTGGCCACCTCGGCGGTGACGTCGCCGTACTGCGGGCGCGGATGCCGGGTCCGCGGCGCCGCCAGGCTGTGGGTGATCACCAGTTGCGCGCCGGTGCCGGCGACCGCGTCGGCCATCGCCGGGTCCCGCAGACCCGAGGTGTCGTTGATGACCCCGGCGCCGGCCTCGATCACCGCGCGGGCCACCTCGGGGCGGAAGGTGTCCACCGAGACCACCGCGAGACCGCGGGCCGCCTCCACCACCGGCATCACCCGGTCGAGTTCCTCGGCGGCGGTGACCTCCGGGCCGGGCGCGAACGGCACCCCGCCGATGTCGATCCAGTCGGCGCCGTCCCCGGCCGCCGCGCGGACCGCCTCGGTGGCCCGCTCCAGCGCGAACGTGCGGCCGCGGTCGTGAAAGGAGTCGGGCGTACGGTTCACGATCGCCATCACGACGACGCGGCGGGAGAAGTCGTAGGTCCGGCCGCCGATGACGCGCGCGCCGCTGGTTTCGCTCACGATCAGCGACCCTAACAGCCGGTGCGGAACCGGTGGGCTTACCCCTGATCTGGGGTTTTATAGGTTGATCCTTTCGCGCTATTCATCACAACGGAGGATGCGTCGGCTGGTGCCGCCGGGGGTAGGTGATGGCTTGCAAGCAACGACTGACATCCCCACTCGGAGGAACCATGAGCGACATCGCACCGGGCGGCCGCGTGCCGGCCGATCCGGCCTACCCGCTCGACGTGCCGCCGCAGCCGGTCGCGCCGTCCTATGCCGTGCCGGGCTACGAGAACACCACCACCTACGCGGACACCGAGCCGCGGCATGCGAGCGACCAGCCGTCGAAGCCGGTGCAGGTGGCCCAGCAGGCGCGCGACTCGGCCGGCCAGGCCGCCACCGACGTGAAGGACACGGCCAAGGAGCAGGCGCAGCGGGTCGGCCAGGAGGCCAAGACCCAGGCGCGCTCGGTGGCCTCGGAGGTCCGCAGCAAGCTGGACGAGACGGCCAAGGCGCAGAACGGCCGCCTGGTCGGCAGCATCCGGCAGACTGCCGACCAGCTGGACGAGATGCGCGGCGCCCGTGCGGATTCGCCGGCGGCCGCGGTGGTCTCCCGGGTGGCCGAGGGTGGCCGGCAGTTCGCCGACTACCTGGACCGCAACGGCCCGGACGGCGTGCTCCGCGAGGTCGAGGACTTCGCCCGCCGCCGCCCCGGCGCGTTCCTGGCCACCGCGCTGGCGGCCGGCTTCGTGGTCGGCCGGCTCGGCAAGAGCGTGGCCAAGGCCGACGGGACCGCCGGCGCCGGCAAGCCGGACACCGACACGTTCCGCTCCGAGTACGACACGCCCGCCGGCTACGGGACCACCACCACCGGCTACAGCACCCCGGCGGCGGACACCACGCCGAGCGCCGCCTATGTGGACCCGGCCGCCGGTGACGTCACCGTGCCGGTCACGCCGGCCACCACCGAGTACACCGCCACCGGCACCGGCATCCCGGCCGTCGTGGACGAGACGTATCCGGAGCGCCGGTCATGACGACCCCGTACCGCAACGAGCCCGCCGACCCGGTCGCCGAGACCTCGATCGGCGAGATCATCGGCAACATCAGCAACGACCTGTCGCAGCTGTTCCGCCAGGAGGTCGAGCTCGCCAAGGCGGAGATCCGGCAGGAGGCGACCAAGGCCGGCAAGGCCGCCGGGATGCTCGGCGGCGCCGGGTTCGCCGGCTACCTGGCCGTGGTCCTGCTCAGCTTCGCGATCGTCTTCGGCCTCGGCAACGTGATCGACCACGGCTGGGCCTTCCTGATCGTGGGGCTGATCTGGGCCGCGATCGGGGCCGTCCTCTTCGTCAACGGCCGCAAGAAGCTCAAGACCGTCGACCCGGTGCCGCGCCGCACCGCCGAAACTTTGAAGGAGGACGCCCAATGGCTGAAGAACCCGACCGGCTGAGGCAGGACATCGAGCGGACGCGGGCCTCGCTGACCCGTGACGTCGATCTGCTGGCCGAGAAGACAAGCCCGCGCCAGGTCGCGCGGCGACGCTGGACCGCGGTGAAGGAGAAGGTCATGGGCACGACGGAGGAGACCCGGTACGCCGCGCAGGACCAGGCGCACCGGCTGAGCGACAAGGCATCGGAGCTGGGTGACCGGGCTTCCGGCAAGGCGTCCGAGCTGACCGACAAGGCGTCCGGCAAGGCCTCCGACCTCGGGGACAAGGCGTCCGAACTGGGCGGCCAGGCGAAGGAGAAGGCGCACGACGCGGCGAGTGCGGTGCGTACCGCGCCGCGGGCCGTGGCGAGCCAGACCCAGGGCAACCCGCTCGCCGCCGGCATCATCGCCTTCGGCGTCGGCCTGCTCAGCGCCTCGCTGATCCCGGTCACCGACGCCGAGCGCCGGGCCGGTCAGCAGCTCAAGGAGCACAGCGGCGACCTCACCGACAAGGTGAAGGACGTGGCGGGCGACCTCAAGGAGGAGCTCGGCGGGACCGTGCAGCAGGCCGCCGGCCAGGTGCGCGAGACCGCGCGCGACGCCGCGCAGACCACGGCGGACACGGCGAAGTCGGGCGCGAGCGACGTCCGGGACGAGACCCGGAGCGCCGCGACCTCCTGACCGGGGCGCACACACGGAGGAACCTGACGGGCGGGCCGGCTCAGCCGGCCCGCCCGCCTGCGTGGGACAGGCAGCGCCGGCGTCGGGCGGACGCCCGGTAAGCAGCGTTTGCCCGGCTCGAGGAGGGGAATCGGCAGCACCATGAAACTCGGGTACAAGCTCGCGGCCGAAGCGTTCGGCCCCAAGGAACTCATCCGCCAGGCGATCCGGGCCGAGCAGGCCGGCTTCGACTTCGTCGAGATCAGCGACCACTACCACCCGTGGCTGGACGTGCAGGGCCACTCGCCGTTCGCGTGGAACGTGCTCAGCGCGATCGCCGTGCAGACCCGGACGCTCGGGCTCGCCACCGGCGTGACCTGCCCGTCGGTGCGGTACCACCCGGCGATCGTGGCGCAGGCCGCGGCCACCCTCGCGATCATCGCGGACGGCCGGTTCACGCTCGGCGTCGGCTCCGGCGAGCGGCTCAACGAGCACGTCGTCGGCCAGGGGTTCGGCAGCGTCCGGGAGCGGCACGAGCGGCTCGCCGAGGCACTGGACATCATCAACCTGCTGTGGAAGGGCGGCTACCAGTCGTACGAGGGCAAGCACCTGCGACTGGAGGACGCCCAGGTGTTCGACCTGCCGGAGACGCTGCCGGTGATCGCGGTCGCGGCCGGTGGCAAGGTGGCCGCCGAGCTCGCGGCCAGTCACGGCTCCGGGCTGTTCGCGACCGAGCCCCGCAAGGACCTGGTCGAGACGTTCACCGCGGCCGGTGGTTCCGGCCCCAAGTACGCGGAGGCCTCGGTCGCCTGGGCGCCCACCGAGAAGGCGGCCGTCACCGAGGCGCACCGGACCACCCGCTGGGCGGTCACCGGCTGGAAGGTGATGTCGGAGCTGCCGAACCCGGTGAACTTCGAGGCCGCCGCGGCGACCGTCACCGAGGACGACGTGCGGAAGAACTTCGTGGTCGGGCCGGACCCGGCCGGCTATCTCGAGCGGATCGGCGAGTACCGGGACGCCGGGTACGACCACATCGTGCTGATGAACTGCGGACCGGACCCGGACGGCTTCCTGGACTTCTTCGAGAAGGAACTGCGTGGCCGGCTGTGAGCGGCGGTGACGTCACGGTCGTGGTGGCCACCCGCAACCGCCGCGACCGGCTCTTCGAGACCCTGCCCGAGCACCGGGCCCGGGTCATCCTGGTCGACAACGCCTCCGACGACGGCGGGCCGGACGAGATCGCCACGGCGTTCCCGGCCGTCGAGGTGGTACGGCTCGGCGAGAACATCGGTGCGGCGGCGCGCAACGAGGGGGTGCGGCGGGCCGTCACCCCGTATGTCGCCTTCGCGGACGACGACTCGTACTGGTCGCCGGGTTCGCTGGAACGCGCCGCCGCCCTGATGGACGCGCATCCGCGGCTGGGCCTGCTCTCGGCCCGCGTGCTGATCGGCCCGGAAGGCCGGCTCGACCCGGTCTCCGCGGCGATGGCCGCGGCGCCCCTCGGCACCCCCGAGGGCGCGCCGGGACCGTCCATCCTGGGCTTTCTCTCCTGCGCGGTGGTGGTGCGGCGCGAGGCCTTCCTCGCGGTGGGCGGGTTCGAGCCACGCCTCTTCGTGTACGGGGAGGAAGCGCTCCTGGCGATGGACCTGGCCGCCGCGGGCTGGTGGCTCTGCTACGACCCGGAGCTCGAGGTGCGCCACTTCCCGCTGCCGGCCGGCCGGGACACCGGCGCCCGCCGCCGGATCGAGGCCCGCAACCGGATGCTGACCGCCCTGCTGCGCCGCCCGGCCGGGGTGGTGGCCCGGACCGTCGCGGGGGCGGTGCGGGAGTCCCCGGCCGCCGGGTGGGACGTGGCGCGGGCCCTGCCGTGGGCGGTGCGCCACCGCCGGCCGCTGCCGCCGGCGGTCGAGCGCGACCTGACCCTGCTGCGGTCCTGAGCTTCCGGGGGGCCGAGTCCTGAGCTTCCCGCGTCAGGGCCGGCGCGGTGCCGAGGTCGATCGCACCGCGCCGGCTCCGACCGGGCCGTCACCAGCCGGTGGAGGGTGCCTCGATGTGGACGGCCTTGGTCACCGTCATCTCGTCGAGCAGTTCGGGGCCGTACCCGAAGCCCTGCCCGCTGCCGCGGCGCGGGTGCGCGGCACCGCCCGGCGCGCCGCCGAAGACCGCGTTGACCTTCACGGTGCCGACCGGCAACTCGCGCCAGGCCCGCTGGGCGTTGCTCATCGAGGCGGTCAGCACGGTGGCGGCGAGGCCGTACGGTGACTCGGCCGCCCGGGACAACGCCGCGCCGAACGAGTCGACCGTGACCACCGGCGCGACCGGGCCGAAGGTCTCCTCCCGGATCACGGCCATGTCGTCGGTGCAGTCGGCGAGCACGGTCGGCGGGTAGAAGGCGCCCGGCCCGTCCGGGACCACGCCGCCGCTGACCAGCCGGGCGCCGTCACGGACCGCGGCACGCACCTGCTCGTCGACGGCGGTCCGCAGCCGGGTGTCGACCAGCGGGCCGATCTTCTCCGACCAGTCCGCGGCCGCGGCGGCCAGCGCGTCCACGAACGGCGCGGCCACGTCGCGGTGCACGTAGATCCGCTCGACCGCGACACAGATCTGCCCGGAGTTGGCGAACGCGCCGAGCGCCGCCTGCCCGGCCGCCCACACCGGGTCGACCCCGGCGTCCACGATCAGCGGGTCGCTGCCGCCGTTCTCCAGCAGCGCCTTGGCGCCGGTGCGGGCGCAGGCCGCGGCGATCGCCCGGCCGGTCGCGGTGGAGCCGACGTGCGCTACCACGTCCACCTCGCTGCCGGCCAGCGCGGCACCGACCGGGCCGTCACCGTTGACCAGGGCGAGCACGCCGTCCGGCAGGTGCGGCGCGAGCAGCTGGGCGAGCCGGTGGCCGGTGGCCGGGGTGCGCTCGCTGGGCTTGTGCACGACCGTGTTGCCGGTGACCAGGGCGGCGCCGAGCAGGCCGCAGGAGACGGCTACCGGGTCGTTCCACGGGGTGATCACCGCGACGACACCACGGGGCCCGTACGCCATCAGGTCGATCGCCTCGTCGTTGCCGGCCAGGGCCCGGCCGCGGTGGGTGGGCCCGAGCTCGGCGTACTGCCGGAGGGTGCCGACCCCCGCCATGATCGAGTCGCGGGCCTCGCCGACCGGCTTGCCCATCTCGGCGGACATGATCCCGGCGAGTTCGCCGGCGGCGGCCTCGACCGCGTTGGCGGCGGCGTGCACGGCGGCCGCGCGGGCGGCCGGCGCGGTGCGGGCCCAGTCGCCGGCGGCGGCGCGGGCGGCCTTCACGGCGGCGGCCACGTCCGCCTCGGAGGAGACCGGCACCCGCGACACCGCGGTGTCGTCACGGGGATCGGTAACGGTCAGGGTGCGGTCACCGGAACCGGGGGACCAGGTGCCGGCGATGAGCTGCTCGACGTCGTACATGCGCGGAGGTCTTCCCCGTTGCATCGCATAAAAACTTGGTGGACGGCAAATGTCTGCATCTATCAGTGCAGGTCGTGCTGGATTTTCTCGAAAGTCTGACCTTTCCGGTAGAAGTCGATGATCATGTGGTTCAACGAAAAAATTCGGGGTATCCGCCGCGCCATGCGAGTTCTTGGCATCAACGCGATCTTCCACGATCCTTCCGCTGCGCTGGTCATCGACGGACGCGTGGTGGCCGCCGCGGAGGAGGAGCGGTTCAGCCGCCGCAAGCACGGCAAGCGCCCCGTGCCCTTCTCGGCGTGGGAGCTGCCCGAGCTCTCCGCCGCCTGGTGCCTGGAGGCCGCCGGCCTGAAGCCCGGCGACCTCGACGCGGTCGCGTACTCCTTCGACCCCTCGCTCTGCGGCGACGCGCAGGCGCTCGGCCTCGGCGACCCGTGGGACCACATGCGCGTCGACTACGCCCGCCGGGCACCACAGTTCCTGGCCACCGCGCTGCCCGGCCTCGACCCGGAACAGGTCCGGTTCGTGCCGCACCACGTGGCCCACGCCGCCTCCGCCGGACTGAGCGTGCCGGAGGACAACGCGGTGCTGGTCCTGGACGGCCGCGGCGAGTCCGCCAGCCACCTGGCCGGCGCCTACCGCAACGGGCAGCTGGAGGTGCTCCGCAGCCAGGAGCTGCCGCATTCGCTCGGCCTGCTCTACGAGGACCTCACCCGGCACCTGGGGTTCCTGCACTCCAGCGACGAGTACAAGGTGATGGCGCTGGCCTCCTACGGGCAGCCGAAGTTCCTCGGGCTGCTCCGGGAGCTGGTGCACGCCAACGAGGACGGCGGCTTCACGGTCGAGCGGATCGACTGGGACGCCCTCGCGAAGGCCCGCACCGCTGACGGCGAGATGACCGACGCGCACGCCGACCTGGCCTCCAGCGTGCAGGTGCGGCTGGAAGAGGTGCTGCTCGACCTGGCCCGGTGGACCTATGAGGCGTCCGGCGGGCTGAAGACCCTGACCATGGCCGGCGGCACCGCGCTGAACTGCGTGGCGAACGCCCGGATCGCGGCCGAGGGCCCGTTCGACCGGGTCTGGATCCAGCCGGCCGCCGGTGACGCCGGCACCGCCCTCGGCGCGGCGCTGTCCCTCGGCGGCGAGCACGTGCCGTTCACCACCGCCGCGCTCGGCCGCGGCTGGAGCGACGACGAGCTGGAGGCGGAGCTGAAGCGGGCGGCGGTGCCGTACACCCGGCCCGCGTCGATCGCGCACGAGGCCGCCACCGTGCTCGCCCGCAACGGGATCGTCGCCTGGTACCAGGGGCGCAGCGAGTACGGCCCGCGCGCCCTCGGCCACCGCTCCCTGCTCGCCCACCCCGGCGACCAGCACACCCAAACCCGGATGAACGACGTGAAGGGCCGGGAGCAGTTCCGGCCGATCGCCCCGATGGTCCGGGCGGAACGCTTCGGCGACATCTTCGACGGTGTCTTCCCGAGCCCGTACATGCTCTTCGTGCACCGGGTGAAGCCGGACTGGAAGGACCGGATCCCAGCCGTCACCCACGTCGACGGGACCGCCCGCGTGCAGACCGTGCACACCGACACCGAGCCGCTCGTCGCCGAGATGCTCGCCGAGTTCGAACGCCAGACCGGCCTGCCCGTGGTGGTCAACACCTCGCTGAACACCGCCGGCCGCCCGATGGTCGACACCCCGCGCGAGGCGCTCGAGCTGTTCGGCTCGGCCCCGGTGGACCTGCTCGCGATCGGCCCGTTCGCGGTGCACCGCGCACAGACCTTCGAGGCGCGCTGATGGCCGGCTTCACCGTCGTCGTGCCCACCCTGGGCCGGCCCAGCCTGTACGAGCTGGTCGACGTGCTCGGCGAGCGCGCCGACCTGCTCGTCGTCGACGACCGGCAGGACCCGGGCACCCCGCTCGGCCTGCCGGCGCACGTGCGCGTGCTGCCCGGCCGCGCGGCCGGCCCGGCGGCCGCCCGCAACACCGGGTGGCGTGCCGCGAGCACCGAATGGGTGGTTTTCTTGGACGACGACGTGGTACCCGACTGGGATTGGCCGGAGCGCGTCGCCGCTGATCTGCGCGACGCCGGCCCCGAGGTCGGCGGCGTGCAGGGCACCCTGCGAGTGCCGCTGCCGGCGGACCGCCGCCCGACCGACTGGGAGCGGGTCACCGCCGGGCTCGCCGACGGGGAGTGGATCACCGCCGACATGGCGTACCGGCGGGCCGCGCTGGACCGGACCGGCGGCTTCGACGAGCGTCTGCCGCGCGCGTTCCGGGAGGACGCGGAGCTCGCCCACCGGGTGCGGCAGGCCGGCTGGGAGCTGCGCCGCGGCAACCGCCGGGTGACCCACCCGGTCCGGCCGGAGAGCCGCTGGGTCAGCGTGCGCACCCAGCGCGGCAACGCCGACGACGCGCTGCTGCGCCACCTCTACGGCCCGCGCTGGCGCGCCGTGCTGGAGGTTCCGCCGGGCCGCCGGCACCGGCACGTCGCGGTGACCGCCGCCGCCGCGGTGGCGCTGACCGCTACCACCGCGCGCCTGGTCACCGGCCGGCGTGCGGGCACGGCGGTCGCCGCCCTGGCCGGCGCGGCCTGGCTGGCCGGGACCGCCGAGTTCGCCGCGGCCCGCATCGCACCCGGGCCGCGCGACCGCCGCGAGGTCACCACCATGCTGCTGACCAGCGCCGCGATCCCGCCGGTGGCGACCGCGCACTGGCTGCGCGGCTGGTGGCGCTGGCGCGGCGCCGAACCCGTGCGGGCCACCGAACCCGAGTGCGTCACCGAGCCCGAGCGGGCCGCCGAGCCGGTGCGGGACGTTGACCCTGTGCGGAGTGCCGGGTCTGAGCTGGGCGCTGAGCCTGCGGCGGGTGCTCGGCCGGGTCCTGCCGCGGCGACCGGGCGGCAGCAGGTGGGTGCGCGCCGGTGAGTGAACCACTGACCGGTGAGGCCCCCGCCGCCGGGGGCCTCTTCGACGCGGTCCTGTTCGACCGGGACGGCACCCTCGTGGTGGACGTGCCCTACAACGGCGATCCGGACCTGGTGCGGCCGATGCCGGGCGCGAAGGACGCGCTCGACCGCCTGCGCGCCGCCGGGCTGCGGCTCGGCGTGGTCACCAACCAGTCCGGGCTGGCCCGCGGCCGCTTCACCGCCGACCAGCTGGCCGCCGTGAACCGCCGGGTCGAGGAACTGCTCGGGCCGTTCGACACCTGGCAGATCTGCCCGCACGACGACACCGCCGGTTGTGCCTGCCGCAAACCCGCGCCGGGCCTGGTCGACGCCGCCGCGGCCGCCCTCGGCACCACCGCGGCCCGCTGCGTCGTGGTCGGCGACATCGGCCGCGACATGGGCGCCGCCCTCGCCGCCGGCGCCACCGGGATCCTGGTGCCCACCGAGATCACCCTGCACCCGGAGGTGGCCGCGGCGCCGTACACCGCGACCGACCTGGCCGGTGCGGCCGACCAGATCCTGCGCCGGCAGCGGCTGATGACCCCGGCGGCGCGCGGCGACCGGCCCCGGACGGTCCTCGCGGTCCGGTCCGACTCGGCCGGCGACGTGCTGGTCACCGGCCCGGCGATCCGGGCCCTGGCCGCCGGCGCCGACCGGGTGGTGCTGCTCTGCGGGCCACGCGGCCGGGCCGCCGCCGAACTGCTGCCCGGCGTCGACGAGATCATCGAATGCCGGCTGCCCTGGATCGACCCGGAACCCGGGCCGGTCGACGCCGCCGGCATGCACGAACTGACCGAGCGGCTGCGGGCCACCGGCGCGGCGGAGGCGGTGGTCTTCACCTCCTTCCACCAGTCGGCGCTGCCGCTGGCCCTGCTGCTGCGGATGGCCGGGGTCGGCCGGATCACCGCGATCAGCGAGGACTACCCGGGGTCGCTGCTGGACGTCCGTCATCGCGTACCCGAGGATCTGCCCGAACCGGAACGTGCCCGCAGCGTCGCGGCAGCCGCGGGGTTCGCGCTGCCCGCCGGGGACGACGGCGGCCTGCGCGTCACCGTTCCGAAGCCGCGCGCCGGCTCCGATCACCTGGTCGTGCACCCCGGGGCGAGTGTGGAGGCGCGTGCCTGCCCGCCGGAGAATGTGCGCCGGATCGTCGCCGCCCTGGCCGGGCGGGGCCACCGGGTGATCGTGACCGGCGGGCCGGGGGAGCGGGAGCTGGCCCGGTTCGTGGCCGGGGACGCCGGCATCGACCACGGTCCGACCTCGATGGCCGGGCTCGCCGAGCTGATCGCCGGGGCCGCCTGCGTGATCGTCGGCAACACCGGGCCGGCGCACCTGGCCGCGGCCGTCGGCACCCCGGTGATCAGCCTCTTCGCCCCGACCGTCCCCTACGGCAAATGGGGACCCTACCGCGTCCCGGCGGTCCGGCTCGGCGACGCCGCCGCGGCCTGCCGGGACACCCGTGCGACCCGCTGCCCGGTGGCAGGCCACCCGTGCCTGTCCGAGATCGAGCCGGGCGACGTCATCGACGCGCTCCGCCGGCTGGGCGTGACCGTCCGAACCACTGACCAAGAGGTGGCTGCGTGAACATTCTGCTGTGGCACGTGCACGGCTCCTGGACGACGTCGTTCGTCCAGGGCAAACACCGTTACCTGGTGCCGGTGAACCCGGCCCGGGACGCCTGGGGCCGGGGTCGCGCCCGCACCTTCGACTGGCCGGACACGGTCGAGGAACTGCCCCTGGAGGAGATCCGGGACGTGGACGTCGCGATCGCCCAGCGCCCCGAGGAACTGGACCTGATCCCGCCGCACGTGCCGGTGATCTACGTCGAGCACAACACGCCGAAGGGCGACGTGCCGAACACCCGGCACCCGCTCGCCGACCGCGACGACCTCATCATCGCGCACGTCACCGACTTCAACGACCTGTTCTGGGACACCGGTGAGACCCGGACCACGGTCATCGACCACGGCATCGTCGAACCGAAGGCCCGCTGGACCGGTGAGCTGGAGCGCCTGGCGATCGTCACCAACGAGCCGGTGCGCCGGGGCCGGGTGACCGGCACCGACCTGTTCCCGAGGTTCGCCGGGATCGCGCCGCTGGACATCTTCGGGATGGGCGTGGCGGAGCTCTCCGAGCGCCCCGGGATGACCGGCTTCGACGACCCGCCGCAGCACGAGATGCACACCGAGGTCGCCCGCCGCCGCGCCTACCTGCACCTGTGCCGCTGGACCTCGCTCGGGCTGAGCCTGATCGAGGCGATGCAGATGGGCATGCCGGTGATCGCGCTCGCCACCACCGAGGCGGTGGCGGCGGTGCCGCCGGACGCCGGAGTGCTCGCCACCAAGGCCGACACCCTCGTCGAGGCCGCGCGGTGGCTGATCGACGAACCGGACGCCGCGGCCCGGCTGGGGGAGCGGGCCCGCCAGGTGGCGCTGGCGAAGTACGGCCTCGACCGGTTCCTCGCGGACTGGGACCGACTGCTGGAGGAGGAGACATGCGCATCGCGATGATCTCGGAACACGCGAGCCCGCTCGCCGCGCTGGGCGGGGTCGACGCCGGTGGACAGAACTCGCACGTCGCCGAGCTCGCCGCCGCCCTCGCGGGTCAGGGCCACGAGGTCCGCGTCTACACCCGCCGGGACAGCACCGACCTGCCCACCGTGGTGCCGATGGGCGAACGGGTCGACGTCGTGCACGTGCCGGCCGGCCCGGCCACGGTGCTGCCGAAGGACGAACTGCTGCCGTTCATGGGTGCGTTCGCGGACTGGATGGCGGCGGACTGGCGCGACGAATGGCGGCCGGACGTGGCGCACGCCCACTTCTGGATGAGCGGGCTGGCCGCCCTGGACGCCGGGCGGGCCTGCGACGTGCCGGTCGTGCAGACGTTCCACGCGCTCGGCTCGGTGAAGCGGCGCCACCAGGGCGACGCGGACACCAGCCCGCGCGGGCGGGTCTCCTACGAACGGCACCTGGGCCGATCCGTCGACCGGGTGATCGTGCAGTGCCGGGACGAGGTGGACGAACTGCTCCGGCTCGGCGTGCCACGCTCGGCCATGGAACTGGTGCCGTCCGGGGTGAACACGGAACGGTTCAGCTCGCGGGGGCCGGCCGTGCCGCGTACCCCCGGCCTGGCCCGGATCCTGACCGTCGCCCGCCTGGTCGAGCGCAAGGGCATCGAGGACACCATCCGTGCCCTGGCCGCGGTGCCCGGCGCCGAGCTGGTCGTGGTCGGCGGGCCGCCCGCCGGTGAGCTCGCCGAGGACCGGTACGCGCGCCGCCTGCGCGCCCTGGCCGAGAAGTGCCGGGTCGCCGACCGGGTACGCCTGGCCGGCGCCGTCCCGGCCCACGAGATGCCCCGCTGGTACCGCTCGGCCGACCTGGTCGCCGCCACCCCCTGGTACGAGCCGTTCGGCCTCACCCCGCTCGAGGCGATGGCCTGTGGCGTGCCGGTCGTCGCCACCGCGGTCGGCGGGCTCACCGACACCGTGGTCGACGGCGTGACCGGCGACCTGGTGCCGCCCCGTGACCCCCGGGCCCTCGCCGCGGCGCTGCGCCGGCTGGTCAACGAGGAGGTGCGCCGCTTCGCGTACGCGGCCGCCGCCGAGGACCGGGCCGCCGCCTCCTACGCCTGGCCGCGCATCGCGGAGCGGATGGCCGCCGCCTACCGGACCGTCGTGCGCCGGCACCCCGCCGACCAGACCACCGCCGACCAGAACGCCACTGACGTGGAGGTACTCGCGTGAACCCCCTGGAAGATCACCTGGCCGGCCTGCGGGCGGCGCTCGAGCCGTTCCGGGAGAAGGCCGGCCTGCTCGAGGAATGGGGCGCCCGGCTCGCCCACCACCTGGGCCGTGGCGGCCGCCTGCTGGTCGCCGGCAACGGCGGCAGCGCCGCCGAGGCCCAGCACCTCGCCGCCGAACTGGTCGGCCGGTTGCGCGACGAGCGGATGCCGCTCTCCGCGATCGCGCTCACCCCGGACTCGTCGGCGGTGACCGCGATCGGCAACGACTACGGCTTCGAGGAGATCTTCGCCCGGCAGGTGCGGGCGCACGGCCGCGCCGGCGACGTCCTGCTGGTCCTCTCCACCAGCGGCCGCAGCCCCAACCTGGTGCGGGCGGTCGAGGCGGCCAAGGAGATCGGCGTGCACACCTGGGCGCTTGTCGGCCAGGCGCCGAACCCGCTCGCCGAGATCTGCGACGAGGCGCTCTGCTGCCCGTCGCCGGACAGCCAGGTGGTCCAGGAGCTGCACCTGGTGTCGGTGCACGTGATGTGCGAGTACATCGACCGGCACCTCGTCCCTTTCGCCCGGGCCGGCGCCGGCCGCAAGGAGATGGTCACGGTATGAGGCTGGTGATCGTCGGCGACACCCTGCTCGACCGCGACGTCGACGGCAGCGTGCGCCGGGTCGCGCCGGACGCCCCGGCGCCCGTCCTGGAGGAGGAGCACGTCGCCGAACGACCCGGCGGCGCCGGCCTCGCCGCCCTGCTGGCAGCCGCCGCGGGGTACGAGGTCAGCCTGGTCACCGCCCTCGCGGCGGACGAACCCGGCGCCCGCCTGACCCGGCTGCTCACCGCGGCCGGCATCGACGTCTACCCGCTGCCGCTGCCCGGCGCCACCCCGGAGAAGATCCGGTTGCGCGCCGCCGGCCAGGTGCTGCTCCGGCTTGACCGCGGCGGCGAGCCGCAACCGCCCGGCGAGGCGCCGCAGGCCGCCCTGGACGTGCTCCGCGACGCCACCGCGATCCTGGTCAGCGACTACGGCCGGGGGGTGGCCCGGCACCCGGCGCTGCGGACCGCGCTGGAGCGCACGAAGGCGCCGGTGGTGTGGGACCCGCACCCCAACGGCCCGGCGCCGGTGCCCAACGTGCGCCTGGTGACGCCGAACGAGGGCGAGGCGAAGCGGCTCTCCGGCGACGCCGGCAACGGGTCCGCGCTCGCCGCCGCGCAACGTGCCGGTCAGGCGCTGCGGCAGCGCTGGCGGGCCGGCGCGGTCGTGGTGACCCGGGGCGCGCAGGGCGCGGTGCTCTGCCACTCCGGCCCGACGCCGCTGGTGGTGCCGACGCCGCGGGCCAGCACCGGTGACACGTGCGGTGCGGGGGACAGCTTCGCGGCCGCCGCGGCGATCGCGCTGGCGAACGGCGCGCTGGTCTCCGAAGCCGTGCAGCAGGCGGTGGAGGCGGCCAGCGCGTACGTGGCGGCCGGGCCGCGGGCGGTCCTCGGCGGCGGAACCGGCGGCGACGCCGCCGAGCCCCGGCCGGAGTCGCCAGGACCGGAACTCATCGGCGCCGAGGCGGCCGGTGACCTGGCCGCCCGGGTCCGCGCGGCCGGCGGCACCGTGGTCGCCACCGGCGGCTGTTTCGACCTGCTGCACACCGGGCACCTGGCCACCCTGCGGGCCGCCCGCAGTCTCGGCGACTGCCTGATCGTCTGCCTGAACAGCGACGACTCGGTGCGCCGGCTCAAAGGCCCGGAACGGCCGCTCAACGCCGAGACCGACCGGGCCCGGCTGCTGGCCGCGCTGGACTGCGTGGACGCCGTCGTCGTCTTCGACGAGCCCACCCCGGAACCGGTCCTCGCCTGGCTCCGGCCGGACGTCTGGGTCAAGGGCGGCGACTACGCCGACGGCGGCCCGGAGATGCCGGAGGCCGAACTGATGAAGCGCTGGGGCGGCCAGACCGTGATCGTGCCGTACCTCGACGGCCGGTCCACCACCAAGACCATCGAAGCCGCGAAAACAGGGAGACAGTGATGGACGCAGTTATCGTCACCGGAGGTTCGAGCGGCCTCGGCGCCGCCGTCGTCGACGCCGTGCTCAAGGAGGGCGGCCGGCCGCTCGTGATCGACCGGCAGTCGCCGCAGGCGGACGTCGAGTGGATCCAGTGCGACCTGGCCGACACCCGGGCCGCCGAACGGGCCACCCGGGAACTGATCGAGCGCGCCGGCGGCAGCCTCGACGGCGTGGTCACCGCCGCCGGTATGGACGTGCCCGGCGCCCTCGCCGACATCCCGGGCGAGACCTGGGACCGCATCGTGGCGATCGACCTGCTCGCCACGGCCGCGGTGATCCGGGCGGCGCTGCCCGAGCTGAAGCAGTCGCACGGCGGCGTCGTGACGATCTCGTCCACGCTCGGGATCAAGGCGGTCAGCGACGCGACCGCGTACTGTGCCGCGAAGTTCGGCGTGGTCGGCTTCACCCGGGCGCTCGCCGCCGAACTCGCCGGTCAGGTCAACGTCACGCTGCTCATCCCGGGCGGCATGCGGACGAAGTTCTTCGACGAGCGCGACGACCGCTACAAGCCCGGCCCGGACGCGATCCTCAACGACCCGGCCAACGTCGCGGCGGCCGTCCTGTTCGCACTCAACCAGCCGGCCGGCTGCGCGGTGCGGGAGCTCGTCGTGGCGGCGGAGCAGGAGAGCTCGTACCCGTGATCCTCGTCCTGCGCGCACTCGGCGTGGGAGATCTGGCGGTGGCGGCGCCCGCACTGCGCGGGCTCCGCGCCGCCTTCCCCGGCGAGACCTTGAGCCTGGCCGCGCCCGCCTGGCTCACGCCCCTGATCGACGCGATCGGGGGCGTGGACCGGATCGTTGCGGCGCGCGAGCTGGAAGCCCTGGACCCGGCGATCGGCACCCCGCAGATCGCGGTCAACCTGCACGGCTCCGGCCCCGAGTCGCACCGGCTGCTGCAGGCGTTGCACCCCGGCAAGCTGTGGGCGTTCGCGAACCGGGCGGCCGGCCACCAGGACGGGCCGGGCTGGCTCGACGACGAGCACGAGGTGCGGCGCTGGTGCCGGCTGGTGGGGTATTACGGCGTACCCTGCGCTCCCGATGATCTTGATCTGGCCGAACCGGCCGCGACGGCGCCGCAGGGCGTGACCATCATCCATCCGGGGGCGAAATCCACCGCGCGCCGGTGGCCCGCGGACCGCTACGCGTCCGTGGCCCGGAGGTTGCGCTCGGCGGGACACCGCGTGCTGATCACCGGTTCCGCGGCGGAACGAGACCTGTGCGTACGCATCAGCGACGCCGCCGGACTCGGCGAGGGTGCCGTGCCCCGCACCGACCTCGGCGAACTGCTCGCCCTGGTCGCCGGAGCCCGGCTCGTGATCAGCGGGGACACCGGGATCGCGCACCTCGCCACCGGGTACCGCACGCCGTCGGTCACCCTGTTCGGCCCGGTCTCCCCGGCCCGCTGGGGTCCGCCCGCCGACCGGCCCTACCACCGCGCCCTCTGGCACGGCACCCGCAGCGAGCGCGGCGACCTGCCCGGACCGGTGCACCCGGCGCTGCTCGCCGTCACCGAGGACGAGGTGCTGACCGCCGCCCGGGAGGTGGAAGATGCGGCTGCGGCGCAGTGACCTGACCCGACCGGGATTCGGCCGGCGCCGCTCCGGCAAAGGCTTCAGCTACCTCGACCCGGACGGCGAACCGCTGCGGTCCACCGACGACGTCGACCGGATCAAAAGCCTGGTCATCCCGCCCGCCTGGACCGGCGTCTGGATCACGCCGGACCCGCAGGGCCACATCCAGGCCACCGGGATCGACGCCGCCGGGCGCAAGCAGTACCTCTACCACCCGCAGTGGCGCGAACAGCAGGACCGGGCCAAGTTCGACCACGCCCTCGACGTCGCCGAACGCCTGCCCGACGTCCGCGACCGGCTCTGCGCCGACCTCACCGCCGGGCGCGGCCTCACCCGCGAACGGGTCCTCGCCGCCATCGTCCGGCTGCTCGACATGGGCATGTTCCGGGTCGGCAGCGACCAGTACGCGGTCCGCGAGGACGACCCGTCCTACGGGCTGTCCACGCTGCGCCCCGACCACGTGCGCACCCGCGGCGGCTGCGTCATGCTCGAGTTCACCGGCAAGTCCGGCGTGGAACACGCCACCACGGTCGGCGACGGCGAGGTCTGCGCGGTGCTGCGCGACCTGAAACGCCGCCGCCGGGGCGAGGACCGGCTCTTCGCGTACTGGGACCGCAGCCGCCGCCGCTGGCAGGAGATCCGCGCCGACAACGTCAACGACTACCTCAAGGAGATCAGCGGCGAGCAGATGACGGCCAAGGACTTCCGCACCTGGCACGGCACCGTGAAAGCCGCCGCCGAACTCGCCGCCGCCGGCCCCCAGCCCACCGCCACGAAACGCCGGCAGGCCGTCGCCCAGGCGATGCGCGAGGTCGCCGACATGCTCGGCAACACCCCGACGGTGGCCCGCAACTCGTACGTCGACCCGCGCGTCATCGAGAACTACGAGAAGGGCCGCGTCGTCGACGTCGAGCCGGGCGAGCCCCGCGAGAAGACCGAGGAGGAGGTCCACGACCTGCTCACCGACAACTGAGCGGCCTACTCCCGTGGTGGGGAGATCAGTTCGCGCACCCAGTCGACGGCGGTCTGGGCCTGTTCCGGGGTGCCGGCGTGCAGGCCGTTGACGATCAGCCAGATGCGGTCGGTCAGCAGCGCCGGGTCGGGGCGGCCGAGCTGGCCCACCAGGCGTTCCACCTCGGCGCGGGTTTCGGCCAGGTAGCCTTTGGCGACGCGGGCCGGCTCGTCGTCGTCACCGGGGAACTCGGTCAGGTAGTTGCGGAAGGCGCAGCCTCGATATCCGGGCCGCCGCACGAAGTCGGCGATCTCGGTGACCAGGGCGATCAGCCGGTCGGCCGGGTTGCCGGCCCAGCGCAGGGCCTCGCCGGCCGAGCGGGCGCGCTCCTGGCGTACCAGTTCGAGGTAGGCCGCGGCCAGTTCCGCCTTGCTCGCGAAGTGCCGGTAGAGCAGGTTCTTGCCGCAACCGGCCACGTCGACGACCTGGGCCATGCCGACGGCCCGGACGCCCTGCTCGTAGAAGAGCCCGGCCGCGGCGGTCAGGATCGTGTCGCGGGTGCCGGGGGCGGGCGAACGTGCCATCTGATCAGATTAACGGACCGATCAGTCTAACAGGACAAATGGCCCGGCCGACAGGACAAATGGCCCGGACGGTACACACACCGGTGGCAAGGGGATGCCCATCGGTGTGCGTACCGTCGCCGTCCGCGGCCACAGTCGACCGTGTCACGCTATCCCGGCGCACGGCTCGCGCAGGGGCGTGCGGCCGAACTGATCGCCCGGAAGGGGATAGCACCCGGCAATGCCGTCATCGGGCGGCGCGGACCGGTTCGCCGCGCAGGTCAAGGACCCGGTCGACGAGATCCAGGCCTTCTGCGCGGTGGGCGAGAACGAGGACGGTACGCTCGGACGCCGCGTCCAGCAGGTCCGCCATCAGTGCCCGCGCGCCCGCCTCGTCGATGCCTTCGGTCGGCTCGTCCAGGATCAGCAGGTCCGGGTCCGCGAGCAGCGCCCGGGCCGTCGCCAGCCGTCGCCGCTGCCCGCCGGAGACGGTGCTTCCGCCAGTGCCCAGCCAGGTGTCCAGCCCGGCCGGCAGCCCGGCGAACCAGTCACCGAGACCGACCCGGTGCAGCGCGGCGACGAGGTCCCGGTCGTCGGCGGCGGGGGCGGCGAGGCGCAGATTCTCCCGTACGGTCGACGCGAACACGTGCGCCGTCTCGTCCCCGACCAGTACCACCCGGCCGGCCGACTGCACCGTCCCGGCCCACGGGTCGAGCAGTCGCCCCAGCACCGCGGCCAGCGTGGACTTCCCGCTGCCGGACCGCCCGGTGATCGCGGTACGGGAACCGGCCGGCAGGTCCAGATCGAACCCGTCCAGCACCGGCGCCTCCTCGCGGTGCCAGCCGGCCACGAGCCCGCGTACGCGCACCGCCGCACCCCGCCCCCGTACCGGCGCCGCGCTGACCGGGGATCCGGAAGCCGGCGCCGCGCTGGCCGGGTTCTCGGCGGTCAGCGCCGCCACCCGCCGCGCCGCGCCCGCCGCCTGCCGCCGCGCGATCGCCGCGTCGGGCAGGGCCACCACCGTCTCACCCAGGGCGACCAGGCCCAGCAGTGCCACCGCGCTCCACTCGGCCGACAACCCGGCGCCGCCGAGCACGACGGCGGTCCCGGCGGCTGCCGCGCCCCACCCGAGATGGGCGATCGCGCCGGCCAGGCCGGACCCGCGCGCCGCACGCGCCTCCAGGCGGGCGAGGGTTGTGCTGCGTTCCGCGGGTACGTCCGGACGACCCGCTCCGGAACCCACCTCCTCGACGCCGTCCACGGTTTCGACGACAGCGTCCCGCAGCGCCGCCCGGGCGGCTCCGGTGGCGGCGTCCAGCCGGTCCGCCTGCCGGGCCGCGACGGCCGGGGCCAGGACCCCGGCCACCAGGACGCCCACCGCGAGTGGCACCAGCAGCATCGGCGTGATCGCGGCCAGGGCGAGCGCGGCGACCCCGAGCGTGACGACCGCCGCCCCGGCCGGCAACCGCCCGCGCAGCAGCCCGTCGACCCCGGCGTCCACATCGTCCACGAGCCGGGTGAGCAGGTCACCGCGCCGGTGCGCGCGCCGCCCGGGCACCCGGGGCACCAGGTCGGCGTAGACCCGCGACCGCTGCCGGCCGAGCCGTGCGAACGCCACGTCGTGCGCGACGAGCCGTTCCAGGTAGCGCAGCAGCGGCCGGGCCACGGCACTGCCCCGGACCAGCACGACGGCCGCCGACAGGGTGAGCACCGGCGGCAGCGACGCGGCGCGGACCAGCAGCCAGGCGGCGGCGCCGGTCAGCAGGACTCCGCTCAGTGCGGAGGCCGCCCCCAGCGCGACAGCCACCCCGGGCCGCCGCGCCCACGCCCAGCGCCCGCCGGCAGCGCGATAATCTGTTTCGGTCGAACGGCGCTTGGCTGGTGCCAACGCTTCAGGGCGGTGGCCGGCTCCGGCCGCTCCGGGACGGGCGCCCGCGCTCGTCGTTCGCGCGGGGTCGCGGACCTCTTCGGCACGGGCGTCCGCGCTCGTCGTTCGCGCGAGTCCGCGGACCTCTTCGGGACGGGTGCCCGCGCTTGTCGTTCGCCTGGAGTCGCGGACCTCAGCCGCTCGGGGACCATCGTCGGCGCCGGCAGAACGGGAGGTGGGGCCGGTGGCCCGGGGGGCCGGGTCGAGGGTCACCACGCGGTCGGCGGCGGCCAGCAGGGCCGGGCGGTGGGCCACCACGAGCACCGCGCATCCCTGCGCCGCGAACTCGTTCAGCCGCCGGATCACCAGTTGCTCGGCGGCCGCGTCCAGGTGCGCGGTCGGCTCGTCCAGCAGCAGCGTCACCACCGGCCGAGTCCGGCCCGAGCCGGTCGGCGATTCGTGCTGATTTGTTCCCGGCGGGCCGGCTGTCGGCCGGGGTGTGCCGTTCGCCGCGATCACCGCCGCGTCCAGGGCGACGGCGGCCTCGGCGGTGATCGCGGTGGCGGCAGCCACGGCCGCGTTCTCGGCGACCGCGCCGGCGGCCCGGTGCAGCAGGGCAGCCAGGGCGAGGCGCTGGCGCTGACCGGAGGAGATGCCGGCGCCGTGTTCGCTGAGCGGGGTGGCGGCGGTCACCTCGCCGGTCAGGCCCACGGTCCGCAGGGCGTCGGCGATCTCGGCGGGGGAGGCTTCCGGGGGGAAGACCTCGGCGACGGTACGCGCGTGCGGCAGCGCCGGCCGCTGCGGCAGGTAGAAGGTCCGGCCGATCGCCAGCGCGCCCGACGACGCCGGGTGCAGCCCGGCGAGCACCCGCAACGCGGTCGTCTTGCCGGCGCCGGACGGTCCCCGCAGCGCGACCGTCTCACCGGCGCGCACCGTGAGTTCGTCCAGTACCAGCGCCTCGGCCGCCGCGCCAGGGTAGCTCGCGCGCAGGGCACTCGCCCGTACACCCCAGCGCCCAGCCGCACCACCGTCCAGCCTCGCCCGCACCGCGAGGTCTCCCCGCGCCGCGCCCGCGCCTGCCTCCGCCTCGCCCAAGGGGCCATCCCAGCCGGAGGCGCCGGCCGGGCCAGAGACGCCGGCCGAGCCGGAAGTGCCCGCCGGGCCAGAGACGCCGGCCGAGCCCGAAGCGCCCGCCGAGCCGGAAGCCCCGGCCGAAACCCCGGAAACCGCCGGTGCCGGGCCGGTCAGGATCTCGTCGACGTCGGCGATCACGGCGGAGGCGTCGGTCGACGCGTGGTAGCGGGCCGCCATCTCGCGCAGCGGCCGGTACGCCTCCGGCGCCAGCAGGATGGCCAGCAGCGCGGGCGCGAGTTCCATCGAACCGGCCGCGACGCGCAGGCCCGCCTGGACCGCGATCAGGCCGACCGACAGGGTGCCGACCAGGTCCAGCGCGGTCGAGGAGAGGAAGGCGACCCGCAGCACCCGAATGGTGGCGCGCCGGTGCTGGTCGGTGAGGTCCTCGATGACCGCGGTCTGCCGGTCGGCGCGGCCGAAGACGCGCAGCGTGGCCAGGCCGCGCACCACGTCGAGGAAGTGGCCGGCGAGTCGCGCGTCGGCCGCCCAGCGCTGCCGGGCGCGGGCCTGGGTGGCCCAGCCGATCAGGGCGCCGAGCAGCGGGATCAGGGGCAGCGTGAGCACGGCGACGATCGCGGAGGCCGGGTCGACAAAGGCCATCACGACGATCACGAGTGGGGGCAGGAGCACGCCGAGGACCAGCGACGGCAGGTAGCCGGCGAACCACGGCTTGAGCGCGTCGAGCCCGGTGCCGAGGACGGCGGTGAGCCGGCCGGGTCCGTGCGCCGCCACCCAGGCCGGGCCGCGCCGGACCACGGTGTCGAGCAGGGAGCGCCGCAGTTCGTCGGTGACCCGGGCGGCGGTGCGGCGGGCCACCACCTGTTCGGTCCAGGCGAGCGCGGCGCGGGCGGCGAACGCGCCGGCGAGCAGGGCGACCCCGGGCGTACGGGGCCCGGTGACGATCCAGCAGAGCGCCACGGCGAGCCCGACGGTGGTGGCCGCCTGACCCGCGCCGATCAGGGTGAGCAGCGCGATGCCGGCCCGGCTGGTCCGGGCGTGCCGCAGCAGCCGCGGGTCGACCGGCCCCCGCGCGGTGCGGCTCACGACGCGACCCGTTCACTGGCGACCCGGCGGCGGAAGACCCAGTAGGACCAGATCTGGTACGCGAGCACGCCGGGCAGCACGATCACACCGGCGATGGTGATCAGTTTCAGCGCCTCCGGGCCGGCTGCGGCGCCGTCCCGGGTCAGCGACCAGGCCGCCGACAGGGTGCTGCGCAGCACCACGTCGCCGTGCACGGTGAAGACCGCGACCACGGCCGCCGCCACGCCCGCGGCCACCGCGACGAACGCCGCCGCCTCCCGGGCGCGCCGGGCGAGGACACCGGTGACGAAGCTGAGGACCGCGGCGAGCAGGATGACGCGGTTGCCGGTACCCACTCCGATGATCGAAAGGGCGACCGCCCCGCCGAGCCCGGCGTGCCGTGCCAGGTCGCGGGCCCGGCGGCGCACCGGGCCGGTGGTGCGCAGCGAGAGGAACGTCGCGCCCAGCAGGATCGCGGCGAGGAACGCGCCGAGCACGCCGAGGCCGGCGGCGGGGGTGAGCAACGGGTCGAGGCTGCGGCTCAGGCCGGTGCCGGTGACCTCGCCGTCGGGGCCGAGGGCGAGGCCGTGCACGAAGATGCCCAGCACCGCGCCCCAGAGCAGCACGATGCCGGCCGACGACGACGCCAGCAGCAGGTCGCTGCGGCGGCGCCAGGACGGTGCGTCGTGCTTGCCGCGGAATTCGAGGGCGACGCCGCGGATCGCGAGCAGCAGCAGGATCAGGACCATCGGCAGGTAGAGGGCGGAGAGCAGGGCGGCGTACCAGTCGGGGAAGGCCGCGAAGGTGACGCCGATGGCGGCGACCAGCCAGACCTCGTTGCCGTCCCAGAACGGCCCCACGGTACGGACCACGGCTCCCCGCTCGTGCTCGTCGCGCCCCAGCAGCGGGGTGAGGATGCCGACGCCGAAGTCGAAGCCCTCGAGCACGAAGTAGAGGACCCAGGCGAGGACGAGCACCGCGAACCAGAAAGTGATCATGGGTTCGGAACTCCTAGTAGGCCGGGACGGGTTCGGGTTCGGTCTTCTCGGTGGCGCCGGTCCCGTCGCCCTCGAGCGGCTTGCGGGACAGGTGCATCACCAGCCGGCACCAGACGACGGCGAGCAGGCCGTAGACCACGGTGAACCCGGCCAGGGACGCGATCACCTCGGCGCTTGTCAGGCCGGGCGAGACGCCGTCCGCCACCTTCGAGATGCCGAACGCCAGCCACGGCTGCCGGGCGGTCTCGGTGAAGATCCAGCCGAAGGTGTTGGCGGCCGCCGGCAGCAGCGGGGCCAGCAGGACGAACCGGCGGTACCAGCGGGGGTCGCCGGTGCCCGGTCGCAGCAGCACGGGCAGGCGCCGCAGCACGGTGAAGCGGCGCAGCTCGCTGGTCTTCCACAGGTGGTACGCCCCGAACACCATGGCCAGGATGCCGGCGCCCATCATCAGCCGGAACGTCCAGAACGCCACCGGGATCATCGGGACGTAGCTGCCGGGACCGTACTGCGCCACGTACGCCGCCTGCAGGTCGTCGATGCCCTGCACGGTGCCGTCGAACGACCCGGTGCCCAGGAACGACAGCAGTTTCGGCACCTCGATGCTGAAGAACGGCCGGTCGTGGCCGAGCTCGCCGATCGCGAAGACGGAGAACGGCGCGCCGGTGGTGGTCTCGTAGAGGGCTTCGGCGGCGGCCATCTTCATCGGCTGCACGTCCGTCATCACCTTGCCGAGGTGGTCACCGCTGATCACCGTGCCGAGGCCGCCGGCCAGCGTGATCCAGGCGCCGAGGCGGGACAGCGTGCGGAACGCGGTGTGCGACCGGGCCTGCCAGACACCGATCGCCAGCAGCACCCCGCCACCGGCCATCGCGGCGCCGGCCATGGTGTGCGGGAACGCGGCGAGCACCACCTCGTTGGTGAGCAGTTCGGTGAAGCTGGTCAGGTGCGCGCGGCCGGTCTCCGGGTCGAGCGCGTAGGCGACCGGGTTCTGCATGAACGAGTTCGCGGCCAGGATGATGTAGGCGGAGAGCAGCGTGCCGACCGCGACGATGACGATGGTGGCGGCGTGCAGGCGGCGGGGCAGCCGGTCCCAGCCGAAATACCACAGGGCCAGGAACGTGGCCTCCAGGAAGAAGGCGAGCATCCCCTCGATGGCGAGGGTGGGCCCGAAGACGTCGCCGTAGAACCTGGCGAACGCGCTCCACCCGAGCCCGAACTGGAACTCCTGGACCAGCCCGGTCACCACGCCGACGGCGAACGTGACGATGAGCAGCTTGCCGACGAACTTCGTCAGGTGCAGGTACTTGTCGCGGGACGTGCGCATCCACGCCAGCTGGAGTCCCGCCGCCGTCGCGGCCAGGCAGATCGACAGCGGGACGAACAGGTAGTGGTAGATCGTCACGACCGCGAACTGCAGGCGGGTCAGGTCGAGCACATCCATCTCGGGGCCCTTCTACGACGCTTCGTAGTAGATACTACGTCGTGTAGTACGACACCGTGCAGTAGGATCTAACACATGGCGATGGGGGACCTCGAACGTGAGGTCATGACGAGACTGTGGGACGCGCGTGAGCCGCTCACCGTCCGCCAGGTGCACGAGGCGCTCAGCGGCGACCGCGACCTGGCGTACACGACGGTGATGACGGTGCTGGACCGGCTGGCGAAGAAAGGCCTGGTCAACCAGCAGAAAGCGGACCGCGCCTATCGGTACGCCCCCGCGCAGTCCCGCGAGGAGATGACCGCCGGCCTGATGATGGACGCGCTCAGCGCCACCCCGGACCGGGACGCCGCCCTGGCGTACTTCGTGGGGCAGCTGCCGCCGGACGCCCTCGCCGCCGCCCTCAAGGCCGTCCGCCCCGGGGAGCCGTGACCGCACTCCTGCTCGGCGCCCTCGGCCTGACCCTGTCCCTGATCGCGCCCGGCATCCTGGCGAACGCCCGCTGGCCGGACCGTGCCCCGGTCGCCGGCGTGGTGCTCTGGCAGGCGCTCACCCTGACGTCGGTGCTCTGTGCGCTCGGCGTGGTGCTGGCCGCACCCGAGGAACTGACCCGGGCCGCCGGTGCGCGGCACCCGGAGACCGTTGTCGCGCTGATCTTCTCGCTCGCGGTGGCCGCGACCATCGTGATCCGGCTGCTGATCTCGCTGGCCCGGGTGACGTCCCGGGCCCGCGCCCGCCGCGACCGGCACCGGACGCTCGCCGACCTGCTGGACCGGGCCGAGCGCCGGGAACAGACCGGCGGGGGAGAGGTACGGGTTCTCGACGGCGCCCTGCCGATGGCGTACTGCGTGCCCGGCCGGCAGCCGCGGGTGATCCTGAGCGACGCGGTGCTCCAGGTGCTCGACCGCGAGCAGGTCGACGCCGTCCTCGCCCATGAGCGCGCCCACCTGCGGCACCGGCACGAGCTGGTGATGGAGTCGTTCACCGCGTTCTACCAGGCGGTCCCGGCACCGCTGCGCAGCCGGGTGCCGCTCGACGCCGTACACCTGCTGCTGGAGATGGTGGCCGACGACGCCGCGCGGCGCCGCACCGGGCCGGCGCCGCTGCGGGCCGCGCTGGAACGCATGGCGGACGCGGTGCCGTTGGCCGAGGGTGCCGTCGCCGAGACGCGGCGCCGCCGGCTGGACCGCCTGGAGCTGCCGGAGAGCCGGGTGTTCACGGTCGCCGCCGGAGCGGCCGCGGCGGGCCTCCTGGTGTTACCCACAGTGATCTTGGTAGTGCCCTGGCTCGGCCGGGCCCTGGACGCCTGGCCATTTCAATAACGCACCGTAATGGGTGGCGTGCGCACGGTTTCGCCACGCGGATGACCTTTTGTTCGGCGACAGGTGCCCGGTACGGTGGTCCCGGTTCGGCAGCCCCCCAATCGTCCAACCGGCCGATCTGACGAACCGCCGCCTAATCACACGCGTGAGTCGGGGACCCAGGTAAGTCCGGGGTGAAGCCGCTTTTTCGCGAGCGGCCGGGCAGCTTCCCGCCCGAACCCGTCAGCTAACCCGGTCGGCGGTCGAGTGGGAAGAAAGGACAACGCACCTAAGTGAAACGGAAAGGCGTTCTCCGCGGTCTGCTCTGCGTGATCGCCGCGGCTGGAGTCGTTCTCACTGGTCCCGCCGTTGCCCACGCCGAGCCCACGCCGGCGAGCGTCGAGAAGAAGATCGACGAGCAGTGGAACAAGCTCGAACCCGTCATCGAGGAGTACAACTCGGTGCACTCCAAGCTGAAGAAGCTGCGCAAGCAGCAGGCCTCGCTGGAGAAGACGCTGACGCCGCTGCAGGTGAAGGTGGACGTCGCCATGGCCCAGGTTCGGGGCATGGCCGTCGACGCGTACATGCAGGGCCCGCCGAACGCGTTCAACGCGATGCTGATGTCCGGGTCGCCGACCGGGCTGACCGAGAAGCTCTCGCTGCTCGACCAGCTCGCTCAGCGCCAGACGGAATCGATCGAGGACGTGGCCAAGCTCCGCGACAAGTACGCCGCGGACAAGGCGAAGGTGGACCAGCTCGCGACGGAGATCGCCGCCCGGGACAAGGACCTGGCGGCGAAGAAGAAGGCCATCGAGAAAGAGATCGACGACCTTCAGAAACTCCGGATCGACGCGTACGGCACGGCGGACGTCGACGACGGCCCGCTGCGCACCGGCCCCTGCCCGGTCACCTACACCAACGACAAGGGCGGTCGCGCGGCTCAGAAGGCGTGCGACCTCATCGGTAAGCCGTACGTCTTCGGTTCCAACGGCCCGAACAGTTACGACTGTTCCGGTCTGACGCAGAAGGCATGGGCGTCGGTCGGTGTGCACCTCGAGCACTACACGAAGGACCAGTACGGTTCGACCAGATCGGTCAGCCGCAGCGAGTTGAAGCCCGGTGATCTGGTCTTCTACTTCGCCGATGTCCACCACGTGGCCATCTACATCGGTGGTGGCATGGTGGTCCACGCGCCGCACACGGGCGACCACGTGCGGATGGCGACGATCGATCGCGGTCCGATTGCGGGATACCGCCGGCCCGCCTAGGAAATGAACGCGAGAAGGCCGTTCCTGCGCTTTTGCGGGGGCGGCCTTTTTGCGGGGTACGCCTACCCTGCGTGACCGTTCTCACAGCAGTTTCCGGCTGTCCGCAGCGTCGCTTTCGCGGGCGGCACCCCCGGGCTCCTGGCCCGGCCGGGGCATAATCGCCTGTCATGAGCGACGCCTTGATCGACAGCCTCACCGCCGCGGTGCAGGCCCGCCCCGACGACCTCCCGCTGCGCCTGCACCTGGCCGAGCTGCTGGTCTCGGTGGGCCGGGGCGCCGAGGCCATCGCGCACGCCGCTCAGGTCCTCGCCCGCGAACCCGGCAACCCGGCTGCCCAGCAGCTGATGGCCCGCGCCCTCGGCCCCGCGCCGGCCGCGCCCGCCGGTCCGCCGCCCGCTTCGCCCGCCACCCCGCCCACCGGCGCGCCCGGCACCCCGCCTGCCGCGGCCCCGCCCGGCACCCCGCCCGCGGCGGCCCCGCCCGGCGCGTCCCGGTCCGGCGTCGACTGGGCCGCGCTGGAGGAGCAGTTCGGCGACGTGGTGCCACCCCGGTTCGCCCGGCAGCCCGCCGGCGGCGAACCGGACCCGGCCGGCGGCCACCAGGACCGGGTCTTCGACGTGGAACGCTCCACCGTCACCCTCGCCGACGTCGGTGGGATGGCCGACGTCAAGAAACGCCTCGAAGTCTCCTTCCTCGGCCCGCTGCGCAACCCGAAACTGCGTTCGCTGTTCGGCAAGAGCCTCCGCGGCGGCCTGCTGCTCTACGGCCCGCCCGGCTGCGGCAAGACGTTCCTGGCCCGGGCGGTCGCGGGGGAGATGGGTGCCGCGTTCATCTCGCTGAGCATCACCGACGTGCTGAACATGTGGGTCGGCAGCTCCGAACGCAACCTGCACGACCTGTTCGAGTCGGCGCGCGGCCACGCGCCGTGCGTGCTGTTCCTCGACGAGATCGACGCGCTCGGGCACAAGCGCAGCCAGTTGCAGTCGTCCATGCGTACCGTCGTGAACCAGCTGCTCACCGAGCTGGACGGGGTGGAGGGCGGCAACGACGGGGTGTTCGTGCTGGCCGCCACGAACGCGCCCTGGGACGTCGACTCGGCGCTGCGGCGGCCGGGACGCCTGGACCGTACCGTCCTGGTGCTGCCGCCGGACCGTACCGCCCGGGCCTCGATCCTGGAATTCCACCTGCGGGACCGCCCGGTCGCCGGCATCGACCTGGACGCCGTCGCCGCCGCGACCGAGCACTACTCCGGCGCGGACCTGGCGCACCTGTGCGAGACCGCCGCCGAGTACGCGATGCGCGACTCGATCGCCACCGGCGAGATCCGCATGATCGGGCAGGCCGACATGCTGGCGGCGGCCCGCGAGGTGCGCCCGTCGACGGACGCGTGGTTCGCCACCGCCCGCAACGTCGCGATGTTCGCCAACGAGAGCGGCGAGTACGACGACCTGGCGGCGTACCTGAAGAAGCGCAAGGTGCGGTGACCCCCGCCGCGCGGGCCCGGGTGCTCGCCGACCTCGGCCGGCTGGCCGACGCGGAGACCGAGGTGCGTGCCGGCCTGGTCGCGGCGCCGTCCGATCCGGAGCTGCTGGCCCTGCTTGCCGGCCTGCTACGCCTGCGGGGCCGCCGCGACGAGGCCCTGCGGGCGGCGGACGCGGCGGTCCGGGCGGCGCCGGACCTGGCCGGCACCCACATCGAACGCGCCGAGTGCCTGCTGCTGATACCCGCCCCCGGCTCGGCTTCGCGCCGGGACCGGCCCTCCACCGACGAGGAGTGGGCGCCCGCGGGTGCGGCCGACAACTGGGCCCGCCTCGGCGTGGCGGATGAGCGGGCTCGGCTCGGCGAGGCGGTGCGGGAGGCTGAGGAGGCCGTGCGGCTGGAGCCGGGGCACGCGCCGGCGCACCGGGTCCTGGCGCGCGCGCTCGCCGCCCGCCGGCAGTTCGGCCCGGCCCGCGCGGCGGTGCGGCGGGCGCTGGAGCTGGACCCGCGTTCGGTGCCGGACCTGCTCACCCTCGCCGAGATCGAACGGCACGCCGGGCGGCGCAAGGCGGCCCGGGCGGCGGCCGCGGCGGCTCTCGCGCAGGATCCCGGCAACCCCGACGGCCGCTGGCTGATCGCCCTGCTCGACGCGGAACGGCTCCGGGTCCGCGCTTCGATGACCGGCCTGCGCGCGCTCGCGGCCGACCACCCGGACCGGCTCGACATCACCGCCCTGACCTGGCCGATCCGGGGCCTGCTCGGCGGTCTGCGACGCGGTCTCGGCACCGGGGTCCCTCTGGTGACGCTGCTCGCCGCCGTCGCCCACGTCTGGCCGTCCTGGCAGCTCGCCGCCCACGCCATCGCCGCGACGGTCGCGCTGGTGATGATCGGTTTCAGTCTCCGGGTCCTGATCCCGGCCGGCGTCCTGCCCTGGCGCTGCCTGAACCTGCTGGCGGCCCGCACACGCCGGGCCGTGGCAACCGGCTGGGGTGCGGCGGGCGCGACGGTGGCGCTGCTCATCGCGTACGGCCTGACCACGCACCCCCTCCTCCCGATCGCCGCGTTCGTCCCGCTCGCCGTGCTGGCCGCCGCCGGGCGGGCGGACCGCGCATGAGGATCTGCTTACCGCCGGCGGGCGGACCGCGCATGAGCACCTTCTTACCGCTGGGCGCGCCGGCCGCGTGTGAGCGCTTGAGCGCGGCCGGGTGCGGCGCGTGCGTGTGACGCACATGAACGCCGGGTTGCCGATGCGCGATAGATCACTCGACGCCGGGTAAAACTTGCACAAAGCGCAAGATCTCCGGATGCTGGTCCTGGCGGAGATCGACAGGTCCGGAGCCCGCCGGTCCCGCGCACCGGCCGGCTCCCGCGCCGGTCCGTCCCACCCGCGCCGGCCCATCCCCACGCGGCGTCCGGACGTCCCCCCGCGGACCGGCACCCCTCGCGCGGACCACCCCTGCCGCGCGCCGGCCCGAACCGCGCCGGGTGATCCTCCAGGAGCGTGCCGTGATCGTGGTCGACAGTCGCCCCGAGGACAGGGACAAGGACCAGCAGCACCGGGACCAGCACAAGCGCCGGCGCAAGGCCGACGCCGGGGCCGACGCCGGCCGCCGCGGCCCGCTTGCCGCGCTCCGCGAACTCGCCCTGGTGGCGGTGCTGTTCCTGGTCTACAAGGTCGGCCGGCTCGCCGCCGACGGCCACGTCGACGAGGCGTTCCGCAACGCGCGCGCCATCTGGGACACGGAGCGCCTGCTGCGCCTGCCCGGCGAACTCGGCCTGCAGCACGCGCTGCTCGGCTGGCGTGCGCTGGCCGAGGTGGCGAACGGCTATTACGCGTACGTCCATTTCCCGGCGACCGCCGCCTGCCTGATCTGGCTGTGGCTGCGCCGCCCGGCGTACTACCGCTGGACCCGTAACGTCCTGGTGCTGCTCACCTCGGGCGCCCTGCTGGTCCATTTCGTGATGCCGCTGGCGCCGCCGAGGATGCTCACCGGGACCGGGATGCTGGACCTGGGCCGGCTGTACGGCCCGTCCGTCTACGGCAACCCGGAGACGGATCACCTCTCCAACCAGTACGCCGCGATGCCGTCCCTGCACTTCGGCTGGGCCCTGGTGGTGGCGATCGCTCTGATGGCCGCGATCGGCGGCCGGCACCGCGCCCTGTGGCTGCTGCACCCCGCGGTGACGCTTCTGGTGATCGTCGCGACCGGCAACCACTACTGGCTGGACGCGATCGCCGCCGCGTTGCTGACCGCGGCCGCGTACGCCCTGCTCCGCCATCGTCGCCCGGCGCACGCCCCCGCGATGGTCCCGCGTCAGCGCCAGCCGCACCCGGAATGAGGAACGAGCCCCGCCGCGCTGGGAAGCGCGACGGGGCTCGGTGTGCGTTATCGGTCAGGCGACCGCGTACAGCGCCTCCGGAGTGACCGCGCCGGCGAAGATCCGGCCGTCGTCGGTGAGCAGCGCCGAGAAGAGCGAACCGCTGAGCAGCCGGCCGCTGCCCCACTCGCCGCTGACCTTCGGCAGCGTGCCGAGCACGGACTCGAACTGCTTGGCCTCCTCGCCGGTGAGCTCCTGCGGAGCGGCGTCCGCGGGCAGCTTGCCGGAGAGGATGGTCGTCCAGCCCTCACCGATCAGCTTGAAGTCCTCCGCCTCACCGGCACCTGGCTTGACCGCCTCGCCCGGCTTGGCCGGCAGACCCGGCTCGGCGTGCTGCTCGAGGGCGTCGGCCGGCGGCTTGACCTCCTCCACCTTCGCACCCGGCGGCGGGTTGAAGGTGAACTGCTCGGCGTCCGGCACCTCGAAGCTGACCTGCTCGAAGGCGACCCGGACGGCCGGCTTCGTGGCGTTCTTCGCGTAGACGTCGACCCGCAGCGGGATGTGCTCGGTCGCGTCCAGCGCCAGCCGGACCTGGCCGACCAGCGACGCGGTGTCCCGCGGGCTGAGGACCAGCTCGTACGCGTCCCGGCCGGCCACCTCGGCGGCCCCGGTCGTGTCGACCTTGGTGGTGCCGTCGATCGCGGCCAGGGCTGCGTCGGCGGCCTCCTGCGGCGTGGACGGCACGCCGCTCGGCAGGGCCTGCCGCTCCTTCTTCGTGGTGTCGCCGACACCGGCCGGCAGCGTCACGTGCGTACCGCTGTTGTCGCTGCTCTTCCAGATCCACACGTCCGACGCGTTGCGGATGACGTCGGTCTCGCCGCCGTCGGCGAGCAGCGCCAGCCGCGCCTTGTCCTCACCCGCGTACCACACCCGGGCGGTGTTGCTGCCTGCCACCAGGCTGGTGAGCCCGCCGCCCTCGACGTTCGAGAGCAGGCCGGCGATGCCGGGCAGTCCCAGATCGGTGCTCTGCACCACGGTTCCGGAGAACCCCGCGGGGTTCGCGCTCTGCAGATCGACGAGCAGCTGGGCCGCGGTACGCTCCGGCAGGGCCGGGTCGGCGCTCGCGACGATCGTCCCGGCCGCCGCGCCGCCCCCGATGACCGCCACCGCGGCGGCCGACGGAACGAGCCAGCGCAACGCCGGCCTTGACCTGAACACGGACACGATGTCCACCTCCCCATCTCTGTCCATCATCGTGCTCCGATGCCGCTGTGACGAGGCTGAGAAAGTCCCTTAAGGGGCACCACCTCAGGGTCGGTCGGATAGCTTGATCGTGCTTATATCCGTACAAAGCGGGAGCAATGGCATGGCTACTTACCAGGGACGGTCCCTGCCCCGGCCGGCGGCGGAGCTGGTCGACCAGGGCCTCGTCTTCGATCTGGGCACGATGGCGGCCCGGCGGCAGGTCCTGCGCGCCCTCGGGCTCGGCGCGGCGGCCCTCGGCCTCGGCGCCTGCGGGTCCGGGGACGGCGACGACAAGCCCGAGGTGACCGGCTCGGAACCGAACACGGTCGGCGAGATCCCGGACGAGACGGCGGGGCCGTACCCCGGTGACGGCTCCAACGGTCCGGACGTGCTCGCCGAGAACGGCATCGTGCGCGGTGACATCCGCTCCAGTTTCGGCGACTCGGCGACGACCGCCGAGGGCGTGCCGATGACGTTGACGCTGGACATCAAGGACCTGGCGAACGCGGGGGCCGCCTTCGCCGGCGTCGCGGTCTACGTCTGGCACTGCAACCGCGCGGGGGAGTACTCGCTCTACTCCCAGGGGATCACCGGGGAGAACTACCTGCGCGGCGTGCAGATCGCCGGCACCGACGGCCGGGTGACGTTCACCAGCATCTTCCCGGCCTGCTACGCCGGGCGCTGGCCGCACGTCCACTTCGAGGTCTACCCGGACGAGGCGAGCATCACCGACGCCGCCACCGCCATCGCCACCTCCCAGGTCGCCCTGCCGAAGGAGGCCTGCGACAAGGTTTTCGCGACCACCGGGTACGAGGCCTCGGTCACCAACCTCGCCCGGGTCACGCTCGACGACGACAACGTGTTCGGCGACGACTCCGGCGCCTCGCAACTCGCCACCGTCACCGGCGACCCGGCCGCGGGCTACACGGTGTCGCTGGTGGTCGGCGTGGACACCACGACCACGCCGACGGGCGGCCAGCTGACCGGGGACGGCGCGCCGTCCGGTGCTCCGATGGGCTCCGGCGGACCCGGCGGTCCGGGCGGCGCCCCGCCGAGCGGCCCCCGGCCGGCCGGCCCGCCGCCCAGCCGCTGACTGTGATGCGGCTGAGAGCGGCTGTCTGCGCGTAGCCCCGGCATGCCAAGGTGGTCACGTGCGGTTGCTGGTGGTGGAGGACGAGGCCCGGCTTGCTGCCGCGCTGCGGCGGGGCCTGCAGGCCGAAGGGTTTGCCGTCGACGTGGCGGGCGACGGGCAGGACGGCCTCGAGATGGCCCGTCACGGCGGGTACGACGCGATGATCCTGGACGTGATGCTCCCGCGTCTCTCCGGCTACCGCGTGGTGCGGCAACTGCGGGCCGAGCGGCACTGGCTGCCGGTGCTGATGCTCTCCGCGAAGGACGGGGAGTACGACCAGGCCGACGGCCTCGACTGTGGCGCCGACGACTATCTGACCAAACCTTTCTCGTACGTCGTGCTGCTCGCCCGCCTGCGCGCCCTGCTGCGCCGTGGCGCCCAGGCCCGGCCGGTGGTCCTGTCCTTCGGCGACGTCGAACTGGACCCGGCGGAGCGGCGCGTGCTGGTCGCCGGCGCCGAGATCACGCTCACCGCCCGCGAGTTCGCCCTGCTGGAATACCTGATGCGCCGCCCCGGGCAGGTCATCTCCAAGACCGAGCTGCTCGACCACGTCTGGGACGCCGCGCTGGACACCGCGCCGAACGCGGTCGAGGTCTACGTCGGCTACCTGCGCCGCAAGATCGGCCGGGACCGGCTGGAGACGGTACGCGGCGCGGGGTACCGTCTGGCCGCCGCGGCGGGCACCGATGCGCCGGCCGAGTGAGCTCAGCCTTCGGGCGCGGCTGCTGCTGGTCTCCGCGGCCGGCCTGACCATCGGGCTGCTCGCCGGTGGCGTGCTGCTCGTCGCGGTGCTCGGCTTCGCCCAGAACCGGACCGTGCAGATCGAGGCCCTGGAGACCGCGCGGGGTGTGAAACGCCTGGTCGACCAGGGTTCGCTGAGCAACCCCATCCCGGTCACCCCGGGCGTGCAGGTCCAGGTCGTGGACGACGACGGACGGGTACGCGCGGTGTCCGCCACCGCCGACCGCCTGGTCCCGATCCTCTACCCGGACGAGATGCGGGAACTGGCCGACGGCGGGGGCACCCGGATCCCCGGCAACCGGATCGGTTTCGACGGCGAGGCGCGGGTCGTCAAACTCAGCGCCGGCCCGCCCACCGACCCGCGGTTCGTGCTGGTGGCCCGCTCCACCAACGAGCTCCGGCAGAGCGTGCACCTGCTCCGGATCACCCTGCTGATCCTCTTCCCGCTGCTGGTGGCGCTGCTGGCGGCCGGGCTGTGGCGGGCGCTGGGCGCGGCGTTGCGCCCGGTCGACGCGCTCCGGTCCGGTGCCGAGGAGATCACCGGCGGCACCCGGGCCGGGCGGCTGCCGGTGCCGGACTCCCGGGACGAGGTGCACCGGCTGGCCGTCACCCTCAACGACATGCTGCACCGCCTCGACGCCGCCCGGGCCCGGCAGCGCGCGTTCGTCGCGGACGCCGCCCACGAACTGCGCAGCCCGCTCACCAACATGCGCACCGAACTCGAGGTGGCGCAGCGGCTGCCGGACGACACCGACTGGCCTGCGCTCAGCGACGACCTGCTGGCCGACGTGCAACGACTGTCCCGGCTCGTCGACGACCTGCTGCTGCTGGCCCGCTCCGACGAGGGCGCCCGTACCGGCCGCGGCGTCGAGCCGCTCGACCTGGGCGAACTGGTCACGCAGGTCGCCGAACGCTACCCGGACGTGGACGTCGTCACCGACGGTGAACCGCTGCCGTTCACCGGCGAACCCGACGCGCTGGCCCGGGTGGTCGCGAACCTGCTGGACAACGCGATGCGCCACCGCACCACCACCGTCACCGTGCGGACCGCCCGGCAGGACCGCCACCTGCTGATCGTGGTCAGCGACGACGGCCCCGGCATCCCGGAAGCCGACCGCGACCGCGTCTTCCACCGCTTCACCCGCCTCGACGACGCGCGCGCCCGCGACGCCGGCGGCTCCGGGCTGGGCCTCGCCATCGTCCGCGAACTGGTGCGCCGGCACGGCGGCACGGTCACGCTCGGCGACGCGAACCCGGGCCTGCGGGTCGAGGTACGCCTGCCGTCCATGGGCTGATCGGCCGGCCGCGGGTCGGCGCGGCGGTCGCCGGCTTCCTGAGGGTGCGGGTCCGGGCTGGAGGGTTCGGCAGACGGCGCCTGTGGCACTGTCTGCAAGATCAGGCTTTACTACCGGGGTGATCGGATCTCGCATGTATGCCCGGCTCTGGCATGGGCTGCTCGCCGTCGTTGTGCTCGGCTCGTTGGTGACTCAGATCGTGCTGACCGCGCAGGGTTCGCCCGACGCCGACGGCGTGACGCAGCCGGCGGTGATCCGGTTCGTTCGCCTGTTCAGCTACTTCACGATCCAAAGCAACATCCTGCTGCTGATCGTGGCGGTCACGCTGAGCTTGAATCCCGATCGCGACGGGCGTCTGTGGCGTGTGGTTCGGCTCGACGCCGTTCTCGGGATGATCATCACGGGCCTGGTCTATGCGACGGTGCTGGCCGGCACGGCGAACCCCGCCGGTGCCGGTTGGTGGTCGAACCTGGGGTTCCACTATGTTGCGCCGTGGTGGGCGCTGCTCGGGTGGCTGGTGTTCGGCCCGCGGTCGCGGATGGACAAGCGCACGCTGTGGTGGGCGGTGGCCTGGCCGGTGGTGTGGATCGGTTACACCTTCGCCCATGGTGCGGTCACTGATTGGTATCCGTACCCGTTCGCCAGCGTTACCGACATCGGTTATGGCGCGGCGGTGCGCAATATGGCGTTCATCGTGGTCATCGCGGTTGCGTTCGGGGCATTGTTGTGGGGTTTGGACCGGTTCTTGTCCGGCCGGCTCCCAGCTGCGCCTTCCCCGGTTCAGGGTGGCGCTCCGCATGATGCGCCGGCCGAAGGAGTCCACCAGGGTCGCACCGGCGATGCTGAGGTCAGCGGAGTCGGCCTCTAGTCCCACGGGCCTGCCCTGGCGCCGTGCGGGCCGGGGTTTGGGCACGCTGATCAGGGGCATCGAGATGCCTCGTGGAGAGCGGTTTCCTGATCGCCGGTCGGTATCGGCTGGTCGAGCAGCTGGGTCATGGCGGCATGTCGGTGGTGTGGCGTGCCGAGGACGATGTGCTGGGTCGGCAGGTGGCGGTCAAGGTTCTGTCGCCCCGGCTGGCCGCCGATATCAGGTTGCTGTCGCAGCTGCGCGCGGAGGCCAGGGCGGCAGGCGGCCTGCGCCATCCGATGGTGGTCGAGGTGTACGACTACGGCGAGACGGCGTATCAGGGCCAGATTCTGCCGTACGTGGTCATGGAGCTGGTAGAGGGCCGCACGATGAGTGAGCTGCTCAGCGGCAACCGGATCCCGTGGCGGCTGGCCGTGCTGGTCTGTGCGCAGGTCGCGGCGGCGCTGGCCGCGGCGCACGCGCGTGGTGTGGTGCACCGCGACGTCAAGCCGGGCAACGTCATGGTCTCCTCGTCCGGGGTGAAGCTCGTCGACTTCGGAATCTCCGCGGCGGTCGGCGAGATGGACGGCGCGAACGGCCAGTTGCTCGGCACGCCGGCCTATCTGGCCCCGGAACGGATCCGGGGCGGCCCAGTACGCCCCGCGACCGACGTGTACGCCCTCGGTCTACTGCTGTACCTCAGCCTTGCCGGGCGTATGCCGTGGCAGGCCTCCACCACCACCCAGATGCTCAAAGCCCACAGCTACACCGAGCCGGCGCCACTGCCGTCCGTGCCGGGCCTGCCCTCCGACGTGGCGCGGCTGATACCGCGTTGCCTGGACAAGAAGCCCGGCGACCGGCCTACGGCCGCGGAGATCGCCGAAGTGCTCGGCGAGATCGCCGGCCTCCCGCCGAGCACACTGCTGCAGACCGCGGCCGCACCGACGGTATCGATCATTCGGCCACGCCGATGGCATCACCGGGTCACCGGCTCGGCCGCTGCTGCCGCAGCTCGACTCCCCGGCGGGCGACGAACCCTCGTCGCCGGCGGCGCTGCCTGCGCCTTGGTCGCAGCCGGGTTGACCGTGTGGGCATCCAGCGATCCCCGAACCTCGTCGCCCGCTGCCGCCGGGTCACCGGCGGCAGCCTGCAGCATCCGGTACACGATCGGCACAGCGACCGCGGACGGCCGTACGTCGACCGCCGTCACCATCCTCAACTCCGGGCAGGTGGCAGTACCTGCCTGGCAGCTCACCTTCGCACTGCCCGGCGATCAGAAACTGGTGCGCGGCTGGTCGGCGGACTGGCGGCAGCAGGGCGAGATGGTTCGCGCCGACGGAGCAGCGCTCGCGGCCGGCGGCGCGGTCGCCACCGGATTTGAGACCACGTCGCACCGGCAGCCTGCCGCGGTGCCTGGGTCGTTCACGTTGAACGGCACCACCTGCCACACGCAAGCGTCCGCGCCGGCCCCGTCCGCCACACCCACCACCGCGCCGCCGAACATCCCCCGGAACAGCGCCCGAACCACGGCCGGGAAGCCCGGAACCGCAGCCCCGGCAACGGCGAGGACGCAGCAGCCACCGAAGGCCGCACCGCCCGCCAGTAAACCCACGTCGAAAGCCAAGTCCAAGTCCACGAGCAAGTCCAAGTCCAAGTCCACGAGCAAGTCCAAGTCCAAGTCCACGGGCAAGTCCAAGTCCAACGGCAAGAGCAGAGGCAAGGGGAAGTAGGCGGCCTCCGCAGGCGGTGATCGCTTCGATCGACGGCCGGGGATGGCAATGCGGTGGACACCAAAGTAGACCGGCGTCGAAATCTGACGCTCTTAGCGTCCGGGCCCAAGATCTTACTTCGGGAGGCGTCCCCCGCCTCCCGGGCGTCTTGGAGGTTCATCCTTGGGCCAGACTCGCCGTGACTTCCTCCGCCAGGTCGGCATCACCGGCGGCGCAGGAGTCATGTTCCACACCATGGGAGCCCTCGGGCTCACCACCGCGGCCAACGCTGCCGAGACCCCGCCGTTCACCCCGCTCACGAACGACGCCCTGCGCACCAGGGGCCGCAAGTCCGTCATCGTCATGGGCGGCGGCATCGCCGGCATGACGGCCGCGTACGAGCTGCTCAAGGGCGGCTACTCGGTCACCGTCCTCGAGGGTAACGACCGTCCCGGCGGCCGCAACTGGACGGTACGGGGCGGCACCACCTTCACCGACCTCAAGGGACAGACGCAGCGGGCCCGCTTCTCCAGGGGTCAGTACATGAACGCCGGCCCGGGGCGCATCCCGCAGATGCATGTGACGCTGGACTACTGCAAGGAGCTCGGCGTACCGATCGAGGTCTTCACCAACCAGAACGCGGACGCCTTCCTCTACCGCGAGAACGTCCCGGGCGCGCTCAACGGTGTCCCCGTCCGGCAACGTGCGGTGAAGGCCGACGCGTACGGCTACACCGCCGAACTGCTGGCCAAGGCGACCAGCCAGGGCGCCCTCGACGCGGAGCTGACCGCGGCGGACAAGGATGCCCTGATCTCGTACCTGCGCAGCTTCGGCGCCATCAACTCCGCCAACGAGTACGTGGGCGGCGGCCGTCGCGGCTATTCCCCCGAGCCCGGCGCGCACCTCGAGGCCGGCACCCCGCTGCCGCAGTACGAGCTGACCGACGTGTTCCGCTCCACGTTGGGCAACTACTTCTCCTTCGAGATGGGCTTCGACCAGGCGATGATGATGTACCAGCCGGTCGGCGGCATGGATCGCATCGCCTACGCGTTCGCCAAGGCGATCGGCGCCCGCAACTTCCGGTACAACGCCGAGGTCACGGCGTACCGGAACACCACCGACGGCGTCGCGGTCACCTACACCACCGCCGGCCGCACGAGAACCGTCACGGCCGACTTCGCCATCAACGCGATGCCGCCGCACATCGCCGCGAAGATCTCCAGCAACATGCCCGCGGAGGTCGTCACGGCGCTGGGCTCGGTCAGCAGGACCAACGCCGGCAAGATCGGCATCGAGTACGACCGCCGCTGGTGGGAGGAGGACTTCCGCATCTACGGCGGCATCACCAACGCCAACACCAACATCGGCAACATGTGGCACCCGTCGTACGGCTACCACGGCAGGACCGGCACGATGATCGGCTACTACAACACCGGCACGAACGCGAACTTCTACGGCGCACTGACGCCGGCGCAGCGGCTCGCCGAGGCGACGGCACAGGGCAAGAAGATCTTTGGTGACGTGTACGGCCAGGGCATCACCGCGTCGTTCAGCCAGGACTGGGCGTCATCGAAGTTCGCCGAGGCGGCCTGGGTCAGCTGGCCCGGCGCGGCCGGCGGCCAGACCGGAGCCGGTTACCGCAGCCTCCTGCAGGCCTCCGGCAACGTCTACTTCGCCGGTGACCACCTCAGCCACGCCATCGCCTGGCAGCACGGCGCGATCACCTCGGCCCGCGCCACCGTCGAGCAGATCCACGAGAGAGTGACCGCCTGATGCGTACGTTCCGCCGCCTCAGCGGCCGCACCAAGATCGTCCTGGCCGTCGCCCTGACCGCCGGTCTCGTCGCCCCGACGGCCGCTGTCGCCGGCAGCCGTTTCCCACCCCGGCCGGGCACCACGGTCTCGATCCTGCCGGCCGGGCAGGACAACCCCTCGATCGCCGACGGTGTGGCCATCGGCCGCGACACCGCGATCTACAAGACCAGCGGGCTCGGGCCCGGCGGTCTCAACACCGCCGCCCCGGCCGGGACCGAGGCCCGCTACATCGACCCCGTGGACCTGGTCGCCGGCCAGCTGGCGCCCGGCGTGACGATCACCGAGGCGCAGGGCCTCAACGTCCTGCGCCGGATCGGGGAGAACCTCGCCAAGGCCGGGCTCTCCTACGACGACGTCATCACGATGCGCGTCTTCCTCCAGAACCCTACCGGCGAGGAGAAGATGGACTTCGCCGGCTGGAACCGTGCGTACCGCCAGTTCTTCGCCAACACCAGCCTCGCCACCGGCAAGCCGGTGAACGTGCCGCTCGGCTCCGCCGCACCCGCCCGGCCGATGGTGGTCAATCCCGCCAGGCCGTCGCGGTTCGCGCTCGAGATCGAGAACCTGCCGGTCAACGGCTGGCTGGTCGAGGTCGAGGTCGACGCGGCCTACCCGGCCAAGAGGAGGTAGGCATCCGGCGCTGTCGCCGGCCCGCGCTCCTGGTCGAGCAGCGAGGCCGGCGGCAGCGCCCGCGTCAGCGAGCGGTGCAGGTGGCGCTGGTCGGGCCGGTGCCGGTGCCTTGGAAGCCGAACTGGGTGGTGCGGCCGGCCGCGACGGAGCCGTTGTAGCTCACGTTCGTGAAGCTCACCGCCCCGCTCGTGCCGTTACCGGTCGCGCTCCACGAGCTGGTGACGGCCGAGCCGGACGGCAGGGTGGTGGCGGCGGTCCAGCCGTTGATCGCCGCCGCGCCGGCGGTGACCGTGACGGTGGCGACGTAGCCGCCGTTCCACGAGTTCAGCGAGATCGAGGCGGTGCAACCGCCCGGAACCGGCGAGGGCGACGAGGGCGACGGCGACGAGGGGGCGGGCGACGAGGGCGAGGGAGAGGGGGACGAGGGCGACGGTGAGACTGTGGTCCCGTCCAGACCGAAGAAGCTGATCGCCATCCTGGCCTGGCCGGACAGGGGGAGCGAGTGGCCGACGCCGGCGAGGCTGATGGCTTGGACCGGCGGCTGCGCCGAGGTGTTGCCGTACCAGGTGCGGGTCCAGCCCGGCTGCGGCATGTCGGTCTTGACCGGTGTCTGGCTGACGCCGAGCACGTTTGTCCACTGCTTTATCTCTTCGCCGAAGTTGTTGTAATGCAGCGTGGTGTCGGTGGTGCCGTGCCACAGCTGCATGCGGGGGCGGGTGCCGGTGTAGCCGGGGTAGGAGTTGCGCACCGCGTCACCCCACTGGGCGGCGGTCTTGGTGACCTGGCCGTTCGCGCAGGCGCTGTTCCAGCCGGCTTGCTGGCCGGGGTCGGCGGGATTGCCCGCGGTCGCCTGGAAACACGTGTCCGGCACGCCCATGAACGCGGCGCCGCCGGCGAACACATCCGGGTAGTCGGCGAGCAGCACGTTGGTCATCATCGCGCCGGACGAGGCGCCGGTGACGAAGGTACGTGCGGTATCGGTGCTGTACCTCTGCTGCACATACTTCACCATCGACGTGATGCCGACCGGATCGCTGTTGCCGTTGTGTGTCAGCGCGCCCGCCGAGGAGACGTCCCAGCAGTTCCCGGTACGCACGGTCGACGGGTAGATGACAATGAAGCCGTACTGGTCGGCAAGCGACTTGAACTCGGTGCCGGAGTAGAACGCCGGGCCGGATCCGGTGCAGTAGTGCACGGCCACCAGCACCGCCGGCTTGGTGGGCAGCCGGTCGGGGACGTAGAGGTACATCCGGATGCCGGTGGGGTTGGTCCCGAACCCGGTGACCTCGGTCAATGCGGCCGCGGAGGCCGGTGAGGCCGGGAGCAGCGTGGTGACGGACACCAGGCCGGCAATGATCGCGGCGACCGAGGCCAGCAAGGTGCGCCAATGTCTTCTCATGGTCGATTCCTTTCGGGGTGCAGCGCGGGGGTGGGCCCGTGACCGCACCGGCGGGAGCGACCAGGGAAACAGGCCTGATCCGGATCGACCGAAACATACAATCGGCCAGCGACATTTACAACAGTAACTATTCGCTCCTCATGACACTTGGGGCGCGGATGTGCCGATCGATTCCTCATTCACCTGCGACAATGTAACCCGATCCCGGCCGACCGATTTCCGAAACTTTCGGTTTTCGTCCACCCAGCGCCCCGTCCATGTGTGTCAATCGGGCCGCGGCCTGCCTCGTACCGGTGAGAGAGTGGTTGCAGATTGCTATCGGTTTCTCTAACGTGGCGCCCAGCAGTGACAGGCCGCTATCCCTGGGAGGGCTGATGCCGGGCCGGTTCGTGTACTGGATGAACGTGTCCCTCGACCTGCGGATCGAGCACGCCGAGAACGAGCAGGGCGGCGGATCCTGGATGCGCATCGGCGAGTCCCTGCACCACGAGTTCAACGCGCGGGCGCGGGCGCTGTCGCTCATGGTCCAGGGGCGCACCATCCACGAGACGATGGAGGGGTTCTGGCCGGAAGCGCGTGACGACGCCACGTTGCCCGGCTTCCTCCGCGAATACGGCCGGATCTGGACCTCGAAGCCGAAGGTGCTGGTGTCGCGGACGCGGACCAGCGCCGGCCACAACACGCGGGTGATCAATGGCGACGACGCTGTCGGCGCCCTCGCGGACCTGCGGGAACTGGACCTGCTCGAGCAGGGGAGCTTCGAGCAGGGCGTCACACTCCACCGGTACGCCGTCCGGAAGGCGCGTGCCTGACCATGAACACCGGACTTGCCGTGCTGACCTGGCCCGTGCACACCGGCCGGCTGACGTTGCGGCCGGCGACCGCGGGCGACGCCGACGCCACCTGGCCGTTCCGCTGCCGGGAGGACGTGAGTCGCTGGCTCACCCGCGCTTCGGCCACCCTGGACGAGCACCGGACCTGGTTCGCGGCCCCGGACAATCTGGACAAGACGCTCGTGGTCGAGCGCGAGGGTGCGGTCATCGGCGACGTGATGCTGAAGATCGAGGATGCGTGGGCCCAGGCGGAGATCGCCGAACGCGCCCGCGGCATGCAGGCGGAGCTGGGATGGGTGCTGCACCCGGAGCACGCCGGGCACGGATACGCCACCGAAGCCGTCCGGGAACTGCTCCGGCTCTGCTTCGAGGATCTCGGGACGCACCGTGTGACGGCCACCTGTTTCGCCGCCAACAAGGCGTCGTGGCGGCTCATGGAACGTGTCGGGATGCGGCGCGAGTTCTACACCGTCCGGGACTCCCTGCACCGATCCGGCGAGTGGCTCGACTGCGTCGGCTACGCCCTGCTCGCCGACGAATGGAAGCGGTTCGGCGCGCCGTGCGACCGTGCGTCATGACCGGCTCACGCGGACGTCTCCTGAGCTAAGACCTGCGATGCGGTACGGCGTAACGCCATGCCATGATCAGGAAATGGGGGATCCGGGGCGTGCGGCTGTTCCGGTGATCCGCACCTCGTTGCTGCTGCTGGCCTACTGCGCGTTCATCAGCCTCGGCCTTCCCGACGGTCTGCTGGGCGTCGGCTGGCCGTCGATGGCCACCAACCTGCGGGTCTCCACCGATACGGTCGGCGTGCTGCTGTTCGCCAGCACGGTGGGTTACCTGATCTCCAGCGTCGCGGCCGGGTTCACCCTGGCCCGGCTCGGCGTCGGCCGGCTGCTGGCCGGCAGCACGGCGATCGCCGGCCTCGCCCTGGCCGGGTACGCCGTGTCGCCCGCACTGGCTCTGCTCGTGCCGTGCGCGCTGCTCGCCGGCTTCGGCGGCGGAGCGATCGACGCGGGCCTCAACGCGTACGCCGCGAGCGCGTTCGGCCCCCGGCACATGAACTGGTTGCACGCGTTCTTCGGCCTCGGCGTGGCCCTCGGCCCGCTGATCATGACCGGGGTGATCAGCGGTGGGCTGTCGTGGCGGTGGGGGTACGGGCTGGTAGCCGGGGCGCAGGCGCTGCTGGCCATCGCCTTCGCCGTCACCGTGCGGGCCTGGAGCCGGGACGACGCCGGTGCTGCGAACACGCCGGGCGCCGCCGAGCGACCGGACGGCCCGCGGCAGGCGACGCGGATCGGGGCGACGCTGCGGATGCCCGCGGTGTGGCTCGGCGTCGGCGCGTTCGCTGTCTACGTCGGTGTGGAGGTGGCGACCGGTCTGTGGGCGTACCTGCTGCTCACCGAGGACCGTTCGGTGAGCCCGGCGATCGCCGGGCTGTGCGTCTCGGCGTACTGGGGAAGTCTGTTCGCCGGTCGGGTCGTGCAGGGCTTCACCGTCGAACGGCTGGGCACCGGCCGGACGCTGACCGCCGGCCTGACCGGCATGCTGGCCGGATCGGTGCTGATGGCGCTCCCCGGACCAGGCTGGCTGGCCGTCGCCGGGCTGATGACGATCGGTTTCGCCGCGGCGCCGGTCTTCCCGCTGCTGACGCTGACGACCGCGGACCGGGTCGGCGGGGAGCATGCCGACCGGGTGATCGGCCTGCAGATGGCGGCGAGCGGTCTCGGCGGCGCCCTCATCCCGGCGGGTGTCGGTGTGCTCGTCGAACGGGTCGGCGAGCACACCCTCGGCCCGTCCCTCGTCGTGCTGTCGCTCCTGCTGCTGGCGCTGTACGCGGCCATGACCGGGCGGCGGTGAACGGGACGCGGCCGAGGCATCCGGCGAGGATGATGGACCGGTGAGCGAGCAGCCGGATACACCGCCGACGTTGCCGACGACGCGTTCGTCGAGCACTGTGGCTGCCCGCGAACTGACTCGTCGCGAGCGGGAGGTCCTGGCGGCGATGATCGACCGCGGCGCGTGCTTCGACCCGGACGGGCGCGTCGAGGCGGCCGACCGCACCCGCTGGCGGGAACAACTGGCCACCACCCGGGCCGGACGCTCCTGCGGGTGCGGCACGTGCCCGTCCATCGAGCTGACCGACGCCGCCGGTGTCAGCCCGGGGATGACCCGCAGCCGTGTGGTGCTGGACGCCGAGACCGACGACGCCATGCTGCTGTTGTTCATCGACGACGACCAGCTCAGTTACCTGGAGCTCGCGCCGACGGACGAGCGGGCCTTCGCCGAGTTCCCCGATCCCGCCGACATCCGTACCGCCTGACCGCGCCGCCCGACCGCGCCGGCCCGCTCACAGCAGCGGACGGTCGAGTGCTGTTCGCCAGAACCAGGCCGGCGTCGTCGCCTTGGCGGCGATGACGTGGATGGCTGTCGCGTGCCTTGACGCTGAGTTGAACTCAACTTACATGGCTTGTCATGACCACACCCAGAGGCGCCCGGGGCGCCGCGGCGCGGGAGAAGCTGTTGCGGGCGGCGGCCGCGGAGCTGGGCGAGACGGGGCAGCTGGAAGTGGCCGCGGTGCTCGACGCGTTCTACGAACGCCTGGCTGACGCGGCCGCCCTGCGCCCGTTGCTGCGTCAGAAGGGCCGCAACACCTTCGAGGGCGTACGCACGCAGCGCGTCTACAGTGTTCTCAGCAAGACCCGCGCAGCCACCGCTGGGGTGACGACCGCAGGCCGGACGAGCACGACATCCGGCGCCGGGTCGTCATGCCGCCCGGCTCATGCGTGTTCTTCCTCCGGACGTTGTGGCACGGCGGTGGCGCCAACCGATCCGCGCGGTCCCGGCTCGCTGTCACCGCACAGTACTGCGAACCGTGGTTGCGCCCGCAGGAGGCGTTCTCCCTGGCCACCGACCGCGACACGGCCCGCGGGGTGTCGGCGGACATCCGCCGGATGCTCGGTTACAGCATCCATCCGCCGTTCCTCGGCATGGTCGACGGCATGCACCCCGAACGCCTTCTCGCGACCTGAGGCCCGGCATCCGCCGAGTTCGCTCACCGGAGCAGGGGATCGGAGCGCCACTCCTCGCCGGGCCAGCGTCGCTGGTCGATGTCGCCGATGACGCCGGCGTAGCCGGCGATGTGGTCCGCGAACTCCGCCAGGGTGGGCAGGTCGCGGTGCGGGCCCCGCAGCGCGGTACGCAGTCGGTGCCGCAGCTGGTCCCCGGTCCACGAGGCGGTGTAACCGTGCATCGCCGAGCGGTGCCGGACCTCGCTGGTGACCAGGGCCAGGAGCGTCCAGCAGGCGAGTTCGCCGACGACGGCCGCGTGGATGTGCCGGCCGCCGTCGTCGTCGGGGCTGTCGGCGGCGACGTGCTCGACCTGCTCGGCCAGCCCGATCACCGAGGCGGCCGGGCTCGCCTGCTCGATCAATTTCGTGAACTCGCCCGGGTTCCGGACGAGTCTGCTGCCGAGGTAGACCGAGATCGCCTCGGTGGAGCCTTCGAAGATCCGGAACAGCCGGTAGTCGCGGAAGTGCTGGCCGACGGTGTTGGTGTCCAGGAAACCGCGGGCGGCCAGCACCTGAAGGGCCGTGTCGATGGCGCTCCAGCCCAGTTCGCAGCCGAGGATCTTCGCGCAGAAATACCAGGGTTCGGGTACGTCCTCGCCCGCGTCCCGCCACGTCGCGATCCGTTCGACGAGCGTCTGCACCGCGAGAACTCCGGCCCCCGCCTCGGCCAGCACTTCCCGGATCCGGCCGTTCTCGGCAAGCGAACCGGTGGCCACCTCACGCCCTTTGGCGAACCGCTGTGCCAGTTCGAGTGACCGCATCGCCGCCCCCGCCGTCATCGCGGCGAGCACCACGCGGCCCTCCATGAACGCGGCCTTGGCCGTGCTGGCGCCGTCTCCTTCGACGCCGAGCAGGGCGGACGCGGGCACCCGCATGTCGCGGAACGTGAGGTCGTACTGCGGGACCGCGCGCAGGCCCAGGGTCAGCATCTCCGAACCCACGCCGAAACCGGGTGTGCGGCTGTCCACCAGGAAACCGGTGATGCCCCCGTGCCGGCCGTCGCGGTCGCGCAGCCGGGCGAAGACGTTCACGTACCGGGCGTCCCCGCCCAGCGAGATCCATTTCTTCGCGCCGTTGATCGTGTAGGAGCCGTCGGCGTCCATGGTGGCGCTGGTGTTCATGCCGCGCAGGTGGGAACCGATCCCCGGCTCACTTATCGCACTGGTGGTCAGGGCCTGGCCCGTTGCCAGGCGGGGGAGTACGCGGCGTTTGACCTCCTCGGTGGCCGACAGCAGGATCGGCGCGATCCCGAGGGTGTTGTGCACGGCGCAGAAGACGGCGAGGTTGGCGTCGATCGCTCCGAGCTGGGTGAACACCCGGTTCATGTCGGCGTGGGGAAGCGCTTGCCCCCCGTACCGCGCAGGGACCTGTAATCCCAGCAGGCCGACCTCGGCGAAATCCGAGACCATCGCCGGGGGCAGCGAGCGGCGTTCGTCCAGGAGCCGGGAGTTGAGGAAGTTCTGGGCGTACTCCCGGAGGAAGGTCAGCATCCGCGCCGCCGACGATGTCGGTGGCCGATCCTCGGTCGCCGCTGCCGGAACAGCATTCTGACTGAGGGATCCGGTCTCCATGGCTGGCTCCCTACGCGGCCCGTGCGCGCGGCCGGCGCACCGGTCGCGAGGCCCCTTCGGCAGACTTCCCTTCGTACCCGACCGAACCTTACAGCGGAAGCAATCGTTCCTCAACGGGGTCACCTGACTACCCGGAGTGATTCCCTGGCGCTCTCAGCTCCCCTCCCGGGCATGGATCTGCGCGACCAGTTCCGCGGCCAGCGTCTTGATGGTGTCCAGCCCCGGCCGGCCCCACGGGCGCGGTTCGATGTCGACAACGCAGACCGTGCCGAGCGCGACGCCGGTCCGGTCGATCAGCGGGGCGCCGAGGTACGAGCGGATGCCGATCTCGTCCACCACCGGGTTGCCGGCGAACCGCGGATAGTCGCAGACGTCGTCGAGAACCAGGGCCTTGCGGCGGACGACGACGTGCGGGCAGTACCCGTGCTCGCGCGTGAACGTGCGGCCGCCCAGGGCGTGCCGGAGAGCCTCCGGGACGGTGGCGCCGGTGTGCAGGCCGCCGAGGTACTGGCGATCGTCGTGGATGAAGTTCACCATCGCCAGCGGCGCCTTCGTGATCTCCCCGATCCGGCGCGCGAACTCGTCGAGCCGCGGATCGGGCCCGTCGCCCAGGCCGAGTTCGCGCAGCCGGCGCATCCGATCAGGCACTTCCGTGTCGACCGGCGTGAGTCGATGGTGTCCGGACAGGTCGTAGATCATGCCGGTGCTCCGTTCGGTCGTCGTCGTGCTCCGGAGGGGATCGTGCTGCAGAGGGGATCGTGCTCCGGAGGGGCGGATCATCGTTGTGCGCGAGAGATGAGGAGGTGTCGCATCAGGCTGATGAGCACGCCGGTGGCGGATCGCTGATCACGCGCGTCGCAGAGCACTATCGGGACGTCCGGCTTCAGGTCGAGAGCATCACGCAGGTCGTCCGTCCGGTAGCGGCAGGTGCTGTCGAACTCGTTGACCGCGATTAGGAACCCGATGCCCCGGGACTCGAAGAAGTCGACGGCCGGGAAGCAGTCCTCCAGCCGGCGCGTGTCGGCCAGCACCACGGCGCCCATCGCGCCGTTGGACAGCTCGTCCCACATGAACCAGAAGCGCTCCTGCCCGGGGGTCCCGAACAGGTAGAGCACGTGCTGCCGGCCGATGGTGATCCGGCCGAAGTCCATCGCCACCGTGGTCGTCGACTTGCGTTCGACGCCGGTCAGCCGGTCCGTGCCGACGCTTGCCGTGGTGAGCAGTTCCTCGGTGTGCAGCGGCTCGATCTCGCTCACCGCACCGACGAAGGTCGTCTTTCCGACGCCGAAACCGCCCGCTATCAGCAGTTTGAGCGCGGCCGGGAACCCGTCAGAGTCGTCGTTCAAGAGCATTGAGGATCGTCTCCAGTACCGCCGGATTCGAGGTTTCGGCCATCGGGTCGGGTGCGCGGGCGTCCACCACGCCCCAGTCCACGAGGTCGGAGAGCAGGATCTTGGCGACCACCGCCGGCAGCCTCAGCCGCGCGGCGACCTCGGCGACCGTGGTGACGGTGCCGCAGAGCCCGAGCGCCTGGGCGTGCTCGGGTCCGAGCGGGCCGGGCGGGCGGCGGCCGGTCGCGATCACCATCGACAGCAGCTCCATCCGGAGGGTCGGCTCGGTGCGGCCGTTGCTCACCGTGTACGGCCGGATCAGCCGTCCCGCGGCGTCGTCGAACCATTGGTCCTCGTCGGTGCTGAGCACGTTCACCGTCCGTGCACGCCCAAGGACTCGGTCTCGTGCCGGGCCGGCGTCGCCAGGTACGGCCGGACGCTCTTGACCATCTGCGCCATCTCGTAGCCGAGGACCCCCGGGTCGGCGGCCTTGCCCGCGATGACCGCCAGCACCGCCCCGGATCCGGCCGCCGAGACGAACAGCAGTGCCTCGTCGAGTTCGGCCACCACCTGCCGGACCCCGTCGCTGCCGCCGAAACGGGTGCCGGCGCTGCGGGCCAGCGAGAACAGTCCGGACGCGACAGCGGCCAGATGGTCCGCGCCGTCGTCGTCGAGACCGTGGGCGGCCTTGCGCAGCCCGTCGGACGACAGGAGCAGAGCGCTCGTCGTGCCGGGCACGCGGTCGATCAGGCCGGACAACAACCAGACAAGATCCTGAGACGTACGGGTGAGTTCGGTGCTTGACATGCGAGCCGGGCCTTCCTGGTTGCGGAGCGGATCAGCCATGACGTCCGGTGCCCGCCTCGCCCTGGGAGATGCCGTTCATGAACGACGCCATCAGGCCCGGGTCGTGCTCCGGGGCCGGTTCGGTGGCCGCGCGGGGCGGACCGAGCTGCAGTTGCGGGGCCATGTGGGTCTGGCTGCGGCGGCGCGGGAGCGGGGGCCGCGCCGGCGTGTGTGCCGGCGCCGGTTCGGTGCCGGGCGCGGCGGCGATCTGCCGGGACGGGGCACGGGCCGGAGTCGTCGTGGGGGCCGGGCGCGGCGACGGCACCGGGGCCGGTGCCAGGAGGACCGGCTGGACGATCGGCCGGACCGCCTGCGGGACGATCTCGGTGGTGTCCTCGGCCACGGGCAGCGGCGGTTCCGACACCGTGAACCGATGGTGCGACGGCACGCGCTTCTGCAGCGGAAGCCGTTCCGGGAAGCTCCGCGGCTCCGGCGACACGGTCAGGCTCCGCGGCCGGGACGGCTCCGGAGCGGCCTCGGCCACCGAGCCGACCAGGAGCCGCGGCAGGATGATCACGGCCTGGATGCCGCCGTAGATGTTGGGTTGCAGCTGGACGACGATCCCGTGCTGCCGGGCGATCACCGAGACCACGTAGAGCCCGATCCGGCCGTCCCGCAGCAGCTCGTCCAGGTCGGTGCTCTCGGAGTCGGCCAGCAGGCGGTTGACCCGGTCCAGGTCGGCGCGCTGCATGCCCAGCCCGCGGTCCTCGACCTCGACCGCCACCCCGGACGTGACCTGCTGGACGCGGAGCAGGACCTGGGTGTGCGGCGGCGCGAACATCGTCGCGTTCTCGATCAGCTCGGCGATCAGATGGATCACGCTGGCGACGGCGTGCCCGGGCAGTGTGCCCTCGATGGGCGGCACGAGCTTGACCCGCGAATAGTGCTCGACCTCGGCGATCGCGGAACGCAGCACCTCGGTCAGCGGCACCGGGCGGCTCCACTGGCGGCGCGACACCGAACCGCCCAGCACCGCGAGGTTCTCCGCGTGCCGCCGGATCCGGGTCGCCAGGTGGTCGACCTGGAAGAGACCTTTCAGCAGGTCGGGGTCCTCGACCTCGTTCTCCAGCCCGTCGAGGAGCTGGATCTCCCGGTGCACCAGCGACTGGAGCCGCCGGGACAGGTTGACGAAGATCTCGAGGTGCCGGTCGCCGGTGGGTGCCGCCGGCTCCCGGGCGGTGTCCGTCCGCGCCGGGGCCTGGTCCGTCCGCGCGGTTGCCTGCCGGAGCTGCTCGGTGAGCCGGGCCACCTCGGAGCGCGCCGCGGCCAGCTCCGATCGGGTCCCGGCGAGCGTGGACTCCGTCTCGCCGGCCGGGGCGGCCGGCGCCTCGACGGAGCGGGAGGCTCGCGTCCGGCTGGACCGGGTGGCGCGGTGTCGGACCGCCACGACGGCGAGAGCGGCCGCGACGAGCGCCGCGAATGCGGCGAGCAGATAAGCGGTTTCGGGCATGAGCATCCTTGGTCTTGGTGATGCGGCAATGTCCCGGGGGAGAGGGATTTTTCACTCTAGTGAGCGGGGTATGCGCCGCCAAGGTGTGACATCCGGCCCGATATCAATGTGATGAAGTGGTCAACCTCGATGCTGATCCAGGTCATCTGAACGGGTGATGGAACGGGTGACAAGTGAACTCCGTGAGGGTTATGGTCCCGCCTGGCCGCACCCTGGTCACACCCCGGAATCCACCGGCACACCGTGCGTCGCGCGCCGCCTTTCGCCCCCGCGCGGCGGTGTTGAGCTGCCGGCGACGTTGTTGATCTGCCAGCGATACGAAATCGCGGTGATCAAGGCGTTCATACCGCGATTTCGCATCGCCAGCAGATCAACAATTCGATACGGCGCGGGTTCTCCGGCGGTGTCTGACGACTATTTCCGCCACGACGATGTTGATTGTCCAGCCGAGAGTCCGGCCAATCGGGATCAAGGACCGCGCACGCTCGCCAACCGGCCCGACCGATGCCATGGCCCGATGAGAAGACGCCCGGCTCGCGAGACGTGCGGGCCGGGCGTCTTCGGTGCGGCTGCCGGGGTCAGGCCGCAGCGACCGTGCCGAGGGAGACGCCGTCCAGGGCGGTGCTCAGGATTTCCCGGACGTCGGAGACGATGTGCACGGTCAGGGCCTCGAGGACGTCGGCGGGGACGTCGTCCAGGTCGGGTTCGTTGCGCTGGGGCAGGTAGACCTCGGTGAGCCCGGCCCGCTGCGCGGCGAGCAGTTTCTGCTTCACGCCCCCGATGGGCAGGACCCGGCCGGTCAGGGACACCTCGCCGGTCATGCCGACGTCGGCGCGCACGTTGCGGCCGAGCAGCAGCGAGACCAGCGCGGTGGTCATGGTGACGCCCGCGGACGGTCCGTCCTTGGGCACGGCACCGGCCGGTACGTGCAGGTGGATGGGATGGTCGAGTTGCTCGGGGGAGATACCGAGTTCGGTGGCGTGTGCCCGGACGTAGGAGAGGGCGATCTGCGCGGACTCCTTCATCACGTCGCCGAGCTGGCCGGTGACGGACAGGCCGCCCTTGTCGCCCGGCAGCAGGGACGCCTCGATGTAGAGGACGTCGCCGCCCATGCCGGTGACGGCCAGGCCGGTGGCCACGCCGGGAACGGCGGTGCGTTCGGCCGAGTCGGGGGTGAACCGCGGCCGGCCGATCAGGTCCTTGAGATCGGTGGCCTCGACCGTGGCCGGCAGGGTGCTCAGGGCGACCTTGCGGAGGGCCTTGGCGAGGAGGCGCTCGAAGGACCGTACCCCTGCTTCCCGGGTGTAGTTCGCGGCGATCTCGCGCAGGGCGTCCTCGGTGACGGTCACCTCACCGGGGGACAGCGCGGCCCGTTCGAGCTGGCGGGGCAGCAGGAAGTCGCGGGCGATGGCGACCTTGTCGTTCTCGGTGTAGCCGTCGATCGTGATCAGCTCCATCCGGTCGAACAGCGCCTGCGGGATCGTCTCCAGGGTGTTCGCCGTCGCGATGAACAGCACGTCGGACAGGTCGAGATCCAGGTCCAGGTAGTGGTCCCGGAAGGTGTGGTTCTGCGCCGGGTCCAGCACCTCCAGCAGGGCCGCGGCCGGGTCGCCGCGGTAGTCGCTGCCGACCTTGTCGACCTCGTCGAGCAGCACGACGGGGTTCATCGTGCCCGCCTCCCGGACGGCGCGCACGATGCGGCCGGGCAGGGCGCCGACGTACGTCCGGCGGTGGCCGCGGATCTCGGCCTCGTCGCGCACGCCGCCCAGGGCGACGCGGACGAACTTGCGGCCCAGCGTCCGTGCCACCGACTCACCGAGCGAGGTCTTGCCGACACCGGGCGGGCCGGCCAGCAGGATCACCGCGCCGGAGCCCCGGCCACCGACGACCGTCAGGCCGCGCGACTCGCGGCGGGCGCGGACGCCGAGATACTCGACGATGCGTTCCTTTACCTCGTCGAGCCCGTGGTGGTCGGTGTCGAGCACCGCGCGGGCGGCGGTGAGGTCGGTGTTGTCGGTCGTGGTGACGTTCCAGGGCAGGTCGAGCACGGTGTCGAGCCAGCTGCGGATCCACCCGGCCTCGGGGTTCTGGTCGCCGGCCCGCTCCAGCTTGTCGACCTCACGCAGCGCCGCCTCGCGTACGGATGCGGGCAGTTCGGCCGCCTCCACCCGGGCGCGGTAGTCGTCCTTGTCGTCGGCCTCGCCCTCGCCGAGTTCCTTGCGGATCGCCTTGAGCTGCTCGCGCAGCAGGTACTCGCGGTTGCGCTTCTCGACCGATTCGCGGACGTCGTGCTCGATCTTCTCGCTGACCTCGGACTCGGCCAGGAAGTCACGGGTCCAGTCGATCAGCAGCCGCAGGCGGGCCTCGACGTCCGGGGTCTCCAGCAGCTCGCGCTTGCGGTCGTTGGAGAGGTATGGGGCCCAGCCCGCGGTGTCGGCCAGGTCGCCGGGGTCGTCGATGGCGCTGACCGAGTCGATGACCTGCCAGGCCTCGCGGCGCTGCAGCACCGACACGACGAGCTTCTTGTATTCGGCGGCCAGCTCGCGGGTGGTTTCGCCGGGGGTGGCCGGCGGGACCGGTTCGGCCTCCACCCACAGGGCCGCGCCGGGGCCCGTCACACCGCTGCCGATGCGGGCGCGGACACCGGTGCGCAGGACGGCGGCGGGGGTGCCGCCGCGGAACTTGCCGACCTGCTCGACGGCGGCCACCACGCCGTACGACGCATAGCGGTCCTCGAGTCGCGGGGCGATCAGAAGTTCGGAGCCGGCCGAGGTGCGGGCGGCGTCGACGGCGGCCTGAGCTTTCTCGTCCAGCTCGACGGGCACCGCCATGCCGGGAAGCAGGACGATGTCGTCGAGGAACAACACGGGGAGTCGTTTGCTGGTCACCGGAACCTCCGAGGAGTTGAGTACAGGCGGCTCAACCATGGGGGCGGCCCGCTTCTTCCGGCGTTCACTGCCAGCGAACAACGCCCGTGCTCACGTGATCATCCGGCCCGACGCTCGCGCCGGGGACCGGGCCTGCGGGCTTGGATAAGATCTCCCGACAGTGTCGAGTACTGGAGCGTCGATGACATACCCTCCGCCGCCCGGACAGCCGCCCTATCCACCGTCCCCCGGTGAACCGCTCCCGCCGCCCGTCGACCCGTATGCCTCGTCGCAGTACACCGAGCCGATCCATGTGCAGCCCGGCTACGGTCAGCCGCACTACGGCCCGCCCGGCTTCGTCCCGCCGGGGTACGCCCAGCCGACCACCCCGATGGCTCCGCCCGTGCCGGCGCCGGCCGGCAGGTCCCGGACCGCGGCGATCGCCCTGCTGTCGGTGGCGATCGCGCTCGTCGTCCTGGTCGGCGGTGGCGTCGTGTTCTACCTGGTCGGCACGAAGTTCGCCGAGGACCCGAACAGGGACACGAACGGGGTGACCGCGCAGGGCAGTGCGAGCCCCGGTGCCGCCCCGAGTGTCGCTCCGAGTGCCGCCCCGAGCGTGCCGGGACCGGCCCCGCAGGACGTGATCAGCATCAAGGAACCGGACACGCTGAACGGCAAATCCAAGATCGAGACGGCGGAAGCGGCCTCGCTCACCACGGACCTGGAGAAGGAACTGGAGGGTTACCCGGGTGCGGCGAACGCGTTCGGGGCGGTCTACGGCTCGCCGGGGGACAAGAAGCTGGTCGCCGCCCTCGCGGCCGAGGTCGACATCGACGACCCGCAGCTGATGCTGGACACGATGTTCCAGTCGTTCAGCGGGGAGAGTCAGCTCGCCGGGGTGGCACCCGCCAGCACCGGTACCCTCGGCGGCGTGGCACAGTGCGGCAGCGCCGTCGTCGGCAAGGAGGACATGGCGATCTGCGGCTGGGCCGACGAGGGCAGCGTCGGCATGTTCCTGTTCCTCTACGAGACCGCGGTCGATGTGAAGGGCGACTTCCCCGGCATGCGGGCGGAGATCGAGACGAAGGACTGACCCCGGGGGTACGCGGGACCGGCGCGGGCGGCTTTCCGTCAGAGCCTTGCTGTTTCATCGGCGAGCCTCAATGCTTGGGCGGTCGTGAACCGATACCCGATCCGGCCCACGGGGGACCCCATGGCACATCGTGTTCGTTTCCGCGGACTGCTCGGCGCGGCACTCGCGGCCGTGCTCGTCCTCACTCCGGCACCCCCGGCGGCAGCGGCCCCGGCGCCCGCGGCCAATCCCGTCCTCGTCTGGAACGTGCACGCGCAGACGGCCGTGTTCGAGGTCGGCCGGCAGTCGCCGACCGCGGGCGCCCGCAGCTTCGCCATGGTGCAGGGCGCCGTGTACGACGCGGTCAACGCGATCGCCGGTACCCCGTACGAGCCCTATCTGATCGCGCCGGCGGCCCGTCGCGGCGATTCGACGCCGGCGGCCGTGGCAACCGCGGCGCACGACGTACTCCTCTCGCTCTTCCCGGCGCAGGCCGACGCGCTGCAGGCGCAGTACCAGGCGGCGCTCGCCCCGATCGCCGAGGGCCGGGCGAAGCGCGGCGGGATCCGCGCCGGTGCCGAGGCCGCCGCCGCGATGATCGCGGACCGCCGCGACGACGGCGCGTTCGCCGCCGCGAACTGGCCGGTCGGCACCGCCCCCGGCGAGTACCGCCTCACCCCGCCCGGATTCGTGCAGGCCGGCGCCTGGTACGCGTTCCTGCGCCCGTTCGCCGTCGACGACGCCAGCGCCTACCGGGTGGCGGGGCCGCCCGCACTGACCAGCGCCGCCTACGCGCGCCAGCTCAACGAGGTGAAATCGGTCGGCCCGCTGACCAGCACGACCCGCACGCAGGACCAGACCGAGTCGGCGATCTGGTGGGACGACTACCGCCAGGTGGAGTGGTCCATCAAGCGTGACCTGGCCGCCGACCACCGGCTCAGCCCGTTGCGGACCGCCCGCATGCTGGCGATGGTGGACGTCGCCACCGCCGACACGATGATCTCCTGCTACCAGCAGAAGCGGCACTGGAGCTTCTGGCGGCCGGTGACGGCGATCCCGCTCGCCGGTGACGACGGCAACCCGGCGACCGCCGCCGACCCGGCGTGGACGCCGCTGCGCGTGACCGCGCCGTCGCCCGAATGGCCCTCCGGCCACGCCTGCTACACCGGTGCGGTCATGACCGCGCTGCGGGCGTTCTTCGGCCGCGACGACCTGTCCTTCAGCGCGTACAGCGCCGATTCCGGCACCACGCGAGACTTCCGCAGTCTGTCCGCGGCCCGCGCCGAACTCATCGAGGCACGGATCTGGGGCGGGGTGCACTATCGCGGCGCGACCGTGCAGGGCGACCGGCTCGGCACCGCGGTCACCCGCGCGGTCCTGGCCCGCGAGTTCGGCCGGCAGCATTGACCCTCAGCTGTCGGGGCGGCTTCCGTCAATGGGCTGCCCCGGCCGGCCTCTGGGCTGTCCCGGCCGACCTCGTGTCAGTCGGCTGCCCCGGCTGGCCGGCTCGTGTCGGTCGGCTGCCCCGGGCCGCGCTGGGCGTGGATCCGGAGCAGTCCGTCGACCCCGCGCAGGAACGTCTCGGTCACCAGATCCGGGTCGAAGAGGCAGCCGGCCGCCATGGCGCCGTCCCGAAGCATGACGAAGTGGCGTGCGGCAGCGTCCGAGGAGTCCTCCGCCACCCGCGCGATCAGGGCCGTGAGCGTGTCCAGGAACCACTGCCGGTGCGCGATGATCTCCTGATGCACCGGATGCGCGCTGTCGGGGTACTCCGCGGCGGCGTTCAGAAAGGCGCATCCGCGGAACCCGGGTGAGCGGATGTTCCGCACGATGGAGTCCGCGACGGACCGCAGGGCGCCGACCGGCTCGGGGACCGCGGCGACGATCGCGTCGATGGCCTCGCGGTCCATCCGGTGCACCTCGCGCAGGTACGTGGTGACCAGGTCCTCCTTGCCGGGGAAGTGCCGGTAGAAGGTCGCCCGGGTCACTGTCGCCTCGGCGATGATCCGGTCCACGCCGACCGCGTGAATGCCCTCGGCGTAGAAGATCCGAATCGCGGTCTCCAGGAGCCGCGACCGCGCCTCGGAGGGCCGGCTCTCCGCGCGCCTGCTTCCCGCGCGCCGGCCTTTCGTGTCCCGCCCTTCCGTGTCCCGCCCTTCCGTGTCCCGCCCTTCCGTGTCCCGCCCTTCCGTGTCCCGGCTTACCGCGTCCCGGCCTTCCGAGTCCCGGCTCTCTGCGGGCCGGGTGCCGGAGTCGCTGCGTGCCATCCCGCCATGGTAGCGGACAGAACGTTCGGTCTCCCGACGACCGATTGGCTGGACAGAACGTTCGTTCTTGACAAGTGCCGAGTGGCGCCGCCATGCTCGCCCAAGACAGAACGTTCGTTCCACCTAAGGAGCGCCATGAGCACCACTACCGCCCCGTCCGGCACCGCCCGGACCGCGTCCGCCCTGCGGCGGCTCTACTTCGTCCGCGCTGCCTTCGCGCTCGTCTGGGCTGCCGTGACCATCGCCGCCGCCGACGGGATCAACCCCCTCGCGGTCGCGTTGTTCGTGCTCTACCCGCTGTTCGACGCGGGCGCGGCCGTCCATGACCTGCGGTCGTCGCGCGACGGCGGCTCACCGGCCCTGCTCCGGGTGAACATCGCCGTCAGCCTCGTCGCCGCCGCGGGCCTGGGCGCCACCGCCGCGTCCGGCGTCCCGGCGATGCTGCGGGTGTGGGGCCTCTGGGCGATCGTGGCCGGCCTGGTCCAGCTCGTCGTGGGAGTCACTCGCCGAGGGCTGGGCGGCCAGTGGCCAATGATCATCAGTGGTGGTCTCTCGGTCCTGGCCGGTGGCTCGTTCGTGGCGATGGCCGGCGCCGCCGACCCGTCCCTGGCGAGTGCCGCCGGTTACGCCGTCCCGGGCGCCGTCTTCTTCCTCGTCTCCGCCGTCCGCCTCGGCCAAGCGACGACGGGCCAAGCGACGACGGGCCAAGCGACGACGGGCCAAGCGACGACGGGCCGCGCCACGAACGGGAACTGACATGGACGGACGTACGCTTCGACGGTGAGCATCGGCAAGGGCGACATCGCGCCCGACTTCGAACTGCCCGACCAGGACGGTACGCCCCGGCGGCTGACCGACCTCCTCGCGGCCGGGCCCGTGGTCCTCTTCTTCTATCCCGGTGCGCTGACCAAAGGGTGCACCGCGGAGGCCTGCCATTTCCGGGACCTGACGACGGAGTACCGCGCGGCGGGCGTGCAGCGGGTCGGCGTCAGCAAGGATCCCGTCGAGAAGCAGAAACTGTTCGCGGACACGTACTCCTTCGATTATCCGCTGTTGTCGGACCAGGACGGGGGGACCATCGCGGCGTACGGCGTGCGCCGCAAGGTGCCTCTCGGCCCGCTGAGCACCAAGCGGATGACGTTCGTGATCGGCACCGACCGGAAGGTCATCAACGTGATCCACAGCGAGCTGGACATGAACCAGCACGCGGCGCACGCGCTGAGCGCGGCGGTCGCCGCCAAGGCCTGACGCCGGGCGTCAGCTCGCGGGCGCGCAGGCGGGCTCCGGCCCGCTGAGCGCGTCGACCAGGGTGGTGGCCGCGCGGGTGTGCTTCGAGTACGCCTCCGGATAGGCCGACACCTGCACGGCCTGGGCCGCCTCGGTGAGCCGCATCCGCGACCAGCCGTCGATCGTGAGCAGTTTGTCGTAGAACTCGCGGGCCTGATACGCCGGGTCGGACAGCTGCTCCGGCGTGCCCCAGCCCTGGCTGGGGCGCTGCTGGAACAGGCCCACGGAGTCGCGGTCGCCGTAGCTCAGGTTACGCAGCCGCGACTCCTGCAGGGCGGTGGCGACCGCGATCACCAGGCCCTGCCGCGGCACCTGCCGTTCGGTGCCGACGGTGACGATGACCCGCGCGTTCTCGAGCTGCTCGTCGCTGAACTTCCGCAGCGCCGGGGCGGGACCGGCCGGCGGCGCGGTGCCGGGGGTGCAGGCGGCGTCGGCGCGCAGCAGCGGGCTGAGCAGGAAGCCGGCCAGGACGGCGACGGCGACCACGAAGAACGAGCGCACGTTGAGGTACACCTTCTCGAGCCGATGGGGGGTCCGGCGCAGGCTACCGGGCGCCCACCCTCGACAGTGGACCGGGTCGATGTCTGGGCTCCGGGGTCGCTACAGGCGGGCGTAGGGGTCGCGGCCCGGCCCGCGCACCGCGGCGGCAGCGGCCTCGGCGATCTCGGCGGCGGTTCCGGCCAGCACGTAGATCCGGCCGGTGGCGTGCCCCCGCGCGGTGAGCAGGCCGGTGCGCGTCAACGCCTGGATGTCCCGGATCGCCTGGTCCCGGCTGAGGTTCTCGTCCTGCTGGTAGGTGGTGCGCCGCAGTTCCCCGATGGCGGCCGCGTACAGGGCGGAGACAGTGCGCCCGGCCAGGCCCCGTTCGTCGGCGAGCCGTGCCAGGTCATCCCACAGGCGTACGGTCCACTCGTACCGCCGGCGGACCCGCTGCGCCTGGCGGTGGTGCGCGGCGAGCACGAAGGTGAGCCAGGGCCGGGCGTCGCGGTCCGGCCGGAAGCTGCCGCCTTGCGTGGCGCGCAGTGCCTCGTAGTAGTGCAGGGTGTTTGTCTGCTCACCCAGCCACTCCTCGATCGAGGAGAACTCGGGCGCCAGTTCGCCGGTCCGGGCCAGGATCAGGGTGTGCAGCGCGCGCGCCGTCCGGCCGTTGCCGTCGCGCCAGGGGTGAATGGCGACGAGGTTCAGGTGGGCCATCGCGGCCCGTGCGTACACCGGGGCGTCGAGGTCACCGTCGCGCAGCCAGTCGACCAGTTCGGTCATCAGGCCGGGAACCCGCTCCGCGTCGGGGCCGGTGTACATCGGTTCGAGCGGGTCGGCGCTCGACACGAAGATCGCGCCGGTCCGGTACCGCCCGGGCCACTTGGCCGGCTGGTATTTCGTGATCATGAAGTGCAGGGCCGAGAGCGTCGTCTCCGAGTGCTCGAAGAATTCCATCAGCGGGGTCTGTTGCACGAACGTCATGGCGTCGCGGTAGCCGATCACCGCCTGCTGCGTCTCGTCGCCGGCCGCCGCGGACATCGGGGCGTGTTCCACGAGCGCGCGGGCGTCGGAGCCGCTGATCGTGATGTTCTCGATGGTGTTGGAGCCCTGGATCGCGGCGGCGAACAGGCTGCGGCGCAACTGACCCGCCCAGCGTGGCTCGGAGCGCAGATGGGCGCGCAGCTCCGATTGCATCCCGTCGATCCCGGTCAGTACCTGGCGATCGGCGGTCTCGAGCGATGGCAGGGCGTACAGCATGCTCTCAAGCTACGACGCCGGACGTGTTCCGCCGTTTCAGGACGGGGTCATGCTCTGGGTGCCGATGACGCCGAGCAGCTTGAGCCGGTCGGCGGCGTCGCTGCCCGCCGGTGCCGTGTAGGCGACGAGCCGCACGTCGCTGCCGGGAGCGGTGAGAACGTCGCAGTCGACCACGAAGTCGCCGACCTCGGGGTGCTGCACGACCTTGCGGTTGGACTCGTGCACGGCGACCGCACCGCTGTCCCAGCGCCGGGTGAAGTCGGCACTGGCGGCCCGCAGGTCCTGGACGAGGCTGTGCAGGCCGGGGTCCGACGGGTACCGGGCGATCGCGCCGCGCAGGTCGGTGACGAGCGCCGAGCGGAACGTGTCGTTCTCTTCCGGAGTGGTCCGGGTCCGGCTCGGGATGCCGGTGAACTCCCGCCACGCCACGTTGCGGTCGCGCCCGCGAGCCTCCGCCACATCACCGATCAGCGCACCGCCCAGCGGGTTGCACAGGATGATGTTCCACGCGGCGTCGCACACGGTCAGGGCGGTGCCGTCGAGCTGGTCGATCAGGCGCAGCACACCCGGCGGGATGTGCGGCGAGATCCGGCCGGGGCCGGGTGGCGTCTGACCGGCCAGCAGGTAGAGGTGCTCGCGCTCGGCGGCGGTGAGCCGCAGGGCCCGGGCCAGGGCCGAGAGCACCTGGGCCGACGGGGAGGTGGACCGGCCCTGCTCCAGCCGCACGATGTAGTCCACGGAGAGGCCGGCCAGCTGCGCCAGCTCCTCACGCCGCAGCCCGGCCGCGCGGCGCACCCCGCCGGCGGGGACACCGGCCGCCTGCGGCGTCGTGCGGTCACGCCAGCCACGCAGGGCCCGGCCCAGCTCCTGGGATGCACTCATGGTCCCCAGTATCACCGCGGCCGCGCGGAACAGCCTGGTACTGCCGGTCCATGGGCTGAGCCGGGCACTGTCTGCCGGTCGGCACCGGGCGCAGGATCGTCGGCATGACGATCACATTGATCACCGGAGCCAACAAGGGTCTCGGATTCGAGGCCGCCCGCCAGCTGATCGCCGCCGGGCACACCGTCTATGCCGCGGCGCGTGACGCCGGCCGAGGCCAAGCCGCCGCCGACCGGCTCGGCGCCCGTTTCGTCCCGCTGGACGTCACCGACGACGACTCGGTCAAGGCCGCCGCCGAGTTCGTCCGGGCCGACAGCGGCCGCCTCGACGTCCTGGTCAACAACGCCGGCATCGCCGGCACCGGCAAGGTCGGCGAGCGGATCGGGGAGATCACCGGTGCCGAGCTGGCGACCACGCTCGACACCAACGTGGCCGGCCCGGTCCGGGTGACGAACGCCTTCCTGCCGCTGCTGCGCCTCAGCGACGCGCCGGTGGTGGTCAACGTCAGCAGCGGCCTCGGATCGATGGCCGTGTGTGCCGACCCGAGCCGGATCGAGTCCCACGTGACCAACGTGGACTACAACGCGTCGAAGACCGCCCTGGTCATGGTGACCGCGCAGTACGCCAAGGCGTTCCCGGGGATCCGGTTCAACGCGGTCGACCCCGGATACACCGCGACGGACCTCAACGGCAACTCCGGGCCGCAGACCGTCGAGGAGGGCGCGGAGATCCTGGTGCGGATGGCCATGATCGGCGGCGACGGGCCGACCGGTGGCTTCTTCGACCGGCACGGCACGGTCGCCTGGTAGGCGCCGCCCCCGGATTCCGGAGGCAGGCGAGAGTCGGCCCCGATCCGGGGTTCAGGCGAAGGCGGCGGCGCGGCTCAGGGTGCGGGCGACGGGGGTACGGCCTCGGCGGCTGAACCCGTTCCCGCCGGGCCGGGTGCCCGCCGATCGGGCCGGCCCGGCGTCCCCGGCGGCCGCGGCGGTGCGGTTGACCGTCCGGCGCAGGCCCGGGTGCCGGGTCTCCCACGCCTCCCGCACCCGGGACGGCAGGTGCAGGTCCCGCCACACCCGGCGCAGCACGGCCGGGTTGATCAGGTCCTCGACCTCGGTCCGGGCGGCGGCCTCGCAGAGCACCTGCTCGTACGCGTGGCGCAGCTGCATCGGGTCGTCGAGGTCGTAGCGGCGGGTGCTGGCGTGCCCGTGGGCCATGTGATGCGGCACCTCGAGCACGCCGAAGCTGTGCCCGTGCAGGTTGTCGATCCGGTCAGGGACTGCGGGGGCCCGGCTGGCGGCGCTGCGGTTCTTGCGGCCGTCACGGGCGGCGACGTACGACATGCCCTGAGGCTAGGCCGGTCGGCAGCCGCGTTCCGGGTAAATCGATGGCGTGGCTTCCGCCGGCCGTGCCAGGGTGGGAGACGTCCCTGACGCGACTACGAGGAGTCACCAATGCGAGCAGCTTCCACGCTCCGGACCCTGACCCGTCCCACCGTGGAGTTGCGCTTTGGCATTGTTGAACCTCGGCATCGTCGCCCATGTTGACGCCGGCAAGACCAGTCTGACCGAACGCCTGCTCCACGAGACCGGGGCGGTGGGCGAGCCGGGGAGCGTCGACGCCGGCACCACCCGGACCGACTCGATGGAACTGGAACGCCGCCGGGGCATCACCATCCGGGCGGCCGTCACCTCGATCGCGCTGGGTGACCTGACCGTCAACCTGGTGGACACCCCGGGCCACCCCGACTTCATCGCGGAGGTCGAGCGTTCGCTCTCCGTGCTGGACGCCGCCGTCCTGGTGGTCTCCGGGGTCGAGGGCGTTCAGCCGCAGACCGTGGCCATCTGGCGGGCGCTGCGCCGGATCGGCATCCCCACCGTGATCTTCGTGAACAAGGTGGACCGCCGGGGCGCCGATGTGGACCGGGTGGTCGATCAGGTGCGCCGGCGGCTCGCGGCGTGCCCGGTCGTGCTCACCACGGCCACCGGCCAGGGCGGCCGGGACGCCCGGGTGCGTGCCGTCCCGCTGGACGCCGAACCGGTCGTCGCGGCCGTGGCCGAGGTGGACGACGCGCTGGCCGGGCGCTGGCTGACCGGCGCGCCGGTCCGGGCCCGCGACACCCGGCGCGCGATCCGCCGGGCGGTGCGCCGCGGCGGGATCACCCCGGTGGCGTGCGGCTCGGCGATCACCGGTGCCGGTGTGCCGGAACTGTGCGGCATCCTGATCGACCTGCTGCCCCGCGGTGACCGGCGGGACGGGCCGCTCGCCGGCACCGTCTTCGCCGTCGACCGCGACGATCGTGGCCGGCGGGCCTGGCTGCGGTTGTGGTCCGGGGAGCTCCGGGTCCGTGACCGGGTGCCGGTCGCGGGGTCCCGGCCACGGGCGGTCACCCACATCGCCGTCAGCGAACCGGACGGCGTCGTGGTGCGCCCGTCGGTGTCCGCCGGCCAGATCGCGGCCGTCCGCGGCCTGCCGGCCCGGATCGGCGAGCACGTCGGCGACCCGCCGCGCCGGCACCTCTACCGGTTCCCGCCGCCGACCCGGCAGGCCCTCGTCGAGCCGGTCGACCCGGCTCAGCGCCTGGCCATGTACGCCGGCCTCGCCGAACTCGCCGACGAGGACCCGCTCGTCGACCTGAGGCTCGACGAGAACCAGGCGGAGGCGGTGATCCGGTTGCACGGCGAGGTGCAGAAAGAGGTGATCGCCGCGCTGCTGGAGGAGCGGTACGGCGTCCGGGTGCGGTTCTCCGGCACGCTGACGGCCTGCATCGAGCGGGTGGCCGGCGCCGGGGCCGCACAGGACCGGATCAAGGAGCGCGGCAACCCGTACCTCGCCGGGGTCGGGTTGCGCGTCGAGGCCGCCCCGGCCGGGCACGGCGTCGAGTTCCGGCCCGGCATCGAACCGGGCCGGCTGCCGCCGGCGTTCGTCGCGGCCACCGAGGAGGGGGTCCGGGCCGCGCTGTGCCAGGGCTTGCACGGCTGGCCGGTCACCGACTGCGTGGTGAGCATGACGTCCTCGCAGTACGCGCCGCGGCAGAGCAAGCCGCACCAGAAGTTCGACAAGTCGATCTCCAGTGTGGCCGCCGACTTCCGGCACCTCGCCCCCGTGGTGGTGACCGCGGCGCTGCGCCGGGCCGGCACCCGGGTGTGCCAGCCGATCGAACGGTTCGACGTCAACCTGCCGCACGCGAGCGCCGACGCGGTGACGGCCCTGCTCGGCCGGCTCGGCGCGGTCGTCGACGACATGTCCGGCAGCGGCGGGTACCTGGAGATCAGCGGCACGCTGCCGTCGGCGCGGGTGCCCCGGGTGGTCGCGGCCCTGCCCGACCTCACCGGTGGCGAGGCGGTGCTGACGGCGCACTTCGACCACTACGCGCCCGTTGTCGGGGAGGACCCGCCGGTGCTGCCGCGTCGCGGACCCGACCCGGCCGACCGGGACGGGTGGTTCCGCGCGGTGCCGCGGTAGGTCAGGACGCGTACCGCTTCTCCGCGCGGGCCCGTGCCTTCGCCGCCTCCACCTCGCGGTCCTTGGGTGGCGAGTTCGTCACCAGCCCGTCCAGGAGCTCTGCGGTCGCGGCCACCACGGCCGCGACCGCCCGGTCGAAGACTTCCTGGTTGGCCTGCGACGGCCGGGTGGTTCCGGCGATCTTGCGGACGTACTGCAGCGCCGCGGCGTGGACCTCGTCCGGTGTAGCGGGCGGCTCGAAGTTGTGCAATTGGTGAATGCTCCGGCACACGGTGTGTTCCTCCCAGGTCGCGGGGGCTGATCAGAGACCAGCATCCATGTCATACTCGGCCCTCCGGCGGATCTCCACCACCACGGGGTCAGCATGCGACTGCGCACCGCACTGCTGGCGAGTCTCGGGCTCGCCACGGCCGTGCAGCTCACCCATCCCGTCCTGCCGGAGGCGGCCGGATACGCCCTCTCCGACGTCATCATCGCGCTGGCCAGTGGGTACGCGGCGGTCAATTACCGGCGCCGGGCCCGGGACACCGCCAACGCGCCGCGCATCCGGCTCGCTTTCGGGCTGGGCGCGTCGGCCGGCGCCGCCTGGTCCGCCTCGAACGTGCTGTTCCTGCTCGGCGTCCTCGGCGTGTCCTGGGTCGCGGCCCCGGCCGTCGTGCTGTCCACGGTGGCCGCGGTCCTCGTACCCCTTGCCATGGTCCTGGCCGGTCCGCGCCTGCGCGGCATCGCCGCCGCCCGCCAGCTGATCGATGTGGCCGCGGTGTCCGGCGCCTTCTTCGCCCTGGTCCGCGCGTTCGCGCCGGTGGGCGCGGGGCAGAGCGCCTTCACCGGGTACGCGATGACGATCGTCGTGGTCCTCGGCTGCGGTGCCGCCGTCGCGCTCGTCACCCTGGCCACCTCCGAGCCCGGCCGCGGCGTGAGCGCCCAGCAGCTGCTGGCGTTCGCCGCGCTGGTGCAGGCGATCACCTTGCTGATCTCGATGCGCAACAGCGTCGCCGGCCAGGCGTGGTGGGCCGACGGGGTGGGCGGCGGTTACGTGCTCGGCGCCCTCGTGATGGCCGTGTCCAGCCGGCTCGCGGTCTCCCGGCCCGGCGTCGACGGCGTGGAACGGCTCGTCTTCAGCCCGTGGGCGCTGCTGCCCTACGTCCCGGTCGCCACCGCGGTCGGTGTCGCCGCGGCCCGCCAGCTGACCGACGGCGAACTGCCGCCGGTCCTGGTCTGGCTGCTGCTGAGCAGTTTCTCGCTGGTGCTGCTGCGCCAGTTCCTCACCCTCGTGACGGTCGGCCGGCTCACCGTGACGCTGGAGGAGCAGCGGACCGCGCTGGCCTACCAGGCCCATCACGACCCGCTCACCGGTCTGCTGAACCGGGCGGCCTTCGACAGCCGGGCCGCCGCGCTCCTCACCGCCGGCTACCTGGAGGCCTGCGCGATAGTCATCGACCTGGACGGTTTCAAACCGGTGAACGACACGCTCGGGCACGCGGCCGGCGACGAGGTGCTGGTCACCGTCGCGCACCGGCTCACCGCCGAACTGCGCGGCACCGACCTGGTCTGCCGCTGCGGCGGCGACGAGTTCGCCGTCCTGATGATCGACGCGGGCCCGCGCGCCGGGGTCGTCGCCGGCCGGCTGCTGCGCCGGATCTCCCAACCCATGGTCGTCCAGGGACGCCCGGTGAAGGTGGGCGGCAGCGTCGGCGTCGCGGTGACCCGGCGTGGCGAACGGGTCGGGGTGAGCGCGCTGCTGCGGCAGGCGGACACCGCGATGTACGCGGCCAAGGCCGCCGGCAAGGGCACGATCCGCCGGTACGCGTCGGCGACCGCGTAAAATTGGCGCATGGTGCACTGGTACGAGTCGTCGATCGACCGGCAGCTGCGCGAGGCCGCAGAACGCGGCGAGTTCGAGGGCCTGCCCGGCCTGGGGCAGCCGCTCCCCGGTCACGGCGAGGAGTACGACGAGGACTGGTGGGTCAAGGACTGGCTGCGCCGGGAGGACGGCGGCGCGGCGGTGATCCCGGCCAGTCTCGCGGTGCGGCGAGCCGCCGAGGACCTGCCCGAGGTGGTCGACCGGCTCGCGGCCGAGGCCCTGGTCCGCCAGCACGTCGCCGAGCTCAACGAACGCATCGACAGGTGCCGCCGCGGCCTGGTCGACGGCCCGCCGGTGGTGCTGCCCCCGTTCGACGCGGACGCGGTGGTGGCCGCCTGGCGAGCCCGCCGCGCGGCCCGATGACGGCCGAGCGACGGCTCACGATTCGGTGATGTCCAGCGGCTCCGCGGTCAGCACGTCGCACCGGACGTAGGCCAAATCGATCGTCACGTCGGTGAACCAGAGGATCGGCAGTGTCAGCGGCGGCGGCTGCTCCGGGGTGAAGGTCACCGGGATCAGCCCGAACAGCTTGCCGGTGAACCGGGGTGAGTAGAACTCGACGTTCCCGTCGATGATCAGCTCACCGCTCTCGATGAGCGTGGTGTGCCCGCCCGGCTCGTCGATCGCCAGGCTGAACGGCTTGTTCACCGCCTTGTCCATCAGGAACTTCAGCGACCGGATCGGCCCGTTCGCGGTGGGTACCTCGGCCACCCCTTCGTAGGTGGAGCCGTACATCGTCAGCGACTTGGTCTTCATCAGCCCGGGCCGGACGCCGGCTTGCGGGATGCCGCCGTCCTCGGCGAGCAGGCCCTCCTGCCGGGCGCCGAGGCAGGGAATCTCTTCCGGGCTCGGCTCGATTTTCGGGCCGGTGCTCGGCCCGCCGGGCTTCTCCGACGTGCCGGTGCTCGGCCCGCCGACCGGCTTTTCCGACGTGCCGGTGCTCGGCCCGTCGCCCGGTTTCTCCGGCGCGCCCGGGGTGCGGCTCGGCGTGCCCGGTCCGGGGCGCGACGCGGCAGGGGCGGAGGGGGACGCCGAAGGCGAAGCGGATCGGGAGGCGGACGGTACGGGCGACGCCGACGGCTCCTCCGGGTCAAAGATGTCGTTGATGCCGTCCTCGATGCCCTCGATGACGTCGCCGATCCCGTCCAGGATCGGGAAGCCGGTGCCCTCGTCCTCCTTCGAGTCCTCCCTTGCGTCCTCCTCCGCGTCCGGCGCCGATCCCGCGCGTGGCGACGCCGGGCTCGGCTGCCGGGCCCGCGCCGAGGTGCTGGCCGTGGTCCCGGCTCCGGGCCGGGCGGAGGATCCGGACGCGGTGGCCTTGGGCGATTGAGAGGTTTTGGGGGCTTTTGACGATGCTGATGCGGAAGCCGCCGGTGCGGTTGCCGTGACCGAGGGCAGTCCCTCCGGGCACTCCGGCGCCGCGCCGGCCGGGCGGTCACCGGTCGCCACGAGCACGCCGGCCAGCATCAGCGACGGCACCAGGACCAGCGTCCGGCGATGCGGCGGCCGCCACTTCGGGTAACGGCCGAGGCCCGGGACGATCGTCGCGTCGCTGACCACCGGAATCTCCGCGGTGGGCGGCCCGCTGTCCGGCACCGGCTTCCCGGGCCCGTCCGGCACCGGCTTCCCGGGCCCGTCCGGCACCGGCTTCCCGGGCCCGTCCGGCACCGGCTCGCCCGGCGGCGGGGCGGCGGCGGTGAGCGGGCCGGGGGAGCCGGTGGCGGGGCGTGGTGGGGTCCAGGCGATGGCGAGCGCGCCGCCGACGATGCCGAGCAGCATGCCGGCGAACCAGCCGCCGAGGTTGAGGCCGATGAAGGAGTAGAGGGCGGTGAGCGTGCCGACGACGCCGTAGAAGACGCGCTGTGCCGGGGTGAACCAGGTCAGGGCGCCGCTGGTCAGCATCAGCACCGGCAGCAGATAGGAAAGGAAGCCCTGCGGGCCGATGTGGATCTCGATGTTGTCCAGTGCCATGTTGGCGCTGAGGAACATCTCCAGTCCCGACAGCACCAGGAACAGGCCGCCCCAGAACGGCCGCCCGCGCCGCCACCGCCGGAACCTGCCCCAGAAGCTCTCCGTCGCCACACGTGCCTCCACTTGCTTCGCACAGGGGGAGGGCTCGCGGAAACGTGTCCGCGAGCCCGGGCTCAGATCAATCCTCGTAGTAGCACTCGTGTTTGCCGCCGACGTGCAGCTCGAGGCTCATCCCGTTGAGCGTGAAGGTCGAGGCCGAGGTGTAGTACGCCTGCTGCCGCAGGTTGTGGATGGTGACGCTGGTGGCCTGCTGGCCGAAGGCGCCGGGAGCACCCTTCGCCTCGTCCTGGGCCGCGTCGAGGGTGCCGGCGTCCAGGCCGATCTGCATGTTCTTGAACTCGGCGTCACCGCCGAGCTTCGACATGCCGATGAGCAGGTCGGTCGCCTTCACCGGGCGGGCAGGGTCGTCGCCGGCTTCGATCCGCAGGGTGACCGGCCCGACCGCCACCGATTGGCAGAGATCGTTCAGTGTGGCGCCCTCGATGCCGGACATCGCGGCCGGAACCGTGCCGTCCTTGGTCTCGAGCTCCCCGCTGTACTGGGTGAAGCCCTCGCCGACCAGCTTGCTGGCGGAGAGTTTGAACTGTTCACCGGCGATCACGAAGCTCGCGGCGAGTGCGCCGTTGGCCAGCGCGAGGACCAGGCCACCGGCGACGACCGCCGGTACGCCCACCGCCACGGCGAAGCGGCGCCAGTTGGTGCGCCCGTACGCCCCAGCGCTTTGCGCATCCTTCACGGAACCTCCTTGGGATGGCTTCCGGCCGCCCGACGGACAGCGAAGGCTGTCGATGCCGCAGCCGTAATGTGCCGGAAATGTTGCCGCTGTCGCGCAACGCCGACAAGGCCCCGCGCTACCAGCCGGTAACCCATCGCGCCTCGATCAACATGACCGTGTGTGACGCCTGCCACGCCGCTGTCCGATATTTCGGACAAAACCTTTGGCTGGGCCGAGTTACCCGTTACCCGGGGTACGCAAGGGCAGATTTGTTGCGATTCGATAACAAACAATCCCACCGATTGGCCTTAGGTAGGCGTACCGGGCTGCCGATCGGAAAGACATGAACGCCCGCGAGGAGCGCCGCCGATGAGCGTGCAGCGGCGTCTCAACCTGGGCTTCATCGCTCTGTTTCTGCTCCTCATGGCCTTCCTGGTGGTCCAGTTCGGCATCGGTGGCCGGGTCGACGCCGAGCACGAGCGCCGGGCCGCCGAGATCACCGCCGCGCGCCTGGCCAACCTGCGGGTCCTGCAGCAGATGACGGACGCCGAGACCGGGCTCCGCGGGTTCCAGCTCACCGGCGACACCGCGTTCCTCGAACCGTACGAGAGCGGGCGCGCCGGTGCGCTCGCCGCCCTCGACGAGGTGGAGGCCGGGGTCGCCGACGATCCGGCGCGTCAGGTCGCCGCCCAGGAGCGTGCCGTGGCCCGGACCTGGTTCGAGGAGTACGCGGCGCCGGTCGTCGCCACCGGCCAGGCCGGTGAGGAGGAGGCGCACGCGGTCCGGGGCAAGCAGATCTTCGACGAGCTCCGCCTGGTCAACGAGGCGGTGGACCAGAGCATCGCGGCGGACCAGCGTGCCGAGCACCGGGCCGGGACGAGCGCCACCCGGCGGGTCACCGCCGCCTCGGCAGGGCTGCTGGCGCTGATAGTGCTGATGGGGTACGCGGTGGTCCGCACCGGGCGGCGGCAGCTGCTGGCCCCGCTCGACCAGCTGACCGGGACGATCCGCCGGCTCGCCGCGGGCGACCGGGGAGCGCGGGCCGAACCGGTCGGGAGTGCCGAACTGCGTACCGCCGTGGAGGCGTTGAACGACCTGGCCGCGCAGACCGACGCCCTGCTCGCCGAGGAGCATGCCCGGGTCGCCCGGGCCGGGTTGCGCCAAGCCGTCGCCGCCGAGCTCCAGGATCTGCGCGACCCACCGGCGGCGGTGCACCGGATCGCCGAGCTGATCGGGGTGGCGCTCGGCGCCGGGACCGTGCACTGCGTGCTGACCGTGCCCGGCACCGGCGCGGTGCGGGTGGCCTGGCCGGACGGCAGCGCCGGACTGCCGGCACCGGTGGCCGGCGACCTGCTGACCGGCGGACCCGGCCGGGTCGTGATGTCCGGCGACGACGCGATCGGGGTGTCGTTCGGCGGCGACGCCGACTGCGACCCAGGTTACCTGCGAGTTGCCCGGCCCGGCACGGACGGCTGGGCGGCTGCCGAGCAGCGGCTGCTCACCGGCGTGGCCGAGGCGATCGAGAGGGTGTTGCGCCAGCTCACCCTGCAGTACCGGCAGGCCCGCCTGATCACCGAGCTGCGGATGCTGGACCAACGCAAGGACGTCTTCATCTCCACCGTGACGCACGAGCTGCGTACCCCGCTGACAAGCATTCTGGGCTACACGGAGATGCTCACCGAGGACGCCGATGAGGACCTGACGCCGATGCAGAAGCGGTCGCTGAGCGCGATCAGCCGCAACGCCCACCGGCTGCACGAGACGATCGCCGACCTGGTCCTGCTGGACCGCCCGGACGTCGCGGGCGAGGGCGGCTCGGAGCCGCTGGACCTGGGTGAGGTGGCGACCACGGTGCACACCGAGCTGGCGAACGCGGTCCGGGCCAAGGAGCTGACGGTCAGCTTCGACGCCGCGGAATGCTGGGTGATGGGCGACCGGATCCAGCTCCAGCGGGCGCTGCGGAAACTGATGGAGAACGCGATCAAGTTCACCCCGGCGGGCGGCAGCGTGCGCTGCGTGCTGACCGCCGACGCGCACACCGTCACGGTGGCCGTCACGGACACCGGCATCGGCATCCCGGCTGAGGACGTGCCGGGCCTGTTCACCCCGTTCCACCGGGCCGGCAACGCGATGGACCAGGCCGTGCAGGGGCCGGGCCTGGGCCTGGCGATCGTCCGGGACATCGTCAGCGACCACGGCGGCAGCATCGCGGTCCAGTCGGTGGTCGGCCGCGGCAGCACGTTCACCCTGACCCTGCCCGCGATCGCGGCGCCGGTGCCGCAGCAGGAACCGCTGGCGGTCGGGTGACGGCGGGCCGGCCGGGCAAGGGTCACCACCTCGAGTCCGGCCAGGTCGCGCCGGGCCGCGATCCAAAACGTAACAACGGCTCTGTTCCGGTCGCCGGGATCCGAAACACGGGGCGCGTAGCGTAATCGCGTGGATCTGAACACCGTCACCGACGTGGTCAGCCCGGCCGCTCCCGGCTCGTGGCGCCCCGGTGACGCCTGGCTCGGTGGGGGCACCGCCCTCTTCGGCGAGCCGCGCACCGGGGTGCGCCGGCTGCTCGACCTGACGGCCGCCGGCTGGCCCGCGCTGACCGCCCACGACGACGGCGGTGTGGAGATCGCCGCGACCTGCACGGTGGCCGAGCTCCACGAGCGGCTCGGCCGGCACACCCTCGTGCGGCAGTGCTGCCACGCGTTCCTCGCCTCGTTCAAGATCTGGAACGTGGCCACCGTCGGCGGCAACCTCTGTGCCGCGCTGCCGGCCGGCCCGATGATCTCGCTGAGCGTGGCGCTGGACGCGACGGTGCTGCTGATCGGCCCGGACGGCGTCCAGCGCCGGGTGCCCGCCGCGGACTTCGTGACGGGGGAGGGCACGACCGTGCTGCGCGACGGGGAGCTGCTGCGGTCGATCCACCTGCCGCCGGGGGCGTTCGCCGGGCGGTACGCGTACCGTCGTGGCTCCCTGCACCGGCACGGCCGCTCGGCCGCGCTCCTGATCGGACGCCAGGCGGGCGCCAGTTTCGCGCTCACCGTGACCGCGTCGACCCGGCGGCCGCACGTGCTGCGCTTCGACGCGCCGCCGCGGCCGACGGAACTGGCGGCGGCGCTGGCCGCGCTGCCCGCCGACGGTTACGTGCACGACGTGCACGGGCACCCGCTGTGGCGGCAGCACCTCACCCGCCACTACGCGGCGCAGATCCTGGCGGAGCTCTCATGATCGAGATCAATGGGGCGGCACACGAGCGGGCGCCGCGGCCGGGTCAGTGCCTGCGCACCTACCTGCGCGAAGAGGGCTGCTTCGGGGTCAAGAAGGGCTGCGACACCGGCGACTGCGGCGCGTGCACGGTGCACGTCGACGGCACCCCGGTGCACTCCTGCGTCTACCCGGCGTTCCGCGCCGCCGGCCGGCGCGTCACCACGATCGAGGGCCTGGCCGGTCCCGGCGCGCTGCACCCGGTGCAGCAGTGCTTCCTGGACGCGCAGGGCTTCCAGTGCGGCTTCTGCACCGCCGGCATGATCATGACGGCTGCCGCGCTCTCCGCGGAGCAGCACGCGGACCTGCCACGCGCGCTCAAGGGAAACCTCTGCCGCTGTACGGGCTACCGCGCCATCGAGGACGCGATCCGGGCCCGGCCGCTCCCGGACACCGCACCGGCGCCCGGCTCCTCGGTCGGATCGAACCTGGGCGCCCCGGCCGGTCCGGACGTGGTCACCGGGTCGGCGCGCTACACGTTCGACGTGGACGTGCCGGGCGTGCTGCATCTCAAGGTGCTGCGCTCGCCGCACGCCCACGCGCGGATCGTGGCCGTCGACGTCTCGGGCGCGCTCGCGGTGCCGGGCGTCGAGACCGTGCTGACCTGCGAAGATGCGCCGGACCGGCTCTTCTCCACGGCGCAGCACGAGAACGAGGCGGAGGACCCGTACGACACCCGCGTCCTGGACGAGGTGGTCCGGTTCGCGGGTCAGCGGGTGGCCGCCGTGATCGCCACCTCGGAGGCCGCCGCGGAGGAGGGGTGCCGGCGTCTGCGGGTCGACTACGAGGTGCTGCCGGCGGTGCTGGACCCGGCCGCCGCGACGGCGCCGGGCGCGCCGGTGCTGCACCCGGGAACCACGTCGAACGTGGTGGGTGAGCTGCACGCGTCCCTGGGCGACGTGTCCGCCGGCCTGTCGTCCGCCGATGCCACCTGTGCGGCCACTTTCCGCTCCGGGCGGGTGCAGCACGCCAGCCTGGAGACGCACGGCGCCGTGGGCTGGCTCGACGACGACGGCCGCCTGGTGATCCGGTCCAGCACACAGACACCGTTCCTCACCCGCCGCGCCCTGGCCCGGCTCTACGACCTGCCCGCCGACCGGGTCCGGGTGATCGCCGGCCGGGTCGGCGGCGGGTTCGGCGGCAAACAGGAGATGCTTGTCGAGGACCTGGTGGCGCTGGCCGTGCTGCGCACCGGACGGCCGGTGAGATGGGAGTTCACCCGGGCCGAGCAGTTCCTCGGCGCCACCACCCGGCACCCGTTCGAGGTGACGGTGACGGCCGGCGCCCGGACCGACGGCACCCTCACCGCCCTGCGGCTGGACGTGGTCGTCGACACCGGTGCCTACGGCAACCACGGCACCTCCGTCATGCACCACGGCTGCCACGAGACGATGGCCGTCTACCGGTGCGCGAACATGCGGACCGACGCGGTCACCGTCTACACCAACACGGTGCCGGCGGGCGCGTTCCGCGGGTACGGCCTGGGCCAGGTCACCTTCGCCGTCGAACAGGTCCTCGACGAACTGGCCCGCCGGATCGGCATGGACCCGGTCACGTTCCGCGAACGCAACGTGGTCCGGCCCGGCGACGACCTGACCGCGCCCGGCGACCACGTCGACGACCTGGGGATCGCCAGTTACGGGTTGGACCAGTGTCTCGACCGGATGCGCGCGGCCGCCGTACCCGTCGCCGTGTCTGCCGCCGAACCTGTCGCCGGACCTGTCGCCGAACTTGTCACCGAGCCTTCCGCCGGGCTTGTCGCCGAGCCTCCCGCCGGGCCCGTCGCCGGGCTTTCCGCCGGACTGTCCGGCGGGTCTCTCGCCGGCGCGGTGGGCGAGTCCGCGCCGCCCGGCTGGCTCGTCGGTGACGGCATGGCGATCGCGATGATCGCCGCCGGTCCGCCCGGCGGCCACTTCGCCGACGCCACGATCAGGCCGCTCGGCGACGGCCGCTACGAACTGTGTGTGGGCACCGCCGAGTTCGGCAACGGCAGCACGACGGTCTTCGCCCAGATCGCCGCCGACGAGCTGGGCACCACCCCCGACATGATCGTGATCCGCCAGTCCGACACCGACCTGGTCGGCCACGACACCGGCGCGTTCGCGTCCACCGGCGTGGTCGTCGCCGGCCGTGCCGTCCTCCGCGCCGCCCGCGCGCTGCGCCACCACCCCGGCAGCACCGCGGGTCACGGCCACTTCGACGGCACACCGCGGTCGGTGGCCTTCAACGCGCAGTTCTTCCGCGTGGCGATCGACCCGGCAACCGGCGAACTCCGCATCCTGCGCAGCGTGCACAGCGCCGACGCCGGCACCGTGCTGAACCCCGCCCAGCTCCGCGGCCAGATCGAGGGCGGCGTGGCCCAGGCCCTCGGCGCCACCCTGGCCGAACACGTCGACCTGGACGAGAACGGTCACGTCACCACGACCGGCTTCCGCCAATACCACCTGCCCACCTTCGCCGACGTGCCCCGCACCGAGGTCCACTTCGCCGACACCACCGACACGATCGGCCCGCTCGGTGCCAAGTCGATGAGCGAAAGCCCTTTCAACCCGGTGGCCCCGGCCCTGGCGAACGCCATCCGCGACGCGATCGGCGTCCGCCTGACCGACCTGCCGTTCACCGCCGACCGCATCTGGCAGGCCATGCAGAACCCTGAGTGACGACGCGGGGCGCGGTTCAGGAGACGGGCAGAACCGGGCGCACCGGGGTCTCGCCGACGAGGGTGTCCCGGCGTGTCATGACCCGGCCGGGTGGGCTATTGCGTCTTCGACACCTCGACCTCCTCGTCCGGCACGACCGGCGGAAGATCCTCGTCGAGGACGCTGCCCCACTCCCCGGTTGCCTGCGGTGCCGCCGACTCACCGACTCGCCGGCCGTCGTCGGCCTCGTCCTCGTCCGGGGTCTGCTCCTGCGTAGTCATGGCCCGCTCCTTCCGACGTCACTCTTCGAACCTGCATCGTCGCAGGTCAGCGCGTTGATGCAGGCGGAAACGGCGCAGGTGGCGACACGGCGTGGACGCTGATCGTCGCGGTGCGGCCAGGCATGCGGGCAGTGCGGTCGGTGATCTACGGGCGGGCCGGCAGGCATCCCGCCATCGCGGTGACGGCCCTGGGGGTCATCGACAGTGCATCCGGCGCCGGCCTCTCCGCCCCGTGGCGCCGGACGCGCCGTCCTGTCGAGATATGGATCTGCTGGCGCTACGAAATCGCGGTTTTGACCCCTTGATCACAGCGATTTCGTAGCGCTAGCAGATCAACAACGCCCTGCGGAGGGGCTCGCAGCCGATCGCGGCTCCTCATGCACCGACCGCAAGGCAGCCGAGGGCGAGGAAAGGCACGCCGCACGCAACTTCCATGCCCGCCGCCGCGTCGGCGTCCTGCATCGCCACGCCCTGCATCGCCACGCCCTGCATCGCCACGTCCTGCTCTGAACGAGCGGCATTAACCGGCAGGAAAGCCCGCACTCGCCGCCTGCCAGAACCAGAGGGACACCTCCTCGTCGCCCTGGCCACCTGAGTTTCCGCGCGGGGTGCGTTCGTGCTCCCGGCTCCGCCCGGTGGCCCGGCGGAGCCGCAGATCCTTGCCCGGCGTCCCGGCGTCCCGGCGTCCCGGCGTCCCGGTGGCCCGGCGTTCCGGCCGAGCAGCCGGTCCTTGCGCGGGCGCCCGGTTGCGCTTCGGCGGGAGAGGGCTAGATTGCGGGCAGGGAGATCGATACCTCTGGATGGTTTGCATGTTCGATCAGTTCAGGATCGTGACCGACCCGGTAGCCGGTTCCGTCGGGCTCTCGGCGATCTTCGCCTCGCTCTCGCTGCTCACGCTCTTCCTGCTGCTCGGTGTGCTCAGGATGCGCGCCTGGCTGGCCGGGCTGATCTCGCTCGGCGTGGCTCTGTTCGTCGCGATCGTCGTCTATGCGATGCCGGTCGGGCAGGCGTTGCTGTCGGCCAGTGAGGGCGCCGCGTTCGGGTTCTTCCCGATCCTGTGGATCGTCCTCAACGCGATCTGGGTCTACAACCTGACTGTGGTAAGCGGGCACTTCGACGTGCTGCGCCGGTCGATGGAACGGGTCAGCCCGGACATGCGGATCCAGGCGATCATCGTGGCGTTCTGTTTCGGGGCACTGCTGGAGGCCCTCGCCGGGTTCGGCACGCCGGTCGCCGTGACAGTGGTGATGCTGATGGCGCTCGGGTTCCGGCCCATTCACGCCGCGGCGGTAGCCCTGATCGCGAACACCGCGCCGGTCGCCTTCGGGGCGCTCGCCACCCCGATCGTCACGCTCGGCACGGTCACCTCGGGTGCCATCGACGACCCCCGGCTGACCACCGAGACGCTCGGTGCGATGGTCGGCCGGCAGACGCCGATCCTGGCGATCGTCGTACCGCTCGTCCTCGTCGCGGTCGTCGACGGCCGCCGCGGCATCCGCCAGACCTGGCCGGCCGCGCTGGTCGCCGGCCTGGTGTTCGGGGTCGGGCAGTTCGTGGCGTCGAACTACATCTCGGTGCCGCTGACCGACATCGTCGCCGCGCTGGCCTCGGCCGCCGCGGTGGTCCTGCTGCTGCGGATCTGGCGCCCGTCCGAGTCACCCGACCTGCACGCGGACCGCACACCGGCCGGGCCGGCCGACGAGGCGGACGAACCCGCGGACGCGCCGGCGGCAGGACAGCGTGCCGGCACGGAATCGGTGTCGGGGGAGCGGGCCGGTGCGGGAGCGGGGTCCGAGGGCGCGGGCCGGCGGGCGCCGGTGACGACGCTGCGGCGGGATCCGCCGGGCGAGGTCGTGCGCGCCTACGCCCCGTACCTGATCATTATTGTCATCTTCTCGGTCGCGAACCTCGGACCGGTCAAGGACGCCCTCGCCGAGGAGCCCTGGACGGTCGTCTTCGCGTGGCCGGGCCTGGACGTCCTGGGCGCCAACGGCGCGCCGCTGGCGTCGACGAACTTCACCTTCGGCTGGCTGCCCGCGGCCGGCACCCTGATGATCCTGGCCGGCCTGCTCACGGCGGTGGTCCTGCGGGTGGGCCCGCTCGCGGCGCTGCGGGCGTACGGCCGCACCTACGCCGAACTCCGCCACGCCATTGTGACGGTCATGGCGGTACTGGCGCTGGCGTACGTCCTCAATCAGTCGGGTCAGACCGCCACCCTGGGCGAGTTGTTCGCGGCGGCCGGTGGCGTCTTCCTGTTCCTGTCGTCGATTCTCGGCTGGATCGGTGTGGCGGTGACCGGTTCTGATACCTCGGCGAACGCGCTGTTCGGGGCGCTCCAGGTGCAGACCGCGGTGGAGGCGGGGCTGGATCCGGTGCTGATGGCGGCGGCGAACTCGTCGGGCGGCGTGCTCGGCAAAATGATCAGTCCGCAGAACCTGGCGATCGCCGCGTCGGCGGTGGGGATGGCCGGCCGGGAGGGCGACATCTTCCGGCGGGTGGTGGGCTGGAGTCTGGTGCTGCTGCTGTTCATGTGCGTGCTGGTCACGCTGCAGGGCACTCCGGTGCTGGACTGGATGGTGCCGTGAGCCGACCGGTGCTGACCCGGCCGATGCCGGCCTGATCGGTGCTGACCTGATCAGGATCGGCCTGATCGGGGCCGGCCTGATCGGGGCTGAGCCGGCCTGGACCGGGCAGGCTCGGGCCGAACCGGCTGGGGCTGAACCGGCTGGGGCTGAACCGGCTGGGGCTGAACCGGCTGGGGCTGAACCGGCTGGGGCTGAACCGGCTCGGGTTGACGCCGAGGATGCGCTTGAAGTGCCGGGTCAGGTGCGGCTGGTCGTAGAACCCGCTGCCAGCCGCCACCGTGCTCAGCGGCTGACCGGAAACGATCAGCCGGCGGGCGAGGTCGACGCGGCGCGAGATGAGGTACTGGTGCGGCGTCATGCCGAACTCGCGCCGGAACGAGCGGACCAGGTGCGCCGGGTCGAAGTGCAGGACGGCCGCGGCGTCAGTAAGCGGCAGGCCGTCGACGATGTGTTCCTCGAGCAGGTCATGGAGGGCGTGCGCGGCCTTGGCGCTGGGCGGTTCCGGCGGGGCGGGCGCGAGGTGCGTGCGCAGTCGTTCCAGGGCGAGGGCGAGGAGACCTTCGGCGGCGGCCTCCTCGGGCGTACGGAGACAGCGGTGCACCGCGGACACCCAGCGGTACAGCGATCGATCAGTGATGGCGGGCCGGTCCACCGCGGCGCCGGTCAGTCGTTCCGGCAGCAGGCGCGGTTCCAGGTAGAGCACCCGTTTGCGGAACCCGTGCGGCCCGGCCGCGGTGCCGTTGTGCGGGACCTTCGGCGGCAGCAGGGTGACCAGTTCGCCGTAGGCGCCGCGCTCGTGCCGGTCCAGGTCGTAGCGGACCGCGCCGTCGTCGACGAGCAGCACGGTCCAGGCGTCGTGGGCGTGCATCGGGTAGCCGTGCTCGCCGAACCGGGCGTGCAGCACCTCGGCCACCCCGTCCAGCGGCGGCCGCCAGGCCTCGAGCTGGAGCACGTCAAAATCGTACAAGACCTGGTGGACCGGCTCGGCCGACGATGGGCGGCATGAACGCACCACTCCGCTTCGCCACCAAGATCGCCGTCCTGCTCCGGGACGACCTGCCGGTCTGGCAGCGCCTCAACGTGACCGCCTTCCTGGTCAGCGGCCTCGGTTCGGCCGACGCCGACCTGATCGGCGAGCCGTACGCCGACGCCGACGACGTCACCTATCTGCCGATGTTCCGCCAGCCCGTGCTGGTGTTCCAGGGCGGCAAGGAGGTGCTGACCGCGGCACACGGTCGCGCCCTCGCCCGGGGCGTGCACCTGTCGATCTTCACGTCGGACCTCTTCGCGACGGGCAACGACGCCGACAACCGGGCCGCGGTCCGGTCCGTCCCGACGGCTTCGCTGGACCTGGTGGGACTGGGCGTGCACGGACCGCGGGTGGCCGTCGACAAGATCGTCAAGGGTGCGTCGATGCACGGCTGACGGGACTGCTCCGCCCGTACACCAGTCGCTGTTGATCTTTCGCAGATCGGGTCAAGTCCGACAGAACCGAAATGCTCGGATTTCCCGGATAGGTGCCGATTAACCAGCTGTGACGGTTATCGCGGCATCCCAGATGTCCCGGCCCTCGGGGCCGGGACATCACTGTGGGCCTGGACCGTCAGCGGGCGAGCCAGCGCATCGGGTCGTTGATGACGTCGCGGACGACCGAGCGGGCGGCGCCGAGGGCTGGTGCTTCGGCACCGTACGCTGCGGCTCTGACCTCGGGTTGCGCCCAGCGCGCGCCCAGGAACGCGGCCCGCACCTCGCGCTCCACCTCGGGGCCAATCCAGGGCGCGAGGTCGCGGTAGATGCCGCCGAGCACGATCGTGCCGACGTCCAGCAGGTTGAGGCAACCGGCGAGGGCGAAGCCGAGCACCTGGCCGGCCCGGGCGAGGGCGGCAAGGGTGGCCGGATCGCCGGCGGCAGCGCGCCCGGCGATGAGTTCGGCGGTCGGTCGGACGCCCAGCATCGTCCCGGCGCCGGCCGTCACGCCCGCCGCGCGCAGGATCGCCTCGTGGCCCGCGTACCGCTCGAGGCAGCCGCGCCGCCCGCAGGGGCACTCCGGTCCGTCGCGATCGATGGTGAGGTGGCCGATCTCGCCGCTCCAGCCGTGCGCACCGCGGTAGAGCCGGCCGTCGAGCACGATCCCGGAGCCGACACCGATCTGACCGCTGACGTAGAGGTAACTCGCGCCGTCCCGGATGAGGTCCTGCTCGGAGAGCGCCGCGAAGTTGGCCTCGTTGTCGAGCGTGGCCCGCTCGCCGTGCACGTCCGCCGGCAGCACCTCGGCCACGTCGAGGTCGTGCCAGCCGAGGTTCGGCGCGAGGGTCACGGTGGCGCCGCGCCGGTCGACGATGCCCGGCACCGCCACCGCGCTGCCGCAGAGGATCAGGCCGTCGTCCTCGGCCGCGTTCTGCGCGCCGCGGGCGAGCCGGGCGATCCGATCGAGCACTTCCCGCGTGCCCTGGCCGCGCTGGTCCTCGGAGACCACGTGCTTGTAGCGGACCTTGCCGGTCAGGTCGACGACGCAGACCGCGGTGTAGTCGACGTTGACGTCGATGCCCAGCCCGGCCGGACCGTCGTCGCGCAGGCCGAGGCCGGTGCCCGGGCGGCCCGCCTTGACCCGGGTCGTGGTGCCGGTGTCGCGTACCTCGCGGACCAGGCCGCCGTCGATCAGTTCCTCGATGAGCGAGCAGGCGGTGGAGCGGTTGAGGCCGGTCGCGGCCGAGATGCCGGCGCGGGAGATCTCGCCGGACTGTTCGGCCACGCAGTGCAGGGCCATCGCGAGATGGGCGGCGCGTGGGTTGACGGTCGTGGATCTGCGGCCGGTCTGCGGGGCGCCCTGGGTCCGCGTCGCACCGTCGGAAGGCATCGCCGCTCCTCTCGCGCTGTGTGCCGTCACGATAGCGGTCCGTACGTGGCCACCCCTCGGCGCATTAGTCGGAGTAGACAACAAATAGTATGGCCCGCACCCCGTCACGGGCCGTGCTGTCAACGTGCGCTACCTCCCATCACGCGCCTGCGTTCTGAGCAGGCAAGTCCGCTTCCTGCGGATCTATATTGGGAGCCGTCGCTCACATTGAGTGTTACGGAGCCGTTACGGATCACCGCGTGCAACGCGCTCCTCTGAGCGTATGTTGTGCCCAGCAACAAATAGACCCCCGGCAGACATCGGCCTGCCGGTTGACGAGTTCGGCCCGCGCTGTCGCGGGCCATATAGGAAAGGAGACGTCGGTGTCCAAGAACTTCCGGGTTCTCGCGGCGGTCACCCTGGCCGCGACTCTGGCCGCGGCGTCGGGTTGCAGCAGCAGCCGCGACAGCGACGAGGGCTCCGGTTCCGGCAGCTCGAGCAACCTGGTCGGCATCGCGATGCCGACCAAGAGCCTCGAGCGCTGGAACAACGACGGAGCTCACCTTGACGAGCTGCTGAAGAAGGCCGGCTACGAGACGTCGCTGCAGTACGCCGACAACAAGGTCGACCAGCAGATCACCCAGCTCCAGAACATGATCAACCTGAACCCGAAGGTTCTGGTTGTCGCCTCCATCGACGGCACCGCGCTCGGCCCGGTGCTCGAGAAGGCCGCCGCGCAGAAGATCAAGGTCATCGCCTACGACCGCCTGATCAACTCGACGCAGAACGTCGACTACTACGCGACGTTCGACAACTACCAGGTCGGCAAGCTCCAGGGCGAGTTCATCGTGGAGCAGCTGGGCCTGAAGGACGGCAAGGGCCCGTTCAACATCGAGCCCTTCGCCGGCTCGTCGGACGACAACAACGCCAAGTTCTTCTTCTCCGGCGCGTGGGACGTCCTCAAGCCGTACGTGGACAGCAAGAAGCTGGTCATCCAGTCCGGCAAGAAGCTGGCCAGCAACGAGGACTGGAAGAACGTCTCGATCGACGGCTGGAGCTCGCAGAAGGCCCAGGCCGAGATGGACAACCGCCTGAACTCGTTCTACACGGGCGGCAAGAAGGTCGACGTCGTTCTCTCCCCGAACGACTCGCTGGCGCTGGGCATCGAGCAGTCGCTCGAGTCCCAGGGCTACAAGCCGGGCGCCGACTGGCCGGTCATCACCGGTCAGGACGCCGACCTGGCGAACGTGAAGAACATGCTGGCCGACAAGCAGTCGATGACGGTCTGGAAGGACACCCGCACCCTGGGTGAGCAGGTCTCCAAGATGGTCGACCAGATCATCAAGGGCGAGACCGTCGAGACGAACGACACCACCACCTACAACAACGGTGTCAAGGTCGTTCCCTCCTACCTGCTTCCGCCGGTCGTCGTCACCAAGGCCGACGTGCAGACCAAGCTCGTCGACTCCGGCTTCTACACCGCCGACAAGCTCGGCCTGTAACGCCTGCCAGCTCCTGCTGGGACCGGCCGGGTCCTGTCACCGCACACGTGGCAGGACCCGGCCAAGGCCCCGGTCCGACCCCCCTACAGCAAGCGAGTTGCGATGGCCAACGACGACAAGACCCCGATTCTGGAGATGCGGGGCATTACGAAGACTTTCCCGGGCGTCAAAGCGCTCTCGGACGTCACGCTGAGCGTGACTCGCGGGGAGGTCCACGCGATTTGTGGCGAGAACGGTGCCGGCAAGTCGACGCTCATGAAGGTGCTCAGCGGGGTCTACCCGTACGGCACCTATGACGGCGACATCGTCTTCGAGGGCGAGGTCGGCCGGTTCCGGACGACGCGCGACTCCGAGGACCTCGGCATCGTCATCATCCACCAGGAGCTGGCGCTCAGCCCGTACCTCTCGATCGCCGAGAACATCTTCCTCGGCAACGAGCGGGCCAAGGGTGGCGTCATCAACTGGGCGCAGACCAACAGGCAGGCGTCCGAGCTGCTCGCCCGCGTCGGGCTCGACGAAGCCCCCGACACCAAGATCATGGACATCGGTGTCGGCAAGCAGCAGCTCGTGGAGATCGCCAAAGCGCTCTCCAAGAAGGTGAAGCTGCTCATCCTCGACGAGCCCACCGCGGCGCTCAACGACGAGGACAGCGCGCACCTGCTGACCCTGCTCCGGCAACTGCGGGATCAGGGCATCACGTCGATCATCATCTCGCACAAGCTGAACGAGATCGCGGCGATCGCCGACAGCACGACGATCATTCGCGACGGTCAGAGCATCGAGACCCTCGACATGCACGGGGCGGAGCCGGTCACCGAGGACCGCATCATCCGCGGCATGGTCGGCCGGGACCTCGCCCACCGCTACCCCGACCACACGCCGAAGATCGGCGAAGAGGTCCTGCGGATCGAGGACTGGACCGTGCACCACCCGAACGACCCGAACCGGGTCGTCGTCGACAACGCGCGCCTCGACGTGCGGGCCGGCGAGATCGTCGGCATCGCCGGCCTGATGGGTGCCGGCCGCACCGAACTCGCGATGAGCGTCTTCGGCCGCAGCTACGGCACGAACATCTCCGGCAAGGTCTACCTGCACGGCAAAGAGGTCACGCTGAAGACGGTCGACGCGGCGATCCAGCACGGCATCGCGTACGCGACCGAGGACCGCAAGCACTACGGCCTCAACCTGATCGAGGACATCAAGCGCAACACCTCCGCCGCCAACCTCAAGCGGATCTCCAAGCTGGGCGTCGTCAACGCCTCGCAGGAGGTCACCTGGGCGGAGCGGTTCCGCAAGGACATGAAGACCAAGGCGAACAGTGTGGACGTCGTGGTCGGCAAACTGTCCGGCGGCAACCAGCAGAAGGTCGTCCTCAGCAAGTGGCTCTTCGCCGAGCCCGAGGTCCTCATCCTCGACGAGCCGACCCGTGGCATCGATGTCGGCGCCAAATACGAGATCTACGAGATCATCAACAAGCTTGCCGACTCCGGCAAAGCCGTCATTGTGATCTCCTCCGAGCTGCCTGAGCTGCTCGGCATCTGTGACCGGATCTACGCGATGAGCCAGGGTCGAGTCACCGGACAGATTCCCCGCGCGGAAGCCACCCAAGAGGGGCTGATGCGTTTCATGACCCAGGAGAAGAGCGGAGCAACGCGGTGAGCGCTTCCACCACTCTGGCGCAGCCGACGGCACAGCCGGGCCCCAGCAAGAAGAACGACGGCGGCTCGCTGAAGAGCTACCTCCAGCAGAACCTGCGCCAGTACGGCATGATCGCGGCGCTGGTCGTCATCGTCGCGCTCTTCCAGATCCTGACCGACGGCAAGCTGCTGCTGCCGAACAACGTCGCGTCGCTGATCCAGCAGAACGCGTACGTCTTCGTCCTCACCATCGGCATGGTGATGATCATCGTGGCCGGCCACATCGACCTGTCGGTCGGTTCGGTGGTCGCCTTCATCGGCGGTGTGGCCGCCCTGCTGATCACCGACTGGGACCTTCCGTGGCTGCTCGCGGTCGTCCTCGCGGTCGCGATGGGTGGCGTCGTCGGCGCCTGGCAGGGCTTCTGGGTCGCGTACGTCGGCATTCCGGCCTTCATCGTCACCCTCGGCGGCATGCTGATCTTCCGCGGTCTGGCGATCGTCATGGTCGGCACCACGGTCGCCGGCCTGCCCAGCGGCTTCAACGACATCAGCAACGGTTCGCTGCCGGCCGCTCTCGGCTACCTCGGCAACCTCGACGGCCTCACCGTCCTGATCGGTGTCCTCGCGATCGCCGGTCTCGCCGTCAGCCAGATCCGGACCCGCCACGAACTGGTCAAGAACGACTTGCGTACGGAGCCGTTCGTCGCGTTCATCGGCAAGCTGGTGGTCTCGGCCCTCGTCGTCGGCTACATCACCTACCTGCTCGCCAGCAGCGCCGGTGGCACGCCGATCGTGCTGGTCATCGTCGGTGTGCTGGTCCTGCTCTACACGTTCATCATGAACAACACGGTCTTCGGCCGGCACATCTACGCGATGGGCGGCAACCTGCCCGCCGCGATGCTCAGCGGTGTGAAGACCAAGCGCGTCAACTTCATGCTCTTCGTGAACATGGGCCTGCTCGCCGGTGTCGCCGCCGTCATCACCACCTCCCGCGCCGGCTCCGCCGTCGCCGCCGCCGGCACCAACTTCGAGCTGGACGCCATCGCCGCAGCCTTCATCGGCGGCACCGCCGTCAACGGCGGCGTAGGCAAGATCACCGGCGCCATCATCGGCGCCCTGATCATGGGCGTCCTCAACATGGGCCTCTCGATCATGAGCGTCGACCCCGCGTGGCAGCAGGCCATCAAGGGCCTCGTCCTGATCGCCGCCGTAGCGTTCGACATCCTGAACAAGCGCCGCGCCAAGTAACACCCAGCCCCACCCTCAGAACAGCGCCGCCGGCCCAGCCGGTCGGCGCTGTTCCGTTTCCAGGCCAGCCCAGACCAGCCCAGCTCAGCCGCCTTCGCCCGCCCGGCTTTCGCGCGCCGCCGTTCCGGTTGGGCCAGGTTCGGCGTGCTCTCGTTCCGGTTCGGTCCGGCTTGGGCGCGTTCCCGCTCCGGTCCGGCTTTGGCGTTCGCCCTCCGTGTCGCGTGGTGCCCTCGGTGCCGCGCTATGTCGTGCCGCGCTATGTCGTGCCGCGCTATGTCGTGCCGCGCCGCGCGGTGCTCACCGTGCCGTGCTCTGTCGTCTTGCGCCGCGCGGTGCTCACCGTGCCGTGCTCTGTCGTCTTGCGCCGCGCGGTGCTCACCGTGCCGTGCTCTGTCGTCTTGCGCCGCGCGGTGCTCACCGTGCCGCGCCCTGTCGTGCTGCGCCGCGCTATGCCCTTCCGCTCCGGGGTGGCGCGGATGTCAGTTGGCCGTCAGTTGAAGGCCCATCGCTGGTTGTTGCTGCCGACGCATGAGGCCACGATGACCTGCTTGCCGGGGCGGCCGCCGAAGAACGGATCGGTGAGGCACCGGCCGTTCGCCTGGTTGAGGAGCTGGCCGCGCTCGTTGAGCGCCCACTGCGCGGTCGTCCGGGTGTCGCAGCGGGTCAGCTCGACGCCGCCGTCGCCGACCAGGTAGGCGCACATGTCGAGCACCTCCAACGTCCGGTCGGCGTTCAGCTGCCACCGCTGCGGACTTGTGCCGTTGCAATCGTCGACGTGGACCTCGCCGCCGTCTTCGGCATCTCCGCCCTGCAGATCCAGGCAGAGCCCGTTGCCACTGATCAGGGCTCCCTCCGGTGCCACCAGCGGAGACGGCGGCACCAGCGCGTCCGGCGGAGCCGGTGCCACCGTCGCGGTCCGGGTCGCCGGTGCCGTTGCCGGTGCGGTCGTCGTGGTGCCCGCAGGCGCACCGGGCGTCGCCGTCCCGGTGGGAGACGCCGGCACGGCACTGGCCTGGCCGCTCGGGGCGGACTTCGCCGGGTTGTCCCCGTCAGGTCCGGAACCGCCGTCCCGCTCCGTTCCGGCGGGCCCCTCGCCGGCCCCCGGCTGGGCAGTCCCCGGCACGGCCGAACCGGAGACGCTCGCGGACGGCGCCGGACCGGTCACCACGGGCAGCCCTTGGTCAGGGAGGGACGTCGAGACGGCGGGCCGGAGCGCGGGACGCACCACCGTGTACCCGATAAGGGCCAGCAGTGCCGCCAGCCCCACGCCGATCAGCAGCAATGGCCGATGCCGACGGCTGTCACGAGACTTCGCCCTGCTCGGCGTCGCACTGGGGACCGCCGGGATCACCTGTGTCGGTATTTCCCGCGTCGGGTCGGCCGGCCAGGTCGCCTCCGACGGCGAGACCTCCTGCGGGCCGTCGTCCTGAAGAACGAACGGACGAACCAGCAGCGGATCCCTGTTGTCGCCGTCTCCGCTCACTGAACCCACGGACTAAGCCACCCCCACGGTCGAGCACGTCGGTGAACCAACTTACCGGCCTGTCCCGGTCGGCGCGGGATGCCGCTCGATCGATGGCATCCGCACCCGCCCTCCCTGCCGTTCGTGATCCGACATCGACCCTTGACGGTCCCGGGACGCGACTGACGACACCGCCGCGTCGTGAGAGCTGGCATCTCGCAGCGGCTGTTGGTCGTCCGGCGTCTCGAACCCGTCCCGTGCTGCGGGGGCCACCCGCTCGCACCAGGCCCGGAAGCCTGGTGCGAGCGGTCCCTGGGAACCGCTCCGATGCGGTCGGTTCTCGGCTGTCGTTCACCGCCGCGAGGGCTGCCAACGGCGTGCGCCGGTTGGCCGTCAGCGTTTCCAGAACGGCTTGGACTGTTTGGTTGGCGGCGCTGTGGTGTCGGCCACAGTGCCGGCGTCGGCATGGTCATCCGCGGCCGGCTTGTCGATTCCGGGCTCGCCGGTCGCGGCTTTCTCGGTTCCGGTCTTATGGGTTTCGGTCTTGTGGGTTCCGGGGGACAGCTCGCCGAGCACCCGCAATGCGGCCGTCCACTTCTCCTGCAGGGACGCATCCCCGCGTAGCAGCGTGATCAGCTCGCGCAGCCGGTCGAGCTCGGTGCTGGACACCGAAGTGATCAGCACTTCCAGGCGGCTGGCCAGGTCGTCGAGCAGATCGCGCCGGTCCAGCGCGGGCAGACCGCCGGACTCCCGAAGCCGGTCGGCCTCCACGGCGATGAGGTCCCTGATCTCGGAGACGGCGAGCTCGGTGTCCTGGAACGCCATGGGTCCGCCCCGCCGCGCCCGCCCCATGGGAGCCATGAAGCCACGCGGTGCCGATCCTCCCGCGGCCGCAGCGCCCAGCACGCCGCCCGCCTTCGCGCGGACCGGACTGAATCCCGGCCGGCCGGGACCCGGAGGCGGCGGGGAAGGCGCCATCGGCGACGCCGGCGGCATCGCGTCGAACGAGGCGAGCGCGGGCGCGGCGCCGGCGGTGAAGTGATGGGGAACCGGAGTGGAAGCCGGCATCTCCCAGCCCGACGGGAACTCGACAGGCTGGGTCACTCGTTTCGTTGAGCCGCCCTCGTTGACGACGCGCTCGTCCACCGCCACGAACGCGGTGAACCGGCACAGGACCCCGAACCGCAGGGACGTGTGCACGATCTCTTGCTCGAGGGCGTGGTCGCCGGCCGCATACGCGTCCTGCAGATCCCGTAGCCTGGCCCGCGCCCAGAGGGAGGTGACCGCCGGCTCGGCGCGCTGCTGGACCGTGACAGCGGTGCGGAACGGCTGGTCGTCACGCGTGCGTCCGATGATCGTGAGGTCGCCGGCCGGCGTGCCGGTGTAGCGACCGGTGATCACCAGTGGCACCCCTGGGTAGAGGCCGGGCAACCGAGCCGGACTCCGGCTCTCCTCGATCAGGGTGATGCCGTCACCGGTCAGGGTCAGCCCGGTCACGACCGGAGCGCCGATGCGACGGTGGATGTGCTCCATGGCCTCGTCGAGCCGGTCCTCACTTTCCACCAGCTCGGCCCGGCCGGCGCCCAGCGCGGCGAGCCGGCCGAGGAAGCCGGCGTTGACCGCTCGGTCGATGCCGACGGTGTGCACGCGGGTGGACCCGATGAGCGGGCGCACCTCACGCACGATCTGATCCTCGTTGCCCACCTGACCGTCGGTCACCAGGACAAGCACACGGTCGCGGCCGGTGCTGTCGGACAACAGGGCCAGCCCGGCACTCAACGGGGACAGCAATTCGGTGCCGCCGCGGGCGTCGGCGCGGGCCAAGTGCTCGACCGCACGGTAGCGGTTGCGATCCGAGGCCTCGGACAGCCCGTCACCGAGACCGGCCGGCTTCTCGACGTGGTGGTCGAAGGTGAGCACGGCGAAACGGTCGGCGCTGGTCAGTGTGTCGATCACTCGCGCCGCGGCGCGACGGGCGGCCACCATCTTCCAGCCGCCCATGCTGCCGGAACGGTCCAGCAGGAGCACCACGTCCTTCGGCCGGGGCGGTGCCGCAGCCTCGGGTGGGAGCACCACGAGCTGGTAGGTGCCTCCCTTGCTGTCACTGTCACTGTCACTGTCGGGCACGGCGACGGCCGACTCCCCGCCGGCGGCGTAGGCAAGCCGGAGCACGAAATCGCGGTCAGCGCGCTCACCGGGGGCGATCCGCAGCGTCCCCTCGTGATCGGTGACGGTGTGCAGACTGGATCGCACCTCGCCCAGCTCCAAGCCGGCCGGGTCGACCTGGACACCGATCGACAGGCGCAGCGGATTGGGGAAGCCAGGCAGCAGCACCGGAGGGGAGATGCGCGAAGCGTCCGGAACGGCGTCGGTGTCCGGGTGTTGGCCGTCGCCGGCGTAGGGTCCCGGAAGCGGCGTCCCGGGGACGTAACGGGGGGCCACGACCAGCGGGAACCGGAAGGTGGCTGCGCCGTCCTCATACGGCAGGGGGCCGACCATGACCAGCCGGACCGTCACGCGTTCGCCGGGCACGATGTTGCCGACCCGCATGGTGAAGACGTCCGGCCGTTCCTCTTCGGCGATGGATGCCCGCTGGCCCGCTGCCACGGCCTGGTCATACTGCTCCCTGGCCGCACCGCGCTCCTTCAGGTGGGCGGTCACGGTGCGGTCGGCGGCGGTCATCGTCATGCCCGTGACGGCCGCACGATCCGGCAGGGGGAAGACGTACGTGGCCTCGAGTGCCGTGTCGTGCGCGTTGACGAACTCCGCGGTCAGCTCGGTCCGCACCACGAGTCCGCTGATCGAGGCCTGCACGTCGAGGACATCCAGCGGCAGGTTGCCACGGTCGGTGAGCAGTGAGCCGAAGCCGGCGTCGGGTTGATCCCGGAGTCGTTCCAGCTCGGTCGGACCCATCGGATTGACGGAAATGATCATTCGTGTCTCCCATTGGTCAGCCCACTCGACGCGAGCATTGCGAGCAAGGGTCGGGCGGCCGCGGCGAGCTCGTCACGGTCGAGGCCGGCGGGGGGATCGGGCACCAGCAGGATGACGCCGGCGCCGAGGGGAAAGCCGGTGAGCACCGGCTCGTGCTCAGCAGCCTGGTCACCGTGCGCGGTGGCGGGTTCGTAGCTGACGAAGCCGGGCGCCGTCTGCCAGTCGGGTGAGGCCGGTGACGGCTCGGCTGCCGGCGCGTGTTTCCAGAAAGGCGGCCGAGCCGCGTCCTCCGGCGTGGGTGCGCCAGTGGCCAGAAGCTCGCCGGGCACCCGGGAGGCGGCCGCGAGGGTCTCGTCGGAGGCGCCGGCCAGCTCCCCTTGGATCTCGGCGAGCGTGCGGCCGGCCGCCTGGCGCCGTTTGATCGCCACCAGTTGCAGCAGGTGACGTGGCCCGTAGAGGGCATTGCGCCCGCGGGTCCCGAGCGGCCGGTCGACCAGGCCGATAGTCGTATACCACCGGATAGACCTGCGGTCGGGCAGATCACGGACGCGTCCGTTGGGTGCGCCCGGGTACTCGGCGGCGAGAGCCGCATGAGCCCGCTCGACCAACTGCTCCATCGTCCACATGCCAGAAAGTTTGACACTGTCACGGTGACACTGTCAATATCGGAGCCGGACGCGGGGCTACTGCGGTTCGGGGAGTACGGGGGTACTGCGATGGGGGCCAAGCCGAGCCGGAGGAGGAATGATGCTGGAGAAGCTGCGGCTGATCAGCCTGTCGCACGTCAACGATCCGGCGCGGATGAGCGTGTTCCCGGGCGACCCGCCGTTCGAACTGGAGACGGTGGCGACGCTGGAGCGGGATGGCTTCTACCTGCGGGCCGTGCGGGCGGGCGAGCACACCGGCACGCACTGGGGCGCGCCCGGCCACTTCGCCGCGGGGGAGCGGCTCGCCGACGAGCTCGACCCGGCGGACCTGTTCCGGCCGGCGGTGCGGATCGATGTCCGGGCGGCGTGTGCTGCCGATCCGGGGCACGCGGTGAGCATTGCGGAGATCGAGCGCTGGGAGGAACAGCACGGCCGGATCCCCGACGAAGCAGTGGTGATCATTTGGACTGGCTGGGAGAACAGGTTCGGGACGGCGGATTTCGACCGCCATCCCGGGTTCGCGCCGGAGACAGTGCGATGGCTGATCGCCACCGGCCGGCTGGGGCAGCGCGGTGGCACCGGGACCGACGCGTTCAGCCCCGACGTCAGCACCGACACCGAGTTCACCGTCTCGAAGCTGGTCTACCGGCGCCGGCGGATCAGTCTGGAGATCCTCGCCAATCTCGGCGAGCTGCCCGCCACCGGGGCGTTCGTGCTGTGTGGCGGGCAGATCAACCGGGCCGGCTCCGGTTCCACCGCCCTGATCTACGGCGTGCTGCCACCCGGCTGAGCGGTCTCCTCGGCGGGAAAGGTCTGCCCGTTGACAGTCAGGGTGTAAGGGGCGTACTGCCGGACCGTCCCGGTCGGTTCGTCGTAGGCGACGATCGCCGCGACCTTCGGGTAATCACGCAGCTTGGCGAAGTCCTCCAGCGCGACCACCTTGGCCCGTGCCCGGCCGAGCCCGACCAGAGTGACGTGCCAGTTGTGCACGGCCAGCGGGCGGACCTGCGTGAACGAACGCCAGCCGTCGAGCGAGGCGCTGTCGATCGTGACCGCGCCGACCGAGATGTCGCCAACGTGCCAGCCACCCCGGTTGACGGCACTGTCGCTGACGTAACGGAAACCGAGGAGAACGCGTTTCCCGGCATAAGCGGACAGGTCGTAACTGCGCCTGACGTCCGTGGCGATGCCGGTGAGCGCCGGGCCCAGCGGTCCGGTCACGGTCTCGTCGCCGGCGACCGTCCGGTAGGTGCGACCCCCGTCGGCGGAGACGGTGACATAGCCGTGATCGAAGCCCGGCTCCAGGCGGTACGTGGTGGTGAAGCGCAGGACGGCGTCGCGGGCCGGCACCTCGACCGGCCGCACCGCTGCCGCGTCGGCGTCGGCGTCGTTGCCGGAGAAGAGAGCGCCGGCGTCGAGCTTCCATGCGAGCGGGCTCGGCGGCAGCGTCGCGGCGCCCTGGAAGGTGACCGACCGCAGCCTGTTGGGCAGGCGGACGTAATCCGCGCCGTTGGGCGGAGCTCCCGGGGTGCCGTGCGAGGCGGGACTGCTCAGGTTGACCGTCGATCGCAGGCTGGCCGCCGAGACCCGGTCCCGGTCCACTCCCTTGAGGACGCTGTCCGGTTCGTCGGTGGACTTGTCCACCAGAGTCATCGTCTGGAAGTCGTGCAGCACGTCGTAAAGGTTCGTTCCGGCCGGCAGCGCGGCGGCAAGCGCGTCCAGGCCGCGGTTCTCGGTGTCGTGGTGCAGCGCGGAGAGGATCTTCATACCGAAGCGGTCGTGCAGGTAGAGCATCAGCTGGTACGTGATGCCGTAATCGGCGAGAACCCCGTCCGCGGTGTTGCCCTCGTCCCACAGGTTCAACGAGTTCGCCGGTCCGTTGCAGTCACGCGGGTTCGGGTTGTAGAGCGTCTTCACTCCACCGAAACCCTGGTAACAGGTGAGGTGATTGTCGAAGCCGAGGTGGTGAACGCCCCGGCGGGACGCGACATAACCGGTCAGGCTCTGTGCGTAATCGCTGAGTCCTTCCTCCAGCCAGCTCTCCTCTTCCGGATCGGTGTAGTAAGTGAGCAGGTGCTGCCACTCGTGGGCGAATGTGGACTCGTACATCCACGGCCGAGCGGGGCGGCTGGTGCAGAGGTCGTCGGTCGGCTCGTTGCGGGGGTTCGCGCCCATCCGGTGGGCCCAGTCGAAGGCGTCGATGGTCAGCACGTTGCGATCGAAAAGCTCGTTGAGCTGTGCGGAGAAGAAGCCGGAGATGTATGTGGGGCGTTCCGGGAAGTTGAAGTAGTTGTCGTCGCGGACGTTGTCCACCAGGGTCACGGTGCGGTGACCGGCGCCGGTGAAGTCTCCGTTGGTGCCCGCGTTGACCCCGGTGCGCTCCGGCGGGGTGCTGAATGCGGCTGTCTCCCGGGGGTAGATCTTCTCGTCGAACTCGCGGACGAGGTCGGCAACCTGCGCGTCGGTCACCGTGGTGGCCTCACCGCGGCAGTCGCCCGCGGGGAAGGCGAGGTCCTTGGCCACCCATACCTCGATGTACTCGCCGACGGCTCGCAGCTCGTAGTCCTTGGGGTAGACGTCGCTCTCGATCTCGTTGAGCCCAGCCCAGGTGCGTACGGTCCCCACCGGCGGGCTGTCGGCGGCGGCGCGGCGTCCCGTCGGCCCGGGGCGGTAGGTGGCCGGTGGGAGCGGCTTCCCGTTCAGGGTGAGCCGGGTCGGTGTGAGCTCCCGGGTGTCCTCGGCGACGGCGGTCCCGGACGCGGCCGGCGTGGCCTCGGGTGCGGAGGGACCAGGAGACGGTGGTGCGGCGGACAACGCAGCAGTCCCCGGTGTGGAGGGGGGCAACGACGGTTGCGGTACGGCGGACACGGGGGCGGCGAAGAGCGGGATGGTAACGGCAATAGTCGCGAAGCTCGCAAAAAGGGTACGCGTCACGTCTCGCGACGCTACCCGCGATCGCGAGATCGTGACGCCAACACCCACCGTTGTGGATCAGGAAACCTCCCGTCGGAGCACTCTCACCACCCCGAGCACCAGGGGAAGCACCACCCAGAGGGCCACCGAGGCCGCCAGCCTGGCCCACTCGCCACCGGTCATGTCGGGCGCGGTCATGGCCTGCGAGGTGACGTTGAGGTCCAGCCACTCCGCAGCGGTGCGCAACCCACTGATGCTCTCCGCGAGGATCGTCCAGACCGTCGGCAGCGCGAAGTAGATGACGATCGCGAGCGGGGTGCTCAGCAGCAGGGCGCCGAAGGCGATGCCCATCAACACGAAGATGATCTGCATGAGCAGGCCCTGCCAGAGGAGGCTGCTGTCGAGGCTCCACGAGCCGTCGGCGCCGAGCAGCCCGGCGATGGCGTTGCTCGCCGCGGCCAGCAGCGCGGTCGCCACCGTGGCGGCGATCGCGATCAAGGTGCCCGCGGCCAGTTTGGCCAGCAGCACCCGGCCGCGTGCGGGAGCGAGCGTGAAGGTGGACAGCGCGGTCCGCTGCGACCACTCGCTGGTGATCGAGAGGATGCCGAGCACCGGCAGGAGCACCGCGGACGGCGCCAACCCGAAGGTGAAGAAGGCCTCGTACGTCTGTTCCGCGTCCTCCGCCCAGCCCAGCAGGATCCCCGACGTGGCGGCAGTGGCCAGCCCTATGATGATCAACAGCCAGAGGCCGGCTCGGGTGTCCGCCAGTTTCCGCAGCTCGACCAGGGTCAGCCGGGACAGGGGCAGGGTCTGTGCCGAAGTCTGCGGCGGGTTGCTGACGGCGGTCATCGGGTGACTCCTTCGAGGCCGGAGTTGGCGGTGAGTCGCAGGAACATCTCTTCGAGGCCACCTGACCCGGCGGGGCGCAGCTCGAGCAGCACCACACCGGCGGCGGTCGCCTCCTGGGCCAGCGTCTGCGCGTCCGTGGGGACGAGCAGGGAGCCGTCCGCGGACCGTGACGCGGTCACCCCCATCCGGTCGAGCAGCGACTCGAGGGCGGCCGGGTCGCTGGCGCGTACCACCGTGCCCGCGGCACTGAGCAGCTCGTCCTTGTCGCCCTGCGCCAGGATCTTGCCCTTGCCGATCACGACCAGCCGATCGGCGACCGCCTCCACCTCGCGCAGCAGGTGCGACGACAGCAGCACGGTGCCACCGCGATCGGCGAACTCGCGGAGCAGGCCACGCATCCAGAAGATGCCCTCGGGGTCGAGGCCGTTCGCCGGCTCGTCGAGGATCAGCACCGCCGGGTCGCCGAGCATGGCGTACGCGAGACCGAGTCGCTGGCGCATGCCCAGCGAGTACGCCTTGACCCGGCGGCGGGCGGCGGTCGCGTCCAGCCCCACCCGGGCCATCCGTTCCGGGACCCGGGCGGTGTCCAGCCCCATGGTGATCGCGGCCAGGGCCAGCGTCTCCCTGCCGGTGCGACCGGCGTGCTGCGCGGAGGCGTCCAGCAGCACGCCCACGCGCCGGCCCGGGTTGCCGAGTTCCCGGTACGGCATGCCGCAGACGGTGGCCCGCCCGGAGGTGGGTGGGGTGAGGCCGCAGATCATTCGCAGCGTGGTGGACTTGCCGGCGCCGTTCGGCCCGAGGAAACCGGTCACCGTGCCCGGCTCGCAGGTGAACGACACGTCGTCGACGGCGCGTTGCGCCCCGTACGTCTTGGTCAGGTTCTCGACCGTAATCATGGAGACAGCGTGCTGGCCGAGGCGTGCCAGCCGCGTCGGCCGACGGTCGATGCCCGCGAACCTTCGTCGATATCTCACCTACAACTTTGGTCGGTATCGGGGTTCGCCACGGGTCCGTAAAGTCGATTCCGTGGGGGCGTCGCTGACCGAGTACCGCTGGCTGTGGCCGTCCGCGCTGGTCGCGGATCCGTCCGGACCCGTGCCGGTCCGCCGTTCCACCCGGGACTGGCTGGTGGACACGCTCTGTTTCGTCCTCGGCTTCGGGTTCACGTTGTTCGTCACGGCCGACATGCTCCAGGCCGATCCGAGCATCATGCAGGGCTGGGCGGGTACGCCACCCTGGCTGATCGGGCTCGACGGGGTGCTCAGCGGCATCGCCGGAATCGGCCTGTGGTGGCGCCGCCGGTTCCTGGCCCCCCTGGCGCTCTACCTGCTGGCCCTGAGCTTCTTCTCCCTCGCCAGTGGGGTGACGCTGCTGATCGTCGTGTTCACCATCGCCGTCCACCAGCGGTTCAGCGTCCTGGCCGCGTACATCGCTGCGGTGACCGGTGCCAACGCCGTCTTCTCCGCCTTCCGGGCGGAGACGGGCGACGGCTACTGGGAGACGTTCGGCTGGGGGAACGTGATGGTGGTGATCGTGGCGCTCTGGGGGATGCTGATCCGGTCCCGGCGCCAATTGATCGTGAGCTGGCGGGAGCGCGCCGAGCGGGCCGAAACCGAGCAGCAGCTCCGTGTGGCCCAGGCCCGGGCGCTGGAGCGCACCCGGATAGCCCGCGAGATGCACGACGTCCTCGCCCACCGCATTTCGCTGCTCAGCCTGCATGCCGGGGCGCTGGAGTTCCGTCCGGACGCGCCGGCCGCGGAGATCGCCGGTGCGGCGGCGGTGGTGCGATCCAACGCCCATCAGGCGCTGCAGGACCTGCGGGCGGTGATCGGGGTGCTGCGCACCACCGATTCCAGCGAGGGCGACGCGCCGGAACGGCCGCAGCCCACGTTGAGCGCGCTGCCGGCGCTCGCGGACGAGTCCCGGTCGGCGGGCATCAAGGTGCGGATGAACGTGACCGCCGAACCCGACGCGGTGCCGATCGCGACCGGCCGGGCCGCGTACCGGATCATTCAGGAGGGCCTGACGAACGCGCGCAAGCATGCTCCCGGGGTTGCGGTGTCCGTGGCCGTCCGCGGGTCGGGGGCCGAGGGACTGACCATCGAGATCCGCAATCTGATTCCGGTGACCGTGCCGGAGGCGTCTATCCCGGGCACCGGGCTGGGCCTGATCGGTCTCACCGAGCGGGCCGCACTCGCGGGTGGCCGCCTCGCCCACGGACGGCACGGCAACGAGTTCGTCCTCTCCGCGTGGCTGCCGTGGGCGTCATGAGCCCGGTGCGGGTCCTCATCGTCGACGACGATCCGCTGGTGCGCGCCGGGCTGTCGATGATCTTGTCGGGCGACGACGAGGTACGGGTCGTGGGGCAGGCCGGCGACGGCTCGGAGGTGCCCGCGGCGGTGGCGGAGCACCGGCCGGACGTGGTGCTCATGGACATCCGCATGCCCGGTGTGGACGGGCTGACCGCGACCGAACTGCTGCGCCAGCGGCCCGAGGCGCCCGAGGTCCTGGTGCTCACCACGTTCGACGCGGACGAGTTCGTGTTGCGGGCGTTGCGGGTCGGTGCCAGCGGCTTCCTGCTCAAGGACACGCCACCCGGTCAGATCAAGGCCGCGGTGCTACGGGTGGCGCACGGCGAGGCCGCCCTCTCGCCGAGTGTGACCCGGCAACTGATCGCCCACGTGGCGGCCGGCTCGCGGCCCGAACCGGGGCGGGCGACGGAACTGCTCGGGCGGCTCAGCGCCCGGGAGACGGAGGTGGCGCTGCTGATCGCGCGGGGTAGATCGAACGCGGAGATCTCCACCGAGCTCTACATGTCGGTGGCGACGGTGAAGGCGCATGTGTCACGGGTGCTCACGAAACTGGACCTGAACAACCGGGTGCAGGTGGCGCTGCTCGTGCACGATGCCGGACTGGCCGGACCGGGCCGTCACTCGAAGAGCGAGTGATCCCGGTTGCCCTCGGCCCGCTTGCGGGCCCGGCGGCGCATCTGCACGACCACGATGTCGACCGCGGCGGCGACCGCCCAGGCGGCCAGCAGCCAGCCGGGCACGGTCCACCCCGCCCGGAACAGCAGGATCGACAGCACCGTGCAGACGACCAGGCCGAACGCGGCGAGGACGAGGCGCAGATTGAGCGGGCTGTACGGCTCCTCGACCGTTCCGCGGCGTCCTTGCGGCTGAGGTCCGATCGGCATGCGGGCAGGCTACCCGGAGGTGTGAGTGCCGAAACCCGACCCGTCATGATCGAGAACTTTCTATATCGCCGATCCGTTGTGGACGTAATGATGGGAGGCGGTCATACCGTTGATAGGAGGCCCCATGCCACAGCCGGTCGCCGAGCGCCGCCTCGGTACGTGGCCGATCTTCGTCATCGCGGTCTCCGCCATGACACCGCTGACCGTCGTCGCGGGGGCCCTGCCCCTCGGGTACGGGCAGGTGGAGGAGAAAGGCATCCCGGTCGCGTACATGCTGGTCGCGGCGGTGCTCGGCGTCTTCGCGGTGGGGCTTGCCGCGATGGCACGGCACGTTCCGAACAGGGGCGCCTTCTACGCGTACGCCGCAGCGGGTCTGTCCCGTCCCGCCGGCGTCGGCACCGCCTTCGTCGCGCTGCTCGCCTACAACGCCATGCAGATCGGCCTGTACGGCGCCTTCGGCGTGGCCGCGCACAATGCGATGGCGATCTTGGGTGTGGAGATCTCCTGGGTGGTGTGGGCGCTGGTCGGCTGGGCGCTGATCGCCCTCCTGGGTCGCCTCAACATCGATTTGAACGCTCGTATCCTGACCGTCCTGGTCTGCGCCGAAGTGCTGATCGTGCTGATCCTCGACGCCGCCATGGTCACCCATCCGGCGGGCGGCACGATCTCTTTCGAGACACTCAACCCCGGCTTGATCGCCAGCGCGGGCGGGGTGGCGTTGCTGGTCGCCGCGGTGGCCGGCATGGTCGGCTTCGAGGCCCCCCTGGTGTACGCCGCCGAGGCTCGCGACCCCCGCCGCACCGTGTCCCGGGCGATCGCGCTGACCCTGCTCGTGGCGGCCGTGCTTTACGGCGGCACCGCGTGGGTGATGTCGGTCGTCGCCGGCCCCGACCAGATCGTCGCGATCGCCGGCGACCACCTCGACGACCTGTTCTTCTTCCTGCCCGAACCGTACCTGCCGGCAGTCGTCATCGACCTGGCCCGCGTCTTCTTCGCGACCAGCCTGTTCGCCGCGATGCTGGCCTTCCACCACACCGTCGCCCGGTACGCGCTGACCGTCGCCCGTGAGGGCGTCCTGCCGTCGTCGCTGGCCCGCACCCGCGACGACGTTCCGGTGACCGCGTCCGTCGCCCAGTCCGGCCTGGCCCTCGGCGTGCTGCTGGTGTTCGCCCTGGCCGGCTGGAACCCGACCACCGACCTGTTCTTCTTCGGCACCGTTTCCGGCGGCCTCGGCGTCCTGATCCTCATGGTGATCGCGTCGATCGCTGTCGTCCGGTACTTCCGGCGCGGTGACCACGGCGAAACGCGCTGGCGCCGCGCTGTCGCACCGTGGATCGCCACTGTCTTCCTGGTGATCATCCTGCTGCTCACGGTCGCGTCGTTCGGCATCCTGCTGGATTCGGACAACCTGGCGAAAGTCTGGTCACCGCCGCTGGCGTTCCTCCTGCTCTACCTGGCGGGCGTGCGCTGGGGGAGAAAGTTGCGGCGGGAGCACCCGGAGGTGTACGCGGTGATCGGTACCGGACAACCTCCGGAAGAGGTGCCGTCGCGGCCCGATGCCGCAGCCGGTGCGCCAGACCCAGCAGCCGGTGGGGCCGGCGCGGATGCCGGTGGGGCCGGAGGAGCAGCCGGTGCGACTGGCGCGGACGCCGGTGGGCCCGGATCGGATGCCGGTGTGTCTCCTCGTGAGGGGAGAGCGGTGGGTGAGGGTGAGAGATCGGGCGCGGGGAGCGTGGCAGCCAGACCGGCGGAGAAGACCAGTCCGCCGGCCGATGAGCCGATTCCCGGAACCGGCCGCGACGCAGGGTGGGATGTCGGCCGCGACACTGACCGCGAAGCCGGCCACGACACTGACCGCGAAGCCGGCCACGACACTGACCGCGAAGCCGGCCACGACGCCGCGCCCGCATCCGGTTCGGCGCGCGCCGCTGCCGACGGTGTCATCGGGGCCGTCGGCGCGGCAAGCGATCAGTCGCCGCCGGCTGCTCGCAGGCGTGCGTCGGCGCCTCAGCGTCCGGTGCCGCCGGTCGAGGCTCCGGTGCCGCCGGTCGATGCCGGCGACACCTCCCGGGTGATCGCGGAGGCCGGCGAGGCGTCCACGGAGAACGGCACTTCGGGTACGCCGGCGCGGAGCGCACCGCAGCGCAGGGTGCCGCGAGCACGGCGATCGCCGGACCCGGTGGAGGGCGGTGGCCGGTCCGCGTCCGGCAATGCGGGGGGTGGTGACCGGTCCGCGTCCGGCAGTGCGGGGGGTGGTGGCCGGTCCGCGTCCGGCAGTGCGGGGGGTGGTGTGTCCGGGGATCGGCAGGAAGAGGGCGGCGCGTCGGCGGCCGAGCCCGCGCCTGCCGGTGAGGCCGGACAGACCGGGGCGAAGCCGGCTGATCCGGCCGGCCCCGCGACGCCGGGACAGGGGCGCACGCGGATGCCACGGCAGCGATCCCCGCGCGGCCGGCGCCCGGAGAACCCGAACCCGGCGGACGTCGACCGCCCGGATGACTCAGGGGAGCAGGGTCGACCGCCCGGATGACTCAGGGGAGCAGGGTCGACCGACCGGATGACTGAGGGGAGCAGGTTGGACGCGGAGCACCGCAGAGGTGTCCGATCTCAGCGCGGCCGATGTCGCAGGCACCGCCCGCAGTTGATGTGGAAGGTGCTGTCCGCGGCCGACGTGGCAGGTGCTGCCCAGGGAGCCGACATGGCCGCCGCCCGCGGTTGCTGTGGCGGACCCGCCCGCGGTCGATCCGGAAGGCACTCCTGTGATCGCGAGGCCGGTCGATGTCGTTCGCTCGGCGCTGTGGCCGACCTGATGGGTCCGGCCGGACGCGACGCCGTGTGGGGATTTTGGCCGGCGGTGTGACCGAACGGCATGTCCAGCCAGTCCTTCAGGCAGAAAGGGAGCCGACGACACCAGGAGCTGGCCGTGCCGGACCACTTGAAGGATTTGTTCGACCGAGTGCTCGACGATGAGCCGGTGCCCCCGGACGGAGATCTTGCGGGGCAGGCGATGGCTCAGGGCCGGGGTATCCGCCGGCGCCGTGGCCTGATCGTCGGCGGGTCTGTGGCGTCGGCCATCGTCGCGGTCGTCGTGGCGCTCAACCTCACGCCGGCGCCTGCCGGGCCCCCGCCGCAGGTGTCGGCCGCCGCGGCGCGGCTGGCGCAGGCGGAGCCGCAGTGCACCTGGCCGGTGCCCGACGACGCGACCGATGTCTCGATTTTTCTGCGGCAGGACGTCACCGAGCGGCAACGCACCGGGCTGCGGGACGCTCTGGACGGCGATCCGCTGGTCCGGAACCTGGTCTTCGAGACCCGGCAGGAGGCGTACGAGAAATTCAAGGTGTTGTGGCGCGACAGCCCTGACTTGGTTGCCGCCGTGGATGCGTCGCAGTTGCCCGAGTCGTTCCGGCTGGAGCTGACCACGCCGGCGCAGTACCCGGCGTTTGCCGCGAGATTCGCCGGCCGCGCCGGGGTCGAGGACCTGATCGGCGGGATGTGCCCGTGAACGAACGCGTGGCGAACGTGGTGTCGTCCGATACGGGCTGGGGTTTCACCCGGCGGCACGAACGGGCCGCCCGGGACGAGGAGTTCACCGCGTTCGTGGCGGCCGCGACGCCCCGGTTGCGGCGTACCGCGTATCTGATGTGCCGGGATTGGCACCTCGCTCAGGATCTCACCCAGCTGACCCTGGCCCGGATGTACGCGTCCTGGGGCCGGATCGGACGCAACGCCAACCTGGCGGCCTACAGCCGGCGGGTGCTGATGAACGCCGTCTTCGACCAGCGCAAACGGCGCAGCGGTGCCGAAGTGGTGCTCGCCGACCTGCCGGACCGTCCCGGCGACCCGGCAGGACCCACCGCGGAACTGCACGTCACGCTGATGCGCGCGCTGTCCACGCTGCCGGTACGGGACCAGGCCATCGTGGTGCTGCGGCACTGGGAGGACCACAGCGTCGACACTGTTGCCGAGATTCTGGGGGTCTCGGCCTCGGTGGTGAAGATGCGGAGCATGCGAGCGCTGGGCCGGTTGCGGGAACTGCTGGGCGAGGACTTCGTCCTGCAGTGACCGATGGATGCTGGGGCGCGGCCGGCCGGAGGTGGCGGCACAGCGCGGGAGCATGAGCGTGCTGCCGGGGGTCGTAGGGCCTCCCGCTGTCCCGCCATGCGAAAGCCGTATGTTTTCGCGTCGGCGGCGATCACCGCTCGTGCCCGGCATTCACCGCGCGGCCCACCAGGCTCCGTGGTGTGTGCCGGCGGATTCGCTGGCCGGCCTGACCTGCCGAACCCCGTGGGTCAGGCCGCCGGCGAATCAACCGGCCGGGGATCAGGGGCGGGACGGCCACAGCGGCTCGGCAGCGTACGCCTCGGCGTCTCGCATGGCTCTGAGCATGTTTCCCGCGGCAAGCTTCGACAGGTCGGGCTCGGACCAGCCGCGGGCCCGGAGCTCGTCGAACAGGCGGGGATAGCCGGAGACGTCCGACAGCCCTGCGGGGACGTCCGTCGTGCCGTCGAAGTCGCCACCCAGGCCGACGTGGTCGACGCCCGCCACCGCCCGCGCGTGATCGACATGGTCCGCCACCTGCGCGATCGTGGCGACGGGCTGGGGATGGGCGGCGAGCCAGGCGCGGAACGCGGGTTCGGCGGTGAGGTCGGGCAGGGGCGTCACCGGTACGGCTGCGGGATCCTCGCCGGGCCGCGGCGCGCGGGGCCATGCGTCGGTCATCGGAGGCAGGCCGCGCCGTCGCCACTCGGTTTCGGCCGCGGCGGCCCAGTCGCGGGCGGCGGCCGAGACGAAGAGGGACACGAAGGTCAGCTGGATCACGCCGCCGTTGCCGGGGAGCCGGGTGAGCACGTCGTCGGGGACGTTGCGGGGGTGGTCGGTGACCGCCCGGGCGCCGGAGTGCGAGAAGATCACCGGCGCGGCGGCCTCGTCCAGGGCGGCGTGCATGGTCACCGGCGCGACGTGCGACAGGTCCACGAGGACGCCGATGCGCTGCATCTCCCGTACGATCGCTCGCCCTTCGGCCGACAGGCCGCCCACCGTGGGTTCCTGAGCCGCCGAGTCCGCCCAGGCGGTGTGGTGGTTGTGGGTCAGAGTCACATAACGTACGCCCAGTCGGGCGAGCGACCGCAGCACGCCGGCCGACCCGGCGAGGCAGTGGCCGCCCTCGACGCCGATCAGGGACGCCACCCGGCCGGCCGCCATGATCCGCTCCACGTCGGCGGCGGTGTGGGCCAGCTCCAGGTCGCCCGGGTAAGCGGCGATCATGCGGTGCACCAGGTCGATCTGCTCCAGCGTGGCGGCCAGGGCCACCGGTTCGGGCAGGTCGGACGGGACGTAGACGGACCAGAACTGGCCGCCCACCCCGCCGGCCCGCAGCCGTGGCAGGTCCGTGTGCAGCGGTGGGCGCGGGTGGTCGAGGCCGGCGACGCTCGAACCGTGCCAGCCGCGTAACCGCATCGGCAGGTCGTTGTGGCCGTCAATGATCAGCGTCATCCCCCTTGGCTACCGGCTGGCGGGTGCCGTGCGCAAGCGGCAGATGGGCGAGGACGTGCTTCGGGAACGAAACAGGCGGGCGGAGCGCGAGGAGAGCAGGGGCGAGGGAGCGGAGGGGCAAGGGGGCCGCCGGAAGCCCGGGGGAGGACTGCCGGCGGCGGCCAGAAGGGTCGGCTGGGCGGGGGGTGGGTTGAGGGTTCCGGAGAAAGAAGAGCCGCAACCTTGTCGCACCCGTTCCGGTACTGGACCCGCAACCGGCGACCTGGAATCTCTTTCACATGCCCGGCGGACATGCGCCGGACAAACGGGGGGGATTCAAGAATGCGACGCGCCAAGCTGCCGAGGCACCTCACAGCTCTGACCGCCGTCTTCGCGGGCGCCACCGCCGCGCTGGCACCGGGTGCGGCCGCTCAGGCCGTCGTGATCAAGGTTAGCAAGGGCACCAAGGAGATGGCGGTTCCGGCCGGTGACGACAGCTACACCTCGTCGTCCCGCAAGTCCGCCAACTTCGGCACCGAGGACAAGCTGGTTGCCGGCAAGGTCGGCAGCGACGTCAAGACGTCCTTCCTGAAGTTCACCATCCCGGCCGGCACCGATGTGCAGGCCGCGAAGCTCTTCCTCAGCCCGCTGGGCAAGCCGTCCGGCCGGGTCACCGTCACCCGCATCGTCGACAACTCCTGGAACGAGGGCAAGCTGACCTCGTCGAACGCGCCCAAGCTGGGTCTCGCGATCGCCGGTGTGTCGCCGAAGTCCACCGACACCCGCCTCGCGTTCGACCTGAGCGCCGAGGTGTACGGCCCGGGCACGTACTCGTTCGCTGTCAGCGCCACCGAGACGGTCCGTTTCCAGTCGGCGGAGAACGCCGCGAAGGGCGGCCCGGAGCTGGTCTTCGCCACGACCGCCACGGTATCGGCGCCGGTCGCGACCCCGGGTGCCGGTTCGGCCGCCCCGGCGGTGGGCACCGGCTGCAAGACCGACGCGAAGCTCGTGCCGTCCTGCGGCGTGCTCTGGGGCGGCGCGGCCGGCGGTTTCACCAACACGCCGCGTGACATCGCGCTGAAGGACTGGGAGAAGCTGAGCGGCCGCACCGCGACGCTGTTCCACCAGTACCACAAGGGTGACGAGGTCTTCCCGACCAAGGCTGAGATCGCGATGACGAACGACCCGGCGAACCCGCGCGTGCTGCTGGAGAACTGGAAGGTCGCGTACGGCTCGACCTGGGCGAAGGTTGCCGCGGGACAGCAGGACAAGCGGATCGACGCGTTCGCGAAGCGCGCCAAGGCGTACGGCAAGAAGTTCTTCATCGTGCTGAACCACGAGCCGGAGAACGACGTCGTCGCGAAGGCTGGTTCCGGCTGGGAGGCGAAGGACTTCGCCGCGATGTACCGCCACACCATCCTGCGCCTGCGTGCGCAGGGCGTGACGAACGTCGTCAACGTGATGGCCTACATGGGCAACGAGAAGTGGATGGCGCAGAGCTGGTGGAAGGACCTCTACCCGGGCAACGACGTCGTTGACTGGGTGGGCCTGGACTCCTACGTCTCGGTCGAGAAGGGCTACTACCACTTCGGCGACTTCGGCGACATCCTGGACCGTGAGCCCACCGGCGGTGGCCTCGGGTTCTACGACTGGGCCGTCAAGAAGGCGCCGGGCAAGCCGTTCATGGTCGCCGAGTGGGGCGGTTACCACCGGGTCGGCAAGTACGCCGACAAGGACGCCGTCTACAACGACGTGCTGCCCGAGCTCGCCAAGCGCCCCGCCATCAAGGCGATCGTCCACTTCGACACGAAGAAGGACGACCAGGGTGACCGCGACATCAGCATCAACAGCACCCCGGCGAGCCTGGCCGCGTTCAAGAAGCTGGCCGCCCACCCCGTCTTCAACGTGAAGATCGGCTGACACACCGCATAAGCAGTACGAAGAGCGCCGCCCGGCAGACGCCGGGCGGCGCTTTTGCGTTTTCGGGAGCGTTGTCCGGGTCTGCCCGACGATCACTGTAGACGTGCCGTAGAGCTGCGGAAACCACCCGTTGACATGGCCGCAACCTACTGCAACCATTCCCGAAAAGGTTTTCGTTAATCGCCCGGAGCAGCCACCGCAACGGGCAAATCCCCCGTGCCCTGAGGCGACCCGTCACACCGTCCGCTGTGCCGAACGACCCCTGAAGGAAGGCGTCCGCCACGTGACAACGCCAGCGATACCGATATCCCGCAGAGCAGCAGTGGTCGCCGGGCTCCTCCTGGCCGGCCTGGTAAGTGTTCCCGCCGCGTCCGCCCTCGCGGCACCGAACGCGGCCACCCCGTACCCCGCGTTCAAGGGCGACGCGAACCCGGTGCCCGACGAGCGCACCGGGTACCACGCCCGCAACCAGCTCCAGGCGATCTTCGACGCCGACGTCGCGGCCGGCGCCGGGAGCAGCACCGACAAGGACTTCTGGATCGACCGGATGCTGGTCCGCACCGGCAACACGCCCGGCGGGTCCAACGGCGACGCCAACCAGTACCTGTTCAGCCGGGGACGCACGGTCTTCATGAAGACCCACCAGCCCGGCACGCTCGGATTCGGCGGCGAGGTCGCCTACATCGAGTCGATCGCGGGCGGGCAGGGCGCGTACACCGTCACGCTCTCCGTCGGCGGAGCCGACATCACCCTCGGCGAGGACCCCGCCCAGCGCAAGCAGACGCCGAGCTATTGGCGCAGCGTGTTCACGGGCGCGGGGCTGCGGGTCGTGCAGACGAAGTACATCACCGACCAGAACGTGGCCGTCACCGACCTCGAGGTGGTGAGCACCGACGGGGCGGCGAAGGACGTCACGCTCACCGCGAGCTCGCCGTTCGCGCGCACGTCCGAATCGGACAACGGCGAGTTGACCGGTGCGGTGCGGTCGTTCAACAAGCTGACCGACCTCTTCCCGCGGTTCTCCGGCGACGGGTTCGCCCCCGTCGAGGGCACGCTGCGGCGGACCGTCGCGGTCCCGGCGAGCGGCTCGGTGCGCACCAAGGTGCAACTGGGCTTCACGGCCAAGGAGATCCCGGCGTCGGCGAGCGAGTACACGACGTTCCGTGACCTCGCACCGGCGGCCGCCTACCAGAAGCACGTCACCGCGTACAACCGGTGGTGGGCGGAGAACGTGCCCTACCTGGACACGCCGGAGAACAACATCGACAAGACGTTGTTCTACCGCTGGTGGCTGATGCGCTTCAACTTCCTCGACGCGAACATCCCGGGCAACGACTACCAGTTCCCGACCGCGATGGAGGGCGTCCTCGGCTACAACAACGCGATCGTGCTGACCACCGGCATGTTCGTGGACGACCTGAAGTACTTCCGGGACCCGGCGTGGTCGTACGGCTCGTGGGTGTCGGCCGGTGAGGTCGCGAAGAGCTCGAAGTACGTGGACAACCCGGGCGACCCGGCGAACTGGTCGAACAGCTACACCGAGTACATCTCCGAGGCGGCGTGGCGTTCCTACCAGCTGCACGGCGGCCCGGCGGCGATCGCCGAGAACCTCGCCGAGTACGCGGAGAACGACGTCAAGGGCCTGCTCGACGCGTACGACTTCGACGGCAACGGCTTGATCGAGTACAGCTGGGGCGCGATGACCGGCAACGACGCCGACGCGGTGTCGTTCGACTGGCGCGACGGCAACATGGACCGCACCGAGAACGCGTACCTCTACTCCAACGCGAAGGCCGCGGCGGCCGCGTACCGCACGGCGGGCAACACCGCGAAGGCCGCGGAGATGGAGGCGTTCGCCGCGCGGGTCAAGGCCGCGGTGCTGGAACACCTCTGGGAGCCGGCCCGCAGCACGCCCGACGAGATGGGCCACACCGGCAACCTGCTCAAGCACCGGCACGTTGCCTCCGACGCCCTGGTGCCGTGGAAAGAGATCAACAACTATTACCCGTTCGCGGTCGGGCTGATGCCGAAGCCGGGCGACCCCGACTACGACCAGCCCTACGTCGACGCGCTGCGTCTGTTCGGCGACGACACCCAGTACCCGATCTTCCCGTTCACCACGGCGAACCAGGCCGACAAGGCCGCCGCCGCGGCGCAGGGCGACCCGGGCAGCAACAACTTCTCGGTGATCAACTCGACGGTGACGTTCCGGATGCTGTCGTCCGTGCTGCGCAACTATCCGACGCAGCACATCGACGCCGAGTGGTACAAGAAGCTGCTGTACTGGAACGCCTGGGCGCACTACCAGAACAACGGCGACAACCGGTACCCGGACCAGAACGAGTTCTGGGCGGACGGGTCGGCGGCGAACCAGAGCATCGGCTACCGCTCGTGGATCCACCACACGATCCTGGGCGCCACCAACTTCACCGTCATCGAGGACGCGATGGGCCTGCGCCCGCGCTCCGACGCGAAGATCGAACTGGACCCGATCGACATCGGCTGGGACCACTTCACCGCCAACAACATCAAGTACCGCGACAGGGACCTGACGGTGGTCTGGGACGCGCCGGGCGGGGAGCGGCACTACGGCACGGGTACGCCCGAGGGTTACTCGGTCTACCTGGACGGCGAGCTGGCCCTCACCGCCGACAAGCTGGGCAAACTCGTCTACGACCCGGCCACCGGCAAGGTCGAGGCGGCCGCCGGCATCACGGTGACCACCACCGCGGCGAAGAGCGTCAAGGCGCCGCAGGACGTCACGTTCGCGGCCGGCGACCGGGTCTCCGACGTGATGGCCAAGGCGGGCATAAACACCCCGGTCGACGTCGCCGAGGGCCGTCCGGTCACCGCCACCTTCTCGGCCACGGGCCGGGCGCCGGCGGGCGCGGTCGACGGGACCACCGTGAACGAGCCGTTCTGGGGGACCGCCGGTTCGCCGGACGCCACCGACGCGATCACTGTGGACCTCGGGGGCCAGAAGACGATCGACGACGTACGGGTGCACTTCTACAAGACGTCCTCGACGGCGACGGTCCAGGGGTACGCGCCGCCCGCCCAGTTCACCGTGGAGTACGACAACGGTGCCGGCTGGACGACCGTTCCGGATCAGAGCCGCACGCCGGTCTACCCGCAGGGCAACCTCAACCAGGTCCGGTTCCCCGAGGTCACCGCCGAGAAGCTGCGGATCACGGTGCACCACACGCCCGGTGCGCGGACCGGCATCAAGGAGATCCAGGCGTACGACAGCGGCACGGGCGCACCACAGGCCACGAACGCGCCGCCACTGGCCGACGCCTGGGTGGACTCGACGTACCAGCAGGACGGCTCGGTGCGGCTCCTCGGCCTGGCGCAGGACGACGGCGACCCGGGCACCGCGATCACCGCGTCCTGGTCGGTCGTCGACGCGCCGAACGGCGGCACCGTCGCGTTCGACCCGGCGAACACGCCGACCACGATCGCCCGGTTCACCGAGTCCGGCCGGCACACCCTGCGGCTGACCGTCCGCAGCGGCGGCGCCACCGCCACGAAGGACGTCGTGGTGAACGCGTCCGCGCTTGTCGAAGGCGAGATCAACATCGCCACCTCGGGCACCGCGTCGGCGAGCTTCACGGCCGGGTGGAACAACGTCAACGCCGTGAACGACGACAAGGCGCCGTTCTTCACCGGCGGCGCCAACCCGGACATCTGGGCCACCTGGACCGGCAACGAGCCCGCCACCCGCTGGCTGCAGTACGACTTCCCGTCGTCGGTCCGGGTCAACCGGGCGTCGATCGACTTCTGGTCGGACAGCACCACCGGCGGCAGCGGCGTCGCGGTCCCGCAGAACTGGAAGATCCAGTACTGGGACGGCGCGGCCTGGCAGGACACCACCGGCGGCACCGGGTTCGACCCGGCCGTGCGGGGCCGCACCAACGTGGTCACCTTCGACCCGGTCACCACCACCCGCCTGCGCGCGGTGTTCAACGCCCTGCCCAACGCGGCCGGCAACCGCTGGTCGGCGATCGGTGTCACCGAGTGGCGGGTCTTCGCGGCACCGGCCAGTTCGATCCGGACCGCGGACGTGCGGACCCGGACCGGCGTGGTGCCGGCGCTGCCGGACACCGTGGACGTGACCTACGCCGACGGTGCGACGCTGCCGGCCGCGGTTGCCTGGAGCGCGATCGACCCGGCACGGGTGGCCGAGGTCGGCGACTTCACGGTCACCGGGTTCGTGGCCGGCACCTCGATCAGCGCCCGGGCCCACGTCTGGGTGCGGGGCAGCGCGCCGGTGCAGATCAACACGATCGACCCGGTGGCGGTCAGCACCCGGGCCGGGGTGGCGCCCGTCCTGCCGAGCGGTGTCACGGTCGGCTACAACGACGGGTCGCGGCAGAGCGGCATCGGGGTGACCTGGGCACCGATCGACCCGGCCGCGTACGCCGCGGAAGGCACCTTCGAGGTCACCGGGCAGGTCGCCGGCACCGACAAGCTCGCCGTCGCCACCGTCACGGTCGGCGCGGGCGGCCCGCAGGACACGGTCGCGCCGGTGACGACGCTTACCGCACAGCCGGACGCGCCGTGGGCGAACGCGGACGTGACAGTCACGGCTTCGGCGACCGACAACCGGGACGACGCGCCCAAAATAACCATCAAACGCGGCGGTGGCGACTGGGTCGCCTACGCCGGGCCGATCACGATCACGGCCGAGGGGGAGCTGAAGATCCAGGCACGGGCCACCGACGCCGCGGGCAACGTCTCCGCGGTCACCGAGCGGACCGTCGGCATCGACCGCACCGCCCCGGCGGCCACGGCGGCGTTCGACAAGGGCACCCGCGAGGTGACGATCACCGGCACCGACGCGCTGTCGGGGATCGGATCGCTGGAGTACCGCCTGGCCGGTGGCGCCTGGACCACGGCGACCGGCCCGGTGACGGTGGGCTCGGCGGCCGCGACCGTCGAATACCGCGCGGTGGACCGGGCCGGTAACACCTCGGCGGTCGGTTCCCTCGACGTCGAGGCCGGTCAGGCCCCGGTGAACGTGGCACGCACCGGTACGGCCTCCGCGTCGTACACCCCGGGCTGGCTGACCGCCGACAACATCGCCGACGGTGTCACGCCGACCGGGCCGGTCGGCCCGAACACCGACGTCTGGAACACCTGGCCGCAGGTCGGCGAGCAGTGGATCCAGCTCGACTGGGCGGCGCCGGTGGCGGTCGACCGCTCCCGGATCTGGTTCGCCGAGGACCTCGACGAGACCGGCGCCGGAGTGGCCCCGCCCCGGGCCTGGAAGGTCCAGTACTGGGACGGCGCGGCGTTCAAGGACGTCACCGGAGCCTCCGCGTACGGCACGTCGGCGACCGCGTGGAACACGGTGACCTTCGACAAGGTGACCACCACGCGGCTGCGGGCCCTGCTCACCGCGAGCGGGACCGAGGAGGGCAAGGGCGCTCCCGGTGTGCAGGAATGGGAGGTGTACGACGTCCCGGCGCCGGCCGTGGCCGTCGAGGTGACGGCCCGGTCGCAGTGCATCGGGAAGAACGCCTACGTGGCGGTCACGGCCAGGAACACCGGGGCCGAGCCGGTGACGGTCGAGCTGATCACACCCTACGGATCGAAGACGGTCACGAACGTGGCCGCGGGCAAGTCGGCGTACCAGAGCTTCACCAGTCGGGCCGCGTCGATCCCCGCCGGGACCGCCACGGTCAAGGCGGGCGGCGCCGAGTCGACGGCCCCGTACGCCGCGATCACCTGTAGCTGACCCCCGACCGGTTGCCGGCGGCGCTGTTGAGAGCCAGCGCCGCCGGCAACCCCCTCCCAGACGCGAGGAGCACCCTGTGAGACTGCGCTCCGCGGCGGTCGCGGCACTTGTCGCGGCGGGCCTGGTGGCAGCGGCGCCCGCCGGGCCCGCCCAGGCGGCCGACTCCTACACGTTCACGAACACCGTGAACCCGATCCTCTCCGACGGCAGTTACTACTCCGCCGACCCGGCGCCGCTGGTCGACGACGGCAAGCTGTACGTCTACACCGGACACGACGAGGCCGGCCCGGCCGTCAACGACTTCATCATGAACGAGTGGGGCGCCTTCGTCACCGACGACCCGGGCTCGGGACGGTGGACCCACCACCCGTCGCTGATGCGCCCGGAGAAGGTGTTCAGCTGGGCGACACCCGGTCGTGCGTACGCCGGTCAGGTCGTGAAGGGCCCGGACGGCCGCTACTACTGGTACGTCCCGGTCAGCGAGCGCGAGTCACCGGCGGCCAACAAGTTCGCGATCGGCGTGGCCGTCTCCACCACACCGACCGGCCCGTGGACCGACCACATCGGCGGGCCACTGATCTCGCAGCGCACCCCGGCCGCGAACACCATCGAGAACATCGACCCGACGGTCCTGGTCGAGGGCGACCGGGTCTTCGTCCACTGGGGAACGTTCGGTCAGCTGCGCCGCCTGGAGTTCCAGGCCGACATGAGAACACCAGTCGGCACCCAGCAGACCGTCACCGGCCTGACCGGCTACTTCGAGGCGCCGTGGCTGTTCAAGCGCAACGGCACCTACTACCTGGCCTACGCCGGCAACAACGCCGGGCCCACCTCGGCCTGCACCCCGGCGAACTACCACGCCTGCATCGCGTACGCGACCGCGAGCTCTCCCGAGGGCCCGTGGACGTACCGCGGCACCATCCTGCCGCCCGTCTCGTCGACCACCAGCCACCCTGGCATCGTCGAGTTCGGCGGCGCCTGGCACCTCGTCTACCACACCGCGGACGCCGCCGGCGGCGGTCACTTCCGCCGGTCCGTCGCGATCGACCGGGTGGAGTGGGACGACACCCAGAGCCCGCCGCGGATCAAGCCGATCGTGCCGACCCCGGCGAAACAGGCCGACCGCGCCCCGCGCGCCACCATCGCGCACGCCGCCACGGTCACCGTCTCCAACGACCCGGTGCCGACGCAGTACTGGGTGAAGGCGCTCAACGACGAAATCGTGCGCGAGAACCCGCTGCCGCCGGACATGTGGGGCACCTGGACCGGCAGCAACCCGCCACAGCAGTGGGTGCAGTACACCTGGGATCAGCCGATGCGGATCTCCGGGTCGCAGATCGAGTTCTGGAACGACCAGCCCCAGGGGACCGGCACCGGCGTCGCCGCACCGGCGAAGTGGAAGATCCAGTACTGGGACGGCGCCTGGACGGACGTCCCGAACGCCACCGGGTACCCGACCGGCACCCGGGGCTTCCAGGACACCAGCTTCGACGCGGTGACGACCACGCAGGTCCGGGCCGTGTTCGACGCGTCCACCAACGGCAGCACGTACTCCGCGGTCGCCGTCGAGGAATGGAAGGTTCTCGCCGCGCAGCCGGCCTCCGTCACCGCGCCGGCGATCACGGTCGAGGTGGGGGAGACCGACCTGCCCGGCACGGTCCCGGTCGCGTTCGGTGACGAGACCCTGCGGCTGCCGGTCCTCTGGGACACCGTGACCGCCGCCGACGTGGCCCGGCCCGGCACGTTCACCGTCGGCGGCAGCGTCCTCGGGTACGCCGCCGGCCGGATCACCGCGACGGTCACGGTGATCTCACCCGGCGACACCGAGGGCGACGGGACACCACCCTCCGTCGTGCTCACCCCGAGCGGTTCGGCGGGCGCCGCCGGGTGGTTCCGGTCCGCGGTGCGGGTACGGGCCACCGCCGCCGACGACCGGGGAGGCCGGCTGACGATCCGCGTGGCGGTGGGCAACGCCGATGCCGTGACCACCGAGAACACCCGTTCCGCCGAGGTCACCGTCACCGGCGACGGGCGGCACACGGTCACCGCTACCGCGACCGACCGGGCCGGCAACGTCTCACCCGCCGTCACCGAGCGGATCGCCGTCGACGCCACCAACCCGGCGAGCACGGCCGCACTCACCGGCCGGCGCGTCGCGGTCACGGCCACCGACGCCACCGCCGGCGTCGACCGGATCGAGTACGCGATCGGCACCGGCCCGTGGACGACGTACGACGGCCCGGTCGCGGCACCCGACGCGGCCCGGCACACGGTCGCCTACCGGGCCGTCGACAAGGCCGGCAACGCCGAGACCGCACGGATCGTGGTGATCCCGGCCGACCTGTCCGCGCCGCTGACCGGCAATGTCGGCCCGATCGCGACACCGACCGCGTCCTACACCGCCGGCTGGAACAGCGTCACCGCGCTCAACGACGACGCCGACCCGGCCGCCCCGGCGCAGGGCCAGCTCTGGGGCACCTGGTCCGGGACCCGGCCGGCGATCCAGTGGGTGCAGTACGACTGGTCCCGCCCGATCCGGCTGACCGGCGCCGCCGTCAAGTTCTGGCGCGACGCCGGCCCGGGCACCGGTGACGGCGTGGCCGCGCCGGACGGCTGGGGTCTGCAGTACTGGGACGGCACCGCCTGGCAGGACGTGACGGGCGCATCCGGGTACGGCACCAGCACGACCGCGTTCAACACGGTGAGCTTCGACCCGGTCACCACGTCCCGGCTGCGGGCCACGATCCGCGCGAACGGCAACGGAACCACGTACTCCGCCGTCGCCGTCACCGAATGGCGGGTCACCGCCGACGAGACCGCCGCGGCACCGGTCACCGTCACGGCACAGTCCCGCTGCGTCGCCGGCAAGGCCTACGTCGCCGTCACCGCCCGCAACGACGGCCGGGCCGCGATGGATGTCGAGCTCGTCAGCCCGTACGGCACGAAACTCGTCACCGCCGTCGCACCCGGCGCCCATGCCTACCAGGCCTTCGCCTCCCGGGCCGCCGCGGTGCCCGCCGGCACCGCCTCCGCCGCCGGCGTCACCGCCGCCTATCCCGCCCTCACCTGCTGACACATCGGCCTGTCCCGCTCATGCCTGCTGACACATCGGCCTGTTCCGCTCATGCCTGCTGACACGTCCGTGAAGGAGAACCGCATGAAAGCACGAGTCCCCCTGGCGTTGATCGTCGCCCTGACCGGGGCGGCGGCGCTGCCGGCGGCCGCGCTCGCCGACCCCGGCGAGGCCGAGGTCGAGGTCACCGTCGACATCACCGAGATCCGGGAACCCGGCGTGCTGGCCCTGACCGTCGCCGGCAATGCGGTCGCCCTGACCGAGGAGGGTTCCGACCTGCTGGTCCGCCGGTTCACCGGCACCCTGCCGACGGTCACCGTGACCGACACCCGCACCCTGGAGGAGGTGCCCGACGGTGCCGGCTGGGCCGTGCTCGGCAGCTCCAGCGACTTCACCGCGCCGGGCCGCGACCCGATCACCGCCGACCACCTGGGCTGGAAGCCGCGCCTCATCGACGGCGGTGACACCGGCCTGGTCGCCGAGGGTGAAGAAGTCGTGCCGTCGCTGGACGAGCCGACCCAGCCCGGCAACAACGTCGGCCTGGTCGACCAGGAACTGCTGGTGTCCACGTACGACTCGGAGGCGGTGACCGGTGGCGCGTACACCGTCGACGCCGACCTCAACCTGCACACCCCCGCCGAGGTCGCCGCCGGTTCCTACAAGGCGACCCTGACGCTGTCCCTCTTCGAATAGTCCGCCCCCGGTGGGGGTCGCCGTCCGCGGCCCCCACCGGTCGAGCCGTCGCCCTGGAGTCGCCGTGCGCCGTGTCGCCGCCCTGCTCATCGCCGCCGCCCTCGTCGTGCCCGCGAGCCCCGCCGCGGCCGCGCCCGCCTCCCTGACGTGGACCGTCCAGCCCGCGACCGCCGCCGGCCCCGACGGCCGCCGCTGGGTGGAACGGACCCTCGACCCCGGCCAGGTCGTCACCGAACACCTGGCCGTGCGCAACTTCAGCGACGCGTCCGCCGCCTTCCGCCTCACCGCCGCCGACGGGTACCTGACCGGCAAGGGCCGGTTCAACATGCTGCCCTCGGACCGCGAATCCGTCGACGGCGGCACCTGGATCACCGTGCAGGACTCGGTCACCGTCGGCGCCGGGAAGACCGCCGTCGTCCCGTTCACCATCACCGTGCCCGCCGACGCCACCCCCGGCGACCACCCGGCCGGCATCGCCGCCTCGGTGGCCGGGCAGAAAGGGTCCGTCCAGGTGGAGAGCCGGGTCGGTTTCCGGGTGCTGCTCCGCGCGTCCGGCGACCTCGCGCCCGCGATGGCCGCCGACGACATCACCACCACGTACCAGCGGTCGTGGAACCCGCTGCGCCCCGGCACCCTGACCGTCGACTGGACGGCAGTGAACACCGGCAACGTACGCCTGGACCTGACCGGCGAGGCCACCACCTCAGAAGTGTTCGCGCTGAGGTCCGCGTCAGCTGTCGCCGCGGGCGAGATCCTGCCCGGCGACCGCCGGCCGCTGCGCGCCCGCATCGACGGGGTGTGGGGTCTCGGCCCGGTGCGGACCACCGTCGCGCTCGGACCGGCCGCGCCCACCTCGGTGACCGTCACGACGTGGCTCGTGCCGTGGCCGCAGCTGCTGCTCGTGGCGGCCGTCGCACTGGTCCTCGCCGGCTTGCGGGGGCACGCGCGACTCCGCCGCCGTCGCCTCGAGTCCCTGCTGGAACAGGCCCGGCTGGAGGGCGCCCGTTCCGCCTGAGCCTCCGGCACCGGCATCAGGACAGGAACTGTCCTGATCTGTCCCTAGCGTGGGCCGCATGACGAACAGCCAGCCGGACCTCCGCCCGTTCCGGATCGACATCCCGCAGTCGCAGCTCGACGACCTGAAGACCCGCCTGGCCAACACCCGGTGGCCGGACGAGCTGCCCGGCGTCGGGTGGAGCCGCGGCGTTCCCGCCGGATATCTGCGAGACCTCGCCGATCACTGGCGCACCGGCTACGACTGGCGGGCCCAGGAGGCGGCCCTCAACCGGTACCCGCAGTACCTGACCACCATCGACGGGCAGAACCTGCACTTCCTGCACGTGAGCTCGCCGGAGCCGGACGCCACGCCGCTGATCCTGCTGCACGGCTGGCCCGGTGGAGTCGTCGACTTCCTCGACGTCATCGGGCCGCTGTCCGATCCCCGTAACCACGGCGGCGACCCCGCCGACGCCTTCCACCTGGTCATCCCGTCACTGCCCGGGTTCGGGTTCTCCACCCCACTGGCCGGGCCGGGGATGAACGCCGACCGGATGGCCGGGGTCCTCGCGGCGCTGATGGGCCGGCTCGGGTACGAGCGGTACGGCGTACAGGGCTACGACTGGGGTGCCTGGATCGGCTCGAAGCTGGGCGAGCAGGACCAGGAACGGGCCATCGGCGTCCACCTCACCGCGCTGGTCACCCTCCCGTCCGGGGCCGACGGCGAGATGGACGGCCTCAGTGCGGCCGACCAGCGGCGCTGGCAGCGCATGCAGAACGTCAACGACGCCTACCTGGGGTGCAACAGCAAACGCCCGCAGACCGTCGGGTACGCCCTGACCGACTCCCCGGCCGGCCAGCTCGCCTGGATCGTGGAGATCTTCAAGGAGCACACCCATCCGGATGAGGGGCTGCCGGAGGACAGCATCGACCGCGACCGCATCCTCACCGACGTGTCGATCTACTGGCTGACCGGCACCGCCGCCTCCGCCGCGCAGATCTACTACGAGGAGTTCTCCGCGGGCTCCGCCGACCTCTGGACCGCCGGCCGGCGCGGCACGGTGCCCACCGGCGTCCTCGTGTCCGCGCACGACGTCACGATCCGGCCGTGGGCCGAGCGCGACCACCACATCGTGCACTGGACCGAGCTAGGCACGGGCGGTCACTTCCTCGCCATGGAGGCACCCGAGGTGCTGACCGACGACGTCCGGACATTCTTCCGGAAACTACGGTGACCGGACCTCCCGGGTAGGTTCGGTCCAGACGTGGGCGCCCGTCACCTCGGCGCCGGGCACGTCCGCCAGCAGCCGGTTCGGGTCGGCCAGGCCGGCGATGCTGGTCAGCAGGTCGGCACCGAGCTCGGCGGCGGCGGTCTCCAGGTCGTCCTCCTCGCCGGCCCAGTCGATGTCCGCGGAGCGGAGGCGCTGGACGGCCAGGGCGGTGACAGCGGTGGGATCGTCGACACGGACGGTGAGACGGCAGTGGACCTGCACCGTGACGGAGGGCGTCGTCATGCGTCGATGCTCCCATCATGCGCGCGGCGGAGTGGGACCGCGTACCCCGGGAAGAAGAATGCCCACCCCCGCCAGGGTGGGCATTCCCGGGTGATCCGCTAGGGCTGGTCCGCCAGGGGAAGCCAGACCCGCATCGTGGACGGGCCGCGGGAGGCCCAGTCGTGGTACGGCCGGAGCGTGACGTCGACCGCGCCGGTGCGGAGTTCCGGGGCCGGGTCGTGGTAGGGCCACGAGTCGTCGTCGAGGAGGGTGACCTGGCAGGAGGCCGCCACCCCGCCGTCGTGGTCGTGCAGCGGCACGCCGGGGTCCAGGCGCAGCGCGTCGACCGGGACGCCGTCGGGCAGGTCCACCGATTCCGCGCAGTAGACGACCGGCCCGCGTTCCACGACCGCGCAGCCCCGGACGGCGTCGATGCGCGGGTCGGCCGTGGTCAGGCGCGGCGTCACCGCGAGGTCGAGCAGCACGGTGTCGCCGGCGGTGAAGTCGCGGCGCAGGTGGACCAGGCCGGGGGAGACCTGGGCGCCGTCCACGGTCGCGCCGGTCGCCCAGTGCGGGATGCGCAGTGTGAGCGTCCACGGCGCCGCGGGGGAGTGCACCACCCGGATCGCGACCTGGCCGCTGACCGGGTAGTCGGTTTCGACGTCGAGGCCGATGTCGCCGGTCCGGATCGACGCGGCGGCGTACTGGTGGATCTGCACGCCGTCGTCGTCCTTGGTCGCGATGTAACCGGCCAGGGAGGCGAACGTCCGTGCCAGGTTCGTCGGGCAGCACGACACCGAGAACCACGGCGCCCGCAGCGTCGACGCGGCCCGCGGCACCAGTGCGTCCGGCGCGGGCTCGGTGCCCGTCTCCCGCTGGTGCAGCGTGTTGGCGTAGAAGAAGCGGGTCCCGTCGTCGGACGGCGACGTGGCGATCACGTTGAACAGGGTGCGTTCCATCAGGTCGGCGTACCGTGCGTCGCCCTGCGCCAGCAGCAGCCGCCAGGCCAGCATGACCGAGCCGACCCCCGCGCACGTCTCGGAGTACGCCCGGTCCGGCGGCAGCACGAAGTCCTCGCCGAACGCCTCGTCCTGGTGGCGGGAGCCGATGCCGCCGGTGATGTAGACGCGCCGGGCCACCGTGTTCTGCCATTGCCGGGTGACCGCGTCGAGCAGGTCGGTGTCGCCGGTCTCGACGGCCAGGTCGACCGCGCCGGCGGCCAGGTAGACGGCCCGGACGGCGTGGCCGCGCAGCACGGTGGCCTCGCGTACCGGCATGTCGTCCTGGAAGTAGGAGCGACCGAACTCGATGTCGGAGAGCACCTGGTGGCCGCGCCGTTCCACGAACAGCCGGGCCTGGTCCAGGTACCGCGTGTTGCCGGTGACCCGGTAGAGCTCGACGAGCGCCGGCTCGATCTCGGCGTGCCCGCAGACCGAGGCGATCCCGCCCGGCCCGAAGGCGTCGCAGAGGTGGTCGGCGGCGCGGATCGCCACGTCGACGAGCTGGTCGGCGCCGAAGGTCCGGGCCCGGGCGACGGCGGCCTGGATGAGGTGGCCGTAGCAGTAGAGCTCGTGGCCCCATTCCAGGTCGCTGTACCGGGGCTGCTGGCCGGGCCGGCCGAAGTTGGTGTTCAGGTACCCGTCGGCGTCCTGCGCGGCGGCGACCCGCGCCACGATGGACCGGTACCGCTCCTCCAGCCCGGCGTCGGGGCTGCGGCCCAGCTCCCAGGCCATCGCCTCGAGCAGTTTGTAGATCTCGCTGTCGGAGAACTCGCGGCCGCGCCGGTGCTGCGGCGCGCCGGTGAAGTTGCCGAGCCAGCCGGCCCTTTCCAGCCAGGACTCGATGTGTGCCAGCGAGTTGGTGCGGTTGACGTCCTGCCGGCGCTGCCAGAACCCCTCGCGCAGCGTGACCTCGCGCAGGCCCAGCGGCTGCAGTCTGCCGAGACTCGGTGCTACCGGAGCGCCGAGCCGTTGATCGATGATTTCGTTGATCGTCACTGGAGAGATCACCCTTTGAGAGCGCCGGACATGAACCCGCGGACGTAGTGCCGCTGGAGGGCGAGGAAGAGCACCACACAGGGCACGGCCAGCACGACCACACCGGCCTGCGTGGCGCCGAAGTCGACGATGCCCATCACCTGCTGGCGCATGTTGGCGACGGCGAGCGGCAGCGGTGCCCGGTCGGAGTCGCTGATCAGGACCAGGGGCGTGATGAAGTCGTTCCACGCGGCCAGGAACGCGAACAGGCCCACCGTGATCAGGCCGGGTTTCACGGCCGGGACCAGGATGTGCAGCAGCGCCCGGAACGAGCCGCAGCCGTCGATCAGGGCGGCTTCGCGCAGCTCGTTGGGGATGGCCTCGAACGAGATGCGCATCATGAACACCGCGAACGGCAGCTGGAACATGGTGAGCACCAGCGCGAGGCCGACCAGCGAGTTCTGCAGGCCGAGCTGGTTGAGCAGGACGTAGAGCGGGATGAGCAGGGTGGCGTACGGGACCATCAGGATGGCCAGGGTCACCAGGAACAGCACGTTGCGCCCGGGGAAGCTGAACATCGCGAACGCGTATCCGCCGAGCACCGAGACGGCAAGGGTGAACAGCACGGTGAGAACCGAGACGACCGTCGAGTTGACCAGGTACTGCCCGACGCCGGCCTGGTAGTTGGCCAGCGTCACGTAGTTGCCGAAACCCCAGCCGTCGGTCTGCGCGGTGCCACCCTGCGGGCTGACCGAGGCCACCGCCGCCCACGCGAGCGGGAAAAGGAAGATCAGCGCCAGGCCGCCGGCGAGCACGTGCTGCGGTGTTCTGATGAGTAGGGCGCGCATCAGCTCTCCTTGTCGCGCAGGCCACGGAACTGCAGGGCGTTGACGACGAGCAGCGCGACAAGCACCAGGATGGACAACGCGGCGGCCCGGCCCAGGTTGTTCTGCCCGAAGAACGCCATGTTGTAGACCAGCTGCACGATGGTGATCGTGCTGTTGTCCGGCCCGCCCTTGGTGAGGATGTAGAACTGGTCGAAGGCGAGCATCGAGCCGGTCACGCAGAGGATCGTGCAGAGCGCCAGGGAGCTCTTGAGCAGCGGCAGGGTGACGTACCGGAAGGTCTGCCACCGCCCGGCGCCGTCGAGCCGGGCCGCCTCGTAGACATCACCGGAGATGCCCTGGAGACCGACCAGCAGCAGGAGCATGTAGAAGCCGGCGAACCGCCACACCACGAGCGCCACCGTCGACCAGAGCGCGGCGTTCGGCGTGCCGAGGAACGAGTCGATGCCGAGGAAGCCGAGCGGGGTGCTCTGCGGTGAGTAGAGCGCGTAGAACAGCAGCGACGCCGAGGCCAGGCCGAGCGCGCTGGGCACCAGGAACGAGGTGCGCAGGAAACCGGTCCACCGGTTCGCCTCCTGGACCAGCATCGCCAGGGCGAGGGCGAGCGCGAGCAGGATCAGGGTGGTCACCACGGTGTACTTGACGGTGAACCACACCGCCGGCCAGAACAGGCGGTCGTCTAGGACGTCGGTGAAGTTCTCCGGCGCGTTGATGCCCTCGTTGCCGGTGAACAGCCCCCAGTCGGAGACCGACATCCGCCCGACGAGCACGATCGGCACGATGAAGAAGATCAGGACGAAGAGGGCGGTGGGAGCGGCGTAGGCCCAGCCGGCCAGGGCCTTCATGCGGTTGCGCGGTCTGCTGCCGGGGGTGCCGGGCGGCGCTTGCGCACCGTCCGGCGGTGCCACCAGGGTCGATGTGGGTGCCATGCTTGCGGTCTTTCCTTCCGTACGCGCCACGCGCCGGGCCGGCGGCACCGGGACGTTCACCGTCCCGGCGCCGCGTGCCGGTGCTACTGGCCGAGGACGCCGGAGACGGCGGCGTTGTCGTTGGCCAGCGCCCCGGCGTCGCCGTAGACCTGGTTGCGGAACAGGGTCACCCAGGGGCTGCCCGGCGCGTTGAACGCCTGCTGGAAGTTGACCGCGAACGGCGTCTTGCTCTGCGGGGCACCGGCGACCTTGTTGACCGTGGCGACCCGCGGGTCCTTCGCCGAGTACTGGTTGTCGGCCAGGTCGGTGCGGGCGACCGTGCTGTCGTTGGCGGCGAGCACGTCCACCTGGCCGGCCTCGCTGGTCAGCCAGGCCAGGAAGTTCCACGCCTGGTCGTTCTTCTTCGAGTCCTTGGAGATGCCGATGCCGTCACCGCCGAGGAAGGTGGAGGCCCCGCCGCTCACGCCCGGGATCGGGCCGACGCCCACGTCGACGGTCTTGGCGGCGGTCGGCAGCAGCGTGGCCGGGTACGGCATCACGCCGATCTTGCCCTCCTGGAACGCGGCGACCCAGGTGGCGCCGGTGTCGTCCTTGGAGCCGGGGTGGATCGCGCCGCCCTCCTGCATCTGCCGGAAGGTGGCGTAGACCTTCTGCGCGGCGGCACCGTCGAGCAGCGACTTGGTGCCCTCGGCGTCCATGACCTCCTCGCCGCTCGCCCAGACCATCGGGAACCAGGTGAAGACGCCGCAGCCGCCGCAGTTGCCACCGAAGTAGGTGCCGTAGGTGTCCGGCTTGTTCAGCTTCTGGATGGCGAGCGCGTGCTCCCGGTACTCGTCCAGGGTGGTGGGGCCCTTCTCCGGGTCGAGGCCGGCCTCCTGGTAGAGCTTCTTGTTCCAGAACATCACCGACAGGTCGAGGACGAACGGCAGCACGTACTTCTTGTCCTCGTAGGTGCCGGCCGTGACGTGACCCTGGTTGATCTTGTCGGCGTACGGCAGCAGGCCGATCCGCTCGGTCATGTCACTGAACAGTCCGGCCTTCGTCCAGTTCGGCACGTAGACGATGTCCGCCGCGAACAGGTCCGGCAGGTCGCCGCTGCCGGCGGCCGCACCCACCTTCGCCACGTAGTCGTCGTTGGGCACGATGGTCAGCTTGACCTGGTTCTTGTGCGACTTGTTGTACGCCTCGACAAGCGCCTTGGCCTGCAACTCGAGTGGCGCCCGCGTCCACAGGGTGAGTTCCGAGCCGTCGTCGGTGCCCTCGGCCGTGACCGCCGCCGAGGCGCCACCGGCCTCGTCGTCGCCGCCACCGCAGGCCGCCATCGTGGCGACCAGGCCGAGAGCCGCGACCGACGCGACCGCCCGGCGAATGATGCCCCTGGTTATCCGTGTCCTCACTGGTGCTCCTCCTCGAGACTGGCGAAGGTCATGTGTGTCGTTTCGGACTTATGTTTCGGACTTGCCATCGCGTCGGCTACGCTGACTGTCGCCTGGCGCGGTAGATCAGCAGGTGAAATGGGATTCTTCGGTCTCGCGTCGGGCGGCCGAAAAGGTTTTCAGAAACGTAATGCTGTGGAGATTTTCTTGTCAAGAGGTACGACAGTGGGCGATGCGCCGGTCGATAATCGTCCGGATCGGAGGCGTGGCTTGGAGACGACCAATCCGACGGCGCCCAACCGCGCCGTCACCTTGCGCGACGTGGCCAGGCTCGCCGGGGTCTCGGTCGCCACGGCATCGAAGGCGCTCAACGGGCAGCCGCAGGTCCGCGCCGAGACGCGCGCCCGCGTGGTGCGCGCCGCGGAGCAACTGTCCTTCTCGCCGAACACGCTGGCCCAAGGCCTGATCACCCAGCGCAGCGGCACGGTTGGGCTGCTCACCTCCGACCTCGAGGGCCGGTTCTCCATCCCGATCCTGATGGGCGCCGAGGACGCGTTCGGCTCCGACCAGACATCGGTGTTCCTCTGCGACGCCCGGGGTGACGCGATCCGCGAGAAACACCATCTGCGTGCCCTGCTGTCCCGCCGCGTCGACGGCCTGATCGTGGTGGGCGCCCGGCCCGACACCCGGCCCTCGCTCGGCCGCGACCTGCCGGTGCCGGTGGTCTATGCCTACTCACCCTCCGACGACCCGGCCGACCTGTCCCTGGTCACCGACAACGTCGGCGGCGGCCGGATGGCCGTCGACCACCTGATCCGCTGCGGCCGCCGGCGGATCGCCCACATCACCGGCGACCCCGGTTACGGCGCCGCCCAGGACCGCGCCCGCGGCGCCCTGGGCCGGCTCTCCGAGGAGAACCTGGAGCTGGCCGGCGGCGAGGTGTGGTTCGGCATGTGGTCCGAGGCGTGGGGCCGCGGCGCCACCCGGATGCTGCTCGAGCGCTGCCCCGACGTCGACGCCATCTTCGCCGGCTCCGACGAGATCGCCCGCGGTGTCCTGGACGTGCTGCACGAGGAGCGCATCGACGTGCCGTCCCAGGTCGCCGTGATCGGCTTCGACAACTGGACGATCCTGGCCGCCAACGCCCGGCCACCACTGACCACGGTGGACCTCAACCTCGAACAACTCGGCCGGATAGCCGCACAGCGACTCTCGGCCGCGATGGACGGCACCCCCGGTTCCGGCGTCGAGACCATCCCCGGCCGTCTGGTCACGAGGGAGTCGACGGCGCCGCTGCGCTGAAAACTGTCGTACCCGTTCCCTAAGTTCTCGGGCATGGTTTCCGCGGCGTACTCGTACCTCGGCTCGTCCACGCTCGACGACGGCCTCACCCTGCAGACCTCGGGTGGTCCGGCGGCGCACCCCCGTTTCTTCACCGGCTTCCTCACCGACCCGGGCGCCGCGGCGACCGGCCTGCTCGCGGTCGCGGAGGTCGCCCGCACCCGCTACTTCCGGCCGGTCAGCCCCGCCAGTCTCGACCCGGTGGTGACCGCCGGGTCGGACCGGTTGCGGTTCGAGTCGTTCTCCGGCTGCTGCGGGGTCTACGCACGGCTCGACGTGCTGCCGGGCGGGCTCGACGGCGACATCGTCGCGCACGGCACCACCAACGTGGACGTCAACCTGCCGTTGCAACGGGCGCTGACCCGGGTCGGCCGCACCGACCCGATGCACGTCGCGGTCGGCCCGGACGACCTCACCGTGACCACGTTCGACGGTCCGCTGGTGGAGCGCAAAGTGCCGCTGCCGTCGCGGTGGCTGCGCGGGTTCGCCGAGGCGCAGGTGCTGACCTCGCGCTTCGACCCGCGCGCCGAGCTCGGCATCGCCGACGCGCGCGCCCTGCTCCAGCGGCTCTCCGCCACCGACAAATCGGTCCTCTGGGCGGTCCCGGCCGGGCGCACCCTGCGGCTCACCTCCCGCCCCGGTCCGGGCGCGGTCTGCCTGCCCGGCGCCGGGCGCCTGGTGGCGCTCAAACCCTTCTTGCGGTACGGGCGGACGCTCACCGTCCACGGCCCGGCCGTCACCGCGGGCAGCCCTCCGGTGGCCAGCACCTGGGAGCTGAGCACGCCGTCGCTGCGGCTGTCGCTGACCCTGTCGCCGGAGCCGCACCGCGGGTTCTCCGGCGAGGGCGCGGTCCTGGAGTCCCTCGCCAGCGACGAGGCGGCCGACGACGCCGAGCTGATCAGCGCCCTGCTCTCCTGGGACCCGACGATCGACGTGGACGCCCTGGCCACCGCGTCCGGGCTGGACGCCGCCCGGGTGCGGGACGCGCTCACCCAGCTCGGCACGGCGGGCCGGGTCGGCTACGACGTCGCCGAGGCCGGTTACTTCCACCGCACCCTGCCCTACTCGGCGGACGTGGTGGAGCGGATGAACCCCCGGCTGGCCGCGGCCCGCGCCCTCGTCGAGGCCGGCGCGGTCACCGCCGGCGCCGACGTGTCGGTGGTGCGCAGCGGCGACGAGACCTACCACGTGCGGCACGCCTCGTTCTCGTGCACCTGCCCCTGGTGGGCCGAGCACCGCGGCGGCCGCGGCCCCTGCAAGCACGCCCTCGCCGTCCGGATGGTGGTCACCAGCACGGTCGAGGTGCCGGCATGAGCCTGGCCGGAGCGCGGGCCGAGGTGCCCGTCGGTGCCGTGTCGTCCCCCAGCGCGGGGATGCCGGCTGAGGCCGCGCCGGAGGCAGCTGTGCCACCCGATGAGGCCGGTCGGCGGGTCCGGGCCGACGCCGACACGCCGGTTGCCCGGCCGGGTGGTCCGGGCGACGCCAACATGCCGGTTGCCCGGCCGGGTGGTCCGGGCGACCGGCTGCCGCAAGGCCCGGACCCGGGCCGGGTGCCGTCGTCGCCGGCACCGCCATCGGTGGGGGAGCTGCCGGCACCGCCGGCGGTGGCGGAGATGCCGCCGCCGATCACCGACGCGGCCGAGCTCGCCGAGGAGATCGTCGCCCTGTTCCACGAGCGGACGGCGATCCGGTGGGAGCGGGTCCTGTCCGGGCTGGTCGCGCTCTACGCCGGCGACGACCGGGCGGGGTTGGCCGCGTCGCTGCGACCGGTCGCCGATCGGTATGCGAACCTGCACACCGACCGCCCCGACCCGGGCCCGTGGGGTCTCGGCCTGCCCACGGCCGGCCTCGCCGTGGCGATCCGGGCCGCCACCGGCGACGCCGGCCCGCACCAGCGGGAGCTGGTCCGGCGGCTCACCGCCGCGGTGCGGGTCGCCTGGCAGGAGGGGCGGCGTGGCCGGCCGGACGCCCCGTTCGCCGGGCAGCCCATCGGCGTGCTGGCCGTGCGGGTCGCCGAGATGGCGGCGCAACTGACCGGGTCGATGGTGCCGATGACGGTGTCCACGCCGACCCACGTCAGTGGCCACGTCGACGGCGCGGTGTTGCTGGACCGGCTGCGACACGCCGAGGCGGAGGGCTGGCAGCCGTGGCCGTTCGACTTCGAGCAGGCACTGCTGCGCGTCCCCCGCGACACCCCGGCCGCGGTCGCCGCCGAGGCCGCGCGGCTGACCTCCCCGGCCGGCCGGCAGTTCGCTCAATGGCTCGCCACCGGCGGCCTGCCCGACCCGGTCAGTGCGGCGTTCCCGCAGTACGGCACCAGGCACGAACACCTCGGCCACACCTGGGACGACCCGGTGCCCCGGCGGGTGGTGGCGACCCTGCGCCCGGCCCGCGACGGCGGCCTGCGCCTGGAACGGCAACTGCTCACCCTCAACCCGCCGAAGAGCCCGGTCCACCTGCCCGGCGAGTTCACCGGCGTCGAGGACGTGCTGGCCATGGTCGTGCCCGACCACCGGGAGGTGGCCGCCGCGTGGGCGCTGGCCGACGTGGCCGCGCTGGCCGACCAGGGACGCCGCGGCGCCGCCCGGCTGCTGCCGCTGCTGGCCGGCGGTGGCGGCCCGGCCGGTCCGGCCCTGTGCACGGCCCTGGCCTACGGGCTCGGCGCCAAGGACGAGCCCGACCGGGCCGCCGCGGTCGACGCGTTCCGCACCCTGGCCGCCTCGGCCGTGCCGTTCGCGGCCGGCGTCGGCACCGCCCTCGCCGACCTCACCGCCGACGGGACGGTCAAGCTGAGCCGGATCGTGCCCGCCCTGACCGACGCACACCGGACCGGCGCCTCCGCAGCCGTGTGGGACCTGCTCCTCGCGGTCCTGCCGGCACTACTGCCCACGACGGTCCGAGCCGTCCCCGACCTGCTGGACCTGGCCGGCCAGGTGGCGGCGACGCTCGGCGCCCGCGACGAGATCCCCGGGCTCACCGCAGCGGCGAGCCGCTCCGACTCCACCCGGCTGGCAAAGGAGGCAAGGCGCCTGCACAACATCCTGACGGCCTGACGGCCTGACGGCCTGACGGCCTGACGGCCTGACGGCCTGACGGCCTGACGGCCTGACGGCCTGACGGCCTGACGGCCTGACGGCCTGACGGCCTGACGGCCTGACGGCCTGACGGCCTGACG
>NZ_JAHWGU010000186.1 GCF_020873875.1 Actinoplanes sp. DH11
GACGAACACGGGGAAGAACATGAGCATGACCATGGAGACAAAGACCCGCACGTCTGGCTCGACCCGATCCGCTCGATTGCGGTCGCCGAGAACATCCGCGATTTGCTCGTTGAACTGAACCCTGAAAAAAAGGAACAGTTCAACCAAAACTTTGCAGCGTTAAAAGCCAAACTCGAGCGCCTTGACGGGCAGTTCCGCTCCGTCATCGAAAAAGCGCCCAAAAAAGAGATGCTCGTCGCCCACGCCGCCTACGGCTATTGGGAAGACCGCTACGGCCTCCGCCAGCTGAGCGTCTCCGGGCTGTCGCCGACGAACGAGCCGTCGCAAAAAGAGCTGGCCGCGCTCATCGATTTGGCGAAACGCCATGACATCCGCTACGTCCTCTTTG
>NZ_JAHWGU010000187.1 GCF_020873875.1 Actinoplanes sp. DH11
CCGGCTCGTCACGGCCCTTACGGATCGTGGGCAGACACACCCCGTCGACGTGCGTCGCGAGCGCACCGGACGGGCCAACCTCGATGAACCGGGTAACGCCGGCGGCACGCATCGCGGCCAGGCCGTCAGCGAACCGGACGGGCTGGCGGACCTGCCGCACCCAGTACTGCGGGTCCATCACCTCGACACCGACCGGCTCACCGGTCACATTCGAGATCCAGCCCAACGACGGCATCTCGAAGTCGATGCCTTCCAGGACGGCGGCGAAGTCCCGCAGCATCGGCTCCATACGCGCCGAATGGAACGCATGACTGACCCGCAACCGCCGCGTCTTGTCGAACCCGGCCGCCACCGCCAGCACCGCGTCCTCATCACCGGAGATCACCA
>NZ_JAHWGU010000188.1 GCF_020873875.1 Actinoplanes sp. DH11
CTTACGCCGAGAATCGAAAGCGCTTTGGTTCCAGATCGCTTCGCAAAAGGGCAGACGCATCGATGATGGACAAACCGAAGGAGTACAAACGTATGAGTTATGCCTTCCACAGACCGCAGCGATCGATGGAAACACGTATACGTACGTTCAAGTCACCCAAGTGACGGAACGAACGATGGAACGAAATGGACAGCTGATGCTCGTTCCTGATTATGAAGTGGAAAGCTATTGGGTGCGGCTCAAAGGATACGAGCATGTTCGAATGAGCGATGTGCTCGCGTTGTATCATGACCATGCGACATGCGAACAGTTTCATAGCGAACTGAAAAGCGACTTAGATTTAGAGCGGCTTCCATCTGGGAAGATGAAAACGAATGCGCTCGTGT
>NZ_JAHWGU010000189.1 GCF_020873875.1 Actinoplanes sp. DH11
GCGGAAACCTTTCATCATGCCAATAATGGGTCAAAAAGGCGATTTCGCCGCGCTTCACTTTTTCTTTCCATGCCGCAAGCTCCTGCCGGCGAATGCCAAACGCCATCGCACCGCTCCCCTTTATCGTTTCGCCCGCTCATACGCTTCATGCCACTCGGGAAAATATTTGCGGATGACGATCGGCCGAAACGTATCGCGCTTGACGCAAACGTGCTGCGATTTGCCGGTCACGGCCACCTCGCCGTCCGGGGCAACAATTTCGTAGCCGTACGTGACGCGGATGCCGTCGTAAGCGTCAATCCATGTGCGGACGGTCGCCGTTTCCCCATAACGAAGCGGCTTTTTGTACGACACTTGCAAATCGACAACAGGCGAAATGATGCCT
>NZ_JAHWGU010000190.1 GCF_020873875.1 Actinoplanes sp. DH11
GAAGCGTCCCCTGAAGAGGCGGTCGAAAGCTTGGAACTGCAGGAGACGGTTCAACGGGCGATTGATCAGCTGCCGGAAAAATACCGGAGCGTGATCGTGCTGAAGTATATTGAGGATCTGTCGTTGCAAGAGATTAGCGAGATTTTAGGGTTGCCGGTCGGCACGGTGAAAACGCGGCTGCATCGCGGCCGCGAAGCGTTGCGCAGGCAATTGGGTCATTTATAAGAGGGTGGGAGACTATGGAATGTCCGAAAGAAATCGTGTTGCTCATGCACAGCTATTTTGATGGAGATCTCCAGCCAGAAGGAGAGCAGCAGCTGAAAGAACATTTGCGTTCGTGCGCTGCGTGCGCTGCCCATTTTCACGAGCTGAAAAAGACGGTTG
>NZ_JAHWGU010000191.1 GCF_020873875.1 Actinoplanes sp. DH11
CCGATATACAGCGCGGCGCCGTACCGGGCCGAAAACTGCCGCGCCAAATCGAGCGCCAATGCCTGGATGACGGGCTTCCAGGCTGGCTCGCCATCGTTTGGGCTGCGGAAAAACAAGACCGGCAGGCGCCGGTTCACCATCCGCCCGATCCAATAGCGCGTTGGCGCCTTCCCGCTAAGCTGCTTGTCCAGCCATGATTTCCATTCGTCAGCCACCCCTGCATCCGGGAACTGAATGACGAGGAACATCCCCGACGCAATCGAAAACGGCAGCAGTTCCTTCCACCGCTCCCACTCATCAGCCGATACGTCTTCTGTCATGAGGACGGACAGCCATTCGCTTTCCACAAGCGTCTGCAACCGGCGAATCTGCTCCTCGAGCT
>NZ_JAHWGU010000192.1 GCF_020873875.1 Actinoplanes sp. DH11
CCGGGTCGTTCCCGGGCCGGACGGGCGGGCCGCGGTGGAGCTGTCCGACGAGTCGGGCGCGCCGGTGGCGTCGGTGCGTGCGCTGACGCTGCGACCGCTTCCGGTTTCACCGCCCGCCGCGGATGCCGTCGCCGGGGGGCTGCACCGGACGGCGTGGGTGCCGGTACCGCCCGGATCCCTGCCGGTGCCCCGGTGGGGTGTCCTGGGGGCCTCCGGCACAGGGCTGGTGGATGTGCTCGCGCCTCCGGGATCGGGTGTTCCCGTGTACGCGGGCCCGGCCGCGGCGGGCGGGGGTTCGCCGGCCGTGGTGGTGGCACCGATCGGGCCACCGCCGGAGGGGGCCGGTGACGCGGAGGATCCGGCCGCGGGGTGCCGGTGGG
>NZ_JAHWGU010000193.1 GCF_020873875.1 Actinoplanes sp. DH11
CGCGGTGACGACGGCGGCGTATGCCGAGGCGAAAGGCATCCGCTTGCTTGGCCTTGTATTCAATCAGTTTCAAGAGCAGGAGATCATCCACCAAAACAATGTCGAAATGATCGCCGCGTTGCTTCGACTCCCGGTGCTGGCGGTCATGCCGCTCCTTCCTGCTGTATCAAGGAAGGAACTAGAAAACCTGGCCGAACAGTGGATCGAACAAGGAAAGGCGAAACAATGGCTGGAGGTGCTTAGCGTTGGCGTATAGCTACGAGCAATTGGAACAGTGGGACAAGCAGTGCGTCTGGCATCCGTTCACGCAAATGAAACAGTATGCGAAAGAACGTCCGCTGATCATTGAACGCGGGCAAGGAAGCTATTTGTACGATGT
>NZ_JAHWGU010000194.1 GCF_020873875.1 Actinoplanes sp. DH11
AGTAGCGCTGGTGTTGGAAGGCGTAGGTGGGCAGTTCGATACGCCGGGCACCGGGGAACACCTTCGCCCAGTCCGGGCCGGCCACCGCCAGCGCCTTGACCAACGAGTCCGGCTCGTCACGGCCCTTGCGGATCGTGGGCAGACACACCCCGTCGACGTGCGTCGCGAGCGCACCGGACGGGCCCACCTCGATGAACCGGGTCACCCCAGCGGCGCGCATCGCGGCCAGGCCGTCGGCGAACCGGACCGGCTGGCGGACCTGCCGCACCCAGTACTCCGGGTCCATCACCTCGACACCGACCGGCTCACCGGTCACATTCGAGATCCAGCCCAACGACGGCATCTCGAAATCGATGCCTTCCAGGACGGCGGCGA
>NZ_JAHWGU010000195.1 GCF_020873875.1 Actinoplanes sp. DH11
AAGATGCTCGCGTCCACTGTGCAATTCTCAACCAACGACCAACCCACAACCCACACGAACTCCCACCAGCAAAGCCCTCAGGCCATCGGTATAGGGGTCCAGGTCATGCCTGGCATTGAAGACCAACACATCCGGCTCAGCCGGCATGGTTGTTCTTTCAGATACCCAACAGGGTGCTTATCGCCTCCACCAGCCGCACTTCAAGGATTTCCACGCTGCGAGCAGCTGTACTAACCATGAAGCCGTTGCCGGCTTGAGCTAACCAGTGTCTCCGCCTTTGAGCACCCCGACCTGACATTCGCAGGTCGCGGGCCACTGTCCGCTTTCGCGGATAGTTGCTCCTTAGAAAGGAGGTGATCCAGCCGCACC
>NZ_JAHWGU010000019.1 GCF_020873875.1 Actinoplanes sp. DH11
GCAGCAACGTCGCGCGTTCCTCGTCTGACAGCGTCAACGGTGCGACAGGGCGCCCAGTCCTTGGCATCTCACCACGCTACACCACTTATCAGGCGAATTTGTGGCGCAGGACACTAGCAGATCAACAACGCCACCCGGACCAACGCCACCCGGGCCGGGCCAACGCCACCCGGGCCGACAATGCCAGGCGGGCCGACGACGCCACGCGGGCCAACGCAGCGTGACGCGGTCACCGCCGATCACACCCTGTCGCCGGGGATGGACCGGTACGCCGTGCTCAGCGTCTCCAGCATCGGATGGTCCGGCGTGAACGTCATCCCGTCGATCGAGCGCACGGCCCGGACACCGGCGACCGCGTTAGTCGTGAACGCGAACACCTGGTCGCCGAGCGAGTCCCGGTCCAGCGTGAGCGGGGCGGTGTCGCAGGCGATGCCGGCGTCCGTCAGGGCGTCGGTCAGCAGCCGCATCGTCACCCCGGGCAGGCAGGAGCCGGCCGGCCACCGGACCCGCCGGCCGTCGGAGAAGCCGATGTTCCAGGTGGCACCCTCGGAGATCCGGCCCTGCGCATCGACGAACACCACGTCGTCGGCTCCGGCGAGTTGCACGGCGCGCCGGTGCCAGACGGCGCCGAACAGGCCGGTGTGCTTGACTTCCGCGAGTTCGCGCTGGTAGCGCACGGACGCGAGGCGCAGGGCGGGCAGCGCGTGCTCCGGCGCGGCCCGGCTGACCACCAGCATGTGCGGCGTCCCACCCGCTGCCGGGCGGGCCAGGTCCAGGTCGGGGGCGAAGACGGTGACGCGTACGACGCAGACCGCCGCCGCGGCCTCGTCGACGGCGCTCCGGATGGACTGTCGCACCGCGCCGGTGTCCAGGTCGGCGCCGAACAGTGTCCGGCAGTCCGCGACCAGCCGCTCCAGGTGCAGCGGCAGCCCGCGCACCGCGCCCCGCTCCACGGTCATCGACGTGAAGTGCCCGTAGTTGTAGAGGGCCAGCGAAGCCACTTCCTCAGCGGTCGCCGCCCTGCCGTCGATCTGCATCGCGCCCCCTCGGTCACTCTGTCCCGCTCATCATGCCCGGCGGCACCGGCGCATTCCTCGTCCACCGATCTCGATGACCGATACTGGGTGCGTGAACCCGATCAACGAAGACGCTCGTGAACCGCAGGACGGCCGCACCGGGGCCGCGCCGGAACCAGCCCCGCGCAAGCCGCTGAACAGCAGCTGGGGCTTCACCGTGGCCGGTGGGCTGATTGGCGCCTACTTCCTGATCAGTGGTGCGCTGATGGTCCGGGACAAGCACGGCAACGGCGTGTTCGCGCTGCTCATGACGGCGGTCCTGGTCCTCGTGGCGGTGTTCGCGCTGCTGCTGTTCCGGTCGTACCAGAAGGAGAAGGCCGCCCGCGAGTGACATCCGCACCGCGGAACCTCGCCGACGTGCAACCCGGCCGCACCTGATCGGCACCCTGCGGGCAACCGGCGCCGCCTTCACTGGGACGGACACCTATCCCGGGAGGATTGATGGCGCGGCAGTTGCGTGCCCTCCGCACGCCGTGGGCGCTTTACATCCTGGTCGGTACGGCGGCGACCGCGTGCTTCGCCGCCAGCCACCAGTGGTGGGCGACCTGGGGCGCCACGGCGGTGCAGGCGTCGGCCGGGCTGGCCGTCGTCCTCGGGGTCGTCCGCCATCGCCCGGCGCGCCCGCTGTTCTGGTGGCTGCTCGCCGCGGGCCAGCTCATGTACGCGGCAGCGCAGGGCTACTGGCGCATCCGTTTCGACGGCTCGCGCGGGCTGATCCCGTTCGGGGACGTCAACGACCTGCTCTACCTGGCCGCGCTGATCCTGTTCATCGCCGCCCTGGCCGTCGGCCCCCGGCCACGCGCCAGGTCCCGGGCGGGCACGATCGACAGCTTCGCCGTGGTCCTCGGCCTGGCGTTCGGCACCTGGCACCTGATCGCCGCGCCGTACGTGGCGTCCGGCCGGCTGGACTCGTGGGGCATCACGGTCTTCCTGACCTACGAGAGCCTCGAAGTGCTGCGCATGGCCATCCTGGTGCGGATCCTGCTCGGCGGGCGCCTGACCGGCGCCATCGCGCTGATGACGACGGGCATGCTGGTGCAGCTCACGGCGGATCTGGTGTACGGGGTCACGCTGCTCGCCCCGAGCGGACCGGTGGACGCGTGGCAGAACGCCGGGTGGATCATCGGCAGCGTCTTCATCGGCGCGGCCGGGCTCTACCGCGACCGCCGGCCGGAACCCGAGACCGGCACGCAGGAGCCGGACGACACCGCGGCCGTCTCCCGGCTGCGCCTGGGCACCTTCCTCGGGTTGATCCTGGTCTACCCGGCCACGACCGTTCTCGGTGCGGTGCTCAGCGGGGATTACTCGCCGTTGTCGATGACCGGTTCGGTGCTGCCGATGCTGCTGATGGTCGCCGTCGCCGCCCTGCTCATCGTCCGCCTCGGCATGCTGACGAGCGTGGCGCAGCAGCGCACCGCCGAGATGCGCCGGGCCCTGCAGTCCGAGCACGAGCTGCGGGTGAAGCTGGCCCACCAGGCCGGCCACGACCCCCTCACCGGGCTGGCCAACCGCCGTGTGCTGACCGACGCGCTCGCCGACGTCAGCCGCCGCGGCACCGTGTTCCTGATCGACCTCACCGGGTTCAAGGAGATCAACGACCGCCACGGCCACCCGGTCGGCGACGCCGTCCTGATCGGCACCGCCCAGCGGCTGACCGCGACCGCGCCCGACGCGATCGTCGCCCGTCTGGGCGGCGACGAGTTCGCCGTCCTCGACCCGGCCCGGGGTGCCGGCGCCGACGACCTGGCCGCCCGCCTGATCGCCGCCCTCGGCCGGCCGCACCTGATCCACGGCCTGGAGCTGACGTCCGTCGGCCGGCTCGGTCACGCCGCTCTCGACGGTTCCACCCCGGCGGACCTGATGCGCGACGCCGACCTGGCGCTGTACGCGGCGAAGAAGGAGTGCAGCGGCGCCGCGGTCCGGTTCCACCCGGGTCTGCGGGACGGCTGGCTGCGGCGTACCGAGATCAGTCAGGGACTCACCCGCGCGCTGGCCGGCGACGGCCTCGCCCTGCACTATCAGCCGATCGTCGAGCTCGCCACCGGCCGGGTCACCGCCCTGGAGGCGCTGATGCGCTTCACCCCGCCCGGCGGCAGCCCGGTCTCGCCCGTGGAGTTCATCCCGGTCGCCGAGCAGAGCGGCCTCATCATCGAGCTCGGCCGGTTCGCGTTGCGCACCGCCTGCGCCCAGGTCCGCCCCTGGTACCTGCGGCACGGTGTCGGTGTCACGGTGAACGTCTCGGTCCGCCAGCTGACCGAGCCCGGCTTCTCCGACGAGGTGCTCACCGTGCTGCGCGACTGCGCGCTCCCGGGCACCGCCCTGACCCTGGAGATCACCGAGAGCATGCTGATCGACACCAGCGGCGAGATCTCCACGGCGATCGTGGGAGCCCTGCACGAGCTGCGGTCGCACGGCATCCGGATCGCCATCGACGACTTCGGCACCGGTTACTCCTCCCTGGCGTACCTCCAGGAACTCCCGATCGACGTGCTCAAGCTCGACCGCTCGCTCACCCTGTCCGCCGACCCGACGCCGCGGCAGGTGGCGATCACGCGCGCGGCCGTGGACCTGGGCAACGCCCTGCAACTGGGCACCGTGGCCGAGGGCGTCGAGTCCGCCGAGCAGGCCCGGGTGCTGCGCGACCTCGGCTGCCCCAAGGCGCAGGGCTTCCACTTCGCCCGCCCGTTGCCCGCCGAGCAGGTCGACGCCCTGCTCGACAGCACGGCCCGCACCACCGCGGCGGTCCCGGTGTGACCGCCGGGGCCTGCGGTGCCGGCGGTCAGCAGGTGCTCTCGTGGGGGAGTTCGGGGATGTAGCGGTTCCATTCCTCCTCGGTGAGGCCGCGTCCGGTGATCGAGCAGGCATGTCCGTCGGGGTCGGCGAGGAGCTCCGCCGGCACCGAGTAGTCCCACAGCGTCACGGATCGGCTGCCGGCGGCGGCCAGGGTGCGGCCGTCCGGGCTGAACGCCAGGTCGCGGGTGCGGAGCTGGGCGTGCGCCAGCGTGGCCACGCGGACCGGGGTGCTGGGGTCGGTGACCTCCCACAGCCGGGCCTCACTGATCCCGCCGGTCGCCAGGATGCGCCCGTCCGGGCTGAAACCCAGCCAGCTCGACCCGTTGTCGGAGCCTCGCAGCGAGCCGAGCCGGTGCGGCTGCGCCAGGTCGGCGATGTCCCACAGGGTCACCGTGCCGTCGTAACCGGCGCCGACGGCCATGGTGCCGCCGTCCGGGCTGAACGCCATCGTCAACGTGTTGGTGCCCATCGACAGCTCACCGTGACGCACCGGGGCGGACCGGTCGGCCAGGTCCCACAGTGTCACGTTGTAGCCGGACGAGATGCCCATGGTGCGCCCGTCCGAGCTGAACGCGATCGAACTCACGTTGCCGCGCTCGGTGACCTCGGCGACCGGCGTCGGCCGTGTCCGGTCGGCCAGGTCGAACAGGATTGTCGGGCTGCCCACCCGGGCTACCGCCAGGGTCTGCCCGTCGGGACTGAGCTTGAGCGCGTACACGCTCCTCTTCTTGTCGTCCGTCATCGTGGCCAGCAGCCTGGGCTCGGCCGGCGTGGTCATGTCCACCAGCGTCACGAGCCCGTTCAACCCGGCGAGGGCCAGGGTGCGTCCGTCCTCGCTGAGGTCCATCAGCGTGATCCAGTCGGTGTGCAGGGGCCGGGGCGCACCCTGGACGGGACCCGCCGGATCGGCCAGGTCCCAGGTCACCGCCGTGCCCGGCGCGTCGGCGGCCATCACGGTGCGGCCGTCCGGCCCGAACCGGACGCCCACCACGTCGGCCGGGTCGGGGCGGGGGAGCGCGGCCACGACGTCCCGGGCGAACGCACCCCTGGTCTTCCAGAGGGTCGCCGCCTTCCGCTCGCCGGCGGTGAACAGCATCTTCCCGTCGGGGCTGAGCGCCATCGACCGGATGGGGCCGTCGCGGCCGGTCAGGGTGCCGACGCGGCCCAGCAGCGCCGTCTGCCCCGGTATCGCGCCGAGCGTCAGGTTCCGCAGCCGCGTGGTCCCGCTGGAGTCGCTGAGGGCCAGCGTGTTGCCGTCCGAGGTGAACGCCATCCGGGTGAGCGCGGCGTCCCCGGTCGCCGAGTCCAGCGCGGTGCCGCGTTTGGGCTTGGCCGGGACGCGCATGTCGTACGGGGCCATCAGGCGGTCCTTCTCCTCGATCGCCACCACCGGCAGTCTCGGGTTGAACACGACGATCCCGTCGGCCCGGGCGTTGGCGATCGTGGCGAGCTGGACCGGCCGGGTCCGATCGGCCAGGTCCCACACGGCGGCCGTCGCGCCGCCGGTCACCGCGATCTTCCCGTCCGGGCTGAACGTCAGCGAATGTGCCGGCACCGTGGCGAGCGCGGCCGGCGCCTCACCGGGCGGCATATCCCACAGCGTGGTGTTCTTGTCGCGGTTGCTCGTGGCGACGGTGCGCCCGTCCGGGCTGAACGACACCGTGACGATCCCGGCGGCGTCGGGCAGCTCCGTCAGCCGCACCGGGTGCGCCGGGTCGCGCACGTCCCACAGCACCGCCGGCGACTGCCCGTCCGTGACGGCGAGGGTCCGCCCGTCCGGCCCGGTCGTCAGCGTCTTCGCGGTGGACCCGCCGGCCGGCACGCCGGTGAGCCGGACCGGCTGCGCCGGGCGGGAGACGTCCCACAGCGACACCGTGCCGCCGACGTCGGCGGTGGCCAGCACCCCGTTCCCCACGGCGGCGACATGTGTGACGCCGGTGAGGGCGCCGGCGTAGTTCGTCGACATGACGAGATGGCTGAGCTGGTCACGCGTACGCTCGTCGGGGTGCAGCCGTTGCGCTGCCACGCCCAGCATGAGGGCCTTCCGCGGATCGAACTCGATCATGGCGCGGGCGCGGTCCACCAGCCGCTGGTTGATCGCGATCCGCCGCTGCAGGGCCGCCTCCTCGCGCTGCCGGCGGGCCTCCTCGGCCGCCTCCCGGGCCAGCTGTTCCTGCTCCCGGGCGATCCTCTCCTGCCGCCGCCGTTCCTCGGTCGCCTGCTCGGCCAGCTCCTGGTGGTGCTCGGCGAGCTTCTCCTGCTGCCGCGCCCGGTCCTCGGCCTGGTCCGCGACCTCCTGTTGCCGCCGGGCCTCCTGCTCGTACTCCCGGGCCCGCTCCTGCTGTTCCCGCGCGTTCTCCTTCTCGCGCTTCGCGTTCTCGCTCTCCCGGCGCGCGTCCTCCTTCGCCCGCCTGGCGTCCTCGGCGGAACGGCGGGCGTCCTCCTGCTGCCGGCGGGCGTTCTCCTTCTCCCGCCGGGCGTTCTCGGCGGATCGCCGGGCGTCTTCGGCCGAGCGGCGGGCGTCCTCCTTCTCGCGGCGGGCGTCCTCCTGATGGCGCCGGGCGTTCTCCTGCTGCCGGCGGGCCTCCTCGGCGGATCGCCGGGCGTTCCCCTGCTGGTGGCGGGCGTTGTCCTGCTCCCGCCCCGCGTTCGCCTGCTGCAGGGCGGCCTCCGCCGCGGCCTGGTCGGCCAGTTCGCGCTGCTCCCGGGCCAGCCGCTCCTGCCGGCGGGTCTCCGCCGCGGCGGCCCGCGCCCGATCCTCCTGCACCTGGGCGTTGCCCTGCTGCCGGCGCGACTCCTGGGTGGCCCGCTCCGCGCTGCCGCGCTGTTCGGAGGCGATCTGCTGCTGCCGCCGCGCCTCCACCGCCGAGGCGTTGGCCCGCCCGGCGTTGCGCATCGCCAGGACCCCGGTCAGCGAGGCCACCAGCGCCAGCACCACCAGCGTCGCGGTCGCCGCCGACCACAGCCGGCGGGCCCGCCGATGCTGGCGTACGTCCTCGCCCTCCAGCTCGTCCTTGCTGACACCGTGCATCGGCGCTGCCAGCTGCGCGATCGCATCCCGGAAGCGGGCGTGCCGCAGGCTCAGGTGCAGGTCGTCACGGGCCCACCGCAGGTCCAGGTAGAGCGGTTCCTCGACGAAAACCCCGCGCAGGGCGTCCGGCACCGCCGTGGAGTCGGCGGTGAAGTCGCCGGCCGCGGCGTCCCAGCGCCACTCGCCGTCGGTCAGCACCGGCAGGATCTGCTGCGGTGACTTCGTGGCCACCCAGTGCTCGATCTCCTTGTTCACCCACGGCGAGCGTGCCGCCTCCGGCGAGGCGAGGAGCACGAAATGCTGTGAACCGTCCAGCGCGGTCTGGATCGACGACCACAGCCCCGGCGTGACCGCCAGCCCGGTCTGATCCCGGAAGATCCACAACGCGCGGCGCCGGTGCCACGGCCTCGCGAGCCGGTGCAGGCCACGCTGCACGGCAGGCGCGAGGCGCCCGTCAGCGGCGTGGCTGTACGAGATGAACCCATCGAACGGCATGGCCCGGTCCCCGTGGTCGAATTGATCGGCGGCGACCGATTGTCCATGCCGGGGCCGCTCAGGAGAAGAGCGGTGGCCACAGAGATCCCGAGCCGGGCGTCCGGCGGTGTGGTCCGCGCCGCCGCGTGGCGGGGAACAAGCGCGCCGGCGTACGCGCTCGCACTGTTGTGATCAACGCCGAGTTGCGACTCTCGCTGCTGGACCGGTCCCGTATCCGCACCGGCGAGACGGAGGCGGCGGCGCTGCGGGGGACCGTCGAGCGGGCGCAGCACGTCGAACGGCTCGGGTACGACCGGTTCTGGGTCGCCGAGCACCACGGGGTGCCGGGGATCGCGGGCGCCGCCCCGGCCGTGCTGCTGGCCGCCGTCGCCGGTGCGACGACGAGCATCCGGCTGGGTTCGGCCGGCGTGATGCTGCCGCACCACCAGCCGCTGGTCGTCGCCGAGCAGTTCGCCACCCTGTCCGCCTTCGCCCCGGGCCGGGTGGACCTGGGGCTGGGCCGGTCACCCGGCTTCACCGCCCCGGTGCGCCGGGCACTGCGACAGAACGACCCCGGCCCGGCAGCCGGCCGCGAATCAGCCGCCGGCAGCGATTCAGCTGGGGGCCGCGACGAGGCCGCCGACCATGCCGCAGCCGCCGACCGGGCCTTTGCCGCCGACCTCGCCGAGTTGCGCGCGTTCCTCGGCGGCACGGCGGAGGTCACCCTGCATCCGCAGCCCGACGGCCCGGTGCCGCTGTATGTGCTCGCCACCGGCAGCGGACTGCGGATCGCCGCCGAGCTCGGGCTCCCGGTGATCGTCGGCGGGCCCCTGCTGGGGGTGGGCAGCGACCCGGAGCCCGGGCTGGCGGCGCTCGCCGGGTACCGGCGCGGCTTCCGGCCGTCGGCCGAGCAGCCGGAGCCGCGGGTGGCGATCAGCCTCGACGTGCTGATCGCCGACACGGCGGCGGAGGCGGCCGACCTCATCCTGCCGGAGGCGAGGGCGATGGCCCGGAGCCGGACCACCGGGGAGTTCCCGCCCCTGGAACCGGTGGCCGTGGCCCGCGCCGCCGCCCGTACCCCGCGTCAGCAGCAATATCTGGACCGCACCGCCGCCGCCGCGATCACCGGCACGGCGGCGCAGGTGGAACGCCGGCTCGCCGAACTGCTGGACCGCACCGGTGCCGCCGAACTGGTCACCGCCGGCAGCACCTTCGACCGGGCCGCCCTGGCCGCGTCGGACGCGAGCCTGGCCGCCCTGTTCGGCCGTCCCTAGGCCGCCACGCCGAGCACGGCCCCGGCGCCGCCACGCCGAGCACGGCCCCGGCGTCAAAGCCGGGGCCATACCGAGTGCGGCCCCGGCGGTCAGGCCGCCACGCCGAGCACGGCCTCGGCGGTCAGCGCCACCGACTCGAGCCGGTCCGCGATCCGCGTCGCCTGGTGCGCGATGATCAGCTCGTCGGCCTGGGCCTGCGCGGCGAAGTCGGTGAGGTACGCGTTCACCTCGTCCGGGGTGCCCACCGCCGTGTACGTCAGCATCGAGGCGAGCTGACGGCCGTTCGGCGTCGTCAGGAAGGCGTCGATCTCCGCGTCGCTGTAGTCCGGCGCGCCGGGGGAGCGGGTGATCAGGCCGCGTACCAGGGTGCGGCGAGTGGTCTCGAACCGTTCCCGGGCGGCCTCCGGCGATGCGGCGGCCACCACGTTCACGCCCGCGATGACGTACGGCTTCGACAGCTGCGCCGACGGGGTGAACTCCCGGCGGTAGAACGTGACGGCCTCGTGGAGCAGGCCGGGGGAGAAGTGCGAGGCGAACGCGTAGGGCAGGCCGTACGCGGCGGCGAGCCGGGCCCCGAACATCGACGAGCCGAGGATGTACAACGGCACGTTCGTCCCGGCGCCGGGCGTGGCCTGGACGCCCTCGATCCGGGACTCGCCGCTGAGGTAGCCCTGCAGTTCGAGAACGTCCTGCGGGAAGGACTCCGCCGACATCGGGTCCCGGCGCATCGCCCGCATGGTGGCCTGATCACTTCCAGGCGCCCGGCCCAGGCCCAGGTCGATGCGGTCCGGGTAGAGGGAGGCGAGCGTGCCGAACTGCTCGGCGATCACCAGCGGCGAGTGGTTGGGCAGCATGATCCCGCCGGCACCGAGGCGGATCGTCGAGGTGTGCCCGGCGACGTGCCCGATCAGCAGACTTGTCGCACTGGAGGCGATCCGGGCCATGTTGTGATGTTCGGCGTACCAGACCCGCTCGTAGCCGTACCTCTCGGCCGTCTGTGCGAGGGCGACGGAGTTCGCGAAGGCCTGCGCCACGGTCTCGCCGGGAGCGATGGGAGCGAGATCCAGGATCGAGAGCCGCAGGTCGGCCAGAGAAGTACCAGTCATTCCCGGAGCAACACCGGGCCGGGAGTGATCGTTCCCGCCGGTGCGTGAGAACACACCCCGGCGGGAGCTGGCGCACGCGTCAGTCGTAGTCCTCGATGCGCCATTCGTCGTGCCAGTCGATGACCGGCCGGTCGCCGTCGAAGCGGATCGGCAGCCACACGTAGTCGGCGAGCGCGATGTACAGGTCTTTCTTGCCGGGGTGCTGGAAGACCGAGCTGATCTGCGAACGGTACGAGGTGCTGGTGGTCGCCCGGGTGCGCGTCGTCCAGCACCGTCCACGGCCCGTGGTTGTCGTCGGCGCGGGCGAACTCGGAGAAGTTAGGGACGTACCCGGTTGTACCCGCTGGTCGACGGCAGGCAGGCCGCCTGGCTGCGCCGGCACCGGCCGGTGTGACGGTACTGAGTACGCCGGCCGGCACCAGCCTGCGGCTGTGTTGCGGTCCCTGGAGGAGGAGCCGGGGTGGGCTGCGGTGGGTGCGCGTGGCGGTGTTGATCTGCTAGCGATGCGAAATCGCGGTTCTAACCCCTTGATCACAGCGATTTCGTAGCGCCAGCAGATCAACATCTCGACACTGGCGGCGTGTCCGGCGCCACCGGGCCAGGGCCAGGGACGCGGGGTTGACGCGCGGGCGGCATCGGCTGGATGGCGATGGGGTGCGGCGCCCGCGGAGGCTTCGGTGAGCTGGCCCGGCGGCCGGGACCGGTCAGCCTGCTTTGACGGCCCGGCGGCGGACCGACGGGCCGCACTGCACGAAGCTGGCGAGCCGGCCCTCGACCAGCTGACTCAGCACCCGGACGAAGGCGTCCCGGTCGGGTGCCGGCACCGTGGACAGGACCTCCTGCTGGATGCGCTGGACGATCGTGGTGGCCCGCGCGGCGATCTCCTCGCCGGCCGGCGTGACCGCCACGATCCGGGCCCGCCGGTCGGTCCGGGAGAGCCGGCGCTCGGCGAGACCGAGACGCTCCAGCTCGTCGACCGTGACGACCATCGTCGTCTTGTCGATGCCGCACATGTCGCCCAGCTGGCTCTGCGTGAACTCGCCGGTCAGGCCCTTGTAGAGCACGCAGTAGGCGCGGGTGCTGATGCCGAGCCCGGCGAGGCCGGCCGCGGTCTCCAGCGCGAGAGCGTGGTTGACCCAGGAGAGCAGGAACATGACGTCGGGTGTGCCGTCGGGCATCAGGCCGTCACGGGCGGGTGCCGTACTCCGACTGGTCGTCATGGCCGAAGTCTACCAATGATGCGGGACGGGACTTTCTCGTACGCAACTACTTCGCCTCCCTCCAGGATTGGTTAACTTCGGAACGATAATTTTAAGAACGTTCTGATACGGTTCCATCATGGACACCACAACCCGCACCACCAGCACTGTCGTCGGTAACTCGAAAATCCGTACGCGTGTGATCGCCATCGGCATCGCCCTGGTGGCGGCCGCCCTGATCTGGATCGTCGCCACTGCCGCCGGTGCGCCGATGGAGGTCGACCAGGGGCAGGGCGTCATGCCCGTCGGCCTCGTCCCGGTCGTCGTCGCCACGGTGCTGGCCGGGCTCCTCGGCTGGGGGCTGCTGGCCCTGCTGGAGCGCTCCGCCCGTGGCGCGACGATCTGGACGGTCATCGCGGGCGTCGTCACCGCCCTCTCGTTCCTCCCGGTGCTCACCTCCGAGGCGACCACCGGGACGCGCCTCGCGCTGGCCGCGATGCACCTGGCCGTGGCGGTCGCCCTCATCCCGCTGTTCCGGCGCAGCTCCCGCGCCGCATGACGCCGCGTGGCGGGCCGCCCGAACCGATCCGGTGGCCCGCCACGCGCACCGCTCGGTCGTACCGGGCCTGACCTCGGGGCGGCCCCGGTTCATTCCCCGGGGATGAACCGGGGCGGCCGGGCACCGGCGACGCTGGGTTCCCGGCCGATGGAGGAACACCGTGCGGATGCGCCCGACCCGACTTGACGCCGCGATCGCGGGCCTGTTCATCGTGGGCTCGTCGTGCTTCGTGGCCGGGTCGGTGCCGGCCTACGCGGACGCGGTCGGTGTCACCGCGCAGTCGTCGACGTACTTCCTCGGGTCGATCTTCTTCACCGCGGCGTCGTACCTGCAACTCGTGCAGGCGCAGACGCCGCCGGCAACGGAGACGCTCGTGACCTGGCGGCTGCTGCCACGCGACCGGAACTGGCTGGCCGCGATCACCCAGTTCGCCGGCACGATCCTGTTCAACGTCAGCACGCTTGCCGCTCTCGCGCAGAACCTCACGGTCCGGCAGCAGGACGAGCACGTCTGGCGGCCGGACGTGTTCGGCTCGACCCTGTTCATCGCATCAAGCGTGTTCGGTGTCCTCGCCCTCGGCAGCGGTCACCGGCTCCGGCCCCGGTGGATCGCCTGGCTGAACCTGACCGGATGCGTTCTCTTCATGGCCGCGGCCGTCGCCGGCTTCGTCCTGCCGGGCACCGGCGACGTGCTCGACATCCGGGTGGACCTCGCCGGCACGCTGCTGGGCGCCCTGTGCTTCCTGCTCGGAGCCGCTCTGATGCTCCCCGCCCCAACCGGGCGCCGCCGCACGCCGCGTCGCCGCACGTCCGTCCCGAAAGCGCCGAAGGAGTCCACATGACCAGCACCGACGCCGAACTGTTCGGCAACCGGTTCGCCACCCACGAGGTGCCGACCCGTGAGTTCCCGGCGGACGGGATGACCGCCCAGGACGCCTTCCGTCTCGTCTCCGAAGACCTCGCCCTCGAAGGCGACCCGGCCCGCAACCTGGCCACCTTCGTCACGACCTGGATGGAGCCGGAGGCGCAACGCATCATCGCCGGCAACCTGCACCGCAACTTCATCGACCACGCGGAGTACCCGCGCACCGCCGAGATCGAGCAGCGGTGCATCCGCATGCTGGCCGATCTCTTCCATGCGCCGGGCCGGACGACGGGTGCGCGTACCCAAGGCTCGTCCGAAGCCATCATGCTGGGCGGTCTGTCCCTGAAATGGAATTGGCGCAAGCGCCGGGGCGGCTCGCCGGCGGCGACGCCGAACCTCGTGTTCGGCGGTGACGTCCACGTGGTGTGGGAGAAGTTCTGCCGCTACTTCGACGTCGAGCCCCGCATCGTGCCGCTGCGGCCGGGCAAGTACACGATCGGCCCGGAGGACGTCGAACCGCACATCGACGAGAACACCATCGGGGTCGCCGCGGTGCTGGGGACGACGTTCACCGGGCACAAGGACGACATCGCCGGCATCAACGCCTTGCTGCTCCGCATCAAGAGCGAACGCGGCCTGGACGTACCGCTGCACGTGGACGCCGCGAGTGGCGGTTTCGTGTGGCCCTTCCTGTATCCCGACTCCGCGTGGGACTTCCGTCTCGAACAGGTCCGCTCGATAAACGTGTCCGGTCACAAGTTCGGCCTCGTCTACCCCGGCATCGGCTGGCTGATCTTCCGCGAGACGGCCGATCTGGCGGACGAACTCGTCTTCCAGGAGAACTACCTCGGCAAGACGGATTCGACATTCACCCTGAACTTCTCCACCGGTTCCGCCATGGTGCTCGCGCAGTACTACAACCTGGTCCGCTACGGTCGCGCCGGTTACGCGTACATCATGAAGAACATGCAGGCCAACGCCCGCGTCCTGAGCGAGAAACTGGCGGCGATGGGCAGATTCGAACTGATCGGCCCGGACGATGAACAGCTTCCCCTGGTGGCGTTCCGGCTGGCCGCCGACAACGGGTACGACGAATTCGACATCGCCTGGCAACTGTCCGCGGAGCGCGGCTGGATGGTGCCCGCCTACACCCTCCCACCGAACGCCCAGCACGTCACGATCATGCGCGCCCTGGTGAAGGAGACGATGAGCCGCGAACACGTCGACACCCTCGCTCGCGACATCGAGGAGGCCTGCGCCACGCTGGCGAAGAAGGGCGGCGCCCACGAATCCGAACGAACCAGGATGCTCCTCGGTCCCGGTCACTGACGGAGACGACGGGATCACCCACGAGGGCGGCCCTGCCGCCGGATTCGTGACCATCGACGGTGCCGGCCAGCACCGGGAACACGAGCAGATCACCCGTGCCGCGGTGGCCTGCTACGCCGCGCGGACAGCGGACGGTGACTGCTTCGACCCGCGGTCGGTGGACCATCTGGGTCTGCCGGGGCCGAGCCCGGTCCTCGACCTGCGAGGCACCGCAGCGCCGGCCAAGCCGCCCGGCCTGACCACCGGCTGTTTCGTGCTCTCCGACCGGGTGCCCGGGACCGGATCGTGTGAACGCCGTATCACCCACGCGGCGCTGAACAAGGACAACGGGCTCGTCGACCCCCGGAGCGGGGTGGCTACGGGCGCGGCCACACCGCGCGGCCAGGTAGGACGCAACTTCGCGGCGGCCGTGGCGGGTGCGATCGTCGAGACGCGCCATCAATGGCAGGACTTCAGGCGCGCCCTCGCAGACGAGTACGGAGCAGCCGGGGCATCGCTCATGGCGTGCGCTCTCACCCACGACGATCCGCCGGACCAGTGCCGGGCGCCCAGGTCGGCACGTGACGGCTTCCACCGTACGGCTGCGGGTTTGGGCCTCGCGATTGTTCTGCTGGCTCTGTGTGCCGGTGGCCTGGCCGCCGTGGTGCGCCGCAGGCGACGGGGTTGAGAAGTCGGCGACGGGTTGGAGAAGAGGGGCGGCGCCCACGAGTCCGGACGAACCGGGATGCTGCTCGGTCCCGGTCACTGAGTCTCAGCGTCCGTCGTCCGAGCCCCGAAGCGTGGACGCCAGGCGCCGACCAGCTCAGAAGGGCAGGACCGCGACCCTGTCACGGATCAGCTCGAACCGGGCGGGGAGGATCAGCGGACAGTGGACCAGGACCTCGTCGGGCACCAGGAAACCGGCGCGCTGCTCCCTGACGGCCACGATCTGCGCGGCCTGCTCCGGCGTGATCTCGAGGCCCCGCACCAGCCACTCGGCGGGGACGTGGTTCACGTCGACCAGGCCGCCGTCGTCGTACTGCCGGTGCGCAATGTCGGGCCGGCCGACCTTCAGCTCGAGCGCGGCGACCGGATTCTGCAGGACGAGTTCCTGAGCCTCCCGGCGGCGTTGCGCACGCGCGGCCGCCTGAGCCAGCGCCATGGCGTTACCCGGTGCGGCCGAAGGCACCGGCGGCGGCGCGGTCTCGGCGTGCTTTGTCACCTGCCGCTGAAGGATCAGGACATGTCCGATCCCGAGCGCCCAGACCAGCACGTACATTCCGACAACGACGTTGTACGGGCCGCTGTCGATGGCGAACGAGCCGATGCCGCAGATGTAACCGATCGCTGCGAGGAGGTACCCGGCAGCCGCAGCCATGTGCTTCTGCGACCTCAGCCGGTAGCCGCCGTAGAACTGCGCGGAATTCGCTGGCCGGCGGCTCCCCGGTTGCGGTAAGCACGTCGCATGACGACATCGGAGCCGCCGCGGTCGACCGTGGTGCAGCCGGGCGGCGGGCGGGTCGGTGACCTCGGCGACATCGGCGTGCACTTCAAACTGTGGGGTGCGGACACCGGCGGCGCCTTCGCCGTCGTCGAGCATCCGTTCCCGGTCGGTGCCCTGGTGGCGCCGCACCTGCACACCCGGGAGGACGAGTACTCGATCGTCACCGAGGGCGAGATCGGGTTCCGGTCGGGGGACCGAGAGGTGGTGCTCGGTCCGGGCGGCTACATCGCCAAGCCGCGCGGCGAGCTGCACGCGATGTGGAATGCCGGCGCGGTCCCCGCCCGGATGATCGAAATCATCAGTCCGGCGGGATTCGAGCACTTCTTCCGTGAGGTGGCGGAGCTGATCGCGGCCGGACCGGCGGCGATCGGACAGGGCGGCGATCTCGCGGAACGCTACGGCCTGCAGTTCGGCGAGCCGGAGTGGCTGCCGGGAGTCGTCGAACGGTTCGGACTGATTACTTAGGCCGATGGGACTCGGAGGGGGTCGGTGACGGCAGTGGTTCTGCGAGTGAGTGGCCGCAATGCGCGGTTCCAGCAGTGGGGGACGCCTTCGGTGCCTCCGGCGTCATCATCACCGGTCACGCCGCCGATGTGTACGACCCGAAAGCGCTCCGGGCCAGCACCGGCTCGCTGCACGAGGCATGCGACCGGCTCGTCCGCATCCCCATGTCCGGGTCCGCCAGCTCCCTGAACGCGGCAACCGCCGCAGCGGTGGTGCTGTACGAATCGGCACGCCAGCGGGCCGCCGCCCGCCCATAGCGCTGCCGCCCGGTGTTGCTCGGTTCGGACACAATGGAGGGCCAGGCCCTATCGACATGCGGGGGGCACATGTTCGACAACATCCGGTACCACCGCCGCCTGCGATGGATCACCGATCCCTCGTTCTGGGAAGCCGTACGCGACCTCCTGTGGTCCCGTGCGATCCTCGTGCTGGCAGGCAATCTGGGCACCCTGATCATCGCGGTCGTCGCGGTGGTGCACTTCTGGTCGCGTCCGTCCTCGATCGCCGACTACGGCGTCGTGCTGCTGTCCTGCCTGCTCTGTCAGGCGATCGCCTTGATCGCGGTGGTGTGGCCCGGGCCCGGCTCCAGCTACGCGGAGTTCCATCAGGCCATCGCGCTGCCCGTGGTCTGCGGTACGTGGATCATCGGAGTGCCCCCGGCCTTCATGCTGTTCGCCGCCTTCGACGGGAACCCCGACAATCCTCCGTGGGTCGCCGTGTTCTTCTCGGCGGTGGCCCTCACCCTGGCCTGCATGGCGAGCTTGATGGTCTCGGTTCCCTTCGAGGAGAAGGCACGGGCGCAGCGCCGCCGGGTGGCCGGACCGCCGGAGGAGACCGACGGGGCCGAGTTCGCGGACAGCGGTGGCGCTGACTCGGGCGGCTCCGACAGCGACTGACCCGGGTTGCCCCGGTCAGGCGTACTCCGTCGTGTCCGGGACAGCTCACCGGCGGCGGAGGCGGGTACCGATATGAGGGTGACTCCACAACTTCCTCCTCCCTCATCACCGAGTTCCGGGAGCGCCGCGGAGGCTGTCCTCCCGGAGTTCCGGCGCACCTGGTGGGAGACCGGTCTGCGGGCCCGGGCGGATGCCGGTGTGCTGGGGGTCTTCGCCGAACTCCCGGGTTTGATCAGCAAGGCGGTGCGGGTGGCGTGGCGCGCGGACCGGGTGCGCACGCTGCTGGTGGCGGTCGCGACGGTGGGCGCCGGCTCGATGGCGGCCTTCGGTCTGCTGGCGACCCAGCGAATCTTGATCGAGTTGTTCGCTGCCGGGCCGACCCCGGATCGGGTACGGGCCGCGCTGCCCGCCCTGGCATGGCTTGCCGTGGTCACCGCGATCCGAGGCGCTCTCGGCATGGTGGTCGGCTACGCGCTCAACGGGCTGACCCCGCGGGTGTTGCTCGACGTGGAGAAGGAGCTGTTCGCCGACACCACCGCGGTCGAGCTCAGGGCCTTCGACGACGACCAGTTCGCCGAGGGCATGGAGCGCGCCACCCGGGGCACGGAGGCCGCGATCGAGCTGGTGCAGACCGTGATGAACCTGTTCGCGGGGCTGGTCAGCCTACTGGCCGTCGTCGTGGCCGTGGTGACCATTCATCCGTTGCTGCTGGTGGCGTTGCTGGTGGCGACCGTGCCGACCGGGTACGCGGCGCTGCGCGCCGGGCACGTCAAGTTCGGGAGTTAGCTGGCCAGTTCGACCCGGCGGCGCTGGCAGTGGGTGTTGCAGCGGCTGATGGCCGAGCGTGACTCGGCGGCCGAACTGCGCTCCTACGGTCTGCGGCCGTTCCTGCTGGGGCTGTACGACAAGGTGATGGGCGCGCAGATCGCCGAGGAGCTCCGGGTGGCGCGGCGGGTTACCACGACCACGAGCATCGGCGCCGCCGTCGGTGGTATCGCCTTGGCGGGCGTGTACGTGCTGCTCGGTGTGCTGCTGCTCAACGGCAGGATTCCGCTCGCCGCCGCGACGACGTGCATCATCGCGGTGCAGGCCGCCCGCAGCTCCCTGTCCACGGTGACCTTCCAGGTGGATCGCGTCTACACCAGCGGTCAGTTCTTCAACGAGTACGTGCGATTCCGGTCCACCGCGGCCGAGTACCTGCCCACCCCGGCGGCCGGTGACGGCGCTGCGGCCGGCCGGCTCGGTACGCAGGAGCTGGCCGAACTGACCGTGCGAGGCGTGAGCCTGCAGTACCCCGACCGGGACCGGCCGGCAGTGGATCAGGTCACGGTGACGATCCGGCCGGGGGAGACGATCGCCCTGGTCGGGGAGAACGGCTCCGGCAAGTCGACCCTGGCCGCGATGATCGCCGGGCTCCGCGCCCCGACCGGCGGCACCCTGCTTTGGAACGGGCGGCCCTACGCCGACTACGACATCGACGAGCTGCGCCGCCGGATCGCGGTCGCCATGCAGGACCATCATCATTGGCCGTTCAGCGCGTCGACGAACATCGCGATGGGCGACATCGACGCCGAGGCCGATCCGGCCCGGATCGAAGCGGCGGCGCGCCGGGCTGCCGCACACGACATGATCCTGGAGCTGCCGGCCGGCTACGACACGCTGCTCGACAAGACGTTCAAGAACGGCTCGGACCTGTCCGGCGGTCAGTGGCAACGAGTAGCCGCCGCCCGCGCGTTCCTCGCCGACGGTGACCTGCTCATCATGGACGAGCCGTCCTCCGCGCTCGACCCGCGCGCCGAGCACGCCCTGTTCCAGGCCTTGCGGGACCGGCAGGGCAAGAAAACCACGATCCTGATCACCCACCGGCTCGCCAACATCACCCATGCCGACCAGATCCTGGTCCTCGAGCACGGCAGGCTCATCGAGGCCGGCACCCACCAGCACCTGATGAGAGCCGGAGGCGTGTACGAGTCGCTGTTCACCTTGCAGGCCTCCGGATACCAGGCCGCACCGCCCGCCGCTGCCTCGGTGCGTCCGGCGGACGAACAGTGAGGCGCCCGGGCCCGGCGTCGGCGTGGTTGCCCCTTCCGGCATGACCGCCCCTGTCGACGTGCTCCGCGTGGGCGCCTGCCAGACGCCGGAGATTCTTGGTAATCCCGACGCGGCGCTCGACTGCATCCAGCAGTCAGCAGCTCAAGGCGCCGGATACGGTACGAACCTGCTGCTTTTCCCGGAATGCTTCCTTCAGGGCTACCTCACCGACGAAGAGCACATTCACCGGTACGCACTCAGGCTGCGCTCTCCGGAGTTCGCCGCGGTGTTGCGCCGTCTCGCGCCGGTCGAACCGACCCTGGTCTTCGGTGTCATCGAGGCCGACAACGGCCACTACTTCAACACCGCCGTCGTCACCGACCACGGCCGGCTCGTCGGCAGCTACCGCAAGACCCGGCTCATGCCCGGCGAGACGGTCTTCACCCCGGGCGAGGACTACCCGACCTTCGTGCTGCACGGCGTGCGCTACGGCATCAACATCTGCTCGGACACTCAGTTCTCCGAACCGGCGGCTCGGGTCGCGGCGCAGGGAGCGACGCTGCTACTGGTCGCGGCGCAGAACATGATGCGGCGGCCGGTCGCGACCCGGTTCAAGGACCTGCATCACAGCATTCGCGCCGAACGAGCCCGCGAAACCGGCATGTGGCTGGTGTCCTCCGACGTCACCGGAACCCGCAACGACCGGATCGCGTACGGCCCGACCAGCGTCATCTCGCCGCAGGGCGACATCGTGGCCCAAGTGCCGCTGCTGACCACCGGCATGGTGGTCGCCGACATTCCCGCACCGGCACCCCCGCGTTGACGAACGCGTTCGTTGCGACCTGTTTCGGCTGTTGTACGTTCTTGACGAACGCGTTCGTCAAGCAGCCGTCGGCGATCAGCGTCATTTCACGCATGACGAAAGGTGAATCACCATGACAACTGCCATCATCAACGCACGAATCTTCGACGGGGCCGAGGTGCTCGATGCCACGACCGTGCTGCTGGACGGCGACCGGATCACCGCGGTGGGCGGTGAGCTGCCGGGCGACGCGGCGATCGTCGACGCGAAGGGCGCGACGCTGCTACCCGGCCTGATCGACGCGCACGTGCACACCAACCCGGCGAACCTGGCGCTGGCGCTCCAGTTCGGGGTGACGACCGAACTGGAGATGCAGGGCACCAATACCCGGCACAACCGGGCTCACATCACCGAGAACGACATGGTCGCCGACGTGCGCTCCTCCGGGTTCGGGATCACCCCGCCCGGCGGGCACCCCAGCGAACTGTTCCCCAAGGATTTCCGTCCCGGCCCGCCGCCCGGCGCGACCCCGCCGCCGGGAGCGCGCCCGGCCGGCCCGCCGCCGGTGATGCCGTTCGCCACCACCCCGGAACAGGCGGTGGCGTTCATCCCGCAGCTGGTCGGGACCGGCTCGGACTACATCAAGTTCATGGTCGACGACGGCAGCGTCGAGGGGCACCCCGGGCTGCCCATGCTGGACCAGGCGACCCTTGACGCGGGCGTCGCGGCGGCCAGGCGGCACGACATGCTCACCGTCGCTCACGCGCTGACCGTCGACGCCACCCGGATGGCGATCGAGGCCGGCATCGGCGGACTGGCGCACCTGTTCATGGACCGGCCGCCTACTGACGAGATCATCGCCTTGGTCGCCGGCTCGGGCGCGTTCGTCGTACCGTGCGTGGTCCTCAACGCCTCGATGATGGGCATCACCGGCGGCGAGCTCGCCGCCGATCCCCGCGTGGCCTCCCGGCTGCCCGACGACTGGATGTCGACCCTGCGTTCGAGCTTCGGCCATTACCCGCAGGGCAGCCTCACCGACGTGCTCGTCTCCGTGAAGTCCCTGCACGACGCCGGTGTCGACATCCTGGTCGGCACCGACGCATCGGTGGCCCTGCCCTTCCTCGGCGGTGTGGCCCACGGCGCGAGCGTCCACCACGAGATGCAATATCTCGTACGGGCTGGGCTCACCCCCGTCCAGGCCCTGCGCGCGGCCACCAGCACCCCGGCCCGGCGGTTCCGCCTCGACGACCGCGGCCGCGTCGCCGCCGGCCTGCGCGCGGACCTGATGCTCGTCGACGGCGACCCGACCACCACCATCGGCGACACACTCAACATCCGTGCGGTCTGGCGCCGCGGCACCCGCGTCGTCCTGGACGGCATCACCACCGAGCGCTGATCGGGCCCTGCGGACGACCCGCCCATGCTGGTACGGACGAACGTGTTCGGTACGATCGCGTTATGAGTCTTCGTCGTGTCCCGGTAAGCCGTCGTGACCGCCCGGCCAAGCCGCCACTGAGCCGTGCGGGCGCCGTCACCGTGGCATTGCAGATCATGAAGGACGAGGGCTTGGATCGGGTGACGATGCGCCGGCTGGCCACCGAACTCGACACCGGCCCGGCGTCGCTCTACGTCTACGTGCAGAACATGGCCGAGTTGCACGGCGCGATCCTCGACGAACTGCTCGCCGACCTCACCCTGCCCGATCCGGATGCAGCAGGCGTGCGCTGGCGCGAGGAGCTGATCGGGCTGCTCACGGCCTACACGCAGGTGCTCCTCGACCAGCCCGGCCTGGCCCGGTCGATCCTGGCGCTGCGCCCCTCGGGCCCGCGCTACGTGCGGCTGATCGACACGCTGCTCGGCCTGCTGCACGCCGGCGGGGTGCCGGTGGCGCAGGCGGCGTGGGGTGTCGACCTGCTCCTGCAACACGGCACCGCCACCGCCGCGGAGCACGGCGTGCGCCGCGAGGCAACCGAGGCGCAGGCGGAGCAGGACGCGTTCGTCGAAGCCTTGAACGAGGCCGCCGACGGCGACTGCCCCAACATCGCCCGCGCCCGGCACGAGCTGTTCTCCGGCACCGGAGCCCAGCGCCTGTCCTGGATGTTCACCGCGATGATCGCCGGCATCTCCACCGTCGCGGTGCCCGAGCCGGAGCCGTCAGCGGACTGACGGCAAACCCCTCCTGCCGCTTCCGGCAGGAGGACGGACCGCCGCAGCGGATGACCGAAGATCAGCTCGACGCCGTCGCCTTCAAGGCCATCAGAGCGGCGATGCGGTCGTTGCGCCGCGACCGGTTCAGGGCGACGCTGCGCGGTTGCGTGGTCAGCGGAGCCGCGGTCGACACGTGCAGGTCCGCCAGGCGGGTGTTCCCGCCGTAACAGGCCAGGAGTCCGGAATTGGCTGCTTGCCTGGGCGTGGCCCGGTCGTAACGTCGAGGCGTGACCGTGGGATTTATCGGGCTCGGTGTGATGGGCCAGCCGATGGCGCTCAATCTCGCCCGCGCCGGCGCCGGGCTGATCGTCTGGAACCGCACCCCGGAGCGGGCTGAGCCGCTGCGCGCGGCCGGGGCGCTGGTGGCCGCCGACCCCGCCGAGGTCTTCGCCGAAGCCGAGACCGTCATCCTGATGCTGGCCGACGACACCGTCATGGACGGCGTGCTGCAGCGCGGAACGGACGCCTTCGCCCGGCTGGTGGCCGGCCGGACGCTGGTGCACATGGGCACGACCGCGCCGGCGTACTCGGCGGGGCTCGCCGCCGAGGTGACGGCCGCCGGTGGGGCGTACGTCGAAGCTCCGGTCTCCGGGTCGCGCGGCCCGGCGGAGACCGGCGACCTGGTGGTGATGATCGCCAGCGGCGACCCGGGGATCGAGGCGCTGCTGCGGCCGATGTGCAAGGAGATCGTGCGGTGCGGCGCGGTACCGGGGGCGCTGCTGATGAAGCTGGCCGTCAACACGTTCCTGATCAGCATGGTGACCGGGCTGGCCGAGGCGTTCCACTTCGCCGACCGGCACGGCCTCGACCAGGGGACGCTGCTCGCCGCCCTGGAGGCCGGGCCGATGGCCAGCGCCGTGTCCGGGATCAAGGGGCGCAAGTTGCGCGACCGTGATTTCGTGGTGCAGGCGGCGGTCCGGGACGTGTTCTACAACAACCGGCTGATCGTCGAGGCCGCCGAACGGGCCGGTAGCGCATCACCCCTGCTGACGGTCTGCCGGGAGCTCTTCGCGGAGACGGAGCGGGCCGGTCACGGCGGCGAGGACATGGCCGCGGTGGTGCGGGCGCTCGAAGCCCGGGCGGCCGCCGGTCCCGACCGGTGATCGCGTTTCAGGAGGCCATGTGGCCGCACAGGCTCGGGCACTGGATCGCCACCACTCACGGCAACGTCTACTGGGCGTCGACGCGCTCACCGCAGGCAAGATCCCGAACGTTCACCAGCTTCCGGCGGGAGGCGCCTGCTTGAGGGGCGACGCCGCCGGCGATGCGGGCTGAACACAACGCGGCGACGGTACGGGGCGGTCCAGCGCAGGTGCCGCGATCGCAGCGGGGTGGACACAGTGGACATCGACAGGATCCAATGGCTGTGACGCGACGAGGACTACGGGGGAATCGCGATGCCACAACCGCATGACCTCACCGGTGGGCCGGTGCTCGGCGGCCCAGGGAACCTGATCGTGATCGTGATGCGACAGGTCCGACGACTCGTTGCGACCTGACCGGTCGCGGCCGCTTGACGCTGCTGTCGACCCGACGACTCGGTTCTACCGATCGGGGAGGATTCGCATGACAGTCACTACCCGCACCAGGCGCCGATGGCGCCCGTTCGTCGCGCTCACCCTGGGCGCTGCCGTTGTCGCCACCGGCTCAGCGGTCGCCAACGCCGACACCACGCCGCCGCCACCACTCAGTCTGGTCACGACGGCGACCAACATCACCCTCACCAGGTACGTGTACGAATTCGGCTCCTTCTTCCTGGACCCGAGCATCGGCGTGTTCCTCATGGCCGGTAAGGATCCGTTCGAGATCGAGGTGAAGCGCAAGTCGTACGCCGACCCGATCGTCGCCCAGCAGGTGACGACCAAGAACGGCAAGAAGACCAAGGTTCCCCTGCCCGCGGGAATGGTGACCGACTTCGGCGGACTCCAGGACTTCACCGAGCTCACCATGACGGACGCGAACGGCACGGCCGTGGTCTCCGGCAGCCAGGACTTCTGCCCCAACACCTATGAGTCCAGCCGGGCCCGGCCGGACGCGCCGGACACCACTCCGTATCCGACGGACTGCTTCAACAGCAACCCCTTCCAGATCGGCAACGTCTGGGGCATCCAGAGCGGATGGACAGCCGCCATCGCACCGAACGAGCTGGAAGGGCTGCCCGACGGCACCTATCAGGCCAGCGTCGACATCAACCAGAGATACCGCGACTACTTCAAGATCGCAGGCGCCGGGACGAACCTCACGATCACGATCGAGAGCATGTTCGAGGGCGAGCTCTCCGCGGCGGACCGCGTCCGCGCCGAGGCGAAGGTCAAGGCCGCCCAGCCCGCCGCGGCCGCAGGCTTCGGCCACGACCACCACACCGAGGGCGATGCCACCCTGCAGGTTTCGGCCTACTCACCCGATCTGCGGCCCGCGGCGCGCCGGCCGGACACAATGCGCAGCCGGGCGGCCCTGCCCAAGGGGCCCCGCCCCGACCTGCGCTCGTTGCCGGCTTGGAGCATCAGCCTGGCCGACGGCGCGGACCTGGGAGACGTCCCGGGCCGCAAGTACATCGTCTTCGGGGCCACCGTGTGGAACGCCGGCACCTCGCCGCTGGTGGTCGACGGCTTCCGCCGCGTCGGCACCGACCTGATGGACGCCTACCAGTACTTCTACGACGCCAAGGGCAAGCAGGTCGGTTCGATCAACGCGGGCACCATGGAGTGGGACAAGCGGGAGGGCCACCTGCACTGGCACTTCACCGACTTCGCCCAGTACAGCCTGCTCGCGGCGGATCAGCAAGAGGCGGTGCGCAGCGGCAAGGAGGCGTTCTGCCTGGTCAACACCGACGCCGTCGACTACACGATTCCGAACGCCAAGGTGCGGCCGACCAACACGGATCTCGCCAGCTCCTGCGGCGCCAACGCCGCCGTCGCCATCCGTGAGGTGCTCGACATCGGCAACGGCGACACCTACACCCAGTTCCTGCCCGGCCAGTCGTTCGACGTCACCGACCTCCCGAACGGCACCTACTACATCGAGGTCAAGGCCAACCCGTCGGATCGGCTGGCAGAACTCAGCACGGCCAACAACACCTCCCTGCGCAAGGTGATCCTGAGCGGGTCCGGCGACGACCGGAAGCTGCAGGTGCCGGCAGTCCACGGCTTGGACGGCCCGACCGGATAGCCGGACTCCCCGGGATGGGTGGTGCCGCAACAGCGCCACCCATTCCGGGGCCCTTCCGGACCGCTACCCGGCGAAATCGACAGGGAGTCGGGACCGGGGCGGTAGGCCAGCCGTCCGACGGGTACATCCCCAGGAATGAACGACGCACAAGACCGGTACCCACAGAATGACCCCGACCGGGCCCGGGGCCTGATCAGCGACGCCCAGGGCGAATTCGTCCAGCAGCATCCGGGCGGAGCGTTCGACCCCCGCACCTTCCGTTCCGGCAGTCCCACGGGGCCTTCAACGGCGCCCGACGAAGCTGATCCGGTCGGTGAGCCGCCGATGGATGGGGAAAGCCGGCATCCGGCGCGTCGCGGCTGACGGTAGCCAGCCGCGGCAGGCTCGTCGACCTGCTACCTCGTCCGCTGCTCGAGCGGGATGACGCGGAAAACGGTCACGAAGCCGGCTGTCGCGGCGACATGCTGACCGTACGCCTGCCCGCCTGTTGCGGCATCCCTGATGCCGACCAGTCAGATCGCGCGGTTACGCGAAATCCGGGAATAGCCGACAGTGCGCCGGCGGACCACCCGATCGGATAGCGCGTAGCGTCAAGGACGGATCGGTTCGTCAGCTGACTTGACGGCCGGCGCCCATCGGGCGCGCTGCCCCAGACCTCGGTGGTTCAGACCCGGCACCCGCCGGGTCTGGGGCCGAGCGGTGGCAAGAACCCCTGAACCCGTATGTCGTCTCGACGGCGAGGTGCGGCGGGTCGTGGGCGTCAGCCCTCGCCACACGGACTCCGGACGGAGCCGGCACATCAGTCGTTTGGTCCGGCCGGGCGCTTGGATGCCCGGGGGATCAGGGCGCCGACCGATCCGTTGGAGGTCCAACGATCATGACCGTAACGACCGCCTATCCGGTACGCGTGGACGCGCGCCTGGACTCCCACCTGTCTCGCTGGCTGTGGCTGGTGAAGTGGGTTCTCGCTGTTCCGCACTTCATCGTCCTGATCGCCCTGTGGATTGCCTTCTGCGTGGTGTCCGTGGTGGCGGCGCCTGGTTCGCGGTCAACTCCGACACCGACAACTACAGCTGGACCGGTGGCGGCCTGATCGGGCTGCTGGTACTGGTCGCCGCGCTCGCCCTGGCCGTCACCGGCCAGTACCCGCGTGGCCGGTACGACTTCATTCTGGGCCTGAACCGGTGGGTGCTGCGGGTCGCCGCGTACACCGCGCTGATGACCGACGCCTACCCGCCGTTCCGGTTGGACACCGGCGGCCAGGATCCGGCGACCGCCGTCATCCCGCCTGCCGGCACGGTGACGGGGGAGTCCGGCCTACCCGCCAGCTGACCCGTCCGCGCGTCGGTGCGGCCCGAGGTCGGCTTCTACGCGGGCGGGCGCGTCGGCACCGCGGTCCTGACCGTGCCGGACGCGCTGATCGCTGATCGCTGGGAGCCTGCGGCCGGACGGCCATCGGGCTCCCAGCCTGCCGTTTCGATAAGTGGGCGAGTTCGGTGTCTATGCGGTGGCGGTGCGCAGCGCGAGGGAGATGCCGATGCAGTGGGCGGCGAAGGCTGCGATGGTCAGTGCGTGGAAGACCTCGTGGAACCCGAACCAGCGCGGGCTCGGGTTGGGCCGTTTGAAGCCGTACACGACAGCGCCGAGGGTGTAGAGCACGCAGCCGAGGACGAGGAACGTGATGACCGGTGCGCCGCCGGCCTGCCAGAACGTTGGTAGGTAGATCACGGCCACCCATCCCAGGGCGATGTACACCGGCACGTACAGCCAGCGCGGGGCGCCGACCCACAGCACCCGGAAGGCGACGCCGGCGAGTGCGCCGCCCCAGACGATCCACAGCAGGGTACGGGCATGGCCCGGTGGCAGCAGCAACACGCAGAACGGCGTGTACGTGCCGGCGATGATGAGAAAGATGTTGGCGTGGTCGAAGCGCCGCAGCACCTTCTCGGCGCGCCCGGCCCAGTTACCGCGGTGATACAGCGCGCTGATACCGAACAGCAGCGCCGCCGACAGCGTGAAGAGCCCCAGCGCCAGCTTCGAGGGGGCGTCCGGGGAGAGCGCGGTCAACAGCGCTCCGACGGCGACCGCGACGGGGAAGGTGCCGGCATGCAACCAGCCCCGCAGCCGGGGCTTGATCATGGCGCTGATGTGGTCGAGGCCCTGCTCGACCCGGTCCTCCAGCCGGTCCAAACCGGCATCGAGGCCGGCACTCGGCCGGTTGTTGTCCTCTGCTGGGCGGAAACGGTCCATAGTCACGGCACCGTGGTTACCCCGGCTGAACGGTGAGCAAGCGGCCGAACTGGTCGCGTCGCGGATCGACTCGATAGTGTGGTTGACCTTCGCCCTGGGTGAAGGTTGAGACTGGGGCAGTGGAAGATCTTCTGCCGATCGGGGCGTTCTCGCGCGCGACGCTGATCTCCGCGAATACGTTGCGGGCTTACCACGAGTCCGGGTTGCTGGAGCCGGCTGCGGTGGACCAGCGGACCGGGTATCGCGGGTATCGGGTCGGGCAGCTCGGTGATGCGGCGGTGATCCGGGAACTGCGGGCGCTGGACGTGCCACTCGCCGGCATCCGAGCCGTCCTCGCCGCCAGGGATCCGGCAGTGACGCGCCGGGTGCTGGCCGAGCAGCGTCAACGGGTGCTGGATCACCAGGCGCACCTGGAACAGGTCCTGCGGGCCACCGACGAACTGCTTGCCGACCCGGGGGCGGTGACACCGGCCGAGGTGACCGAGCGGACCCTACCGCCGATCATCGCGTTCACCATCACCCGGGAGGTGCGCGAGGAACAGTTCGCCGAGTTCCTCGGGGAGGCGTACACGCTGCTCGACGCCGACGCCGACGCCGACGCCGTCGCTTCCGGGCCCTGGGGCGCGCTGTTCCCGGTGGAGTACCACGACGAAGCCGCCCCGGTCACCGCCTACGTGCCCGCCGAGCAGGGCGACACTGTGCTGCCGGGCGGGCGGTTCGCGGTCGCCGAGTTCGTCGGGCCGTACCGGAGCATGTCGGCCGTTTATCGGGCGCTCGGCGCCTGGCTGGCCGGGACCGGCCTCACCATCGCCGGGCAGGTCCGCGAGCGGTATCTGACCGGACCGGGCGACGGCATCCCCGAGGAACACTTCCGCACCGAGATCTGCTGGCCCGTGCACACCCTGGAGAACTGATGCTCACTCTCGCCCACGTCACGTTCGACTGCTCCGACGCCGCCGCGCTGGCCGGCTTCTGGGCGCAGGCCCTGCGCCGCCCGGTCGATCCTGGAGCCAACGAGCACTTCGCCACCATCGGCGCCGACGAGCACGGCTTGACGTTGATGTTCCTCAAGGTCGACGAGGACAAGGCCGTCAAGAACCGCGGCCACCTGGACCTGACCGCCGATGACCGGGAGGCCGAGGTCAAGCGTCTGGTCGGCCTCGGCGCCGCGTTCCAATCCGAGCATGACGAGCACGGCCACCACTGGATCGTTCTGCAGGACCCGTCCGGCAACGAGTTCTGCGTGGCGTGAGATCGGAAGCGCTCTGCCGCCGGCAGAGCGGCGAACGGTGACGGTGAACCACTGCTCATCAGGGTAGAGGCGCCGCCGGGAGCCGCGCCGGCGGCGATGCGCGCGGATGCGGTCGGCAGGGTGGCTCAGGGTCCCGATTGGATACCGCATCGTGGCGGGGGAGACAGCACAGCGAGCGGTGAGGTCACCGAGCTCAAACTCACCGGCCGTGCCGGTACCGTCCGCAGGGTTCGAGTCACCACTGCACTTCGATGGGTCGAGCTTTACAGCCGTATCGGCCTGCGGATGACCTACAGAACTGGCCTGGAAACACTGATCGCCGAGGTTGCGGACGACCACCCCCGACGGCGAGCCCGTGGAGGTGGGGCAGCGACTCGCTGATCGCTTACGACCACTAAAGAATCAAGGAATCAATCGTCTAGGTGCATAGGCCTTGGCGGTAGGCGTAGACGACCGCCTGCACGCGGTCGCGCAGACCCAGCTTGGCAAGAATGCTGGACGGAATTCAAGCGCTAGGCGTGACGCCAGATAGCTCGCGAAGCCCGCGGTCGACGAAATCGATCGCCCAGAGGAAGCTGGCGTAGATCTCGTCTTCGGTGTGCATGTCTCCCGCCGGCTCAATCAAGGAGAACCCATCCAGACCACGCGCGTACCCGTCCGACCTGCCCGACGCCCGCTGGGCTTTGATCGAGCGCGCGATGCCGTTCCTGTCGGCCGAGACGCTGACCGATGACGGCGAGACCAGCCCGCGCAACAACTCGTCGGTCATCACCTTGCTGACCGTCGGCGGTGACCGCCCGTTGTTCACCGGCGATGCGGCATCCCCGCGCTGGAGGCTTCTGTGCTGGGCGGCGTGGCTTGAGATCGCCCGATCGGCCATAGGCGAGCGACGATCGGCCACCGGACGCCCTGCGCGGCCTTGCTCTGCGGTATGACCCTGGGGGAGACGATGCCTACCCAGGAGCCCGCAGTGACCCTCCCGCAACAACGCACCTCGGCACGCACCATCGGCCTGGTCGCCGCTGGCGTAGTCCTCGCCGGCGCCGCCGGGGTAACGGCCGTCGCAGCCAGGGGCGGATCCGACGAGTCCCAGGCGCAACCTCCCCCGAGCGAAGCGCCGCGGTCGGCGTCGACGCCACCTTCCAGCGCTCCGATCCGAGCCGCACTCGAGGTGGGGCAGGTACACCGGTTCGTCGACCCGGATGGGGTGAAGGTGTCCGTAACCGTACTGGCACACAAGGCGGACGGCGAGAACTACGGGATCCAGGTGCGCACGTGCAACGGGGGCGACGAGCCGTTCAATGCCTCCACCCGGCCATGGGCGCTGTCGTACGGCGGCGGCGAAGAGCTGTCGCAGGACATTGTCTTCGGCGGCGGCCTGCTCGCGCCGGCCTTCGTTGAGAGCGAGCTGACGCCCGCGGCTTGCCGGAAGGGATGGATCAACTACGTCCGCGCGACTGGCGCGCCAGACGGCGCCGAGTACAGCGTTGAGGGCCTGACTCATGCCCGATGGGAGTGGTAAGGGGCCCGGATACGACGAAGGCCCCCGCCCCGCTCCGATGAAGGAGCAGGACGGGGGTGCTTCTGTGCTGGCCGACGCTTGGTACTGGTGAGACCGCCTATTCAAGTGTTGCGTGTTCCCGACTGAGGAAGCCTCCGCCGACTACGTCCCGTAGTTGAAGGGCGCGATGCAACCACAGCGTGGCATCAGCGAGCCGGGTCGCTCCCAGCGCAGACATCTGAGTGCGGGCCCGGGAATGCCGGCCCGGGGCGCCCGTGGGTGTCGTCGTGCCGGGCGCCAACGGGTGACGGGAGCTGGGCGCCGTGTGACCCCGCCACCCATGGGATCGCACCTGGTGGGTCAATCGTGCCGGTTTGACGGTGAATTGCTCGTGGATTACAGGTCGGCGAGCAGGTCGAAGAGCCGGGTGCGCGCCTGGTCGAAGGCGCCCTGCCTCTTCAGCCGCAACTCGTGTTCCGGCCGTGCCTGCGACTCGCCCTCGACGGCGGCGGCGAACCGGGCCTCGTACGGCAGGGACCTGCGGGCCTGCGGGACGCGGCCGCGGGAGAAGCCCAGGAGCGCAGCCAGGTACTCGCCGATCACTTCAGCCAACGCGGCGACGGCACCCCCGACAGCCAGATCCTGCGCTACCGCAACGGCCGCGCCGTCGGCAGACGCCGCTACGACAACCTGTGGAACCGCATCCGCAGCCAACCGTATATCGCCTGCGTAAGGCATCCGCAGAAGCAACATAGTAAGGGTCCCTGGATGGGAGCCCTTACTATGTTGCTGACTTGTACGGCTGATCAGCCTGATGGCTATCAAGTGCCACATGAACACCCAACATGGGCATAGATGCCGCACTTCTGTGTCCAAGGACCAACACTCGTGACACGCACACGGCGATCGCCATGAGAGAACTGACGCTAGCGCGAAGCCCGTATCGCGCGAGGCTGCCCAACAGACCTCGATGCTGTTGGGATCGCCGCCATCGTTCATGATCTCATCGACACGAGCCTGAGCACCGTCCGGAGGACTTCCATACCAGTACCGCGAACAACTTGTGCTCGGGCGATGGGCTATCAAGGTAAGTGGCCGACGTCTACCGCCGCCGCGGCGTGCGGCCACCCTCGGCGATCTACAACCTCGGTGACGTCGTCGCGTCGTGGGTGGTGGGACTGTCGGCGGCACCGCCAGAACCCTCAGGAGTCCAATGGAGATCTGTTCGGGTGATTGTAGGCAACCCGGCGGTGATGACAAGCTCTCATGGTGTCGAACGGACAGCGTAGAAAGTGGGCATCCCAAGCCCCAGCAGGATTGATCGTCGCCGTGATGCGCCAACCAATCCCGACCTGCAGGGAGCCAGGGATGGCGCTGAACCGATGGCGCGGCATTGCGTAATCAACGTCGCCATGTCCTCAACGCTGCATCGAACGAGCACGACAAGCCTTCGCTTGTCGCCCTCAGCGTTAAGCAACACCGGACAGTCAGGCTCAGGCCGCCAGGGCGACTCAGTGCCATGGCACACGGAGGTTCGCGCCTACTTCCGCCACAGGCCGCCAAGATATCTGGTACGAAGGAGGAGACCGATACGAATCGCAGCCCCCTTCAGTACAGCTGGCCGAAATGCCAGCCGATGCCGGCGCATTAGCCGTCAGATCGCCGACCGGGCCAGTCCGTGCCTCGCCTAGGCCCCGCCTTCATCTAGGTAAGGAAGATTCGGCAAGGTTCTTGGGTCGAACCGGCCCAAACCGCACTGACGCGAAGTCGTCGTCGCATACCAGTCCATGGGAGTGCGCTGGCTATATTTACGCCTAGTGTCGCGCTAGGATCTCAAGTTCACGCCCTCGAATAGCGCCCCACGCCCGTGCGCAATGTTCAACCACTGGAACCCTCCTTAAGGATGGAATGCTGATGGCCTCACGGGTATTCGTGAGCTTCGACTACGACCACAACGCCTTCCTCAAAGAAGCGCTAGTCGGCCAGTCACGCCTCCCTGATTCGCCATTTATCATCGCGGACTGGTCGATCAAAGTGGCATCGCCAGACTGGCAACAGGAGGCACGCCGCAGAATTCGCGCTAGCGATGTCGTGGCCGTCATCTGCGGGCAGCACACCCATACGGCCATTGGTGTTGCAACCGAACTTTCGATGGCGGCCAATGAAAGAATCCCATACTTTCTACTCAGGGGCTACTCGGATAAGACCTGCACAAAGCCCACAAGCGCCCGACAAAGTGATAAGATGTACGACTGGACTTGGCAAAACCTTAAGATCTTGATTGGTGGCGGACGTTGACATCAGCCGAGCGTGATCCAGCAGTCCTTGAGCTGTACAAGACGGCTGTAGAAATGGCCGATCGGGTCTCCGCTAGGCGATTGGCATCGAATACCTTCTTCCTTGCTACCCAGACAGGTTTCGTCACTTTCGTTGGCCTTTTTAAGCCAGCGCAGGGCGCGAACCCTTGGTGGGTTGATCTTGTGATGTCTATCGCCGGAATTCTGCTATCTCTATCGTGGTGGATGCAGCTTCGGAGTTATCGCGACCTCAATGCAGCAAAGTTCGACGTAATTATGAAGATTGAGCAAAACCTGCCGGTACGAGTTTTTGGCGACGAGTGGACAACCCTTAAAAGAGATCCCGTACCGCAATGGCGGGGCCGGTACGCCGAACTGGGGTTAGTAGAGCGCATCGTGCCGTGGGTCTTTTGCGGTCTTTATCTATCCCTCTTCATCGCGAAGGTAACCGCATGATTTCGTACTTAGATAAAATCGCCCTACTGGTAAGAGCGCATCTCCCAGCTCAAGCGATTCCCCCTGAGGACTCAGAAGACCTCTTCATCCTCTATGCACTTCTTCTGAGAGTAAAAGGTGAAGAGGTAACACTCTCTGACGTACATGATGCCTGGGCGTCTTGGATGGTCTTGAGGCGCGTTCAGCATAAATCCATTGTTCCCTTTGCCGACTTATCCGATAACGTACGGCGAGAAGATGAACCATACCTAAAAGCGATCCGACGCGCCGCCATAGACCTAAAGCTTTAACGCTTTACTAAAGCTAGTTGCCCTGCTTTGTTGCTTAGATCGGTCAATAGCGGCCGTTATGAGTTACACCCTCTACGGCACACCGGAATGTCGCACCGCCGCGGTCCACCGCATGATACGGGTATCTCTCGGCAACATAGTCAAACTCGAGATGAAGGGTGACTTAGCTAAACAGGCCCAAGCTCGGCTCTGATTGACCAGCGCTACCCTGATAGGGAGACCTAACCAGCAGAACTAGAGTACTCGCCCAACTGCGGATGGCCACAACTCTTCCCATGCACCGGCCCACTGCGTCAGAATATAGAGCATGTCTAGTCGCCGCATCGAAAAGCATGATGTCTTCTTTGCCTACGCAGACAACCCCGCCCTCACTGGCGAGGTTATGCGAGAAACGGCCACGGGTATCGCAAGGGCGACAGGGCTTGTCACGCGGACATGGCAGGAACTGGCTGTTGACGGAAAGATTGTCATCGACAAGGTATTCGAGGCCATCCGGCAATCCAAGGTAGTAGTTGCCGAGGTTGGCACTTTGAGTAGCAATGTCCTCTTTGAGGTCGGTTTCGCGATCGCGGCTGGGAAGCACGTTATCTTGTGCATCGATCAAACAAATGAGGAAGCCATGCGACTTTGGCGCGAATTCGCTTTATTGGGAAGCATAGGGCATGTCGGTTATAGGCAGAGCCACGATATCGTCGAAGCCTTCGCGAATGAAAGACCTGATGAGAACGAGAGCCGGCTGTGGGAAGATCTGCTGGTCACAGGTGGTGTGGTCCCCCGGATTCCAAGGTCGCAGTTCTACTTACCCAGTGGCTTGAGAAATGATGCAGACCGAATATTAGCCCGAGTTTTAAGGGACCGAACCACCCTCGCGGTCAATGAAGTCGATCCCGAGGAAAACGGTGTCGCTCCTTTGCCTTGGTTTGCAGCCAACGTTTATAAAGCATCTTCCGCACTGATTCATCTTAGGGGTCCACAAAGAGTTCGCGAGAAGATTCACAACGCTCGCGCGAGTATCCTGGGCGGCCTGGCAGCAGGTCTAGAACTGCCCACTTTAATGATCGCCGAGGAGGGTTTCGTCGCCCCCTTCGACTATCGCGACCTGATGCAAACTTATTCCACCACCAAACACCTGACCGAGCGGGTTAATAGCTGGCTTGACGAATTACCGGCAATGACCACAGGTAAGAGTGTGGGACGACGAGTCCTAAACGCAGAGCTCCCTGTTCGGGGATTCGGCGAGTACGTTGCCGAGTACGAAGAAGGCGACCTGGCGGAGTATTTCGTACCTACTGGCGAGTTCCAAGCGGTGATCGCATCTTCGTTGGCTGTATTCGTCGGAAGAAAGGGTACGGGAAAGACTGCGAATATGCTGCGAGCCGCCGAGCTTCTCCGTGCCGACAAGCGGAATGTTGTGACGTCAATAAAACCTTCCGGATATGAGTTATTAAGCATTCTAGAGGTTCTTTCTAAACTTCCGCGGCAAGAAGCATCGAATTTTCTTCTGGAAGCAATTTGGCAATACCTTCTCCTCACCGAGATTGCAATATCTGTAGTCGCCGATGCGGAGGAGCGGCCTGCTGGAATTTCTGTAAGCTCCCCGGCGGGAAAGCTGCGCACTTACTTACAAACCACCGAAGGAATGGCGGTCGACTTCGCAACAAGACTCGAAGGCCTCTTGAAAGAAGTCTCTGATCGGGCCGAGCAAATGCCGGCAGGGGTAGCAGCCTCTCAGAACTGGGTGACGAGGCAGATCTATAAGGATCATGTTGGTGAGCTTAAGCAACTGATCTCTGAGTCGGTTGCCGATCGCGAACGGATCGCCGTTCTTATCGACAACTTAGATAAAGCGTGGGACCGGGACGCCGACCAAGAGAAACAGTCTCAATTGATTCTAGGCCTGCTTGGGGCTGTGGGTAAGGTGGAAAAGGAGCTTCGACGCGCCGGAGCTGGGCGGAATCCAACCCGCGTCACTCTTGCAGTTTTTCTGCGCGCTGATATTTTTGATGTGGTTCGGAAATTCGCAAGAGAGCCCGATAAGATTACAACGCTCCAGATTCGCTGGACCGATCCCGAATTACGCGCACGAATCATTGAAGATCGTTATGTCTTTCAGAGAGACGGGAAGGCGGACCCAGATGATTTGTGGCAGGACTTATTCGCTGCGACCGTGAAAGGCGTGGAGACGAGGAGGTACATTCTTGAACGATCTCTTCCGCGTCCGCGAGACTTAGTATTCCTTTGCAATGCCGCCGCGGTCACAGCTTCTAATAGGAGACATTCGCGAATCGAGGAGGAGGACATCATCACTGCCGAGAGCGACTATTCGAGCTTTGCATTCGATGCTCTCCTCGTGGAAGGCGTTCAGACCGAAGAGCTAGACAACGTACTTTTTGAGTTCGCCGGAGGAGAAGCAACGCTAGATTGGGTAGCCGCTGAAGAGATTGTCGCCTCAGCCTCTACGGGTACAAGTTGCGACGAACTGATGACCATCCTTATCCGCTCGAACTTCTTAGGGGTTGAGGTTAACGATGGCGTCTTCGAATATGTTGCCGATGACCATAGCGAGCGCCGAGCGAAGGTGATGAACCGAAAGCTCATTAGCAGATTGGGACGTCCTGGGCGCGTTACAATCCATCCTGCGTTTCGCCCGTACTTAAGCATTGCCGAGAACTCGTCATCAGGGATGAATGGCTGACCGAAATTGCGACGTTCCGCTTCGTCACCCTATCGGCCGAGCCACTAAAAGCTCCTAACCTCGGCCCTTCGTTAAGGGCTGTCCAAGGAGTGAGCCGGAAACGCAGAAGTGCCTTCTGATCAGGGGAGATAGGGCTTGTCGAGAGTCCTAATCAACCCGTCACGGAAGGCACTTGCTGGGTGAAGACTGCCGCAACACGTCCGAAGATCATGGTGACCGGGGGCGGGCGGGGCGTGGTCGGTCACGCCGGTGCCCGGCTGCTCGCCGATCTCGCTGACAAGACCGGGTTGACCAGCGCATTCAGCCAGGCGTTGGCGGGTCTGCGGCAACGGCAGCGCGGGCACGACCCAGGCCGGATAGCGGTCGATCTCGCCGTGATGCTCACCGACGGCGGCGAGGCCATCACCGATCTGGCAGTGCTGCGTGACCAGAAGGCCTTGTTCGGGCCGGTCGCGTCCGATGCGACCGCATGGCGACTGTTATCGCAGCTGGACGCGACGATGCTGGCCGAGCTACGGACCGCTCGAGCCCGGGCCCGCGAGATCGCCTGGGCCCAGCATGCCGACACCCGCGGCGACGTGCCGCAGCCGACAGTCGCCGGCCAACCCGTCGACGGCCTGGTCCTCGACATCGACGCCACCATCGTGATCTGCCGCTCCGACAGGGAATCAGCGACCCGCACCTGGAAGAAGACGTTCGGGTTCCATCCGCTGCTGTGCTTCCTCGACAACACCGGCGAAGCCCTCGCCGGGCTGCTCCGCGAAGGCCGGGCCGGCTCCAACACCACCACCGACCCCGCTTCCCCTTGATCCGCCGGCACGGGTCGCCAACGATCCCGAGCAAGCTCTGATCGCCGCGCTAGACCAGGCGCCCGATGGCGGCCTCACCATTCGAGAACTCATCACCGCGACCGGCATGCGCCGCACGTGGATATACGACCGGCTGCAAGTGCTCGCCGCCACCAGCCACGCCCGGCAAGTGACCCGCGGGCGCTGGCGCGCCTGACCCGATCGTCCGTGCGGATGTCCGTCCGCTCGCGCGCGTCTGCGCACGTTAACGTGCGGACGGACAACGGACGGACGAGGACACAGGCGGTCGCGGCGATCAACCTTTCGCCGTCGCGAAGCTAAGCACGGTAAGGCACAACGCCAACGTCCCTCCGAAAGCGGCGCCGCCGGTCAACACAGCAAACGGGAGGCTTTGTTCGCCTACCCGAGCGAGGACGCCAGCACCCACGCCCACCGCAAAGCTAAAGAAGATTGCCAACGCAAGCCACACCGGGCGAGAAGAAGTCACACGGACAGGCTAGCAGGCGAGCGGCATTATATGGAAATGCATGCCTTTTGTCAAGTAGTGTCTCCCGCTCGTGTTGATGTCTCCCAGTCGCTCCGACAAGCCGAAGGTAGGTGGGAAGGAGGTCCGTCATCAGCGCTGCGAATCCCCACGAGGAAAAGGAGAAATCGCAGCATACGAAGCACCACGATGATCGAAATTGAGAACGGGCAGGTCAAGACGTCCTTAGAAGTCCCGCTGTCGCCTTCTAAGGACGCGTGTCGACCGAAGACCAGCAGGACCCGCAGGCCTCCAAAGCGTGGCAGCGATCCCGCGCCCGCAGCCTAATCGAGCCGACCGGCGGCGAGATCGTCGCCGAGTTCTTCGACATCGGGCTCTCCCGCTCGCTGCCATGGAAACGGCGCCCCGAAGCCCTCCGTCTCCTCGACGCCATCAAGTCCCCGGATCGCGACTTCGTCGCTGTCGTCATCGGCGAACCGCAACCAGCCAGTGGGTATGGTCCCGCACCGCATCCCACACCCCGTTGATCAGCACCGACCTCTACGAACGCGCCCAGCAGACCGTCAAGACGCGCGGCACGAACAGCGAGGCCGGCCGGGCGCCACGGCATACCGCCCGCCCGTACCTGTTCCGCGGCCTGATCACTTGCGGTATCTGCGGCCGCAAGATGGTCGGCAACCCGAACCGCGGCCGCCTCTACTACCGCTGCACCGCGAGCCGTGACTACGTCCGCCAGCACCAGATCAGCCACCCACCTGTGCTGTACCTGCGCGAAGACCAGATCATTGACCCCATCGACCGGTTCCTCCGCGACGAACTGACCGGCGCCGCCCTCGCCGACAACCTGCGCCGCGTGGCCGACGCCCAGCACCGCGCCGCACTCGCCGAGGCAAGGCAACCCAGACGACATCGCCAAGATCCGCCAAACGATCACCGACGCCGACACCAAGATCGACCGCTACCGCGCCACCCTCGACGCCGGCGGCGACCCAGCCCTCATCGCCGGCTGGATCACCGAGACCACCGCGATCAAGAATGCGGCCCAAGCCCGGCTCGACCTCACCGACGTACCGCCGCAGCGGATGACGGAAGATCAGCTCAATGCGATCGCCGCCGCGTTCAAGGACCTGCTCCGGCTGATCCAGGGAGCGGACCCGCGCGACCGCGCCGAGCTATATAGCCGCATCGGCCTGCGGATGACCTACCAACCAGGCCAAGAAACACTGAAGGCCGAGGTCGTCAGTGACGACTTCGGCCGTGTGTATAACGTGTGTCCGAGGGGGGACTTGAACCCCCACGCCCGATAAAGGGCACTAGCACCTCAAGCTAGCGCGTCTGCCATTCCGCCACCCGGACCTGCTGCTGTGCGGCTTGTCTTGGGCTTTCGCCCCGGCGAGCCGCACAGCTCGAAACTCTACACGGCCTTGAACTGCCTCCCAACCAGGGGTGGCCGGGCGGGGTGGAAGGGGGCAGCATGGCGGGGGTGGTGCCGCTGACGCAGGCTCTCGAACAGGCTCGTGCGCTCGTCGCTGCGGGTGATCTGGATCGGGCACGGCTGCTGCTGGAGCGTGCGGCCGACGCGGGTCGGGAGGCGTTGGGGGAGGACCACCCGGCGGTGCTTGCCACGCAGCTGCACCTGGCTGCGGTCTGTCGCCGTGCCGATGATCCGGGGGCGGCTCGGCGGGTGCTGGAGGAGGCCTACGACGCCGGGCGTCGTCGCCACGGTGACGGTGCGCCGGTCATGTTGCGGGTCTCTTACGATCTTGGGCAGGTGGCGGCTGAGCTCGGCGATCGGCGGGAGGCTCGGGCGGCTTTCGGGCGCGTTGCGACGTACGGGCCGGCGGCTCTCGGTGCGGAACACCAGGCGGTCGTCCGGGCGCGGGCTCATCTTCGGCAGGATCAAGATTCGGTACGCGGACCGGCAGCCTCCCCGCCCACTTCGGCGGCTCCGCCCGTACCGCAAGCAATGGCATCGCAAGACCCACCTCAAACCGTGCCGGGGCCGCGCCCACCTCCGCCACCGCCCACCCGGCCGCCCGGATCACTTCCGGACACGGACCTCTACCGACCGCAGAAGCCGACGCGGGATGGCCTCGACCCGGCGCGCGATGAGCCGGCGGAAGCGAGGGCCGCCCGGGTGAAGCGGGAGTCCCAGCACGGTGACCCGGCGGACGCGGCGCGTGGTGAGCAGGTAGCCGCGGCGCGTCGTGAGCCGGTGGACGCGGCGCGTGGTGAGCCGGCAGCGGAACCGGCGTGGAAGCCGGGACTGGCCGCAGGCACCTGGGGCACGCGTCCCGGGGTGCCTGAGCGGCCTCCGGAGCAGGCGGCTCCGCAGCCGGACCAGCCCGCCCCTGCACCGCCGGAGCCGGGCCCGGGAAACCATGAACCGGCGGATTTCATGTCGGGTGGCCGCCTGGTGGAAGCCCCGTGGTGGGACACCGCTCGCGGAGAGGACGCCCGTCCTGCGGCGCCCGGGCAGGAACCGACGCCGACAGTAGTAACGCCGCACCATCCGCCCGCGTCGGTTCCGCCGCCGGAACCGTCCGCGCCGCCCCCGTCGTTTGAGTCGCCCGCGAGGCCTTCAGATGCCGCTCCGCAGCACCGTCCGGAGCCTCGCCCCCACGCAGCGAGCCACCCGCGACCGGACGTCAATCCGCGGAACCGTCACATAGGGGACCCGTGGTGGGACACGGAACCGGACCGGAACGCCCCGTCTGAACAGCGCCCGCTCCCCGCCACCGAGCCGCAGACGGAAGATCCGCCCAGCGAGGCGGAGCGCCGCTGGCAGGAGGAAACGGCTCGGGTGCGCGACGCGGCATGGGCAGCGGAACCGGCGTGGCAGGGCCGTCGGCAGGCGGACGAGGCGCAGGGGGCCGACGACGCTGCCGGACCGGCTGACGGGACCGCGGAATCGTGGTCGGAAGAAGCGCCTTGGGACGAGCAGGAGGCCCTGTCGGAAGCACCGCACAGGACTCCGGCCTCGCAGGCGAGAAGTCGGTTCTGGGCGATTGTGCTCCTGGCGTTCGCTGCCGTGGCAGCGATTGTCGCGGCGGGCGCGCTGGTGTTCGTACTCGGTCAGCGTGCCATCTGAGACCGGTGGTCAGGGCACCTGGCGCATGACTGGAACCGGTCGTACGCGCAGGGCGGCGGGCACGGCGGACGGTCAAGGCGGGGGCGACTGGGACGTCCGAACGGGTCGCGGGGCGGTGATGGCGGGCGAGGTTGTCGGACCCCCTGCGTACGGTCCGGCGCATGGACACACTTGACCGGGCTGAGGCGTTTCTCTGGACAAACGCGCGGCTGCTCGACCGGCGGCGCTTCGAGCTTCACTTCCGTGGCGGTGATCCGGCTCGGGTGATCGACGCGGTGCGTGGCTACGTGAATGCGGACGGCGGGTTCGGGCATGCCCTCGAGCCCGACCTGCGGGGGCCGGAAAGTCAGCCGGTGCCGGTCGAGGTGGCGCTGGCAGTGATGGACGAGACCGGCGCGCTCGACGAGGAGTTGGTGGCCGGCTGCCTGCGCTACCTGGAGTCGATCAGCCGGGCGGACGGCGGGGTGCCGTGGCTGCTGCCGACGTCGAGTCCGCGCGCACCCTGGTGGGAGCCGGCGACCGGGTTGCCGGGGTCACTGAACCCGACCGCGTCGATCGCCGGCCTGCTGCTGAAACACGGTGTGCGGCATCCGTGGGTCGACCGGGCCACCGACTTCTGCTGGTCGGCGCTCGGTGAGGTGAGCGAGCCCGAGGCCTATGACGTGCTGGCCGTCCTCAAGTTCCTCGACCACGTGCCGGACCGGGCGCGCGCCGAAGCCGTCTGGGCCACGCTGAGCGCGGCCGTTCCGAGCGTGGTGGACGCCGACCCGGAGGCGGAGGGCGACACGCACGGGCCGCTCGACTTCGCCACCCATCCGGGGAGTCTGGCGCGGTCGCTCTTCGCCGACGACGTGATCGAGGGTCAGCTGGACGCGCTGGAGCAGCGGCAGAAACCGGACGGCGGGTGGGATTTCAGCTTCCCGTCGTGGACGCCGATCACCCGCCCCGAGTGGCGCGGCTGGGTCACCGTGGGAAGTCTGCTCACTCTGCGGGCCTACGGGCGGCTCGCTCCATGAGTTCGGCGACGGCCGCCTCACCCGTGGTCCGGGCGGGGGCGGGGGCGCCGGCCACGCGCGACCCGCCGTTGCCGCCCGGCGCTTCGCCGTTCCCGCCGGGCGCCCCGCCGCTGACGCCTGGGACCTCGGCGCTGACGCCGCTTCCGGGCGTCGCGCGGAGGCCGTCGATGACGCCGTCGATGTCGGCTGGCGACCTGTTCTGGCTCAGTTTCCACTTCGCCTCGAGGCGGCTGATCCGCAGTTCCACGCCGACGATCGCGCGCAGCTGGCCGCTGATGAAACGTTCCGGCGCGTCGTCGACCGACCACGGGTGTTCGCGGCCGGCCTCGTGCTTGCCGGTGAGGGCCCGGACCTGCGCGTCCAGCCATGCCGGGTCGTCGTGCACGACCAGTTCGCCGTAGGCGTGGACGACCACGTAGTTCCAGGTGGGCACGGTGCGGCCGTGTTCGGCCTTGGTGGCGTACCAGCTGGGGGTGATGTAGGCGTCCGGGCCGCGCACGATCGCCAGGGCCTCGCCGAGGACGGGGTGCCGCCACTGGTCGTTGTTGCGGGCCAGGTGGGTGTGGAGGGCGTGCGACGCCGGGTCGTAGACGAACGGCACCGGCGTCGCGAGCAGGCCGTCGGCGGTGGCCGTGATCAGGTCGGCGGTGCCGGCGGTGGTCAGCAGGTCGCGGGCGTCGGCGTCGGAGGCGGCGAAGTGGGTCGGCACGTACATGAGGGTCAGCCTTTCGAGCGGGTCCGCTGGGTCAGCTTTTCGAGCGGGTCCGTTGGGTCAGCACCACGCAGAGCAGCACCACCAGCGCCGCCCCGATTGAAGCACCGCTCACCTGTTCGGACAGAAGCAGTGCGGACCAGATGAGCGTGAGCACCGGCTGCACGAGCTGGACCTGGCCGACGGTGGCGATGCCGCCGCGGGCCAGTCCGGCGTACCAGGCGAAGAACCCGAGGAACATGGAGATCGCGGTGAGATATCCGAAGGCGGCCCAGGCGGCCGGCCCGGCCTGCGGGGGAGTGGCCACGGCGGCGATCACGGTGACCGGCACGGTCACGGGCACGGAGAGGATGAGAGCCCAGCAGATGGTCCGGGCGCCGCCGAGCTGCCGGGACAGCACGCCACCTTCGGCGTAGCCGAGTCCGCACAGGATGACCGCGCCGAGCAGGAACAGGTCGGCCGCGGACAGGTCGCCGTGCACCGCGCCGCTGGTGATCAGGAAGGTGAGCACCGCGGCGAGACCGCCGAGGCTGGACAGCCAGAACAGCAGCGGTGGCCGTTCGCCGGCCCGCAGTACGGCGAAGACGGCGGTCATCGCGGGTAACACCGTGACGACGACCGCGCCGTGCGCCGACGTGGACGTGGTGAGCGCCAGCGAGGTGAGCAGCGGGAAGCCGACGATCACGCCGAGGGCCACGACGGCCAGCCGCCGCCACTGCTCGCGGGTGGGTGCCTCGGCCCCGGCGTACCGCAGGTACGCCCAGGCCAGCGCGGCGGCGCCGACCGCGCGGCCGAAGGCGACGAACCACGGGTCGAGCTCGGCGACGGCGACCCGGGTGAACGGAAGGGAGAAGCTGAACGCGAGGACGCCCACAGCGCCGAGAGTCAGGCCCGCCGTTATCGTCCGGGACTCAGTAGCGCTACTCTGTACTGTCATGGAGAACGGTAACGCAGCCGATCGTGTTATCCAAGATCTTCGGCGGGTGGTGGCCGCCTCACCCCCTGGCGGGCAGCTGCCGTCGGTGCGGGTGCTCACCGCGCGGCACCAGGCCTCACCGGTCACCGTGGCCGGCGCGATCCGTCAACTGGTCGCGGAAGGCCTGGTGGAGACGCGATCCGGGCGCGGCACCTTCGTGGCCGCCCGGCCGGAGCGCACCGCCGGTGCCGCGGACCTGTCCTGGCAGACGGTGGCGCTCGGCCCGGCCCGGTCCGGGGAGCACGAGATGCAGGCGCTACTGGCGTTACCGCCGAACGGGGCGATCTCGCTCTCCAGCGGGTACCTCGACGCCGATCTCCAGCCGTCCGCCGCGCTCGGTGCCGCCCTGGCCCGGGCCGCCCGGAAACCGGCGACGTGGCAGCGCGGGCCCGCCGAGGGCCGCGAGGACCTGCGTGCCTGGTTCGCCCGGGAAGCCGGCGGTGGGCTGCGCGCCGACGACATGGTGATCTGCCCGGGCGGGCAGGCGGCGCTCTCCTCGGCGCTGCGTGCGCTGACCTCGGCCGGTGACACCGTGCTGGTCGAGTCGCCCACCTACCTCGGCGCGCTCGCCGCGGCCCGGGCGGCCGGGCTGCGGGTGGTGCCGGTGCCGGCGGACGACGACGGCGTACGCCCTGATCAGCTGGCGGCGGCCTTCGCCCGGACCGGGGCGCGGCTCTTCTACTGCCAGCCGCTGCACGCCAACCCGAGCGGCGCGACCCTGGCGGCGACGCGGCGGGCCGCGGTCATGGAGACGGTACGGGCCAACGGCGCCTTCCTGATCGAGGACGACTACGCCCGTGACCTCACCGTCGACGGCACCGCCCCACCGCCGCTGGCCGCCGGCGACCCGGACGGCCACGTCGTGTACCTGCGATCACTCACCAAACCGGCCGCACCGGGCCTGCGGGTGGCCGCGATCGGCGCCCGCGGGCCGGCCGGCGCCCGGCTGCGCGCGGCCCGCCTGCTCGACGACTTCTTCGTCGCCGGTCCGCTACAGGCCGCCACCTGCGAATTCGTGTCGTCCCCGGCCTGGACCCGGCACCGCAGGGCACTGCGTGTCGCGCTGCGTGACCGGCGGGAGGCCCTGCTGACAGCTCTGTCCCGGCACCTGCCCGACCTGGTGCCGTCCCGCATCCCGCGCGGCGGCATGCACCTGTGGGTGCGCCTGCCCGACGGCTTGGACGACACGGCCGTCACGACCGCGGCCGCCACCGAGGGCGTGGTCGTCTTCCCGGGCCGGCCATGGTTCGCGGCGGAGCCGGCGGGCGCGTTCCTGCGGCTGACGTATGCGGCCGGCCCACCCGGGCAGATGGACGAGGCGGTCCGGCGCCTCGCCCGCGCCTTCTGACCCGAACGAGAGACCGAGCAGCGCCGAACGAGAGACCGAGCAGCGCCGGACGAGACACCGAGCAGCGCCGGACGAGACGCCGGGCTGCCGCCTCGCCCGCGCCTTCGAGACGCACGAGAGACCGGGCCCGCGCCGGATGAGACGCCGGGCCGCGCCGGACGAGATGCGGGCAGGGCTGGGCGAGGCGCCGGCAGCGCTGGACGAGGCGCCCGGCAGGTCTGGACGAGGCGCCCGGCAGGTCTGGGAAGCTGCCGGGCGGCCGGGGGTCAGCGGCGGGCGAGGCGGCGGGCGCCCGACGGGCCGGCCTGGTACGCCAGCTCGTAGTGGGCGAACAGCGCAGGCTCCTCGGTGGCGGCGAGTTCGCCGTCGACGTCGATGCTCGGCGCGTTGCCGACCAGCTTCTTCTCGTACCGGACGCGGACCGCCTTCGGGGTGACCGTGGCACCGAGCAGGGGCACGAAGACCAGCTTGTGCCGGCCGATGAAACCGACCCGCACCGTCGCGAACGCCGGCTGGTCGCTCACCGTGTCGACGTACACCGCCTCCAGTTCGCCGATCTTGTCGCCGTCCGGGTCGATGACGCTCTCGCCACGCCAGTCACGCAGATTCTCAGCAGGGAACATGCCTGGGATGTGCCCTCGCCAAGGGTGGTGGAAACAGGCAAGAAGTATGTGCGGCGACCCCCAGGCCGAGGCCGGTCAGGACGGCCGTTCCAGGTTCGACGCCACGAAGTCGAAGGCGGCCGGGATCTGGGTGCGCCAGTAGTCGAAGTTGTGCTCGCCCGGCCCGAAACCACCGACCCGCGGCGGAACCGGGAGGCCGGCCCACAGTTCGCGGGCGTTGCCGTACAGGTCGTCGTCCTTGCCGCACCACAAGCCGACCGGCAGCCGGCCCAGCCGGGGCAGGCCGTCGAAGACCGCATCACCCGGCGTGACCGCGGGGGAGAAGGCAGCCACCGCCCGGACGAAGCCGGGGAACGTCGAGGCCAGCAACAACGCGCCCGCGCCGCCCATCGACCAGCCCCACGCCGCCAGCCGGCTGGTGTCGAAACCACGCTGCGCACACCACACCGGCAGTTCCTCGCGCACCATCCACTGCGGGTCGTCGCCGCCACGCGGGCGCCAGGCGAGGCGGTCGCCGGTGGCGCCGGCCAGCACGAAGGGGCGCGCCCCGCGGCGTACCGCATCGGTCAGGAAGTTGCCCAGACCGAGCGCGGAGAAGTCCGCCGGCCGTTTCGAGCCGCCGTGCAGGATCAGACAGACCGGCAGGCCGCGCCCGTCACCGTGGCCGGCCGGGACCGCCGTCCAGAAGTCCACCGACCGGTTCCGGGCCGCGGAGTAACGCTGCTCGAGCCGTTCCTCACCGGGCGGCACCACGGGCACGACCGGTTTCGCCCCGCAAGCGCCGAGCATCGTCAGCGCCCCGGCCGCCAGAAGATGTCGTCGTCGCATGCCTGATCAACGGCTGACATGCTGTCCGGATGTCATCAGCGACCCACGAGCCGCCGCGCGCGCAGATCGAGGCCTTCATCGACGAGCACCGGGACTTGCTCGCGGCAAGCCTCGACGGGCTCACCGAGGAGCAGGCGCGGCGGCGGCTCGTGCCGTCCCGGACCACCCTGCTCGGCCTGGTCCGGCACATGACGTTCGTGGAGAAGGTGTGGTTCGACGAGGCGGTCACCGGCCGGTCGCGTGCCGAGATCGGCATCCCGGCCACCCCGGACGAGTCGTTCGTGCTCGCCGACGAGGACACGATCGCGAGCGTGCTGGACGGTTACCGGCGGGCCTGCGAGCAGTCCCGGCAGGCGGTCGCCGGCCTCGGCCTGGACGACCTGCTGCCCGGCAACCGGCGCGGCCCGCTCCCGCTGCGCTGGGTCTATCTGCACATGCTGCGCGAACTGGCCCAGCACTGCGGCCACGCCGACATCCTCCGCGAGCAGATCCTCGCGGCCGGGAAGCAGATCCCGGCAACCGGACAGCAGACCGCATAGACGACGGCCGGGCGGGTACCGATGGTGCCCGTGAGAAAGCCTCCGATGGTCGCGGCCGCGATGGCGGTCCTGCTTCTGGGTGTACGGGCGAAGCGGTCCCGTCATCGTCGATCCCTGCACCCGGCCGGCCGCTCCTTCGCCGGTGAGGTGGAGATCTGGGGCCTGCCGGACGCCATCGGCGCGGCGCTGCTCGACCGGCCCGGCCGCTACCGGGCCACGGTCCGGGTGTCCAAAGGTCTCGGCTCCAAGGGCAGCCGCCCGGACGTGCTCGGCCTCGCCGTCCGGCTGCACGGCACCGGCACCGACCTGCTGCTCTCCACGTCCGGTACCGGCCGCGCAACCCGTCACCTGCCGGCGCCGCGGCGGAGCTTCGACTCCTGGTACGGCTCGATCACGGCGTACCGCACCGGCACCGGCCGCAAGATCTACCTGGCCGCCGGCCCGTCGGAGACCGGTCCGCGGCTCGGCCGGTCGCTGGACGCGGTCGTGGCCGCGGCGGTCACCGGGCGCGCCGGGTTCCTGCTCTACGCCGACGACCAGCCGTACGGGCGGGTCACCTTCGGCCCGCTGCTGGCCGCCGAGGCCGACGCCGCGCTCGCCTTCGACCCGATCCGCAACGCCACCGAGGACCTGCACCCGACCGGCACGATCCACGGGACGCGCGCGTTCGCGTACCGTGTCAGCCAGCGCTGGCGCTCCACTGCGGACACGGGAGTCTGACGGAGATCTTCGAGGGGCCGGCGGTCGTCACCAAGCCCGCGCGGCACTACGCGGGCATCCGGCCGGCGAGCCGGTCCGCGTCGCTCACCCGCACCGGCCACGGCCGCCGGGCGAACCGGATGGTTCAGCGGTTGCGGTCCGACCACGCCCGGGACGGTTCAGCGGTTGCGGTAGTGGCCGGTCACCAGCGCCACGATGCAGCCCAGGACGACCAGGCCGAAGCCGGCGCTGACGAACAGGTTGACGTTCAGCGCGGAGGTGACGGCGTTGGCGGCGGCGCTGACGATCAGAACCAGCCACAGGATCGGGCGCAGCACGCTGCGGCGCTCGGCGGCCGGGTGCGCCGGCTCGGTGGTCGGGACGGAAGAGTCGGTGGGCTCGGAGATGCGGTACGGATCAGCCATGTCCCCAACCTAGGAACGCACCCGCCGCCCGGCGATCCCGCCAGCTCGCCTCCTGGGGTACAGCAGGCTGTACCTGGCTAGTCTCTGACGGATGCGCCGTCATCTGGTCCGCCGGTTGCGTGTCGCCGTGGACGCGCTGGAACACATCGTCGGCGGGCTCGGTACGTCGGTGCTGGCGCTCGGCGCCCTGGTCTGGGCGCTCCTGGTGGCGCTGTCGTGCCTGGTCGTGGCCGGTCTGCCGCTGGTGCCGACGGTGTTCCGGGTGACGCGCGCGGTCGCCGACCGGGAACGCGCCCGGCTGTCCCGCTGGGGTCCGGAGGTGCTCGGGGCGCCGCCGTTGCCGGTGAGTACCCGGGAGGCGCTGCGCGACCCGCCGGTGCGCCGCGAGCTGGCCTGGCTGGCCGTGCACGGCACGGCGGGTTTCCTGCTGGGCGCGGTGGGGCTGACCCTGCCGGTGTACGCGGTGGAGAACGGCACCTTCCCGCTCTGGTTCTGGGCGCTGGACCCGGAGGACGGCGGCCCCGGCATCGTGGTGTGGCGCATCGACGGCGCCGCCGACGTGTTCGGGGTGTGGCTGATCGGGGTGGTGTGCGCGGCGGTCGCCATCGGCCTGGGCCCGCGACTCGCCGAACTGCAGGCGCTGGCCGGGCGGCGGCTGCTCGCCCCGGCCGGTGACGTCGACCTGTCGCTGCGGGTGGCGCAGCTGACCGCGACCCGGGCCGCCGCGCTGGACGCGCACGCCGTCGAGTTGCGCCGCATCGAGCGGGCCCTGCACGACGGCACCCAGAACCGGCTGGTGGCGCTGAACGTGCTGATCGGTGCGGCGCGCCGGGCCGCCGACCGCAACCCTGACGCGGTCGGTGACATCCTCGGCCGCGCCCAGGAGGCCACCGAGCAGGCCCTCGCCGAGCTGCGTGCCGTGGTGCGCGGGATTCTGCCGCCGGTGCTCGACGACCGCGGCCTGTCCGGTGCTCTGACCGGGCTGGCCGGCGCCTGCTCGGTGCCGTGCCGGTTGGACGTGGACGTGCCCGGCCGGTGCGCGGTGTCGGTGGAGGCGACCGCGTACTTCGTGGTGGCCGAGGCGCTGACAAACGTCGTCAAGCACAGCGGGGCGTCGGCGGTGACGGTGGCCGTGCGGCGTGCCGGCGACCGGCTGCGGGTCAGCGTCACCGACGACGGGCGGGGCGGGGCCGACGAGGCCGCCGGTTCCGGGCTCGGCGGCATCCGCCGGCGGGTCGAGGCCTACGATGGCCGCTTCGTGATGACCAGCCCACCGGGCGGGCCGACGACGCTGGAGGCGGAGCTGCCGTGCGGATCGTGATCGCCGAGGACGACGCCCTGCTGCGCGAGGGGCTGGCGCTGCTGCTGCGCGCCGAGGGCCTCGACGTGGTCGCCACCACCGACGGGCCCGGCCCGTTCCTGGCGGCCGTCGGCGAGCATCACCCGGACGTCGCGATCGTCGACGTTCGGATGCCGCCCACCCACACCGACGAGGGCATCGTGGCCGCCGTCGAGGCCCGTCGCCGGCAGCCGGACCTGGCCGTGCTGGTGCTCTCCGCCTACGTGGAGCAGGCGTTCGCCACCGACCTGCTGGCGAACGGTACGGCCCGGCTCGGCTACCTGCTCAAGGAACGCGTCGGCCGGGTCGAGGAGTTCTTGGCCGCGCTGCACCGGGTGGCCGGTGGCGGCACGGCCATCGACCCGGAGGTGGTCGGCCAGCTTTTCGCCCGGTCCCGGCCGGACAGTGCGCTGAGCCGGCTCAGCCCGCGCGAACGTGACGTCCTCGCGGTGATGGCCGAGGGGCTGGGCAACACGGCGATCGCGGAACGGCTGTTCGTCACCGAGGGCGCCGTGCACAAGCACATCCGCAGCATCTTCGCGAAGCTGGAGCTGGCGCCGGACGACCGCGCAGACCGTCGCGTCACGGCCGTGCTCCGATACCTGGACAGCACCCAGAGACAGGCGCACCCGGACAGGTAGTGCCTGCTGTACCTTGATCGGCCCGGTGGCTTCATTTCCCGGCGGCCCGGCTCGTCACAGACTTCTCCGTGTCGTCCACGGAGAGGTAAGTCGAGATGTCTGCCGTTCGCGTCCAGGGCCTGACCCGTGTCTATCGGTCCGACGGGGAACCGGTCCACGCCCTCGCCGGTGTGGACGCGGAGTTCGCCCGCGGCACCTTCACCGCGATCATGGGCCCGTCCGGGTCCGGCAAGAGCACCCTGTTGCAGGCCGCGGCCGGGCTGGACCGGCCCACCGAGGGCCGGGTGTGGATCGGTGACATCGAGTTGTCGGCGCTTTCCGAGACCCGGCTGACCGAGCTGCGCCGCGACCGGATCGGCTTCGTCTTCCAGGCGTTCAACCTGATCGGCGCGCTCACCGTCGAGGAGAACATCGTGCTGCCGCTGCGGCTGGCGAAGGCCCGCCCGGACCGGGAGTGGCTGGCCCGGGTCGTCGAGCAGGTGGGCCTCGGTGACCGGCTGCGGCACCGGCCGGCGGCCCTCTCCGGCGGCCAGCAGCAGCGCGTCGCGATCGCCCGGGCCCTCGCCGCGCGACCGGAAGTGATCTTCTGTGACGAGCCGACCGGCGCGCTCGACACCGGTACGGCCGCCGAGGTGCTGGCCCTGCTGCGCGGTGTCGTGGACGAGCACGGGCAGACCGTCGTCATGGTCACCCACGACCCGGTGGCGGCGTCCTGGGCCGACCGGGTGCTGGTGCTGGCCGACGGCCGGATCGTGGACGACATGCCGCAGCCCGGCGCCGCGCGGATCGCCGCCCGGCTGGCCGAGCTGGGCCGCCGTCCCGCCCGCAGCGGCGCGGCAATGAACGGTGCCGTCCGATGACCCGGCTCGCCCTGCGGATGCTGCGCCACCGGCCCGGTTCGTCGGTGGCCACGCTGTTCGCCCTCGCCCTGGGCGCGCTCGTCCTCACCGCGATGGGCACGCTCGTCGAGTCCGGGTTGCGCCACCACCCCCAGCCGGTCCGGTACGCCGCCGCCGACCTCGTCGTGGCCCGCGTCGACACCACGTTCACCAGCACGGAGCTCGACGGGTCGACCTACCGCAGCACGGTCGTGCTGCCGGAGGGCGGGACCGTGCCGATGACGCTTTCCGATCAGATCCGCGCCCTGCCCGGGGTCGCCGCGGTGGCGGCCGACGAGCGGGTCGTGGTCGGCGGGGAACCGGTCGGGCGGGGGTGGTCCGGTGCGGCGCTCGGCCGGTACCCGCTGATCGCCGGAACCCCGCCGCGCGCGGCCGGCGAGGTGGTCCTCGACGAGGGGACCGCGGGACCCGGCGCACAGCCCGGTACGCGGGTCGAACTGGTGCTCGGCGGTGCGCGTAGCCCGTACAAGATCAGTGGTCTGGTGCCACGAGGCGCGAGTGCCGCGGTCTTCTTCACCGACGCCCAGGCCGGGGCTCTGGCGCCGCGTCCCGGCCGGGCCGGCGCGATCGGGGTGCTCGCCGCGCCCGGCGCCGACATCGCCGCGCTGCGTGCCCGGATCGCCGCGCTGGCGCCGGACGCCCGCGTGCTGACCGGCGCGGACAGCGGCCTGGCGGAGCGTTCCGCGGACCGCGCGGCGGCGAACCTGCTGGTGCAGATCGGCGCGTCCTTCGGCGGGTACGTGGTCCTGCTGATCGTCTTCGTGGTCGCCGCGACGGTCGGGCTCTCGGTACGGCACCGGCGTCGCGACCTCGCCCTGATCCGGGCCGTCGCCGCCACCCCGGGCCAGGTCCGCCGCATGGTGATGACCGAGTCGGCGCTGGTCGCCGTGCTCGCCGGCGTGCTGGGTGTGCCGGCCGGCCTGGCCGCCGCCCGGTGGCTGACCGGCGAGCTGACCGGCCGCGGCTTCCTGCCCGCCGGTTTCCCGATGCAACCCGGCCTGCTCGCCGCGCTCGCCGCCGCCGTGCTGGTGGTCGGCGCGGCAGCCCTGGCCGGCTACGTCGCGGCCCGCCGGGTCACCGGTATCAGACCCGCCGAAGCCCTCGGCGAGGCCGCCGCCGAACCGGCCGAGGCCGGCCGGGGACGACTCCTCGGCGGCCTGATCACGCTTGTCGCCGCCGCGTCGGCCGCCGGCGCCGCGGTCGGCGCGAGCGGGCAGACCGCGATGGGCGCCGCGCTCGGCATGCTCTACCTGTTCGTGGCGGCCGTCGCGCTGCTCGCGCCGTGGATCAACCGGGCCGCCGCCCGGCTGACCGCGCCGGCGCTGCGCCGGGTCTTCGGCACCAGCGGCTACCTGGCCTCGGCGAACCTGCGCGCCAACGCGCGCGGCACCGCGACGGTGCTCACCGGCATGGTCCTCGCGGTCGGTTTCGGCGGATCCGTCTGGTTCCTGCAGGACAACCTGGAACGGCAGGCGGTCGCGCAGACCCGCGCCGGGCTGCTCGCCACCCGGGTGCTCGCCGCCCCGGCGGGCCTGCCGGGCTCGGCGGTGGAGCGGGTGCGGGCGATCCCGGGGGTACGGGCGGCCACCCCCGTCCGGCACACCGCGGTGCTGGTGTCGCTGCTCGGCGACGGCGAAAGTGTCGCGGCCCGCGCCGTCGACCCGGCGTCCGTCGCGTCCGTCCTCGACCTCGACGTCCGGTCCGGAGACCTCGCCTACCTGCGTGAGGGCACCGCCGCGGTCTCGGCCACCCAGGCGTCGCTCGCCGGCTGGGACCTCGGGGAGACCGTCGACATGCGACTCGGCGACGGCACCCCGGCGCCGACCCGGATCATCGCGATCTACCGGCGCGGGCTCGGCTTCGGTGACGTCCTGCTCCCGCTCGCCACGGTCGCCGGGCACACCGCCACCGGCACCGACGACGAGATCCTGATCAGCGCAGCGCCCGCACCCGCGGTGGACGCCGCCCTGCGCCGGGTCGCCGCCGACCACCCCGGCAGCACGGTCACCGGCACCGCCGCGCTCACCGGCGGCCTCGCCCGCGACCTGGCCCTGAGCGCCTGGCTGAACCGGCTGCTGATCGGCGTGATGGTCGGGTACACCGTGGTCGCGGCCGCCAACACCATGGTCATGGCGGCCCTGGCCCGCCGCCGCGAACTCGCCCTGCTCCGGCTCACCGGTGTCACCCGCCGCCAGGTCAGGCGCATGGTGAACGCCGAACAGCTCGGCCTGCTCGGCACCGCCGTCCTGCTCGGCGGCGCGATCGCCGCGCTCACCCTGAGCAGCGTGGTGCGGGCGCTGACCGGCAGCCTCGTCCCGTACGTGCCGGTCCTCGGCTGGGCGACGGTCCTCGGCGGCACGACGGTGCTGGCCCTGGCCACCACGATCCTCCCGGTCGCCCGGCTGCTGCGAACCCCGCCGGTGGAACACCTGGGCCTCAAGGAGTGACGGCGCCGCCTGCAACGCGGCTGACGGCGGTGGGCTAGGGTGCTTCCCCACCTGAGCCATCGATGAACGCCACTGGGGGAGTGCGATGTCCACCGAACCCGAGCAGCCGCCCGAGCCGGACCCGAAGACCGTCCCTGAACAGCCGTCCGAGTCCGACCAGCCGTCCGGAAAGGATCGCCCGCCCTGGTACCGGCGGCCCCGCTGGATCGTGCCGCTCGCGCTGGTGGTGGTCGTTGCGGTGGCGGTCACCGCCGTTCTTGTCGTGATCGCGCGCCGGGACACCGGCCGGCCGTTCCGGGAGGCGGTGGCCGCGCTGACCGCCAGCCCGGTCCTGCACACCAGCACGTCGCTCGGCGGGGCGCGGATGGAGCAGCGCGTCACCGCCGGCGGTGACGCGCTGGGCCGGATGTCGTTCGGCTCGCTCACGTTCGACACGATGACCGTCGGCGGGCGGACCTACGTCAAGGCGCCGGCGGCCCTGGCCGGTTCGCTGGCGCCCGGCGGGGCCGCGGCCTCGCTGGCCGGGCGGTGGGTCACCGGTGGCAGTTCGCCGCTGACCGCCTCGCTGGCCGCGCCGCTCGGGCCGGTCCGGCTGGGTGCGCTGCTCGGTGGTCAGCTCGAGGACGCGACGTTCCCGGGGGTGTTCGACCGCGGCACCGAGCTCGACGGTGTGCGGGTGCTCAAGGCGGAACTGTCCGGCGGGGACCTCTACGTGACGAGCCGCGAGCCGTACCGCGTGGTCCGGTTCGCCGCGAAGAAGCCGCCCGGCCTGCCGAACCTCCCGGAGATCCCCAGCCTCCCGGAGGTGCCCAGCCGCCCGGAGGCGCCCAGCCTCCCGGCGCTCCCGAAGCTGCCGAGCATGCCGGGGCTCCCGAAGCCGCCCAGCATGCCGGCCCTCCCGGACCTGCCCGAACTTCCCGGCCTGCCTGGCGGATTCCTGCGCGCCACCCTGCGGCTTCCCCTCGCCCCGGCAGTGCCCAGCCCCGCCCCGGCCGCCGCCAGCTTCGACATGGTTCCCATGTCCCCGGCCGATTTCGATCAGACCTTCACCGACCTCGCCGACGCCGCCGGTGAACTCACCGACGCCGTCGACGCGGACGTCAAGTTCGATGTGCGCGGTGACGCCCAAGTGGTCTGCGGGCCGGCCGGCTGCGTCGTCACCGTGCGGGTGAGCAACACCGTCGCCGGTACCGGCCAGGCCACCGTGCGCAGCGCTCAGGTCAACGCCCAGATGATCGCGACGATCATGGTGAACGGCCGGATCGCCGGTACCGCGACGAGCGCGCCCACCCCGATCCCGGCGAACGGCACCGGCACCATCTCCGGCACGTCGCCGCAGGCCGGTGCCGTCTACCAGGCCGCCGCCGCGGCAGCCCGCGGCAGACGCGGCGTCACCCTCATCGCGGTCACCGGCACCGCCGAGGTGGTCGCCACCGCGCAGGTGCAGGCCGAGGTGCAGCAGCAGGTGCGGCGGATCGAACGGGACCGGCAGCTCACCCTGCGCGGACCGCCCGGCGCCCCGCTGCGCGATCCGCGCAACGGCACCACCGACGGCGGGCCCGGCAGCTGGGTGGACACGCCGCCCAACCGGTACGCCGCACCCGGCTCCACCTGGGGTTCCTTCCAGGAACGCGCCACCGGCGTGACCCGCGCCAAGGAGTACCTGGTCGACGGCGTCAACTACAACGGCCGCACCGTCAAGGTGCACTTCGACGGCTTCGAGAACGGCATCCTGATCGACGCGAAGGACAACTACGACGCGTTCTTCGACGCCAAGACCGGTAAGTGGAAGTTCTTCTTCACCGTCCCGTCGAAGGGCAAGAAGAGGTCCGGCCTCGACGAGCTGATCGACGAGGCGCGCCGGCACTCGGCGGCCGCCGGCGGAACACATCAGGTCGAGTGGCGCTCCCGGTCCTGCGCGTTCGCGGCGTTGCTCTCCAGCACCCTGGTCGAGCAGGGTATCTACGACATCCGGGTACGGTGTTTCCCGTGACGGTGGAATCGATCTCCGTACAGGTGCTGTGGGGTCCGCGCCCTGAGGACGCCGACGCCCTCGCGGCCCGCTGGCGAGCCACCCGCCTCGCCCTCGCCGGCCTGCACCCGCTGCTCGGCGCCTGGTTCGTGCACGACGGCGAGACCGACGTGCCGGTGGCGGACGAGCCGGAGGAGAGCCTTGTCGCGGACGGTGACCTCGGCGGCGGCGCCGGGTTCCGCTTCGCGGCCTACGCCGGCCAGGACGCACCCCAGCAGATCCACTTCAACGGTACGGGTGGACTGCGCGCCCCGCTGACCGGCCAGCTCAACGTGGCGCTCGTGAAACTCGAACCCGTCACCACCGACGAGTTCCGGGCCTGGCTGCCGCTGCTCGGCGACATCCTCGCCGCCCTGGCGCAGGCGTGGCGTCCCGACGTGGGTCATGCCGGCACCTTCCGGATGCGCCAGGCGCAACGGCCCGCGCCGCGGGAGCCGTGGACCGGCTATGTCACGTACCTCTGCCGCGCCCGCACCGCGCACGTGCCCGCCGACCTGGCCGGCACCGGCCGCCCGGCCGCCGGCGGTGGCCTGATCCTGCCCGCCGCGACCAGTCCGGACGCCGTCGACCTGGGCCGCCGGCTGCGCGACGCCGGCGCCTTCGAACCCGTCCCGGCCGACCGGGAGCACTGGTCGCCGGGCTGAGCGCGCGTCACCGCCGCGCGGCGCGGTCGTTCCTCCGTTCGTAGATCACACCGACGAGGAGCACCGCCACCATGCGTCTGCACCGTCCCCGCCCGTTCGGCGTCCGCGCCATCCTGCTGGGCGCGCTCGCCGTCCTGGTCACCGGCGTGGGCGCGGCCTTCGCGATGCCCCAGGGGGAACCGGGGCCCAGCCTCACCGCCGCGCAGCCCGTCCTGCACTGTGCCGGTGACGCGAAGGCGAGCGCCCGCGCCGGGCGTACCCCGGTGCTGCTGATCCACGGCACCGGCTCCACGTTCCGGGCCAACTTCTCCTGGAACTGGGCGCGCGCCTTCGCCGGCGAGAACCGCGCCTATTGCGGGATCGACCTGCCCGAGGACGCGAGCGGTGACATCCAGGCCGCGGCCGAGCACGTGGTGCACGCGATCCGCCGGCTGCACACCGCGGCCGGCGCCCCGATCTCGCTGGTCGGGCACAGCCAGGGCGGCATGATCGGGCGGTGGGCGCTGAAGTACTGGCCGGACACCCGGAAAATGGTCGACGACTACGTGTCGCTGGGTGCGCCGAACCACGGGACGAACACGTTCGTGGCGCAGTGCGCGGCCGCCGGCCGATGCCCGGCCGCCCGCTGGCAGCAGCGCACCGGCTCCCGGTTCCTGGCCGCGCTCAACGACGGGCCGCAGACCTGGCCGGGGGTCTCCTACACGCAGGTCAGCGTGCACAGCGACGAGATCGTCGTGCCGTACACGTCGGCCGACCTGCCGGCCGCCCCGAACGTGAGCAACATCGAGGTCAACCGGATCTGCCCGGCCGAGACCGTGGAGCACTTCGGGCTGGCGTACGACAATGCCGCGTACCTGATCGGCATCGACGCCCTGACCCACCCGGGGCCGGCCCAGCCCGCCCGGGTCCGCGCCGAGCGCTGCGGCCCGCCGCTGATGCCGGCCGTCGACCCGGTCGCGTTCCCGGCCAACGCCGCGGCGGCCCTGGTGCAGAGCGCCAGCGCGATGGTCACCGCCCGGCAGTTGCCGGCCGAGCCGCCGCTGCGCTGCTACGCCGACCGGGCCTGCGTGCGCGACCGGTGACCGCGGCGGCGGGCTGCACGGTCAGGGTTCCGGCTGCGGCGTCCAGGCAGGCGGGGACGCCGAGGCCGACGGCGACCTGCCGGCGGCCGTGACCGATCGGCAGACCCCGGAGCAGCGGTACGCCTGACGCGCCCAGATGTTCGTCGATCACCCGCCGCGGTTCGGCAGGGGAGAACTGGCCCACCGCGAACCCGGCGACACCGTCCAGCACCCCCGAACGCCGCAGCTGCACGAGCATCCGGTCGACCTTGTAGGCCGGCTCGCCGACGTCCTCGACCAGCAGGATCGCGCCGCGCAGGTCCAGCGCGCCCGGGGTGCCGGCGTCGGCGGCCAGCATGGTCAGGTTGCCGCCCAGCAGGACACCGGTGGCGCGGCCCCGGCCCGGTCTGCCGCGCACCACGACCGGGTCGGTGGTCATCAGGGCGGTCCGGGCCGCGGCCTCGGAGAGCGGCAGGCTCGCGCCGGTCGGGCCGTGCACGGTCGCCAGCCCGGTCCGGCGCCACAGCGCGGCGTGCAGGGCGGTGATGTCGGAGAACCCCATGACCAGCTTTGGATCCCGGCGGACCGCGTCGTAGTCGACGGCGTCCACGATGCGCTGCACCCCGTACCCGCCGCGCAGGCAGATTATCCCGCGCACGTCCCGGTCGGCGAACGCGGCGTTCAGGTCGGCGAGCCGCTCCTCGTCGGTGCCGGCCAGATAGCCGTCGCGACGCAGCGCGTGCGCACCCACCCGGACCGTGAGACCCCAGCGCCGGGTGAGGACCCGGGCGGCCGCGGCGACCCGGTGGCCGCGGACCGGCCCGGCCGGCGCCACCAATGCGACGACGTCGCCGTGGCGCAGCGGTTCCGGTCTCATCCAGCCCTTCCTTACCCCATGTCGCGCTTCGTACCCGGTGTCGCCGAGGCGGCGCTCCGGGGGATTAGTGAGGTACTTATCATGGCCATCGTCCGCTGAACGCCTTATAGGGTGTGTGGATCACAAGCGCGTACCCACACTGTTAACAGGGAGATGCTCATGGCCGAGCCGATCAACGTAACCGTCACTGGGGCCGCAGGCCAGATCGGGTACGCGTTGCTGTTCCGGATCGCCTCCGGCCAGCTGCTCGGAGCGGACAAAAAGGTCAAGCTGCGTCTCCTGGAGATCCCGGCCGCCACCAAAGCCGCCGAGGGCACCGCTCTGGAGCTCGAGGACGGCGCGTTCCCCGCCCTCGCCGGTGTGGACGTCTTCGACAACCCGAAGCAGGCGTTCGAGGGCACCAACGTGGCCCTGCTCGTCGGCGCCCGTCCCCGCACCAAGGGCATGGAGCGCGGCGACCTGCTCGAGGCCAACGGCGGCATCTTCAAGCCGCAGGGTGAGGCCATCAACGCCGGTGCCGCCGCCGACATCAAGGTGCTCGTCGTGGGCAACCCGGCCAACACCAACGCCCTGATCGCGCAGCAGCACGCGCCCGACGTGCCGGCCGACCGCTTCACCGCGATGACCCGGCTCGACCACAACCGCGCGCTGGCCCAACTGGCCCGCAAGCTCGGCGTCTCGGTCGCGGACCTGACGAAGGTCACCATCTGGGGCAACCACTCCGCCACGCAGTACCCGGACGTCTCGCACGCCCTGGTCAACGGCAACAGCGTCCGCGACGCCATCAACGACCAGGCCTGGCTCGCCGACGAGTTCATCCCGCGGGTCGCCAAGCGCGGCGCCGAGATCATCGAGGTCCGGGGCGCGTCCTCGGCCGCGTCGGCCGCGTCCGCCGCGATCGACCACGTCTACACCTGGGTCAACGGCACCCGCGAGAACGACTGGACGTCGGCGGCGGTCGTGTCCGACGGCTCCTACGGCGTACCGGCGGGCCTGATCTCCTCGTTCCCGGTCACGGCGAAGGACGGCAAGTTCGAGATCGTCCAGGGCTTGGAGATCGACGAGTTCTCCCGCGGCCGGATCGACGCCTCGGTGAACGAGCTCGTCGAGGAGCGCGAGGCCGTCCGCAAGCTCGGCCTGATCTGACCTGATCACTGAGAAGGGCGACCCGGCCGGGTCGCCCTTTGCGGTCTCCGGGCCTGGTCGCCGGTCACCCGTACCTGCACCGTCACGGTTCCGTTCGAGGAGGCCGTAGCCCCGGACACCGCCCTGACCTGCCGGACCGGCTGACGGGTTTGTCGCGCACCGCCCGCCGTGCCAGCATCGGCTCGTGCGCAACGAGCAACGCCTACGGACCCGGACACCCGAGTCACGAGCCTTCGCGGACCGCGTCCAGCTCGCCATGACCTTGAGCGCCCGCCTCAACGCGCTGCCGTTCGACGACCTCGACGCCCGCCGGGCCCTGCTCACCGAGATCTTCGGCGGCCCGATCCCCGGCTCGCTGACCGTCCTGCCGCCGTTCCACTGCGACTACGGGCTCGGCGCCTCCTTCGGCGACCGCGTCTTCATCAACCAGGGCTGCTTCTTCCTCGACTACGGCGGCATCACCATCGGCGACCGCGTCCTGATCGGCCCCCGGGTCACACTGAGCACGTCCGGCCACCCGGTCGAGGTCGGCGAACGGTTCGACTACATCACGCACGCCCCGATCGTCATCGAGGACGACGTGTGGCTCGGCGCCGCCGTCACCGTCACACCGGGCGTGACCATCGGCCACGGCTCCGTCGTCGGCGCGGGCGCCGTCGTGGCCAAGGACGTGCCGCCGCTGAGCGTGGTGACGGCAACCAGCCACGTCGAACGCAAACGCCTCACACCCGGCCCGGCCTGATGCCGCGCGCGCAGGAGCATGTCGACGCTCCCGGCTGCACCGATGATTTCCGGGGGGATCCGTGGTCCATACCTTGACCGCGGGCGCAGATGATCTCGCCCGACCGCAGAGGGGATCCCAGGCATGACGAGACCGCTTCGCTTCGGGGTCGTGGCCCCGCTCAACACTGACCTGCCGACGTGGCTGGCCCAGGTGCGCCGCATCGACGACAGCGGCTACTCGACGTTGCTGATGCCGGATTTCCCGTTGCTGCAACCGGCGCCGGGTCCCACGTTGGCCACCGCCGCGGCCCTGACCGGCCTGCGAGTGGGCACCTGGGTGTACGCCTCCCCGCTACGCCCGGCCTGGCTGACGGCGTGGGAGGCGCACTCGCTGTCTCAGCTCACCGACGGACGCTTCGAGCTGGGCATCGGCACCGGCCGGCCAGGAATCGACGACGAGCTCCGCGACAAGGGAATGCCTGCCGTCCCGCCGCACGAGCGGCTGGCCCGGATACGCGAGACCGTGCGGAGGCTACGAGATTTCGACGGCCCCGAGCGGCACACGCCGGTGGCGATGGCCGTCCGCGGCCCGAAGGCTCGGGCGCTGGCGGCCGAGGCCGCCGACACGGTCACCTTCGTGCAAGCGCCGGACGAGTCCCGGACCGAGGTCACGCGACTGGCACGCGACCTGCGCGCCGCCCGCGACGTAGAGCTCGCGAATGCCGTGTCGGTCATCGGCGACCGGGTGGCGTCGCACATGGCGCCTCCCGGCACCGACACTGCCGCAGCTCGCGCGGCGGACTCGCTGGTCACGCTCCCGGAGGATCCGGCGGCCGCCGCCGAGGAGATCCAGCGGCGACGGGAAGAGATCGGCTTCTCCTACTTCGTCATCGGCGCCGACTTCGCCGACACGTTCGCTCCGGTCGTGGCCAAGCTGGGCGGACGGTAGTTCGCCGCCGAGCAATGGTGGCGGCGAATACGCCGGCCGCCCTCGTCAGTCCTTCCGCCCGTCAGTCCGGCTGCTGCTCCGTGCGAGGTCGTGGCGTCGCGGCGGGCTCGGGCGGCGCTGGACGGGACGTGTGCGCCGGTCCGGCGTACGGGTGCAGTTTGAGCTTCTCGTGGATGGCGGCCGGCGGTTTGCGGGTGGTACGGTACGCCAGATCCTCCAGATAGATCCACAGGTTGCTGTTGCGCTTGTCGCGTTCGGCGCGCACGAACGGCTCGATCGCCTCCCAGATGCGTCGGGCCTGTGAGCCGTTCGAGCCGATGATCAGTTCCTCCTTGACGATGCCGTGCGCGACGAGTTTGCCGAGGTCGTCGTAGAGACCGCCCACCATGCGCAATTGGGCCCGGACCTCCAGCGGCAGGTCCGTGTACGGCTGGACCGGTTGCCGGGGAAGTTTGTCGAAGATGAACTGCTGAGCGTCGAAGAACTCCTGGGTTCGGAACCGGCTGAAGACCTGGAGCACGACCGGCAGGGCGTAGCCGTCCATCGTGGTCCGCGTCTGCCGGAGCGCGAGCGTCCCGGAGACGATCAGCGAGACGACGGAGATGGCGATGGAGATGAGGGTTATCGCTGTCCTGGCGTCCACGCATCCAACGTAATCGATCCGCAGCTCGTAGTCGGGCTGTTCACCACCGGTTGCTCGGTGCCGGCTGCTCGGCGCCGGCTGTTTCGTTGTCGCGGGCCAGCCGGTACGCCGTGACCACCAGCATCAGCGCCACCACCCCGACCGTCACATCACTGGCGACCGCCATCGCCGCCGACATCGGCTGATAGGCGGGGCTCAACCCGGCCCCGGCCGCCGCCGCGAGAAGCCCCGCCGACCAGCCGGCGACCACGTGACGCTGCGTCCACCCGGACCGCCGCGACCAGACACCCACCACCGCCACCACGGCGACGACGGCCAGCACCCGCGCGCCGACGCCGGGCCAGCCGGCGACGAACCAGAGGCCTAAATGGACGGCGAGTGCGAGAGACCCGAACACCAGCGGATGCGGTACGCGGCCCGCGCGCCCGCGGTGCACCCCCCGCCACCGTGGCAGCAGGGCGGTGGCCACAAGCACGACCACCACCAGGACCGCGAGTCCGGCCTGGGCGGGGGAGAGCAGGAAACCCTTCCGCCCGTCCTCGCCGTCCGCGAAAATCATCAAACTGCCGAGCACGTACAGCACACCGATGCCGACAGCCCGCGCCGCCGCAGCCACGGCCGCCGCCGCTCCGCCGGCCGCAGAGCCGACTCCACCAGCATGATCGGTGCGCAGATGCTCAGCAGGACGTGGTTGCCGATGAAGGTGACGGCCTGGTCGGCACTGAACCCGAACACCGGCACCAGGGTCGCGGCCGCGGCCTGCGCCTGATCGGCGAATTCGGTGTCGTCGAGGAACCCGGGGTTGAACAACGACTGGTCGACCAGGGCGGCCTGCACGATGCCGAACGCGCCGGCCAGCAGCACCATCGCCGGCCAGCCACCGCCGGTGCGCCGGGCGACCTCGCGGACGAGGACGGCGGCACCGCCGTACAGCGGCGCCAGGAACAGGATCACCACCGGGAAATCGGTGACGGCGAAACCACCCCAGGAGCACTCGGCCGCCCACGGGGCGAGCACCAGCAGCGCCACCACCGGCTTCCAGGGCCGCAGCCGTCCCCGTTCTGGTCCTGCCACGTCCGCACTCTTCACCCGATCGCCTCCCCGCCGGCACCGCCTCTGTCGGGTTCCACCCTCGCGCCCCCGGCAGCCGGCCGCTGCGGCCATCGGTCGGTCCCGCGCCGACGAAGGTCGATGACGAAAGTCGGTCAGCGCGGCCAGGCACGCCGCAGGTCGCGCGCACTGTCCACCACGAGACACGACGGGTCACCCCGGCATCGAGCGCGGCCGTCGGCGGTGGGCCGCGTGGCGTGTTGATCTGCTAGCGCTACGAAATCGCGGTTTCAGCCCCTTGATCACAGCGATTTCGTAGCGCTAGCAGATCAACATCTCGCCATGGACGGCGTGGCACGTCGGCTGCGGCTGAAACGGCGATCGGGGACGATGGAAGCACGCTGACCGACGCTGACGGAGGACGCGTGAGCCCCGAACGGCCTCGACGCTCGCCCCGGCCGATGCTGTGGACGGCCATCTCCGCACTGTGCGTCTTCGGGGCGCGCCTTCTCAGCGGCCCGGACGACAGCTTCGGCGGGCCGGTCCTGCACTACGTGGTGCTGGGTGCTTCCGGCGCGGTCCTGGCAACGTCGATCGTGCTGCTGGTGCGCCAAGGCAGACGCGGCCGCGAGGAGCGATAGGCCCGGCCCGGTGGCGTGCGCGTAGCAGGCGGGACTTGACCTTGCGCCTTCCGGACGGGAACCGTAGGGGCCATGGCTGACCACGTTGTCGCGCGTGTTCTGCTCCGGGCCGGCCGGTGGGACGAGGCGCTTGCCGCGCTGCCGCCGGATGCCCTCGCCGCGCGGGCCGAGATCCTGGTGGACCGTCACTGGTGGCGGCTGGACGCCGCGGGGGCCGCCGCGGAGGCGGTCGCGGCGCTGCGGCCCGGCGACCCGGAGTCCTATGCGGTACGGCACATCGGCGACCACCTGCTGCAGCGTTCCCGGGAGGAGGGGATCGACCTGTTGCGCCGGTCGTACCATCTCCGCGCCTGCCTGGGTGCCCGGCCGCAGACCGCGGCGGCGGCGGCCACTCTCGCCGCCGGGCTCGGCGCCGGAGCGCAAGCCGACCAGCTCCGCGAGGCCGCCGGGCTCACCGCTCGCGAGCTGGGGCTCACCTGGCTGCTGCCGGCCGTGCGGGCCGGCTGACGCGTCACGGGCGGCGGCCGACCTCGTCGACGACCGCCTGCACGGTGGTCTCCGACTGCATGCCGAGGTAGGCGTACTCCTTCTCGTCGAAGATCCACATGTTCGTGTGGCCGCTGAACGTCCACGCCACCCCGGTGCCCGCCCGGCCCGCCGCGTCGACGGCGTCCTCCAGCACGGTGACGCCGGGGATGCGGGCCGCCGCCCGGTACAGCGCCGCCCGCTGCGCCGGCCGCAGGTAGTGCGTCCCCGCCAGGTCCATCACGGTCTTCGCCTGGCCGTTCGTCATGTTCTGCGCCGGGTCGTCGGTGTGTTGGCGGTTGGCGTCGGCCAGGTGGCGGGCCATGGCGACCGAGTCGGTGGGCAGGTCCGGCTGGTACGCGGGGTCCGGCGTACAGGAATCGCCCTGCCGGGTCCCGGAGACGTATTCGCCGTTGCGGCAGCCGGGCAGCAACGAGCGCACCAGGCCGGCGGACTCCCGGTTGAAGATCAGGCCGTCGCGGGTGCCGTCGATGGAGTGCCAGGCCTCGTTCAGGATGAGCCCGTCGCGGTTCACCGACCGCACGTAGAAAAACTGGTCGCCGCGCGGCAGCACGTCGGGTTGCCGCGCGGCTTGCGCGGCGGCCGCGCCGAGGACCTGCGCGGCGGGCCGGATCGACAGCCGGGTGCCGGGCCCGTACCCGGGTGTCGCGGACAGCGTTCCCGGTGCCCGCACCGGTCCCGCCGGTGGGCTTGCCACCTGCGGGAACGGGTTCGGGTCCGGCTGCGCGGGTGTCGCCCACCACCCGGCGGCGACCAGGGTCAGCGCCGCCAGGCCGCCGGTGAGCGCGAACCGCCGCCTGCGGCGCGTCCGCTGCTTGGCGCGCAGCCGCGACAGCACGGCGTCCGGGTCGGCGGAATGCTGCAGGAGAGCGTCGCGCAGGCTTGCGGGATTCATCGGATCAGCCTCGTTCGGTGAGGGCGGGCGCCAGGCGCAGGGCAGCCCGGGCATGGGAGAGATGCGACCGTACGGTGGCCGGCGAGCAATCCAGCGCCACGGCGATGTCGTCGTCGCTCTGGTCGAAGAGGTACCGCAGCACCACGGCCGCGCGTTGCCGGTCCGGCAACCGGGCGAGCAGCCGCTCGACCAGGTCACGGTCGTCGACGGCACCGTGCGGGTCGTGACGCTGCCGATCGAAGACTTCGGGGTCGGCGCTGACCTCGGTACGGCGGCGTCGAGCCGTGCGCTGCTCGGACAGGAACGTGGAGGTCACCACCCGGCGGACGTACGCGAGCGGGTGCGCCATCCGGCCGATCCGCCACCACCGCGTCGACACGATCAGCAGCGCGTCGGACAGCACATCCTCGGCCTGATGATGGTTTCCGGTCAGGGCGCCCGCGTACCGCGCCAATCCCGCCATCTCGGCGTGAAGGAACTCCTCGAACGTCACGACAACCCCAACTCGTCCGGGCGCCGCTGCGGCAATGAGCGGCTCTGCGGTTAGGGAACGTCACGACCCCGCCCCATTGTGGAGCGCTCCCGTGCTACGCGCGGGTGAACCGGTTCTGACCGTGTGATGGAACTCAGAACAAGGGGGTCGTCAGAAGAGCCACCGGTCGAGCACTCCGGGCCAGAATTGTTCCTCGTGATCGCCGTTGTCGGCGGCGGCCGGGTCGATGACCGCGATCCGGCGTACCAGGTCGGCGAGTTCGGCGAGTGCCTGCGCCTCCGCGTCGGCGCTCGTGTCCCAGTTCTCGAGGGCGGCCGACGAGGCGAAGCAGCTGCCGACCAGGTGCAGTGAGCACAACCATTGGCTGATCGAGGAGTTCACGAAGGCACTGTCCCCACGCCCGCCCGCCGGCCACAGCCGGACCTCGCCGGTTTCCGGTACGGCACCGTACTCCCAGGCGGGTTCGTCGGCGGACTCGAATGCCAGCCGGTACATCGTCGGTGCGGCGCGGAAAGAAACGTTCTCGACCAGTCCGTCGAGCAAGGGCACGCCGCTGGACATCAGCGCGGCCTTCCCGGGTTGCGGGATTCGCCAGGCCGCCACCTCAGTCTCGGTCGCGCGCCGGACACGCCCTCGGCCGGCCCAGGACTTCAGCTGTTCCGACGACGGAGGCATCGGCGGTTGGTCAGACACTGTTCCGCGCCGCGTCAGCGGTCTGTCAAGACGTCTGACCCGAGCCGCACGTCGTAGTCGGCACGCGCCGCACCGATGGCGTCCTGGTGGGCCTCGGTCCAGTCGACCAGGGCCTGAATGGTCTTGTGCAGGGTCACCCCCATCGGGGTCAGCTCGTAGTCGACCCGCGGCGGCACGACGGGATGGACCGTGCGTTTGACGATCCCGTCGCGTTCCAGGTGGCGCAGCGTCACCGTCAGCATCCGCTGGCTGATCCCGCCGATCGCGCGGCTCAGCTCCGAGAACCTCAGAACCCGGTGCTCGAGCAGAGCGATCACCAGCAGGGACCACTTGTCCGCGACGCGGTCCAGGATCTGCCGCACCTCGCAGCCGGCCCTGCTGTCCCACTGCCGGATCCCGTAGTCCTCGGTTACTTCGCAGTGACTCGGTGACTTCACAGTGCCTTCTTCCATGGACTTCGATGGTGACTGATCATTCGGTTACTCACAAGAAGTAACCGACGCAGCAGAAGTAACCATCGGCTTCGGCCCCCATCGCAAGGAGTGATCCGTCGTGTCGACGACACCGCTGAGCCGGCCGGACATCGGTGGCCTCCACCGCATGGACGGCCGGGCGCGCGCCCTGCTCTTCGTGCTCTGTGGCTCGATCTTCCTGGAGGGCGTCGACATCTCGATGCTCGGCGTCGCTCTGCCGTCCATCAAGGCGGACCTGGGACTGTCCACCGGCGAACTGCAATGGGTCGTCAGCGCCTACGTGCTCGCGTACGGCGGCTTCATGCTGCTCGGTGGCCGCGCGGCCGACCTGCTCGGACGCCGCCGGATGTTCATCCTCTGGCTCACCGTCTTCGTGCTCTTCTCGGGCCTGGGCGGGTTCGCCACCGAGGGCTGGATGCTGATCACCGCTCGAGCGATCACCGGTCTGGCCGCGGCGTTCATGACTCCGGCCGGCTTGTCGCTGATCACGACCAGCTTTCCGGAAGGCCCGCTGCGCAACCGCGCTCTGCTCTGGTACGCGGGCACGGCAGCGGGCGGCTTCTCCCTCGGCCTGGTGGTCGGTGGTCTGCTGACCGCGATCGGCTGGCGGTGGGTGTTCTTCGCCCCGGTCATCCTCGCCGCGATCATCCTGGTGATGGCCGTCAAGCTGATCGAGGATCGGGAGGTTCCCGACCGTACCGGTGGAAGGTTCGACGTCGTCGGCGCCCTCACCGTCACGCTCGGCGCGGCGGGCGTCGTTCTCACGGTCGTCCGCTCGCCGGAGGTGCCCGCCGGTGAGACGGTCCTGACGGCGTTCCTGAGTGCCGGGCTGCTCATCGCCTTCGTGCTCACCGAACGCAGGTCCGCCGTACCGTTGATCCGGCTCGGAATCTTCCGGAGCGCCAACCTGGTACGCGCCAACATCGCCACCGTGCTGTTCGCGGGTTCCTTCTTCGGCTTCCAGTTCATCGCCGTGCTCTACCTGCAGGACCTCCGGGGCTGGTCACCGCTGCAGACCGGTGTCGCGCTTCTGGTGGTCGGCATCGACGCGGTACTCGCGCCGACGCTGACACCGAAACTGGTGGAACGCTTCGGCAACTACCGGGTGATGGTCGTCGGCGTCGCCTTCTCCGCCGTCGGCTACGCGCTGTTCCTCGACATCCCGGCCACCGCCGGCTACTGGACCGGCATGTTCCCGACCATGATCCTGCTCGGACTGTCGTTCACCCTGGTCTACGGACCCTTGACGATCGTCGCGGTGCAGGGCGTCGCCGACGAGGAACAGGGCTTGGCCGGCGGGATCTGGAACACCTCGTTCCAGTTCGGTGCGGCCCTGGGCCTGGCGGCGGCCACGTCCCTGAGCGGGGTGGACACCGCGGACGACGGCGCCATGCTGGCGGGCTTCCACACCGCCTTCATCCTGCCCGTGGCAGGCAGCCTTCTCGGTCTTCTGGTCATCGCCACCGGTCTCACGAGACCGTCCACCATGGCCGGAGCCGGAGCCGGAGCCGGAGCCGGAGCCGCCAAAGACTGAGTGAGGGCTAGGTTGGGGCCATGCGAGAGACCGTCAGCACGGCCGGCGCCCCCAGCTCACCGTTGTACAGCCAGGCAGTGAAAGCCGGTGGCTTCGTCTACGTCTCGGGCCTGGTCGGCATCGACGTGACCACCGGCGACCTGGCCGGACCGACGATCCAGGAACAGACCCGGCAGGCGCTCGCCAACTGCCGAACCGTCCTGCGGGCGGCGGGCGCGGCCTGGGAGGACCTCGTCGAGGTGGGCGTGCTCCTGGCCGATCCGGCCGACTTCGCAGGCCTGAACGAGGAGTACGCGACCTGGTTCCCGAGCACGCCACCCACGCGTTACGTCGCCAAACTCGGCGTCGAACTACCCGGCGTTCTCGTGTCGATCCGGGTGACGGCCTTCTCCGGCTGAGGTTCATGCGCCCGGTCTTCTCGCGTTCGGCGATCCGGGATCAACCCGGGCCACGATCCCCGGCACCTGAGAGGGCGGTAAGAAAGGTTAGGTCCGTTTCTCGGCGAGGGTGAATATGCCGGGCTGCGTCTCGGTCAGGATGTTGCGGCTGACCAGGCGTTTCAGCTTTGCTCGGGCGCCCTCGACGTGTTTGGGCAGGGGTTCGATGTCGAGGGCGAGGCAGATGTCCTTGGCGCGCATGCCGGTGGTCGCGGCGCCGAGAACGGCGAGGATTTGCTGGTAGGCGGAGCTGATCACGGTCGGCTCGTCGGTGGTGAACTCGGCCGCGGCGAGGGCGCGCAGGGTGTGACGCGTGGTCGCCAGATCAGCCAGCTCGGCGTCGATGCGGGTGGCTTCTTCGGTCAACGCGGCGATCTGTTGCCGCAGCTCGCCGCGGGTGTGCTGGGCGGTGGCTTCGCGTTCGGCGATCAGGCCGAGGATCGTGTCGAGGTGCACCAGCGGGCCCTATCCGTGTCGCCAGGTCGGGGTGCTGTTGCCGGTCAGCCGGCGGACCATGTTGGCCATCGATGCCCAGAGTGTGCGGGACACGCTCGATTCCGGCCGGCTCTCGTACTCGCGCACGAGGCGGCGGTGCAGCATCAACGTGCCGTAGACCTGCTCGACCATCCACCGTTTCTTGACCGGCACGAACCCGGGCAGGGTGTCGGAGCGTTTGACGACCTCGACGTCGATGCCCAGGACCGCGCCGTGCAGGGCGAAGTCCTGCTTGAACCCGGCGTCGACCCAGGCGTGCGTCACTGTCGGGGTGTGTTCGGCGACCTTGTCGAGCAGCCGGATCCCGACGGCGTTGTCGGTGACGCTGGCGGCGGTCACGATCACCGCGATGATCAGGCCGAGCGCGTCCACGGCCAGGCCCCGTTTGCGGCCAGGCACCCGTTTGCCGGCGTCCTTGCCGGTGGTGGCCGCGGGCACGTGGTTCGCGGCCCTAATCGACTGGGTGTCGACCGCGACCGCGCTGGGGTCCTCGGCCCGGCCGGCCTTCTCCCGGGCATGGCAGCGCAGCAGGTCATGAATGGCCTGGTCGGTGCCGTCATCGCGCCACAACGCGAAGTAGTAGTACGTGACCGGCTTCTGCGGCAGGTCGTGCGGCAGATACGCCCACTGGCAGCCGGTCCGGCCCTGATACAGGATCGCGTTCACGATCTCCCGCAGATCCTGCCCGCCGAGCCGGCCCGCGACCGAGACACGCGTGGACCGCCACGCGTCCAGGAAAGGCCCGATCAACGCCCACTGAGCGTCGGTCACGTCGCTGGGGTACCGCTTTCGAGCAGCCATGACCAGCGCAACTCCGCCGGTGATCAGCAGGTCGTGACCATCACTCACCTTTCACCATATCGAGTGATCACTATCTACACCGAACCCGCAGAACGATCTCCAAACGGACGCAACGCATAGATCACCTCGATGGGTGTCGAACCGCCTTCTGATAGCAGGCGGTCTCTACCTGTTGCTGGCGCTGGCGTTACCGAGCCAGATCGGGCTGGGCGACGTGCGCCTCGCCGCGGTGCTCGGTGCCGCGCTGGGCATCGGCGGATGGAGCCCGATAGTCCTAGGCGTGATCCTGCCCTACGTGGTGGTTTTCCCGTTCGCCGTCGCGTACCTCCTGCGTGGTGCGTCCAGGAAGGCTCAACTGCCCTTCGGTCCGTTCCTGGTCGCCGGCGCGGTGCTCGCCCGAGTGCTGACCGGCTGATCGGCTGCGGCTCCGACGTAGGTCACGCGGCACCACCCGCCGGATGCCTGGCACTGGTCGGACCTGGCAGCCGTGCGGCCTTCGGCTCGTTCAGCCCACGCTGCGGCTCTCGGCAGGTGCCTGCCCGGCTCGGCGCGGGCGCGCCGCCGGCTCGGCTGGGGCGTTGGTTCGCCGCGTCGGCCACGAGTTCCGGCTTGGTGCGGGTCGGATGCGTGGCCTGGGCCCGGCGTTCGCCGGTCTGCCCGGCGGCCCGCAGGATCCGGTACATCGTGGACTCCGAGCACCACCAGCGGCCCTCGTCGAGCTCGCGGGCCCACACCTGCGCGGGCGCCAGATCGGCGTACTCGGGCCGGTTCAGTAGCTGCAGCACCTGCTCACGTTCGGCCTCCGACAGCGCCGACGGCGGCGGTTTACGCGGCGTGCGCGGCTTCGGCGGCGCGGGCGGGGTGCGGCGTCGATACAGCGTCGCCCGCGACAGGCCGGTCAGCCGGCACGCGGGCGCGACGCCCCAGACCGCGGTCAGCGCCTGCTGCGCCTCGGCGAGGACGGCTTCGGCATCGGCACGGCCTCCGCGCTCTCGGAGAGCAACTCCAAGAGCGCGTGCGCTTTTCCCATGATCGAAAGCGCGGTCTCGGTCTTGGCCAGCTTGGCCTGCAGACGGGCGTTCTCCCGCTGAAGGCGGGCAAGTTCGGCGTTCTCGGCCTTCTTCGCCGCCCGCGCGGCCGATTGCCGCCGGTCCGTCAGGCCGGCCCCGGCTCCCGCGTCCCGGGCCTTGCGCCAGTCCAGAATGTGTGACCCATAAAGCCGTTCCCGGCGCAGAATCGCCCCGCGAGCCGCCGCATCCGGCGCCGACTCGTACTCGTCCAGGATCCGCGCCTTGAACTCTGCGGTGAATGTCCGCCGCTGGGGCCGGGCGTCCGGATCCAGACTCTCGTGGGGCTTCGACGTCATGCTGATGTGCTCTCCTCAGGGCCGCCTAGGAAGAGCATCCCCTGGTAGACGGGCTGTCTCACATCAGCGTGACAGGGAGGGTTCGGGCGGTCGGCGGCGGCCAACCCAGCCGCAGATTAAGTCTGGAAGCCAAACTTTGTCACCGAGCTGAGTCGATGTGTCCGTCCCTGCACCGTCTACCGGTAGGCCCGCGGCCAGTTGTCATCCACGGCGAACGAGAGCCCGGATACTGATTGCGAGCCCCAGTGCGCACCACGCGAACAGTACGACCAGATCCCGCCCGCTCGCGCTGAAGTCGTCCGACAGCAGTCCCGCGCGGAGCAGGTCGGCGGCCGGCCGGAAGGGGAGCACGTCGTGGACCGCCTGGAACCATCCGGGCAGGTGGCTTTCCGGGAAGGTGATCGGTGAGAACAGCATCACGAAGAACACCAACACCTGGGAGATGAGCTGGGCCAACATCGGGGGCAGGAGCACCGCGATCGCGTAGCCGACCGAGGTCGCCATGATCGCCGAAAGGATGGCCGCCCCCAGCAGCAACGGCCAGTCGATGGAGTAGCTGAAACCGTAACGTAGCTGGGCAATGAGTATCGTGACGGGGATCCCTGGCAGGGCGATGACCAGCCACACGATCAGGTCTGACACCAGCAGCAGCACGCGTGGCACCGGGAGGGCGCGTTGATACGTGAACGTACCGCTGGTGCGCGCCTGGGCCACGCCCTGGGGGCAGATGACCAGGCCGATCACCATCAGTAGGACGGTGGGGGCGCCGGTGGAGAGGAACTGGGCGGTGCGGGTGTCGATGTCGGGGATGAGGAACCCGAACCCGAGGATGAGGGCGGCGGCGATCAGCGCCTGAACGACAAGGAACAACGGCAGCAGCGCGCCGGTCTGAGCCATCGTCCAGCGCAGTAGGGTTCCGTTGATCGTCCACAGGCTGGCGCGGGGCGGAACTCCGACGGGCACCCGCGCCGGGGGCGCCAAGGTGGTCGACTCAGGCATCGGCGAGCTCCTCGGTGGCGGTGGCGGTGGCGGTGGCGTCCACGGCCGCATCATCGGCGGCCGTGGCGGCGAGGTAGGCATCCTCGAGGGTGACGGGGGCGAGAGCGTAGCCCTCGATGCGCTCGTTCGAGCGGAGCATGGTGGCCCAGGCGACGGCAGCTGCCGCGTCCTCCGCCCGGATGGCGAGCAGCACCCGCCGGCCGACGTGGACCCGCCGGGCGATCGGGAACGGCACCTCTTCGTTCCTGGACGGGTCGGAACCATCCGGATGCAGCGAGAGCTCGAGTCGTAGGTCCTGGTTGCTGGAACCGCGGAGCTGACTCGGCGACCCGGTGGCGACGACCCGGCCACGGTTGAGCACGACGAGCTCGTCCACCACCTGCTCGGCCTCCGCGACGTTGTGGGTTACCAGCAGTACCCCAGCTCCCTCGTCACCCAGTCGACGGACCATCTGCCACAGCCGCCGTCGACGGCCCGCGTCCACGTCGTTGGTCGGCTCGTCGAGGATCACCAGCGGCACCGGTGCTACGGCCGCCATCGCGAACGCGGTCAGCCGGCGCACCCCACCCGACAGCCCGCCGCCGTCCGGCCTGGCTCGCCGGCCGAACCACTCGCGGATGTCCAGCTCGTCGGCGAGGGCTTCCGCGGCGGACCGTGCGTCCGCCCGGGACATGCCGCGCAGCCGCGCGGCGATCTCGATCGCAGACCGGGGCGTCAGGCCGTCCAGTGGCGCCTGCGCCTGGGCTTGGAGCGCCACGCAACGGCGCGCCGTCGCCGGATCTACGGTCGCGTCCACGCCCGCGACCCGGATCGACCCGGCGTGGGGCCGAAGTAGCCCCACGACCTGCGAAACCAGTGTCGTCTTGCCTGCGCCGTTGTGGCCCAGCAGGCCGACAACCTCCCCCGCCCTGACCCGTAGATCGACCCCGTCGTTTGCGACGGTCGAACCGAACCGTCTTGTGAGGCCTTCGACCTCCAGCACCGCGGTACTCAACGTTGTCTCCTTGTCGCCCGGTGTGACCCAGCACTCGTCTGTGACCTCAGCGCTCGTGTGACTTCAGTGCTCGTCGGATACCTCCAGGGCACCCATCGGATACCTTTAGTTTTCTAATACCGACGGTATTTATATTCCAAGAGTATGAAGATGACACCGGTACGTCAATTACGATGGCGAGATGGACCGGCTGCCCTCGACGACCGCCCCCCGGGTACGACGAAGCCGTGCCGAGCAGAAGCAGAAAACGCGAGATTCGCTCGTCGCGGCAGGGCTCATGGCGTTCACCCGCGACGGCTATCACGGCGCGACCCTGGACGGGATCGCCAACGAGGCCGGCTTCTCCAAGGGCGCCGTCTACTCGAACTTCGGCGGCAAGGCGGAGCTTTTCCTGGCGGTGATGGACTACAACCTCAGCGTGCTGCGCAGTGACGGCTGGGATCCCTTCGCGCTCCCGAGTACGAATGACGCCGACACCCCCGGGGCGACCGCAGGTACCCCCGACGAGGACGTCGCGGAGATCGTCCGCGGGTTCGGGCTCGCGACACTGGAGTTCATCACGACCGCCGCACGCGACGAGACGCTCATCCATGCGCTACGCGCACGGGTTCAGGTGTTACTCGACGCCTACGGGCGCGTCGCGGCAACCCACCGCTCGGCGGGTGAATGCCTCGCGGCCGAGGATGTCGCACAGCTCATGGCGGCGCTCGACCAGGGCGCATCTCTGCTGGCGCTCAGTGGCGTGGCCACCATCGACGGGGCGCTGATGCGTTCGGGCCTGCGCCGGCTCCTCCTCGATGCCACCAACGCCGCGAACGAGCGGTCACCGTCACCGGACGGCCATGCCTCGCCGCTACCGGACGTCGAGCAGGTGCGGCGCCTGATCCGCGACATGCCCGGCGACTGACGCGGTTAGGCAGATCTGCGGGCCGTCGGCGGGGAACAGTCCGACCAGGACGATCAGGTGAGCAGGAAGGTGGTCCGCGCGCCGGCGGCCGGGCCGGTGGTCAGCCGGCCCCGCGCGTGGCGCAGATAGCGCGTCGGGTCGCCGGCCAGCTCGTCTTTCTGCCGACCTACAGTTCCTGGCTGAACTGGATCGAAGCCGAGTTCGCCGCGCTGCGCTACTTCGCGCTCAACGGCACTGACCACCAGTCACACGCCGAGCAGGACGCCGCGATCGGCGACTACATCCGCTGGCACAACCAGCGAGCCCGACCGAAAACCGGATACGGGACTAACTCCAAGATCCGCCACCCGGATTACCCCTTCTGGCTGATCTGGCGACCACGCGTCACACCCTGCGCGCCCTCGCCGCGGCCGAGTTCACCACCGACGAGCCGACCGTGATCAGCTCCGCCTACCAGCAAATCCTCGCCGTTCTCGGCGCCGCGACCACCGGCATGCGCGCCAAGGACATCTGCCTCGCCCTCGACATCGAACCCCTGCCCAAACACGTCGAGGGCGCCCGAGCAAAGCTGAAACACCTGGTCAGCCGCAACATCCTGACCGAGACGCAGCCCGGCATATTCACCCTCGCCGAGAAACGGACCTAACCCTTCTTACCGCCCTCTGAGGTGTGCGCCCTGACATCTTCGGCCGGTGCCCGCCGCCGGTAGGCCCACGTGGCCAAGCCCAGCGTCACTCCCCATGGCAGCCACACCAGGTTTCCCGCCCAGGCCGCCCAGTTGGCCGGGTCGAACTGCCCGAGTCCCCGCCACATCGTGACGCCCGCCGCGGTGAGCATCACCGCTACGGCCGTGGCCGGCACGACCGCCAGCAGCGGCGGCACCGGCCGGCGGAGCATGCGCGTGCCCCAGCGTTGCGTGAGTCCCAGTGTGAGCAGGCCGCCGCCGGTCGCGGCGCAGGCGAAGACCAGCTCGCGCGTGCGTCCCGCGGGGGAGGACACCATGGCGGTGGTCGCCGCGTCGAGCCCGAACGGATGGCCGGCGGCCCACACGGCCCGGGGCACCGCGTAGACGAGCGGAAGCGCCGCGGCAAGCAGGGTCACCGGCCGGCCCCAGCTCGGTGCGTCGGCGGATCTGCCACGGTGTGCCACCGCCGCCCAGCACACGCCACCCGCCGCGAACCACGCCTGTGCCATCGCGGCCGCTTCCACCCGGTCCCCCCGCAGCATCAGCAGTTCCCCGGCCGCGAGCAGCAGGCGACCGTCCGGCAGCACCAGGAGAAGAGCGACGGCGACGGGCCAACCGGCGATCCGTAACCGCGGGTGGCGGGGCAGCAGTGCCGTCAGCACCGCGCCGGCCACGCCGAGCGCGGCGATGACGAGGCCGGTGGGCAGCGGGTCCAGGCCGGTGAGGACCGCGCCCATGCGGACGGCCCGCTCGTGGTCGTCGAAGGGGAAGCCGGGCCCGCCGGCCGCCCAGGTCAGGCCGGCGGCCGCGGTCGCGGCCGACCATCCGCCGGTCGCGGTTCGCACAAGTCTTTCGTCCATGATGACCAGCGTCGGCGCGGCACCGTCGCCGGCGTACCTGCCGGACGGCCGCAACCGGGCTGTCCCACGCCGCGATCCCCGGCCGTTCGGCAGGTGTGGCCCGGGTGGACGGCTCACTATGGTTGGCAACCGTGATGACGGTCGCCTCGGCAGTGTTGACGGTCGTCGCTGCCGTGGTGGTCATCCGGGGCAGGGACGCGGTCACGGGCGCGGCCGCGGTGGTCGCGGCCGCGGGTTCGATCGCGGTCACGATCGTCGAAAGGACCCCGGGTGGGTCGCCTCCGGTGTGGGGACTGTCGCTGCTGCCGTTGCTCGCCGAGTTCTCGGCGCTGACCATGATCGTCGTCCGGGTGACCCACCGGGCCCGACCGCGCGTGGCGGTGCTCGGGGCCGGTTCGGCCGGGCTGGCGGTCGCGCTGCTCGTCCTGCGGCTCACCGGGCCGCCGTCGTGGCTCGCCGCGGTGGGAGCGTGCGGCTTGTGGGGGCTGACGGCCGTGGGAGCGGCCACCGTGGGACTTCACCTGCGTCGTCAGGACCGGCGGCGGGAACAGGTCGCGGTGGGGGCGCGCGTTGTTCGGGCGCATCGAGCAGGCCGGTCAGCACGCGCTGGCCGCGCTCGACCGGACCGTCCACATGCTGGTGGAGCAGTCACCGGGCCTGGACGACCTGCCCGCGCTGGTGGCCCGCTTCGACGCCGCCGGCCCGGTCCGCGCGGGCTTGAGCCTGGATCCGCTGCCCGCGGAACCGATTCCGGACGACGTCTCGGTTCTTGCCTACCGCACCGTGGCCGAGGCGCTCACCAACGTCCGCCGGCACGCACCCGCCGCCACCGCGGTGCACGTCGCGGTGACCCGCACCGTCCCCGGCACGCTCACCGTCACCGTCACCAACGACCTGCCCCCGGCACCGGCGGCACCGGCGCGGAGCACACCCGGTGGGCGCGGGCTGCCGGGACTCGCCGCAGCCGCGGCAGCGGTCGGCGGACGGGTCGACGCCGGGCCGTACGGCGACCGCTGGCGGCTGCACGCCGTCCTGCCCCTGGCGCCCGGAAAGGGCCGGCCGTGACGCCGATCAGGATCCTGCTCGCCGACGACCAGGAGGGCATCCGGGTCGCCTTCCGCCTGATCCTCGACGCCCAGCCCGACATGACCGTGATCGCCGAAGCGGCCGACGGTGCCACCGCCCTCGAACTCGCCTGCCACCTGCGCCCCGACGTCGTCCTCGCCGACGTGCGCATGCCCGGTCTGGACGGCCTTCACCTCACCCGCGAACTGGCCGGCCCGGCCGTCGCCGACCCCATCCGGGTCATCGTGGTCACCACCTTCGACCTCGACGAGTACGTGCACACCGCGCTGCGCCACGGCGCGTCCGGGTTCCTGCTCAAGCGGTCCGGCCCAACCCTCATGATCGAGGCGATCCGGGCAGCCATGGCCGGCGACACCCTGATCAGTCCTCAGGTGACGGTGCGCTTGCTGAGGCGCCTCAGCGCCCGGACATCTGCCACGGCGGGCCGACCTAGCCCGGAGGTGCTCACCGAACGGGAACGCGACGTCGCCCGGCTGGTCGCCACCGGCCGATCCAACGCCGAGATCGCCGCCGACCTGCACATCTCGGTCGGCACGGTGAAGGGCCACCTCGCCGGCATCCACGCCAGGCTGGCGACCCGCAACCGGGTACAGATCGCAGTCTGGGCCCATGAGATGGGCATGACCGGCCACGAACCTCTCTAGCCGAGGCGACGGCACGCCTGCGGTGAGCTCCGCAGCAGGATCGTCCTGAAGCCGGCCCGGGACGTCGGGGCTGTCATGCGCGGACGATGCGAGGCGTGCTGAGAGCTCGGTTGTCGATGAGAATGCCGGCCCGCTCATGTGGGGAGCAAGCGGCGAAATACATCCGTTGAGCGTCCATGTAGCGGCGGTTGCCCGGATGGTCGGGGTCGGGGTCGGTGCCGTCGCGGGCCGCCATGCGCCTCGCCGTCTCCGTGAAGTCCGCGTCCAGGAACACGGACAGGTCCCAGGCCCCGACGAGTTCGTTGCGATGAAGGAAGAGCCCATCGACGATGAGTACGGTGCCGGCGGCAGCGGTCCGCGTCGCCGGCCTGCGTTCGGTGTCGGTGGCGAGGTCGTGCGCGGCCGGCCGGTAGCGACGATTTCCGCCGGGACCGAACGGCTCCAGCACGTCGCTGTGGAAACGGGCGTAGTTGAAGGCATGCCGCCAGAAGCCTTCGGGTGAGTCGCGCCCCCACTGGTACCGGACCGCTCGGGGGTGATGAAAGTCGTCGAGGGAGACTCGGGCGACAGGGCGACCGAGCGCGCGAACTTCCGCGGCCAGCTCATCGGCGAAGGTGGTCTTGCCCGCCGCGTCCGGCCCGTCGATCCCGACACGGACGCAGGCGCCGTTTCCCGGCACGGGCACGAGACACGCCACCCGCTTGACGACCCGGCACCGCTCGGCTGAACTCGGCACCCGCCGAGCATCGCAGACCGGCTGCGGGTGCGGTGGCACCCGCAGCCGGCCAGGCCTACAGGTTGGCCACGGCGGCGGCCGGGTCCTCCATGGCGTCGGCCACGACGCGCATGAAGCCGGCGGCCGCGCCACCGTCGCAGACCCGGTGGTCGAAGACGAAGGACAACTGCGTGATCTTGCGTACGGTCAACGCGCCGCCCACCGCCCACGGACGATCCATGATCCGTCCCAGGCCCAGCATGGCGACCTGGGGATGGTTGATGATGGCGGCGCTGCCGTCGACGCGGAAGGCGCCGTAGTTGTTGAGGGTGAACGTTCCGGCCGTCAACTCCGCCGGGGTGGACTCGTTGCGGCGGGCCCGGGCCGTCACGTCCCGGATCGCGGCGTCGAGTGCGGTGGTCGTCAGGTTCTGCGCCCCGGTCACCGCCGGCACCACCAGGCCCCGGTCGGTCTGCACCGCCAGGCCCAGGTTGATCTGGTCGAGTTCGACGATCTCCTGGCGTTCGGTGTCGACGCGGGCGTTCAGCATCGGGTAGGCGCGCAGCCCGGCCACCACGAACCGTGCCACGTAGGCCAGCAGGCCCGGCGCCGACGGATCGTGGCGGGTGCGTTCGCGCAGCTCCCAGAGCGCTGTGGCATCGACGTCCACCCAGACGGTCGCCTCGGGGATCTCGGCGCGGCTGCGGGTCAGGACCGCCGACACGGTCTTGCGGAAGCCGGTGAGCGGGATGCGCCGTTCACCGGTGGGAGCCGCTGGGGCAGTGGGGGTGACGGGGGTGGTCGCTGATTCGACGTCGCGGCGGGTGATGACGCCGCCCGGGCCGGTGCCGCGCAGCGTGGACAGGTCGACGCCGGAGTCCCGGGCCAGCCGGCGGACCAGCGGCGACACGACCCGGGGCGCCACTACAGCCGGTGCGACGGGGGGCGGCGGGGTGCGGGGCGCCGGGATCTGCGGCGGGCCGGCGGCCGGCCGGCGATCCCGGGGACGGCGGTGACGGGCGGCGCCACCGGAACCGGGCGTCGTCCCGTACCCGATCAGGACGTTTCCGGACCCGGCCCGCTCCTCCTCCCGATAGGCCTCGGTGGCGGAACCGGCAGCACTCTCCACGGCCGCCACCGTGATCAGCGGCGCTCCCACGTCCAGGGTGGTGCCCTCGGCGGCGTGCCGGGTGGCGACCCGGCCGGCGTACGGGGACGGCACCTCGACCATCGCCTTCGCCGTCTCCACCTCGACGACCGGCTGGTCGACCTCGATCACGTCGCCCTCGGCAACGAGCCAGCGCACGATCTCCGCCTCGGTCAGGCCCTCACCGAGATCGGGCAGGACGAAGGCGCGGGCGGCAGTCATGCGTACTCCCACTGCAGTTCGTCGACCGCGTCCAGGATGCGGTCCACCGACGGCAGGTGGACGTGTTCCAGTTTCGGCGGCGGGTACGGGATGTCGAAGCCGGTGACGCGGCGGATCGGCGCGTGCAGCGAGTGGAAGCAGCGCTCGGTGACCCGGGCCACGACCTCGGAGGACACGCTGGCGAACCCGGCCGCCTCGGCCACCACCACGGCCCGGCCGGTGGACCGGACGGCGGCGCACACGGTCTCGTCGTCGAACGGGACGATCGAGCGCAGGTCCACCACCTGCAGGCTGCGGCCCTCCTGCGCGGCCGCCTCGGCGGCCTCGAGGGCGACCGGGACGGCCGGGCCGTACGCGATGAGCGTCGCGTCCGTGCCGTCCCGGCGCACCACGGCCTGGCCGATCGGCGGCACCGGTGTGGACAGGTCCGCCTCCGCGCGCGAGAAGTAGAGCTTCTTCGGTTCCAGGAAGATGACCGGGTCGGGGGATTCGACGGCGGCGCGCAGCAGGCCGTAGGCGTCGGCCGGGTCGGACGGCGCCACCACGTGCAGGCCGGGGGTGTGCGCGTAGTACGCCTCCGACGAGTCGCAGTGGTGTTCCACCCCGCCGATGCCGCCGGCGTACGGCACCCGCACCACGATCGGCACACCGACCCGGCCGCGGGTCCGGTTGCGCATCTTCGCGGCGTGGCTGACCAGCTGCTCGAACGCCGGGTAGGCGAACGCGTCGAACTGCATCTCCACGACCGGCCGCATGCCGTTCATCGCCATCCCGATCGCCATGCCCAGGATGCCGGACTCGGCGAGCGGGGTGTCGAAGCAGCGCTGCTCACCGAACTCGGCGGTCAGCCCGTCGGTGATCCGGAAGACGCCGCCGAGCGGGCCGACGTCCTCCCCGAAGACGACCACCGAGTCGTCGGCGCGCAGGGCGTCGCGCAGCGCCCGGTTCAGGGCGTTCGCCATGGTCAGTTTCTCCGGCATCAGCGGGCCTCCTCACGGGACAGTTCGTCGGCGACGACGGCCATCTGCTCGCGGAGCTGCGGTGTCGGTTCGGCGTAGACGTACGCGAACAGCTCCCGGTAGTCGGCGACGGGTTCGTCACCGAGTCCGGCGCGCATCCCGGCGGCCAGACTGTCAGCCGCGGCCCCGTACTCTCTGATCTTGTCCGCGCCGATCAGGCCGCGCCCGCGCAGATAGGTCTCCATCCGGGTGATCGGGTCGCGGGCCAGCCACGGCGTCACCTCGCCGGACTCGCGGTAGCGGCTGGGGTCGTCGGCGTTGGTGTGCGCCTGCACGCGGTAGGTGTGCGCCTCCACCAGCTGCGGTCCCTCGCCGGCGCGGGCCCGGTCCACCGCGGTGCCGAGCACGTCCAGCAGCGCCGCCACGTCGTTGCCGTCGACCCGTTCGCCGGGGATGCCGTAGCCGATGCCCTTGTGCGCCAGCGAGGGCGCCGCCGTCTGACGGGCCAGCGGCACGGAGATCGCATACTCGTTGTTCTGGACGAAGAAGACCACGGGGGTACGGAAGACCGCCGCGAAGTTGAGCGCCTCATGGAAGTCGCCCTCGCTCGTCGCGCCGTCACCGCAGACCGCCATGACCACGGTGTCGTCGCCTCGCAGCCGGGCCGCGTGCGCCACCCCGACCGCGTGCAGCAGGTGCGTCGCCAGCGGCGTGGCCTGCGGCGCCACCCGGGTGGCCTGCGGGTCGTAACCGCTGTGCCAGTCACCGCGCAGCAGCGTCAGCGCCTGCACCGGGTCGACGCCGCGCGCCACGATCGCCGCGGTGTCCCGGTAGGTGGGGAACAGCCAGTCGCCGTCGCCGAGCACCTGCACGCAGGCGACCTGGCAGGCCTCCTGCCCGTGCGACGAGGGGTAGACCGCGAGCCGGCCCTGACGGACCAGGGCGTTGGCCTGGTCGTTGAACCGGCGGGCAGTGATCAGTGCAGCGTACGCGCGGACAAGCGCCTGAGGGTCGGGCATCTCGTGGCCGTCGCACGGAACGGGGTGGCCGTCCGGGTCGATGAGCGTCACCGGCTCCGTGGACGGCAGCAGGTGTGCTGCGTCACGTGTCATGAACGGATTCTGATTCCCGCGCCAAATGAACACCAGATGTGCTCCAAGAACGAGATATTGTTTCGCTCCGCCTGCTGTACGGGGGCCGAACGTCTCATATTCACAGTCGTGGGTGCGCCCCGCGAGACAGGTGGCCCCGTGCTCGACGACACCGACCGGCGGATCCTGCGCGAACTCGCTCGCGACGGACGCATGTCCATGCGAACCCTCGCCGAGACGTTGCACATCTCGCGCGCCAACGCGTACGCCCGCGTCGCCCGCCTCCAGCAGAACGGCGTCATCCGCGGCTTCCACGCCGACGTCGACCCGGTCGCGGCCGGGCTGACCACGGCGGCCTACGTGACCGTCAACCTCCAGCAGGCCAACTGGCGCGAAGTGCTGACCCGCCTGCGCGCCCTGCCCGGTGTCGTGCACATCGGCCTGGTCGGCGGCGACTTCGACGTGATCCTGCTGGTCCGCGTCGCCGACAACACCGAGCTACGGCACCTGGTGCTGGACGAGATCCAGGGCATGCAGGGCGTGGTGAGCACCCGAACCCTGCTCCTCTTCGAGGAGTCCACCCCGTCCCGCGAAGGTCCCACCCCGCCCTGACCGGCGTCCCGGCGCTCTGTCCGGTTCGCTACTGACCGGCCCGCGCATGTCCCTGGCGGACGAGAATTCCGATGCACGACATCCGTGGGAAGCGGTGGGCGACATGGGCGGCAACGACGACCGGGCCGGGGCGGACAGAGCGGCGTCCAGCCGGCGAAGTCCGCGGTTCAAGCGGCTTATCTGGGCAACGGATCGGCGTCGCCTCGACACCTATCTCGAAGCGTACGAGGATGAGCTGGAAAAGCTCATTCGCATGGCTGACCCACCGGTGGCTGAGAACGGTGCGAAATCCTCGGCGTTGAGGGTGGTCCGGCGCGCTAAACGCGAAGTCCAGAACGGCAGCACGAACACCGGATGGTCCTGCTACAACGCCGCCAAGCGCATCGAGGCCCTGGGGTTCGACCAGAAAGAACTCGAGCGTCTGCGGGACGCTGTGCTGGCGGAGACCCAGGAGAAGGTGCGGTCCTCGTGGCGGCAGCACGGCCTCATCGTGTGACAGTGGAGAAAAACGCGGGAATTCTGGCCATCGCGTTTGTTGCCGCCTTCAGCGATCGGCTGGTACTGCATGTTGTCGAAACGGTCGAAGGCGGCAGCCGGAAATGAGCCCGCCCCGCGACCTCCCGCTATTAAGTCGTCAGTAGCGGAACACCTGGTCGGACACCCGGAAACGGTGGTCGCACTCCGTGCAGGTGGTGCGGCCGAAGAGGTAGGTCAGCGCGGTGGCCACCGACGGCTGGCCGGCTTCCAAGCTCGCCTCGTGCAGCCGGCGACCCGCGCCGTCCAGGTCGGCCGGGGCCGCCGGCCGCAGCGGCGGCCCGAGGACCAGTGCCAACGTCGTCCCGCAGTGCGGGCACTCCAGCTCGATCTCGTTCTCGTCGATGCGATGAAGTTCGGCGCCCCACAGTTCGTCGCCTTCCAACGCCACCGCCGCCTGCAGGCGATGGATGAACAGCCCCGCGTCGGCCGGCGAGGCCAGCCAGTCGCCGGCCAGCGACCGCAGGGCCGTCAAGGCTTCGGCGTGCCGGGGCCAGGCCGCCTCGTCGACATCGGCCGCGAGGTGCCCGGCCAGCAGGAGGACGTTGTCCCGGTCGGCCGGTGCGAATCGGGCGGTGATCGCCGGGAGGCGCTCGATCAGCAGCGCGCGTTCGTCGTCGTGGATCCCGACATGGCGGACCTCTTCCAGCAAAGAGTCCCAGGCGTACGAGTACGCGTCCGCCTCAGCCGCCGCCAGCATTTCCTCGACCGTTGTCACGATGCGCATCGAACCACAGGGCGGATCCCCGGCCTGTCCCGCATGTGTGTCGGGGGTCACAGCGGAATCGCCAACCTTTTCTGGTCCTGCGCGTCCTCCCGGGTGACAGTGCACCGACTGACAACGCTGGAGTTCGACATGCGCAGATCCACCCGGTCCCTCGCGATCGCCGCCGGAGCCGTGGCCGTCATCGCCGTCGGCGGGGTGTCCGCCGCGGCAGCCTTCGCCGACGACGCGACGCCCGTGCCGGCCCCGACCACGTCACCGGCGGCCACTGCCTCACCGGCGGCCACTGCCTCACCGGCGGCCACTGGGTCACCGGCTGTCACCGCGGAACCGGCGTCCCCGGGCGCGACCGAGCCGCCCGCGGCTGTCGAGCCGACCGTGACCGGTGAAGCGACCGCCACCGCCGAACCGGCTTCCCCGGGCGCGACCGTCGCGCCCACCCGGACCGCCGCCACGCGCAACCCGACCGCCGAGGCCGCTGAGCCCACCCCGGCTGGCGAGGCGACTCCCGAGCCCGGTCCGACCCGGATGACCACCGCGGCCCCGTCGCCGGAATCGACGGTCGTGGCCGGTTCCTGAGGTCGCGCGCGCCGGCCGCCCGCGCCACCACCCGCACGGCCGGCCGCGCGCCGGGGCGCACGGCTGGGTCAGCCGGACCAGCGGCCGGCGCCCCGCCGTACCATCTCGAGTCCGACCCACCCCGCGAGGCCCTTTGTGATCTTCGTCTTGCCGATGCCCAGGTCGCTGCTGCGCTGGTGGCGAGGACCCGCCTCGGCCACCGCGGTGACGACAGCAACCGGAACGCCCGCGATCGACGAGCTCTACCGGGCGCGCCGTCTGCCACTGGTCCGGCTGGCCGTACTCATGGTCGACGACCTGCCCACCGCGGAGGACATCGTCCAGGACGTGTTCACCCGGCTCTGGCGCCGGCACGGTACGGGCCTGGACGCCCTCGACGATCCGCACGCGTACCTGGTGTCCGCCGTCATGAACGCGGCCAGGTCGGTGCTGCGCCGGCGCCGGATCGCCCGGGCCTATCTGCCGCAGCGCCCGGATCCGGCACCGGCCGCCGAGGACGAGGCGCTGCTCGGGGCGGGCGACCGGGAGGTGATCGGCGCGCTGAGCCGGCTCACCACCCGGCAGCGGCAGGTGATCGTCCTGCGCTACTGGTCGGGTCTCTCGGAGCGGGAGATCGCCGGCACGCTGCGGATCACCACCGGAACCGTCAAGTCGACCGCGCACCGAGCCCTGACACTGCTACGCGCCGAACTGGGGGAGAGATGACCGAAACCGATCTGGAACGGCGCCTGCGCGGAGCCCTGGCCGCTCGAGCCACCGCCGTCACGAGCCGCGACCTGCGCCACGAACCGGCGCCCTCCCAGGCCGCCAGGCTGAGCGGGACGGGAGCACCGTCGCCGTCCCGGCGTGGCACCCGGGCCCGGTGGTGGCTCCCGCTGGCCGCCGGCATCGCCGCCGCGACGGTGTCGATCACGGCGTTCGCTCTGCTCCGGCCCGCCGACCCGGCGCCGGCCCCACCGGCCGCACCGGCCTCGCCGTCCCAGCCCACCGTGCCGGCCTCGCCGTCCCAGCCCACCGTGCCGGCCTCACCGTCCCGGGCGCCCGGGCAGCCCTCGCCGGCTCTGTCGGCCTCGCCGACCTCAGCGGCGTCCCCGACAGCGACAACGACATCCACAACGACACCGGCGTCACCGGCAGCGACCACACCAGCTTCAATCCCGGCGGCCACGCCGACCGTCGCACCGCCCACGCCGTCGCGTTCCTGGTCCACGGCCGAGCCGAATCCGCCCGCGTCCGATTCGAGGGCCACCCTCGCGCCGACCCGTGCGGGAAGCACCGCTGACCAGAGGAACTGAGGTCACCGCCGGCGTGCGGGATTGGGATCAGCGTCCGGCCCGGCCGGGATAGCCGGCACGGAGGCCGAGATCGCGGTGCCGCCGCCCGGCTCCGACTCGATGTCGAGCCGGCCGGCGAGCCGCTGCACCCGCTGACGCATGCCGGCGAGCCCGAACCCACCGTCACCGGATCCACCGGCACGCCTGACGGCAGGTTCGAAGCCGATGCCGTCGTCCCGGACGTCGAGTGTCACCAGGTCCTCCATGTACGACAGGGTGAGCCCGACGCGGCTGGCCCTCGCATGTTTGGCCACGTTGGCGAGCGCCTCCTGCGCGGCTCGCAGCAGCGTCACCTCGACGTCGGCGTGCATCGGCCGGGGGTCGCCGGCAGTGGTCAGGACCGCGTCGATGCGGTGCAGCTCCGACCAGCGCCGGACCACGTCCCCGACCGCCTCCGGGAGCTGAGCCTCGGCGAGCAGTTCGGGCTCGACGGCGTGGACGGTGCGGCGGGCCTCGGTGAGGCTTTCCCGGGCCAGGTTCACCGCGTTCGTCAGGTGCCGGTCCAGGGCCGGCGGCTCGTCCATCCGCTGCTGGGCGGCCTGGAGCTGGGTGACGATGCCGGTGAGGCCCTGCGCCAGGGTGTCGTGGATCTCGCGCGCCATCCGTTGCCGCTCGTCGAGCACCCCGGCCTGCCGCGCCCGGACCAGCAGCTGGGCGTGCAGTGCCGCGTTCTCCGCCAGCGCCGCCTCGATCGTGAGATTCGCCTCGTGCAGTTCGGCGACGGCCTGCCTCTGCCGGCGCTCGCGCTCGTCGGAGATCTCGATGAGGTGGAAGGACCCCGAGGCCAGCACCGTACTGATGACGCTGATCGCCAGCCACGCCCACCAGAAGCCGCCGGTGAGGGTGGCGAGGCCACCGAGGTACGCCACCGCCATGGTCATGGAGGTGACGGCGGCGCCGGCGTACCTCCGGCGGCCTCTGAGGTGGTGGAACGCGTGCGGATAGCCGAGGAAGGCGAAGAGGGCGTACCAGGGCGCGACCGCGACCAGGCCGGCGGCGAGGACCATGAGCCCTGCGGAGTACAGGCCCATCAGCGAGGCGTACGCGTACCGCCGCGCATGCCCGACGTGGAACCAGAGCAGCCAGACCGTGGCCGCGAACGAGAGCCCGAGCGCCGCCGGAAGGTTCGGTGACACTCCCCAGAGCGGCAGCAGCAACGTGATGAGCGTGCACGCGGCAAGCAGGACGTACGGCAGGAGCCGCAGGACCGCCGTCTCGGTGCGCTCCCCGCGATCCAACTCGGCGCGCAGCTCGGCCTCGATGCTCACGGACAACTCCCAGCGGCGGCGTGCTGCCATGATGGCACGCCGCCGCCCGTGTCACCGGGGCCGGTGTCACCAGGGGATCTCGCCGGCATCTTCGAAGAAGCCGCCCGTCGGGCCGTCGTCGGGCAGGGTGGCCAGGCGTACGGCTGTCGCCGCGCCCTGCGCCGGGGTGCGCACGCCACGGAAGCCGTTCAGGTCGGTCGCCACGAAGCCGGGACAGGCCATGTTGATCAGGATGCCGGTGCCGGCGAACTCCCGGGCGTACTGGAGGGTCACGGCGTTGAGGAACGTCTTCGACGGCGCGTACGCCACCGCCACCGGCCCGGTCGTGGTTGTGCCACCGGGCCCGGACTGCCTGGTCAGCGAGCCGACGCTGCTGGACATGTTGACGATCCGCGGCGACGGCGAGCGGCGCAGCAGGGGCAACATGGCGTTGGTGACGCGTACGACGCCTATCACGTTGGTTTCCACCACCGCCCGGATCGTGGCCGGGTCGACGAGGCTGGGTTCCTGCGGGACGCCGCCGGTGATGCCGGCGTTGTTCACCAGCACGTCGAGGCGGCCGAAGCGCTGCTCGATCAGGCTCGCGGCGGCGGTTGCGCTGGCGTCGTCGGTGACATCCAGGGGTACGCCGAACGCGTCCACACCTGCCGCCCGCAACTTCTCCACGGCGTCCGTCCGCCGCTGCTCGTCGCGGGCGCCCACGCCGACCCGGTGACCCAGCGTGCCGAGGCCGGCCGCGATCTCGTACCCGATGCCCTTGTTCGCGCCGGTGACAAGCGCAATCTTCATGTCGGTCATGCCATCGATCGTGGCTACCGAGGGTGAGAGCGGACAACACCGTCTCGGTCCGGCACGATACCGTACGGGTATCGCCACGTGGTCCGGCCGGGCATACGATCGCCGGGTGGAAACGCGGGAACTACGGTTTTTCGTCGCCGTCGCGGAGGAACTGCACTTCGGGCGGGCCGCGCAACGGCTCGGCATGGCGCAGCCGCCACTGTCCCGCGCCATCCGGCAGCTGGAGCGCCGCCTCGGCACGACACTGTTCGACCGCGACAGCCACCGCGTCGCCCTCACCGCCGCCGGCGCCGTCCTGCTCGACGAGGGGCGGGCGGCCCTGGACGCGGTGGAGGCGGCCGAACGCCGTACCCGTCGCGCCGGTTCCGCCGAGCCCGGCCGCCCAGGCCTGGTCCTCGCGGTCAAGGCCGGTGCCTCCACCGACCTGCTGGCGAAGCTGCTCGACGCCTACGCCGCCGAGCCCGGTGCGGTGGCCGTCGAGGTGATCCTGTGCGGCCCCGGCCAGCAGGAGACCATCCTGCGCGACGGCCGCGCCGACGTGGCGCTGCTGCACCGCCCGTTCGACGCCGCCGCCGGCTTCGACACCGAGGAACTGCTGACCGAGGACCAGGTAGCGGTCCTGCCCGCCGGGCACCCCCTGACCGCGAACGATCAACTGTCGCTAGCCGACCTGGACGACCTGCCGGACCTGCCACGACCCCGCTGGCCGCACCCGGACGGCAGCTACCCCGAAGGTCCGGGCCCAGAGGTACGCGACCACACCCAGTTGCTGCAACTCATCGGCCTCGGCCGCACCCTGACCATCGCCCCCGACTCGTGCCGCTCCCAGCTGCGCGAGGACACCGTGGCCGTACCCCTGCGCGACGCCCCCCGAGTGACCACCGTGATCGCCTGGCCCCCGCACAGCCGCTCCCGCCCGGTAGCCGACCTGATCCGCACCGCCACCCGCCTGTGACCGCCGGGTCGCCGACCTGGCCGACGCCGCTACCCGCTTGTGACCGCCGGGTCGCCGACCTGGCCGACGCCGCTACCCGCTTGTGACCGCCGGGTCGCCGACCTGGCCGACGCCGCTACCCGCTTGTGACCGCCGGGTCGCCGACCTGGCCGACGTCGCCACCCGCCTGCGGCCGCCGGGTCGCCTCGGCCGGGCTGCCTCGGCCGGCGTGCTTCGACCGGGCTGCCTCAGTGGTCTCGGCGCGCAGGGCGGCCACCGGCACGACCGATCAGTGACAGCAACGCGGACAAATTAGGCACACCGCAGAGGCCGCACCCTGACTGCCGTCTGTCCGCGCATTAAGCCCGTGTCCCCGGTTCCGACCCCAATCGTGCTGCTCGCACGCCATCCTGTCGACATGTTGATCTGCTAGCGGTGCGAAATCGCTGTGATCATGGGGTTGAAACCGCGATTTCGCATCGCTAGCAGATCAACACCGCCGCGCCGACCCAACGCAGCCGATCGCGGTTACCTGTTCAAGGACTGCGCCCGGCCGAGGGAAGCAACACCACGCCGCTGCGGTCGACATCCTGTGCACCATGCTTCGGATCCGAACCTTCTACTGGCGCAAACCGGCAGAAAAGCCCGCACGAGCTGCTTGGCAGAGCATCCGGCCTCCGGGGTGGACGAATCCCTTGGCACCCGCGTCCTGCAGCGGGGATCGGCGCGGACGACCGGGTGCTCCGGGTCGGTTTCGGTCATCTGCCGGCGGCGAAGTTCCGGTCGGCGCCGGAGTGTCTGGCGATGCCGTTGGAGGCGTAACTGTCGATCAGCTCCTGACCGATTCTGGACAGCTCCGCCCGTACCTCTGGGGGCTCTGTCACCTCCACCGCCGCACCCCACCCGGAGAGCGTGCGCGCGATGTCGCGTGGCGTCGGCGCGCCGACGAGGACCCGGACCCGGCCGTCGGGCAGCGTCTCGCCGGGGTGGCAGTGCCGGCCGAAGTGGTCGCGCAGCACCCAGACGAACCGTTCCGGGATCAGCACGGTGGCCCAGATGCGCGACCGGCGTTCCTCGATCGTGGCGACCACGTCGTCCCACGCGGCCCGCAGGGTGAAGTCGTCCGGCCGTTCGAAGGTCTCGCCGGTCAGGGTGAGTCCGGTGAGCCGGTCCAGCCGGAAGGTGCGCCGGCCGCGGTCGGTGCCGGCGAGCAGGTACCACCGGCCGTCCTTGTCGATCAGGCCCCACGGGTCGGCAGCGCGCGCGGTGCCGGAGCCCGCGGTGTCGGAGCCCGCGGTGCCGGAGCCCGCGGTGCCGGAGTAGGTGAACCGCACCCGCGCCTGCCGGACCACCGCCTCCTGCAACCGGCGCACCTCGTCCGGCCGCTCCCGGGTGTGCTCGCCCCACCGCGCCGGGTCGACGTGGGTGGCTTCGGCGGCGGCCTGCGCCTCGTTCCGGTACGGCTCCGGCAGCGCCCGCAGCAGCTTGCGCAACGCCGCCCGCAGCTCCTCGGAGTGCGCCGCCGCCGGCCCGGCCAGCAGGAACAACGCGTGCGCCTCGGACGAGGAGAGGCCGGTCAGGTCGGTACGCGCACCGCCCACCAGTTGCCAGCCCCCGTGCCGGCCGGGCTGCGGGTAGACCGGGATCCCGGCGGCCGACAGCGCCTCCAGGTCGCGGCGCGCGGTGGCCACCGAGACCTCCAGCTCGGCCGCCAGCTCGGCGGCGGTGACCCGGCCGCGCGCCTGCATCAGCAGCAGGGCGGCGACGAGGCGATCGGCACGCATGGCCGCGATTCTGCCCGGAAAAGTGCTCAGAAGGTGAGCACTTTCAGCGGCAGCCTGGGGTCATGACGACTTCAGCGGCCCTCCGCGGACTCACCACCGTCACCTTCTTCGCCGACGACCTGGCGGCGGCCCGGCACTGGTACACCGAGGTCTTCGGCCTCGAGCCGTACTTCGTGCGCGACGGCGCCTACCTGGAATGGCGGGTCGGTGACCACCAGCACGAGTTCGGGGTGCTCAACAGCCGGTTCGCCCCGCACCCGCACGGCGGCACGGCCACCGGCGCCATCGTCTACTGGGCGGTGGACGACGTCGAGGCGGCGTACGCCCGGCTGCTCGGCCTCGGCGCGGCACCGCACGACAAACCGACCGAACGCGGCGTCGGGTACGTGACCGCGTCGGTGCTGGACCCGTTCGGCAACGTGCTCGGCGTCATGCTCAACCAGCACTACCAGGACATGCTGGCGGCGCGTCCGGGCACGGTCAGCGGCCGCCCAGGCTGAGGGCCAGCGCGGCCGTGCAGGTCAGCAGGAAGACCGCCGGGCCGATCAGGTTGCGGGACCTCACCCGCAGGTGCGCGGCGAACGCGCCGACGAAGTAGAGGACCAGGCCGGCGGCGGCGAGCGTGCCGAGCAGTGGTACGGCGAACCCGGCCAGCAGTCCGAGCGTACCCGCCGCCAGCAGCAGACCCAGGACCGGCACGAAGGAGCGCGGGATCCCTTTCACGTCGGCCTGAGATCTCGGGTATTCGTGGCCGCTCAGGTAGAACGTGGCGGCGCTGCCGGTGAGGAACGCGGCGACGATCGTGACGGTGACGTAGGCGGCGGACATGCGCCCTCCTCTGTGGTCGGTGACCACAGGGACGATCCGCGCGGCACGGATGTGACAGAAACAGTCCGCGACTCACAGGCTCCGGCGGTAACGGATCTCGGGCAGCGGGAAGCCGTCGAGCCGGTCCACCTTCGTCGCGCCGTCCGGCCGCCAGCCGCCGGCCTCGTAGAACCGGCGGGCCCGCTCGTTGGCCGTCAGCACCCAGAGTGTCGCCTCGGTGAACCCGGCGGCGCGCAGCGTGTCCACGGCCGCGGCCATCAGCGCCTGCCCGCCGCCGCGTCCCCACGTGCCCGGCCGCACGTAGATCGCCTTGACCGCGCCGTCCGGCGGATCGTCACCGGCGTCCACGGTGACGAAGCCGGCCACCGCGGGTTCCAGGACCAGCACCGCCCGGGGCGGTTCCAGCCGGGTGAGCCGCTGCCGCCATATCGCGGTGCGGCCGGCGACGGAGAGCCCGTCCAGGTAGCGCTGCGGCATCATCCCGCGGTACGCCTGCTGCCAGCCGCGCACCAGCACCTCGGCGAGCCCGCCGGCGTCCTCGGGTCGTGCCGGTCGGACGTCCATGCCCCCACCATTCCCGAGCCCGGGCCGCCGGGGCCACACATTTAAGGCACAGCGAACATCCAGCTCAAGCTCGACATCGCGACGTACCGTTGATGGTCCCCGCACGGGCGGGCAGCAAGCACGTCCCCGCACGGGCGGGCAGCAAGCAGAGGAGACGGTGCAAATGGGCTTCCTGAAGCGGATGGTGCTGTCGATGGTGGCGTCGAAACTCCACCGGGCCTCCCAGAAACGGCACAACCCGGCCGTCGACGGGCTGCTGCGCGAGGTGAACCACCGGATCGCCCGCAGCCAGGGCCACGGTTACCACCCCGGCGGCTACGGACAGCCCGGTGGTTACGGTCATCCCGGCGCCTACGGACCTCCCGGCGCCTACGGGCACCCGGGTGCCTACGGGCATCACGGCCACTACCGGCACCACGGGCACTACCGCCGGCACCACGGGCATTACCGGCGCAAGTTCTGGTGAGAGCGGCGCGGCAGCGGGACCATCGGGGCGTGCCGGTCACCGCCGGCCGCCGCCGGTGCCGGCGTGGCGTCCAGGCCGCATGACGTCAGCGTGTGCTGGCGCATCAGCATCGACGTCGGCACGGGGGCGATCTCCCGCCAGGCGAAACAGGACCGGATGATCGCGGCGTTCGCCCCGCGGGTGAGCACCCGGTCCGCGTCCAGCAGCGCGCGCAGCACACCGTGATACGTCAAGAAGTCCGGTGACAGCGCCGCCCAGGTGGTGGCGAGCAGCCGGCCCAGATAGTCGCGGGCCCGCAGCAGCGACTCCTTGAAAGCTTCCTCGTTGCCGCGGTAGGCGTCGGCGAAGTCGGCCTGGATCCGGTCCAGGTCGTGCGCGGTGCCGGGCAGGTTCGTCGAGCGGAGCCGCAGATCCTCGGGGATCAGCTTCTTCGTGACGAGGTCGTGCTGGAAGACCTCGACCATGGTGTCGAAGAGGGCCCCGGTCAGCGGCAGCGACCGGTTGTGCGGTTCGGGGCCGACGTCCGACATGCGCAGCGCGTTGAAGGCGATCCGGATCTGCCGGCTGTCCGAGAGTTCACCGACCCGGTCCAGCCCGTTGATGGTGAGCAGGTTGCCCTGGGTGTTGGTCAGCAGCATGTCGACGACCGAGTGGAAGTGCAGCGACGCCACGATCGCCACCAGGTCACCTGCCGACTCGTGCATGCCGCCGTAATCGACGCCCTCGTCGAACGGACCGGCCGGGATGCCGACCTCGGCGAAGACGATGCTGTGCCCCAGCTCGTGGGAGAGCACGTCGAAGTTCTCGCAGAACGGCCGGGTGTGGTCGATGGTGCCGGTCTCGGTGCGGCCGAACCCGAACTCGAGGAACCCGTACCCCGACTGCGCGTTGTTCCACTCGATCAGCGGGATCAGTTCGAGGCGGGCGAAGTCCGACTCGAAATGCCACTGGACCTGCCGCCCGAAGTAGTCCTCCCAGATGTCCAGGACCCGGCGGACCGTGGCGTACATGGTGGCGGCCGAGAACTCCCGGCTGTCCGGGTCGAGGTGGTCGAAGTGCCCGTCCGGCCCGGGCTGCACCGGCGGGCGCCGGTCGCCGGTGAACGGCGGGCGGAAGAACTGGCTGTACGGCAACTTGCCGACCGCGTCGACGACGAACATCCGGTCGTCGGCGGGCCCGCTCCCGACGGCGCCGGGCGGCGGGGCCACCACCACCGTCTCCGGTTCGCCGAACAGCGGGGAGCCGTCGGCCGCGGTCAGGAACCGGGGCTGCGGGAAGATCCGGAACCGGGTGCCGGTGTCGGCGAGCCTGCGGTCGAGGGCGAGTGACATGAGAACCTCCCAGAGGTGTTGCCTCCAGCGGATGCCTGGTCAGGTGGGAAGTCAACGGAGGTGTCCTTGAACCATCCCAAGGAGCGACCGGACGGCCGATACTGAACCGGTGAACGGGGTGCAGCGGGAAACGGACCGGCTCGCCGCACTGCACGAGTACCGCCTGCTCGACGCACCGGCCGGTGACGAACTGGAGGCGGTGGTCCGGGTCGCGGCGGCCGTCGCCCGGGTGCCCACCGCCACCCTGAACCTGATCGACGAGAACCGGCAGTGCCAGCTCACCACCGTCGGTTTCACCGGCGGCGACTCGGCCCGCACCGACTCGATGTGCGCGGTCCGGTTCGAGCGCGGCGACTTCATGTACGCCCCGGACGCCAGCAAGGACCCGCTCTACCGGGACAACCCGTGGGTGACCGGGGTCCTCGCCGGGGTGCGCCTCTACGGCTCGGCGCCGCTGGTCACCCCGGACGGGCACGCGCTGGGCTCACTGTGCGTCTTCGACGACCAGCCCGGCACCCTCGACGCCGGCCAGATCGAACGCCTCAAGGACTTGGCCGGCATCATCCTGGGGCTCTTCGAACGCCGCCGGCAGGCCCGGCTCAACCGGGAACTGGCGCTGGAGTCCGAGGCCCGCCAGCGCTGGACCGACACCCTGCTGGAGACGATCGACGTGGCAGTGGTCGCCGTCGACGAAACCGGCCGGCTGACCGTTTTCAACCGGGCGGCGCGGGAATGGCACGGCCTGGACGCCGACCCCACCCTCGACCCGTCCTGGTTCGCCGGCCACTACCGGCTCTACCACACCGACGGCGTGACGCTGCTGCCGCCGGAGCGGATCCCGCTGCTGCGGGCGCTGCGCGAAGGAACCGTGGCGAACGCCGAACTCATCATCAGACGCCGCACCGGCCCGCCGGTCCACGTCTCCACCAGCGGCCGCGCCCTCATCGCGGCGGACGGCACGCCGATGGGCGCGGTGGTCGCGATGACCGACGTGACCACCGACCGGGCCCAGCAGCGCGCCATCGAATCGGCCCGCCGGGAACTGGCCGCCGCCAACGAGGAGCTGCGCCGCTCCAACGCCGACCTGACGAACTTCGCCGGCGCCGTCAGCCACGATCTGATGGCCCCGCTCGCCTCGGTCAACGGCTACCTCGAACTGCTCGAGGACTCGGTGACCGGCATCGAGGCGAACTGGGTGGCCGCCTGCCGCCGCGCGGTGACCCGGATGCGCGAACTGATCGGCTCGCTGCTGCAGTACGCCCAGGCCGGCAGCGCACCCGTCCATCCCGTCCCGGTCGACCTCGGTGACATCGTCGGCCAGGTCCTCGCCGACCTCGGCACCCTCATCAACTCGGCCGCGGCGTCGGTCACCGTGCCGGCCCCGCTGCCCGCTATCGCCGGCGACCCCGTCCTGGTCCGCCAGCTGCTGCAGAACCTGATCGGCAACGCCGTCAAATACCGCCACCCCGACCGCCCGTGCCAGGTCACCGTCGTCGCCGCGCGCGCCCCGTCGAGCTGGGCGATAACGGTCGCCGACAACGGCGTCGGCATCCCCGCCGAACAGCGCCGCCGCGTCTTCGACATGTTCACCCGCCTCGACACCGGCGAGGTGGCCGGGCACGGCATCGGCCTCTCCAGCTGCCTGCGCATCGTCGACCGGCACGGCGGCGACATCCACGTCGACGAAAACCCCGGCGGCGGCACCCGCGTGACCTTCTCCATCCCAGACTGATCGAGTACGGCCAAACCGGCCCCAACCGCAACCATCCCTGCCACGCGGGCCCGAGCCACCTGACGGTCCATGCCCCGGCGCGACCCGCCGCCGCCCCCGGCGCGGGGCCCGGCGCCGGCTGTTCCGTCGGTCGTAAGCGGCTTCTACCGAGCCGGCGTCGGGGTGCGTCCGGCCACGATCCGGGCGACAGTGGAGCCGTGGACCGTATCCCACCCCGGCAGCCCACCCCGCCGCCTGCCCGCGCCGACCCTTCCTGCGCCGACCCTGCCTGCGCCAACCCTTCCTATGCCGGTCCTTCCTGCGCCGGTCCTTCCTGCGCCGACCTGATGAACGTCCTCGTGGTCGGCGGTACTCCGTCATATCGGGGCAATCTCCGCCTGCTCCTGTCCGGCTTCGCCGACGTGGCAGGCGCCGCCGACGGCGCCGAAGCGATTGCCTACGTGGCCCGCCACGAGGTAGACGTAGTACTGATTGACCCACATTGTCCCGGCACCCCCGGCACCCCCGGCACCCCCGGCACCCCCGGCGCCCCGGACCCGCACCGTCTGGGTGCCCCGGACCCGCACCGTCTGGGTGCCCCAGACCCGCATCGTCCCGGCGCCCCCGACGTGCCGGACCCGCGCCCGTCCGGCGCCCCGGGCGGGATGGCCGCGATCCGGCGGCTCGCCCGCGAGGTCCCCGTCGTGGTCCTGACCGGCCCCGGCGACGACGACCCGGCACTGCCGGCAACAGCATCCGGCCACCTGCGAAGGGACGCGTCCCGCCCCGAGTTCGTCGACGGCATCACGGCTGCGGCAGCAAGGCCGGCGCACCACCACGACAACGGCCGCCGCCGCACGGCCCGGCAGTGACGGACAATCCATGACAGTGACGGACAATCCACTGCCTGCAACCCGTGTCGTCTGACCTTGGTGCGCTGCAGTCACCGCCCCCGCCGAGATGTTGATCTGCTAGCGATGCGAAATCGCGGTTTCACCCCCTTGATCACCGCGATTTCGTAGCGCTAGCAGATCAACACCGCGCGCCGCACCATCGCGCTGACCGCGAGGGAGCCGTGGACGCGCCGACCATCGCACCGACCGTGGGGAGCCGTGGGCACCCCGACCATCGCACTGACCGTGGGGGAGTGGCGGGGCGCGGAACACCTGCCGCCACCGCGCGCGTCAGGACACGTACCAGTCGAAGATCTGCCAACCGGGTGGGCTGATCATCACGATCAGCATGACCAGGTCGGCGGCGGTGGTGGCGGCGAGTACGCGCCACCAGCGGTTGTGGGTGCGGTAGGAGCGCCGCGCCAGCAACGGCACCGATGTCAGCACGCAGACGAAGCCGATCAGGAAGCCGAGTGCGGTCGCCACCACGGCGGGCCAGGCCCACAGCGGTGGCGCGTGTTCCGGGAAGGAGCGCTCGTCGGTGACGGCGAAAGCGAGGACGCCGGAGAAGTACGCGGCAGCGACGACGCCCTGCAGCACGATGAGGATCCAGGTGCCGACGTCTTTGATCATTTGCCGCATCAGGGCACGATAACCGGCGTGTCCGGGCCGGTGCCGAATCCGGGGCGTCCGCGCGCCCACTGCGGCTGGACCCGGACCGCCCGCCGGGACCATCCGCGCTGCTCGACGAAGTGCCGTTGCAAGAGCCGGCACGTCTCGGTCTCGCCGGCCACATAGGCGGCGCCGGAGCCGGCCGGCAACTCCAGTTCCTGGACGGCCCGCAACAGCACCCGCGACCCGACCGCCGAGGCCGCCCCGCGGTGCACCCACGGGAGGCCCGCGACGCCGTCGAACCCAGGCACCTCATCGTCCGCCCCGGCCGATTCGAAGATCCCGAGCGCGACGGCGGTACGCGGCAGGGCCGCGCGCATGGCCAGCAACGGTACGGCCCCGGTGTCGTCGCCCACGAACACATGAAACGCCGCCGTGGCGTCCAGAGTGATCTTGACCCGTGGCGGTTCCACAGTGATCCGGTCGCCGGCCGTGACGTGCCCGGCCCACGCGCACCCGGGCCCACCCTTGTCGTGCAGGGCGACCCGGATCGTCCACGACGAGTCCCCGCACCTCCAGAGCGAGTAGACCCGCCGGGCCACCGACCCGTCCGCGTCCGGGACATGCACCACCACATGCGCCCCGGTCCGTGCCCGGGGCAGCCCCGGCCCGGCCAGTGCGATCTCCCGCATCCGCCCGGTCACCTCGACCACCGACCGGACCCGGGTGGCCAGCAGCCCACCAGCTCTCCAACGCCCCACCCCGCGACCCTAATCGCACGGGCCCGCAGGTTTCTGACGCCCCCGCCGGGCATGAGCACACCGCGGCGCACCAAAACCAGAGTAGGATCCTAGGATGCTTTAGGCGTGGTGAGGGCGGCCGGTTGGCTGGCGAACAGCCGGTGCCATGCTCGCGTGGTTGAACGGTCAGCAATGCTTACGTGCTTTGAGCGGTCAGTGGGTCGACGTCGTGCCGGCGGCATCAGAATGCAGGGAAGCCGGCGCCAGACATGGAAGACGGCGCCGCCCGCGGCGATCACGTCCGCTGGGGTGGTGCATCAGAGTCGACCATCGCCGATCCGTTTCGCGGCCCGCCGAGCCCGGCTGTCACTCACGGTCGTTGGGAGACGTTTGCGGCGACCGCCAGTGACAGCCGACCCTGTCCGGCTGTCACCCATGGTTGTCAGGAGGCGTTTGCGGCGACCGCCAGTGACAGCCGACCCCAGCCCGGCTGTCACCCACGGCCTCCGGACGACGCCTCCGACAACGACCGGCGACCGGCGACCGGCGACCGGAAATGCGCACCCGCGTGTGCCGATCCGCGTCTACCGGTGGACCTCGAGCCGCCGGGGCCTGGACGGGCGGGATACGGGCGACGAGGCGGACGGGCTTCGCGACCGCTCAGGATCCGCTGTGCGTGTTCCGTCGCCCGATGAAGACGGTGCCGGCGACCACGCCCAGGCTCGTACCCAGCGCGATACAGAGAGCGAGGTTGTCGAAAAGAATCCCGGCGACGACGCCGAAAAGGGAGCCGAACGCGATCCAGATCCCGAGATTTCCCCAAATGCCGAGACCCGCGGCGTCAGGGGGCGTGTTCTTGTCCGTCATCGCATCTCTCCCGGACCGCGCGCGGAAAGGCTGACAATCTGGCGGCCCACCCCGCGGATGGGCAGCCATCCTTCCCCGAAGGTATCACCGGGCATCAATGATCTCGGGCCGCTCAGAAGAGTGGCGACCGCCCCTTGTACCCGCCCGCGATCTTGACGCCGGCGCGCAGGGACTTCCCGGTGCCGCGGAAGAGCAGCAGGTTGCCGGTCGAGGAGTGGACCGCCAGCACGTCCGGGTAGCCGTCACGGTCGAAGTCGCCGGCGCCCAGCAGGTCGCGGAACCCGTTCGCCTTGCCGACCTTCACGCGGGCCTTGAAACCGTTGCCCTTGCCCGGGTAGAGGTACAGCGTTCCGGTCTTCGTCTCCCGGACCAGCAGGTCCGCGTACCCGTCCCGGTTGAGGTCGCCGACGCCGGTGAACTCGCCGCGGTTCGCCCAGTTGCCGTAGGCGAGAGCTTTGCGCGCACCGAACGTGGCACCTTTGCGCCCGGGGTAGAGGTAGACGTTCCCGTTGCTGGTCTGGGTGGCCAGCAGGTCGGGGTACCCGTCCCGGTTGAAGTCGCCGATCGCGGTCAGCTCGCGCATGTGACCGAACTTCGCGTAGAGCTTCTTGCGGGCGCCGAGCCGGCCGTCGCTGCGGCCCGGGTAGAAGTAGACCGCACCGGCCTTGGTGCGGGCCACGATGTCCTGGCGGCCGTCCCGGTTCAGGTCCATGCGCAGGATCGCGTTCATCCCGCCGAAGCCGCCGCTGACCTTGGTGCGGTTCGCCTCGGAGAGGTAGGCGCCGTTGCCGGGGTAGGCGTACAGGGTGCCGCCGGAGCGGGCCAGCACGTCGGACCAGCCGTTGCGGTTCCAGTCGCCGAGCCCGGCGGAGGGCGGCAGCCGGAAGTCCAGGTAGTCGTTGTCGATGTTGATGGTGACGCCGCCCCAGGTCTCCCGGTGGTCGCCGCGGTACTGCTTCATCCGGCGGCCGGGCGTCCAGTACGACGCGGGGATGACCTTGTCGGCGGTGGTGACGACCTGGTCCCAGCGGGCGAAGTCCACGTAGTCGGGTCGCACGTAGCCGGCCTTGTGGTAGACGGCGACCTGGTCGGCGATGCCGGAGCTGACGCTGCTGTAGAAGCCGGAAAGGTAGCCGTGGTCGTGCAGCCGGGCCGTCCAGCCCTTCATGAAGGCGAGCACGCCGGCACGGCAGGCGGCGTCGTTCGTCCGGTACGCCTCCATGTCGTAGATCAGCACGCTCTCGCGGGACAGGCCGAGGTTCCGGGCCTGGGTCGCCGCGTCGTCGGCGGTGGCGCGGCCCTGCGCCTCGGCGTTGCGGTTGTCGATGCGGTGCTTTTTCGTCGTCGTGGTGCAGGTGGCCTGCGGGCCGACGTAGAGCGGGATCAGCCGCCAGCCGCGGCCGATCTGCTCGCGCACCCAGGAGGCGGTGAGGTTGGCCTGCGTACAGCCCCGGTTGTTGCCGCCGAAGTAGATGCCTGCCGCGCGGTACGGCGACGTCAGCCAGGCCTTCATCGCGCTGCTGGACGGGGCGGTGCACGCGTCGAACCCGTACCCCTTGAAGTTGCCCGGCTGCGGCGGCAGCGTGGCGGCGGCCGCGGCGTTGCCGTTGATCAGGGCGAGCGGCGCGACGCAGATCGCGACGACCAGGGCGCCGAGGAGGCGCTTCCGGTGCTTCAGCAGCATGTGAGCACTTTCGCGTGGGCGGTGAACTGGACCACTCGTCGGGCGGGGCGCGGGGGGTGGCCGTTAGCGTACGGCAGTGGATCAGCTCAGCCCTCGCCAGCGATGGACCGCCCTGCTCGCCCTCGCGCTCGGCGGGGTGGCGATCGGCCTCACCGAGTTCGTGGCGATGGGGTTGCTGCCGGACATGGCGCAGGCCCTGTTGCCGGGTTCGTGGGCCCGCTCCAGCGAGGATGCCGTGGCGCAGGCGGGGTGGGTCATCACCGCGTACGCCCTCGGGGTCGTCGTCGGCGCCCCCACGATCGCCGCCCTCTCCGCCCGGATGCCGCGCAAGCGGCTGGTCCTGATGCTCCTGGTGCTGTTCGCGGTGGGCACGTTCGCGTCGGCGGTGGCGCCCACCTTCGAGCTGGTGCTGGTGGCGAGGTTCGTGGCGGCGCTGCCGCACGGCGCCTACTTCGGTGCGGCCGGTCTGCTCGCGGCGTCGCTGATGGGCCCGGGTAACGAGGCACGCGGGTACTCGATCGTGCTGGGCGGGCTGACGATCTCGAACGTGGTCGGGGTCCCGCTGATCACGCATCTGGGGCAGACGGCGGGGTGGCGGATCGCGTACATTTCGATCGCGGTGGTCTTCGTGCTCACCCTGTTCGCGGTGCTCGCGACGGTGCCCGGCTCGCCGGCGCGGGCGGACGGCTCGCCGGCGGCGGAGTTGCGGGCGCTGCGCCGGCCGCAGGTGTGGCTGGTGGCGGTGACCGCGGCGATCGGCTTCGCCGCGTTCTTCGCGGTGAACAGCTACATCGCGCCGGTGACCACCGAGGTGACCGGGTTGTCCGCATCGGCGGTGCCGTGGGTGCTTGCCGTCTTCGGCCTGGGCATGACCGCCGGCAACTTCCTCGGTGGGGCGTTCGCCGACCGGAACCTGCGGGTGGCGACGCTTGCCGGGTTCATCGGGGTGATCGTGTCGACGGTGTTCTTCGCGGTCGCCGCGCCGACCACGATCGGCCTGTTCGCGGGCGCGTTCCTGACCGGCGCGACGTGCATCTTCCTCGGGCCGACCCTGCAGGCCCGGCTGATCACGGTCGCCCCGGAGGCGCAGCTGATGGGCGCCGCGGTCAACCAGAGCGCGATGAACCTGGCGAACAGTGTGGGTGCCGCGGTGGGCGGTCTGGTCATCGCGCGGGGGTACGGGTACCTCGCGCCCGCCTGGGCCGGTGTCGGCCTGGCCGCCGTAGGACTAGTGCTGGCGGTCTCCGGTTTCGCCCTGGACCGGCGTCGCGACCGCCACGCGGTGACCACCGGCTGACATCGCCCGGGATTGATGACAACCGGCCGGACGCCCGAACCCGTCGAAGGGGTGACGGAGCCGACGGAAGGTAGGGACGATGCGCGATGGCGCGCAGGAGGAATACGTCGAGTACGTGGCGGCGCGGGTGCCCGCGCTGCGGCGGCTGGCCTATGTCCTGACCGGTGACGGCTACCGCGCCGACGACCTGGTGCAACAGACCATCACCACGCTGTATCTGAAATGGCACCGGGCCCGCGCCGCCGACAACCTGGACGCGTACGTCCGCACCATGCTCGTCCGCGGCTACGTCGACGAGCGCCGTCTCGCCTGGTCCCGGGTGCGCCTGTTCCGGCAGATCCCGGAACCCGAGCCGGTGGAGGACACCGGTGCCGAGGAACGGCACGTGGTCCGGGCCGCGCTGCGGCGGGTGCCTCGGCAGCAGCGGGCCGTGCTGGTGCTGCGGTTCTTCTACGACCTGCCCGTCGACGAGGTCGCCGGGCTTCTGGGCTGCACCACCGGGACCGTCAAGAGCCACACCTCCCGCGGGCTGGCCGCCCTGCGCCGCCTGTTACCTCCACGAATCGAGGTGCCGAACCGATGAACCCGCTGAAGTCGCTCGACGACGAACCCGACACGCCGTCCACGGTGGACATCGACCGGGCGATAAGCACCGCGCGCCGTCGCCGGCGGTTGCGCCGCGGTGCGGTCGTTACCGGTGTCGCCGTGGTAACGGTGGCCGCCTCGGCCACCGCGAGCCTGCTGCCCGGGTCCGGGTTGCCGCAGGTCACCGCGACGAACACCGCCGTGCCCGCGGACAAGGCGAGCCCGGTCCCCGCGCCCACCACGGCGGTGCCCGGCCCGGCCGCCTGCAAGCTGACGCGTCTGCCGGTCCCGGACGGCGAGCCGATGGCTCTGGTCACCGGCGCCGACCCGACCGGCCGGTGGATCGCCGGGCGCACCTACCCGACGTCCGGCGGGTACCAGGCCGTCATCTGGCGCGACGGCAAGGTCAGCAAGGTGGAGATGCCGGGCGACCTGGAGGAGGCGCTGCGCGACGTCAACACGAGCGGACTGGCGGTGGGCTGGAGTTACTCCGAGGCCGGGCCGGTGCCGTACGCGTACCGGGACGGCCGGACCACGAAACTCGCCGCGGCCGGCTCGGCGAACGCGGTGAACGACGCCGGCCAGATCGTCGGTGACGACAACGCCGGGCACGGCCTGTTCTGGCCGTCGGCGGACGCGAAACCGAAGCGGCTGCCCACGCCGGCCGGCGCCAAGCAGGCGCAGGCCCGGGCCATCGACGAGGACGGCACCGTGGCGGGCAGTCTGGACCTGGCCCGGCCGTACCTCTGGCTGCCCGACGGCACCCACCGGGAACTGCCGATGCCGGAGATCGACGGCAAGCCTGCGAAGATCGCGCAGGCGTTCGACATCCGCAACGGCTGGGTGACCGGCATGGCGAGCGCGGCGGGACACAAGGACAGGGAAAACCGGAGCAGCGAACCGGTGTACGCGGCCCGGTGGGACCTGCGCACCGGGAAGGCCGAGCTGGTGGGGGAGCTGCAGTACCCCGCGGACGCGGTGAACGCGCACGGCTGGCAGGTCGGCAACGACGCCAAGGGGTACGCGGTGCTGGTCACCGGCGACGACGTGGTCCGCCTGCCGGGCCTGGGGCGCAACCGTCCCGACGGCACGGCCACGATCGCGAGCACGCTCAGCGACGACGGCCGGATCATCGCGGGGCAGTCCGACGACAAGTCGGGCACCATCCAGGCGGTGATCTGGAACTGCCGCTGACGAGGCGCGCCGCGCCGGCCTGTCACGGGGACGGGCCGGCGCGGTGGCGGTTCCGTGCCGGGGCCTCGGGTCGATGGTCCACAATGTCGACCATGACTGACGACGGATCGGCCCGGATGGACACGCTGCGCAGTTGGTGGCGGCTGCCGGACGAGACCCGCAAAGAGGTGCGGGACCTGGCCCGGGCCGGCCGCCGTCACCCCGACCCCGAGGTGGCGTGGGTGGCCTGGCGGTGGGCCGAGGTGGTGCTGCCGGTGGGCGCGCCCGAGCCGGGCCGGCTGCGCAACATCCTCAGCGCGATCGGGTTCTGGGTGCACATCCTCGTCGACCTGGCGTCGGCCAGTCACCCGGACGACCCGGCGGAGCCGCGCTGGCTGGACCGGCGCCGCGCGCGGCGGATCATGCGACTGGGCCCGCCGCTCAGCTGATCACCCGATCCCGGCGTCTCCCGCCCCGCCGCTCAGCTGATCACCCGATCCCGGCGTCTCCCGCCCCGCCGCTCAGCTGATCACCCGGTCCGGCGTCTCCTTCTGCCGGTCGGCGAAGATCAGCAGCTGGTTGTCGCGGCGCCGCACCGTCGGATCCGTCCACCTCTCGTCCGGGCCCGGCTCGAACACCCGCGTAGTGCCCGACCCGGCGTCGTGGACCAGCACGGACTGGATCGTGGAGACCAGGGACCCCATCGTGTACTCCTGGGCGGGGTGATCCTGCGGCCCCTCACACCCGACCACGAAGAACCTGTCGTCCAGCCACCGGCCGTACGTGTCGAGGGTCTGATCCGCCCCCGCCGCCGTCCCGTCCACCCAGAGCCGCACCCCTTCCTGCCGCTCGTACCAGAGGATCGCGCGGTGCCGGTCGTCGGCGGTGAAATACACGGTGACGGTCCGCGCGTCGGTGCTCCACCAGTAGGAGTCGCAGCCACCCGGTGCCGGCCCCCGCGCCGTGAGCGGGCCGGCCGGGTCGGCCGCGCAGACCTCCGGCGCCTGGCAGGACCGGTCGAGCCGGCGGGAGCAGCCGAGCCCGGCGGCCGCGCAGTCACGCCGCCGCGCGCGGGACAGCAGGGCCAGCGCCTGCGCGCGGTACGCCTCCTCGCCCAGTAACTCCAGGTAGTCGCGCGCCTCATGGCTGCGGGTGAACAGTTCGACGCCCACCGGCGACCGGCGCAGCCAGTCCCGCCACGGCTCGGCGTGGTGCCAGCGCCGCGTCCCCTCGTTCCGTTTCCGCATCCCGGTCCTCCCCAGCCACCTGCTGCAATCCTGCTCCGCGGCGTCAACCTCACGGGTGGACACACGTCAATACCCGCAGCTCGCGCGCTCGTTAACCCGATGGTCATGTTGCGTTGGCCTGCGCGTGGCTCGACGGTCCCGGACACCGACCGTATGGTGGTCAAGCAGCTGAACGCTCGGTAACGAGAGGTGATCCGATGCGTAGCTCGGTTCTTGAGGTAAGCACCAGCGCGGACGGCAGTGTGGTCATCCAGCCGCACGGCTCGGTGGGCCCGGACACGGCCGTCGAGCTGCGGCAACTGCTGGTGCACACGGTCCGGCGGGTGCGCCCGCTGCGCCTCATCGTGGATCTCGCCGACGTGCCCGACCTGGACCCGATCAACCTCGGTTCGGTCGTCGCGGCGTGCGACCTCGGCGACGACCACCAGGTGGCCGTCTTCGTCGACAACCCGAACCACCGGCTCGCCCGCCAGCTCACCGCGGCCGGGGTGCCGCGGCAGCGGGTGCGGGGCGCCCGACGGGATTCAGGCAGCTGCCATCACTCGTTCGTCTGCCGTTAACCGAATCGGACCTACTATTCGGCGATGGCGGCACCGATCATCACCACCCGCGCCGAAGCCGCGCGGACCCTCGCGGAAACCCTGCTCGGGGGCATGGGTGACAGGTGGCGGCACACCGCCGGCGTCGCAGCACGCGCGTCCGACCTGGCGCTGGCGCTGGGCCTCGACCACGACCTGCTGGTCGCGGCGGCCTGGCTGCACGACATCGGGTACGCCGCCCCGCTCGTCGACACCGGCTTCCACCCGATCGACGGCGCCCGCCACCTGACCGCCGAAGGCTGGCCGGCGCGCGTGGCGGGCCTGGTCGCGTACCACTCCGGCGCCCGCTTCGTCGCCGAGGTCCGCGGCCTCTCCGCCGCCCTCGCCGAATTCCCCGACGAGCGCAGCGTGGTCAGCGACGCCCTCACCTACGCCGACCAGACCGTCGGCCCGCGCGGCGACCGCGTCGACCCCGCCGCCCGCTACGCCGAGATGCTGCACCGCCACGGCCCCTGCTCGGTGAACGCCCAGGTCGACCCGGTGCGGGGCCCGCACCTGCGAGCCATCGCCGCCCGCATCGAACACCTGCTGCACAGCTGACCCACCCCTCCCTGCCCGCGCCGGCCCCGACCGCCGCACCCACCCCGCGCAGCCCACCTGGGCCGCCGCACGCGCCTTCGCGCCCTGCCCGGGGCTGCTGTGCGCGCCTTCGCGGCCTTGCCCCCGGGCTGCCGCATGCGCCCTCACGCCCGCCCGTTGCCCGTGGTCAGGGCCGCAGCGGTCGCCGGGCTGCCTCGGCCGGTCTGGCCTCGATGATCCAGCGCTCGGCGGCCGGCATCCACGGCGAGCACCCGCCCGAGGACGGCGATAAGCAGCCCGGATGCGCCCTGTTCCGGTCCGCCTTCCCGGCCCTGCCAGACCCGGCCCGGTGGTGCCGGACGGGCCGTCCTGTCGAGATGTTGATCTGCTAGCGATGCGAAATCGCTGTGATCATGGGCCTGAAACCGCGATTTTGCATCGCTAGCAGATCAACACCGCCACGCGGGCCCAACGCGGCGAACCATTGACCGGAGGAGCCGAAGAAGAGGACCATGTCGCTTTCGTGTCCTTTGCCTGCCGCGCGTCGACGCTCTGCACGCCGCAGCCCGGCCCAAACGGTACAAATCGCGCGTGGACGCCACCGATCTTGGACGTGACGTTGCCGGCGGCCGCGCTCAACAGCTACGGATGCCGCGCTGAACAGCTACCGGTGCCGCGCTCAACAGGTACCGGTGATCGGTGCCGCGCTCAACAGGTACCGGTGACCGGTGGGAAGCGCCGGCGCGCTGAAGCCGGTCACGGACACCCGTGCCGGCTGCCCGGGCTGGAGGGCGCCCGGGCCGCCCGGGCTGGAGGGCGCCCGAGCCGCCCGGGCTGGAGTACGCCCGAGCGCCCAGGCTGGAGGGCGCCCGGCCAGATCGTCGTCGGCGAACCCGAGCGCGGGCACATCGCCGAGGGGGTTCCGCACCACGGCCGGTAGCACGTTGACCGGCGCCTTCCCTGCTGGTCGCCCCCGGTGGTGGCGCTCTCGTGATCTGCGTCGCCGGCGTTCAGCGGGTGAGCGTGCGGGGAGGGGCGGCCGGTCAGGCCATCGCGTGCAGGAACGTGGTCAGGGCAGCCCGGTACGGCTCGAGGGTGCGCAGGTCCACGTACTCCTCGGGGCCGTGCTGGCCGTCCCCGCCGGGACCGAAGATGACCGCGTCCACGCCGTGCGCCGAGTAGAACCGGCCGTCCGCCGCTCCGTGTTTGCGCAACAGCGTTCCCGCGTACCCCTGCTCCCGCGCCGCCGCCCGCAGCAACCGGACCGCCTCGCCGGACGCGTCGGCGTGGTGCGGGGCGCCGAGCGCCTCGACGGTGACCCGCACGCCGGGCCCGGCCACCGAGGTCAGGAACGCGGCGATCTCCTCGGCGGTGTGCCCGGCCAGGTCGGGGTCGGACGGCGGGAACCGGATGTCGAGCAGCGCCGACGCGTCGGACGGGACGATGTTGGCGGCCTCGTTCGACGTCTCGATCCGGGCCACGTTGATCGTCGTGGCCCAGGCCTCCGTCTCCGGGGTGGGATGCCGCGCCAGCAGCCGGTCGATCGCGCGCATCAGCGTGACGAGCGCGTTCGAGCCCAGCCACGGGTAGGCGGCGTGCGCCGGACGGCCGCCGGCGGTGAGCCGGGCCCGCAGGATGCCCTTGGACTCGGTGACGATGCGCAGGCCGCTCTGCTCGCCGACGACCACGAACCCGGCGCGCACGCCCTGTGCCACCTGGTGCCCGGTGCCGTCGAAACCGCCCACCTCCTCGTCGGTGACCAGCTGCAACCCGACCGGGTACGGCAGCGCGCCGGCGGTGTCCCGGAAGACCGTGGCCAGCACGACCGCTGCCGCTTTCATGTCCTGCGCGCCGCGCCCGAACAGCAGGTCGCCGTCGCGGCGCGCGGTGAACTGCGCGTCGGCGCCCGGCACCACGTCGAGGTGCGCGTTGAGGATCACCCGCGGGGTGCCGGCGCCCGCGGTGACGAGCGCGCTGGGCCGGCCCCGGGAGGTGAAGCGGCGCACTTCGAAGCCCGGCCCGACCAGGTCGAGCACGAAGCCGAGCGCGCGGTGCAGCTCGTCGGGGCGGTCCGCGGTGGAGCGGATCCCGATCAGCCGCACCACGGCGTCGACAAGCTCAGCCATGGGGACAGGGTGTCATCCGCGGGGGTAGATCTGCTCGCCCGCCTGGACCGCGACCGGCAGCCGGTTGCCGGCCGGCGGCAGCGGGCAGGTGGCGAAGTCGGTGTACGCGCACGGCAGGTTCGCGGCCCGGTTGAAGTCCAGCACCACCGAGCCGTCCGCCGCCGGCGGTGCCACGGCCAGGCTGCGGTTCGCGGCGCCGGTCCGGTGCTCCACTCGCCTAATCCCTACTTGTTGCATGGGAAATTTGCATCTGCTACCTTCCTGGTCAGGTCATGAGTGCCAGCGCACAGCCCCGGCTTGCTGGCCGGCAACCCTTGCGTTCGCGATGGGGTGCCCCGGGTGAGGACCGGGCCGGTCATCGCCCGATGCCGGCAAGCTGCGGACCCCGTGGAGGCTCGGTCATGCCCGCACTCGACATCATCGGTGACGATCTCAAGGTCGCTCTGCCCTCCGGGGAGGCCGTCCGCTTCGTCCACCTCGACTACGCGGCGTCAGCGCCCTGCGTGGCCGCCGCGGCCGACGCGGTGCGCGATCTGCTGCCGCGTTACGGCAGCGTGCACCGCGGCACAGGGGTACGGTCCCAGGCGTCCACCCTCGCCTACGAGCTGGCCCGGGATGTGGTCGCCGAGTTCGTCGGCGCCGGCCCGGAGCACGAGGTCGTCTTCACCCGGAACACCACCGACGCGCTGAACCTGCTCGCCCGCGCCCTGCCCGCCGGCACCACGACCGTGCTGTTCGACGCCGAGCACCACGCCAACCTGCTGCCCTGGCCGAACCAGCTGCGGCTGCCGGCGCCCGCGTCCCCGGCCGCGGCGGTCGCCGACCTGGACGCGGCCCTGACGGACCTGTCCGGCCCGGTGCTGGTCGCGGTCACCGGCGCCGGAAACGTCACCGGCGAACTCTGGCCGGTCCGGCAGCTCGCCGACGTGGCGCACCGGCACGGCGCACGGATCGTCGTCGACGCCGCCCAGCTCGCCCCGCACCGGCCGGTGGATCTGACCGGCCTCGGCGCCGACTATCTGGCGTTCTCCGGCCACAAGCTGTACGCGCCGTTCGGCGCCGGGGTACTGGCCGGCCGGTCCGACTGGCTGGACGCCGCCGAGCCGTACCTGGCCGGTGGCGGTGCCAGCGCCGCCGTGGGTGACCGGCCGGCGGACCTGTCCTGGGCGACCGGCCCGGCCCGGCACGAGGGCGGCACCCCCAACCTGTTCGGCGCGGTCGCGATCGCCGCGGTCTGCGAGGCCTTGACCGCCGCCGGCCCGGACGCGCTGCACGACCGGGAGCAGGCCCTGCTGGACCGGTTGCGGGCCGGCCTGCGCGAGCTGCCCGGCGTCACCGAGGTCAGCCTGTTCGGCCCGGACCACCCGCGGGTCGGCATCGTCTCGCTCGCCTTCGACGGGCGCGACCCGGCCGACGTGGCGCTGGTGCTCGGCCGCGACCACGGCATCGGGGTCCGCGCCGGCCAGTTCTGCGCGCACCCGCTGGTGCGGCGGCTGACCGGCGGCACCACCGCCGGCGCGTGCGGTGACGGCACGACTCCCGGCCTGCTGCGCGCCAGCCTCGGGCTGGGCAGCACCGCCGAGGACGTGGACCGGTTGCTGGCCGCGCTGCGGGACGTCGTGCGAAACACCTGATCCGCTACCGGGATGTTCCCGTCCCGCCCACGGCCGGCGCCGATCATCGGTGTGTGGCGACCTGGATGAAGTGGCTGCGCGACCGGCTCCCGGCCGGTGGCGGGCTGCGTGACGAGGACTGGGCGGGCCGGCACCGGCTGCTGACGGTGCTGCTCGCCGTCATCATGGCGGCGCTGATCGTGTTCGGCGTGCTGCAGGGCGACGAGCACACGCCGGCCCTGCTGCTCACCGTGGGCCTGACCCTGCCGTGCCTGGTGGCGGCGAGCCTGCTGCGGTCGCGCCGGGTGCGCGCGGTCTTCGTGGCGCTCGGCTACACCGTGGCCTGCGCCGGGTTCGTCTCGCTCGCGCACGGCCTCACCGAGGCGCACTTCACGTTCTTCATCGCGGTCGCCGCCCTGGCCCTCTACCGGGACTGGGCGCCGTTCGGGGCGTTCCTGATCGCCACGGTCCTGCACCACGGCGTCTTCGGGACCCTGGTCAGCGACCACACCTACGACCACGACGAGGCGATGGCTCACCCGCTGGTGTGGGCGCTGCTGCACGGCGCGGCGGTGCTGCTCGCCGCCGGCTTCCAGATCGTCTCCTGGCGGCTCACCGAGGTCGAGGAGGACCGGGCCCGGGACAACCTGGACGAGAGCCAGGCGCAGCTCAGTGTGGCGTTCGACCAGACGCCCGTACCCATGGCGATGTTCTCCCCGGAGGGCGTGGTGCTGCGGACCAACGCCGCCTACCGCGAGTGGCTTCGTCTGCCCGACGAACTGCCCGCCGGGTTCGCCCTGGCGGACCTGCCGCTGACCCCGGTGGAGGCCGGCGAGGAGTCGATGCTGGGCCTGCTCACCGCCAGCCGGGAGCCGATGACGATCACCCGGCAGTACCGCCGGGACACCGGTGAGCTGATCTGGGTGCAGGTGCACGGCACCAGCCTGCACGACCGCAACGACGAACTTCGGCTGATCTTCGTGCACTGCTTCGACGTGACCGCCACCCGCGACCACGAGGCCGAGCTGCGTTACCAGGTGCGTCACGACGCGCTCACCGGGCTGCTGTCCCGCAAGGCGTTCGAGCACGACCTGGCCATCCTGCTCACCGAGAGCCCCGAGCCGGTCAGCGTCGTCTACCTCGACGTCGACCGCTTCAAGTCGATCAACGACGGCTCCGGGCACCACACCGGTGACGACGTGCTGCGGGCGCTCGCCGCCCGGCTCACCCAGGTCGTCCCGGCCGGTGCCCTGATCGCCCGGCTCGGCGGCGACGAGTTCATCGTCGCGCTGCCCGGCCCGGCCGGCATCGGCCTGCGGGTCGGCAACAGCATCCTCGCCTGCCTGGCCGAGCCGCTCGCCCTCGGCACCGCCGAGCGGATCGGGCTGCCCGTCTCGCTCAGCATCGGCGTCACCACGGCGTTCGGCCCGTCCACCGCCGACGAGGTGGTGCTGGCCGCCGACACCGCGATGTACGCGGCGAAGCGGGCCGGCGGCAACCGCCTGCACGTCTACACCGACGACCTGCGGGTGCCGGTGCAGGAGCGGATCGCCGCCGAGGCCCGGCTGCGCCGCGCGCTGGCGGCCGACCCGCGCTGGACGCTGCCGCTGTGGTTCCAGCCGATGGTCTCCACCGTCACCGGCCGGGTCATCGGCGCCGAGGCGCTGGTCCGGATGCGCACCGAGGAGGGCACCGTGCTCGGCCCCGGCCAGTTCATCGGCGCCGCCGAGGAGACCGGCCTGATCGTGCCGCTCGGCGCGCACGTGCTGCGGTCCGCGGTCGAGCACCTGGTGCACTGGTCCGACCGGCTCGGCTACGTCTCGGTGAACGTCAGTCCCCGCCAGCTCGCCGAACCCGACTTCGTGCCGATGGTGGCCGCGCTGCTCGCCGAGTACCCGTACCTCGACCCGTCCCGCCTCGTTCTGGAGATCACCGAGACCGCGCTGATCTCCTCGACCGTCGACGTCAGCGAGCGGCTCACCATGCTCAAGCAGCTCGGTGTCCGGGTCGCGCTCGACGACTTCGGCACCGGGTACAGCTCGCTGACCTGGCTCGAGTCGCTGCCCGCCGACGTGGTGAAGCTGGACCGCTCGTTCGTGGCCGGCCTGGCCGAGGACGACCGCAAGTCGTCGATCATCTCGGCGGTGCTGTGGCTGGCCCGGTCGCTGGGCATGTCCACGGTCGCCGAGGGCGTCGAGGAGATCGCCGACTGGGAGGCGCTGCGGGCCGCGGGCTGCCCGGCCGTGCAGGGCTACTTCTTCTCCAAGCCGCTGCCGGCGCCCGAGTTCGACCGGTTGCTGGCCGCCGGGACCACGGTGGCCGACGTGGTGAACGCTTCCTTCGGGGGAGTTCACCTGAACGAAACCACCGGGAGCGCACTGGCCGGTTAGAGTCCGGCCATCCTAGACGACGTTGATCCCTTCATCGGCACGGCGGCCACCGATCTGCCTCGCGCACACGGTCTGGCCGCCACCTGGTGGTGGCCGAAACCGCAGGTGGGCAACACCCACCCCGGTGCCACCTCGCCCTTCGGCATGGTCTCCGCGTGCGCCTACTCGGGGGCGTATCCGACCGGTTACGGCAGGTACGCCAAGAACACCGAGGGCGTACCGGAGGAGATGTTCGACAGGCTCCAGGCCTCCGGTTTCACCCATTTCCAGCAGTCCGGCACCGGGGCGATCCGCAAGTACTACAACTACGTGCGGGTCACCCCGATGATCCAGCCGCTCGACGACCTCGGCCAGTCCTGGCCGCTGGAGGACGAGCGGGCCGAGGCCGGCTACTACGCGGCGAACCTCGACACCGGCGTGCGCTGCGAGATCACCGTGGGGGAGAAGGTCGCGGTGCACCGCTACACCTTCCCCGACCACGACAGCGCCCGCATCGTCATCGACCTGTCCTGCGGCGGCCTCGGCATCGACCTGGGACGCACGGTGCCGCTGCGGGCCCAGGCCGAGAGCATGGGGTACGGGCGCGGCCAGGCCACCGTGGTGATGGAGGGTGTGCCGCTCTCCGTGCACGTCGAGGTGGACAGCCCCGGCTGGCGGCAGATGCTCTGGTACGACCGGCGGCTCATCCCCGGCGGCACCCGGCTCGACTTCGACAGCATCCGGCACACCACGCTGCGCCCGTTCGGGATGCTGTTCCTGGGGCCGACCCGGGCCGGGCAGACCATCGAGGTGCGCCTCGGGTTCTCGCTGCGCGGCACCGAGCAGGCCCGCGCCAACCTGGAACGCGAGTGCGGCGGGGCACCCAGCGCCTTCGAGACGGTCCGCGCCCGCACCCGGTCCCGCTGGCGTGACCACCTCGGCCGGGTCCAGGTCGACGGCGGCACCCCGGCCCGGCGCACGGTGCTGGCGACCTCGCTCTACCACTCGCTGATCAAGCCGTGCATCGCCGAGGACGAGAGCCCGTTCTGGCCGACCTCGGGGCCGTACGCGTTCGACATCTGCACCATGTGGGACATCTACAAGACCCAGCTGCCGCTGCTGTCCGCGATCGTCCCGGACCGGGCGAACGAGCTGCTCGAGTCGCTGATCCGGGTGTGCGAGGAGGAGGGCAACTTCCCGATCGGGTACCGGATGGCCCGCGGCGCCGACCGGTTCTTCCGGCAGGCCAGCGCGCTCGCGCACACCGCCCTGGCGGACGTGCACGCGCTGCGCCGGCCCGGCATCGACTGGACGTGGGCGCTGGTGCACATGGTCGACGACCTGCGCCGGCTCTACGGCGAGGACTTCCGGGAGCACGGCGTGGTCCATCCGATCACGCACACGCTCGATCTCGCGTACGCCCACCACTGCACCGCGCAGGTGGCCCGCGCCCTGAACGACCACCGCCTCGCCGATGATCTGGAGCGGCGCAGCCGCGACTGGGTGAACGCCTTCGACCCGGGCACCGGCCTGCTGCGGGACTCCGAGTTCTACGAGGGCGGCAAGTGGAACTACTCGTTCCGGCTGCTGCACGACATGGCCGCGCGGATCGCGCTGGCCGGCGGTGACAGCGGTTTCGTCGACAAGCTGGACCGGTTCTTCGGCTACGGCGCCGGCCCGGTCACCCAGCCCGGTCGCTGCCCGTCGCCGGTGGAGATGGCCGCCGGGTACGCGCTGAACCGGTTCGAGGGCCTCAACAACGAACCCGACATGGAAGCGCCCTGGGCCTACCACTACGCCGGCCGGCCGGACCGCACCGCGGAGGTGGTGCACGCCGCGCTGACCTGGCAGTTCGGCACCGGCCCGGGTGGGCTGCCGGGCAACGACGACTCCGGCGGGCTCAGCTCCTGGTACGTCTGGGCGTCGCTCGGGCTGTTCCCGGTCGCCGGGCAGAACCTGTTCCTGGTCAACGCGCCGGCGTTCGCCCGGGCACAGCTCAGCGTCGAGGGCGGCGAGTTCGTCGTCGAGACCAGCGGGCACCGGGACACCCCGATCGGCGTGGACGGTCCCGGCCACGACCCGGCACCGCGGTACGTGCAGTCCGCCACCCTCAACGGCCGCCCGCTGCACACCACCCATCTGAGCGCCGCCGACGTCCACCAGGGCGGCCGGCTGCACCTGCGGCTCGGCCCCGAACCCTCCACCTGGGGTCAGGGGTCCCGGCCGCCGTCCCTCTCCACCCCCGCTTGACGGCTCTCACCCGAAGGAAACACCCATGAGTCGACCGACCCGCCGCCTGGTCATCGCGGTCCGCGCCGACCCGGTCATCTGCGGACACTCCGGCGAGGCGCGCAACCTCGCCGAGGTGGCGCTGACCCGTGGCTTCGACGACGTCCGGTTGCTCACGTGGCCGATTCCGACCCTGCAGGCGGCCGGCTTGCCGCTGAAGCCGCTCGACCGGCTGCTGCCGTACAGCCCCGGCATCACGGTGGAACGACCGGAATCGGTCGGCGACTACCGGGTGCCGGACGGGCGGCACCTCGCCGGGCTGACCGGCCGGCTGGTGGAGCTGCTCAGCGAGCCGGTGCCGACGGTGTGCCTGTCGATGTATCTGGTCCCGCACACCCAGGTGATCAACGACGCGGTGACCGCGGCCCGCGCCGCCGGCTTCGGCCCGCAGGTGCACACGATCGCCAAGGCGGTCGGCTCGGACGTCACCAACGTGATCCGCAACTGCCTGCGCGAGGGCCGGTTCGGCGCGGCCACCGTGCTGCTCACCACGTTCCTGGCCAGCGACGAGGTGGTCGCGGTCTCGGAGTACACCCGCGACGAGATCATCGCCTCGGCCGAGGAGGTCGACGCGCACTGCGGCACCCGGTTCGCCGAGCAGTGCCGGCAGCGCGTCACGGTGAGCTACCCGCCGATCGACGCGTCCGCGTTCCTCGGCCTCGAGGACAAGGCGGTCGACGACGCACTGACCCGCCGCGGCCTCGAACGCGGGAAGTACGTCCTGTTCCTCTCCCGCGTCGCCCGCGCCAAGGGGATCTACGACCTGGTGATCGCCTTCGGCCAGATGCGCGCCCGCGAGGACGTGAAACTCGTCATCGCCGGCACCGGACCGGCCCTGGAACACGTGCAGGCGATGGCGAAGGAAGACGACCGGATCGTCTTCCTCACCGACGTCGACGACGACGAGAAGCCGCTGCTCATGGCGGGTTGTGCCGCGTACGCGCTGCCCACCAAGCCGGAACCCGACTTCGTCGAGACCTTCGGCATCGCGCTGGCCGAAAAAGCCCTCGCCGGCGGCGGCCCGATCGTCACCACCCTGACCGGCGGCACCGGCGAGGCGGTCGGCGACGCGGCGATCATCGTGGAGGCGGGCGACATCGGCGCCCTCGCGGACGCGCTCGACCGGGTCGTGCTGGACATGCCCGACGCGCAGAAGCGCGACCTCGAGACGCGCGCGCGGGCGCACGCGATGCAGTTCGACCGCGGCGCGGTCTTCGACGGGCTCTTCAAGCCGTTGTGAGACGGGCTTTTCACAGCGTTTCTCATACGCGCGACGGCCGCTCCAGAAACAGAAGCGGCCGTCGCGCGATCTCCCGGGTTTCCGGTCTTCCCGTGGCGCACGGCATCGCTCATGCCGCAGCCATCGGGTGCGACGGCTACAGCTTGCCCTCGGCGGCGAGCTGCTCCAGCCGGGCGTAGCCCTCGTTCACGCCGACCTCCATGCCGCTCTGCAACCAGCCGTCGCGGCCCTCGAAGCTGTCGCACAGCGACTGCGCGTGCAGCCGGGTCCGGCCGTCACCGAGGTCCTCGAAGCGCAGCGTCTCCAGCGACACCGCGTCCGGCATGCCCTCCCAGGTGAAGGTCTGCACGATCAGGCCCGGCCGCACCTCGTGGAAGCAGCCGTGGAAGGCGAACTCCTCGCCGCTGGTGTCACCGACCCGGCTGGAGACGTAGCGCCAGCTGCCACCGGTCCGCGCCTCCCAGTAGTCGATCTTGTTGGCCACCGAGTCCGGCCCGTTCCACTGGACGAACAGCTCCGGGTCGGTGTGCGCCCGGAACAGCTGCTCCGGCGTCGCGTCGAAGTCCCGCGTGATGCGGATGATCGGCAGCTTCGGGTCGGCCTCGATGGCCGCCTCGACGATCTTGTTCATCGCTCGTCCCTCTTCTCGGTCTTCGTGCTCGCGTCGGTCGTCGTATCGTTCTCGGCCATGGTGGCCAGCAGGGCGTCCAAGCGGCGGTAACGCTGCTCGGCCCGGCCGCGGTAGAGCTCGATCCAGGCGTCCATCTCGTCGAAGGCCTCCGTCTCCAGGCGCACCACCCGTGGTTGCGGTCCCGGCGGCCGGCTGACGACGCCCGCGTCCTCGAGCACCTTGAGGTGCTTGTAGACCGCCTGCAGCGACATCCGGTACGGCTCCGCCAATTGGTTCACCGTCGCGTCCCCCTCGGCGAGCCGGGCCACCATGTCGCGGCGGGTCGGATCGGCGAGTGCGGAGAAGACGCGGGTCAACGTGTCCGCCGGCATCGAACCTTCTTTCAACTTCTTGGTTTAAACGAACCGTAGACGTGGCCGGGGTCACCTGTCAACCAGAAAGTTGAAACGCCAGCTCATCCGGTTGCAGTGCCCTGATCTCACCTGGAGTTGGAAATGTGTACACATCTTCCGGATAGACCGGTCCCATGGAACAGACGACCCCTCGTCCCGTCCGCACACCGAGCCCTGGCACGACGCCGCGCTGCGAGGTCCGCCGCGGTTCCCGGTCGGCCGTGCACCTCTACCTGACCGGCGACTTCGACCACGCCGCCCACGCCGAACTGCGCCGCAGCCTGCGCCGCGCGTTCGACCGCGCCGGCCGGGGCAGCGTCGTCGTCGACATGTCCGGCGTCGGAGCCATCGGCAGCGAATGCATCGAGGTGCTGCTCGTCGGCTACACGCGCGCGATGCGGGGCGGCCACGGCTTCGAAGTCGTGAACGCCCACGGCCCGGTCCGCCAGGCGCTCGCCGTCACCGGCCTCTGCGAACCGCCCGTCGACGACATGTTCGACTCCCTGATGGCCATGATCACCACCCCGGACACCGCCTCCTGACTCCGGCCCGCGCCGGATCGGGCGCTCCTCGCCGCGCAGGATCGGGCGCTCCTCGCCGCGCGGAATCGCGGGCTCCTTGCCGCGCGGGGTCGCAGCCTGCGCGCCGCGCGGGGTCGAGGGCTCTTCGTCGCGCTGGCATCATGGGGCCGTGGAGGCCGTCGAACGGTTCGCCGAGGAGCTCGCCGGCTTCGGCTGGGTGACCGACGTCTGGGTGGCCGGTTCCCTGGCAACCGGCGACCACCGTCCCGGCGTGTCCGACCTGGATCTCGTGGCGATCACCGCCGGCCCGGTCACCGAACCCCGCTCGGCACAGCTCACAGCCGTGCACCGGCGCCTCGACGACGGCGTCGCGAAGGGCCTGTCCCTGGGCTGCGTCCACGTCGACGAGGCCCGGCTCACCGACCCGGCCGCCGAGCACCCGACATGGACGCACGGCCAGCTCGTCCAGCGGATCCTCTCCGGAATCACCCGCGCCGAACTGGTCCTGCACGGCTACGCCGTACGCGGCCGCGAACCCGGTGCCCTGCTGCCGGCGATGACCGCTCAGGACGTACGAGAGGCCGCCCGCGCCGAACTCACCGGCTACTGGGCCTGGGCCGCCCGCCGCCCCTGGCTCTGGCTGAACCCGGTCATCGCCGACCTGGGCCTGACGTCGATGGCCCGCGGCCGGCACGCCCTGACCACCGGAACGCTCTTGACCAAAACCGCCGCCGTCGAACAGTCAGCGGCACCACCCTGGCTGACCGCCCAACTCCGCGCCCGCCGCGCCGGCCACCCGGTGCGGTCCCCGCGCGTACACACCGCCTTGATCGCCTGGCGCGACGCCCGCCGCACGGTAGCCACCGCCCGCCGCCGCTGACCCCCGGTACGTGGCAGAATTGGCGCGATACCGGTCGGGAGGTGTTGGCGACGAGTGTGACGCTGCTGGAACACCCGGGTCCGTGGAGCGAGGAGCAGTACTTCGCGCTCGGTGAGACGCCGAACCGGATCGAGCTGATCGATGGGGGACTGTGGGTCAGCCCGGCACCGAACAAACCTCATCAGGACATCTCGTTCCTGCTGATGGCCGGCATTCGCCCAGCGGCCCGAGCCGTCGGCCGGCGTGCGTACGAAGCGGCGAACGTCCGGCTCGGCACCGACCGGATCGTCATTCCTGACCTGGTGGTGGCCGACACGGACCCCAAAGGCGGCGTGATCGAGGCGGCCGAGGTCGCCCTGATCTGCGAGATCGTCTCACCGAGCAACGCGGCGAACGACCGGCTCCTCAAGATGCAGTTCTACGCTGCCGCCCAGATCGGCTGGTACCTGTTGGTCGAGCCGGACCTCACCGACTTCGCATCGGTGGTCTTGCGCTTGTTCCGCCTTGAGGGTCAGCACTACGTCGAGCACGCCATGGTGCCGTTCGGCGGCACTCTGACTCTCGACGTCCCGTTCCGCTGTGAGATCGACACCAGAACACTGCTCGACTGGTAGCGCTCAGAGTCATCTCCGCGGCGGGCCCGACCCCTTCGGCCGGATCGTCGCCGGCGGGTGGCAAGGTGATCGGCATGCGTATCTCGATCTGGCCCGGTGCGGGACAGCCCTACGGTGATGTTCTCGAGGCGGCCCGGCATGCGGCCGAGACCGGCTGGGACGGCGTCTGGATCGCCGATCACTTCATGCCCAACGACGGTACCGGCGCCGATCCGCTGCACCCGGTGCTGGAGGCCGGTTCGCTTGTCGCGGCGCTCGGGGCGGCGGTGCCCCGGGTGCGGATCGGCACGCTGGTCTACGGCAACACCTACCGGCACCCGGCGGTTCTGGCGAACATGGCGGCCACCGTGGATCAGATCACCGGCGGCCGGTTCACGCTGGGCGTCGGTGCCGGCTGGCAGATCAACGAGCATGAGCAGTACGGGATCGAGCTCCCGCCGATCGGCAAACGCATCGACCGTTTCGTGGAGGCCCTGCACATCCTCAAGGGCCTGCTGCAGGCGCCGCGCACCACGTTCGCCGGCGAGTACTACCGGGTCACCGATGCCGTCTGCGAACCCAAACCGGTGCAGGACCCGATGCCCATCATGATCGGCGCGAAGGGTGAGAAGCGGATGCTCCGGGTCGTCGCCGAGCACGCCGATCAGTGGAACACTTGGGGCCGCCCGGACCTGATCGCCCAGAAGTCCGCGGTGCTCGGCCGGCACTGCGCCGAGGTGGGCCGCGACCCGCGGACGATCGTACGGACCGCGCAAGCCCTGACCGTCGTCGACGGCCCGGTCCCGGACGGCGTGTCGATGCCGGTGATCGGCGGCTCGCTGAAGCAGCTCACCGAGGACATCGAGGCCTACCGCGCGGCGGGCGTCGACGAACTGATCGTGCCGGACGGCCTGCTGGGTGCGGGCGCGCCCAAGTTCAAGGCGATGGACACGGTCCTCCGCCTGGTCCGCGGCTGACCCGCCGCCGACGCACCGAGCCCGGCGACGTCCCCGCACCTGATGGCGGGCCGATCCCATCCGCGCCCGAACCCGGGTTCTCCCCGTCCCGACCCCGGACGCGCCGACCGTGTCGCGAAGTTGATCTGCTAGCGCTACGAAATCGCTGTGATCATGGGGTCGAAACCGCGATTTCGCACCGCCAGCAGATCAACACCGCCGCGCGGGCGCAACGCAGCCGACCCCGGGTGAGGGGCGGGCCGCGACGTGGCTGGGCGTGTGTCAGGGGCGGGCCGCGACGTGGCTGGGCGTGTGTCAGGGGCGGGCCGCGACGTGGCTGGGCGTGTGTCAGGGGCGGGCCGCGACGTGGCTGGGCGTGTGTCAGGGGCGGGCCGTGACCTGGTCGAGGACGTCGTCGGCGGGGCAGCGGCCGCGGTGCACGTAGCGCTCGGTGAACTCGGCGACCTCGTCGCGCAACTCCCGCGAGGCGCCCCGCCGGGCCAGCGCGCCGTAGGCGGCCACGAAACAGTCCCGCGCGGCCGCCGCCAGTACCGGGTCGGTGAGCGCGTCGCGCGCGACCCGTTCCCAGAGGCCGGCCTCGGCGGTCAGGTGCGCGGTGGCCTGCCAGGCCTCCTCGGCGGCGCGCGGGTCGTCGAGCAGCACCGTCGCGACGGTGGCGGGCACCCGCCAGCCGTGTTCTGGCTGACGGTCGGCGACGTCGAGTTCCAGGTGGCCGCGGGCGGCCACCGGCGGGCGCAGTGCGGCCAGGTGCCGCTGCAGATCATTCTCGGTCACTCGGGCGCCTGCCCGGATGGCTTCCCGGAGCGTACGTCCGGCGGCCGTGCGCGCGTCCATCACATACGCCGACCAGCCGTCCCGCGGCGAACCGGCAGGCGGGCCGACGGGCCGGTCCCGGCGCAGCGCCTGCCGCACGCTGCGCCACCCGGTGGGGCGGCCGTGCCGCAGCGGCGCATTGGCGAACGCGGCCGCCAGTACAGGCGTCACGGTGTGCGCGAGCGCCCAGCGACGCTCTGCCCCGAGCGGGCCGCCACCGTCGATCCCGGCTTCGAGGCCGACCCGTACGCCCGCCGTCGCCGTGCCCAGCGCATGCTCCGGCCCGTCCGGGTGCACGGTGTCGGTGGCCTGATCGAGAACAGTCAGCCGATGCTGCTCGACGAGCCGGTGCGAGGCTGCCAGGTCGTCGGACATGCGGCGCAGCGCCACGTCGAGCCCGGGGGAGGGCGGACCGCTCACCACCATGACGCGCGGTGAGCGGGCGTCGAGGAAACCGTGCCGCAGGGCGCGCCGGCCGGTGGGTGCGCTGGCCGGGTCGAGCATCAGGTCGACGGCGATGCCCACGAAGCCCGGCATCCCGGGCGTGACGGCCCGGGTCGCGATGAGCTCGGCGGCAGCCTGTTCGGTCAGGGTGGTCACTGTGCCTCACTCCCCGGGGTGTCCCACGAGCGGCGAGCATAGCATTCCTATCTGTGCGATAGGAATGGTTGCCTCCGGCGGGTGCAGATCACGCCCGGCCGGGCGATCCGGTCCGGGAAACCCTCGGTGCGGACTCGGTCGTTCAGATACTGGAAGGCGCACTCCGGGGCGCGGGGACGGGTCCGTGACGACGTGCACCTCACAAGCGTGGCCGGGGGACGGGCGCGCGCGACCACGTACGCCTGAGGAGAGCTGATGCCCACGCCGGCCCGCGCCGCGCTCGCCGCCCTGACGCTCACCTGGCTCGCGGCCCTGCCCGGCTCTCCGCCCGCCCACGCGGGCCGATCCGGCGCTCCGCCCGCCGACGCGAGCCGATCCGGCGCTCCGCCCGCCGACGCGGGCCGACCAGGTGCGGGCCAGGTCCGCGCGATCGCGAGGGAAGCCGGGCATGCCGGCGCGAGTTGGTCGGTGACCGGCCTGGAACCGGTCGGTCAGCCCGTCGCGGCCGGTCCGTCGGTGGTCGGGCAGGTGCGCCACGACGGGCGGATCTTCCTCCAGGGCCGGGCGCCGGAGGACGGTGCGCTGCGCTGGGAGGCCGAGGCAGTCGCCGGTACCGCCGGGCTGGCCGGCGGATGGCTGACGTTTCTGGAGCCGCAGCCGGACTTCGGCGCCGGGTACGCGAGTCTGGTCGTTGCCGACCCGCTCACCGGCACGCAGGCGCAGCGAAGCCCCACGATGATCTTCGGGGAGGACGCGCCGCGGGGCTGCTTCCAAGGCGCGGCGGTCTGTGTCAGCGCGGCGCGGGCGGCCGGGGAACCCTTCCAGGGCTACCGGCTCGACCTGGGCAGCGGCGCGTTCATCCCCTTCGCCGACGGCATCCCGGGCGAGGGCATGCACCGCATCGGCCGGCTCGCGAGCGAGGACCCCGCTGGTGCCGCTGAACCCGGCGACGCCGCCGGTTCCGCTGATGCAGCCGGCCCGGTGCGCGGCGCAGGGGAGATCGTGCTGGTCGAGGACGGTGTGGTGAGGTGGCGGCGGCCGGACCCGGGTGCCGTGCGCTGGACGGCGTTCCCCGGCGTCCGGGTGGGTGACACGGCAACCGGCAGTGTCGGGCTCGCCGCCACCGACGGCGCACCACTATGGTCGCTTCCCGGTGCGATCCAGGACTGTGGGATCCCGCTGCCGATCGCGGCGCTCCGGTGCCGGGCCGGCCGGCTGGAAGGGTTCGACCCCTTGACCGGGCTGAGCCGCTGGTCGGTGCCGATCCAGGGACCGATCGGGGTCGCCGGCGACGACACCGTGGTGATCCAGGGTGTGTCCGTGGCGCTGAGCACCGGTGCCCGGTCGGCCGCCACCGCGACGTCCTGGTGTCTCCCCGACGGCCTCGCCCGGACCTGCGGCAAACCCGGAAATGACGAGCGGCCCGGAAATGACGAGCGGCCCGGAAATGACGAGCGGCCCGGAAATGACGAGCGGCCCGGAAATGACGAGCGGCCCGGAAATGACGAGCGGCCCGGAAATGACGAGCGGCCCGGAAATGACGAGCGGCCCGGAAATGGCGAGCGGCCCGGAGAGGGCGAGCGCTCCGGAGAGAGCCCGCCGGCCGAGAGCGAGCCACCCCCGGCGGCGTGGGCGGCGGTCGGCGCGGTCTCCGGAGGGTACGCCGTGGTCGCCACGCCCGACGGTTTCCGCGGACGGCAGCTGACCGGCCCTTAGGGGTGCGGAATCCGGGGCCCGGCAGGGATCGCACCGGTTATCCCCGCTGCACGGCGCCCATAGGTTCGACACATGTCATCGAATGCTGTCACCGTCCGCCGGGCCGCGATCGCCGCACCGGTGCTGATGTTCGTCTATGGCGTGTTCCGCTTCGCCGACGGTCTCGACGGAGATCGCGGCAACGGCGTGGCCTGGGACGCCGGGCACGTGGCGTTCTTCGTGGCCATGGTGCTGTTCGGGGTGCTCACGCTGGCGCTGCGCCCGTTCGTCCCGGCCGGCGCGCAGCGGATCGGGACCGGCGCCGCCGTGGCCGCCCTCTTCGGGGTCGGCTGCTTCCTCTGGGTGATCGCCGGGGACCTGTCGGACGGGTTCCGCGAGGCCGCGCCGCTGCCGGACGCGCTCGCGACCGGCGGTGCGGCGCTCTTCCCGATCGGCATGATCATTCTGCTGGGCCTGATGGTCGCGGCCCGGCGTGCTCCGGTGCGCAGCCCGCTGCTGCTCGGCGCCGGCATGGTGGCGATCACGGTGAACCTCGACCTGCTGCCGATCGCGTCCCTGGTCGTCCTGGCCGCGCTGATCCCGGTGGCCCGGCGCGCGAACACCCCGGCGGACCGTCCGGTGCGGGACGTCGCCGGGGTGCGCTGAGACTTTCTGCCCGCTGCCACGGGGGCATGCGGTCGAAGGTCAAGGGCGAGTGGGCGTACGGCCGGAGCAGCACCCGCCTCGTCAGAAGCGGAAGGCTCGCACCACGCCTTGGAGGTCGTCCGACAGCCGGGACAGTCCGGCGGCGGCGTCATGCGTCGCGTAGGCGCCCTTGCGGTTCTCCTCCGCGACACCGACCACCTGGTTGATGCCGTCGCCGATCTGGTTGGCACCGTCGGCGGCCGCGCTCAGGTCGGCGGCCATGCCGCTGGTCACCGCACTCTGCTCCTCGACCGCCGACGCGATGGTGGTCTGGAACTCGTTGATCCGGCCGATGATCTCGCCGATCTTGGTGATCGACTCGACGGCCGTGTGGGTGTCCGCCTGAATGGCCGCGACCCGCTTGCTGATGTCCTCGGTGGCCTTGGTCGTCTCCTGGGCCAGGTCCTTCACCTCACCGGCGACCACGGCGAAGCCCTTGCCGCTCTCCCCGGCACGGGCCGCCTCGATGGTGGCGTTGAGCGCGAGCAGGTTCGTCTGCTCGGCGATCGCGGTGATCACCTTGACGACGTTGCCGATCTCGCCGGACGACCGGCCGAGCCGGGCCATCAGGTCCTCGGCGGTGCTCGAGGCGATCACCGCCTCCTGGGCGACGCTCGCGGCCTCGGCGGCGCTCATCGCGATCTCGCGGATCGCGGCACCCATCTCCTCGGCGCCGGTCGCGACCGCGCCGACCCGGGAGTTGACCTCGGTGACCGCCCCGCCGATGGAGTTGACCTCGCCGGAGGTGCGGTCGGCCCCGCCGGCCAGGGTGCGTGACGCGTCCTGGAGTTCACCGGCCCGGCCGGCCAGCGCGTTGCCGCTGGCGGCGAGGGTGCCGACGGCCGTACGCATCTGCTCGGTGGCCTGGGCCAGCGCCGAACCCATGTCGCCGAACTCGTTGCGGTTGGTGATGTCGGCGCGGCGGGTCAGATCGCCGTCGGCGACCGCGTGCAGCACGTCGCGGAACTGCCGCAGCGGCCGGATCACGCTGTTCGCGATGAGGACGGCGAGCCCGGCCGCGACCAGCAGGCCGACGACCAGCACGACGATGACCATCGTGCGAGCCGAGTCGTACTCCTCGTCGGCGAGGGTCAGTGCCTCGTTCGCTGCCGTGTCCACGGCGGTGTCGAGCGCCTCCAGGCTGCCCAGCGCCTCGGTCACCTTCGCCGGGAGCTCCTTGCCCCGGATCGCGTCGAACCCGGCCAGGTCACCGGCGGCCTGCAGCTGACCGGCCCGCTCGCGCAACTCGCCGTACTCGGTCCAGGCGGCGCTGAACCCGTCGATCGCGGCGCGCTGCCCGGCGTCCAGGTCACGGCCGCTGTAGGCCTTGACAGCACCGGCGATCGCCTCGTCGGCCGCGGTCGCCCGTTCCTGGGCCGCGGTCTGCAGGGCCGTCGTGGTCGCGGACGCCGAGCTCAGGATCTCGAACCGGTAGACCCACACCTGTTCCCGGATGGTCGCGACCTCCCGGGACGGCAGCAGGGCACCGGTGTAGATGTTGCGGCCGCTCTCCGCGACCTGCGACATCCGGACCAGGCTGATGGTGCCCACGAGGACGGCGACGATGCCGGTCAGGGCGACGAGGAGGGCGAGACTGGTGCGGACACTGAGGTTGCCGACCAGACCGGGACGCTGAGCCACGAAAGTCCTATCGACTGGCTCGCCGGGTAACTGAGCCGGTGCGCTCAAAACAGGCCGGTGCGCTCAGAACGGGCCGGTGCGCTCAGAGCAGGCCGGTGCGCTCAGAGCAGGCCGGCGCGTTTGGCCGCGTACTCCTCGTCGGAGAGCACGCCCGCCTCGTGCAACTCGGCCAGGTTGCGCAGCAGCGCCTCGGAGGGCGCGGGCACGCCGGTCAGCCGGGCCTCGATCACGTCCCGCAGGTGACCGGCGACCGCCCGGTCGGTGACGAACTCGACGGTGGTGCCGTCCACCTCCAACAGCAGGGCGCCCTTGAGCAGACGGTCCCGGCAGCTCACCCCGGCCACCGAGGCGAACGGGATCGCGGACCGGCCGGCCCCGGTGCGGAACCCGAGCTGACCGGTGCTGACCAGTTCCAGCCGGTCCGGCAGGACCAGCAGGTAGACGCTGGCGCCGCCGTCGGTCATGTGCCCCACGGCCAGGGCGGCGCGGACGTCCACACCGGCCTGGGCGGCCCGGTGACGGGCCCGTTCGGCGCGCGCCCGGGCCTCGGCCGCGGAGACCGGTTTGCCGGAGAAGAGACCCATGACGGGCAACCGTAGCCGACGCCTGATCAGTTCCGGACGGGGTGGATCGTCGGCGCCGCTACCGGGACCGGCTGACGTAGGCCCAGGCCGCGTCGCCCGAGGCGAGATGCGTCTCGACCCGCTCGTAATCGGGCACCGCGAAGGCGTCGGACTGTGCCAGGTCGTCCTCGGTGACCTCCAGGACCAGCCCGTCGACACCGTCGGCGAGGTCACCCGTCGAAATCAGGATCGGATGGTTGCGCAGGCCACTGACCTCGACCACCCGTGGGTCGGTGATCTCCACGAGTGACAGCCGGAACCCCAGCACGCGGTCCTGGCGTCCGGTGAGCTCACGGCCGAACGTGGCCTTCTGCACCCCTGGGTCGCGCAATGTCCCGTACGAAAAAAGCAGCGGCATGAGCGCACCCTAACCGCCTGTCCAGGTCACCGGAGGGTTTCGCTCCCGACCGGGCGGGCGGTACGCGCGGGAGCCGTGTAGACAGGAGCCGTGAGTCTCGACGAGGAACTGCTCGTGGCCGAGCGCGCGTTGCAGGACGCGCAGCGCAACAACGACGTGGTGGCGCTGGCCCCGCTGCTGGACGACCGGCTGATCGCTGTCGGACCCGACGGCGGGCGGTACAGCAAGGAGGACGACCTGGCGGCGTACCGCTCCCGCTCCTCGATCATCGACGACCTGGTCGAGGAACACCTCGAGCACCTGATCGTGGACCGCACCGGCGTCACATTCTTCACCGGCACCGTCTCCGGCACGTTCGGCGGCGAACCCGTCACCGCCCGGATGCGTTACACCCGGACGTGGGTGCACGACGGCGGCTGGCGCGTCGTCGCCGCGCACATCGCTCCCGCCTGACCGCTCCTGCCTGATCGCCCCCGGCTGATCGTCCCACGCCCTGACCGCCCGGCGGGATGCCGGGCGGCCAGGGGACGCGGAGGTTCGTCAGCAGTAACCTGACGGGCACTCGCCGCTCGCCAGCAACTCGTACTGCCGGCACTTCGGGCACCGCGGCCGTTCCACCGGCACCTTCGCCGCGGCCCGGGGCCTGGGTTCCGCCTTGGCGCGCGGGGTACGCGGCGTGCTGGTGCTGCCCGCCGTGCTGCGGCTGCGCGCCGCCTTCGCCGGTGGGGTGGTCCGGCGCAGGTCGACGGCCTGGACCGCGGCGTCGAGCAGGGCGTCGTAGTTGGCGTCGATCAGGTCCGCCTCCACCGACACCACCGTGTTCGGGTCGTCCGGGTCGCGCACGTAGGCGCCCGGCATGGAGAGCGCGACGTCGTTCGCCTTCTCCGGATCCACGGCCACGTCGACGCCGCCGGGATGGATGTACACCGCCACTCCGGTGGCACCCTGCGGCCGGACCTGCAGCGCGCGGCCGACCGTGCGTACGTCGACGGTGGCCCGCCCACGCAGCTCCAGCAGCAGCCGGGCGACCGAGGGGGCGGCACCCGCGTTGTACTCGTCCATCTGTCCTCCGCTAGTCGACGACGACCTACCAGTATCGGCACACCCGCCGGAACCGTGATGTCGGCATCAGAACGGGTGAATTTCCTCAACCGGCGGCCCGGTCAGTGTCACCGGACGGCGCGGCGCCGGGCAGCGGGTTCACGGGACTTCGCCCACCCGAGCCGGATCATCCCCCTCAGGTAGGTCCTGAAGTGGGTACCACGGTGTGATGCGGCGGCGTTCCACCTGGTCCTAGCGTTCGCCGCATGACCGCAACCCTGGTTCTGGTCCTCGCCCTGCTTCCCGTCCTGGCCCTGGTCGCCCTCGCGGTGGCCGACCTGGCCGGCCGGTGGTGGCGGGGCCGGCTCGCGGTGGAAGCCGAGCGGGCCCAGCCCTACCGTGGCCGGTCGGCGTCTGTCGCGCCGGCCCCTGAGGTCACCGCATCTGTGCGAGCACGTCCCCGGCGGGGAGCCGGCCACATAGCCCCCGACCACCGGGCGCCGATTCGTGACCGCGCGCGACCGCCTCCTCTTCGCCCGCGACCGCCCTTGCTTTGAGCGCCGTCGCCCTGGACCGCCCTTGCCCCGTCCTCAATCGGGTCGCCCTTGATCGCCCTCGTTCGCGATCGCCCTCGATCGACTCCGGCCGGCCGCCGCGCCCCGGATCGGTGCCCAGCCGATACCGTCCCGCACATCAACCCGTAGCCCCTCTCCGGCCCGGTGGCGCCGGACGAGCCGTCCATGGCGAGATGTTGATCTGCTGGCGGTGCGAAATCGCTGTGATCAAGGGGTTGAAACCGCGATTTCGCATCGCTAGCAGATCAACATCGCCGCACGGAGTAATCGCGGGACACCCTGCGCTGATTGTCCACACACCGACTGCATCGGCGCGGTTACGGTCAGGCGGCGGTGGCTCCTGCGCCGGTTCGGCCGGGTGTTGATCGTGATCCCGGACAGGGTAGGGGGTCGATCGCGGTGGCGCTCAATTCGCGGCGGTTCGCCGTCAGTCGCTGAAGTTCAGACCGTTCTCCGTGAGCGCATCGGAAAGGATCCGGATCGCCTTCGGGCCGATCCCGTGCATGGCGAGCAGTTCGGTGCGGCTGTGCGTGGCGACCTGGGCGAGAGTGGTGATCCCAGCTTCAAGAAGCGCGCCGGTTGCCGGGCGCCCGATCGGTGGCAGATCCCCGATCCGCGCGGGAAGGTGGCGAGTACTCATACGCCCACTCTGCCCGTCCGCACCACCCGGAGCACTCCTGCCCCTGAGATGTCGCCGCCTTGCCGGGCCGCGCCGGGTCGCTGCCGCGCCGGGGTTGCTGCCGTGCCGGGTTGCGGCCGTGCCGGGGTTGCTGCCTGTGTCGTTGTCGGCGATGGCTGGAGCGGGGTGCGGGTGGCGGTTGTGGGTGCGTTTGGTATACAGGCCGGTACGCCCGTTGTGAATCCCCGCCGCGACATGCGCGGAAGGGGAGCGTCCGGTGGTCCGACTCGCGGGGACCGAGGGCGTTGAAATGTTTCAGTCGGGGTGGTTCACTCGATGTGCAACGTCCATCCCGGCGAAAGGTCCACCGTTGACGCGTAACGGCCGCGCCCCATCGGTCAAGGATGTCGCTGCCGCTGCGGGGGTCTCGCTCGGCACGGTGTCCAACGTGCTCAACCGGCCGTCGGTGGTCAGCACGACCACCCGGGAGCGGGTCGAACGGGCGATGGCGGAGCTGGGGTTCGTGCGCAACGAATCGGCTCGGCAGTTGCGGGCCGGCACGAGCCGGGCCTTGGCGTACGTCATGCTCGACGGCGGCAACCCCTTCTTCCATGACGTGGCGGAGGGCATCGAGACCGCGGCCGACGACGCTGACCTCTCGCTGTTCGTCTGCAACAGCAGCAGCCGCTCCGACCGTGAGGCCAAGCACCTGGACCGGCTCGTGCAGCAGCGCGTCCAGGGCATCCTGATCACCCCGGTCGACCCGGACGCGCCGCACCTCGCGGAGATCGCGCAGCGCGGTACCCCGTTCGTCATGGTGGACCGCCTCAGCCGGGCCGGTGATCACTGCTCGGTCTCCGTGGACGACGTGCTCGGGGGCCGGATCGCCGTCGAGCATCTGATCGATCGCGGTCATCAGCGGGTGGCGTTCGTCGGTGGGCCGGCCGGCATCGGGCAGGTGCGGGAACGGTTGCAGGGTGCGCGCGAGGTGTGGGCGGAGTTCGGCCTGCCCGCCGACGATCTGATCAACCTGTCGACCGAGGCGATGACGGTCAATGAGGGCCGTTCCGCCGGGGAACGGCTGGCCGGCCTCCCCAGCCGCCGCCGGCCGACGGCCGCGTTCTGCGCCAACGACCTGCTCGCCCTCGGGCTGCTCCAGCACGCCGTCACCGCCGGCCTGCGGGTCCCGGAGGACCTGGCCATCGTCGGGTTCGACGACATCGACTTCGCGGCCGCCGCCGCGGTGCCGCTCACCTCGGTGCGGCAACCGCGCCAGGAGCTGGGCCGCACGGCCGCCCGGCTGGTGCTGGACGAGGCCACCAATCCGGATCACGTGCATGAGCAGGCGACCTTCGTGCCGGCGCTGGTCGCCCGCGCCTCCACCGGCACAGCCCGCCGCAAGTAGCCCGGTCGCCCGGCCGGAGGCGGTGGTGAGCCGGGCGGTGGGCGGGACCATAGGATGGCCGGATGTTTGTCCTGGTTCCGGGTGCTGGCGGCAGTGGCTGGGCGTGGCATCTGGTGGCCGGTCTGCTGCGGGCGGCCGGGCACGAGGCGGTCGCCGTCGACCTGCCCGCTGCGGATGAGGGTGCGGGTCTGAGCGCGTACGCCCAGGTGATCGTCGAAGCCGGCGCCGGAGCGGAGGAGGTCGTCCTGGTGGCGCACTCGTTCGGTGGGCTCAGCGCGCCGCTAGCTGTCGGCAGGGTGCCGGTTCGCGAGTTGGTACTGGTCAACGCCATGATCCCGGCGCCGGGGGAGAGCGGTGGGGACTGGTGGGCGGCTACCGGGAGTTCGGCGGCGCGGCGGGCCAATGATCGGGCTCTGGGGCGGGATCCGGACGGTGACTTCGACCTGGATCACTACTTCTTCCATGATGTGCCGGCGGCGTTGGCGGAGCAGGCGATGGCGTACGAGCAGGATGAGGCCGACATCGCGTTCGCCGAGCCGTGGCCGCTGCCGGCCTGGCCGGACGTGCCGACGCGGGTGGTGGCGGGCGCCGACGACCGGCTCTTTCCGGTCGCTTTTCAGGAGCGGGTGGCGCGGGAACGGCTCGGCCTGCCCACGGAGGTCGTCCCGGGCGGGCACATGGTCGCGTTGAGTCACCCGGCCGAACTGACCGGAGTGCTCCTGCGAGGGCGAGAGCAAGAGCGAGAGCGAGGCCGGGGGCAAGAACGAGGGCGAGAGCAAGAGCGAGAGCGAGGCCGGGGGCAAGAACGAGGGCGAGAGCAAGGGCAAGGGCGATGATGCGACTGCATGTCGGCTGTGCGATGTGGAGCCTGAAGTCGTGGCAGGGCCGGTTCCTGCCGCATCCGGCGACCCCGGCCGAGCGGCTGCGCGCCTACGCGGGGTGGTGCGACGCGGTCGAGGGGAACACCACCTTCTATGCCGTTCCGGCGCGCGAGACGGTGGAGACGTGGGCCCGGGAGACACCGGCGGACTTCCGGTTCGTCGCGAAGGTGCCGAAGGTGGTCACGCACGAGCGCCGGCTCACCGATGCGGACGAGCCGCTGGCGGCCTTTTTCGATGCCTTGGAGCCGCTCGGTTCCCGTACTCATGCGCTCTGGATCCAATTGCCCGGGTCGTTCGGACCGCCAGATCTGCCCGTGCTCGCGCGTTTTCTGCGGCGCATACCGGAGGGGCATCGCTGGGCCGTCGAGGTGCGTCACCCGGAGTTCTTCGCCGAGCCGCAACGGCTGGAGGAGCTGTTGACGTCGTTCGATGCGGAATGGATCCCGTTCGACACCGCCGCGTTCTTCGCCGACCCGCCGACCAGCGACGCGGAGCGCGACGCCTGGATGAAGAAACCGCGCATGCCGCGACGCGCGCGGGCGCTCACGGAACGGCCCGTCGTGCGATATCTGGGGCGGGACGCCATTTCCCGTACGGTCGAAGGCTGGCAGCCCTGGGTCGAAACAATCGCCGATTGGCTGCGTGAGGGTCGCACCCCGACGTTCTTCGTGCACACGCCGGACAATGCGGATGCGCCGGAGTTGTGCCGCCGGTTCCACGCCGAGGTGCGTGCCCTCGTGCCGGAGCTGGCGCCGCTGCCCGAGCCGGCGCCGTTGCCGGAGCCGGCCGAGCCGCTGACCCTGTTCTGATCATGGGGGTGGGCGGTTCGATAGGTTGCGCGCCATGCGTGAACGGTCGCTCGGCGCGCGCCTGATCCTCTGGGCGCAGTGGTTCCTGCTGGTCGCCTGCCTGGTCGGCAGTCTCGGTGTGCTGGTGATGGCCGCCGTCCGCGCCGGTGACCCGGCTGCGCTGGTCGATCCGGGGCTGGAACGGCTCGGCGACCCGAAGGACTCGCTGCCCGACTCGCCGCTGGTCTTGCTGCTCGTACCGGGAATGTTCGTCGGGTACTTCGTCTTCGCGTCCGGCTTCGTGGCTGTCCTTTTCGGTCTGGGCGCCCTGATGCACACCTGGAATCTCGGTGACCGGGCGACGGCCCGGCGGCTGATCTTCAGCACCGGCGCGTGGGTGCTGCTGACCGCTGCCGCGCTGACCCCGTTCGGTGATCAGCTGCACCGCTGGCTTCTCGATTGACGCGCTGAGGCCCGGCAGGGTCTCTGCCGGGCCTTCGAGCTGGATCGGGTACGGGCTACGCGTGCGGGCAGGTGGCGCGGTACTCCTGGATCGTGGAGCCGGTCGGCGCCGGGCAGAGGAACTGGTCGTAGCGGGTGTCGTTGTCGATGAAGCGCTTGAGCCACGACAGGGCGTACTTCGCGACGGTGACGTTGCCGCCCTCGGTCGGCGCCGAGTGGGAGGCGTTGTTGACCTCGAGGTACGCCTTGTCCGGCGCGCTCGACATGCTGGTGTAGAACGGCTCGGAGTGCGACGTGACCGGCGCGACGGTGTCGTTCTCCGCCCCGATGATCATGGTGGGGACGCGTACCGTGCCCCACGACTTGGTGCCGTGCCACGGCGTCATCGGCACGGCGGCCTGCAGCGCCGGGCGGGTCCTGGCCGCGGCGAGGCTGCCGCCGCCGCCCATCGAGTGACCCATCACGCCGAGGCGGGCGGCGTCGATGCGGGTGCGCACGGTGCTCTGCCCGGTCAGGTAGTCGAGGGCCGCGAGCAGCTGCGTGCCCCGGCTGTCGGGCTGGTCGAGGGTGCTCAGCGTGTTGATGGTGATCACGACGAAGCCCTGCGAGGCGAGGCGGGGGCCCAGCCAGGCGACGCTCGACTGGGTGGCGGTGAAGCCGGGGGAGATGGCGACCGCGCCGAACGTACCGGCCGTGGTGGAGGTCGGGTAGTAGATGGTGCCGCCGCCGAAGCGGCTGGTCCGGGCCACCGTGGTCTGTGCGATGGCGAACGAGCCGCGGGACGCCTCGATGCTGGCGTTGGTGGGCGCGGGCCCGCGCTCGTACGGGTTGGCGGCCGCGGCCGGTGCCGGGGCGACCAGGATGGCGGCGGCCACGGCGAGCGAGGCGAACAGTTTCTTCATGCGAGTACTCCCCAGGGGATGTGGGAACGTTCACATACAGGGATGTGAATAAGATCGCGCCGGATCACTACCCGCGGGTAATCCCACTGGGTACATGCCGCCGCGATATGTAACACGCCGGAAATTCCGTTGCCGCGCGCGTGAACTGGGCGAACGATGATCGACATGACGTTCTGAGCAGCCCTCCCGCCTGTGCCAACTCCCCTCACGGAAGATGAACGTCTCGTGTCCGTCACCGTTTTCGCCGGCGCGTCCAGTTGGATCGAGTCCGACGCGGTCGCGCAGTGCCACCAGGTCGCCGCCCTCGACGGCATGATCCACGTGGCCGGCATGCCCGACCTGCACCCCGGCAAGGGCGCCCCGATCGGCGCCGCCATGCTGTCCCGCGTCCTCTACCCCCTCCTCGTCGGCTCCGACATCGGCTGCGGCATCGCGGTCTTCGGGTTCCGGCTCAAGAAGGTCGTCCCGGAACGGCTCGCTCCCCGCTTCCCCGACCTCGACGAGCCCGTCCCCGCGGACCGGCTGGCCGAGCTTCTCGGGTCAACGGCCGAGCTGCCGGGCGGATACGCCGACTCGCTCGGCACCGTCGGCCGGGGCAACCACTTCGTCGAACTGGCGCGCGTCGAGGAGGTCCTCGCCGACACGCCGCTCGCACCCGGCGACCACGTGCTGATCGTGCACAGTGGCTCCCGCGGGCACGGCGAACGCATCCTGCGGGCACACACCGAGGCCTGCGGCGCTGGTCCGGCTGCCGACGCCGGCGCCTACCTGGCGGCGCACGACGACGCCGTACGCTGGGGAAGTCTCAACCGCCGCACCCTGGCCGCCCGGGTCGCCGAGGCGCTCGGCGCCGAGATCACCGAGCCGCTCGTCGACGTCTGTCACAATGCGGTCGAGGTCCGGGACGGCCTCTACCTGCACCGCAAGGGCGCCGCACCCGGCGACGGCCGTGACGTGCTGATCGCCGGCACCCGCGGTACCCGGTCCTACCTGGTCAGCGGCCACGCCGGCGCCGACGCCGGCTATTCGGTGGCGCACGGTGCCGGCCGCAAGATGTCCCGGGCCGACGCCCTGCGGCGCGGCAAGGCCAAACACACGGTCGCGGAGCTGCGGCGTACGGCTGTCGGCTCCCTCGTCGTCTGCGGTGACCGGCAGTTGCTGTTCGAGGAGGCGCCGACCGCGTACAAGCGGATCGAGCAGGTGATCGGCGACCTGGTCTCGTTCGGGCTGGCCACGCCGGTCCTCACGACCATTCCGGTGATCACCTACAAGACGGCTGACCAGGGCGGGCGGCCGGGTCGGCGGCGGTAGGGGCCGGCTTCTCGCGCGGCCGGCTTTTCGCACGGCTGGCTTTCGCGCGGCCGGCCGGTTTCACGCGGCCGGTGCTCTGCCGGCTTTGATGGCTTCGGTCAGGCGGGTCAGGGCGTACTCGAAGGCGGCCTCGACGTCGCCGCCCAGGTTGAAGGCGCCGGCGAGTTCCATGCTGATGAAACCGTTCGCCCAGGCGGTCACCAGGCGGGCGGCTTCGAGGGTGTCGTCGGGGCCGGCGAGGGCGGCGATGGACGCGAGGACCGGCGCGATCGCGGCCGCCAGCAGCTCGACGTCGACGGTGACCGTTTCCGGTCCCCAGCCGAGGATCAGCCGGTAGCCGGCCGGATGCGCGTGGGCGAACGCGCGGAACGCCCGGGCCAGTTCGCCGAGCGTCTGCGGTGCGGTTCGCAGGTGTTCGCCGAGGTCCGCGACGGTGGCTGTCGCGACGAGCCTTACGAGCTCGTCGCGGTTGCGCACCCGTTTGTAGAGCGAGGGCGCCCGCACGCCCACCCGGTCGGCGACGGACTGCATGGTGAGGCGTGCCAGCCCGTCAGCCTCGAGGATCTCCCGGGCCGCGGCGACGATCGCGTCCCTGGAGGTGCGTTCAGGTGTCGGCATCGAAAAACCTTCCCGGAGCGATAGCTATTGACCATAGCCATCATAGCTAGGTAGCTTAGCCATCATGAAGCTGGGACCGCATCTGCGTCGCATCGGCAACGACATCGTCGCCGCCTACCTGATCGTCACCGACGACGGCGTGACAGTCATCGACGCCGGCCTGCCCGGGCACTGGCCCGAACTGATAAGTGAACTCGCCGAGGTCGGCCGCTCGGTCGCCGACGTACGCGGCGTCGTTCTGACACACGGCGACAGCGACCACATCGGGTTCGCCGAGCGGTTGCGGCGCGACCACGGCGTACCCGTCCACGTGCATGCCGCCGACGCGGCGCGGGCCCGTGGCGAGACCAAGACAAAACCCAGCTGGGGCAAGGTCCGGGTGGGCGCGATCGGGCGCTTCCTGTGGTACGCGAGCAGCAAGGGCGGCCTGCGGACCACCTACCTCACGGAAGTTCACGAGATGACGGACGGTCAGGTGCTGGACCTGCCGGGGTCACCCCGCGTAATCGGCCTGCCTGGACACTCGCCGGGAAGCGTCGCGATCCACGTGCCGGTCGCGGACGCGGTGTTCGTCGGCGACGCGCTCACCACGCGCCACGTGCTGACCGGCGAGCACGGCCCGCAGCCGGCGCCGTTCACCGACGACCCCGCGCAGGCCGCGACCTCGCTCGAACGGCTGGCGGAGCTGGACGTCACGTGGGTGCTGCCCGGTCACGGCGCACCGTGGGACGGCGGCACGGCGGCGATCGTGCGCCGGATCAGCGAGCGGGCGTCGTAACGCTTGGTCCTCCGTGTCCCGCCCGCGGCGGATGGCCGCTCTCACCGGCGCGGCCGGCCCCGTACTCCATCTCGTCGCCGATAGCGTGACGGGCATGGCCGCATTCCGGGACGCTCACCCGATCATCTACGTCGAAGACCTCGAAGCCGCTCTCGCGTTCTACCGGGATCAGCTCGGATTCGCCGAGACCTATCGGTTCGGTGAGTTCGTGTCGCTCGCGCTGGGCACGTCCGTCATCTCGGTGGTCCAGGTGACCGACGGGCAGACCGGTTCGCACGGGTTGCCGATCCGTCCGGGAGCCGGTCACCAGTTCGAGTTGTGCGTCTACACCGACGATGTGGACGCGGCGGTGGCCGAGTTCCGGGAGAGGGGCGTGCCCGTGCTGGTGGAGCCGGCGGACCAGCCGTGGGGCGAGCGCATGGCCTACGTCGCCGATCCGGACGGGCATCCCGTGATGATCTGCCGCTGAGTCGCTGAGTCGCTGAGTCGCTGCCGAGCTGGCGCGGGTGAGGCGGTGGGAGCGAAAGGCGGCGGCCCGAATCGGTGCCGCCGCCTCTCTGCGCGAGGGCGACGCCCCCGGGGGCAGGGGAGTGCCCTCTTGTTGATCAGGACGCTGCAGCGGGGTGCATCGGTTGCACGCGTGACAGGGATTTAACAATCATTCTCACCGTACGGCGCCGAACTGCTTGACGTGCCGCATCAACGGCGCGGACTCGGCGCGTTCCACGCCGTCCAGGGAGCCGATCCGCTCGGTCAGGTAGCGGTAGAAGCCGGCCATGTCCGGGCAGATCACGGTGGCCGTGACATTCGTCGGCCCGGTCGTGGCGGCCGCGAACACGACCTCCTCGTGGGTGGCCAGGGCGGCGCCGACCGCGGCGAGCCGGGACGGTGCCACCGAGAGCCAGAGGACGACCCGCCCGCGGAATCCGAGCGCACCCGGATCGGTTTCCACGTCGCTGAAGACGGTGCGGGTGCCGAGCAGGTCGCGCAGCCGGCGCCGTACCGTCGACTCGGGCCAGCCCGTCACCGCGGCGAGTTCGGTGTGCCCGGCCCGGCCGTCGTGGGCGAGCGCATCCAGCAGCGGCTGATCAGCATCGGTCAGCCGGGGAGAGCCGGGGAACCGCTCCGGTGCCAGGGCGGCGATCTGCTCCGGCGAGAGCGCCCGGTCCCTGGTGTCCGGGCCGGTGGCGCCGCCGGCGAACTGGTGGATCAGGCAGTGCGCGGTGACCGGACCCAGGCGCGGGGTGCGCGGCAGCCTCTCCAGGAGCAACGACTCCCAGTCGGCGCCGCCCGGCACCCGGACGCTGCACGTGATCTCCGTACCGCCGGAGGTGAGGTTCACCCAGCTCGTGTCCCGCCGCAGCGCCAGCGACCGGGCGACCGCGACCGCGGCGTCCGGCGTGGTCCGCAACCGGATCGTCCACGTCTGGTGCCCGAGAACGATCGGGTTCGGCAGCACCACGACCCGCAGCCCGGCCCGTTCGCGCAGCTTGCGGTACCGTCGCGCCACGGTCTGGTCGGAAACGCCGAGCACCGTGCCGATCTCCCGGTAACCGGCCCGCCCGTCGACCCGCAGCGCGTGGATGAGCTGGTGGTCGAGCGTGTCGAAATCCACCGGCAGAGCCTAATGGAAGTCGAGATCCGCCACCCCGGCCTTCGGCAGCGGCTTCAGCCGCCACGAATCGGGCAGAGTTCTTCGCATGCACAAATGGTCACCGCTCGTCGCCGTCTGTCTCGGCACGTTCCTCCTGCTCGTCGACGTCACCGTCGTCGTGGTCGCGCTGCCGGACATCTCCGTCAACCTCGGCGCCGGCTACGACGACCTGCAGTGGGTGCTCGACGGGTACGCGCTGGCGCTGGCCGCCCTGGTCCTCGGCGCCGGGTCCCTGGCCGACCGGTTCGGGCGCCGCCGCGCGTACCTCTGGGGTCTGGCCCTCTTCTCCGCCGCCAGCCTGGCCTGCGCGTTCGCGCCGGACGCCACCACCCTGATCGCGGCCCGGGTAATGCAGGGCATCGGTGGCGCCGCCATGTTCGCCACCACCGCGGCCCTGCTCAACGTCACCTACCAGGGCCGGGACCGGGGCGTCGCGTTCGGCGTCTGGGGCGCCGTCAACGGTGCCGCCGCGGCAGCCGGGCCGATCGCCGGCGGGCTGCTCACCGAACACCTCGGCTGGCACTGGATCTTCCTGATCAACCTGCCGGTCTGTGCCGCCGCGGCGTGGTTCACCGTCCGTGGCGTGGCCGAGTCGAAGGCGCCGCGTGCCGGCCGTTTCGACCTGCCCGGCACGCTGACCTTCACGCTCGCCGCCGCGGCACTCACGTACGGCCTGATCGAGGCCTCGGCCGCCGGCTGGACCTCCGCGGCCACCCTCGTCGCGTTCGCCGCCGGGCTCGCCGGCGCGATCGCCTTCATCGCCGTGGAACGCCGCTCCGACCACCCGATGCTCGACCTCACACTGTTCCGCCAGGCTCCGTTCACCGCACTGATCGTGGCGGCATTCCTCACCCAGGCGGCGGCTTTCGCGGTCATGCCGTACGCGACCGTCTGGCTCCAGCAGTTCCTCGGCAAAGGCCCAGTCGACGCCGGACTGCTCGGCGCGCTGCCGTTGAGTGTCGCGTCGCTGCTGGTCGGCGTGTTCGCGGGGCGGCATCTGCAACGCGTCCCGGCCCGCTGGACCGTCGGTGCCGGCATGCTCCTGATCGCCGCCGGCAACCTGCTGCAAACCCGGGTCGACCCCGGCAGCGGCGGTTCCGTGCTGATCCCAGGACTGATCCTTGTCGGGCTCGGCGTAGGCGTGGTGCTGCCGACCATGTCCTCGGCGGTGCTCGCCGAGGTGCCCCGCGAACGCAGCGGCATGGCCGGCGGGGCCCTCAACGCGTTCCGCCAGCTCGGATTCGCCTTCGGTGTCGCGGTGCTCGGCACCACCGTGCAGGGGCAGGCCGCCTACACCGACGGCCTGGACGCCGCCCTGTTCATCGCGGCCGGCCTGGCGCTGGCCGGCGGCCTGATCGTGCTCGCCCTCGCGAAACACCGCGAGCCGGCCGTCACCGACCCAGTGCGCGCCTGACGATCGCCTGGATCTCCGCCATCGGCACCGGCGTGGTCGCCAGGGTCTTGTGCATGACCAGGCCCTCTATCAACGCGTCCACCCCGCGCGCGGTCACCGGGTCGACGAAGCGTTCCAGCACCGACCGGCTGGTCCGCATCCACGTCTCGGTGACCGCGCGCAACGCCGGATCCCGCAGCGCCGCCAGGTAGAGCTCGTAGGCGACCGCCCAGTCCGCCGCACTCGCGCCCGCGTCACCGTGGATCAGCCCGGTCAGCGCGTCCAGCAACTGCTCATCCGTCGCCACCCCGTCGAAGTGCGCGGCGTAGATGGCCGACATCCGCTCGGCGTGCCGGGTGAAAGCCTGCACGCGCAGATCGTCGAGGCCGGTGAAATGGTAGGTCAGCGACCCCAGCGGGACATCGGCCTCGGCAGCGATGAGGCGGTGCGTGGTGCCGGCCACCCCGTGCTCGGCGATCACCCGGATGGCGGCGTCGACGATGCGGTCCTTGCGGTCGGGGTCATGCCGGCGGACGCGCCGCTCCCTCGGCCGCGCCCCTTGCTTGCGGCGCGGCGTGTCCTGCGCAGCTTGCTTGCCGCGCGGCGTGTCCGGTGTCGCTTGCTTGCCGTGCGGTGCGTCCTGCGTTCCTTGCTTGCCGTGTGGCGTGTCCGGTGTCGCTTGCTTGCCACGTGGGGTGTCGTGCGTTGCCTGCTCACCGCGTGGGGCACCCGGTGTCGCTTGCTTGCCACGTGGGGTGTCGTGCGTTGCCTGCTCACCGCGTGGGGCACCCGGTGTCGCTTGCTTGCCGCGCGGCGTGTCTCGGGGCGTCTGGCCGGCCTGACGCACGACGCCGTCGGCGCGCGCCGGGCTCACAGGTCGCGGATGACGCGCGCCGGCGAACCGACCGCGACCACGTTCGCCGGCAGATCGCGGACGACCACCGAACCCGCACCCACCACCGTGTTCTCGCCGATCGTGACGCCCGGGCAGACGATCACGCCGCCGCCGAGCCACACGTTGTCACCGATCACGATCGGCTGGGCCGACTCCCACTTGTCGCGGCGCGGCCCCGGCTCGAGCGGATGGGTAGCCGTCAGCAACTGCACGTTCGGCCCGATCTGCACGTCGTCGCCGACGGTCACCTTCGCGACATCGAGGATGACCAGCCCGAAGTTGGCGAACGACCGGGCCCCGATCGTCGTCTGATACCCGTAGTCGCAGTGCAACGGCGGCCGGATCTCGCTGCCCTCACCGAAGCCGCCGAGCAGCTCACCCAGCAACTCCCGCCGCCGCGCATGGTCCGTCGGATCGATCGTGTTGATCTCGTGGCTGAGCCGCTGCGCCCGCGCCAGATCCCGGGCGATCTCCGGATCGTCGGCAATGTACAGCTCACCGGCGAGCATCCGCGCACGCATGCTCTTCTCGCTGACCGTCATATGTACAAATGTACGCTGCCCGGGCAACGCATGCGCCCCCACTCGCGTGCGTCTTCTCTTGCATGCGCCCTGTCGCGCATGCGCCCTGTCGCGTATGGGTCCTGTCGCGCATGCGCCCTGTCGCGTATGGGTCCTGTCGCGCATGCGCCCTGTCGCGCATGCGCCCTGTCGCGCATGCGCCCTGTCGCGCATGCGCCCTCTCTCACATGCGCTCTCTCGCATGTGGGCCTGCGCCATCGGCCGAACCAAGATCGCCGTCCGGCCGATGGCGCAGGTGCCGCAGAAACGCCTCGAGGATCACGAACTCGGTTCGGATCCGCCCGCTCACCAACCCCGCGTCCCCCGGTTGCGGCCCAGTGGCGCCCGGCGTGCCGTCCCTGGCGAGAAGTTGATCTGCTAGCGGTGCGAAATCGCTGTGATCATGGGGTTGGAACCGCGATTTCGCATCGCTAGCAGATCAACACCGCGGTGTGGGCGCGACGCAGCCGATCGCGGCGACTTGTTGAAGGGCCTCAATGGAGTCGAGGGCAGCCAGCGTCACGCGCACTCGTCTGCCTCGCCTGCCGCCGCGTCGACATCTGTGCGCCGTGCTCCCAACCCTTCTACCAGCGCAAACCGGCAGAGGAGTTCGCTCCGGCTGCTTGCCGAGTCCATAGGGGTCACACCTGCGCCGCCGGCTGCCGCTGGCGCAAGGCCCGCCGGGGGTCCTGCGGACGTGGCGCGGGGGGGGGTTATGCGGAAGGGGCGCGGAGGTTCTGAGGGAGGGTCGCGGGGTTGTGCCGGGGTCTGCGGGAGGGGCGCGCGGGGCCTGTGGGCATGGTGCGGGGGTCGTGCAGGAGGGCGCGGGGGTCGTGTGGAGGTGGCGCGGGGGTTCGCGCCGGAGGGGCGCGGGGGGTCGTGCGGGGGCGCCGCCGGGGGATCGGGGTCAAGCCTTGACCCGCCGAGTGAGGCCCGCGTAATGTGTCCGTAACTCTGAAACGTTTCACACCGAGACGGCCGCCGCCTGGTGGTGCCGCGGGTGGAGCCGTCGCAGGGCCACGGACCAGAGCACGAAACCGCCCCGGCCTGAAGGACTGAAGGACCGTCATGACCAACCCCGCAGTCGCCGCGCTCATCGCCCGATCGAACCGCCTCGGTGCGGACCCCCGCACGACCAACTACGCCGGTGGCAACACGTCGGCGAAGGGCACCGACACCGACCCGGTGACCGGTCAGGACGTCGACCTGCTCTGGGTGAAGGGGTCCGGCGGTGACCTGGGCACCCTGACCGAGAACGGACTCGCCGTCCTGCGCCTCGACCGGCTCAAGGCGTTGCCGAGCGTCTATCCCGGCCTGGAGCGCGAGGACGAGATGGTCGCCGCGTTCGACTACTGCCTGCACGGGCGGGGCGGCGCTGCGCCGAGCATCGACACCGCCATGCACGGGCTCGTCGACGTCGCGCACGTCGACCACCTGCACCCGGACGCCGGCATCGCGATCGCGACGGCCGCCGACGGTCCCGCGCTCACCAAGGAGATTTTCGGCGACCGGGTGCTGTGGGTGGACTGGCGCCGCCCCGGTTTCCAGCTCGGACTGGACATCGCCGCCGTGCAGAAGGCGAACCCGCAGGCGATCGGCGTGATCCTCGGCGGTCACGGCATCACGGCGTGGGGTGCGACGAGTGACGCGTGCGAGGCCAACTCGCAGGAGATCATCGCCAAGGCCGCGGCCTATCTGGCGGAGCACGGCCGCAGCGCGCCCTTCGGTGCGACGATTCATCAGCCGCTGCCCGAGGCGGTACGCCGGGAGCGCGCCGCCGCCCTCTTCCCGGTGATCCGCGGTCTCGCCTCGACGGATCGGCCGCAGGTCGGCCACTACACCGACAGCGACGTGGTGCTCGACTTCGTGGGCAGCGAACGGCTCGCCGAACTGGCCGCGCTCGGTACGTCCTGCCCGGACCACTTCCTGCGTACCAAAGTGAAGCCCCTGGTCGTGGACACCGCGCCGGACGCACCGGTCGAGGAGGTCGTGGCCCGGCTCAAGGAGCTGCACGAGGCGTACCGCGCGGCCTACCGCGCCTACTACGACCGGCACGCCACGCCGGAGAGCCCGGCGATCCGCGGCGCCGACCCGGCGATCGTGCTGGTGCCCGGTGTCGGCATGTTCTCGTTCGGCGCGAACAAGCAGACCGCCCGGGTGGCCGGCGAGTTCTACGTGAACGCGATAAACGTGATGCGCGGTGCGGAGGCCGTCTCCCGGTACGCCCCGATCGACGAGTCGGAGAAGTTCCGCATCGAGTACTGGTCGCTGGAGGAGGCGAAGCTTCAGCGCCTGCCGAAGCCGAAGCCGCTCGCCACCCGGGTCGCGTTCGTGACCGGTGGCGGTTCCGGCATCGGCCGGGCGATCGCCCTGCGCCTCGCCGGGGAGGGTGCGGTCGTGGTCGTCGCCGACCGGGACGCGGCCGCCGCCGAGAGCGTGGCCCGCGAGATCGGCGGCACCGATGCGGCGGTGAGCGTGACCGCCGACGTCACCGACGCGGCAGCCGTCGAAGCGGCCCTGGACCAGGCGGTCCTCGCGTTCGGCGGGGTCGACCTGGTGGTCAACAACGCCGGTCTGTCGATCTCCAAGCCGCTGCTGGAGACCACCGAGCAGGACTGGGACATCCAGCACGACGTGATGGCGAAGGGTTCGTTCCTGGTCGCGAAGGCCGCCGCGAAGGTGCTCATCGCGCAGGGCATCGGCGGCGACATTGTCTACATCTCCAGCAAGAACTCGCTGTTCGCCGGCCCGAACAACGTCGCCTACGGCGCCGCGAAGGCCGACCAGGCGCATCAGGTCCGGCTGCTGGCGGCCGAGCTGGGCGCGCACGGCATCAAGGTCAACGGCATCAACCCGGACGGCGTGGTACGGGGTTCCGGCATCTTCGCCGGCGGCTGGGGCGCGCAGCGGGCCGCGGTCTACGGCGTGCCGGAGGAGAAGCTGGGCGAGTTCTACGCGCAGCGCACCCTGCTGAAGCGCGAGGTCCTGCCGGAGCACGTGGCGAACGCCGTCTTCGTCCTCACCGCGGGCGACCTGTCGCACACCACCGGCCTGCACATCCCGGTCGACGCCGGCGTCGCCGCCGCGTTCCTGCGATGAGCAAGGCCTTTGCCGCGGTCGACCTCGGCGCGTCCAGCGGGCGCGTCGTGGTCGGCCGGCTCGGCGACGGACGACTCGACCTGGACGTGGTGCACCGGTTCCCGAACGAGCCGGTCCGGGTCGGCGGGACCCTGCACTGGGACATCCTGGCGCTGTACCGCGGCGTGGTGGAGGGCCTGCGCAAGGCCGGCCCGGTGAGCAGCATCGGCATCGACTCGTGGGCGGTCGATTACGGACTGGTGGACGCGACCGGGGCGCTGCTCGGCAACCCGGTGCACTACCGGGACGCGCGCACCGACGGGGTCGCGGCCCGGATCGGCGACCTCTACGAGGTCAACGGGCTGCAGACGCTGCCGTTCAACACGGTGTACCAGCTGGTGGCGGCGCGTGACACCCCGCAGTACGCGGCCGCCCGGCACCTGCTGCTCGTGCCGGACCTGCTGGCCTACTGGCTGACCGGGGAGATCGGCGCGGAGTACACGAACGCGTCGACGACGGGGCTGCTCGACGTGCGTACCCGTGCCTGGTCCGCGCCCTTGATCTCCGAGTTGGGCCTGCGCGCGGACGTGCTGCCGCCGATCCGCCACCCCGGCGAGGTGATCGGGCACCACGCGGGGACGCCGGTCGTCGCGGTCGGCTCGCACGACACCGCGTCGGCCGTCGTCGGGGTGCCGGCGGAGGGCACCGATTTCGCGTACATCTCCTGCGGGACCTGGTCGCTCGTCGGCCTGGAACTGGACGGGCCGGTGCTCGGCGACGCGTCGAGGCGGGCCAACTTCACCAACGAGGGTGGAGTCGACGGGACCATCCGGTACCTGCGCAACGTCATGGGGCTGTGGCCGTTGCAGGAGTGCCTGCGGGAGTGGGGTGCACCGGACCTGGCGCAGCTGCTGCGGGCCGCCGCCGCGGAACCGGGCCTGGCCCACGTCGTCGACCTGGACGACCCGCTGTTCCTGGCACCGGGCGACATGGCGGGCCGGCTGCGCAAGGCGGCCGGTCTGCCCGCCGACGCCGGTCCGCCCGCGGTGACCCGGTGCATCCTGGACAGTCTGGCGCTGGCGCAGCGGCGTGCGGTACGGCAGGCCGCGGAACTGTCCGGACGCGAGATCACCAAGGTGCACCTGGTCGGCGGCGGCGCGCTCAACGAGTTGCTCTGCCAGCTCACCGCGGACGCCTGCGGGCTGCCGGTGCTGGCCGGGCCGGTGGAGGCCACCGCGATCGGCAACCTGCTCGTGCAGGCCCGCGCGGCCGGGGTCCTAGGTGGTGGCCTGGATGCGATGCGCGCGCTGGTGCGCGAGACTCAACGGATCGTGCGTTACGAGCCGCGCGGCGACGACGCCCTTTGGCGGGCGGCAGCCGCGCGAGCAGGGAGGTGACAGGTGCGGATCGCGCTTTTCGCCACGTGCCTGGCCGACACCCTCTTCCCGGAGGCGGCCAAGGCGACGGTGCTGCTGCTGGAGCGGCTCGGTCATGAGGTGGTGTTCCCGTCCGACCAGACGTGCTGCGGGCAGATGCACGTCAACACCGGCTATCAGAAGGACGCGTTGCCGCTGGTCAAGCGGTACGTCACGGTGATGGCCCCCTACGACGTGATCGTGGCGCCGTCCGGCTCGTGTGTCGGGTCGATCCGCCATCAGCACGCGATGGTCGCGGCGAAGTACGGTGACGCGAGCCTCGCCGCCCGCGCCGAGGACGCCGCCGCCCGGACCTATGAATTGTCGGAATTGCTGATCGACGTGTTGAAGGTCGAGGACGTCGGCGCGTTCTACCCGCACCGGGTCACCTACCACCCGACGTGTCACAGCCTGCGGATGACCCGGGTCGGCGACAAGCCGTTGCGGCTGCTCCGGCAGGTGCGCGGCCTCGACCTGGTGGAGCTGCCGGCGGCCGAGCAGTGCTGCGGGTTCGGTGGCACGTTCGCGCTCAAGAACGCCGAGACCTCCACGGCCATGCTCGCCGACAAGATGACGAACGTCGTCGCCACCGGGGCGGACGTCTGCACGGCCGGGGACGCCTCCTGCCTGATGCACATCGGTGGTGGCCTGTCCCGGCTGCGCACCGGCGTGCGTACCGTCCACCTGGCCGAGATCCTCGCCTCGACGGAGTCCTAGATGACCACCTTTCTCGGCATGCCGGCGACCGCTCCCCGCGGCGTCGGGAACCTGCGCGGCGAGCAGACCTTCCCGGCGGCCGCGCACGACGCCCTGGCCGACTCGCAGCTGCGCCGCAACCTGCGGCACGCCACCACCACGATCCGCGGCAAGTCCGGCAAGGTGATCGCGGAGCTGCCGGACTGGCAGCCCCTGCGCGACGCCGGGTCGGCGATCAAGACCGATGTCCTGGCCCGCCTCCCGGAGCTGCTGGAACAGCTCGAGGAACGGGTGACGGCGGCGGGCGGTGTGGTGCACTGGGCGGCCGACGCCAACGAGGCGAACGCGATCGTCACCCGGCTGGTCCGGGAGACCGGCTCCGACCGGGTCATCAAGGTCAAGTCGATGGCGACCCAGGAGATCGGCCTCAACGAGGCCCTGGAGGAGGCCGGGATCGCGGCGGTCGAGACCGACCTCGCCGAACTGATCGTGCAGCTGGGCCACGACAAGCCCAGCCACATCCTGGTGCCGGCCATCCACCGCAACCGGGCCGAGATCCGGGAGATCTTCCTGCGCGAGATGCCCGGCGTCGACCCGGCGCTGACCGACGACCCGCCGGTGCTGGCCGCGGCGGCCCGGCGGTACCTGCGGGAGACGTTTCTGTCGACGACGGTGGCGATCAGCGGGGCCAACTTCGCGATCGCCGACACGGGCACCCTCGCGGTCGTCGAGTCCGAGGGCAACGGCCGGATGTGCCTGACCCTGCCCGACACCCTGATCACCGTGATGGGCATCGAGAAGGTGCTGCCGACCTGGCAGGACCTGGAGGTGTTCCTGCAACTGCTGCCGCGGGCGTCGACGGGGGAGCGGATGAACCCGTACACGACGATGTGGACCGGTGTGACGCCCGGCGACGGCCCGCAGAACTTCCACCTGGTGCTGCTCGACAACGGCCGCAGCGCGGTGCTGTCGGACCCGGCCGGGCGGTCGGCGCTGCACTGCATCAGGTGCTCGGCGTGCCTCAACGTGTGCCCGGTCTACGAGCGCGCGGGCGGGCACGCGTACGGCTCGGTCTATCCCGGCCCGATCGGCGCGGTGCTCTCGCCGCAGCTCACCGGCATCGCCGACAACGCGTCCCTGCCCTACGCGTCGTCCCTCTGCGGCGCCTGCTTCGACGCCTGCCCGGTGAAGATCGACATCCCGTCGCTGCTGGTGCACCTGCGCAACGAGGCACCACACCCGCGGGGCGAGCGCGCGGCGATGGCGGCGGCGGCGCGGATCATGGACAGACCCAGGGTGTACGCGGCCGCGCAGCGCGCCGCCAAACTCGCCCGGATCGCCGGGCGCCGTGGCCGGGGACTGCCGCCACCGCTGTCCGGGTGGACCGCCGGCCGGGATCTGCCCGAGTTCCCCGAGCAGACCTTCCGGGATTGGTGGGCGTCACGATGAGTTCCAAGGACCTGATCCTGGGCCGGGTGCGGGCCGCCCTGCGTGACGCGCCGGTCGCGCCCCCGGTGCCCCGGGAGTACCGCCCGGCCGGGCGACCGGCCTCGCTGGACGTGCTCGTCGACCGGCTTCTGGACTACAAGGCCGAAGTGCACCGGGTCCGCCAGGACGAGATCGCGACGACCGTGGCGGGCCTGGTGGACGGGGCGGTGATCGTACCCCCGGGTCTGCCGCGAGCTTGGCGCCCGGCCGCCGCCGTGCCCGACGACGGCCTCGCCCCGGACCGGATCGCCGCGGCTGCCGCCGTGCTCACCGCCGCGGCCGTGGCCGTTGCCGAGACCGGCACCATCGTCCTGGACGCCGCCCCCGACCAGGGCCGGCGCATCATCACCCTGCTCCCCGATGTGCACTTCTGCGTGCTGCGCCCCGCGCAGGTGGTGGCCGCCGTGCCGGACGCGGTGGCCCGGCTCGACCCGCGGCGGCCGCTCACCTGGATCAGCGGTCCCTCCGCGACGAGTGACATCGAACTGAACCGGGTCGAGGGCGTGCACGGCCCCCGCCACCTGCACGTGCTGCTGCTCGACGAGTGACGACGGTCGCCGCGCGGGCCGTTCCCCGATGACCGGTCCGGGTCCGGTCGAGCGCCGCCGCGGCATAGGGTGATCTTCATGAAGATGCTGGCGGGACGGTTGCACCTGGCGGAACGGTCGCTCCGGATGGAGAGCGTCGACGTGCCGGAGCCGGGGCCGGACGAAGTGCTGGTCAAAGTGGCCGCGGCGGGCGTGTGTCTCTCCGATGTGCACCTCATCGAGGGTGGCCTGACGCCGCGGCTGCTCGACGGGGATGTGGTCACGCTCGGACACGAGACGGCCGGGGCCGTGGACCGGCTGGGTCCGCGGGTGGAGGGCTGGCAGCCGGGGGACCGGGTGCTGTTGCAGGCCGGGCAGCGTGACCGGCGCGGGACCGTCTACACGCGCGGGGTCGACTACGACGGCGGCTGGGCGGAGTACGCCGTGGCCCGCGCCGACACGCTCGTCGCGATCCCGGACGACCTGCCGTTCGAGCAGGCCTGCATCATCCCGGACGCGGTGTCCACGCCGTGGGCCGCGATCACCGCCACCGCGCAGGTCCGGGCCGGTGACGCGGTGGCGGTCTGGGGCGCCGGCGGGCTCGGGGCGCACGCGGTGCAACTGCTGCGGCTGATCGGGGCGGCCCCGGTGATCGCGGTGGACCCGCTGGCACCGGCCCGGGAACGGGCACTGGCACTGGGCGCCGACATCGCGCTGGACCCGTCCGAGGCGGCGACGATCCGGGACCTCACCGGCGGCGGGCTGGCCGTCGCGTTCGACTTCGCCGGGGTGCCGGCGGTCCGCGAGCAGGCGCTGACCGTGCTCGGCCGGGGCGGGAAGCTGATCCTGGCCGGGATCGCCGGCCAGCCCGTGACGATCAGTTCGGACAGCTTCTTCAACTATCTGAAGCTCAGCATCCACGGGCACTACGGCTCGGACGCCGAGCACGTGGCGGAACTGGTCCGGCTGGCCGGGCAGAAGCGCCTCGACCTGGCCGCCTCGGTGAGCGACGTGCTGCCGCTTGCCGAGGCGCCGGCCGCGGTGGAACGGTTGCAGCGCAAGGAGGGCAACCCGATCCGCCTGATCCTGCGTCCGTGACGCCGCGAAATTCTTTTCCCGCGGCGGTCCTTTTCCGGCGGACCCGTTCGTAGTGAGGTCGAAGCCGTCACAGATGGGAGTTCGACCATGAAGTACATGCTGCTGATCCACGCCGGTGCCGTCGACGAGCAGGGCGGGGCCGCCGGGTGCGAGCCGGCGGACTGGATGGCGTACGACAAGCAGGTCCAGGAGGCCGGCATCCTGGTCGCCGGCGAGTCGCTGGCCGACCTGGTCACCGCCACGACCGTGCGGGTCGCGGCGGACGGCACGCGGACCGTGACCGACGGGCCGTTCGCCGAGACCCGGGAGGTGCTGGGCGGGTTCTACGTGATCGACGTGCCCGACCTCGACGCGGCCCTGGACTGGGCGGCCCGCTGCCCGGGCGCCCGGGACGGTTCCGTGGTGGTCCGCCCGGTCGCCGATTTCGGGGCGTGATCCCCGGGCAAGCCGTGGAGGCCGTGTTCCGCGAGGAGCACGGCCGCCTCCTCGCGGCACTCGTGCGCCGCTTCGGCGACCTCGACCTGGCCGAGGAGGTCACGTCGGAGGCGATCGAGACGGCCCTGTCCCGCTGGCCCGTGGATGGCGTGCCACCGAACCCGGGTGCGTGGCTGATGACCACCGCGCGGCGCAAGGCCGTGGACCGGCTGCGCCGCGACGCGGCCCTCGCCGCCCGGCTCGCGGTCCTCCAGGTGGAGGCGGACCGGGCCGGTCCGGCGCCGGCCACCGACGAGTTCCCGGACGACCGGCTCCAGCTCTTCTTCACCTGCGCGCACCCGGCCCTGGCCGCCGAGGACCGGATCGCGCTCACCCTGCGCTGCCTGGGCGGACTCAGCACCCCCGAGGTCGCGCGGGCCTTCCTGGTGCCGACACAGACGATGGCGAAACGGATCACCCGCGCCAAGCACCGGATCCGTGCGGCGCGCATCCCGTTCCGCGTGCCCGGCCCCGACGAGCTACCGCATCGGCTCCCGGTGGTCCTCCAGGCGATCTACTCGATCTTCACGGAGGGGTATGCCGCCAAACGCACCGACCTCACCGGGGAGGCCATCAGGCTGGCCCGCATCCTGCGCCGGCTGATGCCCGCCGACCGCGAGGTGGCCGGGTTGCTGGCGCTGATGCTGCTCACCCACGCCCGGCGCTGGCCCGCACCGGACGCGGCCGGCGACGGTGCTGGGCCGGCGGGCGCGGCGGACGGGGGTGCGGCGCTGGTGGGTGCGGCGGAGGAGGGCGCGGCGCTGGTGGTCGTGGCGCTGACCGGCGGGGCGGCCGGGTTCTACGGTGTGCAGGCCGCGATCGCCGCGCTGCACGCCGAGGCGCCGGACCCGGAGAGCGCCGACTGGCCGCAGATCGTGGCGCTCTACGACGTGCTGCTGAGCATCGCCCCGTCGCCGGTGATCGCGGTGAACCGGGCGGCGGCGGTCGCCATGCGCGATGGCCCGGAGGCCGGGCTCGCCCTGCTCGACGCGCTGGCGGGGGAGCCTCTGCTGCGCGGCTATGGCCCGTACACCTCCGCTCGTGCCGACCTGCTCAGCCGCCTCGGCCGTCGCGGCGAAGCCGAGGAGGCCTACCGCGCGGCGCTGCGCCAAGCCGGCACCGACGCGGAGCGCGCGTTCCTCCGCGACCGGATCGACCGGATCGACGGGATCGACCGGCTCTGACCCGGTTTCCGCTTCTGGCCCGCGAGGTCAGCCGGTGCGGACCAGTTCCCGTGAGAGGCCGGCCATCGTGTCGCTCACCTCGCGGGCCTGCTGGTGCAGGTCGCGCAGCAGGTCGGCGGAGCCCTCGGGGTGCCGGTGGGCGCGGATCTCCAGATCCGCGCAGATGGCGGCGAACCGGTTCGCGCCGAGAGTGGACGAGGAACCTTTCAGGCCGTGCGCGAGGCGGGCCAGGTTGCGGGCGTCGCCGGTGCTCGCGGCCTCGTCCATCCGGTCGAGCACGCCGGGCAGCCGGTCGGCGAAGTTGCCGAGGATCTCGGCGAGCCGTTCCCGGTCCTCCGGCACCATCTCGGCGATCGAGTCCACGCAGGCCCGGATGCTCGCCGACTCGTCGTCGGTGTCCGGGCCGGGCAGCGGGCCGATCCCGGCCAGCCGGACGTCGGCGTGGGCGGCGGCGCCGGCCAGCACGACGTCCAGGTCGGCCTCGATGATCGGCTTGGCCAGGAAGCCGTCCATGCCCGCCAGCTGGCTCGCCTTCCGGTCGTCGACCATGGCGTTGGCGGTCAGCGCGACGATCCGCGGCGTACCGTGCGGAGGCGGGTCGGCCCGGATGATGCGGGTGGCGTCGAGGCCGTCCAGGACCGGCATCTGCACGTCCATCAGCACCAGGTCGTACCGGGTCCGCAGCACCGCCTCCACCGCCGCCTCGCCGTCGCCGACCGTCTCGACCCGGTGGCCGCGCCGCTCCAGCAGGAGCTGAGCCACCCGCTGGTTGACCGGGTTGTCCTCGGCGACAAGCACCAGCAGCGACCGCCCGGCCCGCTCGGTGAGCGCCGGTGACTCGAACGGCTCGATGCCCGGGATGCCGGCGGACTCGACCGCGCCCAGCCGCAACGTCACGGCGAAGGTCGACCCGTGGCCGGGCTGGCTGTCCACGGTGATCCCGCCGTCCATCGCCTCGGCGAGCCGCTGGCTGATCACCAGGCCCAGACCGGTGCCGCCGTAGCTGCGGGCCGTCGACGCGTCCACCTGACTGAACGGCAGGAAGAGCCGGTGCAGCCGGTCCGCGGGGATCCCGATGCCGGTGTCCCGCACGGCGAGCCGGACCGCCACCCGCCCGCTCTGCGCGGCCGCCAGGTCCGGCGCCACCGACACCGCCACGGTGACCGCGCCGTGCTCGGTGAACTTGACGGCGTTGCCGAGCAGGTTGACCAGAATCTGCCGGATCCGCGCCTCGTCACCGGCCACCGTCTCCGGGCAGTCCGGTGCGAAGTGGCTCGACAGGTGCAGGCCCTTCGCGTCGGCGGTGAGCGCCACCAGGTTCATCGCCTGTTGCACGCAGGCACGCAGCCGGAACGGCTTCTCGTCCAGGCTCAGCTCGCCCGCCTCGATCTTGGAGAAGTCCAGCACGTCGTTGATGATCACGAGCAGCGAGGCGCCGCTCGCGTGCACCGTCTCCACCAGCTCCCGCTGGCGCTCGTCCAGCTCGGTCTCCTTCAGCAGGCCGGTCATGCCGATCACGGCGTTCATCGGGGTACGGATCTCGTGGCTCATCGTCGCCAGGAACGCCGACTTGGCCGCGGTCGCCGCGACCGCCTCGTCGCGGGCGGCGAGGATCGCGCCCATCGACGCGTTGACCGCCTGCGCCATCTGCGCCAGCTCGCGCGGCGACGACACCTCGGCCCGCCGGGTCAGATCGCCCTCGGCCACCCGCTGCGCCGCCGCTGTCACCTGCCCCGCCGGCCCGGTGATCCGCCGGGTGATCCACCTGGCGCAGAGCGCCACCAGTGCGGCCGTCGCCACCACGAACCACAGAATCAGCCAGCGCGTGTTCTGGGCGCTCGCCCGGCTGTCCGCGAGCTTGCCGGCCAGCCGCGCCTCCTCGTGCTGGTGCATCTGGCTGACCAGCGGGAACACTTGGCTCACGTCGACGTTCCCGCCGGCCGTCCAGCCGTCCACCCGCTCCTGGATCCGGCCCGTCAGCGCCTGGTGCGTCGCATCGTCCGCCGACGCGGCACGCACCTCGCCCAGCCGCCGGTCCACCGTCGCCCGGCTCACCCGGAACGCCTCCGCCCAGCGGGCGGTCGGCGCCGCCTGCAAGCTGCGCGACACCCGGTCCAGCGCGTGCATCGCGTCACCGAGCCCGCCGATCTGCCCGAGCAGCACGTGCGAATGCCGCATCGGGTCCTGGGTGGCCACCAGGCTGCCGATGCGGACGTAGGCGCTGATCCCGACCACGGCGAGCGCGATCAGGGCCAGGGTGAAGCCGGCCGCCAGCATCCGGCCCACGGTCCAGCGGGACATGAGAATCACTCTAGGAGTTGGTTCGTGACGGTTCGCCGCGTTCGGCCATCCGGGCGGCGAGCAGGTGCCGCCGGGCCCGGGCCTGATGCGCGGGCGGCGTCGGCTGCGGCGGGCCGTTGGGGATCCATCAGGCGGGGGAGAGAGCCGCCATCGCAGGGGCCTACCGCCGGCCTAGATCCCCGCGCCGGCCGCCCTTGCGCGGGCGTTCCGGCGGCCGCGGGCGCCGGCCTGCCGGGGTGAACGGGGCATCCGCGGCGCTGCACGTCGGTAGCCTGAAACGGTGACATCGGTGCTGGTGGTCGACGACGACCCGACGGTCCTGCGCATCGTCGAGACCGTGCTGCGGTCCGGCGGGCTCGACGTGGACACCCGGACGACCGGCCCCGACGGCTTGCGCGCCGCCCACGAACGGCTTCCTGACTGCGCCGTGCTCGACGTCAGCATGCCGGGCATGACGGGCCTGGAGGTGTGCCGCGCGCTGCGTGACGACGCGGAGACCGCCGACGTCCCGATCCTGCTGCTCACCGGGCGCGGGCAGTGGCTGGACGTGGCGTCCGGCTTCGACGCGGGGGCCGACGACTACCTGGTGAAGCCGTTCACCGCGCAGGATCTGCTGACCCGGGTGGAGGCTCTGACGGCGCCCGGGGGTGATACGTACGAGTGAACGCAGGGTCCCGACGGTTTTGTCGAGGGTGTTGATCTGCTAGCGCTACGAAATCGCGGTTTTGACCCCTTGATCACAGCGATTTCGCACCGCTGGCAGATCAACACCTCGGCAGGGCCGCGTCCGGCGCCGGTGAGGCCGGAACCGGGCACCGGGCCGCTGACGGCCATCAGCGAGGTCGCGGTCCTGGCCTTATGAGCGGCGATCACTGGGGGAGTGTGGCGCAGAGGTAGGGCGTGCCGGCGAAGGTTTCGACCGCTACCTGACCGTCGTGCCGGCCCACCACCGCGCGCGCGAGCATCAGCGCCATCGCGTTGCCCTGGCCGCCGGGGCCGGTGAAGAGCCGGTCGGTGGGTTGTTCCGGGGGCAGCCGGAAGGCCACCCGCCACTGGCCGCCTGCCCGCGTCGCCTCGATCCGGCCGTCGCCGCCGAGGGCGCGTACTGCTGCGAGCAGCCTGCGGAAGACCTGGCCCAGCCGTTCGCGGTCGCCGGTGAGCAGACCGGTCGTGAGGCCTGTCGTCTCGTCGGGGACGGACAGGGCGGTGCCGGCTTCGTCCGCCACCTCGGTCAGCAGCTGGGGCAGGTCGAAGGGGATCCGGTCGAGGCCGATCGTCCCGTTCTCGATGCCGCTCACCGTGGCGATCTCGGTGACCACGTCCTCGATCCTTCGCAGGTTGCGGGCCAGGACGGGGAGGACGTCGTCGATCGCCGGGTCGCCGGTCCGTTCGGGGAGCAGGCCCACGACGGCCAGTGCCGCCGCCAGCGGGGTTCGCAGTTCGTGCAGCAGGGCGCTGACCAGTTCCGTCTTGGAGGCGGTCAGTTCGGCGAGGGCGCGGTTCTGCCGGCGTTGCTGGTTGCGGTGGTGTGTGGTCGGCAAAGAAGACTCCTGCGGTCACCCCAACAGCCACAATGCGATCATGAGCAAGGTAGCGGGGTCCGGCCGCGCGAAACGGCGCATTCGGTGGATCGGCGCCGGGATCGTGGCGGTGGCGGCGGTGGCCGGCGGGGTCGTGTTCGCGGTCGTGCGGAACGAGGCGGGTCCGGTTGTCACAGTGGTTACGGCGGCGGTGGACCGTGGCGACGTGACGCTGCACGTGGCGAGCGACGGGACCGTGGAGCCGGCCAGCACGCGCAGCCTCGGATTCGCCGCCGGTGGCACCGTGGAGTCGATCGCGGTGCGGCCCGGGAACCGGGTGGAGGAGGGCGACGAACTGGCCGTCCTCGACGACACGGACGCGGTCGAGGACGTCGCCGACGCGCAGGCCGCCCTCGCCGACGCGCGAGCGCGGCTGGTGACGGCCCAGAACAACGCGGCCGCCGCGACCGCGAACGCGACCGCCTGCGCGGCAGCCACCGGCCTCGGCGTGCCGGACCCGGCAGCCCTGGCCATGGACCCGGCCGCGGGCGCGGGAACAGCGGCGGAAACAGGCGCAGGGACAGCGGCGGATGCCGGAACAGCGGCGGGTGTGGGAACGGCGGCCGGCGCGGGCGCGGTGGCGGGGGCCGCGTGTGCGACGCGCGGGTATCCGGGTGCCGGCTCGGATCAGGTGCTCACCGCGGAACAGGCGGTCAACGGCGCGCGGCGGGCCGTCGCCGCGGCGGAGAAGGCGCTCAGCGGGACGGTGATCACAGCGCCGATTCCCGGGACCGTGGTGTCGGTCGCGAGCCGCGTCGGCGGCCGGGTCGAGGCCGGCGCGACAGTCATCGGGCTGGCCGACACGAACGACATGCAGGTCGCCGCGGACTTCCCGGAGGCGGACGCCGGTGCGCTGGCGAAAGGGCAGCGCGCCACCGTGACCCTCGCCGACTCGGACGAGGTCCACGCCGCGAAAGTGGTTCAGGTGGACCCGGTGGGCACGTCCGACGGCACCCTGGTCCGTTACGGCGTGCTGCTCGCCTTCGCGGACGCCCCGCCGGACCTGCTCGTCGGCCGCAGTGTCCGGGTCCGGGTCCGGATCGGCGAGGTGGCGGGGGCGCTGCGGGTCCCGTCGACGGCGGTGCGGGACGTGGCCGGCGGGTCCGGGACGGTGCTGGTCCGGGCCGGTGGCGAGCCGGTGGAACGGACCGTGGAGGTCGGTCTGCGCGGCGACGAGTACACCGAGATCACCGACGGCCTGGCCGCGGGCGAACAGGTGGTCCGTTCCTGGTGAACTCGCGGACACCGCTGGGAGAAAACGGACAGAATGGAGGCGTGAAAGCGCTTCGCCGTCCCAGCACGGCCGTGAACGCCCTGCTGGCGCTGCTGATCGTCGGCGCCGGGTTCCAGGGCTGGACCCTGCTGCGCGACGCCGGTTCGGAGACCGGTGCGAACGCGTCCGAAATCCGTACCGTCACCGTCAGCGAAGGCACCGTGACCAGGACGGTCGAGGCCGCCGGGAACGTGGCGAGCGCCGCCACGGCGACCGCCACGTTCGGCACCGCGAGCACCGTGACGGCGATCAAGGCGCGGGTCGGTGACACCGTCTCCGCCGGTCAGTTGCTCGCCCAGGCCGACGCCACCGACGCGGAACGGGACCTGGGGCTGGCCCGCGCCGACCTGCAGGCCGCGCGGGACGCGCTGGACCGGGCGCAGACCGCCGGCACCGACACGAGCGCCGCCACCAACGAGGTGGCCCGGGCGGAACTCGCGGTGGACGGGGCGGAGGCCGCGGTCGGTGGCACGAAACTGACCGCCCCGATGGCCGGGACCGTCACGGCGGTGAACGGAACGCTCGGCGGCTCGACCCGGCCCGCCGGGCAGCAGGGCTCCGGCGGGTTCGTCGACATCGCCGACCTCACCAAGCTCCAGGTCACCGCGGCCTTCTCCGAGGCGGACGCCACCGAGCTCAAGGCTGGCCAGTCCGCCACCGTCACCTGGACCGCGCTGCGCGGCGCCGAGGCCACCGGCCAGGTCGTCGCCGTGGACCCGACCGCGACCAGCAGGAACGACGTCGTCACCTATCGGGTGGCGGTGAGCCTGCCGAACCCGCCGGAGGACGCGAAACCGGGCCAGACCGTCACCGTCTCGGTGATCACCGGCAACGTGGAGAAGGCCGTCCAGGTCGACGCGGCAGCGGTCAGCGCGGTCCGGGACGGGCACACCGTCACGGTGCTCGGCGGGGACCGCAAGCGAGAAATCCGGGAGGTCGAGGTGGGCCTGGAGGGCGATGAGGCGTACCAGATCACCTCGGGCCTCACCGCGGGGGAGCGAGTGATCGTCCCGCTTGCCGAAGGGGGTGCCGGGTGATGCGTGCCGATGAGGACACCGAGGTGCTGCCCCGCATCGGGGTCGACGCACCACCGATCCCGATTCCCGACAATCTGGCAGGCGTGCGCGCGGCGACCGCCCCGCGGCGCTGGTGGAACCGGACCACTGTCGCCCTGGCCGGGCTGGCTCTGGCCGCCGGTGGCTTCGTCGGCGGCGCCGCGGCCCAGGAACGCTGGGGGACCGAGCCTGCCGGTGTCACGACGTCGGGAACGGTCGAGCGGGTGGACGGCACCACGCTGCGGGTGCGGACCGCGGCGGGCGAGACGGTCACGGTACGCACGGACGGCACCACCGCCGTGCGCCTGGCGCAGACCGCCACCCTGGACAGGCTGAGCGCCGGCCAGGAGGTGACCGTCCGGGGCGAGACCGACGGCGAGGGCGTCGTCACCGCCACCATCGTGACCGCGGGCTGACACTTTTCCCGATGCCGGTGACTACCCGGCGCTGCTGACTGCCCTGCGGGCCGCGATGTTGGTAGCGTCGGAGGACACCCACACCCGTCGGGGAGGGGGCATGGTTCTCGTGGACCTACCGCGTTGCTGCCCGCGCTCGCCGATCGAGATCGAGGCGGTCGCGTGCACCGGCACCGTGGTCACGGTGGCGGTGCGTGGCGAGATCGACATGGACACCGGCAACCACGTGGAGCACACCCTCCTCGCGGCGCTCGACGCGGCACCGGAAACCCTGGTCGTCGACCTGAGTGGGGTGACGTTCCTGGGTTCGGTCGGCTTGCGGATCCTGGTGGAGTGCCAGTTGATGGCGGAGAAGTCGGGGCGGGCCCTGGTGCTCGGCAACGTCCGGCCCTGGGTCCGGCAGGTCCTGGAGATGGCGGGGCTGCGCGAGTTCTTCGACGTGCGGGCCACCGAGCGGGCCTGAGACGTGCGCGCCTGAGCTCAGCGCCGGCCGGAGTGGTGGCGGCGGGAGCGGTGCCGGCGGATCAGCACGTAGGCGACGGTGACCGCGAACGCGTCGACGGTCAGCAGCAGCCCGTGCCAGCTGAAGAGCAGCGTGACCAGCGGTACCGCGAGGAACAGCAGGATGCACAGCACGGGGATGGTCGGGAACGGCACGTCGGAGCCGGGTGGTTCGAACTCCCGCTCCAGATCGGCGAGGATGCGACGGTCGTTGTCAGAAAGCATCGATCGACTCCCGTGAGTCTTCGGTGCCGCCCGCCTACCCCATCGCGAGAATCCTAAACCTGACCGCCGGCGAGACCGTCCGGGCCCAGGAGAGCGGTCAGCAGGGCGATCCGCTCGGCCACGCCGGCGGACGAGACCCATTCGGTACGGGCATGTGCCCCACCACCTCGCGGAGCGAGCCCGTCCACCGTGGCCACCCCGAGGGCGCCGGTGGTGTTGGTGTCGGCGGCGCCGTCGGCCGGAAGCCCGCCGAGTTCCTGGCCGATGCCGCTCGCCACCGCCCGGATCCGGTCCAGCAGGCCGGCCGTCGCGGCGGACGGCTGCCAGGCCGGCCGGTGCGACAGCAGCCTCGTCGTCACCCGCGCACCCGCCCGGACCGGCCGCAGCGCGCGCAGCGTGCCCAGCACCGCCTCCTCGTCGCCGGGCGTGCCGAACCGCAGCCCCAGGTCGGCGTGTGCCCGGCCGGCCACCACGTTGGTCCGGCCACCGCCGCCGATCGTCCCGGTGTTCAGCAGCACCGGCCGGCCGGCGACCTCGGTGCGGAACCGCACCAGTTGGTCGACGAGCTCGTCGATCGCGTTCACCCCGGCGTCCGGGTCGAGCGCGGCGTGCGCCTCGACGCCGGTGACCTCGATCCGCGCGCGGGTGCTGCCGCGCCGCCCGGTCTTCAGGTCGCCGCCGGGGTGCGGCGGTTCCAGGCCGAGCACGGCCCGCGCCCGCCGCGCCTCGGATCGGACCAGGTCGACGGCGGTGGGCGAGCCGATCTCCTCGTCGGCGACGACGACCACCCGGATCTCCGGGCAGCCCGTGGCGGGCAGCGCGGCGACCGCCGCGAGCAGGGCGACGATCCCGGCCTTGGTGTCGTAGACGCCGGGACCGCGGATCACGTCGTCCTCGGCACTCCACGGCATCGTCGCGAGGGTGCCCACCGGCCAGACCGTGTCGTAGTGGGTGAGCAACAGGATCGGCGGGCCGGAGCCGGGCCGGTTCCACAGCAGGTGGTCCCCGGTCGGGTGCGGTTCCCGGGTCACCGTGAACCCGGCCCGGTGGGCGTCGGCCTCGAGCACCTCGGCCAGCGCGCCGAGGGCCCGCGGGTCGCCGGTCGGCGATTCCAGCACTGTCAGGCGGTGCAGTGACTCCAATGCGGTGAGCGACATATACGGACGCTAAGTTGCACCGCTGGTGTTGTCAACGAGCGTAAATCCCGGCAGCATGGCAAAGATAGGAACGCTATCCCTTCATGGTGGGTGCCTGATGACCGAGATCCGTGACCTGGACGGGCTCGCCGAATGGACGGCGGCCTCCGCGCTCTACCGCGCGGTCTTCGGCTACACCGGCCCCGAGTGGGGCCTCAGCCCGCGCCTGCTCGCCGCGCTGCGGCAGAACTCCGGCACGGTCGTCGGCGCGTTCGAGCCGGACGGCACACTCGTCGGCTTCTGCTACGGCTTCACCGCGGTCGAGGACGGCGAGATCTACCACTACAGCCAGGCCGCGGTGGTGGCGCCGGGTGCCCAGGGCGGCGGGATCGGACGCGAGCTGAAACGGGCACAGGCCGCTGCGGCGCGACGCACGGGGGCGCGGTCCATGCGGTGGACCTTCGATCCGTACGCGCTGCGCAACGCGCACTTCAACCTCACGGTTCTCGGCGTCACCGGGATCCGTTTCCTGCCCGACCACTACGGCGAGGCCGGCACCGACCGGGTGCTGGTCAGCTGGCGGCTGACGGGGGACGCGCCGGCCCGTACGCCCGGATCGGTGAGCGTGCCGGCACCCGCGGGTGACCGGATCGCCGCGCCCGAGCCCGCCGACCGCCTCCGGCTCCGCCGGCAGTTGGCGGACCGCTTCGCTGCCGGCGACCGGCTGACCGGGGTGGCCCGGGTCGGGGGCGATCCCGGCCGGGTCGCGTACACGTTCGAGAATGGCGCCTCGTGACCTCATCACCGTCCGAACGGTTCGACCGCAACGTCCAGCGCCGGTCCGCGCGGGTGCTGAAGCAGCGGGTGCTGGAACAGCAGCGCGCCGAGTTCGAGAAGGCCCTCGCTTGGGCCGCCGAGCACGACGCCATCGAACGTGCGGCCGCGCTCATCGTCTCCGCGCGGCGGCGCTACCTGCTCGGGCACGGGAAATCCCTCGGCTACGCCTCGCTGCTCGCCGCCGACCTCAGTGCCGGCCTCTCCGGCGTGCACCTGCTCGACGGTGTGACGGTGCGCCCGCTCGACGTCCTGAGCGACATCCGGCAGGGCGACCTGCTCGTCGCCGTCTCGATGTCGCGGTACCGCCGGGAAACCGTTGACGTCGCGTCCGCCTACGTCCGGCACGGCGGTGACCTGGTCCTGGTCACCGACACCGACGACGCGCCGCTGGCCGGGGTCGCGACCACGAGCATCGTCGTCGGGTCGGAGAGCGCGTCCTACGCCAACTCACCGTCCTCGGTCGTGCTCGCGCTGCACCTGCTCGCCACCCTGACCATCGCCAGTTCCAAGGGCGCCGGCCGCCGGCTGCGGGACCGGGATGCCCTCGCCGCCGAACTCGGCCTCTACACGGAGGAGACATGATCCGGATCGCCCGTGTCGAACTGCGCCGGGTGACGTTGCCCCTGGTGCACCGGTTCCGTACCAGCTCGCACGCGAAACGCTCCCTGGAACACATCCTGGTCCGGCTGGAGGCCGGCGACGGCTCGGTGGGCTGGGGTGAGATCGCGTCACCGAGCGGGCCGTTCTACTCGGCCGAGACGGTCTCCTCCTGCTGGGCCGTCGCCCGCGACTTCCTCACGCCGATCGTGCTCGGCGCAAGCTGGGAACACCCGTCGGAGCTGGCCGCGGCGACGGCGAAGGTGCGCGGCAACCACTTCGCGCGGGCCGGTTTCGACGTGGCGGCCTGGTCACTCTGGTCGGGCCGGTCCGGCATCGCGCTCTCCCGCGCCCTCGGCGGTACGCTGCCGCAGGTCGAGGCGGGTGTTTCCCTGGGCATCGAACCGACTGTCGACGACCTGCTGGCCCAGGTCGCGGCGCGGGTGGCCGAGGGGTACCGGCGGGTCAAGCTGAAAATCGCCCCGGGCTGGGACGTCGTACCGGTCCGCGCGGTCCGCGACGCGTTCCCGGCGGTGCCGGTGCACGTCGACGCCAACGGCGCCTACACCGACCCGGACGACCCCGTTCTCACCGAGCTGGACACTCTGGGCCTGCTCATGATCGAGCAGCCGTTCGCGCCGCGTGACCTGGTCGCGCACGCCGCGCTCCAAGCCAGGATCGGCACCCCGGTCTGCCTGGACGAGTCGGTCGAGGAGGTCGCCGACCTGGTCACCGCGCTCCGGCTGGGCGCCGGGCGGGTGCTCAACATCAAGGTGTCCCGGATGGGCGGCCTCACCGCCGCGGTGCGCGCCCACGACCTGGCCCGGGCCGAAGGGATGCCGGTGTGGTGCGGCGGGATGCACGAGTTCGGCATCGGCCGCGCCGCGAACGTGGCGCTCAGCTCCCTGCCCGGCTTCACCATGCCGTCGGACGTGTCCGGATCGGACAAGTACTACGCCCGCGACGTCACCACCCGGCCCATCGTGAGCACCGGCGGCCTGGTGGAGGTGCCGGCGACGCCCGGCCTGGGCTGGGAACCGGACCTGGCGTTCATCGAGTCGCAGACCGTTGACGCGCTGCGCCTGCCGTAGGGTCGTCGACTGGCACTCCCCACCGCCGCGGTCACCGCGGGTTCCCTGATCGGCGGGCGGCTCACGCACCGGCGGGGGTTCGGGTCACCGCCGCGATCCACTCCGTCGCGGGCTCGGCCTGCTCGGTCATCACGGAGATGTGCCCGGCGCCGGGCACCAGCCGCAGCTCCGCGCCGGGGATCCGCCCGGCCAGCCAGGTGCTGTGCGCGGCGGGCACCATCCGGTCGTCGGCGCCGTGCACGAGAAGCACCGGCGCGGTGATCGCGGCCGGGTCGAAGCCCCACGCGCCGACATAGGCGAGGTCGTCGTCGACGAGCGGTGCCGGGCCGTTCGCCTTCGCGGGCTCGACGACCGAGCCGAACCAGCCCCACACGCCTTCCAGCGCGGCCCAGTCGGCGGCGGTGAAGTCCACGTCGGTGACCGTCGGCGCGGCGGCGTACGCCTCCTTCGCCGCCCGCCCGGCGGCCGCGGCCCGCAGCGACGCCACACCCCCCGGCCCCATGCCGGCGAACCAGTCCAAGCCGTCCGCGGTGAACGGGGCGAGGCCGGCGACCGAGACGGCCGCGGTGACCCGGCCGGGCAGCAGAGCGGCGCAGGCCAGGGCGTGCGGACCGCCGCCGGACTGGCCGAGCACCGCGAACGAGCCGATGCCGAGCGCGTCCGCCACCGCCGCCGCGTCACCGGCTGCCGAGGCGACGTCCCGGCCCGGACGCGCCGTCGAGCCGCCGTAGCCGGGCCGGTCGTACCCCACGAACCGCAACCCCAGCCGGGCGGCCGCGGCGAACAACGGGGCCGGTGGGTGACCGATGTTCGGCGTCCCGTGATGCCACATCACCACCCGGTCGCCGTCGCCGTGCGTGTAGGCCCGCAGAACCCGGTCGTTCACCGTCACATCGGTCTCTATCACTCGATCACGATAGAGAATTGCCGGTGCACCACTCCACATTTCCGGGCGCCGCGCGCGTCACGAGGGGCGGAAGGGAGCACCCGTGACATTCGAGGAGTTTCTGAGCGCCCGGCTCGCCGCCCTGCTGCGGTACGCCACGGTGCTCGCCTGCGATGCCCACCTGGCCGAGGACATCGTGCAGGACGTCCTCGCGAAGGCGCAGTCGCGGTGGGACCGGATCGCGGCGGCGGACGTGCCCGAGGCGTACGTCAAACGCATGATCATCAACGAGCTGGCCTCGTGGCGGCGGCGCCGGGCCGCCCGGGTCGTGCCGCTGTCACACGAAGCCCTGGAGACCTTCGCCGCGCCGGCCGCGGACCCGCAGACGAACCTCGGCGAACGCGACGCCATGATCCGGCTGATCGCGCGGCTCCCGCTGCGGCAGCGCATCGTGATCGCGCTGCGGTTCTACGAAGGACTCGGTGACCAGGAGATCGCCGACCTGATCGGCTGCCGGCCGGCCACGGTCCGCAGCCACACCTCACGCGCGCTGGCCACCCTGCGCGCCGGCTTTCCCGCACAGACCACCCGGATCGGAGGCTGACCGGTGAACGACCAGACGATCAAGGACGCCCTCGAGGCGATCGCCGCCACGGCCGTCGCCCCGGAGCGGGTGCGCGCCCGCATCGACGCCCGGGCCCGGGCACACCGGCAACGGCGGGCGCTGCTGGCCGCCGCCGGGGTGGCCACGGTGACGACTGCGGTGGGCGTACCCCTGGCTCTGCGTGATCAACGCCCGACGCTGCCGTCCCCGGCGCAGCCGCCGGAGCCGGTGGCCGAGCCCCGGACGATGTCGTTGCTGTTCGCGCCGCAGTGGCTGCCGGACGGGGTGGCCGAACAGTTCCGGTCGGTCAAGTACGACACGGCGACCGGCGAGGTGCTCGGTGGCAGCCGGTCGTGGTACCCGGCAGGGGCGCCCTACTCGCTCGAGATCCCGAAGGGCAGCGTCACCCTGATGATCGACGAGCGGATCGACGACGGCTCCGGCGAACCGGTGATGGTCGGCCCGGCACGCGGCACGCTGCGGGTGACCGACAGCGCGTGGGTCGAATGGCAGCCCGCGGGCGGGCCGGTCATGGTCGTCTCCGTCTACGGCACCGGCGACGACACCGCTAACGCGCTCCGGGTGGCCCGCTCGGTGGCCGCCACCGACGAGACCGCGACCGTCACCATGCGGGCGCCGCTGGTGCCGCAGGCCTTCGACGGCCACACGCTGTTCGAGGTCTTCCCGGCCGCGGACGGCGGACGCCAGTCGCTGACCGTCGCCTCCGACGACCTGCGCAACCACTTCGTCCTGCAGACGTCGCCGCCGGAGAGCGGACAGCCGTTCCAGTCCGTCGAACGCAACGGGATCATGGTGTACCTGCCCCGGGAGGTGCCCGGGGTCGAAGTGGTCGACGGTGGGGCGCGGCTCACCGACGACGAGGCCAGGGAGGTCCTGGAGCGGGTGGAGTGCCTGCCCCCGGACCTGTCCTGGGTCGGCGGTCGCTGATCACTTCCGGTCCCTGATCACTCATGCCGCTGATCAGGTCAGCTCCCGCACCGCCGCGTCGAAGATCTCGTGGTGGCGGGTGACGTCCGCGATCGACGTCTCCGGGCACATCAGGGCCATGTTGTGGAACGGGGTCAGCAGCACACCCCGGTTCGCCAGATAGACGTGCAGGAAGTCCTCCAGCTCGGCGTCCGCGCTGCGGGCCGACGCGGTGCCGTCGCGCGGCGCCGGGCTGGCGAACCGGTACTCCACCCGGGCGCCGAGGCGACTCACGGACCACGGCAGCCCGTACCCCTCGATGATCTCGGCGATCCCGTCGGCGAAGGCCGACGCCGTCCTGATCATGTGATCGAACGCGGTCTCGGTGAGCACCTCCTGCAACGTGGCCCGGGTCGCGGCCATCGACATCGGATTGCCGGCCAGCGTGCCACCGACCCCGCCCATGTCGACCAGGTCCAGATCACTGCGGCCGGTCAGGGCGTCCGCGAGCTCGCCGCTCAACCCGTACGCCCCCACCGGCACCCCGCCACCGATCGCCTTGCCGATCGTCACCACATCCGGCTCCAGGCCCCAGAACCGGGTCGCCCCGCCCGGCCCCGCCGAGAACGTGTGCGTCTCGTCGTTGATCAGATAGGTGCCGTACCGCCGGGTCAGCTCCCGCACCCCCGCCAGGTAGCCGTCCTCGGGCAGCACGATGCCGATGTTCGTCAGCGCCGGCTCCATCAGCACCGCCGCCACGTCGCCGTGCGCCAGCTCCCGCTCCAGGCCCGCCAGGTCGTTGAACTCGGCCACCCGGCTCGTCAGCGTCACGTCCACCGGCGCGCCGACGTTGCCCTCCCGGCTCACACCCCGCCCGTCCGGACCCACCACGATCAGCGACTCGTCGACCGAACCGTGGTAGCAGTAGCTGTTCACCAGGATCTTCGGCCGGCCGGTGACCGCGCGCAGTAGCCTGATCGCCCACCGGTTCGCGTCCGTCGCGGTCAGCGCGAAACTCCACGCCGGCAACCCGAACCGGCGGGCCAGCTCGGCACCGGCGATCGCGGCGTCCTCGGTCGGCAGCATCGTGCTCAGCCCGCCCAGCTCGCCGATCCGGCGGGTCACCGCGTCCACCACGGCGGCCGGGGAATGGCCGGCCATCGCGCCGGTGTCACCGAGTGCGAAGTCGACGAACTCGTTGCCGTCGACGTCGGTGATCCGGTTGCCCCGGGCCCGCTCCAGGTAGATCGGGAAACCCGCCGCCGTCTTGTTCATCCACGTCATCGGGACGCGGCCGAACAGGTGGTCGGCGCCTTTGTACGCTTTCAACGAGGCCGGGTGCCGCTCGGCGAACGTGGCCCGTTCGTGCTCGGTCAGGGTGCGGAGACGAGCGCGATCAATTCCGGAATCCGTCGACATGGCGCGACGCTACCAGTGAATCATCACTCATCCGAGGTCCGGAGAACGGTAACCGTACGGCTGCGTCCGTCCGACACGTACAGCCGCAAACCGTCCGGCGAGATCGCGATCACCCGCGGGCTGTCACCCACCCCGACCGTGGACACCACCTTCGCCTGCTCCATGTCGACCACCGACAGATTGTCGGAGCCCTCGTTCACCACGTACGCGTGCTTGCCGTCCGTCGAGGTCATCACCGCCTGCGGCTCCCGCCCGACCGGGATCTGCCTGATCCGCCGCAACGTCGACGTATCGAAGATCTCCACCCGGTCCAGGTCGTAGTTCGTGACGATCAGCTTCGAGCCGTCCGGCGTCAGCGCGATCGCGTGCGGCGACCGGCCCACCTTGATGTTGCGCCGCACGATCCGGTCCGACGTGTTCACCACCGAGATCTGACTGGACTCGTGGTTCGCCGTGTACGCCGTGCCGCCGTCCGGCGAGAACGTCACCCAGTGCGGGTTCGGCGGCACCGAGATCCGGCCCGACTCGGTCAGCGACTCGTCGTCGTAGATCTCCACCCGCGCCGCGTTGTGGATCGGCAACCACACCTGCCCGTCCGGCGCCACCGCCGGCTCGAACGGCCGCGGACCCGTCCGGATCGTCTTCACCAGCGAACGCTTCGCGGTGTCGATCACGGCCAGTCCGTTACCGGTGAAATCGTTCTCGAACAGCGAGACGTACAGCCGCGCGCCGTCCTGGCTCACCGCCAGGAACCGCGGCGTGTTCGGCACCTTCACCGCCACGATGTCCCGGCTGGCGACATCGATGAAGTGCACGTCCTTCGAGTTCTGGTCGGCCACGAAGACCGTCTTGTTGTCCGGCGAGACGGCCACGCCCTCCGGCTCCTGCCCCAGCTGGAACCGGTCCACCACCACCGGCTTCGCCAGCGACACCGGAACCTCCGCAGCCGGCGGCCCGCCCGTCGGGTCCTCCGCCGCACCGCTCTGCGCCGGAGCGGCCTGCTGCTGCTGTTGCTGCGCCGGCGGCGTCGCCGGATCGTCACCCGACCTGAACAGCCGCACCCCGAGATAGCTGCCCGCCGCCAGCAGAACCACCGCGAGCAGGATCGCGAGCGCCTTGCCGGCCCGGCGGTTCGGCGGCGGGTCATTCCGGGGGTACGGGTCATCGCCGCGCCCCGGCGGTGGCGGCGACCCCGGGTACGCCGTTCCCGGCCGCGCTGTTCCCGGCTGCGCTGCTCCCGGTTGCGCCGTCCCCCGCACGGTGGCTGGGTAGGCGGCCGCCGGGCTCGCCGGCCAGTCGTTGGTGGACTGCCAGCCGCCGTCCGCGGGGGAGGCCGGCCAGGTGGAGACGCGCGGCGGCGGGTTGGGCTGGCCCCAGGGGTCGGACGAGGTGCCCGGCCACTGCTGGTGGGGCGGGGTCTGGCGCGGAGCCTGGGTGCCGGCGGCCCACGGATCTTCCGCGGCGGGCTGCTGGGGGCCGGGCTGCTGCGGGCCGGGCTGCTGGGGGCCGGGCTGCTGGTAGCCGGGCTGCTGGTAGCCGGGCTGTTGGTGGACGCCGATCTGTTGCTGGAATCCGGGCTGTTGCCGCGGGTCGGGCTGCTGCGGGTCGCCGGGTCCCTGCGGGGCGCCGGGCCGGGGGGCTCCCGAGGTGGGCGTGCTGCTCTGCCAAGGAGCCGCCGGTGCCCCCGAGGTGGGCGTTGCCCCCGGCCACGGTTCGGCGGGTGCGCCGGACGCCGGTGTGGTTCCCGGCCACGGCCCGGAAGCGGCCGCGGCGCCGGGCCACGGTTGCGGCGGCGCCCCTGACGTGGGCGTTGTTCCCGGCCAGGGCTCATGCGGTGCGCCGGACGTCGGTGCGGCACCCGGCGACGGCGGGCCGGACGCAGGAGCTGGCGCGCCGGAGGCCGGCGCGCCGGAGGCCGGCGCGGCTGCCGGCCAGTAGGCGCCGGTAGCGGTGCCCGGGCCGGGCCACTGTGCCGTCGACGTCTCTGCCGGCGGCGTGACCGGTGCTGCGGAGGCCGGTGTGGTGCCGGGCCACCGCGTCGGCGTCGCCTCTTCCGGCGGGGTGACGGGTGCTGCCGGAGCTTGGCCGGTGCCCGCCCACGGCGGGGTTGCGGGTGCTGCCGGAGCGGGGCCGGCGCCCGCCCACGGCGGGGTGACGGGTGCTGCCGGAGTCGGGCCGGTGCCCGCCCACGGGTCGTCGGAGCCGGGGCCTGCCCCGGACCAGCCGCTGCTGGGAGCCCCGGAAGCCGGGGCCACCGACCACGGCCGGGTGGCCGGTTCCGGCGGTCGGGCCGCATCCGGGCCCCCGGCGTTCTGGTTCGTGGTGTTGCCGCTACGGGCGGGCGGTGTCAGCCACGGGTCGCCGGCCACGCCGTGATGGCTGGGGCCGGGCCACGGGTGCGGCGGCGTTGTGTCGTCCGGGTCGCTGCCTGCCGCGTAGGGCGCCTGGCCCGCGGTGTCGGTGGGTCGGCCCGCGGCGGCAGAGGCCTGGCCCGCAGCGTCGGCGGTCTGCCCTGCGGTGGCGGTCTGTTCCGGGGCGGTGTCCGGGGTTGGTGCTTCGGTGGCGGGGCCGGCGGCGGGTTGCTGGGTTCGCAGCCACGCCGCCCCGGCGACCGAACCGCTCGGCCAGGAACCGGCGGCACTCCACCCCTGATAGCGGTCGGCCCGCGAGGCTTCGTCAGCAGTTTCCGGATCGGATCCACCGCTGGTCGCGTCAGGCTGGCCGGAATCCGTACGCCGCTCGCCCTCCGACCGGGCACTCGCCGCCCAGTCGCCGAACCCGGCCGCGGACGAACCAGACCGCCCGGCCCGCGTACGTTCGCTGTCGGTGTCCTCCGGCTCTGTCACCGCATCCTCCCCGGTGCGCGCGGGCGGGGCCGTTCCGGCGCCCTCGACCCGTGCACGCGGAACTTCTCCTGCGCCTGAAATGTCGCCATCATCCTGTGCGCCGACTTCCGGTGGCTGAGTGGTGGACCCGTCGCCGGGCCGCGCCGCCGGATAGGCCACCGAGTCGCCGGGTGGCTGCTCGGACGCGGTCGGCTGCTCGGGCGTGACCGATGGGTCGAGCGTGGCCGGGTGGTCGGGCCCATCCGAGGGCTCCCGCACATCCAACCGGCCATGTCCGTCCGGCTGACCCTCCGCGCCCGGCCGGCCCTCCGGGTCCGGCCGGCCCTCCGTGCCTGGCTGGCTTTGGGCGCCTGGCTTGCTCCGCGCGGGTTGCTCGCCTTGCGTCGCCAAGGGCTCTGGCGTTCCCGGGCGGCCGGATTCTTCTGGCGCCTGCGGGACGCTTGGTGCTCCGGGGGCGGCAGAGGCGTCGTGCGGGCTGTGGGCGTCCGGCGGCTCGGGGGCATTCGGGCGGCCGTGCGTCTCCGGCGGCTGGGGCGCGTCCGGTTTGTCGGGCGCGCCCGGCCATCCGGTGCCGCTCTGCTCTTGCCGTTGTCCAGGCATCGGCCCGCCGTGTTCCGCCGATCCTCGGCCCGTACCACCAGGTCCAGCCCCTGCCGGACCACCTGGGATGGGCGCGGGGGCGCCACTCGCGGGCGCCTCGTTCCACGCTACGGCGGAGGGGGTGGGCGCGTTGGGCGTACCCGATGGGTTGTCGCCCTCTGCCACAACCGGGTCGCGAGGTTTCGGCGTGGCCGTCCAGCCGAAGCCGCCGCCTGCCGGGCTGGGCCAGCCACCGCCCGAAGCCCTGGCCGGGGCTGCTGCGCCGCCTGACGGGGGAGCCGGTGGCGGCACCTCGTCCGGGGTGTGTGCGCTGCCGGATGCCGGATCGGGGGCGGGAACCTGCTGGTCGCCTGCCGTGTGAGCTGACGTCGGGGTGGCGTCCGGCGACGCATTCGGCGGCTGCGGCACGGTCCCGGCGGGGTTGGGCTGCTGCGGGAGGGCACCGGCAGGACTCGACTGCTGCGGGGCTTCCACCGCTGAAGCTGGGAAGTGCTGGCCATGGGACGGGAAGCCGGGGGAGTGCGGGCCGTCGGGCGGCGAGCCAGGGGAGTGCGGGCCGTCGGACGTAGAACCGGAGGTGTGCGGGCCGGCCGACGGCGAAGCGGGCGGGCGGGGGTCATCGACAGCCTCAGGGCTGCCCGGCGGAGGGGTGAACGGCGCGGCGCTCGTCGGGGAAGCGGAAAGGCCGTGGGGAGGCGGCGCCGGGAAGCCGGCGGCCGGCGGGGCCTGCGTCGCCGGACCTGCCGGCAGCGGGATCGCCGGGCCAGGCAGACGCATGGCGCCCAGCTGCGCCTCGGCAGGTTGAGCGCCGGCAGGTTGAGCCGGAGCAGGCTGAGCGGGGCCCGGCTGAGCGGCGCCCAGCTGCGCGGGGCCGGGCTGGGCGGGGATCTGCGGCGGGGTGCTTGGCCCCGCGGGCAGGGCGGGGGCTGACCAACCCGCGTCGGGCAGGGCCGGCGCGGATCCGTTCTGCCAGCCGCCGGTGGACTCCCGGTCCGCCGTGACCTCGCCGGTGACGACGAGCCGGGCTGTTCCGGCCGGGCCGTCCAGGGTGACCGTGCCCTGCAGGGGGCCTGTGGCCGGGAACCAGGAGACCTTCAGCACGCTGCCCTCGAGCCGGGCGTGCAGGCCTTCGACGGAGGTGGTCACGGCCGAGGCGACCGTCAGCGGGGGGCCCTGGACCGGGACACCGGCGGTCAGCTGGCGGGTGCCGGGCGGGACGCGGCCGAAGTCCAGGGAGGGTTCGGTGAAGCGTACCGATGTGCGTCGCAACGCGGCCGCCGCCGCTGCCGCCACCCGGCCCTCGCCGGTGGTCATGCGCCGCAGCGTCTCGCGGGCCTCGACCGCGCGGGTCAGGTCGGCGCTGGTGGACGCGACGGCGAGCTGGGCGATCATCGTCATCTGGTCGCTGCCGGGGCGGCGGATGCGGGATAGGTACGGCTGGCGGCCGGAACCGAACACCCACCGGCGCACGTTGGGGTCGCGTTCCTGCAGGTGGTCGTGGAGTTCGTCGATGCTGACGAAGCCGTCCCGGTCGCGGTCGGCGGCGCCGTTGCGGATGCCGTCCACGATCATGCCGGCGAAGGTGGGCGGTTCCGCGCGGGCTGTCGTCGCGATGACCACGCGGCTCTGCCACTCGGCCGGCCGCGCCGCGCGGAAGTGGTGGCCGGCGTCGACCGGGCCGCCGGTACGCCCGTCGAGCAGCACCACCGCCTGGCCGGCCCGGCTGCGCTGCATCATCACGGCGAGCTGCGCGACGTCGATCGCGGTCTCGGCCGGGCGGGCCATCGCCGTGTCCGAGCCGGCCAGGTGGAGGCCGCCGCCCGGACCGGTCAGCATGATCCCGCGGAAGTAGAGGAGGACCAGGTCGTCCTCGTCCCGCCCGTCGAACAGTGACGTGATCCGCGCATGCGTCCCGGCCGCGCCCGCGTCGTGCAGGAACGCCACCTCGAACCCGCCCAGCCCGCCGTCGCCGAGCGTCTCGGCGAGCGCGGGCACGTCGGCGGACGGCACCGCGAACCTGCTCAGAACAGGATCGTCCTGGTGCTCGACGGTCACCACCACTGCCAGTCGTCGGCCGCTCATCGCATCACCCTTCGTCCATGGTGCGATGCGCGAGGCCGCCAGGAAAGCCCCTGATGATTACGAACCGCCATCCACCCGCGACACAGCGTTGTTGATCTCGGGGTGGTGGCAGGCGTCAGGTCCGCGATCTACCAGGGATGATGTTGCTTTTGGTCCGCCTTCCGAGCGGACTTCCCGATTCACTGGATTCAGTGGATCTGGCACGCTGACGGATATTTGTCAGACTTCTGCCGCAGCCGGGTCCGGGTGGGGCGATCGGGCCCGTACCCCGCGTGCCAGCACCACGACGGCGGCCAGCGCCGCGGCCGCCCACACGGTCAGGGTGACCGGCACCGCCATCCGGCTGTCCGGAGCCGGCGGCAGCACGATCATGTTGAGAGCCGCGCCGACGGGCACCACGAGCGCCGCGACGACCCCGACCGGCCCGGGCCGCCGGGTGGCGGCACCCGCCGCACCGAGGAACGGTCCGGCCAGCACGCTCGCGGCCAGCCAGAACTGCTGCCTCCAGCCGCCGGTGGTGCCGTCCTGGAGCAGGGCCTCCAGGGCGTCGTACACCATCGTCGCGGCGAGCAGCGAGACACAACCGGCCAGGGCGCCGGCCAGAATTCCCGGCGCCGGGCGTACACCGTGGCTCACCAGCCGGCCCACGACCACCGCCAGGGCCGCCCACGCCCAGCCCGAGTCGAGGATCAGGCTGACGAACTCGGCAGCCTGCGCGAGGCCGCTGCGGTCGGCGCGAGCCGTACCCACCTCGTCGAGGTGGATCGGCACATGATTGACCAGAGCCGTGCCGAGGCCCAGCACCGAACCGGCCAGCAGGGCCGTCACCGCCCACCGCATCCATCGCATGGACAGCACGATAGGTCTGCGACTCCCGGCACGCTGCCCCGCCGCTGACCGTTCCTGATCGGGTCGGCGCGGCCGTTGATCGGGCTGGCGCGGCCGTTCGATCGGCCGGCGCGGCCGGTCAGACCAGCAGGTCGACGGTGTGGTGGCCGGCGCGGATCCGGGCCAGGTCGGCCGCGTGGGCGGCTTCGACGCGGGACACCTGGTTGGCGGCGTTCTCGATGGTGGCGCGTACCGAGGCGATCACGCCGGGCGATGCGTTCTCGGAGGTGAGCGACTCGGCAAGCTGGAAGCGGCTGCTTTGCAAGCGGCTCCAGGCGACAGAGCTGGACCAGGTGGAGGCGGTCGCGCTGCTGACGTTCATCGGAACTCCTTGGGTCGAGCCGGGTGGGACGGCCCCCAACATCGACCGGCTCGCTCCTGACCTGCAACTTCTGGCAGTGAGCTAAGCAACAGCTGTGCAACCTGGGCGGTTGCTGGGTGCGGGCGATCCGGCACCCGAGCGGGTGCCGGATCGCGACGCCGGGTGGATCAGCTCTTGACGGAGGCCAGGTCGCGGGCCTTCGCCGGCCAGGTCGAGAGGGTCGGTGCCAGGCGCATGCCGGCGGCGGTGACGGCCTTCTTCAGCGCGTCGACGTCGGAGTCGGCCAGCTTGGCGTACGTGGTGATGCCGGCGGCGGCGAGCGCCATCGCCATCTTCGGGCCGATCCCGGGGATCTTGGTGAGGTCGTCCGGCTCGGGAACGTCGGCCGGAACCGTCGCGATGATCTCCGCGGTGCTGATCGGCTCGGCGACCGGCTCTGCGATAGCGGCGGGCTCGGCGTTGGTAGCGGGCTCGGTGTTGGTGGCGGGCTCGGCGACGGCGGCGGGTATCGCGACCGGCTCGGCGACGGTGGCGGGCCCGGCGATGACGACGGGCTCGGCGGGGGTTGCGGGCTTGTCCGCGGCAGGAGCCGGCGAAGCGTCCAGAACCTCGGCGCCGACGGGCTTGGCGTCAACAGTGTCGGTGGCCACGGGCTCGGCGCCGTTCACAGGCTCCGGCGCGGCAACAGGCTCGGGCGCGGCAACAGGCTCGGGCGCGGCAACAGGCTCGGGCGCGGCAACAGGCTCGGGCGCGGCAACAGGCTCGGGCGCGGCAACAGGCTCGGGCGCGGCAACAGGCTCGGGCGCGGCAACCGGCTCGGGGGCAGCGACGGGCTCGGGGGCAGCAACAGGCTCGGGAGCAGCGACGGGCTCGGTCACGGGCCTGGTCGCGGGCTCGGCGGCGACCGGCGCCGGCGTTTCGACCGGCTCGGAGGAACCGACCGGCTCGGACAGTGCCGGCGACACCACCGGCGACGACTCGGGCTGCGGCACGTCGACCGGCACGACCGCCGGGTCGACGCGGGTCACCGGCTCGACATCGGACTCAGCAGCCGGCTCCGGAGCGGACGACGCGGCCGGCTCCGGGGAGGAAGTAGCGGCGGGTGCGGGAGTGGACGATGCGGCGGGCACGGCCGCGGCGGCGGGCGCGGTGGATCCGGCCGAGGCAACCGGCTTGGCCTCGGCTCCGGCGAAGCGTGCCTTGATCAGCCAACCGGCTACCGCGCCGATCACGAGCCCGGCAACAAAGTAGAGGAATGATGCCATATCGGGCCTCCGGACAGGAGATGGGGGTGCATGTGGTAGCGGGCAGCTTTCCACATCCCATCGTCCGGCCAGAACGTGGGTGGCCTCGAAAAAGAGCCCAGAACAAGAGCCCCGAAAAAGGATCAGCGGCGCGGGACGGCGCCGGGCAGGAACCGGTTGGCCGCGTACGTCACCGCCCACAGCGCCACGCCGATCAGCAGCAGGATCCCGGCGACCCGGTAGTCCGCGCCGGCCCGGCCGGAGAGCGGACTGGCCAGAAAGGCGCACGCGAGCGCGCCGAGCACCGGGATCACCGTCGGCGCCTTGAAGTGGTCGTGGTCGACCGGGTCGCGGCGCAGCACCAGGACCGCCACGTTCACCACGGTGAAGACGCAGAGCAGCAGCAGCGCGGTGGTGCCGCCGAGGGCGGTGAGATCGGCGAACCAGATCAACCCGAACGCGACGGCGGTGGTGAAGAGGATGCCCACCCACGGGGTGCGCCGGGTGCGGTGCACCCGTCCGAGGACGGCGGGCAGGACCCGTTCGTTGGCCATCCCGTAGAGCAGCCGGCTCGCCATCATCATGTTGATCAGCGCGCTGTTGGCGACCGCGAACATGGTGATGAACGCGAAGATCGTCAGCGGGAAGGCCGGTGCTCCGGCGGCGACCACCTGGAGCAGCGGGGTGTCGCCCTCGCCCAGGGCGGACGGTTCCACCAGGGCGACCGACGAGATCGCGACGAGCACGTAGATCACGCCGGTGACGGCGAGACCGATGAGCATCACGCGCGGGAAGATCCGTACCGGATCCTTGGTCTCCTCCGCCATGTTGACCGAGTCCTCGAAGCCCACCATCGCGAAGAAGGCGAGGGCGGTGCCCGCCGTGACGGAAAGGGCGACGCTGTCGCCGGGCGGCGTGTTGAACTCGGTGAGCCGGGACAGGTCGCCGTTGCCGCCGCCGAGGGCCCAGGCGCCGATCCCGATGACGATCAGCAGGCCGGTCAGTTCGACGCAGGTCAGCACGACGTTGGCCTTGACGCTCTCGCCGACGCCCCGGAAGTTGATCAGTGCGACGAGGGTGATGAAGGCGAGCGCGACGGCGGTGAGCGCGAACCCGTCACCGAGGGAGAGGTCGAACGCCTCCGCGAAGTTCCCGGCGAACGCCTTGGACGCGCTGGACGCCGAGGTGAGCCCGGAGCACATCACCGCGAAGGTGACCATGAACGTCAGGAAGTGCACGCCGAACGCCTTGTGCGTGTAGAGCGCCGCGCCCGCCGCACGCGGGTACTTGGTGACCAGTTCCAGGTAGCTGAACGCGGTGAGCAGCGCGACCACGAAGGCCAGCAGGAACGGCAGCCAGACCGCGCCACCGACCTCGTTCGCGACCTTGCCGGTGAGCGCGTAGACACCGGTGCCGAGGATGTCGCCGACGACGAAGAGCAGTAGCAGCCACGGCCCGATGACGCGGTTGAGCGTGGGCCGTTCCTGTTCGGTCTCGGTCACGACCGCCGCCTTCCCGAAAAAGGTCCACTGCGGAACAGTGACGTTACCCGTACCTTGAGTGACGGGAAACCTGGGAGGACATCATGCGTATCGTGCTCGCCGCGAACCCCGAGGCCGATCAGCCGTGGGTGACCGACGCGGTCGCCGACCTGGTCCGGCAGACCGGTGCCACGGTGGCGGTGGTCGCGGTCGACGAACTGGAGACCGAGCATCTGGCGCCGATGCCGCGCAGCGTCTACGTCGAGCGTGCGGAGCAGGCGAGGGATGCCGCCGTGCGGCGGCTCGCGGAGGCGGGGATCGAGGCGACGGGTACGGTCCTGCCGGGCCGTCCGGTCGATCAGATCATCCGGTTCGGGGAGGAACAGGCCGCCGACCTGATCGTGGTCGGGTCCAGTGTGCGGCCGCTGGTGGCTCAGCGGCTGCTCGGGAGCGTGCCGCTGAGCCTGATCCAGAAAGCGGGTCGTCCGGTGCTGGTGGTCACCCACCCGGCGAGCGGGTGACCACCGCGGGAGTTACTGCGCCGGGTACTGGGTGACGTAGACGGGCGTGCCGACCTTCGTCATGTCCGCGGCCTCGCCGACCCCGTTCACCACGTGGTTGATCACGCCGGCGCTGAGGTTGACGGTCATGATGTGGTTCAGCTTGACGCCGGGCGTCTTCGGCACCTCGAACCCGTTCTCGGTCTCGATCGACGGGTTGTTCTGGTTGAAGACGTAGACGCCGCCACCGTGCAGGGTGTGCTTGCGGACGGAGGCGCCCACCTTGTAGCCCGCGTACCCCTTGACCTTGCCGTTCATCCAGTCGGCCTGCGTCGGCGGGTCGTACGGCAGCTCGTTCTGGTAGAGCACGGTGGTGCCGCGCTCGCCGTTCCAGACGGTGTTGTACTTCTGGAAGTGCTCGACGAACAGGCCGGTCGCGGTGACGTCGTCGCCGTTGATGACCGCGCCGTACCGCCCGGTGTTGGTGCGCCACCGGTCGGTGTCACCGTTGACGCCCTCGGTGAAGCCCTCGACGCCGTGGTCGCCGCGCCACACCCAGGTGTGGTCGATCAGCACGTCGTCGCTGTTCACCTCGAGCGCGATGTTGGTCTTGCCGATGTGCGGGCCGCCGACCCGGAAGTAGACGTCGCTCAGCGTCGTCGGGTTCGCCGGGTTGCTGAGGCCGAAACCGTGCTTCTTGCCGACGCGCAGCAGCACCGGCGACTCCTTGAGCCCGGCGTCGATGGTGACGCCGGCGACGACCACGCCCGGCACGTCCGCGACGTCGACCGGGATGGCGCCGTTGACCGCGGTCAGCGTCGCGTGGCCGAGGCCGAGCACGACGGTGTTCGGCCGCCACACCTCGATGCTGCGGGCGACGTCGTAGACGCCCGGGGTCAGCAGCAGGTGCTTGCCCAGCGCCAGAGCCAGGTTGATCTTCGTGACCGAGTCACCGGGCTTGGCGATGTAGAAGTCGGACAGCGGGATCGTCCGGGCACCGGTGGACGCCCAGTCGACACCCTTGGTGTTCCGCTTCGCCGCCGGCACCTTGACCTGGTAGCGGCCCTGGCCGTCGACGTACAGGTACGGCTTCTCCCGGCTGACCGGGGTGGTGTCCAGCGTGGTGTACGGCGGGTTCGGGAACGCCGAGTCGTCCGGCGCGCCCTCGACCCCGGCGAACACCTGGTTCCAGACCGCGTTCGACCAGCTCTCGACCTGGCTGTTACGGGTCAGCCACTGCTGCTGCGAGCCGTTGGTGGTGGCCGGCAGCTTGGAGTTCGCGATGAAGCCGCCGCTGGCGTACTGCGGACCGGCGGTGCAGTAGTCCATAAGCGTCAGCGGCCCGCCGGTGAACTCGACGCGGCGCAGCGACACGGCCTGCGAGACCGCCCAGAAGTTCGCCCCGGCGCGGCAGCCGTCCTGGCCCTTGCCGTTGACGTTCACGGTCAGGTTCGAGACGGTGCGCCAGAAGTTGACGAGTGCGATGCAGTTCGGGTTGGCCGGGTCGTCGCTCAGGCAACGGTTGTAGGCCTCGACCTTGCCGTTGATCACCACGTCACCAGGGTTCGCCCCCAGACCGGTGATCTCGGTGTAGTAGCCGACCTTGATCTGGAGCGGCTGGTCGGCGGTGCCATAGGTGCCGGGCTTGAAAAGGTACGCGTACCGCTCCGTACCCATCTCGTTGTTGACCTGCTTGGCGTACGTCGCGTCCAGCGTCGCCTGGATCTCGCCGACCGGCATGCTCGGGTCGAAGACGGTGACGTTGCCGCCGAGGTTCGGTGCTTTGGCCGCGGCGGACGCGGGCGAGGCGGTGGCCGGGCTGGGCGCCACGGAGGCGGCCAGTGCCACCGCGAACACCACAGCAGAGGTACGGCGTAACGACCGTCGCCCGCTACGCAGCAGGAGGAGTCTCGTCATGCGGAGGGATCCCTTCCGAAACAAGATCGCAATGATCCCGGTCACAGAAGCAATCGCCGAAGCTCCATGTCAAGCGCCTCGATCCGGCATACCGGGGTGGACCTGGACGAGACACCCGGGTTCCGGAACCTGGAAGCTCTGAAACCGGTTCCGCAACCGTTCCCGGCGCCCCGGATCAGCCCTTGCGGCGGGGTGCGGCGAACACCACGACGTTGTCCCGATAAGTGCGCTGCTTCCGGTCGAAACTGCCACCGCACGTGATGAGGCGGAGCTCGGCACGATCCACCGACCCGTACACCTCGCCCGACGGGAAGGCGTCCTTCGGGTACGAGGCGACGCGGTACACCTCGAACTCGGCCACGGTGCCGTCGGCGCGGCGTACCCCGACGGTGTCGCCCAGACCGAGCTCCCGCAGCCGGAAGAAGACCGCCGGTCCTTCGCGAGCCGTGTCCACATGACCGATAATGACCGCGGCGCCGGCCTCGCCCGGCGTGACCGAGTGCCGGTACCACCCGGCCGGGGCGTCCGCCCGCAACGGCGGAACCTCAAGGGTGCCGTCGTCGTGCAACCCCACCGCGGCGAGCGGAGTCCGCAGACCGATCGCCGGAATCTCCAGGCGCCGCGGCTCCGAACGCCGCATCCCGGACGCCGGCCTCGTGGTGGCCCGAGCCCGCGGCGGCGCCGGCAGCGCATCGTCCGAGACCTCGTCCCCCCGGCCGTCCCGGCTCTGCCCGGCCCCGGCCTGCCCCGGCCCGCGCCCGGCCTCATCGGTGCCGCCGCCGGCCGCCTTGGTGCCACCGCCAGCCGCTTCGGTTCCGCTGCCGGTCGCTTTGGTGCCGCCGCCGGTCGCCTTGGTGTCGCCGGCTTGTTCGCCGCCGCCCGCGTCCGTCCCGCCGGCCGGTCCGTTTCCGGCCACGTCCTTCTCGCCGGTCCGACCGTTTCCAGCACCGTCTTTGTCGCCGGTCTGCCCGTCCCCGGCCGCGCCGGTGTCTCCGGCGTGCCGGCCGCCGGCGGCCTCTGTCCCGGCCGCCACCGGTGGCGGCGCCCCCACCTCCGCACGCAGGCCCATCGCGGTGCTCGTCACTCCCAGCACCGCGAACAGTGCCGCCAGCCCGGCAGCGCGGCGGTCGCGGATGTGCGGCATGTCAGGCGTGCGGGCGCCGGCTGACCGCGTACGTCCCCAGGCCGCCCGCCGCCAGCAACAGGAACACGCCGATCACCAGCAGCGGTACGCGCGTGTCAGCCATGCCGCTGCCCCCACCCGCGTCGACGCCGCCCTTGGGCGTGGGCGCGGTGGTCTCGTCCCCATCCCCATCGCCGGTCCCGCCGTCGTCCCCGCCACTCCCGTTGCCGTCGTTCCCGCCGTCGCCGTCGCCGTTGTTCCCGCCGTCGCCGTCCGGGTTGGCGCCCCCGTTGTTGCCGTCGCCCGGGCCGGCGCTGCCGTTGCCCCCGCCCGGATCGGCGCTGCCGTCGGCGCCGCCGGGGTTGGCGCTGCCGTTGTTGCCGCCGTCGCCGGGCACGCTGGTGCCCGGGTCGGGGCTTACCCCGCCCGGTCCGCCCGCGCCGTCGCTCGGCGCCGGGTTCCCGCCCGGCTCCGACGTGCCGACTCCCGGACCCGGCTGGGCGGTGTCATCCCCGTTGTTGTCGCAGGTGGCGAGCAGAACGAACAGCAGCAACAGCGCCAGGAGCAATCCGGCGCCCAGCGCGATGGCCCGGTCGCGGCGCCCACGGCGCGCCGGTGCCGCGTGACTTTGAGACACGAGTGCGCCTTTCGCCAAGATCGGCACATCCCGCCCGGGATGGTGGGCGCCACGTTAGTGACCCAGCAGGCGCGGCGCACCCCCCTGTCCGTGATCAGTCACTTTGCCCACCGGAACCGGCTTCCCATCGCGACCGCCGACCGCCGGCCGCCGGCCGCTGACCGCTGACCGCTGACCGCTGACCGCCGGCCGCCGGCCGCCGGCCGCCGGCCGCTGACCGCCGACCGCCGGCCGCTGACCGCCGGCCGCCACCGCTCACCGCCACCGCTCACCGCCACCGCCACCGCTCACCGCCACCGCTTACGGTGGGTCACCGGGTGAGCGTTCCGGCCGACGGCAAGGAGCGTCTGATTTCAGCCATATGCCCGACTCGAATATCTTCCCGTCAGGTGGCGAAGGTTCATGGTGGACGTCGTAGCGTTCACGGCAGATGCATCAGCAGAGCCGCCATCGCGATGTGGGTGAGCACTCCCGCGACGCCGAGGGTGATCGCCAGCGTGCCGATCCGGCGGGATCGGGAAAGGTCCCGGATCCCCAACATGATCGCGAAGACCGAGCAGAGCAGCAGCGGGTTGATCACCAGGCTGATGGCGCCGACGATCACGGCCCGGTTCCGCGGTGCCGTGGCGGCGGGCGGTGGGGGTTCGGGCGTGGCCGGAGTGGTGTACCCCAGCTGCTCCGACACGGCGTCAACCGGCTGCATGGTGTAGCCGCCCGGTGGGGCGAACGCGGCTACCGACGGCGCCGTGATCGACGGCGCCACCAGCTCACCCGGACCGGCCGCCCCGCCGTCGCGGCCGGCAGCAGACTCCCGAAACGGATCGCCGCCGCCCGGGTGCGCGCCCATTCGCGAACCCCCGCCCGGTGGGGTAGCCCCAGCCCTCGTCGATCCCGGTCCGGTCGCGTCCGGCCATGGCTGCCGGTCGGCCACCGGCCCGGTGGTGTGTGCTTCCGGTACTGGGCCGCCGGTCGGCCTGCTGGTGTGTGTTCCGGGGACCGGGTCGCCGGTCGGCCCGGCGGCGGGGAACGCGAACGGTAGAGGCGCGGCCGGCGGCGTGGGTGTGGCTCCGGGCTGGATGTGCGAGGTCCACTCGCGGCCGTCCCACCAGCGGAGGGCGGGCAGGCCGTACGGGTCCGCGTACCACCCCGCGGCCGCCCCCGAGGGCTGCGTCATGATCGAGCGTCCTTTCCGACCGGGCTGTTGTTCCCGATCGGCCCGACAGCGCTCAGCCTGAGCCCTACCGGCCGCGCCACCCCATCGGGCTGTCACTCATGGTTGCTTCAGCGCGGGTTCGGCAGCCGTGGGTGACAGCCACCCCCATCGCGCTGTCGCTCATGGTTGCTTCAGCGCGGGTTCGGCAGCCGTGGGTGACAGCCACCCGCCCGGCTGTCACTTACGGCTGCCCGAAAGTGAATCGAGCAGCCGTGAGTGACAGCCGACCGTTCACGGGCATGCGGGGGTGTCGCCATGCTCTGCCGAGCGGCGGATGCGAACGTTCCACGTTGTGCGCGTAGAGGGCTCGGATGCTGACCACGGCGGGCAGGGTGTCGACGCGCCGCTGGGCGAGTGCGCGCCGCAGGGAAAAGGGGTGCGGCGGTGTTGATCTGCTAGCGCTACGAAATCGCGGTTTCGACCCCTTGATCACAGCGATTTCGTAGCGCTAGCAGATCAACATCTCGCTATGGACGGCACGGCCGACGCCTGGAAAGGGCACGTGGTATCGGCTTGGCGGCCGGCGGGGGTGCGGCGGTCGGAGGGCTTCGCGGCACCACAAACGGGACCGGCACGGGGTTGTGGTCGCTGGAAACCGCTTTCCGGCGACCACGAACAACGGCTCGCCGCCGGCCACGACCCGGCCGCCGGGCAAACCGGCGAACCCGGCCGCCGGGCAAACCGGCGAACCCGGCCGCGGGGCCAAACCGGCCGCGGGGCGAAACCGGCCGCGGGGCGAAACCGGCCGCGGGGCGAATCCGGCTGCGGGGCGAATCCGGCCGCCGGGGGAAACCGGCCGCGGGGCGAATCCGGCGGCCGGCCCCGGCGGAACGAGATCTGGGGGGCGCAGCCCTGTGGAGGCGGAGCGGTGGCGGAAGGGGGAGCGGTCAGGAACGGGTGATGGCGAGGGAGTCCACGGCCGCCTCGACGAGGGAGGCTGTGCCGGCGTCCGCCGCCTCGATCTGGAGGCGGATCGTCTGGCCCGCGTACCCGGACAGGTTCGCCGACGCGGTCGTCCAGGCCGCCGCCCGGTTCGACGCCGCGCCCGCCTGGTTCAGCACTGTCGTGGTGGTGGCGCCGGAGACGACGCGGACCCGCAGGTAGTCGGCGGTCGTCGCGTTGTTCAGGTGGGCGAGGTACCAGGACAGGGACAGCGTCAGCGTCCCCGAGGCCGGCAGGGTGATCGTGGGGGAGAGCAGCGAGGTGACGCCGCCGTCCAGGTCGTTGGCGCCCGCGCTCGCGCCCGCCGTGGCCCCGGTGATCAGAGCGTAGCTGCCACCGGCGGCCGCGTTGAGCTGGGTGGCGACGCCGGAGCTGGTGGTCGCGGCCGGGTTGCCGCGTTCGAGCAGGCCGGAGGTGGCGGTGTCGGCGGTGCCGCGGGTCCAGGTGGTGGCGGTTTCCAGGTCGTCGGACCAGACCGTGGTGCCGGGCGGGGTGCCGGCGCCGGCGAGGGTCCACACCGTGTACGCGATGGCGTCCGAGTTCCGGTCCAGCGCGGTGTCGTTGATGTTGCTGATGGTGTCGCAGGCCGCGTGGTAGCAGGGGTCGAAGCGGCCGGTGGTGCCGCCCCAGAGTGCGACCTGCGCCGACGTCTTGCTCTGTTCGGCGCCGGTGAAGATGCCGCCGGCCGGGATGCCGGCCGCGATGAACGGGCCGTAGTCGCTGCGTCCGTCGAAGTCGGTGCCGCGGGTGGGTACGCCGATCGACGTGAAGTAGGCGGCGAGGGTCTGTTCGATGCGCGCGGATCCGGCGGGCCCGGGTCCGGCGCCGGTGCCGTCGGAGTTGTCGCCGTCGTAGAGGAAGTAGCCGGGGTTGGGCGAGCCCACCATGTCGAAGTTCAGGTAGCCGGTGATCGCCGAGCGCTGGGCCGCGGTGAGCGAGTTGACGTACGCGTTGGATCCGCGCAGGCCGAGTTCTTCGGCGCCCCACCAGGCGAAGCGCAGGTGCCGGTCGGGCTGGAAGCCGGTCCGCGCGACCTGCAGGGCCACTTCGAGGATGGCGGCGGAGCCGGATCCGTTGTCGTTGATGCCGGGTCCCGCGGTGACGCTGTCGAGGTGCCCGCCGATCATCAGGGTGTCGCCGGTGTTGCCGCCGGGCCAGTCGGCGATCAGGTTGTACCCGGTGGCGCCGCCGTACGTGAACGACTGTTGTGTCGTGGTGAAGCCGGCGGCGTCGAGCAGGTTCTTCGCGTAGGTGACGGAGGCGAGGTAGCCGGGCCGGCCGTGTGCCCGGTTGCCGCCGTTGGCGGTGGCGATGTTCTGGAGCTGGGTCAGGTGACCTTTGACGTTGGTGAGCGAGATGTCCGGTGCGGCGGCTGTGGCCTGTACCGGGGCGGTCAGCAGACCGGTGATCAGCAGACCGGCGAGGGGAATCGGAAACATATCGAGGAGCATCGCAGAACCCGCAGCTCAGACCGTCATACTAATCGATACCTATCGCCGTTTCCGAATCGCAATCGTAAATTCGATGTTGCCTGAGCTGCACATGTCCATGCCTGGATGTTTAGAGTGCCATGATCGCCCCGGAGCCACGGCGACCACTGTGGCTCGAATTCGGAAGGCATGGGATGCGTAAATTCCTGGCGGCAACCGTCGCCGCGTCCGTCGCGCTCCTGATCGGAGCCGGCGTGATCCCGTCCTCGGCATCCGCACACGGCAAGGAGCCGGGCTACACCCCGCCACCCATCGACTGGGGAACCTGTGCGAGCGCGGGTCTCAACGCGCGCGGCGCGCAGTGCGGTTTCCTCGTGGTGCCGATGGACTACGCGAAGCCGAACGGCACCAAGATCAAGCTTGCGGTCTCCCGGATCAAGCACACGTCCAGTGCGGACCAGTACCAGGGCGTCATGCTCACCAATCCGGGTGGCCCCGGCGGTTCCGGGCTCACCCTGTCGGTCCTCGGCGGGTACGTCCCGGACAACGCGGGCAGCTACTTCGACTGGATCGGCTTCGACCCGCGCGGCGTCGGCTCCAGCGTGCCGGCGCTGACCTGCGACCCGGACTACGCCGGCTACAACCGGCCGTTCTACGTGCCGGTGACCCGGCAGCTGGAGAAGACGTGGCTGGCCAAGGCCAAGGGCTACGCCAAGGCGTGTGACAAAGCCGGCGGTCCGCTGCTCGACCACGTCAAGACCACCGACACGATCGCCGACATGGAGAGCCTGCGGAAGGCGCTCGGCCAAAAGAAGATCAACTTCTACGGCTTCTCGTACGGCACGTACCTCGGCCAGGTCTACGCCACGCTGCACCCGGACAAGGTGCGCAAGTTCGTCTTCGACGGCGTGGTGAACCCGGAGCGGGTCTGGTACGACGCGAACCTCGACCAGGACATCCAGTTCGACAAGAACATGGACGTCTACTTCGCGTGGGTCGCCAAGTACGACGCGGTCTACCACCTGGGCACGACCGCGAAGTCGGTCAAGCAGAAGTACTACTCGACCCTGTACTCGCTGATCAAGAAGCCGGCCGCCGGCAAGATCGGCCCGGACGAGTGGAACGACATCTTCGTCTCGGCCGGTTACTACGTCTTCGGCTGGGAGGCCACGACCGAGGCGTTCGCCGCCTGGGTCAACGACAAGGACCCGTCGCTGCTGCTCGAGCAGTACCCCGAGCCGGGCGCCGCGGGCTCCGACAACGGCTACGCGATGTATCTCGCCGTCCAGTGTTCCGACGTCAAGTGGCCGACGAACTGGTCGAAGTGGCAGCGGGACAACTGGAAGATCTACGCCAAGCACCCGTTCATGGCCTGGAACAACGCCTGGTACAACGCGCCCTGCATCAACTGGGGTGCCAAGCCGGGAAAGCCGGTCGAGATCAACGGCAAGAAGGCCCCGGCGGTGCTGATGATCGCCGAGACCAAGGACGCCGCCACCCCGTACTCCGGGGCGCTCGAGGTCCGTGAGCGGTTCCCGAAGTCGGTCCTGGTCGAGGGTGTCGGCGGCACCACGCACTCCGGTTCGCTGAACGGGATCGCGTGCACCGACAACATCATCGCGGACTACCTGGCCACCGGCGAGCTGCCGAAGCGCGTCCGCGGCAACCGGTCCGACGCGCAGTGCGACCCGGTCCCGCAGCCGGTTCCGGCCGCGGCGGGCGCGGCCGCCACGAAGCGTTCGGCCGCCCCGGCCGGCCTTCCGGCGGAGATCCGCGCGGAGATCGGCGTCCGCTGATCACCAGCACGGCATGAGACGGCCCGGACGGGATGGCGGATTCCAGGGGTCGTTGCAACACAGGTTGATTAACTGGTTTCGGCCAGGAGTTTAGCGAAGCGCTCGGCTGGGGTGTCCCAGCCGAGCGTTTTGCGTGGGCGGCCGTTGAGTTCGACCGCGAC